>NZ_UFQB01000017.1 GCF_900496965.1 Achromobacter agilis
GGTTCGCTTGATCCTTGATTCCAATTGACTCTCCTTTTTTCTCTCAAAAAGGTGTCAACCAAATTCAGGACGGGTCAAGGTAAAGAAAAAAAGCCCCGGAACCGCTAGGTTTCGGGGCTTTTTGCCGGTCAGGAGGATCAGGCCGCGAGGAGCTGGCGCAGCACGAAGGGCAGGATGCCGCCGTGCTGGTAATAGTCGACCTCGATCGGGGTGTCGATGCGCAGCAGCACCGTCACGTCCTGCTTCGAACCGTCCTTGCGGGTGATCGTCAGCGTCACGTCCTGCATCGGCTTGATGCCGTTTTCCAGGCCGGAAATGTCGTAGGTTTCCTCGCCGGTGATGCCCAGCGACTGCACGCTGTCCGAGCCCTTGAACTGCAGGGGCAGCACGCCCATGCCGACCAGGTTGCTGCGGTGGATGCGTTCGAAGCTGCGGGTGATCACGGCCTTCACGCCCAGCAGCTGGGTGCCCTTGGCCGCCCAGTCGCGCGAGGAGCCGGTGCCGTACTCTTCGCCGCCGAACACCACGGTGGGGGTGCCCGCGCCGACGTACTTCATGGCCGCGTCATAGATGGACATCTGTTCGCCGGTGGGCTGGAACAGGGTGTCGCCGCCCTCGAAGCGGCTGCCGTCCGGCAGCGCCGGAATCATGAGGTTCTTGATGCGCACGTTGGCGAAGGTGCCGCGCATCATGATCTCGTGGTTGCCGCGGCGCGAGCCATAGCTGTTGAAGTCGGCCTTCATGACGCCGTTTTCCTTCAGCCACTTGCCCGCGGGCGAGGTTTCCTTGATGGAGCCGGCCGGCGAGATGTGGTCGGTCGTGACCGAGTCGCCGAACACGCCCAACGCACGGGCGTTCTTGACCGTCGGCATCGCGCCCGGCGTCATGCCGAAGCCGTCAAAGAAGGGCGGTTCGGCGATGTAGGTGGAATCAGGCCAGTTGTAGGTGTCGCCGGTAACGCCCTTGATGTTCTCCCAGAGCTTGCCCGGGTTGCTCTTGACCTGGCCGTAGTTGGCCTCGAACGCCTTGGGATCCAGGGCGTACTTCAGCAGCGATTCGATTTCCTCGGTGGTCGGCCAGATGTCGCCCAGCCACACGTCGCCGTTCTTGCCGCGGCCCACGGGCTCGGTCATCAGGTCGCGCGTGACCGTGCCGGCCAGGGCGTAGGCCACGACCAGCGGGGGCGAGGCCAGGAAGTTGGCCTTGATGTTCGGGTGGATGCGGGCCTCGAAGTTGCGGTTGCCCGAGAGCACGGCCGAGCAGATCAGGTCGTTGCCGATGATGGATTCGTTCAGGTCCGGAGTCAGGTCGCCGGCGTTGCCGATGCAGGTCGTGCAGCCGTAGGCGGCGACGTCGAAGCCGAGCTTTTCCAGGTACGGGAGCAGGCCCGTCTTGGTCAGGTACTCGGTAACGACGCGGGATCCGGGGGCCAGCGAGGTCTTGATGTGCTTGGGAACCGTCAGGCCTGCTTCCACGGCCTTCTTGGCCAGCAGGCCCGCCGCCAGCAGCACGCTGGGGTTGGACGTGTTGGTGCAGGACGTGATGGCCGCGATCAGGATGTCGCCGTTCTTGACCTTGGTGCCGGCGCTGGTGGTGAAAGTTTGCTCCAGCTTTTCGGCCGGCTGGTTGAAGCCGTTTTCGGCGACCGGCTTGGAATACAGGTCGATGAAGGTGTCCTTGACGTTGCCGATCTCGATACGGTCTTGCGGACGCTTCGGGCCGGCCAGCGACGGCGCGACGGTGGACAGGTCCAGCGTCAGCAGCTTGGTGAAGTTGATGTCGCGGGCCTTGGGCACGCCGAACATCTTCTGGGCCTTGAAGTAGGCTTCGAAGGCGGCGATTTCCTCTTCGGTGCGGCCGGTGCCGTGGAAGTAATCGATGGTGCGCTCGTCGACCGGGAAGAAGCCCATGGTGGCGCCGTATTCCGGCGCCATGTTGCCGATGGTGGCGCGTTCGGCCACGGACAGGCTGGCGGTGCCTTCGCCGCAGAATTCGACGAACTTGCCCACCACTTTTTCACGGCGCAGCATTTCGGTGATGGTCAGGACCAGGTCGGTGGCCGTGACGCCGCCGCGCAGCTTGCCCTTGAGTTCCACCCCGACCACGTCGGGCGTCAGGAAGTAGACCGGCTGGCCCAGCATGCCGGCTTCCGCCTCGATGCCGCCCACGCCCCAGCCCACCACGCCGATGCCATTGATCATGGTGGTGTGGCTGTCGGTGCCCACCAGCGAGTCGGGGTAGTAGACGTTGTTCTTCTTGTCCTGGTGCACGCCGCGCGCCAGGTATTCCAGGTTCACCTGGTGAACGATGCCGAAGCCCGGGGGCACCACGCCGAAGGTGTCGAACGCCTGCATGCCCCACTTCATGAACTGGTAGCGCTCTTGGTTGCGCTTGAATTCCAGCTTCATGTTCAGGTCCAGCGCGTTCTTGGTGCCGAAGTAGTCGATCATGACCGAGTGGTCCACCACCAGGTCCACCGGCACCAGCGGTTCGATGCTCTTGGGGCTCTTGCCCATCTTGTCGGCCACGGAGCGCATGGCGGCGATGTCGGCCAGCAGCGGCACGCCCGTGAAGTCCTGCAGCACCACCCGGGCCACGACGAAGGGGATCTCGTCTTCGCGCCTGGCGTTGGCTTGCCAGTTGGCGAGCTGCTTGACGTGTTCTTCGGTGACCTTCTTGCCGTCGCAGTTGCGCAGCACCGACTCCAGGACGATCCGGATCGAGACCGGGAGCCGCTGTACGTCGATGCCGAGGGACTTGCCCAGCGCCGGCAGCGAGTAGTACTGACAGGATTTATTGCCGATCTTGAAATTCTTGAGGGTGTCTAGGGTGTTGTGCGGCATGATGGACTCCGTGGTTTTGCCCGACTAAAGCCGGCATTTTCTGGCGTTTTTGCGCGTTTGTCATTGTATGTGAGACAAGACCGCGTGCGACTGTGTGTCTTATATCTTATATAAGACCTAAGTAGGCCGTCAAAGTTCCCGTGCTGCGGCTGTGGGCGGGCGCTCGTCGGCCCCAGCGGCCGTCGGTCCCAACCGCTACTCTGGCCGAGGCGCGCACGACCCGCAAGCCTCTTTTATCAAGAAAGTCCTACCCGAATGTTGCCGTCCAGGCAGAAGGGCTTCCGCCCGTTGTTTCAATGCAGGAACTCGCGCAGCAGCACAGTCAGTTCGGTGCGCAGGAAATCGACCACCGCGCGCTGCGCGGTAGAGGGGTAGGGATTGGGCGTGGTCAGGATGAATAGCTTGTCGCCCGGCCCCAAGGCCTGATAGGCCGGCAGCACCGGCGCCAGCCGTCCCGCCGCGATGTCCCGCTGCACGACGTAGGCCGGCAGCAGCGCCACCCCGGCGCCTTCGAGCGCCGCCTGCGCCAGGAAGGGGAAGTATTCGGACTGCAGCCGGGGCGCGAGCTTGGCTTCATAGAGCTGGTCCTTGCGCCGCAGGCGCAGCGTGACCAGGGGCCTGGGGTCGGGCGGGCCGAGGAAGTGCAGCCGGGCGAGATCGCGCGGGTGGGCGGGCGGACCGAGCTGTTCCAGGTAGGAGGGCGCCGCGCAGAGCACCCATTTGACGTCGCCGAGCGCGCGCGCGACGTAATCCTGCGGCGGCGATGTCACAACCCGCAGCGCGACGTCTATTTCCGAGGAAATCAGGTCGCTCACCCGGTTGGAGAACAGCACGCGCAGGGTCAGCGACGGATGCCGCAGGGCGAAGCGCACGAGCAACGGACGCAGTTGATCCAGCTCTCCCAGGCCGGTGGGGATGCTTAGCCGGACGTGTCCCGCCGGCTCCGAGCCGAGTTTCTGCAGGGCGTGGCGCGCGGATTCGACTTCGCGGGCCATGCGCGAGCCGTGTTCGTACAGGACCGTGCCCTGCTGCGTCAGTTCCAGCCGCCGGGTGCTGCGCCGGATGAGCTGGGCGCCAAAGGCGCGTTCCAGCTTCTGCAAATTGCGGCTGACATGCGAGCGCGTGACGCCGTGGCGCACCGCGGCCTCGCTGAGCGTGCCCGCGTCGACGATGGTGACGAACAGCTGTATCAGATTGAGGTCGAGCGCGGGCAGGGCGGGCATGCGCGAGCCTATTGTTGACTGCCAGGAAACATAGTTTACGCAAGAAGCGGGATTGTCGCGAAACGGTCGCGGTTGATACTCTTGTTCCGGACTGAAAGGAGACAACCCCATGCCGCAAGATCTGTCCGGCGGGCACGCCCCGCACACCATGTTCCGCGCCGACCTGTTCCGCGGCCAGCGCATCCTTGTCACCGGCGGAGGCACCGGCCTGGGTTACGCCATGGCGCAGCGGCTGGCGTCGCTGGGCGCTTCGCTGCATCTGTGGGGGCGGCGCGCGGCCGTACTGGAGGCGGCCGCCGCCAGCCTGCGCGAACGCTACGGCACGGACGTCCACGCCCAGGCGGTGGACATCCGCGACGCCGAGGCCGTGGACGCCGCAGTCGAAAGCCTCTGGACGGACCATGGCGCGCTGACCGGCCTGGTCAACAATGCCGCGGGCAACTTCATCAGCCCCACGGAGAAACTGTCGGCGCGCGGCTTCAATGCCATCGCCGACACCGTGTTTCGCGGCACCTTCTATACCACCCAGGCCGTGGGCAAGCGCTGGATCGCGCAAGGCACGGGCGGCGCGGTCCTGTCCATTGTCGTGACCTGGGTATGGACCGGCTCGCCGTTCGTGGTTCCCTCGGCCATGTCCAAGGCCGGCATAGACGCCATGACAAAGTCCCTGGCGATCGAATGGGGCCGCCACGGCATCCGCCTGAACGCCATCGCGCCGGGCGTGATCCCGACCGAAGGGGCCAGCGCGCGGCTGCGGCCCAAGGATGCTGGCGCCCAGGCGCAGGCGCAGCAGAACCCGATGCGGCGATTGGGCACCGGACACGACATCGGCGAACTGGCGGCGTTCCTGCTGAGCCCGGGCTATGACTGGATCAATGGCCAGACCATTGCCCTGGACGGCGGCGATTACCTGGCCAATGGCGCGTACTTCAAACAGTATGCCGAATGGAGTGACGCCGACTGGGCCGCCGCGCGCGAGGCGATCGAGGCGCGCACCGCGCAAGACAAGGCGCAGCGCAGCACGGGGGGCGCATGACGGACAGCACGATTTACGCCGGCGGCAAGCGCCTGCCGGGAGCCGCATTGGCGGCGCGCGGCCTGCAGGTCGCCGCCGGCCTGGCGGGGCTCGGCGTGAAGGAAGGCGATGTGATCGCCGTGCTGTTGCGCAACGGCCTGCCCTACCTGGAAATCATCCTGGCCTGCAAGCGGCTGGGCTGCTATTACTGCCCGATAAACTGGCATTTCACCGCGGCGGAAGTCGCCTTTCTTGTCGAAGACAGCGGCGCCCGGTTGCTGATCGCCGACGCCGACCTCTGGCCGCCATTGCGCGGCGCGCTGCCTGCCGGGCTGCCATTGCTGCTGACTGGCCCCGGCGCTGCGCTGGCCGGGCATGCGGATTACGACGCCTGGCGCGACAGCCAGCCTTGCTACGAAGGTCCGCAAGTCGCGCCGCGCGGCCACATGGCCTATACCTCCGGCACCACGGGCAGGCCCAAGGGGGTGGTGCGTGCGCCGTTTCCGCTGGCGCACCTGGCCTCGCATCTGGCGCGGGTCGAGGAGGTGGTGACGGCGGCGTATGGACTGCGCCCGGGGTGCCGGGCGCTGTTACCCGCGCCCATCTATCACAGCGCGCCGAGCGTGTTCGCGCAGGTGGCGTTGCGGGTTTGCGAAACCTTCGTCCTGACCGACAGGTTCGATCCGCTCGAGGTCTTGCGCCTGATCGAGGCGCATCGCATCGATACGGTCTACCTGGTGCCCATCATGTATGTGCGCCTGCTGAAGCTGGATGCGGCCGCCCGTGCCGCGTACGACCTGTCGTCGCTGCGTTTCGTGGCTTCGACAGGCGCGCCGTGCGCACCGGAAATCAAGCGCGCCATGATCGAATGGCTTGGCCCGATCATCCATGAAACCTACGCCTCCAGCGAGGCCGGCATGATCACGGTGATCGATTCGCGCGAGGCGCTTGAGCGGCCCGGCAGCGCGGGGCGGCCCATCGGCGGCGCGCAGGTCAGGATCTACGGCGAAGACGGATCGCCGTGCGCGGCGGGTGAGGTCGGGCGGATCCACGTGCGCCAACCGGCCTACGCGGATTTCACCTATCGCAACAATCCGCGGGCCCGCGCAGAGGTGGAGAAAGACGGGCTCATCGGCCTGGGCGACCTGGGCTACCTGGACGAAGACGGCTATCTCTACGTCTGCGACCGCGAATCGGACCTGGTGATTTCGGGGGGCGTAAATATCTATCCGGCCGAGATCGAACATCAGCTGATGCAGTATCCGGGCGTGGCCGATTGCGCGGTCTTCGGCATTCCCGACGCAGAGTTCGGGGAGCGGCTGATGGCGCTGATCCAGCCTGCACCGGGCGCATCGCTCCAGCCCGCAGACCTGATGCAATGGTTGGGGCAGCGGATCGCCCGCTACAAGGTGCCGCGTGAACTGCAACTGCGCGCGGCGCTGCCGCGCGACGACAACGGCAAGATTGCCAAGCGCATGCTGCGCGCCGAGTTCTGGGCGGGCCGGCAGCGCAAGGTATAGCGGGACGGCGCAGCGCCGGACCAACAAGAGCGACGAGACAGCTCGGGAGACAAGCATGGCATTCAGACTGAATTACAGGCTGCGTCGCATCGCGGCCGTGGCGATCTTCGCATTCGCGGGGCCCGCCTCCGCGTGGGCTGCATTTCCGGACAAGCCCCTCAAGCTTGCCGTGCCCTACATGCCCGGCGGTTCCGCCGACCAGCTATCGAGGGTGCTGGCCGAGGGCCTGTCGCGCGATCTCGGGCAACCCGTCGTGGTGGAGAACAAGCCGGGCGCCAATACCATGGTCGCCGCGACGCAGGTGGCAAGGTCGGCGCCCGACGGCTACACGATTTTCCTTGCCAGCAACGCCAGCATGGTGCTCAACCCCATGCTCTACCAGCGCATCGCCTACGACGCTGCGCGCGACTTCCGCGTGTTGAGCATTGCCGCCGAGCTGTTGAAATCGCGCACCGGCATGGACGTGGCGCACATTCCCTATAACGGCAGCGCACCCGCCCTGACGTCGCTGATGGCCAACGATACGCAGTTGATGGTGGACGTGATCAGCACGTCGCTGCCGCTGGTGCGGGAACGCAAGATCAAGGCGCTGGCCGTCACGACCGCCGAACGGCTCGCCGTGCTTCCAGACGTGCCGACTGTCGCGGATAGCGGGTTCCCCGGGTTCCGCGCCGCGACCTGGTTCGGCCTGGCCGTGCCGCGGGCCGTGCCGCAGGCCGAGGCGCAACGCTTGCAGGCGGATGTCGATGCCTACGTGCAGGAAGACCGCAAACGCTGGGGCGCGGTGATCGAGGCCAACCGCATCAGGCTGGATTGACGCGCGGAGGGCCGGACATGCGCGTGCGGCCCGGCTGTGTTCAAGCCGGCGCGGCCGAGCCCTTCTTGCGCCGGCCGCGGCGGGCGTTGCGGGTGGCGTTGCGCCGCGACATTTCGGAATCCAGGATCAGCCGGCCTTCGAGCTTGCCGTGCATGCGCTTGACCGAGCGCATCGCATCCTGCATGTGTTCGCTCATCAGCGCGCGCACCTGTTCGACGTCGCGCTCCCGGGCCGCCGCCAGGATCTGGCGGTGGAAGCCGGTATTGGCGCTGCCGAAACGCTGCTGTTCGGCCAGCGGCATTTCGTTGTCGAACACGGTGAGCTGCCGGATCATCTCGTTGGTCATTTCGCAGCTGAAGCGCAGGAACGGGTTGGGGCAGACCGCCGCGAAGATGTCGTGGAAGTTCATCTCCTCCTGGCGCTGGGCCAGGGGATCCTCCACGTGTTCCGCCATGGGGTCGCAGCAGGCGATGTTTTCTTCCAGCGCGGCGAAGTGCGCCTCCGTCAGGAACGGCACGGCGCTGGCCGCCAGTTCGGGCTCCAGGAGCTTGCGCACCTGGTAGATGTCCTCGATCCGCACTTCTTTGAAGAACAGGTAGTTCTGCATCAGTTGGAAGGTGCGGTCCAGCGGCACCTCGACCACTGTGGCGCCGCCGCCGGGGCCGGTGCTGACCTTCACCAGCCCCTGTACCTCCAGGGACTTGAGCGCTTCCCGCATGGTGCTCTTGCTGACTGAGAACATGCTTTGCAGCTCGCTTTCGCGCGGAAGCTTGTCGCCCGGCAACAGATTCTTGGCCGTGATCAGCCGCTTGATCTCTTCGGCGACCAGGTCACTGCGCTTGGGCGGGCTCGAGATGCCGCCGGCCGGTAGGTCCTGACTGTCGAACGCCATTGCGCTCCTCCGTTGCTGCTTGGTGTGCGGGGGGCGCGCCGCTTCGGCTCGCCGCGGCCCAGGGTTATACCTGATGCCGTGGCTATTGACAGAGCCGGACCCCCAATCTGATCATGATAATAATCCTATTTATCATGATAAATAGGATCGTAGTCGCGGTATGGGCTTGCAGTGCCGTCCCGGCAGGCAGCGCCCAGGAGCTTGGAGCAGACAGAGTCGGAAAGGGGACGCGCATGGGGCGCGCTCGACATCGTCAATATGCCGCGGCAGCGCCAGCGGCAGCCAGGGAGAATCATCTTGAATCGCCGCAACCTGCTGAAACTCGCCGCGCTGAGCGCGGTACCCGGATCGTTGTGGGCCGCCCGGTCTGCGCTGGCGCAAGCCGACGCCATCCAGTTCGGGTGTCCGGTGCCCATGTCGGGCCCCTTTGCCGCCAACGGTAAATTCGCCGACCTGGGCATGAAACTGGCGCTGGAGCAATATGGCCGCGCGCTGGGCCGCCCGCTGGGCTATACCGTGCTGGACACCGAGGGCAAGCCGGCGACGGCGGTGCGCAAGGTGCAGGAAATCTCGCAGCAGAAGGGCGTCAAGTTCTTCGCCGGCGGCATCCTGTCGTCGGAGGCGCTGGCCATGGGCAAGGAGGTCGAGCGCGCAGGCGGCGTGTTCATCACCACCGCGGGCGCCGACGAGATCACCGGCAAGGACTGCAACAAGGCAACGTTCCGCTGGTCGGTGCCGACCTTCGGCGCCATCGAGCAGACCGTGCGTCCCTTGCTGGAGAAGCTGCCCAACGCCAAGCGCTGGTACACCATCACGCCGCAATACGTGTTCGGCGACGGCCTGCTCAACGCGGCCAAGGCGATCTTCAAGGAAAAGGGCATCGAGCATGTGGGCAACAGCTACCACTCGCTGGCCGAGAAGGAGTTCAGCGGCTACCTCACCAACGCCATGGCGGCCAAGCCCGACGTGCTGCTGATCCTGAACTTCGGCTCGCAGTCGTCCGACACGCTGCGCCAGGCCGTCAGCTTCGGCATGAAGCAGAACTGCACCATCCTGGTGGCGTGGGCGTCCGGCCTGGAGCAATTCGAAAGCCTGGGCGCGGACCTGTGCGAGGGCGTGTACTTCGGCGCGCAGTACTGGCATGGCATCGATTCGCCGCTCAACAAGGAACTGGTGAAGCTGTCCCAGGAAAAGACTCGCGCCAACCCCAACTACAGCCTGGCGGGGTCCTACATCTGCACCCGCATCATGCTGGACGCCATCGTCAAGGCCGGCAGCGCCGATCCGGCCAAGGTGGTGGCCGTGATGGAAGGCCTGGCGTACCAGGGGCTGACGGGACAGGAGGAAATCCGCAAGGAAGACCACCAGGTCTTGAAGAACTACTACCTGCTCAAGGGGCGGGCCAAGAAGGATATGAAGGACAAGGACGACTATGCCGAGATCGTGCATAGCGGCCGGTCCTTCCTGCCGCCCGCGGAAACCGGCTGCAAGCTCTAGCGTGCCCTCGAGGCCGGTCCCGCGGGCGCGCCTGCCGCCCGCGCGGACCGGGCATCCCGCGGCCTTTCGTTTCCTCCACCGGGCATCCTCATGAACGTCTATCTGCTCCAGGTCATCAATGGGATCGGGGTGGGCATGCTGTACTTCCTGCTGGCAGTCGGCCTGTCCATCGTTTTCGGTCTGTTGCGCTTCGTGAACTTCGCCCATGGGGCGTTCTATCTGCTGGGCGCCTACTTCTGCTTCCAGGCCATCCAATGGGGCATGGACTTCTGGCTGGCCCTGGCCGTCGTGCCGCTGCTGGTGGGCGCGTGCGCCTGGGTGGTCGAAAAGGTCGTGCTGCGCCACGTCTATGCGCAGGCGCATGAGTTTCACATCCTGATCACCGTAGGCCTGGCGTTGGTGCTGCAGGAGCTGGTCATCGTGATCTGGGGGCCGATCGGCGACAACGTCGCTGCGCCCGCCTCGCTGCAGGGCGTGGTCATGTGGGGCAGCTTCATCTATCCCAAGTACCGCCTCTTCGTGATCGGATTCACCGCCGTTTTCTCGCTCCTGCTCTGGTACGTGCTCGAAGGCACGCGGCTGGGCAGCGCCGTGCGCGCCGGCAGCGAGTCCACCGAAATGGTGTCCATGCTGGGCATCAACGTGTTCCGCATGTTCAGTCTGGTGTTCGCGCTGGGGGCGGCCACCGCGGCGCTGGCCGGCGTGCTGGCCGCGCCGATCCGCGGCGTGGAGCCCTTCATGGGTGTCGAGGCGCTGGGCATCGCCTTCGTCATCGTGGTGGTGGGCGGCATGGGCAGCTTCTTCGGCGCGCTGGTCGGCGGCCTGCTGATCGGGGTGGTGCAGAGCGTGATGAGCACGCTGTGGCCGGAGGGCGCGCGGCTCATGATCTATGTGGCGATGGCTGCGGTGCTGCTGCTGCGTCCCCACGGCCTGATGGGGAGAGGATGATGACGCGCTTGAAATCGCACGCCCAACTGCTGCTGGCGCTGGCCGTGGTGCTGCTGTTGCCGCTATGCATGCAGTCGGGATCGCTCGCCTCGGAAGTATTGATCTACGCCCTGGCGGTGGTGGGCTGCAACCTGCTGCTGGGCTTTACCGGCCTGCTGTCGTTCGGCCAGGGCATCTTCTTCGGCCTGGGCAGCTATGCCGTCGGCCTCCTGCTGACGCGCACCGGCCTGCCGATGCCGCTGGCGCTGTTGGCCGCGATGGTGGTCGGGGCGCTGGCGGCCACGCTGGTGGGCTGGTTCGCGATCCGCCAGCGCGGCACCTATTTCGTGATGCTGACGTTGGCCTTCGCGCAGATGTTCTACTTCCTGGCCTATAGCCTGCCGGACCTGACGGGAGGCGACAACGGCCTGCTGGACGTGCCGCGGCCGCCGCTCTCGGTGGCAGGGATGGAGCTCCTGGCGCTGGACTCCCCATGGAGGTTCTATGCTTTCGTGGCCGCCTGCTTCCTCGGCGTGTTCTGGCTGCTGCTGCGCGTGACCAATTCCGTCTTCGGCCGCACGCTGCTCGCGATCCGCGACAACGAGGCGCGCGCCACGGCGGTCGGCTACAACGTGCGCCTGTTCAAGCTGGCGGCATTCGCCATTTCCGGAGCCGTCACGGCGCTGGCGGGGGCTTTCCTGGCCATGATGACGGGCATCGCGCCGCTGTCCAGCATCGAATACCACAGCAGCGAGATGATCCTGGTGATGACGGTGATCGGCGGCACGGGCAATCTGTTCGCCTCGGTGCTGGGCGCGGCGTTCTATGTGTTGTTCGCGGATTGGCTTTCCACGCTCTGGCCGCGCTGGCTGATGCTGCTGGGCTTCCTGCTGATCGCCGTCAGCCTGTTCATGCAGAAGGGACTGTGGGGCCTGGGCGAACGCATCTGGCTGGCGCTGCGGCGCCGGCCGGGCGGCACGGAATCCGCCGCCGAGGAGAAGAGCGCATGAATCAAGCCACTTCCACGCCGCTTCTGCAGGCGAGCGGCATCGTCAAGCGTTTCGGAAAATTCGTGGCCCTGCACGGGGTGGACCTGCAGGTGCGGCCGCGCACCGTGCACTCGGTCATCGGCCCGAACGGCGCCGGCAAGACCACGCTGTTCCACATTCTGACGGGCACGCTGCGCACCAGCGAAGGCAGCATCGTGTTCGACGGCCAGGACGTCACGCAGGAGGCCGATTACCAGCGCGTGCAGCGCGGCATCGCCCGTTCCTTCCAGGTGACCAGCCTGTTCGCCAACCTGTCGGTGCGCGAGAACCTGCGGCTGGCGGCGCAGGGCGCGCACCGCGCCGGCGCGTTCGATTGCTGGCATCCGCCGACGGGCGCGCGGGCGCAGCGCGAAGTCGTCGATAGCGCGCTGGAGCGCCTGGGCCTGCCGCGGCTGGCCCACGTGGCCGCGGGCGCGCTCTCGCATGGCCAGCAGCGGCGGCTGGAGGTGGGCATGGCGCTGGCCGCCCGGCCCCGCGCGATCTTCCTGGACGAGCCGACTTCCGGCATGGGGGTCGACGACCTGGAGGAAATGAAGCACCTGATCCGCAGCCTGCGCGACGATCACACCGTGGTGCTGATCGAGCACAACATGAATATCGTCATGGATATTTCCGACACCATTACGGTGATGCAGCAGGGCCGGGTGCTGGTCGAAGGCCCGCCCGACGCGATCCGCAGCGACGAACGGGTGCGTGCGGCGTACCTGGGCAACATGATTACGGGAGGCCGGGCATGAGCCTGCACGTCGACGCCATACACAGCTACTACGGCAAGAGCCATATCCTGCAAGGCGTGTCGCTGGAGCTGCAGCAGGGCTCGGTGGTGACGCTGCTCGGACGCAATGGCGCGGGCAAGTCCACCACGCTCAAGACCATTGCCGGCGTGATCGCGCCCAAGGCCGGCGCGGTGCGCTTCGGCGGCCGCGACATCGCCGGCCTGCCGGCCCACAAGATCGCCGCCATGGGGATCTGCCTGGTGCCCGAGCACCGCGGCATCTTCAAGCTGCTGACGGTCGAGGAAAACCTGAAGCTGGGCATGCGCCGCGATTCGCCATGGCAGCTGGACGACATCTACCGGATTTTCCCGCGGCTCAAGGAGCGGCGCCGCAACGGCGGAGGGCAGCTGTCGGGCGGCGAGCAGCAGATGCTTGCCATCGGGCGGGCGCTCATGAACCACCCGCGCGTGCTGATGCTGGACGAGCCCGTGGAAGGCCTGGCGCCCGTGATCGTCGAGGAGATCGTGGCGCAGATCCAGTCCATCAAGCGCGCCGGCGTCACCATCCTGCTGGTCGAGCAGAACCTCGAAGTCTGCACCCAGCTGGCCGACCACCATTTCATCATCGAGCAGGGCGCCATCGTTTACGAAGGCGCCAACGCCGCGTTCATGGCGGACGAAAACGTGAAAGACCGCTATCTGGGCGTGGGCGTCTGAGACCCAAGGAAGAACCATGGAAATGAATGCACTGGAGGCTGTCAGCGGCGTCCGTATCGACGGGAACCGCCTGTGGGCGTCCCTGATGGAACTGGCCCGCATCGGCGGCACCGACAAGGGCGGCGTGTGCAGGCTGGCGCTGACCGACCTGGACCGGCAGGGGCGCGATCTGGTCTGCGGCTGGGCCCGCGAGCTGGGCTGCAGCGTGCGCGTGGACGCCATCGGCAATATCTTCATGCGCCGGCCGGGCCTGCGCGACGATCTGCCCGCCGTCATGACCGGCAGCCATATCGATACCCAGCCCACCGGGGGCAAGTTCGACGGCAACTACGGCGTGCTCGCCGGCATCGAGGTCTTGCGCACGCTGGAGCAGCGCGGCATCGTTACCGAGGCGCCGCTGGAAGTGGTGGTGTGGACCAACGAGGAAGGCTCGCGCTTCGTGCCCGTGATGATGGGGTCGGGCGTGTACGCCGGCGCCTTCACGCTCGAGCACGCATTGGCCGCGCGCGACCGCGACGGCGTCAGTGTGGACGAAGCGCTGCGCGCCATCGGCTATGCCGGCCCCGAGCCGGCGACGCCGCGCGCCGTGGGCGCCTATTTCGAGGCGCACATCGAGCAGGGGCCCATCCTGGAGGCCCGGGGGATCACCATCGGCGCGGTGCAGGGCGCGCTCGGCCAGCGCTGGTACGACGTCGTTGTTACCGGCCAGGAGGCGCATGCCGGGCCGACCCCGATGGAGCTGCGCCGCGACGCCCTGGTGGTTGCGTCGCGCCTGGTGCTGGAGGTCAACCGCAACGCGCTGGACCATGCCCCGCACGGCCGCGCCACGGTAGGCTGCATCGACGGTTTCCCGAATTCGCGCAACGTGATTCCGGGCCGGGTGGCGCTGACCGTGGACCTGCGCGCGGCCGACGACGCCACGCTGGACAGCATGGCCGGCGCGCTGGCGAAGGCCTGCGCCGATCTGGCCGAGCCCGGCCGTATCGATATCGAGTGCAAGGAAGTGGTGTACTTCCCGCCGCAGCCGTTCGAGCCCCGGCTGGTGCAGGCGGTCCGGGACGGCGCCGGCACGCTGGGGCTGGCGTCGCTGGACGTGATCAGCGGCGCCGGCCACGACGCGGTCTACATGGCCCGGGTCGCGCCCACGGCCATGATCTTCGTGCCGTGCAAGGACGGCATCAGCCACAACGAAATCGAGGACGCGCAACCCGAACACCTCGAGGCCGGCTGCAATGTGCTGCTGCACGCCATGTTGCGTTGCTGCGGCCGGATCCAGTTCCCGGAAGGAGACCCGGCATGAAAGTGCTTATCGCCCGCATGAACCACGAGACCAACACCTTCTCGCCGGTGCCCACGCCGCTGTCCACCTTCGGGCTGGACGGTCCGGCCTACGATGCCGACGCCTATGCCGAGAACCACGGCAAGCGCACCGCGATGTCGGCGTTCATCGACCTGGCCGAGGCGCGCGGCGCGACACTGGTCACGCCGGTATCCGCCACCGCCTATCCCAGCGGCCGCGTGGCCGCCGACGCCTACGAAACCCTGTGCGAACGTATCGTCGCGGCCGCGCCGGGTTGCGGCGCGATCCTGCTGGACCTGCATGGCGCGATGGCGGTGGAAAGCACCGACGATGGGGAAGGGGACCTGCTGGAGCGCGTCCGCCGGGCCGCGCCGGGCGTTCCCATCGGGGTGGCGCTGGACCTGCACGGCAACGTCACGTCCAAGATGATCGCCAATGCCGACGTCATCATCAGTTTCAAGACCTATCCGCATATCGACATGTACGAAACCGGCGAGCACGCGGGCCGGCTGCTTTTCGACAGCATCGACGGCCGCATCGCGCCGTTCATCGCCTGGCGCCGCCTGCCGCTGGTATCGCATACGCTGCGCAGCAATACGGGCGAGGGCGCGATGCGCGAAGCCGTGGAGGCGGCGAAGCGGGCCGAGGCGGAAGGCGCCTTGGGCGTATCCGTGCTGGCGGGCTTCGGGCTGGCCGATATTCCTCATCCTTGCCTCAGCGTGGTGGCGGTGGCCGACGGCAGCCAGGAGGCGGCGGAGCGCATCGCCAGCGACATGGCCGCGGCGATCTGGGCACGCCGCGAGGGCTTTCTCTATGAGAGCGAGCCGCTCGCGCAATCGCTGGCGCGCGCCCGCCAACTGGCCGAAGGCGCCGACAAACCCGTGCTGCTGCTGGATCACGGCGACAACTGCATGAGCGGTGGCACCTGCGACACCATGGACGTGCTGATGGCGGCCGTGGAGGCAGGGCTGGAAGGCATCGTGGCCGGGCTGTACTGCGATCCCGAAGCCGTCGATAAGCTGACCCGTGCGGGCGTGGGCGCGGAAGTGGAGCTGCCCGTAGGCAACAAGCGGGCCATCGACAGCATCGGCCGCCCGGCCAGGCCGGTTACGCTGCGCGGCACAGTAAGCGCGCTCACCAACGGCGAATACATCATCACGGGGCCCACCTATACCGGCCAGCTCGCCTGCATGGGCCGCAGCGCCGTGCTCGATATCGGCGCGGCGCGGCTGGTCATCACCGAGCGCACCCACGAACCCTGGGACCTGGGCGTATTCCGCAGCCTGGGGGTGGAGCCGGCGCAGGCGCGGTACATCCTGGTCAAGTCGCGCATGTACTGCCGGCCGGTGTTCGTGCCGATTTCCTCGGCGCTGGTGGAATGCGACAGCCCCGGCGTCACCAGTTCCGACTGGTCGCTTTTCGATTTCCGCAAGCGCGCCGGCCCGCATTTCCCGCTGGAGCCGCTGGCCGCGGCCGACTACGACCCCAGCCAGCCGCCGGTGGAAAAGTAGGTAAGCGTCCGACACTAGGCGAGGCGATGCCATCTTCGATGGGTGTCTGACACCCGTGGCCACCTCTGCAAGCCGTAGCAACGTCTCGTACGGGTGTCAGGCACCTGACCTTGGTTTAGGTGTCAGGCACCTGCCTGGGGTTCAGTGTCTGACTCCCCTACGAGAAGGCCTTCAATCTGCGCTGCCGCCACCCGGGTGTCTGACACTAGCCCTTTTTTAGGGCCGTTGCCGCATGGCAACATTCACATGTTTAGTATCTGATAGAAATAATGAGAATGATTTCGTTTTTTTGTATCATGCATCGGGTGAGTTGAAGCCCGCATGGCGCCGGGAGCCGGCCGCGTCCCTTCGGGGCCGGCGGCGTCCAGCATGGCGCATCCGCCCCATCGGGATTCCACCGTTCTCCGAACTTCATCCGCGCAGACGGACATCCCGACATGAAAATCAAAACCCTAGCCTGCATGGTGGCCGCGCTCCCATGCTGCGTTCCCGCCCTCGCCCAGACCACCGTGCCGCCGGCCTCCGGCGCCGGTCAGGGCGGCGTCGTTTCCATGGATGCCATCACCGTCGAGGCCAGCGCGGATGCGTCGGCCGGCGGGCTGGCCGAGCCCTTCGCGGGCGGGCAGGTGGCGCGCGGCGGCCGCATCGGGCTGCTGGGCACGCAAGACATCATGGATACGCCGTTCAGCATCACCAGCTACACGAACGAGCTGATCCAGGACCGCCAGGCGCGCAGCGTCGGCGACGTGCTGCAGAACGATGCGGGCGTGCGCGTGGCGCGCGGCTTCGGCAACTTCCAGGAGTCGTACTTCATCCGCGGCTTCATCCTGGGCTCGGACGATGTGGCCTACAACGGCTTGTATAGCCTGCTGCCTCGCCAGTACATCGCCACCGAACTGTTCGAGCGCGTGGAAGTGCTGCGCGGAGCCTCGACCTTCCTGACCGGCGCCGCGCCGGGCGGCGGCGGCATCGGCGGCGTGATCAACCTCGTGCCCAAGCGCGCGCCGAACGAACCGCTCACCCGCGTCACCACGGGCGTGTCCAGCGGCGGCCAGTTCCAGCTATCCACCGACATCGCCCGCCGCTTCGGCCCGGGCGACAGCACGGGCATCCGGTTCAACGCCGCGCAGCGCAGCGGCGATACGGGGATCGATGACGAACATTCCCGCACCAGCCTGGTGTCGCTGGGCCTGGATTGGCGTTCGGCCGATACTCGCCTGTCTGCGGACATCGGCTGGCAGGAGAACAAGCTCAAGCGCGCGCGCCCCAACGTGACGCTGGGCCCGGGCGTCACCACCGTGCCCGACGCGCCGGACGCCAGCTCCAACTACGCGCAGCCGTGGTCGTATTCCAATGAGCGAGACCTGTTCGGCACCGTGCGCGCCGAGCACGACTTTAGCGACAAGCTGACGGCCTACGCGGCCTTCGGCATGCGCCGCAGCGACGAAGCCAATTCGCTGGGCAACGTCACGCTGACCAATGGCAGCACGGGCGCCGGCACGTTCTACCGTTTCGACAACACCCGCGAAGATAGCGTGAACACGGGCGAACTGGGCCTGCGCGGCAAGGTGCGGACCGGCCCCGTGGGCCATGAATTCGTGGTGTCGGCGTCCTTCTTCGACCTGAAGAAGAAAAATGCCTATGTGATGGACTGGCAGAACACGTTCGCCACCAACATCTACGACCCGGTTTCCTATGACAAGCCGGCGTTCAGCGCGGGCGCGCTGCGCGGCAACGATCTGGACGATCCGGCGCTGCAGGGCCGCACGCGCCTGAGCAGCTATGCCATCGGCGATACGCTGTCCTTTCTGGACGACAAGGTGCTGCTGACGGCCGGTATCCGCCACCAGCGCCTGTCTCAGCGGGACTACGCCTACAACACGGGCAAGGAAAACGGCGCCTACGACGCCAGCCATAATTCGCCCGCTGCCGGCATCGTCGTCAAGGTTGCGCCCAGCGTTTCGCTGTATGCGAACTACATCGAGGCGCTGGTCGCGGGGCCGACCGCGCCCGCGATGGCTGGCGGCAAGCCGGTGCCCAACGTCGGCCAGAGCCTGCCGCCCTTTGTCTCCAAGCAAAAGGAAGTCGGCGTCAAGTACGAGTCCGACGGGCTGGGCGCTGGCCTGGCGCTGTTCTCCACGGACAAGCCGCGGGCCATGTACAACGCCAGCAACGAGCTGACCACCTCCGGCAAGGACCGCCACCAGGGCGCCGAATTCACGCTGTATGGCGAGCCCGTGAAGAACGTGCGCCTGCTGGGCGGGCTGACCTGGCTGGACGCCGAGCAGCGCTCCACCGGCAACCCCTCCATCGACGGCAACCGCGTGATCGGCGTGCCGCGCTTCCAGGCCAACCTCGGCGTGGAATGGGACATCCCCGGCGTTCCCGGCCTGGCCGTGGACGGCCGCGTCGTCTACACCGGCTCTTCCTACGCGGACGACGCCAACACCCTCAAGGTGCCCGGCTGGACCCGTTTCGACGCGGGCTTGCGCTACATGATGGACGTGGACGGCCACGTCCTGACCCTGCGGGCGCGCGTGGACAACATCGCCAACCGCAATTACTGGTCCTCGGTGGGCGGGTATCCCGGCAACGGCTATCTGGTGCTGGGCGGGCCGCGTACGTTCTCGCTGAGCGCGAGTATGGACTTCTGAGGCCCCTCGCAGGCGTCACCAGAACCAGCCGCCCCGCGTCAGGTCCGCCTCGCATTGCTTGTACTGAGCGCTGAACTTCTCGGCGCGCGCCTGTACCTTCTGCGAGACGGTCTTCAGCCAGGCCTTGCGGTCGTAGCTGCGATTGCGGTAGCCGGTCCAGCCTTCGTGGTAATTCAGGTACTGGCCGTAGGCGTCCCATTTCGAGACGCCGTTCAGGCGCTGGGACTTGTTCATGTACCAGCCCATGAAGTCCAGCGCGTCGGCGAAGTCGTCGCGGCTGGAGCCCCAGCCGCCGGCGTCCTCCTTGTAGTCGGCCCAGGTTTCGTCCTTGGCCTGCGCATAGCCGTAGGCGGAACTGACGCGGCCCCAGGGGATGATGCCCAGGAAGTAGTAGCGGGGCGGCACAGCGTCCTGCTTGAACGAGGACTCCTGGTACATCATGGCCATGGGCACCGGCACGGGCGCGCCCCACTTTTTCTGCACTTTCAGCGCGGCGTCGTGCCAGTCCGGCTTTTCGCGGAAGATGGCGCAAATGTTCTCGGGATTGGACGGCGGCGCGGTGGCGCAGCCGGCAAGCGCCAGCAGCAGCGGCGGCAGCAAAAGCCGGGTCATTGGCGGATCTTCCTCCTGATCGCGCGGCAGGGGCTTCCCCGGCATCGCGGATGTGTGTCAATGGTTACCGTGATTGTATTGAAACGTATCGATCCTGGCAGCGGAATGCGCTGCGGGCGCGGGCGCCGGAAAAAAAACAGCCCCGGATCGCTCCGGGGCTGTCCTGCAGGCCTGTGCCTGGCGGGCGCGGGCGTGGCCCGCTGGCCGCTTAGACTTCGATGACGTCGGCCACGTCCTTGTAGTCGGCGATCTTGTCGAAGTTCAAGTACTGGTAGATCTGGTCGCCGCTCTTGTTGATGACGCCCATGTCGGCCATGTACTCGTCCTTGGTCGGGATGCGGCCCAGCTTCGAGCAGATGGCGGCCAGTTCGGCCGAGCCCAGGTACACGTTCGTGTTCTTGCCCAGGCGGTTCGGGAAGTTGCGGGTGCTGGTCGACATGACGGTCGCGCCTTCGCGGACTTGCGCCTGGTTGCCCATGCACAGCGAGCAGCCCGGCATTTCCGTGCGGGCGCCGGCCGTGCCGAACACGCCGTAATGGCCTTCCTCGGTCAGTTGCGTGGCGTCCATCTTGGTCGGCGGGGCAACCCACAGCTTGACCGGGATGTCGCGCTTGCCTTCCAGCAGCTTGGAGGCTGCGCGGAAGTGGCCGATGTTGGTCATGCAGCTGCCGATGAACACTTCGTCGATCTTGGCGCCAGCAACGTCGGTCAACGTCTTCACGTCGTCCGGGTCGTTCGGGCAGGCCACGATGGGCTCGTGCACGTCGGCCAGGTCGATCTCGATGACGGCGGCGTATTCGGCGTCGGCGTCCGGCTCCAGCAGCTTGGGATCGGCCAGCCAGGCTTCCATGGCCTTGATGCGGCGGCCCAGCGTGCGTTCGTCTTCATAGCCGTTGGCGATCATCCACTTCAACATCACGATGTTGCTGTTGATGTATTCGATGATCGGTTCCTTGTTCAGGTGCACCGAGCAGCCGGCGGCCGAACGTTCGGCGGAAGCGTCCGACAGTTCGAAGGCTTGTTCGACCTTCAGGTCGGGCAGGCCTTCGATTTCGAGGATGCGGCCGGAGAAGATGTTCTTCTTGCCTTGCTTGGCCACGGTCAGCAGGCCCTGCTTGATCGCGTACAGCGGGATGGCGTTGACCAGGTCGCGCAGGGTGACGCCGGGCTGCATCTTGCCCTTGAAGCGGACCAGCACCGATTCAGGCATGTCCAGCGGCATCACGCCGGTGGCGGCGGCGAAGGCCACCAGGCCCGAGCCGGCCGGGAACGAGATGCCGATGGGGAAGCGGGTGTGCGAGTCGCCGCCGGTGCCGACGGTGTCGGGCAGCAGCATGCGGTTCAGCCACGAGTGGATGACGCCGTCGCCGGGGCGCAGCGAGACGCCGCCGCGGGTGCTGATGAATTCCGGCAGCGTGTGGTGCGTCTTCACGTCCACGGGCTTGGGGTAGGCGGCGGTGTGGCAGAACGACTGCATCACCAGGTCGGCCGAGAAGCCCAGGCAGGCCAGGTCTTTCAGTTCGTCGCGGGTCATGGGGCCGGTGGTGTCCTGGCTGCCCACCGAGGTCATCTTCGGTTCGCAGTAGGTGCCCGGGCGCACACCCTGGCCTTCCGGCAGGCCGCAGGCGCGGCCGACCATCTTCTGGGCCAGGGTGTAGCCCTTGCCCGAATCGACCGGATCCTTGGGCAGGCGGAACAGCGTCGAGGGAGCCAGGCCCAGCGCTTCGCGCGCCTTGCCTGTCAGGCCGCGGCCGATGATCAGCGGAATGCGGCCGCCGGCGCGCACTTCGTCGAACAGCACGTCGGACTTCACTTCGAATTCGGCGATGACTTCGCCGTTCTTGAGGGCGCGGCCTTCATAGGGGCGCAGTTCGACGACGTCGCCCATTTCCATCTTGGAGACGTCCAGCTCGATGGGCAGGGCGCCCGCGTCTTCCATGGTGTTGTAGAAGATCGGCGCAATCTTGCTGCCGAGGCAGACGCCGCCGAAGCGCTTGTTCGGAACGAATGGGATGTCTTCGCCCGTGAACCACAGCACCGAGTTGGTGGCCGACTTGCGCGAGGAGCCCGTGCCGACCACGTCGCCGACGTAGGCGACCAGGTGGCCCTTTTCCTTCAGCGACTCGATGAACTTCACGGGGCCGCGCTTGCCGTCTTCCTCCGGCTGGAACGCGGCGCCTTCGCGCTTGTTCTTGAGCATCGCCAGGGCGTGCATGGGAATGTCGGGGCGGGTGGTGGCGTCCGGAGCCGGCGACAGGTCGTCGGTGTTGGTTTCGCCCGGCACCTTGAAGACGGTGATCGTCAGGCTTTCCGGCAGTTCCGGACGGCTGGTGAACCATTCGGCGTCGGCCCAGCTTTGCAGCACGGCCTTGGCGTTGGCGTTGCCCTTGTCCGCCTTTTCCTTCACGTCGTGGAAGGCGTCGAACATCAGCAGCGTCTTCTTCAGCGCATCGGCGGCGATGGTGCCGATTTCCGCATCGTCCAGCAGTTCGATCAGCGGGCCAATGTTGTAGCCGCCCAGCATCGTGCCGAGCAGTTCCGTCGCCTTGGCGCGGCTGATCAGCGCACAAGCTTCCTTGCCCAGCGCCACGGCGGCCAGGTACGAGGCCTTGACCTTGGCGGCATCGTCCACGCCGGCCGGCACGCGGTGGGTCAGCAGCTCGACCAGATTCTGCTCCTCGCCAGCGGGCGGGTTCTTCAGCAGTTCGATCAATTCAGCGGTTTGTTTGGCCGTAAGGGGCAGCGGGGGAATCCCCAGGGCCGCGCGTTCGGCAACGTGTTGGCGGTAGTTATCCAGCATGTGAGGCCTGCTCAAAGTCGGGTTGGAAGAAGGGTTGTTGGCCCGAATTGTAGAGGGAAGAGGGGGACGCAAGCAAATGTCTTATATCTTATATAAGACTTGAATGCATAGCTGTTGCTTAAGGGCGACGCCGCCGGGGCCGGCCCGCAAGGGGCCGGCGGCCCGTCCGGTGCGGTAGGCGGGCCTAGCGGCCGTCCACGTCGTAAACGATTTCCACCCGGGCGAAATTCCCGCCGTACTGTTTGACGTTCACCTGGAACGGGGCGCTCTCGCCGGGCTTGAGCTTCGGCAGCCGCAGTTCCTGGAAGGCGGCGCCGGACAGCTTGTCCTGGGCGTCGTACAGGCTGACCCACGCTTTGACGCCTTCGACTTCGGCGGCGCTGTCGTTACGCACGCGTCCATGGACGGTTACGTACTTGTAGCGGTAGCGGTAGGTGAAGTTCAGGGTGCCCGTGCCGACGTTGGCCTCGGTGTTTTCGACCGAGATAGCCAGTTTGGGGCGCGGGCCGGGCAGGGCGGCGCGCTTGGCGGGAAGCCAATCGGTCTTGACTTCGGTGTAGCGGTCGACGCGCCCGGTCAGCGCCACGGGCACCCGTTCGCCGGGGTAGAGGTGGGTGGGCAGGCGCCACTCCTGCCTCAGGTCCAGCGGGCGGGAACCGTCGAATACCGTGATCGCCGCCTTCGGCGAGACTGCGACGTACTTGTCGCTGGTGTTGACCAGTTCCGCGTACAGGACTGGGCGCTCGATCTCGTCGAGCAGCCGGCGCGGCGCCGACAGCTTGAACGCGGCCGGATCGAACAGGGCGAATTCCGGATCCAGCAGTTCTTCGGTGCTCAGGCGCACGTGGTCGATCACCCGCACATTGGCCGGGCTGACCCGCACGATGCGGCTGGGCGGGGCGTCTTCGCGCGCCGGGGCGGGCGCGGCCGCCGGCGCGGACGGGGCGGCGGAACGCGCGCTCCAGGGCAGGACGCTGGTGTACTTCCACAGAGCAAAACCGCCGGCGGCAAGCATGATCAGCGCCAGCCCGGCAGCGGCCGGCCTGGACAGGCGCCTGGAATCGTCGGAGCGGTTAGCGTTCACTTTGCACCATGTAATCGTAAGAAGCGACCGCGCCATCGGTCAGCATTTCGCATCGCACATCGAAGGCAGTCAGCGCGCCGGGCGCCAGCGGGCTGGCGGCGCCGTATCCATTGCCGATGCCGATCAGGCGGCCGTCGTCGCCGTACAGCATCACCGTGACCTGGCTGCTGTTCGCCGCCTCGGCGCCATGGTTCTTCAACAGGCCGACCAGGCGGTAAGTGCCGTCGTTGCGCACCAGCTGGACCTTGTTTGCGGCCACGTCGTTGTTCTTGCCGCGGGAGAGGGCCGGGGGAGACACCTGCAGCGCATAGCGGGTATAGGCCTTGTCCGGCGCCGAGATCGTCATGGGCGCGTACTCGCCCGGCTGCAGCGACCGTGCCGGCGCGGAGCCCGACGAAGATGACAGCGAGAGCTCTCCCTGGAAGTAGGAGGCCGTGACGCGCGGCATGTCGATCTTCTTGCCGGTCTCGTTGCGCACGATCAGGACGAGCTGGCGGCGGCCGCGCGTTTCGATTTCCTGCACGTCGGTCAGCTTGACCAGCGAGGCGTCGATGGGTGGGAGGGGCGGCGGCTGGCGCGGTACGCTGCGCGTGTTCGAACCCAGTAGCGAGATCACCAGCGGGACCGCGATGGCGGCCGCGACGGTGATGGCGATTGCCGCCAGGACGCCGGGGCCGGGGCGCGCCGGCGGCGCCGGCTGCTGGATGCCGCGCAGGATCTTTTCGAGACGCTGGGCGACGTTGTCTTCGACCAGCGTGACCGCATGGCAATGGCTGCAGCGGTATTCATTGGTATCCAGCTTGGTGAACTGGGCGCTGCCGCAGGTGGAGCAGGTCAGGGTCACCGTGTTGATCGTGGTCTGTCGGGGCGTCATTGGCGCGGGGCGGGGCGCAGCGGGTTGCAGGGCGGCAAGGATAGCGGTACCCCGCCGGGGGCGGGGTGCATGAGCGCATCCATTTGTGACAAAATATGTGCTGCCGTGCGGCACCGGCCCCCTAGGGCGGCCGGTGCTATGATCGCCGGCGAGAAAAATGTAGATCCCTAGTACGCCGTTCCCCGTCGATCCGCTCCCAAGCCGCGCCCATGCGCGGCTCCGGGCAGAGCCGAGGCTGGTCAGGCTCTTCCCTTAAGCAATGAGTATTTCCCAACACTTGCTGTTCCTCGCCTGCGTGGCGCTCGCCACCTATGCGCAGACGATGACGGGTTTTGCGTTCGGCCTGGTGCTGCTGGGGCTGTCGGGCGTTTTCCAATTGGCGTCCGTGTCCGAGGTGGCCAACGTGGTCAGCGTGCTGTCCCTGGTGAACGCCGCCGTGACGCTGGCGCGCGCCAGGCCCCAGGTCAACTGGTCGCTGATCCGGCCCGCCATGATCAGCAGCCTGGCGGGCGTGGGGGCGGGCGTTGCTGCGCTGGCCTGGATCAGCGGAGCGATGACCGTTTTGTTGCAGCTGCTGCTGGGCGTCACGATCCTGGCCTGCGCCGTCCTGCTGGTGGCGCGCGCGCAACCGCTGGCGCAGGTCTCGTCGCGCAAGTCCTTCCTGTTCTTCGGCGCCGTGTCGGGCGTGCTGGGCGGGCTCTTTTCCAGCGCCGGCCCGCCCATGGTCTATCACCTGTACCGCCAGCCCTTGCCGCTGGCGGCTATCCGCAACAGCCTGCTGATCCTTTTTTCGCTCAACGCCGTCGTGCGCCTGACCCTGGTGACCGGGCAAGGCGAATTCATGGCGTCGTCGTTCTGGTTGAGCGTGCTGGCGTTGCCGATCGTGATCGGCGTGACCTGGATGGCGCGCCGCTACTCGACGGCCGGCTCGATGAAGACCGTCAAGCGCATGGTGTTCGTGCTGCTGCTGGCCGCAGGGCTGGGGCTGATCGTGCCGGCGTTCAAGACGCTCACGGCGGGATAGCCGCGAGCCTGCCCGTTCGCCAGGCCCCGCGCGCGTCCGGCGTCAGCCGCGTTCGCCGGTGATGTAGCGTTCGAGTTCGTGGATGATGAACTTCTGTTCGCTCATGACGTCCTTGACCAGGTCGCCGATGGACAGCAGCCCGATCAGCTTGCCGTCTTCGATGACGGGCAGATGACGGAAGTGCCGTTCGGTCATCATCGCCATGCAGTGCTCGCGGGTGTCGGTGCGGCTGACGTAGTAGACCGAGTCGGTCATGATGTCGCGGACTTTCGTGGTCCGCGATGAGCGGTCCTGCAGGACGATCTTGCGGGCGTAGTCGCGCTCGGTCAGCATGCCCAGCACGGCGTCGCCCTGGACGACCACGACCGCGCCGATGCTGCGTTCCGCCATGATACTGATGGCATCGAAGACCGACGCGTCCGGTGAAACCGTCACGACGGAATGGTTGGCCTTTTCCCTGAGAAGCTCAGCAACTGTCTTCACGATGTGCTCCCGAATCGCTGGTGAAGTCGAACCTCGGTCCGGCGCCATAGCATGGGCCTTGGGGCACCGCTGCGGCGTGGCCATGCTCAATCCTAAGCCTGGCGGCCCGGTTGCTGCAAGCTGCCCGCGTTTATTTCGCGGCCTTGTCCCGGAACGCCTGGCTGGCCATTTCCCGCAGGTTGCGCGTGGCGCTGCGTTCCGTGGCGGGATTCCATGCCAATGAAATGCCGATGGAAGCGTCGGCGGGAAAGTCGGCCAGTGTCTTGTAGACAACGTTGGTGCCGGGATGGCGCCGGCCGCCGGCGGGAACCAGGGCGACGCCAAGGCCGCTTTCGACCAGGCTCAACAGCGTCTGCACCTGGACGGCCTCCTGCGTGATGCGGGGCGTGAAGCCGCGCAGTTGGCAGGCGTTGATCGCGGCCATGCGCAGGCCGGCGGCTTCGGTGGCCGTATACATGATGAAGGCTTCGTCGGCCAGGTCGGTCAGCCGGATGCGGCCGCGCCGCGCCAGCGGATGCGTCTTGGGGATGGCCAGCGCGAACTTCTCGGTCGTGAGCGGCGCCAGCCGCACGTTCGATCCCATCGCCACCGGCACGCGCACGATGCCGACTTCCAGCGTGTCTTCCTCGAGTTCCTGCATGATGCGTATCGACGTGGCTTCGCGCAGCACCACGGTGACGCCCGGATAGCGCTGGCGGAACGGCGGCAGGATGCGCGGCAGCACGCCGTGCGTCGCCGATCCCACGAAGCCGATGCGCACCGTGCCGCCTTCGCCGGCGGCGCCCGCGCGCGCCGCCTGCCGGAACTGATCGGCATGAAACAGGGCGCGCCGCGCTTCGTCCAGCGCCGCCAGGCCGGCTTCGGTCAGCCTGACGCCCTGGCGTCCGCGGATGAACAACTGCACGCCCACCATCTCTTCGAGCTTGCGTATCGAGACGGACAGGGGCGGCTGCGACATGTGCAGCTTTTCGGCCGCACGATGGAAATTCAGCGTTTCGGCCAGGACGAGAAACTGCTGCAGGTGACGGAAATCCATAGTGGCGGTCCGGATAGGGCTTGCCACAGATGATACGGGTTGCATATCGCTTCCTGCATTGGTGCTATCCCTTCGCTATCAGGCAATCGCGCCTTGCCCGCGCAGGGAAGCCAGCGCCGTTTCGTCCAGCGCCAGCGCGCGCGCCAGCACCGCGTCGGTATGCTCGCCCAGCCGCGGCGGGGCCGCGGGTTCGCGTGCCGGCGTGCCGCGCAGGTGCAAGGGGGAACGCAGCAGGCGCAGCGTGCCGTGGCGGGCATCGGCCGTGTCGGCGATCATTCCGCGCGCCGCGATTTCAGGCGCGTTCAGCGCTTCGTCCACGCGGCGCACCGCGCCCGCCGGGATGCCCGCGGCGCGCACGCGTTCCAGCCAGTGCGCGGTGTTTTCTGCGGCGAACAGGGCTTCCAGTTGTGGAATGAGGCGGGCGCGGTTCAGCACCCTGGCGCGGTTGGTTGCGTAGCCCGGGTCCGCGCTCCATTCCGGATGCCCGAGCAGGGCGCAGAGGCGGGCGAACTGCGCATCGTTGCCCACGGCCAGCGCGAACGAGCCGTCGCGCGTGCCGAATATCTGGTAGGGCACCACCGTGGGATGGCCGTTGCCCAGGCGGGCGGGCGCATGGCCCGCCGCCAGGTAGCCGGCGCCGACGTTTGCCAGCACGCTCACCGCGCCGTCCAGCAGCGCCAGGTCGATGTGCTGGCCGCGGCCGTTGCGCGCGCGGGCCAGCAGTGCGGCCAGGATCGCCTGCACGCCGTTCATGCCGGTTACCAGGTCGGTGATCGCCACGCCCAGCTTTATCGGCGCGCCTTCGGGTTCGCCGGTGATCGACATCAGGCCGCTCTCGGCCTGGATCACGAAGTCGTAGCCCGGTTCGGCGGCGCGCGGCCCGCTGCGGCCATAGCCGCTGATGGAGCAATAGATCAATCCGGGATTGATGGCGGCAAGATCCTCGTAGCCGAGTCCAAAGGCCTCCAGCGCGCCCAGCCGGTAGTTCTCGACCAGCACGTCGGCCTGCCGCGCCAGGTCGCGCACGATGCGCTGGCCCTCGGGATGCTTGAGGTTGACGGCGACCGATTCCTTGCTGCGGTTGGCACACAGGAAATAGGTGGATTCGCCGCCGATGTCGGGCGGCGACCAGCTGCGCGTATCGTCGCCCTGTCCGGGCGCTTCGATCTTCCAGACTTCGGCGCCCAGATCGGCCAGCGTCTGGGTGCACCAGGGGCCGGCCAGCACGCGGCTCAGATCTAGCACGCGGATGCCGGCCAACGGCAATTCCTTGGAAGGTTCCGCGCTCATGCCGCTTCCTTGCCGTGAAGCGCGCCGCGCACATACGACAGCGCGTCGTGCGTGCTGGACAGCGCGTGCGCGCCGATGCGTTCGTGCCAGTGGGACTCCGATCCGCCGGCCAGCCGCCATTCGCGCAGCCGCCGGGTGTAGCACTGCAGGTCGTACTCTTCGGTGATGCCGATCGCGCCATGCACGGCGTGTGCGATGTCGGCCACCAGCGGCGCGGCCTGGCTGGCGCGCGCCTTGCCGGCCGCGGCCAGCATCGGGGCGGGTTGGCCTTCGCCGCCCTGGAAGGCCAGCTGCGCCGCCATGCGGGCGGCCCACACCTGTTCGGCCATCACGCTGACCTGTTGCTGCACCGCCTGGAACCGGCCGATGGGCTTGCCGAATTGCGCACGTTGGTTCGCATAGTCCAGCGTCATGGCCAGCACCCGCTCCATGGCGCCCGCGATGAGGCCCGCGTAGGCCGTGGCGGCCAGCACGTCCAGGGGCGCTGCGCCCTCCACGCGCTCGGCGGCGTCCAGCGGCCAGGACGCTTCGGCGGCCAGGTTGCCGTGTACGCCATTGGGCCGGATGCAGGCGGCCTGCGTGGGAAGCAGCCAGGTTTGTCCGCCGGACTCGGCCAGGATGTAGTCCGCGGTCCGCACCCAGGGCACGTTCGCGCCGCGCAGGCGTCCGCCTTCGATGGCGAGGCCTTGCGGGGCCAGCGCGATGGAACCCGTCGCCTGCGGGCGCTGCGCGCGGCTCAGCCAGGCGCGCGCCAGCAGGGTGTGGGCGATGGGATAGGGGCACAGATGGCGGCCTGCCGCCAGCACGATGGGCAGCGCCTCGGCCAGGTCCAGCCCCGCGCCGCCGTCCGCCTGCGGCACCAGCGCGTCGCCGAAGCCGGCGTCTTCGCAGGCCTGCCAGGCCGCGGTGGGGCGTTGCCCCTGTTCGGCGCGGCGGATGACGTCTGGCGTGCAGGTTTCTGCGAACAGGCGTTCGGCGGCGTCGCCAAAAATGTTGTCCATGAGGTCGTCCTTATCGAAGGCCAAGGCCGCGGGCGATGATGCCGCGCAGGATTTCGCGGGTGCCGCCGCGCAGCGAGAACGTGGGCGCCACCTGCTCCAGGTAGGCAAGCGTGCGCAGTAGCGGCAGGGGAGGCGGCTGGTCCGGGCGGCGCGCGAGCGCGTCGCCGATCAGGCGTGGAATGGCCTGCTCCAGTTCGGTGCCCAGGTCTTTCACGAGCGCGGCCTCGGTGGCGGGGCTGAGCCCCGCCGCCAGTTTGCCCGCGATCGACAGGGACATGGCGCGCAGCACCGCCATCTGCGACAGGATGCTGCCGAGCACGGCGCGGGTGCCGGCGTCGTCGGCCTGGCCGCGGCAATGCGCGAGCCAGCATTCCAGCAGCGCGATGCTGGAATAAAGGCGCTCGGGGCCGCTGCGCTCGAACGCCAGTTCCGCGTTCACCTGCGCCCAGCCTGCGCCTTCCGCGCCGATCAGGGCGTCTTCGGTCAATGCCACGTTGTCGAAGAACACTTCGGAGAAATGCGCATCGCCTGCCAGGTCTTCGATGGGACGGATCGAGATGCCCGGCAGCGACAGGTCCACGATGAATTGCGACAGGCCCTGGTGGCGGTCTTCGGCGGTGCCGGACGTCCGGGCCAGCGCGATCATATAGTGCGAGCGGTGCGCGTTGGTGGTCCAGATCTTGCTGCCGTTCAGGCGCCAGCCGCCGGCCTCGGGCACGGCCCGGGTACGGATGCTGGCCAGGTCGGATCCCGATCCGGGCTCGCTCATGCCGATGCAGAAGAAGGCCTCCGCGCGGCAGATGCGGGGCAGGTAGAACGCCTGTTGCGCGGGCGTGCCGTATTTCAGGATCAGGGGCGCGCTCTGGCGGTCGGCGATCCAGTGCGCCGAAACCGGGGCGCCCGCGCCCAGCAGTTCTTCGGACAGGACGAAGCGCGCGAAGTGGCCGCGCGCCGATCCGCCATATTCGCGAGGCAGGGTCAGGCCCAGCCAGCCGCGTTCGGCCAGCTGGCGGCTGAAGCCGGCGTCAAAGCCCATCCAGGACCGGGCCCGTTCGTCGGGTTCCAGGCCGTCCAGCGTTTGCGCCAGGAAGTCCCGGACTTCGGCACGCAGGGCTTCGTCTTCGGGCGGGATGGCGGTGAGTTCTAGCGTATCTATCATTGGGCGCTCCGATGCGGACTGGGGCGCCGTGGCAAGGCGCCGAAGCTCACTATCCGTGAGCGCCCTGAAAGCTGTCCAATATTATTTTTTTGATTTTCGATACGTTATTCATATCGAAGCGGGCGAGCGGCCAATATCCGTTTCGTATCGGAAGCGCAAAAATTAATATTAGACGGCAACTGCCTGCATGCCTACGCTGAGGTTGGCTGCGCGCCCAGCGCGACAAGCGACAACAACAGGAGACAAGCATGAACAAGGCAATGCGCCTATTGGCGCTGGTTTGCGCCGCCTGGCTGGCGCAACCCGCTGCGGCGGTCCACGCCGCCTATCCCGACAAACCGATCCGGCTGATCGTGTCGTTTCCCCCGGGCAGCGGCACCGACAGCAATGCCCGCTACGTGGCCAGGAAAATGGAGGAAAGGCTGGGCGTGGCGGTCACGGTAGAGAACCGGCCGGGCGGCAACAGTTTCATCGCGGCGCAGGCGGTGGCCACGGCGGAGCCCGACGGCTATACCCTGCTGCTGGCCAGCAATTCCCCGGTGGCGACCAATGCCGCCATGTTCAAGCAACTGCCGTACGACCCAGTGAAGGACTTCGCGCCGGTGGCGCGCCTGGGCTATGGCGCGATGGCGCTGGCGGTGAAGGCCGATGCGCCGTACAAGACGGTGGCGGACCTGGTGGATGCCGCGCGCAAACGTCCGGGCGAGCTGAATTTCGGCAGCGGCAGCGCGTCTTATCAGATCGCCACCGAATTGTTCCTGTCCATGGGCGGCATCAAGGCCAATCATGTGCCGTACCGCGGCGCCGCGCCGGCGCTGACGGATCTGGCGGGCGGGCAGGTCGACTTCGTGTTCGCGGATTACGGCGCCGTGATTCCGTTCGTGCAAAGCGGCCGCATGCGCCTGCTGGCGGTCACGGGCGATACGCGCCTGAAGAGCGCGCCGGACACGCCGACCCTGCAGGAGTCTGGCTTTCCGGGCTACTACATGGTGAACTGGACGGCGGCGTTCGCGCCCGCGCGCACCCCGCCGGCCGTGATCGAAGCCCTGTCCGACACCTTGCTGTCGATCTACCGCACGCAGGATGCCGCCGACTTCCTGGCGCGCACGAACTGGGAGGTGTTTCCGGTGGGGCCGAAGGCGCTGGGCGAATTCCAGCGCGAAGAGATTCGCAAGTGGGACCAGGCCGCCCAGCGGGCTGGCATTCCCAAGCAATAAGCAAGCGGGCCGCAGGGCCCGAGTCTTCCATTGAACAGAGGAGGGATCCATGGCGGATCTGGTGCAGTACGAACAGCGTGCGGACGGGGTGGTCACCCTGACCCTGGACGATCCGAAAACCCGCAACGCCCTGACCGGCAGCACGATGGTCGACGAGCTGCTCGCGGCATTCGCCCGCATCGAACGCGACCCGACGGTGCGCGTGCTGGTCATCGCCGCGGCGGGCAAGGTGTTTTCGTCGGGCGGCAACGTGAACGACATGCAGCGGCAGATCGGCCCGGATGTGGGCGGCACCGCGCTGCGTCAAGAATACCGCCACGGCATACAGCGCCTGCCGCTGGCCCTGCATGCGCTGGAAGTGCCCACCATCGCGGCGGTCAACGGCCCGGCCATCGGCGCGGGCTGCGACCTGGCTTGCATGTGCGACGTCCGGATCGCCGCGGAAGAAGCGTCTTTCGCGGAGAGTTTCGTGAAGCTGGGCATTGTGCCGGGCGACGGCGGCGCCTGGTTCCTGCCGCGGCTGATCGGCATGGCGCGCGCGGCCGAAATGTCGTTCACCGGCGACCCCATCGACGCCCGCACGGCGGCCGAATGGGGCCTGGTCTCGCGCGTGGTGCCGGCCGCCGAATTGCTGCCTGCGGCCCATGCGCTGGCCGGCCGCATCGCCGTGAACTCCCCTGACGCGGTGCGCCTCACCAAGCGCCTGCTGCGCGAAAGCCAGCATTCGCGCCTGGATACGCTGCTGGAATTGTCGGCGGCCTATCAGTCTCTGGCGCACAAGACGCCGGCGCATGCGGAGGCGGTGCAGGATTTCGTCGCGCGGCGCGCCGCGCGCAAGGTTTGAGGGGGACGGCGGGTGCGCACCGGCGTTATGATGCAATGCACCACAAGGAGGAAACACCATGAATGAAGTCATCGTTGCGTCCGCCGTCCGCACCGCCATCGGCGATTTCGGCGGCGCGCTGAAAGACGTGCCGCCGTGCGACCTGGGCGCGACCGTCATCAAGGCCGCGCTGGAACGGGCCGCCGTCAAGGGCGACGAGGTCGGCCACGTCGCGGTCGGCCATGTGATCAATACCGAACCGCGCGACATGTACCTGTCGCGCGTGGCGGCCATGAACGCCGGCATCGCGAAGGAAACGCCGGCCTTCAACGTCAACCGTCTTTGCGGCTCGGGCCTGCAGGCCATCGTGTCGGCGGCGCAGACCATCATGCTGGGCGATACGGACATCGCGATCGGCGCCGGCGCCGAAAGCATGAGCCGCGCCCCCTACATCGCGCCGGCCCAGCGCTGGGGCGCGCGCATGGGCGACAGCGTCATGCTGGACATGATGACCGGCGCGCTGTCCGATCCTTTCGGCCGCATGCACATGGGCGTCACCGCCGAGAACGTAGCGGCCAAATTCGGCATCAGCCGCCTGGACCAGGACGCCGTGGCGGCTGAGTCGCACCGCCGCGCCGCGGCCGCCATCGATGCCGGCTACTTCCGCGACCAGATCGTGCCGGTGGTGATGAAGTCGCGCAAGGGCGAAGTCGTGTTCGACACCGACGAGCACGTGCGCCGCGATGTGTCGGCCGACAGCCTGGCGACGCTCAAGCCGGTCTTCAAGAAAGAAAACGGCACCGTCACGGCGGGCAATGCTTCGGGCTTGAACGACGGGGCGGGCGCGGTGGTGCTGATGAACGCCTCGGTGGCGGCCAAGCGCGGCGTCAAGCCGCTGGCGCGTCTGGTCGCGTACGCCCACGCGGGAGTGGACCCCGACATCATGGGCATCGGCCCGGTGCCGGCGACCCAGGCCGCGCTCAAGCGCGCGGGCCTGACCGTGGACCAGCTAGACGTGATCGAGGCCAACGAAGCCTTCGCGGCGCAGGCATGCGCCGTGACGCGCGAGCTGAAGCTGGACCCGGCCAAGGTGAACCCCAATGGCAGCGGCATCGGCCTGGGCCACCCGATCGGCGCCACCGGCGCGATCATCACCGTCAAGGCGCTGCACGAGCTGCAACGCGTGGGCGGCCGCTATGCGCTGGTGACCATGTGCATCGGCGGCGGCCAAGGCATCGCCGCGATCTTCGAGCGCATCTGACGCTCTTGGAGCCGCTCCCCCAAAGGGGGCGGTAAGCACGCCGCGCATTCCTGGCCCCGACGTCGCTCGCGGGCCAGGAATGAAACCTGGTGTCAGACACCCTGGAACACCCGCTGCAACTTGGGTGAGTGTCTCGTAGGGGTGTCAGACACTGCACGCTTGCACGCAGTTTCGTGATGCGGGCGAGCTGCGGAGCGCCGCCCGCAACCGCAGGACATGGCGTAAGCCCCAAAAGGCCGCCCGCGCGGCCGGCCTGGGGCGGGCCCTGCAAGATCTTCCGCGGCAGCACCGCTCGTCATCAGAACCCTAAGAACGCCAGTCTCCCCAGCGATCGAGGAATCTACGCCTACCGAGCCGGACGCGGCGGGGGCCTGGGGTGCGTGGGGAGTCGATAAGCCCGAGGGAATCTGAAGGAACCGCCGAAGGCGGTGACGAAGATGACAAGGGGGGGAGGCCGGAGCGAAGGCTCCGGGCCGCAATCGTTGACCCGCGCGCCCCAGGCACTCGACGTGGCTGGCGGCCCGGGAACGAAACCTGGTGTCAGACACCCAGGAGCATCGGCTTCAACTTGAGCGAGTATCTCGTAGCGGTGTCAGACACGGAGGCCTTCGCCTCTACTGACCCAAATAATCCTCCGCCCAAGCCTGGCATTCGGCGCGCAGCAGCGCGCCCATCTGCGCCCGCCGGGGCGCGTCCAGCCGGCTGCTGATCGCGCCGAAGCTGAATGCCACCCACGTCAGTTCCGACACCCGGAACGCCGCGCCCACCCCGGAGACGCCGGGCGTGATGGTGTCCACGATTTCGGAATGGCCCGCCGAGCGGGTCTGTTTTACCGCCTTCATCAGCGCGGCGCTGGACACGCCGATCTGGGCGTAGCTGGCGGCGTGCCGCGCATAGAGCGACGCGATCTCCTCGTCCGGCAGGGCGGCCATCAGCGCCAGCCCGCCCGCGCCCACGCCCAGCAGGCGCCGCTCCCCCTGGTCGATGGTGAACACCTTCACGGGGAACGAGCCGGCCTCGCGCAGCAGGCACAAGGCGTAGTCGCCCTGGCGTATCACCAGGAACACCGTATCGCCCGATAGCCGCGCCAGTTTCTGCGCGAAGGGCCGCAGCGCGTCCAGCAGCGGTGTGCGCCGCAGCGCCGCGAATCCCAATTGCATCGAATCCACGCCCAGGCGGTAGCGCCGGGTGCGTGCGTCGCGTTCCGCGAATTGCTCTTCCAGCAGGCTGCTGAGCAAGCGGTGCGCCGTGGAACGTTCCAGCCCGGTGGCGGCCATGACGCCTTGCAGATCGATGCCTTCTTCCTGGTGCTGCGCCAGCACGCGCAGCAGGGCCAGGGCGCGGCGCATGCTCTGGGTGCCGCCGGTTGAAGCTGTGTTGCTCATAATGTGGGAAATAGTTTGTGAATATTTTGTATTTTAGGATTTCGGGTGCGTTAATTCAATCCAACGGACCGCGCCGCCTTCCAGGGCGCGGCAGAACAAGGATGAGGAGACCATGGAATACGCCACCCTGGCCGTCGAGCGGCACGACTCCGTATGCCGCATCAGCCTGGCGCGGGAATCCGCGCGCAATGCCCAGAGCCAGCAGATGCTGGACGAACTGGACGACGCCCTGACCCGCGCGGAGCAGGACGACTCCGTGCGGGTCGTGGTGCTGGCGGGCCGCGGCGCCCATTTTTCCGCCGGGCACGATCTGAAGGAGGCCCAGGCCAAGCGCGCCGACTTCACGGTGGAGGAGCGCTGGGAGTACGAATCGCGCCGCTACTACGGCTACTGCCTGCGCATCTGGGACTTCCCCAAGCCCACCGTGGCCCAGGTCCAGGGCGCCTGCGTGGCGGGCGGGTTCATGATCGCCAATATGTGCGATCTGGTGGTGTGCGCCGATACCGCGTACTTCTCCGACCCGGTGGGCCATACCTTGGCGGCCGCGGCCACGGAGGTGCTGATCCACCCCTGGGTGATGGGGCTGCGCAAGGCGAAGGAAATGCTCTACACCGGCGAAAAGGTCGATGCCCAGGAGGCGCTGCGGATCGGCATGGTGAACCGCGTGGTGCCCGAGGCCGAACTGGACGCCGCGACGCTGGCGCTGGCGCAGCGCATCGCGCAGGCGCCGCCATTCGGCCTGCGCCTGATCAAGCGGTCCCTGAACCGCACGGCCGACGCGCAAGGTTTCCGCACGGCGCTGTCGGCGCATTTCGACACCCATCAGCTGTCGCACCTGAGCGAAGAATTCCAGGCCGTGCGCGGGCGCGGGCTGGCCCAGGCGATCCAGCGCAACAAGGATCTGCCATCGCGCGAAGCCGGGGCGCAGCCCGGCGGCAAGGCGAGCGAGTCCGTATGACCGCGGCATTGGAATCCCTGCTCAATCCGCGTTCCATCGCGATGATCGGCGCCAGCGCCGACGCGGGACGCATCGGCGGCATGCCCCTGGATCTGTTGACGCGCTTCGGCTACGCGGGCGGCATCTACCCCGTGAACCCGAAGTACCAGGAGGTGTTCGGCCGGCGCTGCTGGCCCGACATCGAATCCGTGCCCGAACCGGTGGACCTGGCGGTGCTGGCGATCGCCGCCGCGGACGTGACGCCCATGCTGCGCCGCTGCCACGCCCGGGGCGTGCGCGCGGCCATCGTGTATGCGGCGGGTTTCGCCGAGGCGGGCGGAGAGGGCGCGCGCCTGCAGGACGAACTGGAAGCGTTCGTGGCGGAAAGCGGCATGGCCGTGGCCGGCCCGAACTGCATGGGCTTCGCCAACCTGAACACCCAGGCCTACACCGCGTTCGCATCCGTGTTCAAGACCGCGCCGGCGCAGAGCGGGCCCGGCACCGTCAGCCTGCTGACGCAGAGCGGGAACGTATGCGCCGCCGTGTACGCCATCGCGCGCCGGCTCGGCCTGCCGTTTTCGCACTTCATCAATACCGGCAACGAAGCCTGCCTGGATTTTTCGCAGTACCTCGAATACCTGGCCGCCGATCCGCAGACGGAAATCGTGCTGGGCTATATCGAACAGCTGCGCGACGGCGAGCGCTTCATCCGCGCCTGCCGCGAGCTGGAGCGCCAGGGCAAGCTGCTGATCGCGCTGAAGGCGGGCACGACCGACAAGGGCGCGCAGGCGGTGCAGTCGCATACGTCGGCGCTGGCCGGGGACCGGCGCGTGTACGGGGCGGCCTTCCGCCAGCTGAACGTGATCGAGGCCACGGACTTCGCGCAGATGGCGTACCTGGCAAGCCTGGCGACGCTGCGCCACCGCAGCGCGGGCAAGCGCGTCGCGGTGCTGACGATGTCGGGCGCCCTGGGCGCCATCCTTGCGGACAAATTCATCGGCGCGGGACTGGAACTGCCCGACCTGCCGCCGGACCTGCAGGCCGTGCTGCGCGGGGGCATTCCCGATTACGGCATGGTGGGCAACCCGGTGGACGTGACGGGCAATGTCGTTAATGATCCGGACTTCGTGCGCACCGTGCTGCAGGCGCTGGCGACCAGCCCGGCCATCGACGCCGTGGTCGTGTATGCGCCCGGCTACATGCTCGACCGCATGGCCGGCGCGCTGGCGGACGTGTCGCGCGCGCATCCGCGCCTGTTCGTCGCCATCGATACCGGCCTGGCCCAGAGCCGCGCCGCGCTGCGCGAGGCCGGAGTGGCGGTGTTCGAGGACCTGGGCCTGGCGGTCTCGGCGCTGGCTCCCTATCTGCTGTGGTGCGAGGCGCGCGGCGCAAGGCGCATCGCCCCGGCGCCGGCGCTCGCCGCGGCGACGGCGCCGGCGCTGCCGTGCAACGAGGCGGATGCCCGCGCCTACGTGGCGGCCTTCGGCCTGCCGCAGGCGCAGGCGCGCGCCGCCCGCAGCGCGGACGAAGCGGCGGCGGACGCGCGGGCCGCCGGCTACCCTGTGGCGCTGAAGATCCTGAGCCCCGACATCGCCCACAAGACGGAGGCGGGCGGCGTGGCGCTGAACCTGGCGGACGACGAGGCCGTGCGCGGCGCGTACCGCGCAGTGACGCAGGCCGCGGCGGGGGCGCAGCCGGACGCCCGCATCGATGGCGTGATGGTGCAGAAGATGGAACGCGGCGTCGCCGAAATCATCGTCGGCGCCACTCGCGATCCGGTCTTCGGCCCCGTGCTGACCGTGGGCCTGGGCGGCGTGCTGACCGAGCTCTACCAGGACACCAGCCACCGCCTGCTGCCGGTCGACGAAGACATCGCCTTGCAGATGCTGCGCGAGCTCAAGGCGTTTGCGCTGCTGGACGGCTACCGGGGCAAGCCCCGGGCCGATGTGGCGGCGGCGTGCCGGAGCATCGTGGCCGTGGGCAACGCCTTGCTGGCGGCTCCCGCGGACGTGGCGGAAATCGAAGTCAATCCATTGCTGATCAAAGAGGCGGGACAGGGCGTCGCGGTATTGGACGCCTTGATCCTGCCCGCAACCCCGTAGCGCGCGAGCGCAATGCAATCCCAGGAGGAGACAAGCATGATGAAGAGACTATTGGCCGGCGTGGCGCTGGCGTGCATCGGCGCCGCCGGCCCGGCGCAGGCTCAGGATAACTATCCCAACCGCCCCGTGCGCATCGTGGTGCCGTTTTCGCCGGGCGGCGCGACCGACATCATGAGCCGCGTGCTGGCGGAGAAGCTCGGCGCCAGGCTGGGCCAGCCGGTGATCGTGGAGAACAAGCCGGGCGGCGGCACGATGATCGCTTCCGACTACGTGTCGCGCGCCGAGCCCGACGGCTATACCTTGCTGATGGCGGCATCGTCGCTGGGCATCGCGCCCAGCATTTATGCCAAAGTCAATTACGACCCGATCAAGGACTTCACCCCCGTCACTCAGGTGGCCTCGGTGGTGCACGTGCTGGAAGTGCATCCGTCGGTTCCCGCCAAGAACGTGGGCGAGCTGATCGCCTACCTGAAGGCGAATCCGGGCAAGGTCAGCTATGGGTCGGTGGGCACCGGCAGCTCCACCCACCTGGAGGCGGAACTGTTCAACAGCATGGCGGGCGTGCAGATGGCGCACATCCCGTACAAGGGCAGCGCGCCGGCCTTGAACGACCTGGTGGCGGGCCGCCTGCAGGTCATGTTCGACGCCTGGGCGTCGTCCGGGCCCTTCGTGAAGGACGGCAAGCTGCGCGTGCTGGCGGTGACCACGGCGCAGCCTTCGGCCTCGGTGCCGGACCTGCCGACGGTGTCGGCCTCGGGCCTGCCCGGCTACTCCGCCATGCCCTGGCTGGGCCTGGTGGCGCCCGCCGGTACGCCGAAGCCGGTGGTGGACAAGCTCTACCAGAACCTCGCGAAGATCCTGGAACAGCCCGACGTCAAGGCGCAGTTCGTGGGGTTGGGGCTGGACATCATCGGCAGCGACCCCAAGGCCTTCGGCGCGTTCATCCGCCAGGACGTCGCGACCTGGGCCAAGGTCGCGCGCGATTCGAACATCCGCCTGGAGTGACGGCATGACCCAGATGGAAACCGCCGCGGCGGACGACGAGACGTTCCGCCAGGCGCTGCGCGCCTGGCTGGAGTCGGCCTACGCACGATTCGTCCGCGGCTGGCCGGGCGGGGCCGACCCGCGCAACCTGGATTTCCGGCGCGCCTGGGAAGACACCCTGTGCGCCAACGGGTGGTCGGGGCTGGGCTGGCCCAGGGAGTACGGCGGGCGGGCCCTGCCGCTGTCGCGGCAGGCGGTTTTCCACGAAGAGCATGCGCGCTGCGGCGCACCGCTGGGCGTGAACCTGATCGGACACGGCATTCTCGCGCCGACGCTGCTGCATTTCGGCAGCGAGGCGCAGAAGCGCCGTTTCCTGCCGGGCATCCTGTCCAACCGCGAAGTGTGGTGCCAGGGCTATTCCGAACCGGGGGCGGGTTCCGACCTCGCTTCCGTGCGCACGCGGGCAGAGCCGGCGCAGGGCGGCTATCTGCTCAACGGGCACAAGATCTGGACTTCGTTCGCCGACCGGGCGCAGCGCTGCTTCGTGCTGGCGCGCACGGATCCGCAGGCTTCCCGGCACAAGGGCCTGAGCTTCCTGCTCGTCGATATGCGCAGTCCCGGCGTGCGCGTGGAACCCATCCGCCAGCTCACGGGCGAGGCCGAGTTCTGCGAAGTGTTTTTCGAAAACGTGCGCGTGCCGCGCGAAGACCTGCTGGGCGAGGAGAACCAGGGCTGGAAGATCGCCATGGCCGCGGCCAGTTTCGAGCGCGGCACCTACTTCATCCCGCGGTTGGTGCGGTTCGCGCAGGAGCTGCGGCAGGTGCGGGCGCTTGCGCTGCGCGCCGACGCCTACGGCCGCGTGCCGGCGTCCTCGGCCGCCGTGCGCCATCGCTGGGCGCGCCTGGCCGCCGACAGCCACGTGCTGGCGCTGAAATCGCAGCGCGCCCTGGCCGGCGCCATGCGCGGCGATCCGCCGGGCCCGGAGGGATCCTCTACCAAGATCCATTGGAGCGAAGCGCACCAGCGACTGCTCGAACTGTCGCTGCTGCTGCTGGGCGACGATGCCTGCCTGGCGGACGGTTCGGCGGATCCATGCGCGGCCGGCCTGGTGCACGCCTATCTGTGGTCGCGCGCGGAAACCATCCTGGCTGGCACATCGGAGATCCAGCGCAACATCATCGCCGAGCAAATGCTCGGCCTGCCCAAGGCTTGAATTCCCATGGACCTGCATCCGACCGAAGACCAGCGCATGCTGCAAGACGCGGCCCAGCGCTACCTGGCCGAACGCCATCCTCCCGCCGTGGCCCGCGCGGCGGCCGTCCGGCCCCAGGAGGCACGCCTCGCGCAATGGCGAGAAATCGCCGGGCAGGGCTGGCCGGCCCTGCTGGCGCCCGTTACGCATGACGGGCTGGGGCTGGGCATGCGCGAGGCCTGGATCGTGGCCGAGGCCGCCGGACGGCATCTCCTGAGCCTGCCGCTGGCGGCCAACATGGCGGTCCTGCCCACACTGTGCGCGGCGGGCGCGGGCGGACCCGTGGCGCAGTGGGCGGCCGCGATGATGGCGGGCGACACCTATTTCGCCGACGCCGCCTTGCGGCCCGACGGTTCGGCCTTGGTCGAAGGGGCCGGCGTGCGCGCGCTGGCGCTGCGCCGGACGGGCGCCACCGCCTTGCGGGTGGAGCTACACGCGCCCGTGGCGGGCGAGGCCGGGCTGGATCCGACCATGCCCGTGAAGCAGGTCCGTTCGCCCGAAGTGCTGGAGAGCGCCGACCTGGAGGTCGCGCCGCAGACGTGGGTGCAATTGCGCACCCGGCTGCTTCTGCTGCGGTCGGCCGAATTGCTGGGGGCGGCCTCGGCGGCCCTGGACGCGGCGGCGGCCTATGCGCGCGAACGCCGCCAGTTCGATCGCGCGATCGGCGCGAACCAGGCGGTCAAGCACCGCCTGGCCGATGACTGGATGGCCCTGGACGACGCGCGGCTGGCGGGTGTCGCGGCCGTCGGGGCGCTAGATGCCGGCGCCGGGTCCGCGGAGCGGGACAGTCTGTTCCCGCCGTTGCTGGCCGTCGAGGCCGGCCGGCGTGCCGCCCAGAACGCCGTCCAGGTCCACGGGGCGCTGGGCGTGACCTGGGAATGCGATGCGCATCTCTACCTGAAGCGCGTGTTGCGCCTGGCGGCCTGCCTGCAGGCGGAAGCGTCCTGCACGGATCTGCTGGAACGGATCTGGGAGAGCGGCGCGGACAGGCTGGCGGCCTAGTTGCGCAAAGCGCCGGTTCGTGTGCACAGGCCGCGGGGCGGGCAGGCGGACTCCGACCTACAATCCCGCCATGCATAAATCGACCTTTCCTTCCGAACTCGACCAGCCCACCCTTTCCGAGGTGGACGGCATCCGCTATCTGCACTTCAACACCGAATGGGTCCAGGGCGCGATGCGCATCAAGAACCCGTCGGAACTGGTGCTGGAATACACCAGCCAGATGATGGCCTGGCTGCTGTTCCTGGAGCCGCCCAAGGAGGAAGCCATCGGCATGCTGGGCCTGGGCGCCGGCTCGCTGGCGCGATTCTGCGTCAAGCATACCCGCGCGCCGCTGCTGGCGGTGGAATGGAACCCGCGCGTGACGGCGGCCTGCCATATGTTCTTCCGGCTGCCCGGATCCAACCGGCTCGAAGTCGAACACGCCGACGCCGGCGTCTGGGCGGCCGACCCGCTCAACGCGGGGCGTTGCCCGGTGCTGATGGTCGACCTCTACGACGCTTCGGCCGAGGGGCCGGTGCGCGACAGCGTGAAGTTTTACCGCGATTGCCGCCGGGTGCTGGGCGAGGTGGGTGTGCTGGCCGTGAACCTGTTCGGCCGCCACGAGAGCTTCGGCAGGAATATCGACAATTTGTCGAAGGCTTTCGACGACCGGGTAGTGCTGCTGCCCGAAATCGACGCGGGCAACCAGATCGTGCTGGCTTTTTCCGGCCCGCGCCTGGCCATTTCGCCGGCCCAGCTACTGGGCCGGGCCGAGATCGTCGAGGCCCGCTACGGCCTGCCGGCGCGCCGCTGGGCGCGCTCGCTGACCCGCCACGCCGTGGACGGCGTGCTGCACTTCTAGGCGAGGGCGCGCCCGTCCTGGGCGGTGCGGATCCATTAGGGTAGGTACGGAGGCGGAAGGGGCTTTACCTTTCCGCCCGTCCGGACCTATCATGGGCTTATTCATAATTATGAATTACGGCAGGCTTGTGGCAAGCTCGCCGGCCATCGCCCCATGACCCTGCCCATCGTCCGTCAAGCCCTCTACCTGGAAGTCGCCGACCGCCTGCGCGGCATGATCCACGCGCGTTCCCTGCGCAACGGCGACTGGATCGACGAACTACGCCTGGCGGGCGAGCTGGGCATTTCCCGCACGCCCCTGCGCGAGGCGCTGAAGGTGCTGGCCACCGAAGGGCTGGTGCGGCTGGAACCCCGGCGCGGCTGCTTCGTCAATGAACTGTCCTCGCAAGATCTCGAAGACATCTTCCCCCTGATGGCCATGCTGGAAGGGCGCTGCGCCTTCGAGGCCGCGCGCAAGGCCAGCGACGAACAGCTGGCCGCGCTGGAGCCGCTGCACGCCGAACTGGCCGGCCATGCCGAGGCCGGGCGCATCGATGCCTACTACAAGACCAACTATCTGATCCACGAGGCGGTGCAGGCCCTGGCCGGCAACCAGTGGCTGTCGGACATGGTCGGCAACCTGCGCAAGGTCCTGAGCCTCTCGCGCCACCGCAGCCTGTCGCAGCCCGGCCGGATCCAGGAATCCTGCGCCGAGCACCTGGCCATTTTCAAGGCGCTGAAGGCGCGCGACGGTGACGCCGCGCAAGCGCTCGCGCACAACCACCTGATGCGGCAGCTGGAAGCGCTGCGCGCATTGAGCCATGCGGACGCCGGCGATCCGGCGTCGTCAGAACCCATCGTCATCGAGGAGCCCGCCCATGTCCGGACCCGTCCATCTCGCACCCGCGCGCGGCGCGCGCACGCCTGAGCCCGAGGCCGATACCGTCGACGCTGCCGCCGAGGCGGAAAGCGCGGGCCTGATCACACGGCTTGGCCGGCTGTGGGAGCGCGGCCGCCTGCCAAGCGAATCCGAAGTCCGGCGCCTGTTCGAGGCGCGGCTGACCGACGTGGCCGCCAACAAGCTGGCGCGCCGCTGGTGCGAACAATATGCAGCGGCGGATGGCAAGGACCGGCGGCTGATGCTGGCCGCGCTGGCGCAGGCGCGCGGCTCCTTCCCCGAAGGCGGCGGCGAGGGCGTGCGCCTCTTCAAGCGCTTCAACGCCCAGCCCCAGGGGCTGCGCTTTCTGGTGGAACTGCGCGCGGACATGCTGCGCTGGCGCAAGCAGGTGGCGGGCATCCAGGTGCTGGACAAGGATCTGGAAGGCCTGCTGTCCGCGTGGTTCGACGTGGGCCTGCTGGAATTGCGCCCGCTGACCTGGGATTCGCCGGCCTCGCTGCTGGAAAAACTGATCCTCTACGAGGCCGTCCACGAGATCAAGTCCTGGGACGATCTGCGCCGCCGCGTGTCGCCGGACCGCCGCTGCTACGCCTATTTCCACCCGCAGATGCCCGGCGTGCCGCTCATCTTCGTGGAGGTGGCGTTCGCCAGCCAGATGGCCGACGACGTGCAGGTGCTGCTGGACAGCACGCTGCCGCCGCAGGACCTGGACAAGGCGCGCTGGGCCATCTTCTATTCCATCTCGAATACGCAGCCGGGCCTGAAGGGCATCAGTTTCGGCAACTTCCTGCTCAAGCGCGTGGTCGAGCAGCTGCTGGACGAACTGCCCAAGCTCAAGTCCTTCGCCACCCTGTCGCCGATCCCGGGCTTCGCGGATTGGCTGGGCAAGCTGGAGGCCGAGGCGGTCGAGGGCATCGTGCGCGAGGACAAAGTCCGCGCCAAGGCCCGCAAGCGCGAGGGCGTGCCCGACGGACGGCGCTGGGTCGAGCGCCTGGCCAAGGCGGCCCAGGGCGAAACATCGGACGTGGTCAAGCGGGCGGGTTTCCGCCTGGCGGCCACCTATCTGCAATCCATGAAGAACGGGCTGCCGGTGGATCCCGTGGCGCGGTTCCACCTGGGCAACGGCGCGCGCATCGAACGGCTCAACTGGGCGGCGGACACGTCGCCCAAGGGGCTCAAGCAGTCTTGCGCCATGATGGTCAACTATCTTTACGACCTGGATGAACTGGATGACAACCTTGCCCGCCTGGGCGAAGGCAAGCCCCAGGTCAGCCGGGGCGTGGGGCGCGTGGCCTAGAACGACAAAACAAAGAGGGCAGGGGTCATGACGGAAAATGTGGCCGGCCGCGTGCTGCTGGAGCGCGAGGGGCAACTGGCCCGGGTGACGCTATCGCACCCGGGGCGCCTGAACGCGATCACGGTGGGTATGTGGCATGAATTGCGCGAGGTGTTCGAGTGCATCGCGCAAGACGATGGCGTGCGTTGCGTGATCGTGCGCGGCGAAGGCGGCAATTTCGCCGCGGGCGCCGACATCCGCGAGTTTCCCGCCCAGCGCGCGGACCTGGCCGGGGTACAGCGCTACCACCGCGAGGTGCTGGCGCCCGCCCTGCGGGCGGTCGCTCATTGCCCGCAGCCCGTAGTGGCCCAGATCGAGGGCGTCTGCGTCGGCGGCGGGCTGGAAATCGCCAGTCAATGCGACCTGCGCATCGCCGGCCGTTCGGCGCGCTTCGGCGTACCGATCAACCGGCTGGGCTTTCCGATGGCGCCCGATGAAATGAGCGGCCTCCTGGCGCTGGCCGGGCGCGCCGCCACCCTGGCCATCCTGCTGGAGGGGCGTGTGTTCGGCGCGGAAGAAGCGCGCGAACTCGGCCTGCTGACCCGCATCGTGGCCGATGGCGAGGTGGCCGACGCCGCCGCGCAGAGCGCCCAGCGCATCGCGCGGGGGGCGCCGCTTGCCGCGCGCATCAACAAACGCCTGTCCCGCAGGCTCGCCGCAGGCGGAGCCTTGACCGAGGACGAATACCAGGATTATTTCTCTTACGCCGAAAGCCGGGACCACAAGGAGGGCGTGCGCGCTTTCCTGGCCGGTGTAGATCCTTCCTTTTCCGGAGACTAGACAAGGTGAGCAACGCTAATCTATATGCTGTCCTGCAAGGCGGCTTTCCCAAAGACCGCAGCAAAGTCGCGCTGGAAACGCCCGACCTGCAATACACCTGGGACGACATCGATCGCGCCACCGCGTGCATGGCCAACCTGCTGGCTTCGCTGGACCTGCCGGCCGGCTCGCGGGTGGCGGTGCAGGTAGAGAAGTCGCCGGAAGCGCTGCTGCTGTATCTCGCCACGCTGCGCGCGGGGCTGGTGTACCTGCCGTTGAACACGGCCTATCGCGAATCGGAAATCGAGTATTTCCTGGGCAACGCCGAGCCGGCCGTGGTCGTGTGCGCCAGCAAGAATCTGGAATGGGTGCGCCGCGCCGCCGACAAGGCGGGCTGCGCGCACGTATTTACGCTGGACGAAGACCGCAGCGGCAGCTTGCTGGACGCCGCGGGCGGCCTTTCGCAGACCTTCAAGACCGTGCCGCGCAAGCCCGACGACCTGGCGGCGATTCTGTACACGTCCGGCACCACCGGGCGCAGCAAGGGCGCCATGCTGTCGCACGGCAACCTGGCCGCCAACGCCCGCGTGCTGAACGATTACTGGGGCTGGCGCAAGGACGACGTGCTGTTGCACATGCTGCCCATCTTCCACGTGCACGGCCTGTTCGTGGCGTCCCACGGCGCGCTGCTGGCCGGCGCGAAGATGATCTGGCTGCCCAAGCTGGATGCCGACCTGGCCTTGCGCTATCTGCCGCAGAGCACGGTGATGATGGGCGTGCCGACGTACTACGTGCGCCTGCTGTCGGACCCCCGCTTCGACCGCGGCGTCTGCGCCAGGATGCGGCTGTTCATCTCGGGCTCGGCCCCCTTGCTGGCGGAAACCTTCTCCGATTTCCAGAAGCGCAGCGGCCACGCCATTCTGGAGCGCTACGGCATGAGCGAAACCGTCATGCTCACGTCCAACCCCTATGACCCGAAGCTGGGCGAGCGCCTGGCCGGCACCGTCGGCCGGGCCTTGCCGGGCGTGCAGGTGCGCGTGGTGGACGATGCCGGCATCGCGCTGGCGCCGGGCGAAATCGGCAACGTGCAGGTGCGCGGGCCCAACGTGTTTTCGGGTTACTGGCGCATGCCGGAGAAGACCCGCGAAGAATTCACCGACGACGGCTGGTTCAAGACGGGCGACGTGGGCCGCTGGGGCGGCGAATCCGCGGGGCGCGACGTGCCCGCCGATTACCTGTCCATCGTGGGCCGCAGCAAGGACCTGATCATCTCGGGCGGGTACAACGTCTATCCCAAGGAAATCGAGACGCTGATCGACGACATGCCCGGCGTGGCCGAATCCGCGGTCATCGGCGTGCCCCATGCCGACTTCGGCGAAGCCGTGGTGGCCGTGGTGGTGCCCAAGGAAGGCGCGGCGCTGGACGCGGCGGCCATGCAGGCCGAGCTGAAGGCGCGCATCGCCAACTTCAAGGTGCCCAAGCGCGTGCACATCATCGATCAGCTGCCGCGCAACACCATGGGCAAGGTCCAGAAGAACGTGCTGCGCGAAACCTACCAGGCGCTCTGAGCCTCGCCGGCGGCCGCCGCTGCCCTCGCGGGGGAGCGGCCTTCCCGCCGCGGGCCGGCAAGCGCGCAACGCCCGCGAGCAGCGGGGCAATCTTACATTTCAGGAGCCCATTCCCAGATAGAGCCACCAAACCCGAGCAGCTTCATTCAATAAAAAATTCGAGAGACGAGACGCACTAGAATCGCGCCGTCCCCATGCTGCAGCAAGAGGAGACAATATGAAATATCGCACTATCGCCGCGGCTGTGTTCGCCGTGTTTGCCGTGGGCGCAAGCGGCGCCGCCGCCGCGCAATGGCCCGAGCGCCCGATCACGCTGATCGTGCCTTTCCCCGCCGGAGGCGGCACGGACACTTTCGCCCGTCCGCTGGCCCAGCAACTGACCACGCAGCTGGGCCAGACGGTGGTCATCGACAACAAGGGCGGCGCGGGCGGGACCGTGGGCGCCGGTGTGGCGGCCAAGGCCAGGCCCGACGGCTACACCTTCTTCATGGGCGGCGCGCACCACGCGCTGGCCCCGTCGCTGTACAAGAACCTGAACTACGACATCCAGAAGGATTTCGTGCCGGTGGCGCTCGTCGCGCAGCCGCCGCAGGTGATCGTCATCAACCAGGGCAAGCTGCCGGTGAAGACCGTCCAGGAGCTCATCGCCTACGCCAAGAAGCGCCCCGGCGAAATCAACTTTGGCACGGCGGGCAAGGGCAGCACGCACCATCTGGCCGGCGAGCTGTTCGCGATGCAGACCGGCATCAAGCTGGTGGACGTCCCGTACCAGGGCGCCGGGCCGATGCTGTCGGCGCTGATCGGCGGCCAGGTAGACCTGGCGTTCGACGGACTGGGCTCGTCGGCCGGCCACATCCGCGCGGGCTCGATCAAGCCGCTGGCGGTGGCCGCTACCGAACGCTCGCCGTCGCTGCCCGACGTGCCCACCGCCGCCGAGGCGGGCGTGCCGAACTACGTGGTGTCGACCTGGTACGCGATCTGGGCGCCGGCAGGCACGCCCAAGGAGGCCGTCGACAAAATGAGCGCCGAAATCACCAAGGCCTTGAACGCGCCGAAAATCAAGGAAACCTGGGCCGGCAACGGTTCGGCGGTGCCGACGCTGACCGGCGCCGAGTTCGGCAAGTTCGTCGACAGCGAGGTCGACCGCTGGGCCAAGGTGGTGAAGGATTCCGGCGTCAAGCTGGATTGACGGGGAAAGGGCGGGCGCGCGCCAGCCGGCGCGCGCCGCGCTTCAGTGCCAGTCGCTGGCCTGGCTGAGCTTGGCCAGCTGGTCGTGCGTCAGCGTCAGGCTGGCGGCCTTGACCAGTTCGTCCAGCTGCGCCAGCGAGGTGGCGCTGACGATTGGGGAGGTGATGCCAGGCTGGGCGATCTGCCAGGCCAGCGCGGCCTGCGCGGGCGTGCAGCCGGCTTCCTCGGAGACGTCGTCCAGTGCCTTCAGGATGCGGTAGCCGCGGTCGTTCAGATAGGTTTCGACGATCTTGCGGCCGCGCGGGCTCTTGTCCGCGTCGGCGGGGCTGCGGTACTTGCCGCTGAGAAAGCCGCTGGCCAGCGCGTAATAGTTGATCGTGCCCATCTGCTGCGTCTTCACCAGGCTTTGCAGTCCGGATTCGAAGGGCTCGCGGCGGTACAGGTTGTATTCGGGCTGGATGCTCTCGTAGCGCGGCAGGCTGTGCCGTTCGCTGGTGATCAGGGCTTCGGACAGCCGCACGGCGGTGTAGTTGGAGGCGCCGATGGCGCGCACCTTGCCCGACTCCATGTGCTTGGCGTATTCGGCCAGGGTGTCGGTCAGCGGTGTGTCGGGATCGTCCTGGTGCGACTGGTACAGGTCCACGTAGTCCGTCTGCAGGCGGGCGAGCGATGCTTCCAGGGAGCGGCGGATGTAGGCCGGCGCCAGCCCCTTGGCGTCGGGCCCCATTTCCATGCCGACCTTGGTGGCGATGAGCACGCGGTCGCGCTTGCCCGAACGCTTGAGCCATTTGCCGATCAGCGTCTCGGATTCCCCGCCCTGGTTGCCTTTGACCCATCGGGAATACACATCGGCCGTGTCGATGAAATTCAGGCCCGCATCCACCATGGCGTCCAGCAGGGAGTACGTGCCGGCCTCGTCCACGGTCCAGCCGAAGACGTTGCCGCCGAAGGTGAGCGGAGGAATCTGCAGGCCGGAACGGCCCAATGCGCGTTTGATCATGGTGAGGCCTCTGGAAGCGGCGGGGGGCTGCAAGACGGGCGCCGGACGGTATGCACCATTACAGGGATTCCCCCCAAGTCATTTTGGGTGACGGCAAGTTAGACTATACGGCTTTATGGTCAGGCTGGCCGGCAAGGTGCCGGCGGCGGCCATAATCAAATGGACAAACACCAAGGGTTCAAGGAGCTTACCTATGCTGATCGGAAAAAAACATTTTCTGACGGTTGGCGCCATGGCATTGGCGATGGCTATCGCCGCGCCCGTGGCCGCGCAGCAGAAGTCGGTGGCGGTCACCGCCATCGTCGAGCATCCGGCGCTGGACGCCGTGCGTGACGGGGTGCAAGACGCCCTCAAGCAGGCCGGCTACGAGCCGGGCAAGAACCTGAAGTGGCAATACCAGAGCGCCCAGGGCAACAACGGCACCGCCGCGCAGATCGCGCGCAAGTTCGTGGGCGACAGGCCCGATGCCATCGTCGCGATCGCCACGCCGTCGGCGCAGGCCGTCGTCGCCGCCACCAAGGACGTGCCGGTGGTGTATTCCGCCGTTACCGATCCGGTCGCCGCCCAACTGGTTCCCAGCATGGACGCCTCGGGCACCAACGTGACCGGCGTGTCGGACCTGCTGGCGCTGGACAAGCAGGTCGAGCTGATCAAGAAGATCGTCCCCAACGCCAAGCGCGTGGGCATGGTCTACAACCCGGGCGAGGCCAACTCGGTCGTGGTCGTGAAGAAGCTCCAGGAAATCCTGCCCAAGGCGGGCATGAGCCTGGTCGAAGCCGCCGCGCCGCGTTCCGTGGACGTGGCCTCCGCCGCCCGCAGCCTGATCGGCAAGGTCGACGTCATCTACACCAACACGGACAACAACGTCGTGTCCGCCTATGAATCGCTGGTCAAGGTCGGCAACGACGCCAAGATCCCGCTGATCGCTTCCGACACCGACAGCGTCAAGCGCGGCGGCATCGCCGCCCTGGGCATCAACTACCGCGACCTGGGCGTGCAGACGGGCAAGATCGTGGTGCGCATCCTCAAGGGCGAGAAGCCGGGCGCCATCCCCTCGGAAACCAGCTCCAAGCTCGAGCTCTACGTGAACCCGGGCGCGGCCGCCAAGCAGGGCGTGACGCTGCCCGACGCGGTGATCAAGTCTGCCGCGGTGGTCGTGAAGTAATTCAATACCGTACCCGCCCCGCCATGCCTACCCGGCGTGCGCGGGGTTTTTCTTGAGTTTTTGCTTTACCCAAGGTCTTCAGGGCGGCAGCGTTCACGAGATGCTCGCGGCCCGGCGCGATGTGCTGGTCTTGAATGGCCCGGCGGCCCACCCACGTGGCGCGGCGCCCGGCGTTTTTGCTCCCTGAACGGTCCTGCGGACTCCCGCCGGCGGATTTTTGCCGCCCGGCGCGGGAATGCTTTGGCAGGAAACGAGAGAAAATCACGGGTTGGGAAACGTTTATTGCGAAAGCTGGGGTAAAACTGACCCCGAAACGCAAGAAATCCGACGTTTCAACTCTTTAATATGCTCGTTTCTTACCTTATCTGGATTTGACCCATGTCATTGTTTTCGTTGTTGGGCGCGCTGGAGATCGGCTTGATCTTCAGCCTGGTGGCCTTGGGCGTGTTCATCTCCTTCCGCCTGCTGCGCTTCCCGGACCTGACCGTTGATGGCAGCTTCCCGCTGGGCGGAGCCGTCTGTGCCACGCTGATCGCGTCGGGCACCGATCCGTTCCTGGCCACCGTCATCGCCACGATCGCCGGCGCCGCCGCAGGCCTGGTCACCGGCTGGCTGAACGTGAAACTGAAGATCATGGATCTGCTGGCGAGCATCCTGATGATGATCGCCCTGTATTCGGTCAACCTGCGCATCATGGGCAAGCCCAATGTGCCGCTGATCACCGAATCCACCGTCTTTACCGTCCTGCAGCCGGCCTGGCTGTCGGACTACGTCGCCCGCCCGCTGATCCTGGCCGTCATCGTGGTCCTGGCCAAGCTTGCGTTGGACTGGTTCTTCGCTACGCAGACCGGGCTGGCCGTGCGCGCCACCGGTTCCAACGGCCGCATGGCCCGCGCCCAGGGCGTGAACACCGGCCGCATGATCCTCGGCGGCATGGCGCTGTCCAACGCGCTGGTCGCGCTGGCAGGCGCGCTGTTCGCCCAGACCCAGGGCGGCTCGGATATTTCCATGGGCATCGGCACCATCGTGATCGGCCTGGCCGCGGTGATCGTGGGCGAGAGCATCCTGCCGTCGCGCAAGCTGGTGCTGGCGACGCTGGCCGTCATCATCGGCGCCATCGTCTACCGCTTCTTCATCGCCCTGGCCCTCAACAGCGATTTCATCGGCCTGAAGGCGCAGGACCTGAACCTCGTCACGGCGGTGCTGGTCACGATCGCGCTGGTGATCCCCATGCTGAAGCGCCGCCTGGTCGGCAAGCGATAACCCGTCCAAGACGCCCGCGGCGTTCCCTCTGGGGCGCCTCGGCGCGGCGGGTTGCACTGGATTCGTGCGGCGCACGTGTTGCGGCTGCACAAGGGAGTACTGAAATGTTGTCTGCAAAAGACTTGAAAATTACCTTCAACGCCGGGACGCCGATCGAGACGCGCGCCTTGCGCGGTCTGTCGCTGGAAATCCCGTCGGGCCAGTTCGTGACCGTCATCGGCTCCAACGGCGCCGGCAAGTCCACGTTCCTCAATGCGGTCTCGGGCGACCTGTCGGTCGATTCCGGGCGCATCGACATCAATGGCGTGGACGTCACGCGCCAGCCGGTCTGGGCACGCGCGGGCAGCGTGGCCCGGGTGTTCCAGGACCCGATGGCCGGCACCTGCGAAGACCTGACCATCGAAGAGAACATGGCGCTGGCGCAGATGCGCGGCGCCCGCCGCGGCTATAGTCGCGCCGTTAAGGCGTCCATGCGCGAGGGGTTCCGCGAACGCCTGGCCACGCTGGGCCTGGGCCTGGAAAACCGCCTGGCCGACCGCATCGGCCTGCTGTCGGGCGGGCAGCGGCAGGCGGTCAGCCTGCTGATGGCGGCCTTGCAGCCGTCGCGCATCCTGCTGCTGGACGAGCATACGGCGGCGCTGGATCCCCGCACGGCGGACTTCGTGCTGCAGCTGACGGCGCGCATCGTCTCGGAAAGCAAGCTCACCACGATGATGGTTACGCACAGCATGCGCCAGGCCCTGGACGTCGGCGACCGCACGGTCATGCTGCACCAGGGGCAGGTGGTGCTGGACGTCTCGGGCGACGAGCGCCGCGGCATGGACGTGCCGGACCTGCTCGCGATGTTCGAGCGCGTGCGCGGCGAGAAGATTTCCGACGACGCCTTGCTGCTGGGATAGGCGCCGATGCGTCAGTCTCTGACACCCGTACGAGACAATCTATGGGCTGCGGCGGTGCCGCCCGGGTGTCAGACACCAAGGCTTTCCGTTGGTGTCTGGCACCCGGCAACGCCTGCTTCAGCCGGACGGGTATTTCGTAGGGGTGTCAGACACTTGCGTAGTGTCTGACACCCGTACGAGACAATCTATGGCTTGTTGCGGCGCCGCCGGGGTGTCAGACACCCAGGCCTTCCGTTGGTGTCTGACACCCGGCAACGTCTGCTTCAGCCGGACGGGCATTTTGTAGATACAAGGGGTGTCAGACACTGGGGCGTCAGGCACTGGCGAGAAAACGTTCCGGCCGGAACGCGCGGTGCCGCGCCGTGGCGCCTTCCTCGCACATGAGCTCGCCCAGAATCCTGGCCGTGCCCGGCGCGGTGCTGAACCCGATGTGCTGATGCCCCAGCGCCAGCCACAGGCCCGGATGGCGCGGCGCCTGGCCGATCATCGGGCGGCTGTCGGGCAGCGTCGGACGCCGGCCCAGCCAGGCGTGCTCGTCCAGGCGCCGGTCCAGGGGAAAGGCCTCGCGGGCGCGGGCCTCCGCCAGATCGAGCTGTTCGGGGCGGGCGGGCGCCTCGCACGCGTCCAGTTCCACGCCGGTGGTCAACCGCAGGCCCCGGGCCATGGGCGACAGCACGTAGCCGCCGCCGGTGTCATGCACGGGACGCGACAGGCTCGCCCCTTCCAAGCCGCTGTAGTGCATGTGATAGCCCCGCTCGAACGCCAGGGGCAGGTCGATGCCGGCGGTCTTCAGCAAGCTTTTCGACCATGGCCCCAGGGCCACGACCAGCCGGTCCGCCGACAGCGATGCGGAATCGTGTCCGCCCTGGATCGTCCAGCGCTGGCCGTCGCGGCGGATGGCGCCGGCAGCCATTTGCGTGAAGGCGCCGCCACGGCGGCGGAACAGATCGGCATAGGCCGCGGTGACTTCGTGCGGATCATCGACCGAATACGAGCCCTGGATCCACAGCGCGCGGGGGAAGATCGGCGACAGGGCGGGTTCGACCTCGGCCACTTCGGCGGCGTTCAGTGCCTGGGCCGGCACGTCGTATTGCGCGAACGTCCGGCGCGCCAATTCGCTGCCGTTCCATGCCTGTTCCGAGCGGTACAGCAGCATCCAGCCGGTATCGCGCAGCCGGTGCAAGGCGCCGGCCTCGCCCAGCAGGCGCAGGTGCTCGGGCGCGGACACGCGGATCAGGCCGTCCAGCGCCGCCACGGTTTCCCTGAAGACCGAAGGCCGGGCGTTCAGGAGGAAGCGCGTTGCCCAGCCCAGGTTCTTCGCCAGGTAGTTCCACCGGTACCGGAACTGGACGGTGTCGTTCTTCAAGAGCCGGGGCAGCTGGGCCCACAGGCCGGGGTGGTTGAAGGGCATGAGCGAACTGCGGGCGATCACGCCGGCGTTGCCCAGCGAGGTTTCGCGCCCGGGCTCCTGCCGGTCGACCAGGGTGACCGACATGCCCCGGCGCAACAGCTCAAGCGCGCAGCACACACCCACGATGCCCGCACCGAGGACGACGACCTGCTTTCCCATACGCTTCCACCCGAGTTTCGCCAAAAGCCGCCGTGCCGCCGGCGGGGACGCCGAATTGTATTGCAGCGGGCCTTGCGGCACGCGCCGGTATCAGGCCTGCGCAGGCGCCTGCCCGAGGATCCTGCCCGCCGCCACGACGCCCCACCACGCGGCTTCTTCGAACACGGAATAGCCGGACAAATCCGCATGCGCGAACAGCACGGGGCCGTCCACGTCGCGCAGGGCGGCCAGGCCCGGGTTGGACAGATAGCCGCATAAGGGCGAGGCCATGGCGTGGCCGCGCACCGTGATCTCCAGCGCCCGCGCGCGCCGCCAGAATTCCTTGCCGTACGCGGCGACCAGGTCGGCGGCGGCTTCCGCGCGCAGCGCGTCGGGGCTGGCGGCGGCGAGCCAGTCGCGCGCGGCCCGCGGCGTCTGTCCGCTCAACGCGTGATAGGCCGTGAAGACGCTGCGCGGCGACGGGGCCACGCGCAGCAGTTGGTGCGTGGACACGACATAGCCCAGCGCCCGTCCGCCGTAGACCACGTTGTCCCAGGACAGCGGCTCGCCGGGGGCCTCGGCGGGATAGCCGTCCATGATGAAGTTCGACACCATCCAGGGCGCGTGCGAGGACGCGTGCACGGCCGGGTCGTAGCCGTAGGCGCGGATGTCGGGCAGGATGCGCTGGGCCACGAACAGCGGCATCGCGCATACCGTGCGGCGGGTCTGCACGGTGTAGGCGGCGGGCGCGGGGCCGGGCGCAAGGCAGGTGACCAGGGGGCCGGCGGCCGTGTCCTGGACCCGCAAGGCGGTGCCGGCGACCAGCCAGCCGGCATGGCCGAGCTTGCGTGTGATGGCGTCGCGCATGCGGTCGGCCAGCACGGACAGGCCGCCGGGCCAGGTCAGCACCGCGCCTTCGCCGGCGTTCGCGGCGTGCCCGTCGCGGCTGGCGAAATAGTGCAGGCCGGCCCAGGCCGACACCACGTCGTACCGCGCGCCGTAGTCGTCGCGGCAGCAATAGTCCAGGTACCAGTGCAGCGCCGCGGAAGAATAGCCTTCGCGCTCCAGCCACTGCTTGAACGTGAGGGCGTCCAGCGCGCGCCAGGCGGGATCGCGGGACGACAGCGCCAGCGGAATGCTGAAGACCTTGCGGCCGTCGCTGCCGGTCTCGGTGCGCAGGCGTTCCACCAGGGCAAGGAAACGGCGGTGCTGGGCCAGTTCCGCCTCGGGCAGGCCGGCCATGGGCAGCAGGCCGTCTTCCCAGCGGCCATCGCGCAGCAGCCGTTCCTGCGGCGAATGCGCCAGCACGGCCTCGTCGTAGTACGGACGGAGCTCGCCCGCGCCGCTTTCGATGATGCCGAAGTCGGCCAGCATCTCGCGCACGTGCGAAGACGCGAGCGACGGCAACGGCAGGTAATGGGCCCCCAGGGGATAGTCCAGGCCGTCGCGCCGGCCCGCGGCCGCGTTGCCGCCGAACTCGGGGCCCTGCACCACGATGAAGTCCGTGTAGCCTTCGCGCGCCAGCTTCCAAGCGCAGGACAGGCCGGCGACGCCGGAGCCCAGGATCGCCACGCCATGCTGGCGGCTTGCCGTGGGCGGCGGCCAGGGTGCGCCGTCGCGCAGGGCGTGGCCGGCCTGCATGCCGGGATAGCGGACGTCCGGCGTGGTTTCGACGATGCGCGATCGCCAGTAGCCGGCGGTGCCGGCGGCGGCGGCCGTGGCCGCGCCCAACAGGAAGCTGCGGCGGCGCATCAGCGGATGACCTGGCGCCAGTCCTCGTCGAAGTAACGCACGAGCGACTGCTCATTCAAGCGGTTGGGCGGCATCGCGAGCGCCGGCATGTCGGCCGGGAAATGGAACAGCTCGCGCGTCGTGACGGGATCCAGGTAGCGCGTGGCCACGGTGATGCTCTCCGGCGGCGCGTAGTCCTTGCGCTTGCCGGCCAGGATGAAGCCCCAGTCGCCGAAGGAGGGCACGTAGACGTGGTACGGCCAGGTGTTCAGGCCGGCCTCCTTCAGGGTGGCGTCCACGCTCCAGAACGAGCGCGGCGCGAAGTAGGGCGAGGTGGACTGGACCACCAGGTACCCGTTCTCGGCCAGGTGGCGCGCCATCAGGTGGTAGACGGGCACCGAGTACAGGCGGCCGAGGCCGAAATTGGACGGGTCTGGAAAGTCCACCACGATGAAGTCGTAGACTTCGGCGTGGGTTTCCAGCCAGCGGCCGGCATCGTCGTTGATGACCTTGACCCGCGGATCCTTCAGCGACCCTTCGTTCAGCCGGGTCAGCGGCTCGGAGCGCGAGAACAGCCCCGTCATGGCGGGGTCCAGGTCCACCAGCGTCACGTGCTCGACATGCTTGTACTTGAGGATCTCGCGCACGGCCAGGCCGTCGCCGCCACCCAGCACCAGCACGTTGCGCGCCCAGGGCAGGGCCTGCAGTCCGGGGTGCACCAGGGACTCGTGGTAACGGTGCTCGTCGCGCGACGAGAACTGCAGGTTGCCGTTGATGTACAGGCGCAGGTCGTCGTGCCAGCGCGTGACCACCAGGCGCTGGTAGGGCGTGGTTTCCGCATGCACGACCTCGTCGCCGTAGAGGCCTTTCTCGGCCCAGGCCGTCATGTTGCCGGAATACAGGAAGCCCAGGCCCAGGAACCCGATCACCACGCAGGCGCGGACGGCGCGTTCACCGGGCCGGCGGACCTCGGCGCGGAACAGCCAGGTGGTCCAGAGGGCCACGCTCGCGTTCAGCATGCCGAACAGAAAGCCGGTGCGCAGCAGCCCCAGCTTGGGCGCGAGCAGCAAGGGAAACACCAGCGATACGGCAAGCGCGCCCAGGTAGTCGAAGGTCAGCACGCGGCTGACGATTTCCCGGAACTCGGCCTTGCGCTGGTTGAATACGCGCATCACCAGCGGAATCTCCATGCCGACCATCAGGCCGATGATGAAGACGCCGACGTACAAGGCGGCGCGGAACGGCGCGGACAGCCACGCGAAGACGAGGAACAGCACGGCGGCCGATACGCCGCCCAGCAGCGCGACCAGCAGCTCCACGTCGATAAATCGATTCAAAACGTCTTCGTCTTTTACATATTTTGACAACCATGAGCCGATGCCCATGGCGAACAGATAGCAGCCGATGACGGAAGAGAACTGGAGGATGGAATCCCCAAGCAAATAGCTGGCGAGCGCGCTGCTGATGAGCTCATAGCCCAGGCCGCAGGAGGCGACGATCAATACCGAGAGGATGAGAACGCGGTCGCGCATGAGGTGTCCGACACGAAAAATGCGTTCGCAGTATATCGAAGCCCGCGTATATACTGCGCGCAATTGGGAGGCTGGCAATGGGAGAAGCAATGCATCCGGCGGTGACCTATCTGATTTATATGGCATCGGCGCTCGCCATGCTGGGCGTTTTCACCGGGGTCTATACGGCCGTTACGCGCTATCGGGAATTCGAACTCATCCGCGAAGGCAATATCGCCGCCGTGCTCTCTTATGGCGGCGCGCTCGTGGGCTTCAGCTTCACGCTGTGCGCCAGTATCGCCATCCATGCGAGCTTCGTCATGTTCCTGGTATGGGGCATTGCCGCCATGCTGGTCCAGATCGTCGTGTACGTGGTGGTGGCGCGGTGCATCCGCGGCATGAACGACGCCATCGAGGAAAACAATATCGCCATGGGCGGGCTGATCGGTTCGATTTCGATCGCCGCCGGCATCGTCAACGCCGCCTGCCTGACCTGATCCAGGCAGGCGCGCCGACTCCGACCCGACAGGAGGACTTTCCATGAGTCTCGGTTCATTCATCCGCAAGCAGTTCATCGACATCCTGCAATGGAACGAGGATCGCGACGGCGTGCTCGCCTGGCGCCATCCGATGCAGGATTTCGAAATCCAGTACGGCGCGAGCCTGACCGTGCGCGAATCGCAGATGGCGGTCTTCGTCAACGAAGGCAAGGTGGCCGACGTGTTTGGCCCCGGCATGTACAAGCTGACGACGCAGACCCTGCCGATCCTGACCTACCTGAAGAACTGGGACAAGCTGTTCGAATCCCCCTTCAAGTCGGACGTGATCTTCTTCAGCACCCGCCTGCAGCTGGGGCGGCGCTGGGGCACGGCGCAGCCGGTCACGCTGCGCGACAGCGAGTTCGGCATGGTGCGCCTGCGCGCGTTCGGCGTGTACTCGTACCAGATCTCCGATCCCGGCAAGTTCTACCGCGAGATCAGCGGCACGCGCGACGAATACACCGTCGACGACCTGGAAGCGCAGCTGCGCAACATGGTGGTCGCGGCCATGACCACCGCGCTGGGCAGCTCCAAGGTGCCGTTTCTGGACATCGCCGGCAACCAGGGGCTGATGTCGCAAAGCATCGGCGAGCAGCTGGCGCCGGTGTTCGACCGCTACGGCGTCAAGCTGGACAATTTCACGGTCGAGAACGTTTCGCTGCCGGAAGAGCTGCAGAAGGCGCTGGATACGCGGATTTCGATGGGCATGGCTGGCGACCTGGGCAAGTTCACCCAGTACCAGACCGCCACCTCGATCCCGCTGGCGGCGCAGAACGAAGGCGGCATCGCCGGCATCGGCGCGGGCCTGGCGGCCGGCGCGGCGCTGGGCCAGACCATGGCGCAAGGCCTGGGCGCGGCCCAGGGGCAGCCGCCGCAGCAGGCCTCGCAGCAAGCGCCGCAGCAGGCCCCGGCCGCCGCTGGCGCGGATCCGGTACAACGCCTGCAGCAGCTCAAGGACTTGCTGGACAAGGGGCTGATCACGGCCGCGGACTACGATTCGGCCAAGGCCGAAGTGCTGAAGCAGCTTACCCACTAGCGTGAACAGGTCCTAATGCAACAGGTTCTGTGCCCGCAGTGCGGCGCCCCAGTCAAGTTCACGTCCACCGCTTCGGTCATGGCGGTCTGCGGCGCCTGCCGCAGCACCTTGCTGAAGGATGCCGAGTCGGTCAAGCGCATCGGCGAAATGGCCGACGTCCTGGAGGATTACTCGCCCCTGTGCCTGGGCGCGGCCGGCAAGCATGAGGGCAAGCGCTTCGACGTGATCGGCCGCATCCAGCTGCGCTACGGGGAAGGCTTCTGGAACGAGTGGTACCTGTGGTTCGAGGACGGCTCCGACGGCTGGTTGTCGGACGCGTCGGGCCAGTATGCCGTGACCCGGCGGCGCAAGGTGAAGGCCGCGCAGGGCCTGCCGGCGTTCGAGGACATCGCGCCGGGCGACGAGCTGAAGCTGGACGGCCAGCGCTTCACGGCCGCCGACGTGCGGGCCTGCGACGCGGGCGGGGCGCAAGGCGAATTGCCGTTCGTGCCGGGCGAGGGCTGGCAGGCCAAGGTGGCGGACTTCCGCAGCCTGGACGCCTTCCTGACGCTGGACTTTTCCGACGGGCCCGAGCCCGAGCTCTATATCGGCAAGGCGTTCGAGCTGTCGGCCATGCAGGCCGGCTCGCTGCGCACCCACGAGCAAGTAGAGGAAACCGCCGGCCGTTTCCGCGGCCAGATCAAGGCGCTGGACTGCCCGAATTGCGGCGGCCCGATCAGTTTCGTGGCCGCCATGGCCACTCAGGTCGTCTGCCCGTCGTGCTCGGCGGCCGTCGATTGTTCGGGCCCCACCGCCGAAGTCATCGAAAAGGCCCGCAAGGTCAAGGCGATCAAGACCACGCTGCCGCTGGGCGCGCAGGCCACGATCGACGGCGCGTCCTATACCCTCATCGGCCTGATGAAATGCGCCGACCCGGATCCCGAAGAGCCCTCGGACTGGATCGAGTACCTGCTGTTCAATCCGGCCAAGGGCTTCATCTGGCTGGTGGAAACGGACGAGGGCTGGGAGCGCGTGCAGGTCTGCGATACCTGGCCCAGCCATAACAACGCGACCAGCGTGCGCTGGCGTTCCAAGCTGTACCACAAGCTGTACGACTACACCTCGCGGGTCGAGCTGGCGCTGGGCGCCTTCAACTGGCGGGTGAAGGTGGGCGACAGCACCAAGATCACGGACTACAAGGCCGGCAATCTGAAGCTGACCCGCGAATTGAGCGAGTCGGAACTGGGCTGGTCGGCCTCCGGCCCCGTGGCGCCGGCGCAACTGGCCGAATGGTTCGGCGATCCAGAACTGGCCAAGCAGAAGGCCATGCCCCTGGGCGGCAAGAGCGGCGGTTATCGCAAATGGGCCTGGACGGCGATGATCGCGCTGGGCTTCCTGAACCTGGGCAATATTTTCAGCGGACGCTTCTTGCCCATCCTGATCGGTCTGGCGTTTCTCTGGTTCCCCGCCACGCTGGCGGACAAACTTTCCGGCAAGGACGAATAGCGAGATGGGCAAGATCCTGTATGCCATCTATGCAGTGGTGGTCGTGCTGACCGCGACGAGCGCAAGTTCGACCGGCTACAGCAGCGGAAGCGGCGGCAGCTGGGGCGGCAGTTCCGGCAGTTCGGGCTGGTCCTCGGGCGGATCCCACAAGTGACGCTGCACGCAACACCCGGCCGCCACGTGCTGGCCGACTTCCGTGGCGTGCAGGCCAGCCGCCTGACGGATCCGCAGGCGCTGGAACGCCAGTTGATCGAGGCGGCGCAGGCTGCCGGCGCGCGCGTGCTGAGTGCCCATTTCCACCATTTCGGCGCTGGCGCCGGCGTCACCGGCGTCGTCATGCTGAGCGAATCCCACATCAGCATCCATTCCTGGCCCGAGCACCGCTTCGCGGCCCTGGATATCTTCATGTGCGGCACGGCCCGGCCGGAACTCGCGCTGGCGCATCTGCAGGCGCAATTGGCGCCGGAATCGGTGCACGTCACCACGGTGGCGCGCGGCTGAGGGCCGCCGACGCTTCTTCTTGATCTGGCGCAATCTCCCCGGCCAAACTGCATTGACGAGCGTTATATACCTGGATATATTTCGTTGCCAACACAGCGATTCCGCAGGGAGAAAAACATGTTCCGCAAACGCCAGATCGTGGCGCTTTCCATGGCTTTGGCCGCCGCCTGGGGCGCCAGCGCCCACGCCGGCGACCTGGTGGTGTCCGCCGCCGCCAGCCTGACCAACGCCTTCAAGGAAGTGGCGCAGGGCTACGAGAAAACGCACCCCGGCACCAAGGTGATCCTGAATTTCGGCGCCTCGGACGTGCTGCTGCAGCAGATCGTCAAGGGCGCGCCCGCAGACGTCTTTGCGTCGGCCGACCAGAAGGCCATGGACAAGGCCGTCGAGGAAAAGGCCGTCAAGCCCGCCTCCCGCGTGGACTTCGCCGCCAACCAGGTCGTGCTGATCGTGCCGGCGGACAGCAAGGCCGGCATCACGTCCCTGAAGGACCTGACCCGCGATGACGTCAAGCGCATCGCCTACGGCAATCCGGCCTCGGTGCCGGTGGGGCGCTACACGCAAGGCGCGCTGGAGGCCGCCGGCCTCTGGGACGCCGTGCAGGCCAAGAGCGTGCTGGCCCAGAACGTGCGCCAGAGCCTGGACTACGTGGCGCGCGGCGAGGTGGACGCGGGCTTTGTGTTCGCCACCGACGCGGCCATCATGGCCGGCAAGGTCAACGTGGCCGTGCGCGTGCCGTCGCAGACGCCGGTCACCTATCCCATCGCCGTGACCACGCGCGAGGCGGCCGCCAAGGAAGCCGAAAGTTTCGTCGCCTATGTGTTGTCGCCCGACGGTCAGGCGATACTGTCGCGGTACGGCTTCCAGAAGCCCTGAGTCCTGTTGAATCGTAGGCATTGATGAGTGATCCGGTCTGGGTCCCGCTGCTGCTTTCCCTGAAAGTGGCGGGTTGGGCGACGTTGTTGGCGACGGTGTCGGGTACGGGCGCGGCCTATGCGCTGTCGCGCTGGCGCTGGCCCGGCCGCGACCTGCTGGACGCCATCCTGACGCTGCCGCTGGTGCTGCCGCCGACCGTGCTCGGGTACTACCTGCTGGTGCTGCTGGGCCGCCGCGGCATCATCGGCGAGACGCTGGCCGGCTGGGGGATCGAACTGGTCTTCACCTGGCAGGGGGCGGTGATCGCGGCCTCCGTGGTGGCGTTTCCGCTCGTGTTCAAGTCCGCCCGCGCCGCCTTCGAGAACGTCGACGGCCAGCTGGAGAACGCGGCGCGCGTGCTGGGCGTGTGCGAGGCGGGGGTGTTCTTCCGCGTGACCCTGCCCCTGGCCGCGCGCGGCATCGCCGCCGGCGTGCTGCTCGCCTTCGCGCGGGCGCTGGGCGAATTCGGCGCCACGCTGATGATCGCCGGCAACCTGCCCGGGCGCACCCAGACCTTGTCGGTGGCCATCTACGAGGCCGTGCAGGCGGGCGACGACGCCACGGCCAACATGCTGGTGCTGGTGACGTCCGCGACCTGCGTCGTGGTCCTGCTGCTGGCCGGCAGGCTGGTGCCCATCGGCGGCCGGCGGGACGGAGGGCGGCGATGAGCGTCAGCATCCAGGTCCGCAAGCGGATGGTGTCGGGCGATCAGCGCTTCGCGCTGGATGTCGCCTTCGAATCGTCGGCCAAGCGCATCGCGCTGTTCGGGCCGTCCGGCGCGGGCAAGAGCCTGACCTTGCGCGCGGTGGCCGGGCTGCTGCGTCCGGATTCGGGCCGCATCGAGATCAATGGCCGCGTGCTGTACGACGCCGAGACGGGCGTCTGCCTGCCGGCGCAGTCGCGCCGCGTCGCCTACCTGTTCCAGGACTATGCCTTGTTCCCCCACCTGACCGTGGCGCAGAACATCGCTTTCGGCCTGCGCCGCGGCTGGCGCAATCCGCCCCGGCGCGAAGTCGGGCCCCAGGCGCAGCGCTGGGTGGACGCCTTCGAGCTGCGGTCCATCGTGGGCAGCTATCCGAGCGAGATCTCGGGCGGGCAGAAGCAGCGGGTGGCCCTGGCGCGCGCGCTCATGCTGCAGCCCGACATCCTGTTGCTGGACGAGCCGTTCTCGGCGCTGGACGCGCAGTTGCGGGGCAGGATGCGGCTGGAGCTCAATGCGCTGCAGCGGCAGCTGGACGTGCCGATGCTGCTGATCACGCACGACCCGGCCGACGTGGACGCGCTGGCCGACGAGGTGTTCGAGGTGCGCGAGGGCAGGGTGCGGCGTTACGACTCGGACGTAGGCGTTTAGCGGCTGCGGATCTTGGCCCTGTAGGGGCCGCGCTGGCGTGAACGGCTAGTCCAGCACGCCCAGGATCACGCTGGAGGCTTTGAAGATCGCCACGGCGTCGGCGCCGACGTCCAGGCCCAGGTCGTTCGCGCTGTCGTTGGTCACGATGGCCGCCAGCGTAATGCCGCCTTCCAGGCCGATCAGGATCTCGCTGTTCACGGCGCCCGGGCGCAGGGCGGTGATCTTGCCCGGCAGCTGGTTGCGCGCCGACAGGCGCAGGCCCGGCCCGGGCGCGCCGACGATGACCGACGAAGCCTTGACCAGCGCGATCGCCTCCTTGCCCACGGCCAGCCCCAGCTCCTGGGTGCTTTCGCGCGTGATGGTGGCCGTGAGGGTCTGGCCGCCCGCTATGCGCAGCACGATCTCGTCGTTGACGGCCCCTTCGCGGATGCGGATGACGGTGCCCAGGAGTTTGTTGCGTGCGCTGGTTTTGAGCATGAAGCGCTTCATCAGGTCGATATCGCCGCTGGCGTCCACGCCGGCGCGGGTCAGGTTTTCCATGAACTTGCGGTGCTCCGCTTCGAGCGCGCGGAAGGTCGCGATGAGACGGCGGGCGCGGTCGGTCAGCTGCGTGCCGCCGCCGCCCTTGCCGCCGGCCGCCCGGATCACGAGCGGCTCGCCGGCCAGGTTGTTCATGGCGTCGATGGCGTCCCAGGCTCCCTTGTAGCTCATGCCCACGGCGCGCGCGGCGTTCGTGATCGAGCCGGTGGCGTCGATCTGCGCCAGCAGGTCTATGCGGTTTCTTCCGCCCCAGTTCTGGGCGCCGGAGCGAAACCAAATCGAGCCGTCGAGTTCCAACATCGGTATTGGGCCTGTCGTCAGGGCAGGGTATGGGACACGGGGCGAGTGTACTGGAGGGACGCGGCGGCGGCGGGCCCCTATCGATGAGAATGAGATTCTGTTGATATTTCGCTGGCTTCGCGGCACTATATTCACGCCTTGGGCTCTCGGAGAAAACAACATGAAAGCGTTGAAATTGCTGGCGGCGGGATCCATGACGGGGTTGTTGGCGGCGTGCGCGTCGGGTCCCACGGTGAAGAGCGACTACGACCACCAGGCGGACTTCGCCCAGTACCGGAGCTTCGGGTTCATGTCGCCCCTGGGCACCGACAGGGCAGGCTACAGCACCCTGCTCACCGAGCGGCTGAAAACCGCCACGCGCGGCCAGATGGAGATGCGCGGCTACGTCTACAGCGCCTCCAACCCCGATCTGCTGGTCAATTTCGGCGCCAAGCTGCAGCAGAAGGTGCAGGTCACTCCCGCGGCGCCGATGGGGCCATACTACGGCTACCGCGCCGGCTTCTATGGCGGCTGGCCCGGCTACGGCTGGGGCGACGACGTCTATCAATACACCGAGGGCACCCTGAACATCGACCTCGTCGACGCGCGCCGCAAGCAGCTGGTGTGGGAAGGCGTGGCGGTGGGAGAGGTCCAGAATACGGACATCGCGGGCAGCGCGGAAAGCGCGGACAAGGTTGTCGCCCAGATCTTCGCCAAATACCCGTTCCGGGCGGGCGTCGCCGCGCCGCAATTGCCGGACAAGAGCAAACCGTAGGCCTGCCTACACCAGAAGGAACACCGCATGAGCGCTCGCCGCAAGGCTCCATCGCCACCCCGGGACACCGGCGATACGCCGCCCTACGAAGTCGTCGCCCTGGTGCTGCAGGGCGGCGGCGCTCTCGGGGCCTACCAGGCGGGGGTCTACCAGGGCCTGCACGAAGCGGGCATCCGGCCCAACTGGATTTCGGGCATTTCCATCGGGTCGATCAACGCCGCCATCATCGCGGGCTCGCCCGAGGATGAGCGCGTCGAGCGGCTGCGCGGCTTCTGGGAGAGCATCTGCCGGCCGGCGGCGTTCGCCTCCATGCCCTGGGGCGAGACCGTGGCGGACATGTTCGCGGGCCTGCCCTTCGGCTTCGGTTCGCCGGTCATGAACGGCCAGGTCTCGGCGCTGCAGGCCTTGTTTGCCGGGCAACCGGGTTTCTTCAAGCCGCGTTTTCCGCCGCCGTACCTGGTGCACGGCAGGGGGGCGGCCTCCACCAGCTTCTACGACACCACGCCCCTGATCGCGACCTTGCGGCAGTTCGTGGATTTCGACCTGCTCAACAGCGGGGCCATCCGCGCCAGTTTCGGCGTCGTGAACGTGCGCAGCGGCAACTTCGCGTATTTCGACAGCCTGAAGCACAAGCTGGAGCCCGAGCACATCATGGCCTCGGGCGCCTTGCCGCCGGGTTTTCCGTCCGTCGAGATCGGCGGCGAGCACTACTGGGACGGCGGCGTCGTGTCCAATACGCCGCTGGCGCAGGTGCTGACCACGGACAACATGCGCGATACCCTCGCGTTCCAGGTGGACCTGTGGCCCGCGCGCGGCGGCTTGCCGACCTCCCTGGAAGAGGTGGCCGAGCGGCAGAAGGACATCCAGTACTCCAGTAGGACCCGTCTGGTTACCGATCAGTTGCGGCGCGTGCTCAAATTGCGTCACGGCCTGCAGCGCCTCCTGGAGCGCCTGCCGGAAGCCGAGCGCAACGCGGCGGAGCTTGCGGACATCCGCAGGCTGTCGCACACGCCCGCCACCAACATCATCAACCTCATCTACGAGTCCAAGCACCGGGAGCGCTATTCCAAGGACTACGAGTTCGGCACCGAAGCCATGCGCGAGCACTGGGAGTCGGGGCTGGCCGACATCCGCCACACCCTCGCGAAGCCGGGCATCCTGACCCGTCCCACAGAGGACAGCTGCTTCGTGACGCACGATATCCATCGCAACGGCACGCACACCTGAGGCCCGCCGACTGTCGATTCCGTGCACAAAATCCGCCTTGGTGTGCGGTTTCGCGCCGCAAAAGTCAGTGATTTCCCCAATAACTGAGTTACATTAACGGGCTATTCACGTGCCTTGATGACGCATGCTTTTATTTTGATCGCGGGCAAAAGTCGCGGTTAAATACTGCGATTGCTTGACGCGACTACGGTTTACAACGCTACGCGGGGGTTTCAATGGGGTTTTCGCCTAAACGTGTTTCAGGGCTGGCTTTTTCCGGTGGAGTCCTCGCGCTGATATTGGCGGGTTGCGGTGAAAAGCCGCAAATGAACCCAGGCATGCCCCAGGTCAGCGTCGTCACGATCCAGCCGCAGCGCGCGCCCATCGTTTCAGAACTGCCCGGCCGCGTCGACGCCGTCCGGGATGCCCAGATCCGTTCGCGGGTCACCGGCATCGTCCAGAAGATCACCTTCGAGCAGGGCGGCGACGTCAAGGAAAACCAGCTGCTCTTCAAGATCGATCCGGCGCCCTACAAGGCCGCCTACGATCAGGCGACGGCGCAGCTCAAGCAGGCGCAGGCCAATCTGTTCAGCGCCAAGCTGCTGGCCGACCGCTATGCCCCGCTGGTCAAGGCCAACGCCGTCAGCAAGCAGGAATACGACAACGCCGTGGCCTCGTACCGCCAGGCGGATGCCGCGGTCGCCGCCGCCAAGGCCGCCCAGGACAACGCCGCGATCAACCTCGGCTACACCGACGTCACCTCGCCCATCACGGGTCGCATCGGCAAGCCGCTGGTCACCGAGGGCGCGCTGGTCGAAGCCACGTCCGCCACGCAGATGGCCATCGTGCAGCAACTGGACCCGATCTACGTGGACTTCACCCAGTCCACGGCGGAGCTGGCGTCGTTGCGCCGCGCGTTCGCCAGCGGCCAGCTGCAGCAGATCGGCAAGGATACGGCGCGTGCCACCATCGTCCTCGAAGACGGCACCGAATACGGCCAGCCCGGCAAGCTGCTGTTCACGGGCATCACCGTGGATCCGTCCACCGGCCAGGTGAACCTGCGCGCCGAAGTGCCCAACCCCGATGGCATCCTCTTGCCCGGCATGTATGTGCGGGTGCGCCTGGAGCAGGGCGTGGACGACAAGGCCCTGATGGTGCCTCAGCAGGCGCTGCAGCGCACCGCCGACGGCATGCAGAGCCTGATGCTGGTCAAGGACAACAAGATCGAACAGCTGCCCGTGACCACCGGCGGAGCCATCAAGAACGAATGGGTCGTCACCAGCGGCCTGAAGGCCGGCGATGTGGTCGTCGTGGAAGGCTTCCAGAAGATCCGCCCCGGCGCGCCGGTGCAGGTCAGCGAGTGGAACAAAGGGAACAAGGGCGGGGCGGCAGCGCCAGGCGCCCAGCCCCCGGCGCAACCGGGCGCCAAGCCGGCGGAACCCGCCCCGCAGCCCGGCGCCAAACCGGCCGAGCCTGCGCAACAAGACAAGGCCGCAGGCCAGAAATCTTAAGCGGCACGCGGCGCTTGCGCCGCGTTCCTCTTTCGTGAGCATCGCTTTCAGAGTCAGCCCACATGCCGCAATTTTTCATTGATAGACCGATTTTTGCCTGGGTAGTCGCCCTGTTCATCTTGCTGGCCGGGGTTCTGGCCATCCCGAACATGCCGATTTCGCAGTACCCGGACGTGGCGCCGCCCGCCATCACGATCACGGCCACGTATCCGGGCGCTTCGGCCAACGAAGTGGCCGAGCAGGTCACCAGTATCATCGAAGACCAGCTCAACGGCGCGAAGGGCCTGATCTACTACGAGTCGGTCAGCGATTCCTACGGCACCTCGACCATCACCGCCACGTTCGCGCCCGGCACCAATCCCGACCTGGCGCAGGTGGACGTGCAGAACCGCGTGTCCAACGTGGTCGCGCAGTTGCCCACCGCCGTGCAGCAGCAGGGCCTGCAATACGAGCAGACCAGTACCGGCTTCCTGATGGTGGCGGCGGTGTCGTCCACCGACGGTTCGCTAGACCAGACCGCGCTGGCCGACTACATCACCCGCAATATCAAGAACCCGGTGTCGCGCGTGCCCGGCGTGGGCCAGTTCCAGCTGTTCGCCGCGCCGCGCGCCATGCGCGTCTGGGTGGACCCAGCCAAGCTGGTGGGCTTCAACCTGAGTATGTCGCAGGTCAACCAGGCGATCGCCAACCAGAACGTGGTGATTTCCGGCGGCAGCATCGGCGCGCCGCCCAACCCGGATTCGCAGCGCATCACCGCCACGGTCACGGCCAACGGCCAGCTGAGCACGGTCGAGGGCTTCGGCCAGATCGTCCTGCGCGCCAATACCGACGGCTCCAAGGTGCTGCTGCGCGACGTCGCTCGCATCGAAGTCGGCGCGGACAACTACCAGTTCGGCGCCCGCCTGAACGGCAAGCCGACGGCGGCCTTCGCCATCGTGCTGTCGCCGGACGCGAACGCGCTGGCGACCGCGCAGGGCGTGCGCCAGCAGATGGAGGAGCTGTCCAAGTACTTCCCGGGCAACATCACCTACTCCATTCCGTACGACACCGCGCCCTACGTGAAGGTGTCCATCGAACAGGTGGTCCATACCCTGGTCGAGGCCATGATCCTGGTGTTCCTGGTGATGTATCTGTTCCTGCAGAACGTCCGGTACACCCTGATCCCGGCGCTGGTGGTGCCGGTGGCCATGCTGGGGGCGTTCGCGGTGATGCTGGCGCTCGGCTTCTCCATCAACGTGCTGACCATGTTCGCCATGGTGCTGGCCATCGGGATCCTGGTGGACGACGCCATCGTGGTGGTCGAGAACGTCGAGCGGATCATGGCGACCGAAGGGTTGCCGCCCAAGGAAGCCACCAAGAAGGCCATGCCGCAGATCAGCGGCGCCATCATCGGTATTACGCTGGTGCTGGTGACCGTGTTCCTGCCGCTGGCCTTCATGAGCGGTTCGGTGGGCGTGATCTACCGCCAGTTCTCCGTGGCCATGGCCGTGTCGATCTTCTTCTCGGCCCTGCTGGCGTTGACCTTCACGCCGGCGCTGTGCGCCACCATCCTCAAGCCGGTGCCCAAGGGGCATCACGACGAGAAGAAGGGCTTCTTCGGCTGGCTCAACCGCAAGTTCGACGCCACCACCCACGGTTACCAGAACTGGGTGTCGCGCATCCTGCACAAGGGCGGCCGCATGATGCTGGTGTTCCTGCTGCTGGTCCTGCTGCTGGGCTGGCTGTACCTGCGCCTGCCTTCGTCGTTCCTGCCCGAGGAAGACCAGGGCTACGTGGTCAGCAACATCGAACTGCCCACGGGCGCCACGGCGAACCGCACCGTCGACGTCATCGAACAGGTCGAGAAGTACTTCTCGGGCGTGTCGGCGGTCGAGAACGTGATTGCCGTGCAGGGCTATAGCTTCAACGGCAACGGCCTGAACGCCGCCATCGCGTTCGTCACGCTGAAGGATTTCAGCGAACGCAAGGAGCGCAAGGATTCCGCGGGGGCGATCGCGTTCAACGCCTTCGAGAAGCAGCTGATGGGCATCCACGACGCGCAGGTGTTCACCTTGGTGCCGCCCGCCATCTCCTCGCTGGGCAACGCCACCGGTTTCGACTTCCGCCTGCAGGATCGCGGGTCGGCCGGTTCCGAGGCGCTGGCGTCGGCCACCGCCGAGCTGATGGGCATGGCCATGAAGAGCCCCGTGCTGTCGCAGGTGCGGATCACCGGCCTCGGCCAGGGCGCGCAGCTCAGCCTGACCATCGATCGCGACAAGGCCGCGGCGCTGGGCGTGGACTTCAACGAGGCCGCCTCGCTGATCTCCACGGCGGTCGGCTCGGCTTACCTGAGCAAGTTCCCCAACCTGGGCCGGATGCAGAATATCTGGGTGCAGGCCGACGCGCCGTACCGCATGCAGCTCAGCGACGTGCTGCAGCTGAACGCGCGCAACGGCCAGGGCGGCATGGTGCCGCTGTCCACCTTCGTGAAGGCCGAGTGGAAGCAGGGCCCGGTGCAGGTGGTGCGCTACAACAGCTACGAGTCCATGCGCATCAGCGGCGACGCGGCGGCGGGCTACACCACCGGCGAGGCCATGGCTGAAATGGAACGTCTGGTCGGGCAGCTGCCCCAAGGCTTCGGCTACGAATGGAACGGCCTTTCCTACCAGGAACGCCAGGCCGGCAATCAGGCTCCCATCCTGATGGGCCTGTCGCTGCTGGTTGTGTTCCTGGTGCTGGCCGCCCTGTATGAAAGCTGGGCGATCCCGATCTCGGTGATGCTGGTGGTGCCGCTGGGCATGCTGGGCGCCGTGGCGCTGATCAGTGCGCTGGGCATGTCCAACGACGTGTACTTCCAGGTGGGCATGGTGACCGTGATCGGCCTGGCGGCCAAGAACGCCATCCTGATCGTGGAATTCGCCAAGGACCAGTACGCCCGCGGCATGGGCTTGTTCGAGTCCGCGGTGGAGGCCGCGAGGCTGCGGTTCCGTCCGATCCTGATGACCTCGCTGGCGTTCATCCTGGGCGTGGTCCCGCTGGCAATGGCAACCGGCGCGGGCGCCGCCAGCCAGAAGGCGGTGGGCCTGGGCGTGTTGGGCGGCATGCTGGCCGCCACGCCGTTCGCGGTGATTTTCGTGCCGACCTTCTTCGTCGTCGTGCTGGGCCTGTTCAAGACGCGGCCCCGCCTGCTGGGCGCCGAACTGCGCGCCTTCGAGGAAGAGCAGGCCGCCAAGAAGGCCGCCGGCGAAACGGCGCCGGAAGCCGCGCAGCACCCCGCACAACCCAACGGTGGCCAGGAGGGCAAGGAATGAAAGCCCTGAAGTTCAAACAGACCGCCTTGTCCGCTTTTGTGGCGGTGGCGTTGGCCGGCTGCTCGCTGGCGCCCGATTACAAGCGTCCCGACGCGCCCGTCTCGGGTGCGTGGCCCGACCAGCCCAAGGTGCAGTACGGCGGTTATGCCAAGCCGACGTCGCTGGGCACGCAGCCGTCCGCCGGCGTCATGCCGCAGGACGGCACGCCCGCGGCCGATCTGGGCTGGCGCGAGTTCTTCCGTGATCCGCGCCTGCAGAGCCTGATCGAACTGTCGCTCGTCAACAACCGCGACCTGCGCGTGGCGGTGCAGCGCGTGGAAGAGGCGCGCGCCCAGTACGGCATCCAGCGCGGCGCGCAATGGCCCAGCATCGGCGCCGGCATTCAGGGCCAGCGCCAGCACCTGCCCGCCAACATGCGGTCGCCGGGGGCGGGCTCCATCAGCAGCTCCTATCAGGCCGGCATCGGCCTGACCACCTTCGAGATCGACCTGTTCGGCCGCTTGCGCAGCCTGTCCGAGGCGGCGTACCAGCAGTACCTCTCGACGGAGCAGGCGCAGAAAAGCGTGCACATCACGCTGGTGGGCGCGGTCGCCCAGTCGTATTTCAACTTGCGCGCCGCCGAGGTCCAGCTGGACCTGACGCAGCGCACCCTGGCCTCGCGCCAAGAGTCCTATGACCTGGTCAAGCGCCGTTTCGATGGCGGCGTGGCCTCCGAACTGGACCTGAACCAGTCCAAGTCGCTGCTGGATTCGGCTTCGGCCGATCTGGCGCAACTGGCCCGCGCCCAGGCCCAGGCCATGAACGCCCTGGTGCTGCTGGTTGGCACTCCGTTGCCGCAAGACCTGCCCGCGCCAGCCACGTTCGGCCGCGACCAGCTGCTGGCCACCGTGCCGGCGGGACTGCCGTCCGACCTGCTGGAGCGCCGCCCGGACATCCTGGCCGCGGAAAACCAGCTGAAGTCCGCCAACGCCAACATCGGCGCGGCGCGCGCGGCGTTCTTCCCGACGATTTCGCTGACCGGCCTGCTGGGCGTGGCCAGCCCCTCGTTGGGCGACCTGTTCAAGGGCGGCCAGGGCTACTGGAGCTTTTCGCCCTCGATCACGACGCCGCTGTTCGCGGGCGGCAGCATCCGCGAAGGGCTGAACCTGGCGAAAGCGCGCGACAATATCGCCGTGGCGCAGTACGAGCAATCCATCCAGCAGGCGTTCCGGGAAGTGTCGGACGCGCTGGCGGGCGAAGCCACCTATGGGGCGCAACTTGACGCCCAGCGCGCGCTGCAGGATGCGTCGGCGCGCACCCTGGAGCTGTCGAATCTGCGTTATACCAATGGAATCGACAGCTACTTGCAGGTGCAGACCGCGCAGGTGGACTTTTTCAATGCCCAGCTCGCGCTGGTCCAGACGGGCCTTGCGGCGCTGATCAACCGCGTGGAACTATACAAGGCCCTGGGCGGCGGCTGGGAAGCTACAACGAAAGTGCAATGATAGAACTTGGTGTAAATATCGATCACGTTGCCACGCTGCGGCAACAACGCCACACGGCCTACCCGGACCCGGTCGCCGCCGCGCTGCGCGCGGAAGACGCCGGCGCCGACCTGATCACGCTGCATCTGCGCGAAGACCGGCGCCACATCCAGGACGCGGACGTCTACGCCATCCGCCCGCAGCTGCGCACCCGCATGAACCTCGAATGCGCGGTCACGCCGGAAATGCTGGAGATCGCCTGCGCGGTCAAGCCCAGCGACGTCTGCCTGGTGCCCGAAAAGCGCACCGAGCTCACGACCGAAGGCGGCCTCGAAGTGGCGGGCGCCATGGGCCCGGTGTCGGACGCGGTGGCCCTGCTGGCGGAAGCCGGCATCCGCGTGTCGCTCTTCATCGATCCGGACCCGGCGCAGATCGCGGCCGCGGCCAAGGCCGGCGCGCCGGTGATCGAACTGCACACGGGCGCCTATGCCGAAGCCGAAGGCGAGGCCGCCGAGGCCGAGCTGCAGCGCCTGCGCGCGGCGGTGGCCGAAGGGCTGCGCCATGGCCTGCGCGTGAATGCCGGCCACGGCCTCCATTACGGCAACGTCACGCCGGTGGCCGCGCTGGACGGCATTTCCGAACTCAATATCGGCCATGCCATCGTGGCGCAGGCGGTGTTCGACGGCTGGGAAAAGGCCGTGCGCGACATGAAGGCGCTGATGGTGCAGGCCCGCCTGCAGGCGCTGCGCGGGCTGTGACCGCCGGCTCCTTGACCCGTTACCACCGTTTGCCGAGCGCCCGCGCCCATGTCTGATACTCCCCGCGCCGCCACGCCCGCAGGGGTCATCGCCGGCATCGGCATGGACCTGCTGCGCATCGACCGGATCGAACGCGCGCTGGCGCGCCACGGTGACCGCTTCGCGGAAAAGATCCTGGGCGTGGAAGAATTGCAGAAGTTCCAGGCCCGCCGCGCCCGCGATCCGGCCCGCGGCCTGCGTTTCCTGGCCACGCGCTTCGCCGCCAAAGAGGCGTTCTCGAAGGCGATCGGGCTGGGCATGCGCATGCCCATGACATGGCGGCGCGTGCAGACGCTGAACGCGCCTGGCGGACGGCCCGTGCTGGTGATCGCGCCCGAACTGCTGGACTGGTATTCCCAGCGCTTCGGCGCGGCCCACGTTTCCATTACCGACGAATCCGACATGGCCGCCGCCTACGTGGTGGTCGAACGCAAGCCCTGAGCCGCGGGCCCTGAACCCAGTGTCCGCCGGCGGCTTGCCAGACTTAGATAGAAGGAAAGCCTGACATGGCCAAGAAGAAATCCAGGGCGGCCCTGCCGCCGGGCCCCGTGATGGTCGATGTGGCGGGATACACGCTGACTAAGGAAGAGAAAAAGCGCCTGCGCCATCCGCTCGTGGGCGGCGTGATTCTGTTCGCCCGCAACTTCGAAAGCCGCAAACAACTCACCGAGCTGACGCGCCAGATCCACAAGGCCCGCAAGGAGCCGCTGCTGATCCTGGTGGACCACGAAGGCGGCCGCGTGCAGCGCTTCCGCGAAGACGGCTTCACCCCGCTGCCCGCGATGCGCGAACTGGGTACGCTGTGGGAACGCGATCCGCTCCTGGCGATGCGCCTGGCGACCGAGGCCGGGTACGTGCTGGCGGCCGAACTGCGGGCCTGCGGCGTGGACATGAGCTTCACGCCCGTGCTGGATCTGGACTACGGCGTCAGCAAGGTCATCGGCAACCGCGCTTTCCACCGCGATCCCCGCGTGGTCGCCATGCTGTCGCGCGCGCTCATCCAGGGCCTGCAGCTCGCCGGCATGTCGGCTTGCGGCAAGCACTTCCCGGGCCACGGCTTCGTGGAGGCGGATTCGCACCACGAGATTCCCGTGGACGAGCGTCCGCTGGAACGCATTCTGGAGGAAGACGGAGCGCCGTACGCGTGGCTGGGCGACGCCGTCCTGCCGTCCGTGATGCCCGCGCACGTGATCTACCCCAAGGTCGACAAGCATCCGGCCGGCTTTTCGAAGCGCTGGGTGCGGGACATCCTGCGCCAGCGCCTGGGCTATGACGGGGTGGTGTTCTCGGACGACCTGACGATGGAAGGGGCTGCGGTGGCCGGCGATATCCTGGCCCGCGCCAAGGCCGCGTTGGGCGCCGGATGCGATATGGTGCTGGTGTGCAACCGGCCTGACCTGGCCGACGACCTGCTGTCGCGCCTGGAATTCGAGCATCCGCCCGAATCCGTGGCCCGGATCCGCCGCCTGATGCCGCGCTTCGACGCGCCGGACTGGGATACCTTGCAGGCCGAAACCCGTTATCAGAATGCCCGACGACTTCAATCTCAAATCGTTCCTGGCTGACCTGCCGCATCTGCCGGGCGTCTACCGGCACCTGGATGCGGCCGGGGAGGTCATGTATGTCGGCAAGGCGCGCGACCTGAAGAAGCGCGTCTCGTCGTATTTCCAGAAGAACCTGGCCAGCCCCCGCATCGCCCAGATGGTGGCGAAGGTGGCACGGCTGGAGGTGACGGTGACGCGCTCCGAGGCCGAAGCGCTGATCCTGGAAAACAACCTCATCAAGAGCCTGAAGCCGCGCTACAACATTCTGTTCCGCGACGACAAGTCCTATCCCTACCTGCTGATCACCGGCCATGCCTGGCCGCGCATCGCCTACTACCGCGGCGCCACCAACAAGCGCGGCCAGTATTTCGGCCCGTTCCCCAATGCCTGGGCCGTGCGCGAAACCATCCAGATCCTGCAGAAGGTGTTCCGCCTGCGTACCTGTGAAGACACGGTTTTCGCCAACCGCTCGCGGCCCTGTCTGCTGCATCAGATCGGCCGCTGCTCGGCGCCGTGCGTGGGCGCCATCGAGGCCGGGGAATACGAACGCGACGTGCAGCGCGCCGTGCGCTTCCTGAACGGGGAAGCGAAGGAAGTGATGGGCGAAATCGAGCACCGGATGCTGCAGGCCTCGAGCGAACTGCGCTTCGAGGAAGCCGCGGCGTTGCGCGACCAGATGGGATCGCTGGCGCGCGTGCTGCACCAGCAGACCATGGAGAACGTCAGCGGCGAGGACACCGACATCATCGCGGTGGCGATCGCCGGCGGGAAGGTCTGCGTGAACCTCGCGATGGTGCGGGGCGGCCGCCATCTGGGCGACAAGCCTTTCTTCCCCTCGCACGCCGAGGGCGAAGCGGCGGCGCAGGTGCTGGAGGCCTTCGTGGCCCAGCACTACACCGATAACGCCTTGCCGCCCGTGCTGGTCTGTTCGCACGCGTTGCCGGATGCCGGGCTGATCGACCTGCTGGTGGAGCAGGCCGGCGGACGGCCATCACGGGTGCTGACGCGCCCGCAAGGCACGCGCCGGGCATGGCTGGAGCAGGCAGGCAAGAACGCCGAGATGGCCCTGGCGCGCGCGCTGACCGAATCCGGGGCCCGCGCGGCCCGCACCCTGGCGCTGGCCGAAGCGCTGGAACTGGATACGGACGAAACGGCCCTGGATGCGCTGCGCATCGAGTGCTTCGACATTAGCCACACCGCCGGTGAGGCGACGCAGGCGTCCTGCGTGGTGTTCGAGCACCACGACATGCAGCCCTCGCTCTACCGCCGCTACAACATCGCCGGCATCACGCCGGGCGACGACTACGCCGCGATGCGACAGGTGCTGACCCGCCGTTTCGCGAAAGTGGCCGATGGCGAGGCGCCTATGCCCGGCCTGGTGCTGATCGACGGCGGCAAGGGCCAGGTGGAAGTGGCGCGCAAAGTGTTCGTGGAACTGGGCCTGGACGTCCAGACGCTGGTGGGCGTGGCCAAGGGGGAAGGGCGCAAGGTCGGCCTGGAGACCCTCGTCTTCGCCGACGAGCGGCCGCCCGTCGCGCTGGGCGGCGAATCCGCCGCGCTGATGCTGATCGCCCAGGTGCGCGACGAGGCGCACCGCTTCGCCATCACGGGCATGCGGGCGCGCCGCGCCAAGGCGCGCAACGTGTCGCGGCTAGAGGAAATCGAAGGCGTGGGCGCCCGCCGCCGCCAGCGCCTCTTGGCCCGCTTCGGCGGCTTCTCCGGCGTCGCCTCCGCCAGCATCGAGGACCTGGCGTCGGTCGACGGCATTTCCCAGGAGCTAGCGATCCGTATCTACGAAGCCCTGCGGTAAAGAGAATGGCGCCCATTCCTGTAAAGATCGCCCCCTAGCCTCCCTGCGACCCCTCCTACGAGGCAACCTCTACGCCCACAACCACTGTCACCAAGCCAGGCCGCGCGGATCCGGCTCCGCCGGTCCGCAGCGGCGCCCCCCTGGGGGGGAAGCGCCTCCGGCGCTTCGGGGGGGCACCCCATCTTGCTGTTAGCATACGGACACTATGCCAATTAACGTACCCATTATCCTGACATGGCTGCGCATCGCCATGATTCCGCTGGTGGTCGGGCTGTTCTACCTGCCCGATAGCTGGATGTCCGTGCCTACGCGCGACACCCTTGCTGCCTGGGCCTTCATCATTGCGGCCCTGACCGACTGGTTCGACGGTTGGCTGGCCCGCCGCTGGAACCAGACGTCCGCCTTCGGCGCCTTCCTGGACCCCGTGGCCGACAAGCTGATGGTTTGCGCCGCGCTGATCGTCCTGCTGGACCTCAGCCGCGTCGATGCCTTCATTTCGCTGATCATCATCGGCCGGGAAATCACGATTTCCGCCTTGCGCGAATGGATGGCCAAGATCGGCGCCAGCGCCAGCGTGGCGGTGCACCGCCTGGGTAAGTTCAAGACGGCCGCGCAGATGGTCGCCATTCCGTGCCTGCTGTACAACCAACCGGTCTACGGCGTCAGCACCAAGCTGCTGGGCGATGTGCTCATTATCGTCGCGGCGGTGCTGACGGTGTGGTCGATGCTGTATTACCTGCAGCGCGCCTGGCCCGCCATCCGCGAAAAGGCCCTGTAGGCCCCGGGGGCATCCCCGTTCGTACGCATTGGTTTATACGGCGGCAGCCCGGCTCGCGCAGGCGGCCGCCGTTACACTCGAAGAGCGATCCGCCGGCGTAGTCCGGCACGGCGCTCGCGCCGCAGTCGCCAGAAATCCAACGCCCGGCTCCGCCGGACGTTGCCGGAGACAACCCCGCGCGTCGCCGCCCGCCGGCGCCGCGCACTTTGCCGCTGCCCGCGGCCTTTAGCAATGAACACCGCTGCGAATACCCTGGCCATGGACGCCGCCGTCCGCCGGCGCGACTGGAAAATCATCCTGCTGATCGGGGTAGCGCATGCTTCCTCGCACTTTTTTCAGCTGGTCCTGCCCTCGCTCTATGTCTCGCTGGGCAACGAGTTCGGCCTGGATTTTGCCCGCCTGGGGTTGCTGGTCTCCACGTTCTACGTGGTGTCCGGCATCGGGCAGGCCTCTTCGGGATTCATCGTCGACCGGATCGGCGCGCGGCCCGTGCTGTGGTTCGGGCTGACCTGCTTCGTGCTCTCGGGGCTGCTGATCGGGTCGGCCACGGGCTACGTCATGCTGATCGCGGCGGCGGTCGTGGGCGGCATCGGCAATTCCGTCTTTCATCCGGCCGATTACTCCATCATCAATCACCGCATTACCGCGCCGCGCCTGGGGCATGCGTTTTCCACCCATGGGCTGACGGGCAACCTGGGCTGGGCGCTCACGCCCGTGTTCATGACGACCATCACGCTGCTGGCCGACTGGCGGGTGGCGGCATACAGCGCGGCCGGGCTGGTCGCGCTGGTGCTGTTGCTGACCGTGCTGGGGCGCGATTTGCTCGGCGGCCCGGTGCCGCAGGAAGGCCTGGCCGCTTCCGAGGTCGGCAAGACCGCCGCCAAGCCGGCCGCCAAGCGGCAGGAAGGGGTGCTGACCACCCTGGCGACGCTGCTGTCCAAGCCGGCTCTATGGGGCGCTTTCCTGTTCTTCGCCTGCACGTCCATCGCCCTGTCGTCGGTGCAGAACTACACCATCCCGCTCCTCGGCCAGTTGTACGACTTGTCCAAGGTCGCCGCCAGCTCGGCGCTGTCGGGCTATATGGTGGCCTCCGCCGTCGGCATGGCCGCGGGCGGCTTCCTGGTGTCGGCCAATCCGCGCACGGAACGCACCGTGATGGTGGCGCTGATCCTGGCGGGCCTGACCCTGGTGGTCCTGGCGCTGGGCCTCGTGCCGGCCGTGCTGGCCGCGCCGGTGGTCGCCCTGGCCGGCTTCTGCTCAGGCGTGGCGGCGCCGTCCCGCGACATGCTGATCCGCCGCGTCACGCCCAAGGGCGCTACCGGATCCGTCTATGGCCTGGTCTATTCCGGCATGGACGTGGGCTCGGCCCTGGGGCCGCTGGCTTTCGGCCTGCTGCTGGACGCCGGCCTGCGCCAGGGGCCCTGGGTGGGCGCCGGCGTGGCGTTCGCGGCAGCGGCCTTCCTGGCGCAATGGATCGCGGTACAGGCGCGGCGGGCGGAACCCGCCGCGGCAAGCGGCGTGGCGGCGCGCCCCTGAACACGCCGCCGGCGGCCGGGCCGGCCGTTTGATGCGACGCAAGGCCTGATGGCTTTCAGCCTGATGTAATAACCATGGAAATAAAAAGGTTATTACCCAGGAGAAGCAAATGAGTAAGGCAAGTGCGTTGCTGGCGGCGGGAATCGCCTTGGGCTGTTGGAGCAATCTGGCCTCGGCCGCCTCGCAGGAACCGATACAGCCGGTGGAGCCGGCCGTCATCAAGGAGCCGGCCAAGGTCGAACTCGGCAAAAAGCTGTTCTTCGATCCGCGCCTGTCGCGCTCCGGGGCGATTTCCTGCAATTCCTGCCATAACCTGGGCATGGGCGGCTCGGACAACCTCAAGGCGTCCATCGGCCACCAGTGGCAGCAGGGCTCGATCAACTCGCCCACGGTGCTCAATTCCAGCCTGAACATCGCCCAGTTCTGGGACGGCCGCGCCAAGGATCTGCGCGAGCAGGCCGGCGGCCCGATCGCCAACCCCATGGAAATGGCGTCCTCGCACGAGCTGGCCATCCAGGTCCTGAATTCCATTCCCGGCTACCGGGCGGAGTTCAAGCAGGTTTTCGGCCAGGACCGGATCACGATCGAGGAGGTGACGGGCGCGCTGGCCGCATTCGAGGAAACGCTGGTGACGCCCAATGCGCGGTTCGACCAGTGGCTGCGCGGCGACAAGCAGGCGTTGACGCTGCGGGAGCTGGCCGGCTACGAACTGTTCAAGAACAGCGGCTGCGTCGCGTGCCACAACGGCGTGGCCGTGGGCGGCAACTCGTTCCAGAAGATGGGCCTGGTCATGCCGTACCAGACGGACAACAAGGCCGAAGGGCGGGCGGCGGTGACGGGCAAGGATGCGGACCGCTTCAACTTCAAGGTGCCCACCCTGCGTAACGTGGCGCTGACCTATCCGTACTTCCATGACGGCGAGGCCGCCACGCTGACGCAGGCGGTGGATGTGATGGGCCGGCTGCAGCTGGGCCGGACCTTCACGCCGGACGAAAATGCGCAGATCGTGGCCTTCCTGAAGACGCTCACGGGCGACCAGCCGGCGATCCAGTATCCGGTGCTGCCTCCCTCGGAGGACGATACGCCGCGGCCCGAACCCTTCGTGAAGTAGGGGCCGCGGGGCGCGCCTACTGGCGGACGGTGCGCACGTCCGCCGGGGGCGCCGCCTCGAAGTTGCTGCGCCAGGGGTTGATATCCAGGCCGCCGCGGCGGGTATATCGCGCGTAGACCGTCAACAGCTCGGGCCGGCAGGCCTGCATGATGTCGGTGAAGATGCGTTCGACGCAATGCTCGTGGAACTCCGCATGCTGGCGGAACGACACGATGTAGCGCAGCAGCGATTCGCGGTCTATCGGCGCGCCGCGGTAGCGGATCTGCACGCTGGCCCAGTCGGGCTGGCCCGTCACGGGGCAGTTCGATTTCAGCAGGCGCGAGGCCAGCGTTTCCTCGACGGTGCCGCCTGCGCGGGTGCGCAGTAAATCGGGCGCCGGTTCGTAGGTATCGATCTCGATATCCAGCTTATCGATATAGATGCCGTCCAGTTCGCCCATCTGCAATTCGGAGAAGCGCTGGGGCAGGAAGAAATCCAGCCCGACGGGAGCGCCGGCCGCGGCGCTCAGGTCGCGCTCCAGCCGGCCGCGCAACGCGGCCGAATTGACCAGCCGGGTCTGGTTGAACGAATTCAGATAGAGCTTGAACGACTTGGATTCGATGATGTTGGGGCTGTCCGCGGGCACCGAGAACGTGGCCATGGCGATGCGGGGCTTGCCCTTGGCGTCCAGCCACGACAGCTCATAGGCATTCCACAGGTCCACGCCCGTGAACGGCAGCTGGCCGGCGGCGAGATTCAAGGCGGCCCGGTTGTGCGAGCGCGCGATGGGGAAGAGCAGCGTCGGGTCGTATTGCGAGACGTAGGACACGCTCTGGCCGAGCGGACCGTGGGACAAGGTCATGGCGGAATCACAGGAACAGGGGGAATGGACGCATTGTAGGCGGTCGATGATGCGTTGTTTTCCGCATCGTGAAATGTAACCTTCGCCATATGAAAGCGCCTGCTGCGTAGCAACGTCAGGCCATTTCACAGATGACAATTGCGTTTCGTGATACGAAATGAATTTTATAAGCTATTGATTTTAATGAATAATATTTTTCGTCTTCTATAAGACATAAGCTCACCTTGCCCTGCAGCAGAGGCATAGACTTTCTCCAACGATTCACGCAATGCAAGACGCGAATCTTTTGAAGTCTTCCCATCACTGACCAGGAGCATCACCATGAGCAACCGCGAAACCGAAATCCGCAATCTGCAGAAGGACTGGGCCGAGAACGCCCGCTGGCAAGGCATCAAGCGCGACTACAGCGCCGAGGACGTCATCCGCCTGCGCGGCTCCATCGGCGTGGAACACACGCTGGCCCGCCGCGGCGCCACCCGCCTGTGGGAGCTTCTGCATAGCGAGCCGTTCGTGAATTCGCTGGGCGCCCTGACCGGCAACCAGGCCATGCAGCAGGTCAAGGCCGGCCTGAAGGCTATCTACCTGTCCGGCTGGCAGGTCGCCGGCGACGCCAACCTGGCCGGTGAGATGTATCCCGACCAGTCGCTGTACCCCGCCAATTCGGTGCCGCAGGTGGTCCGCCGCATCAATAATTCGCTGTCCCGCTGCGACCAGATCCAGTGGATGGAGGGCAAGAACCCCGGCGACGACGGCTACATCGATTTCTTCGCGCCCATCGTCGCCGACGCCGAAGCCGGTTTCGGCGGCGTGCTGAACGCGTTCGAACTGATGAAGGCGATGATCGAGGCGGGCGCCGCTGGCGTGCACTTCGAAGATCAGCTGGCTTCCGTGAAGAAGTGCGGCCACATGGGCGGCAAGGTGCTGGTGCCTACCCGCGAAGCCGTGTCCAAGCTGGTGTCCGCCCGCCTCGCAGCCGATACGATGGGCACGCCTACCGTGCTGCTGGCGCGCACCGACGCCGACGCGGCGGATCTGGTGACCAGCGACGTGGACGAGAACGACCGCCCCTTCATCACGGGCGAGCGCACCGTGGAAGGCTTCTTCCGCACCCGCGCCGGTATCGACCAGGCGATCTCGCGCGGCCTGGCCTACGCGCCCTATGCCGACCTGATCTGGTGCGAAACCTCCACGCCCAACCTGGAATACGCCCGCAAGTTCGCCGAGGCCGTCCATCGCCAGTTCCCGGGCAAGCTGCTTGCGTATAACTGCTCGCCGTCGTTCAACTGGAAGAAGAACCTGGATGACGGCACGATCGCCAAGTTCCAGCGCGAGCTGGGCGCCATGGGCTACAAGTTCCAGTTCATCACGCTGGCCGGCTTCCACGCGCTGAACTACGGCATGTTCGAACTGGCCCACGGCTATGCCCGCCGCCAGATGAGCGCCTTCGTCGAACTGCAGCAAAAGGAATTCGCCGCCGCCGAACTGGGCTTCACCGCGGTGAAGCACCAGCGCGAAGTCGGCACGGGCTACTTCGATGCCGTCACGCAGACGATCGAAGGCGGCCAGTCTTCGACCACCGCGCTGACGGGCTCCACCGAGGAAGCCCAGTTCGAGCACGGCAAGGCCCAGAAGGCCGCGTAATTGATGCTCGCAGGAGAGTGATGCAGTTGTAGTTGCTGTTGTAGGGTGGATTTGGGTGCCTCCGGGCACCCTTTTTTTTGCCTGGATTTGCTCAAAGCCCGAAAAACGCCGTGTACACCAGGCGTTCCTCCCACGGGGCGCCGTCGCCCGCCGGCCGGGAAACTACTCCGCGACCGCGGGAGCTCCGCCCAGCGCGGCCAGGCAGTCGTCCAACGGAGGGATGCCTTGCGCCAGCGCCTCGACCGTTGCGGCGTCGACCTTGGCCAGAGGGGGAATCTCGGCCAGTACGCGCACGCCGCCGAAGCGTTCGATGGCTTCCTTGTTGCCCGCCGAGAGCGGCCCGCTCATGATGACGCCCAACACGGGAATGCCGCGGCGCTTGAGGGCCTCCAGGCTGAGCAGGGTGTGGTTGATGGTGCCCAGCCCGCTGCGCGCCGCCAGCACCACGGGCATGTCCAGCCGCGCGATCAGGTCGATCATCATGTGCGTGTCGTCGATGGGCACGTAAAGCCCGCCGGCCCCTTCCACGACCAGCGGCGCCTGCGTGGCGGGCGGGACGATGCTGGTGGCGTCGACGATGGCGTCTTCCAGCGTGGCCGCGGCCCAGGGCGACAGCGGCGCCTGCAGCACGTAAGCCGGCAGGTGCAGGCGCTCGGGCGGGAGCCCGGCCAATTGCGCGACGGTTTCCGTGTCGCCCGGCTCTTCCGACATGCCGGTCTGCACCGGCTTCCAGTAGTCGGCGTTCCAGGCGCGCGCCAGGATGGCGGAGACGAGCGTCTTGCCGATGCCGGTATCGGTGCCGGTCACGAACACCCCCGAGGGGCTCAGGTCAGATTTTTTCCACATGCCATAGGCCAGGTGATACGTCACCGTGGCTCCTTGTTCGCCAAACGCCGCCAGCACACGGCGCAATCCGGCGGCGCTCAAGGGTTTGCTTCCGGGCGCCGGGGTGGTGGCGCCGATGCCTTTCAGGCCCTTCAGGAAATGCAGGCCGTCAGGATGATTATGTATCAGCCGTTCAGCGCGGACGCCACCCGTCAGATTGCTCATGGCCGGCTGGATGGCGGCGGCGCGGGGGTAGGGCGGGGTGGCCGCGCCGAGGCCGGCCGCGAGATGGGCCGCCCGCCATTCGTGGAACGTGCCCGCGGCCAGGGTCGCTACCGCCAGGCGGCCGCCGGGGGCCAGCATCGCGGCCAGCCGGCCCAGGCCCGCATTCAGGTCGGAAAACCATTGCACGGCGAGGCTGGAGCAGATCAGATCGTAGCCGCCCGGCAGCCCCTCCGGATGTTCGCCGTCCAGCAGCTGGTAGCGGACGGTTCCGGGCAAGGGCGGATGGCGCTGTGCGGCGGCCAGCATGCCGGGAGAAATGTCCGTCACCGTCCAGTCGGCGGGGCCGAGGCGGCGCGCCAGCGCCCGGGTCAGCAGGCCGGTGCCGCAGCCGATTTCCAGGATGCGGGGAAACCGGGGCAGCGGCAGCAGGGCGATATCGCTGGCCAGGCGTTCGGCCGTGATGCGCTGGACGGGGGCATGCTCGTCGTAGCGGCGGGCGGCCGCGCCGAAGCGCGCGCCGACCTGGGCGTTGCGCGGCGCTTGCGTCATGCCTCGGGCGCCACGCGCGCGAGGAAGGCGCGAATGTGCGCGGCGCACCACGGCGCGTCGGCGACGGGCAGCAGGTGCCCGCCGCACTCGCGCCAGTGCAGGTCGCCGGGCGGGCAGGCGGCGAAGGCCGCCCGTGTCATCGGGGCGGGCACGATGGGATCCTCCCCGCCGGCCAGGACCAGCAACGGTACGCGCAGCGCGGCCAGGGCGGCGCGCTGGTCCTCGTCGCGCAGGGCCAACAGGTCGCGGCCGAGCATCTCGGTCCGGGGGGCGCCGAAGGGCGCCGTGGTGCCGCAGCGTTGGCGGAAGTCCTGCAGCACGGCCGCGGGGTCTGAGGCCAGGCGCCGGGCCATGCGGTCCAGCATGCGGGCCGGCACGCCGGCATCGAAACCGGGGCCGGCGGCAAAGCGCGGGAAGCCGTTGAGCGATACCAGCCCCAGGCAGTCTTGCGGCAGGCCGCGCAACAGGCGCAGCATGCCCAGCGAGTGGCCGATGGCGACTGCCGGGCCGGCGATGTCCGGTTCCCGGGCCGGGCCGAAGTAGCCGGCGTCGAAGACGGCTTGCGGCCAGCCGTCCAGCTCGGCGCGCAGCGGCGCCCACACCGAGGCGTCGAAGGCCCAGCCGTGGACGAACAGCAGGGTGGGGCGTGGCGCTGCCGCAGGCATTAGGGAACCGGGCATCAGGCGAGCACGGCGGCGAAGCCGTCGATCAACCGCGAGACGTCGGCGTCCCGGTGCGCGGCGCTCAGCGTGACGCGCAGGCGGCTGGTGCCGGCGGGGACGGTCGGCGGGCGGATCGCCACGGCCAGCAGGCCGCGTTGCTCCAGCGCGGACGCCATTTCCAGCGCGCGGGCCGCATCGCCGACGAGGGCCGGCACGATCTGGGTGGACGAGGCGCCGGTGTCGAGCCCCATCGTCCGCAGGGCTGCGCGCAGGCGGTCGCCGGCGGCCGCCAGCCGGGCGCGCTCGGCGTCCATCGCGGGCACCAGGTCCAGCGCCGCGTCCATGGCGCCCAGCACGGCGGGCGGCAGCGCGGTCGTGTAGATGAAGCCGGAGCATGCATTGATCAGGTAGTCGCACAAGGCGCGCGAGCCGGCAACGTAGGCGCCGAAGCCGCCCAGCGCCTTGCTGAAGGTGCCCATGGCCAGGTCGATCCGCCCCGGCGCCAGGCCGGCCAGGCCCATCCCGCCGGGGCCCAGCACGCCGGTGGCATGCGCCTCGTCCAGGTAGACGAACGCCTGGTGGCGGTCGGCCAGGCCGGCCAGGCGTGCCACGTCGGTCCGGTCCCCGTCCATGCTGAACACGCTTTCCGTGACGATGAAGCGGGAGACGGGCTTGCCCGCCGCCGCTTCCGCCCGCGCCGCCAGCAGGGCTTCCAGGTGGTCCAGGTCGTTGTGGCGGAACCGGATCTGCCGGACGCCGGCGGCCTGGCAGCCGTGGTGCAGGCTGGCGTGGTTGAGCTTGTCGGCATAGAGCTCGACCTCGCCCTGGCTGGCCGCCGCGCGCAGCAGGGCGGGCAGCACGGCGGCGTTGGCCTGCCAGCCGGAGGCCAGCAGCAGCGCGGCTTCGGTCCCTTTGAGACGGGCGAGCTTGGCTTCCACCTGCTCGTGCAGGTCCAGGTTGCCGCAGACCAGGCGCGAGGCCTGGGCGCCGGCCCCGTGGCGGGCCGTCCATTCGCGGGCGCGTTCGACCAGCAGGGGATGCCGGGCCAGGCCGAGATAGTCGTTGCTGGAGAAGTTCAGGATTGGCGCGCCGCCCAGCACGATGCGGCCGGGCGCGGCGGCGGTGGCCGTGCGCAGGCGGCGGCGCACGCGGCGCGCTTGCGCCTGCGCCAGCTCGGAGGAAAACAGTGAATCCAGCTTTGACATCGACTTATCCAGCAGCGGCCGGGCGGGGCGGCATATCCGCGCCAGGCCGTAGAATGCGGGCCATTGTAGTGGAGGCGGGCGCCGCCCTTCCCGGACGCGCGCCGGGCGGGCGCGGCGGGCCGCCGGTTTTCAGGAGAGGATCCATGCACATGCCCGACTGGATGGCCCAGGGCCAGCCCCATATCTGGCTTCCCTACGCCCAGATGAAGACGGCGACGCCGCCGCTGCCCGTGGTGCGAAGCCACGGCAGCCGGCTCGAACTGGCCGACGGCCGCAGCCTGATCGACGGGGTGGCCTCCTGGTGGACCGCATGCCACGGCTACAACCATCCGCATATCGCGCAGGCCGTGCGCGCGCAGCTGGACGCCATGCCGCACGTGATGTTCGGCGGGCTGACCCACGAACCGGCGCTGACCCTGGCGCGCCGGCTGGCCGCCCTGCTCGGGCCGGGCCTGGATCGCGTCTTCTATACGGACTCGGGCTCGGTGGCGGTGGAGGTCGCCATGAAGATGGCCTTGCAGTTCTGGCTGAACCAGGGCGAACGCGGCCGCGACCGCTTCCTGTCGTTCCGGGGCGGCTACCACGGCGATACCTTCGGCACCATGGCCGTGTGCGACCCGGAAGAGGGCATGCACAGCCTGTTCCGGGGCATGCTGATCGAACATGACATCGCCAGCCTGCCCCGCAGCGAGGCGGAGCTGGCCGCGCTCGAGGCCCACCTGGAGATCCACGGCCAGCGGCTGGCCGGCATCCTGGTCGAGCCGCTGGTGCAGGGGGCGGGCGGCATGCTGCTGCACGATCCGGAGGTATTGCGGCGGCTGCGCCGTCTGGCCGACCGGCATGGCCTGTTGCTGATCTTCGACGAGATCTTCACCGGTTTCGGGCGCACGGGCACGATGTTCGCGTTCGAGCAGGCCGGCATCCGGCCGGACATCCTGACCCTGTCCAAGGCCTTGACGGGCGGCACCCTGCCGCTGGCCGCCACGGTGGCCAGCAACCGGGTGTTCGACGCCTTCTGGTCCGACGACCCGTCCCACGCGCTGATGCACGGCCCCACCTTCATGGGCAACGCGCTGGCCTGCGCGGCGGCCAACGCCTCGCTGGACTTGTTCGAAACCGAGCCCCGCCTGGCGCAGGCCCGGGCCGTCTCCGCAGCCCTGGAAGCGGGGCTGGCGCCATGCCGCGGCCTGGACTGGGTGCGCGACGTGCGGGTGCTCGGCGCCATCGGGATCGTGGAACTGGACGGCATCGCCGACCGCGAAGCCCTGAAACGGCGGCTGATCGAGGCGGGCGTCTGGGTGCGGCCGTTCGGCAATGTGGTCTACATGACGCCGGCGCTGACCATCGGCGAGGACGATCTGGCGAGCCTGACGCGGGCGGTGGCCGACGTCCTGGGGCGGCAGCGTCCCTGACGCCGGCCTGCCGCGCGGGACGGTGGCGGGGCAAGCCGGGCAGGGCGCCTTGATCCAGATCAACGCGCGGGCACGGCGCGCTGGTTACCATCGGCGCATGCGAGCAAAATCGATCTTCGCCGTCCCGGCGGGCCTGTCCCATGCCGAACGCCAGCAGCGCCGCCATGCGCTCGTGCGCCTGTCGCTGGCGTGGCTGGCAATGATGCAGGTCATGATGTTCGCCTGGCCCGGCTACTTGCGGCACGACGGCATACCGACGGACGCGCTGGAAACGCTGGACTGGGCCATCGTGCTGATGAACTGGGCCAGTCTTGCGCTGACCGTCCCCGTGGTGCTGTATTCGGCCTGGCCCATCTGGCGGCACGCCGGCGGCAACCTGCGGCACGGCCGCGCCGGCATGGACGTGCCCGTGGCGCTGGGCATTGTCGCCGCTTTCATTCCCAGCGTCCACGCCACTTATACCGGCCGGGGCGAGGTCTATTTCGATTCGGTCACGATGTTCGTGGCGTTCCTGTTGACCGCGCGCTACCTGGAACTGTGCGCCCGCCAGTCTTTCGGCGGCGCGGCCGGCGGCGCGCGCCACGAGCGCGTCGAGGCGCAGCGCCTCGAACTCGGCGCCCGGGCCGACCGCCTGGCCTCGCGTTTCGTGATGGTCCAGGTCGCGCTGGCGCTCGCGGCCGCGGCCGCGTGGGCCTACATCGATCCGGCGCACAGCATCCCCGTGATGGTGGCGCTGCTGGTGATGAGCTGCCCTTGCGCGATGTCGATGGCGGTGCCCACGGCCATGGCCTCCGCGCATTCGGCGCTGGCCGCCCACCCCAATATGCCCGACGCCGCGCTGGACGCGCTGCTCGCCGAGGCGCGGCGCAAGGCCCGCCAGAATCTCAACGGCTCGGTGGTGTGGCACTTGCTCATGACGCCCCTGGCGCTGGTCGGCTGGGTCACGCCCTGGCTGGCCGCGATCACCATGCTGCTGTCGTCGCTGGCGGTCGCCTACAACTCCTGGCGCCTGTGCCGCCGCGACTGGTCCGGCGGCCTGCCTCCCCGCGCCGCGCTGGAAGCGGCGCCATGACCATCCTCTATCTGCTGCTGCCCCTGTCCCTGCTCTTCGTGCTGGCCATCGGCGTGTCGCTCTGGTGGGCCGTTTTCAACGGCCAGTACGACGATACGGACGATGCCGGCACGGCCATCCTGCGCGACGACGACAGCGGGCCCGCCGCCCGCGGCTGACGTTTCCGCGTTCGCGCCGGAGCCATTGATCTGTTGCGCCAACCGCGCGTTCCCCTGCACGGCCTGTAGGGTTTGATCCATATCAACATCCGTTTATCCGCCAGCCCCCATCATTGCAACCTGGATCTATTTGTTTCTCTAGGGGAAGGTGATGAACGATTGCGCAGCAATCGCAAGCAAGGCCGATACCTTCAACTACAAGGTCGTGAGGCAATTCGCCCTCATGACGGTAGTTTGGGGCATCGTCGGCATGGCTGTCGGCGTTTTTCTCGCCGCGCAGCTGATCTGGCCGCAGCTGAACTTTGACACTGCATGGCTCTCGTACGGCCGCCTGCGTCCGCTGCATACCAACGCGGTCATTTTCGCGTTCGGCGGCAGCGCGCTGTTCACGACCTCGTACTACGTGGTCCAGCGCACCTGTCAGGCGCGCCTGTTCTGCGGCCCGCTGGCCGCGTTCACGTTCTGGGGCTGGCAGGTCGTCATCATTGCCGCCGCCATCACCTTGCCCATGGGCTTCACCAGCAGCAAGGAATACGCCGAACTGGAATGGCCCATCGACATCCTGATCACCCTGGTCTGGGTGGCCTACGCCATCGTGTTCTTCGGCACGATCGTCAAGCGCCGTTCCAAGCACATCTACGTGGCCAACTGGTTCTTCGGCTCGTACATCCTGACCATCGCCATCCTGCACATCTTCAATAACATCGAGATGCCGGTCTCGCTGTGGAAGTCCTACTCCGCCTACTCGGGCGTGCAGGACGCCATGGTGCAATGGTGGTACGGCCATAACGCCGTCGGCTTCTTCCTGACCACCAGCTTCCTGGGCATGATGTACTACTTCGTGCCGAAGCAGGCGGGCCGCCCCATCTATTCCTACCGCCTGTCCATCGTCCACTTCTGGGCGCTGGCCTTCACGTACATGTGGGCGGGTCCGCACCACCTGCTGTACACCTCGCTGCCCGACTGGACCCAGTCGCTGGGCATGACCTTCTCGCTGATCCTGCTGGCGCCGTCGTGGGGCGGCATGATCAACGGCATCATGACGCTGCAGGGCGCCTGGTACAAGCTGCGCACCGATCCGATCCTGAAGTTCATGGTGACGGCGCTGTCGTTCTACGGCATGTCGACCTTCGAAGGCTCGATGATGTCGATCCGCACGGTCAACGCGCTGTCGCACTACACGGACTGGACCATCGGCCACGTGCACTCGGGCGCGCTGGGCTGGGTCGCCATGATCTCCTTCGGCTCGCTCTACTACCTGATCCCGCGCCTCTACGGCCGTGAAAAGATGTACAGCGTGAAGGCCATCGAACTGCATTTCTGGATCGCGACCATCGGCGTGGTGCTCTACATCGCCGCCATGTGGATCGCCGGCGTGCAGCAGGGCCTGATGTGGCGCGACACCGCGGCCGACGGCACCCTGGTGTACAGCTTCGTCGAAGAACTGAAGACGCGGGTTCCGTATTACCTGATCCGCCTGCTGGGTGGCACGCTGTTCCTGTCGGGTGTGTTCGTCATGGCCTGGAACGTGTGGATGACGGTGCGCGGCGCGCGCCCGGTCAACCCCGCCATTCCCCAAGACGATCCCCATGCCGCGCGTCCGTCGGTCCCCGCGACCGCCGTGCCGGCCACTGTTTGACGAGGACATCATGGCCAAAAAGCAACATGGCTTCTTTTCTCACCAGACGCTCGAGAAGAACATCGGCTGGATGATCATCGCCAGCATCCTGGTGGTGTCCTTCGCGGGCCTGGTCCAGATCGTTCCGCTGTTCTTCCAGCACAGCACGACCCAGGCCGTCGCCGGCGTCGAACCCTACAGCCCCCTGCGGCTGATGGGCCGCGACGTCTACATCCGCGAAGGCTGCGTCGGCTGCCACTCGCAGCAGGTGCGCGTGCTGGCCGCCGAGGTGCAGCGCTACGGCCCGTACTCGGTCGCGTCGGAATCGGTCTTCGACCATCCGTTCCTGTGGGGCTCCAAGCGTACTGGGCCCGACCTGGCGCGCGTGGGCGAACGCTACTCCGACGACTGGCACCGCATCCACCTGCGCGATCCGCGCAAGGTGGTGCCGGAATCCAACATGCCCGCCTATCCCTGGCTGGAAAAGACGGTCATCACCGGCCAGAACGTGGACGAGCGCATGCGCGCCCTGCGCAAGCTGGGCGTGCCCTACACGGACGACGACATCGCCGCGGCGCCCAAGGCCATCGAAGGCAAGACCGAAGAAGACGCGCTGGTCGCCTACCTGCAGGGCCTGGGCGTCGGCGTGCGCAAGGCGAAGCAGGCCGAGCAGGCTGAAGCGGCCAAAAAGGCGGCGCAATCCGCCGCGCAGCCGGCCGCCACGGGAGGCTGAGCATGCTGGGCTACCTGAGCGCAGTCGTCACCGCCATCTCGATGGCAACCTTTTTCGGCATTGTCTGGTGGGCCTGCTCGCGCGGCCGCCAGAGCGCCAATCGCGAATCGGCCCTGCTGCCGTTCGCACTGCCCGATGAATTCGGGCCGGCACAACAAGATGGAGCGAATCGGTCATGAGCGATTTCGTTAGTGGCTTTTGGGGGTATTTCATCTCGATCATCGCCGTGGGCGGCGTGCTCTGGTGCGTCTGGCTGCTGTACACGCAGCGCCGCTGGCTCAGCGCCAAGCCCGCCAACGGCCAGGTCGAGGACACGGGCCATGTCTGGGACGGCGACCTGACCGAGCTGAACAACCCGGTTCCCGGCTGGTGGACCTGGATGTACCTGCTGGCTTGCGCCTTCGCGCTGGGCTACCTGTTCTTCATGCCGGGGCTGGGCGAGTACAAGGGCCAGCTCGGCTACAGCAGCACGCAGGAAGTGGCGCAGCAGCAGGCCAAGATGGCCGAGGCCGTGCGCCCGATCTATGCGCGTTTCGAGACCATGGACATTGCGCAGATCTCCCAGGATCCGGGCGCCCGCGAAATCGGCCAGCGCCTGTTCCTGAACACCTGCGCGCAATGCCACGGTTCCGATGCCAAGGGCGGCCCCAGCTTCCCCAATCTGGCGGACGGCGACTGGCTGCATGGCGGTTCTCCGGAAGCCATCACGCAGACGATCACCAACGGCCGTGTCGGTGTGATGCCGCCCTGGAAGTCGGCGGTCGATGCCAAGACGGCCGGCGACATCGCGCAATACGTGCGTTCGCTGTCGGGTCTGACGGCCGATCCGGTCCGCGTGTTCCGCGGCCAGCGCGAGTTCGCCAATTTCTGCGTCGCCTGTCACGGCGTCGACGGCAAAGGCAACCAGGCGCTGGGCGCGCCGAACCTCACGGACGACGTCTGGCTTTACGGCAGTTCGGAAGCGACCATCGTGAAAACGATCCTGGACGGCCGCGATAACCGCATGCCGGCGCACCAGGACATCCTGTCGCCCGAGCAGATCAAGATCCTGACGGCGTGGGTCTGGGGCCTGTCGAACAAGCCCGGCGCCGCGCCTGCGGCAACGGCCGAGGCCGCGAAGCCGTAAAGGACGCCGCGGCGCGTAGATGGGGGCGCAACGACGCTCCCATATCAATTGGACTTAAAGCAGGGAGCAGCAAATGGAAGATGGGTCAACCGCAAGCGTCGGCAATTCGCCTGGCGGTGACCCGCCGCCCTGGCGGCCGCATACGCGGCCGCCGCGCCCCGGGCAAGAGACCCTGGAACAGACGCTGGCGGGCGTGCGCAGCAAGATCTATCCGCGATCCGTCAGCGGCATCTTCGCCCGCTGGCGCATCGCGTTTGTCTTCATTACGCAGCTGATTTTCTACGGCCTGCCGTGGATCGAGTGGAACGGGCGCCAGGCGGTGCTGTTCGACCTGGGCGCGCGCAAGTTCTATCTCTTCGGCCTGGTGCTGTGGCCGCAGGACGTGGTCTACTTGGCCGTGCTGCTGGTCATTTCGGCCCTGGCGCTGTTCCTGTTCACCGCGGTGGCGGGGCGCCTGTTCTGCGGTTATGCCTGTCCGCAGACCGTCTACACGGAAATCTTCATGTGGATCGAGCGCAAGGTCGAAGGCGACCGCGTCGCGCGCATCCGCCTGGACGAATCGCCCTGGACCTGGCGCAAGGCCCGCCTGAAGCTGACCAAGCATTTCCTGTGGATCGCGCTGGCATGGTGGACCGGATCCACCTTCATCGGCTATTTCGCGCCCATCCGCGAACTGGGCCACGAACTCTTCGCCTTGCAGCTGGGCCCGTGGCAGTGGTTCTGGATGCTGTTCTACGGCTTCGCTACGTGGGGCAACGCCGGCTTCATGCGCGAATCGGTCTGCAAATACATGTGCCCCTACGCCCGCTTCCAGAGCGTGATGGTGGACCCGGACACTTTCGTGGTCACCTACGACAAGCGCCGCGGCGATCCGCGCGGCGGGCGTTCGCGCAAGATCGACCACAAAGCGGCCGGGATGGGCGACTGCGTCGATTGCAGCCTGTGCGTGCAGGTCTGCCCGACGGGCATCGACATCCGCGACGGCCTGCAGTACATGTGCATCGGCTGCGGCGCCTGTATCGACGCCTGCGAACAGGTCATGGACAAGATGCAGTACGAGCCGGGGCTGATCCGCTATACCTCGGAGCGCGCGATGCTGGACGGCCTGTCGGCCAAGCGCGCGCGGTCCTACCTGCTGCGTCCGCGCGTGCTGGTCTATGGCACGCTGATCTTGGGGCTGGCCGTCGCGTTCGTGGTGTCGCTGGCCATGCGCAACCCCTTGCGGGTCGACATCATCCGCGACCGCGGCGCGCTGGGCCGCGAAGTGGCCGGCGGCCTCATCGAAAACGTCTACCGCCTCCAGATCATCAACACGTCCGACCAACCGATGCACTTGCAGCTGTCTGCCGAGGGCATGCCGGGCCTGATCGTGATGGCCGGCCAGCAGGGCGCCAACACCGTCGACGTGGAGGCCGCGGCCAACAAACTGGTGCCGATGGTCATCCGCGCGCCGGCCGGCGCGCAACCCGGCGCCCACGCCATCACGCTGCGCGCGCGCGGCCAGGACGGCGAGGAACGCCAGATCGAAACCGACGAAGCCGCCAGCTTCTACGTCCCCGAGTAAGCACTGAAAGGATATGCCCATGCACGCCGCCCAAGCCGCGCAGCCCGCCAAGCCCTGGTACCGCGAACCCTGGCCCTGGATCCTGATGGCCGGCCCGTTCGCGGCCATGATAGGCTGCTTCATCACGATCTACTTCGCTTTCTCGAACTTCAGCAATCAGCCGATCCAGGAGGGCGTGGTCAAGCGCGGCCTGGTCATCGAGCAGGTAGCGCCCAGCGCCAATCCGTAACCCGGGAGAACAACAGATGGGCTTGCGATCATTGATGTGGATCCTGTGGCCGTCCTTCATGGCCGCCGCGGCGGGGAGCGCGCTGATCTTCGCCCTGATCGATCCCCTGGACGTGGCGATCTTCGGCCACGTCCCGACGGGACGCACGGGGTTCTACACCGTGTCTTTCTTCGTGCTGTGGGTGATGGCGGGACTGTCCAGCACGCTGACCGCGTACCTGATGCCCAAGCCGGAAGAAAACGAGGATTTGTAGGCGAAGCGAGGCGGCGCCGCGCCCCGGGGGCCTTGCTGGGAGGCCGCCTACACCTTCTTCACGAATTCCGACTTCAAGCTCATCGGCCCGAAGCCGTCGATCTTGCAGTCGATGTCGTGGTCGCTGTCGACCAGGCGGATGCCCTTGACCTTGGTACCCATCTTGATCACGCCGCCCGACCCCTTGAGCTTCAGGTCCTTGATGACGGTGACGGTATCGCCGTCCTGCAGCACGTTGCCGGCTGAATCGCGATAGACCTTGGCCGCCTCATCGGAGGATGCGGCGGCCTGCGGCGACCATTCATGCGCGCATTCAGGGCAGACGTAGAGGGCGCCGTCTTCATAGGTGTATTCGGACTGGCACTTGGGACAGGCGGGCAATGCGCTCACGTGTGGACCTCGATGTAAAAAACGCGCAATGCGCAACACGCGATTGTACTGCGCCACACCTGTTTTTCCCCGTGTCGCCGGCCGTTTTCCCCCTTGCCTTGCGCGGCCTCAAGCCAGTTCGTCGCCATGCAGCAAGCCCACGAAATCACGCGCCGCCGCGCTCAGCGGCCGGTCCCGGGGCACGATGCTGCCAAAGGCCGTGAGGCTCTGCCGGATCTGGTAGGGCAATATCGCCAGCAGCCCATGCGCCGCGTAGCGGCTCGCCACCGATTCCGGTATCACGCCCAGCATTGTTGATTTCATCGCCAGGTTGGTGGTGGTCAGGATGGAGGCCGACTCGATCAGTCCCTTGGGGGTGGAGGCGTTGTGCGAACGGAACTCCTGTTCGATCACGTCGCGCATCGGGCTGCCGTGCGGCTGCAAGACCCAGGGATAGGCCAGCATGGCCTCGAAGCCCACGCGCTTGCGGCCGGCCAGCGGATGGTCCACCGCCGCGATCACCGACAGCGCTTCGTCGCCGATCGGGCGAAAAATGTACTGACTGTCCGACAGAGTCACCATGCGGCCGATCACCACGTCCAGCCTGCCTTCGTTCATGCGGCCGATCAGCAGATCGCTGGTGCCGGTGGAGATTTCCACCGCCAGCAGCGGATAGGTTTGCTTCAGGCGCAGCAGGGCGTCGGTCAGGTGGCCGGGCGAGGCCGCCATGATGCTGCCGATGAACAGCTTGCCCGCGCTGCCCAGGCGCAGTTCCTCCAGTTCGCGGGCCAGGGACGAGACCGTCCCGCGCATGCCCCGGAAATATCCCATCACGCATTCGCCGGCCGCGGTCAGCGCCAGGCCGCGGCCGATCCTTCCGTACAGCGGCTGGCCGATGGCCAGCTCCAGTTCGTGCAGCATCTTGCTGGCGGCGGACTGGGTCATGTTGAGCTGGCTGGCGGCCGCGCGCAGCGTACCGCGCTCTTCGATCGCCAGCAGCAGGACGATCTGCCGCATGCGCAGCCGGGCCAGCAGGGCGGGGACGTGGATGGCGCGTTCCATGATTGATCGCCTCAGGTGAACGGTTGGTGCAAAAGTTTCATTTTACGGAAACGGAGCTTCTTTCTAAGATGGACCTACAAAAGATTGCCCGTCCCAGGGCAAAAAAACACCAACCAAGGAGACAACCATGAAGACTCGGCTATTGGCCGCGATGGCGGCCGGCGCCCTGTGCCTGTCGGCCCTGGCGCCCGCCCAGGCGCAAAGCGCCGACTGGCCCAACAAGCCCCTGCGCCTGCTGGTGGGATCGGCCCCGGGCGGCGGCACCGACGCCATGGCGCGCGCGGTGGCCGACAAGCTGGGCCCTCTGCTCAAGCAGACCGTGGTGGTGGAGAACAAGCCCGGCGCATCCAATACGCTGGCCGCCGACCTGGCGGCCAAGTCGTCGGACGGACACACCATGGTGATGGGGGTATCCACCGCCCACGCCATCGCGCCGCACCTGCTGAAGCTGGGCTACGACAACGATCGCGATCTGACGCCGGTGGTGTTCGTGGGCGCCGTGCCCAACATCCTGGTGGTCAACAATGATGTTCCGGCCAAGTCGGTGCAGGAGCTGATCGCGCTGCTCAAGAGCAAGCCCGGCACCTACAACTTCGCCAGCAGCGGCTCGGGCAGCACCCAGCACATCGCCGCCGAGCTGTTCAAGGACGCGACGGGCGTGGAGATGATCCACATTCCCTACCGCGGCAGCGGCCCCGCGCTGGTGGACCTGATGGGCGGCCAGGTGCAGATCGCGTTCGAGACCGCGTCCTCCGTGATTCCCCACATCAAGAGCGGCAAGGTGCGCGCGCTGGCCGTGCTGAGCGCCAAGCGCAACGCCCAGTTGTCCGACGTGCCGACCATGGCCGAAGCCGGCGTGCCCGGCGTGGAAATGAGCGCCTGGTACGGCATCTACATGCCCAGCGCCATGCCCGCCGCCAACCAGAAGCGCATCCATGACGCCGTCAACGGCATCCTGGCGCTGCCCGACACGCAGGCCCGCCTGCAGGCGATCGGCGCCGATATCAATCCGATGAGCCAGGAGCAGTTCGCGCAGTTCCACAAAGCCGAGAACCTGCGCTACGCCGGCATCATCAAGAAGAACAACATTTCCGTGGAATGACCCAGACATGAGCACGCAGCAGAAACCCGTCATCGCCCTGACCCTGGGCGATCCCGCCGGCATCGGCGCTGAACTGATCGCCCGGCTGCTGGCCCGGCCCGAAGCCACGCAACGCGCCAACATCGTGCTGGTGGGCGACGAGTGGCTCTGGCGCGAAGGCCAGCGGGTGGCGGGCGTGCAGGTCGCCACCCAGCCCGTGGCCAGCATCGAGGCGGTGCGCGGCCGGCCGGACAGCGGCGCGCCCGCCTGGCTGGCAATGGACACCATCCAACCCGGCCAGGTGCACCTCGGCCAGGCCGAGGCGGCGGGCGGCGCATCGGTGCTGCGGGTGCTCAACGCCTGCATGGACGCGGCGCGCGACGGCCACGTCGACGCCATCTGTTTCGCGCCCTTGAACAAGTACGCCATGAAGCTGGGCGGCCTGGGCCACGACGACGAACTGCACCACTTCGCGCAGTACCTGGGCGTGACCGGCTACTTCTGCGAATTCAACACCCTGGGAGACCTGTGGACCTCGCGCGTGTCCTCGCACATCCCGTTGAAGGACGCAGCGGCGGCGCTCAGCATCGACGGCATCAAGGCCGCGACCCGGCTGATCTACCGTTCGCTGCAGGCCAACGGCATGGCCGAGCCGCGCGTGGCGGTGGCCGCCTTCAATCCGCATGGCGGCGACGGCGGCACCTGCGGCCGCGAAGAGGTGGACATCATCGCGCCGGCCGTGCGGCAGTTGAACGAGGAGGGCCTGCCGGTGCAGGGGCCGTTCCCCGCCGACACCATCTTCCTGAAGGCGCAGGCCGGCGAGTTCCAGGCCATCGTCACCATGTACCACGACCAGGGCCAGATCGCGATCAAGCTGCTGGGCTTCTCGCGCGGCGTGACGGTGCAGGGCGGCTTGCCCATTCCCATCACCACGCCGGCCCATGGCACCGCCTACGACATCGCCGGCCAGGGGCGCGCCAACCTGGACGCGACCTGGCAGGCCTTTCTCATCGCCTGCCGCATGGGCCTGTCGCATCGCGCCTCGCGCGCGCTGGCGGGCTGATCCGACGCAGTCATTCCCTACCTAGAATCCCAAGCAGGAAATCCTCATGAAGATCAAATCCGTCCGCGCCCGCGTCTACGAATGGACCGGCAAGACCGTGCCGCCGCAGGGCAACTTCTGCTCCAACGCCATGGACCTGCTGTATTCCAAGCAGGAAACCATGAGCACCTTCCGCTTCCACGGCTGGACCGTGGTCGAGGTGGAGACGGACGACGGTATCGTCGGCCTGGGCAACGTGGCGCTGGCGCCGCGCGTGGCCAAGGCCATCATCGACCAGTACCTGGCCCCGCTGGTGATCGGGCAGGATCCCTGGGACTACGAATACCTGTGGCAGCGCATGTACCGCTCCACCCACGCCTGGGGCCGCAAGGGCGTGACCATGGCCGCGATCTCGGCCATCGACCTGGCGATCTGGGACATCCTGGGCAAATCGGTGAACAAGCCCGTCTTCAAGCTGCTGGGCGGCCGCACCAAGGAGAAGATCCCGGTCTATTACTCCAAGCTGTACCGCACCGACCTGAAGGCCATGCAGGAGGAAGCCCGGACCTATCTGGACCAGGGTTTCACCGCCTTCAAGATGCGTTTCGGCTACGGCCCCGCGCATCTGCAAAAGGGCGTGTCGGAGAACCTGAAGTCGGTGGAGGCGGTACGCGAGGTGATCGGCTACGACACCGATCTGATGCTGGAGTGCTACATGGGCTGGAGCCTGGAATACGCCAAGCGCATCCTGCCCAAGCTGGAGAAATTCGAGCCGCGCTGGCTGGAGGAACCCGTCATCGCTGACGACATCGACGGCTATGCGGAGCTGAACCAGCTGACCTCGATCCCCATCTCTGGCGGCGAGCACGAATTTTCGCTGTACGGTTTCAAGCAGCTGCTGGACCGCAAGGCGGTGTCGGTGGTGCAGTACGACACCAACCGCGTTGGCGGCATCACGGCGGCGCACAAGATCAACGCGCTGTGCGAGGCCTATAGCGTGCCGGTGGTGCCGCATGCCGGCCAGATGCACAACTACCACCTGACGATGAGCACGCTGGCCTCGCCCATGAGCGAATACTTCCCTATGTTCGACGTGGAAGTCGGCAACGAGCTGTTCTATTACATCTTCGACGGCGAGCCTGTGGCCAAGGAAGGCTTCATCGACCTGGACGACGACAAGCCCGGACTGGGCCTGACGCTGAAGACCGAATACCTCAAGCACTTCAACATCATCGAATAACCATGGCTACCTACCAGAACCCGCGCTATCGCGGCATATTCCCGGTCGTCCCCACCACCTTTTCCGAGTCCGGCGAGCTGGACCTGCCCAGCCAGAAGCGGGCGGTGGATTTCATGATCGACTCCGGCGTCGACGGCCTCTGCATCCTGGCCAATTTTTCCGAGCAGTTCGTGCTGTCGGACGACGAGCGCGAAATCCTGACGCGGACCATCCTGGAGTACGTCGCTGGCCGCGTGCCGGTCATCGTGACCACCACGCACTTCAGCACCCAGGTCTGCGCCGCGCGCAGCCGCCGCGCGCAAGAGCAGGGCGCCGCCATGCTGATGATCATGCCGCCGTACCACGGCGCCACGATCCGCGTGTCCGAGGAACAAGTGACGGGGTTCTTCCAGCGCGTGTCCGATGCGGTGGACATCCCCATCATGATCCAGGACGCGCCGGTCGCCGGCACGCCGCTGTCGGCCGCGGCGCTGGCGCGGATGGCGCGCGAGATCGAACACGTTGCCTACTTCAAGATCGAGACGGCGGGCGCGGCCTCCAAGCTGCGCGACCTGATCGCCCTGGGCGGCGCGGCGGTGGAAGGTCCGTGGGACGGCGAGGAAGCCATTACCCTGCTGCCCGACCTGGACGCGGGCGCGACCGGCTCCATGACCGGCGGCGGCTTCGCCGACGGTCTGCGCCCCATCATCGAGGCCCACCGCGCCGGCAACCGGGACGAGGCCTACCGCCTGTACGAGCGCTGGCTGCCTCTGATCAATTACGAGAACCGCCAGGGCGGCATCCTCAGCGCCAAGGCCTTGATGAAGGCGGGCGGCGTGATCGCCTGCGAGGCGCCGCGGCACCCGCTGCCGGCCATGCGCGAGGAGGTCCGCCAGGGCCTGCTGGAGACCGCCCGCCGCCTGGACCCGCTGGTGCTGCGCTGGGGGCGTTGAGCAAGGACTGCGCAGTCCGCCAAACACACTGTTCCGTCACGCTGAACAAGCTTGTCAGGCGTGACGGTTAAAATCCCTGGCTATCCATCTCGTCGGGGGCTCGTGTGCAGCCGGTCATTTCAGTCCAGGATCTCTCCAAACGATACGCATCGGGGTTCCAGGCGCTCAAGAACGTGAACCTGGATATCCAGCGCGGCGAAATCTTCGCCCTGCTCGGACCGAACGGCGCGGGCAAGACGACGCTGATCAGCATCATCTGCGGCATCGTCAATCCTTCCGGGGGCAGGGTGCTGGCCGGCGGCCATGACATCGTGTCCGAGTTTCGCGCGGCGCGCGGCAAGATCGGGCTGGTGCCCCAGGAAATCTCCACCGACGCCTTCGAAAGCGTCTGGAATACCGTCAACTTCAGCCGCGGCCTGTTCGGCAAGCCGACCAACCATGCCTACGTCGAAAAGGTGCTGCGCGACCTGTCCCTCTGGGACAAGAAGGACAGTCGCATCATGGCGCTGTCGGGCGGGATGAAGCGGCGGGTCATGATCGCCAAGGCGTTGTCGCACGAGCCCGAAATCCTGTTCCTGGACGAACCCACGGCCGGGGTGGACGTCGAACTGCGGCGCGGCATGTGGGAAATGGTGCGGCGCCTGCGCGAAAGCGGCGTCACCATCATCCTGACCACGCACTATATCGAGGAAGCCCAGGAAATGGCCGACCGCGTCGGCGTGATCCGCCAGGGCGAGATCATCCTGGTCGAGGAAAAGCACGCGCTGATGACAAAGCTGGGAAAGCGCCAGCTGGCCCTGACGCTGAAGGCGCCGCTGCCGGGCATTCCCACTGCGCTCGACGGCTTCCTGCTGGACCTGTCGGCCGACGGCTACACGCTGGTCTATACCTACGACAACCAGGGCGGCGGCGAAATCTCGCGGCTGCTGCACGAACTGGGCAGGCTGGAGATCGAGTTCACGGACCTGAACTCTTCGGAAAGCTCGCTCGAGGATATTTTTGTCAGCCTGGTGCACGGTCAATCATGAATTTCTACGCCATCCGCGCTATCTACCTGTTTGAAATGGCCCGCGCGTGGCGCACGCTGATGCAGAGCGTGCTGTCGCCCGTGATTTCCACGTCGCTGTATTTCGTGGTGTTCGGTTCCGCCATCGGCTCGCACATGGTCGAGATCGACGGTGTGAGCTACGGGGCCTTCATCGTGCCCGGCATGATCATGCTGTCGCTCTTGACGCAAAGCATCGCCAACGCGTCCTTCGGCATCTACATGCCGCGGTTTTCCGGGACCATCTACGAAATCCACTCGGCGCCCATCTCCTATGTGGAGATCGTCATGGGCTATGTCGGGGCCGCAGCCAGCAAATCGATCATCCTGGGGCTGATCATGCTGGCCACGGCCCGGCTGTTCGTGGCCTTCGACGTGGCGCATCCGGTCTGGATGCTGGCCTTCCTGGTGCTCACGTCCGTGACCTTCAGCCTGTTCGGCTTCATCATCGGGATCTGGGCCGACGGTTTCGAGAAGCTGCAGATCATCCCGCTGATGATCATTACGCCGCTGACCTTCCTGGGCGGCACCTTCTATTCCATCAAGATGCTGCCGCCGTTCTGGCAGGCCGCCACCCTGTTCAACCCGGTCGTGTACCTCGTCAGCGGCTTCCGCTGGGCGTTCTACGGGGTGGCCGACGTCAGCGTGGAAATCAGCGTCGGCATGACGCTGGGTTTCCTGCTGGCCTGCGTGCTGGGCGTGCGCTGGATCTTCAAGACGGGTTACCGGCTGAAGACCTAAGGTCTGTGCAACGCGCCTGTCAGCGTGAACAGACCCTAGGCGCGCGCGGGGGCCGCATCGGGCCAGGCTCCCGGCGCCAACTACGTGGCGGGCAAGCTTTCAGTCGTCGGAGCGGCGCGCGCCATGCCGCCGAAGGCGTCCAGCAGCCGCTCGCGCCAGGCGTGCACGGGGTCGTCGCCGGCCAGCAGTTCGAGGGGACTGGTGCAGCGGGCCCACATGAACATGCCGAATACGGCGTAGTCCGCATACGCGGGCTGTTCGCCCGCCAGCCACGGTTGACGGCTCAGCGTTTGCCGCAGGGGCAGCAGCGATGCGCGCAGCGCCGCGATTTGTTCGCCATAGCCGGCGGGCAGGTCTTCAAGCTTTCCGAAGCGCTTTTCACGCGTTGCGCGGAAGTAGTCCTTGTCCTTGTCGTGGATCAGTCCATGGATGCTCGGCAGCAGCAGGCGCGCCAGCGTGGGCACCAGCGTGGCGTCCGTCCAGGCGTTCGCGAACAGGCTCAGCGCGCGGCCGGCTTCGCCGCCGAACAGCGACGGGCGCTCGGGGAAGGCCTCTTCGAGATAGCAGGCGATTTGCCACGAGTCGCTGACCACGTGCGTGCCGTTCACCAGCACCGGCACCAGCTTCTGGCCGGAGAAGTCGATGGCTTCCTTCTCGGTGAAGCGCCAGGGCACGGTCTTGGCGGACAGGCCCTTGTGGGCCAGCGCCATGCGCGTTTTCCAGCAATGCGGGCTGAACCGCAGCGACGGGTCGGCGCCCGCCAGGTCATAGAGGGTGAGATCCGGCATCAAGATTCCGCGCTCCTTCGTGAGAACTGGGGGAGAAACGGAAACAGGATAACTGCAGAACGAAAAAACGCCACCCGCCCTCCCGGGCGCGTGGCGTTTGCCGCGGCGGGGGGCGGCGGCGTTACTTGGCGGCGGGGCCGCCCTTGCTCATGCCCATCACGCGCTGCTTGAGCTGGGGATCCTGCTGCACGGCCTGGCCGATGCCGTTGAATTCCTCAACGGTCAGGCCGTCCGCGCGGACCAGTTGCACCATCTTGGCGTCCGCTTCCTCGACGACCTTCTGCTTGGCTTCGTCCGTCTTGGCGGCGTCGACCTTGGGCCGGTATTCGTCCACGACGCCGGAAATCTTCTGCGATGCCGACGCGAAACGCTGCAGTTGCTGGTCGGTCGGTTGAATCGCGGGCGGGGGCGCCATTTGCTGCTGCGCCTGGGCCTGGCCTTGCGCCTGGCCGGCTGGTTGGGCAAAGGCGGGGGCACCGGACAGCGCCGTCGTCAGCAGGGCGGCGGATAGGAATGCGTAAGTGGAACGCTGCATGAAACCTCCATGTTCCGGTTGAATGTCTGGCCATGATGACCATCGGGCCGGCCCAGGGGCAAGTTTCTCGATGTGTTTTCCTGTGTCGGCAGGCCACGGGATGCGCGAGCGGCGCGGGAGGGGGCTCCCCGCGGCGCGCTGGAAACGTTTTGCGCGCTTTCGTAGTCGCTGCTGGCCGCGATGTTTCCTTAGGTGTTCGGCGTCCGGGCCCTAGACCGCTAGCATGCTCAGCATGACCAGCGCCAGCAGCAGCACGTAGACGCGGGCATGCAGGCGGTCGGGGATGCGGGGAATCAGGGGCGCCGCCAGGCGGATGCCCGCCAGCGAGCCCAGCGCCAGGGCGGCGAAGGCCAGCAGGTCCACGTAGCCCACGATCCACGGTGCCAGGGCATCGGGCAGGCCGCGGGCCGCCGCCATGTAGGCCAGTGTGCCGACGATGGCAACGGGCAGCGTCAGCGGGTTGGCCATCGCCGCCGCCTTGGACATGGGCAGGCCCCGGCGCCGCAGCAGCGGCACCGTCATGACGCTGCCGCCGACCCCCAGAAAGGCCGCGATCACGCCGATGGCCACCCCGCCGCCCACCATGACGCCTTGGCCCAGCGGACGCGGGCGGGTGTCGCCTTGCGCCATGAAGCCCTGGCGCAGCAGGCAATCCAGGATGGTCACGCCCAGGTAGGCGATGAAGGCGTACCGCACGAGTCCGCCGCTGGCCTGGGTGGCGGCCAGCGCACCGAGCAGGGAACCCGCCGCGATGAAGGCCGCCAGCGGCCAGACATAGGCGCGCACGATGTTGCCGGCGCGCTGGTGCTTGCGCGTGGCCGCGACCGAGTTGACGATCATGACGCAGGTGGACGTGGCCACCGCGATGTGCATGGCCGACTGCCCGATGGCGTCCTGCGTGCCGTGGGTGGCGGTCAGCACGCCGTACAGCACGGGCACCACGACAAAGCCGCCGCCAAAGCCGAACAGCACGGTCGTCACGCCGCTGAGGCAACCGAAAAACGCCAGAACCAGATAAACCATGCTGCCCGTCCTTCCAGGGGAAAACCGTCACGATACGGCCGCGAGGTTTGGCCCGCTTTCGAGGATTGGACAATAATGTTCGTATTTCGGCCATCCGATACGCCGCCAGGCAGGCGGACCCAGCCATGCGCAACGCCCATATCGACCGTTACGACCATCTGGACCGGCCCGTCGTGGCCATCGGCAACGACTACGGCCCCGGCCAGCTGCTGCCGGCGCACGCGCACCGCCGAGCCCAGTTGCTGTATGGCGCGACCGGGGTGATGCAGGTCGCCACCCGCGATGGCAACTGGGTCGTGCCGCCGCAGCGCGCCGTCTGGATCCCCGCGGGCGTGACGCACGAGGTCCGCATGCTGGGCGTCAGCACGCGCAGCGCTTACATAGCGCCGGGGGCGGCGCGCGCCCAGGGCCTGGCCTGCGAGGTAGTCGAGGTGTCGCCGCTGCTGCGGCAGTTGCTGATGGACGCCGTGGACATGCCCGTCGACTACGACCAGGCCGGGCGTGACGGCGCGCTGGCGGCCTTGCTGCTGCATGAGGTGGAGCGCGCGCCGGTGCTGCCCCTGCATATCCCGCTGCCGGCCGATGAGCGCCTGGCGGCCCTGTGCCGGGCGTTCATCGCCGCGCCCGACGTGCGCGCCGCGCCGCAAGCCTGGGCCCGCCGCCTGCACATGAGCCCGCGCACTTTCAGCCGCCATTTCCGCGAACAGACGGGTATGGCGTTCTCGGAATGGCGCCAGCGGGCCTGCGTGGTGCTGGCGCTGTCGCGGCTGGCCTCGGGCGCGCCGGTCACCATCATCGCGCTGGATTTCGGCTACCAGAGCCCGGCCGCGTTTTCCACGATGTTCCGGCGCATGCTGGGGCACCCGCCCACGGCGTACCTGCGCCAGGGCTAGGGCCTGTTGGTACTATGCCGGCACTCATGACGCAACCGACCCCTTCCACGCATCCCCCCCTATCCATCGGCATCGCAGGCGCAGGCAGCGCCGGTCTGGCCACCGCCCTGGCGCTGGCGCGGGACGGCCACCAGGTGCGGGTGTTCGAGAAACACCACGGTTTCACCACCATGGGGGCGGGCCTGTTGCTGCAGCCGCCCGGTGTGCGCGCGCTGCGTACGCTGGGCGTGGACGTGGAGGCGTTGAACGTGGGCGCGCCCATCGACCGCCTGCTGGGCCTCTCGCACCGCGGTTGGCCGGTAGTGGATATCGACTACAAGGGCGACGGCGCGCGGGCCGTTACCCGGGCGGCATTGGGCGAAGTGCTGTTCGATGCCGCGCGGCGCGCAGGGGTCGCATTTTCGTTCGGCTGCCCGGTCGGCGTGCTCGACGTCCGGGAGGGAAAGGCGCTGGTGACGCACGGCGAGGGAGATAGCCAGGCCCAGTCCTGTTTCGATCTGTTCGTGGCGGCCGATGGCGCGGCCTCGGCGCTGCGCGAGCAGGCCGGGCTGGCCGCCAGTTCGCGCGCTTATGCCTGGGGCGCCTTGTGGGGCCAGTTCTGGGTTCCCGGCTGGGCGGGCGCGACGCAACTGCTGCAGCGGTTCCGCGGCACCCGCGAAATGATGGGCCTCCTGCCGACCGAAATCGGGCCGCAAGGCGTGCGCCTGTCGCTGTTCTGGAGCATCCGGCACGACGCCTTGCCGGCCTGGAGGGCCGCGCCGATCGGCGAATGGAAGGCGCGCCTGTTGTCCTTGTGGCCGGAGGCCGCGCCGGTGGTCGACCAGATTTCAAGGCACGAGGACCTGGCGGTCGCTACCTACCGCCACACCTGGCCGCGAGGATTGGCCAAGGGGCCGTACTGCGCGGTGGGAGACGCAGGCCACGCGATGAGTCCGCAACTGGGCCTGGGCACGACGCTTGCTGCGTTGGACGCCTTGGCGCTGGCGCGGGCGCTGGGCCGGCATGGCGTGGCGCGCGGGCCCGCGAAATACGCCCGCAGCCGGCTCATGCCGTCGCGGCTGTACCAGACGTTGAGCCGCGCGCTGACGCCTTGCTTTCAGGCATCGGGGCCGGGGCTGTGGCGCGACGTGTTGTTCGGCGGGGCCTTGCTGGTGCCCGGCATGCGCGGGCTGATGAAGCGCGGCCTGCTGGCCATGCCGCAACCGGCCGCGCCCCGCCGCCGTTGAGCCGGCCGCGCCGTCAGGCCGCGTACCAGAGCACCGCGAAGAAATGGCAGACGGTGCCGCCAAGCACGAACAGGTGCCAGACGAAGTGGCTGTAGCGCCAGCGGTTGTCGAGCACGAAGAACACCACGCCGCCCGTGTAGGCCAGCCCGCCCGCCACCAGCCACCATAGGCCGCCCGTGGGCACGCGTTCGATCAGGGGCTTCACCGCGATGAGCACCAGCCAGCCCATGGCCAGGTACAGCCCGGTGGAGAGGGCGGGGCGGTTGAGCCGTTTACTGGCCTTCAGCCCCACGCCGAGCAGGGCCATGCCCCACACCAGGCCGAACAGGGTCCAGCCCCAGGGCCCGCGCAGCGCGCCCAGCGCGAACGGCGTATAGGTGCCCGCGATCAGCAGGTAGATGGCAGAATGGTCCAGCACGTTGAAGAACTGCTTGGCGCGGCTGCGGGGCAAGGCGTGATAAATCGTGGAGGCCAGGTACAGCAGGCACATCGACGCGGCGAAGACCGCGGCCCCCGCGATGAACGCGGCGTCGCCCTGGCGCACCGCGGCGACGATCAGGATGGGCGCGGACGCCACGGCACCGGCGGCGCCGACGCCATGGCTGATGGTGTTGGCGATTTCCTCGCCGAGGGTCTGGGGTCTGTCGTCGGGAAACATGAATGCGTCTTGGTTGGCGGGAAGCTTCCACCATAGGCGTTTTGCTGCGCCGCCTCAAGGCCGCCGCCGCACTTTGCGCGCGCGATGCAAAGGCGGTTTGATCTTGTGCAAACCGGGGGCTGCCTCAGGCGGCGGTATACCCCTGGCGCGAAGTTACGGTGTGATACATTCCATGCCGGTGTCAAGCTCAACGGGTTTACTGGCCGAGGCCTAGAATGGCGCGCAGTTTTACCAGTCTGTTTTTCAAAACCGCGAAGAAACTCGGCAGGCTGCAACGCGCGGCGCTGCGCGCGGCGGCTCCCCAGGCCGCCCAGCGGCGCAGCGCTACCCGGCGCAAGGCGGCCGTCGCCGCCAGGCTGGCCGCCAAGTCCGTGGCGCCCGCGACGCCGTCTCTCGGCGGCGGCCGCTGGGAGGCCGGCCGGCAATTCTCCGACGGCCGGGGCCAGCGCCTCGGCTTCTCCCGCTATACGCCTGCTTGCGCCCCGCCGTCCGGCATGCCGCTCGTGGTCATGCTGCATGGCTGCAGGCAGACATCCCTGGCGTTCGCCCGCGGTTCCCGCATGAACCAATGGGCCGACGCGGGCGGCTTCATGGTGCTGTATCCGCAGCAGTCCCTCGCGCGCCAGGTGCAGCGCTGCTGGCGCTGGTTCCAGCCGGACGAAGCGCACGGCGGCGCGGAGGCCGACCTGATTGCCGCGCTGATCCGGTCGGAATCGGCAAAGTTCGATCTGGATCCCGGGCGCATCTACGTCGCCGGCTTGTCCGCCGGCGCCGGCATGGCCGCGCTGGTGGCCCTGCGGCATCCCCGCCTGATCGCCGCCGTCGCCATGCATTCGGGGCCCGTGGTGGGGGACGCCCACGGCGCGGCCAGCGGTATCGCCACCATGCGGCGCGGCACGCTCAAGCCGCTGCTGCCTCTGCTGGAGCGCGTGGCGGATCCCGCCGTCTTCCAGATGGGCATGCCGGCTATGATCCTGCACGGGCAGCTGGATCCGGCGGTGGCGCCGCGCAACGCGCGCCAGTTGTTCGAACAGTTCAGGGCGGTCAACGGCCTGTCGCCCGACAGCACGCCGATCGAGCACGTGCTGGGCCTGGGCACCGAAAAAGCCTATCGCCGGGTGGATATGCTGCGCGGTCAGAACACGGTGCTGCGCCTGTGCGAGATCACGCGGCTGGAGCACGCCTGGAGCGGCGGCGACCCGTCCATCCGGTATCACGGGAGCAGCGGACCGGACGCCTCGTCGCTGATCTGGCGCTTTTTCCAGGCGCAGCGGCGGACAGGGAACTGACCGGCCGGCGGGCATCAGGAACGGGGTATGCTCGACAGACCGGCGCATTGTGCGCCGGCCGCCAAGTTTTTTTGGGAACCAACGCCATGTCCCTGTCCCTGTACCAGGCTTGCGTGCCTGTCTTCATTCGCGGCCTGACCGTCCTGGCCGCCTTGCTGGAAAAGGGCGCTGCCCACGCCGCCGCGACGGGCGCCGATCCGGCCGAGCTCATCAATGCCCGTCTCGCGCCCGACATGTATCCGCTGTCCGGCCAGGTGCAGCGCGCCAGCGATGCCTCGAAATTCGCGGTGCAGCGCCTGTCGCGGGTGGAGGCGCCCAAGTTCCCCGACGAAGAAACCACGTTCGAGCAGCTGCAAGCACGCATCGCCGCGACGATCGCCTACCTGCAGAGCGTGACGGCGGACAAGCTGGATGGCGCCGAAAGCCGCAAGATCACGCTGGCTTTCGGCGACTTCAAGCAGGAGTTCCGGGGCGACGACTATCTGCTGACGTTCGCGCTGCCCAATTTCTATTTCCACGTTACGACGGCGTACGGCCTCCTGCGGCAGGCGGGCGTGAAGATCGGCAAGCTCGACTTCCTGGGGCCCTACCCGCAGGCCTGACGTGCGGCGGCCTTAGCCCGGCTGCTTCTTGGACGGGTCGCCGCAACCTTCCATCTCACCCATGTTGGCCATGTTCTGCTGGATCTCCTCCGGCGTCAGGTCGACCTTGTGCGTGGCGATGGACCAGCGGTGCCCGAACGGATCCACGACCTGGCCGTAGCGGTCGCCCCAGAACATGTCTGCCACAGGCATCGTCACCTGGGCGCCGGCGGCCACGGCCTGCTTCATGGCGGCGTCCACGTCGTCCACGTACAGATGCAGGGTGACCGGCGTCCCCTTCAGCGCCTTGGCTCCCAGGCTGCCCCATTCGGGGAAATCGTCCATCAGCATCAGGACGGAATCGCCGATGCGCACGGCCGCGTGCATGATCTTGCCGTTGGGGCCCGGGAGCCGCGCAAGCTCCTCGGCGTTGAAGGCTTTCTTGAAGAAGGCAATGGCGTCCGACGCGCCCTCGCACACGATGTGCGGGGTCAGCGTATGCATGCCTTCGGGAATGCTTCGGGTTGCAGGGGTGCCCATATCTCGTCTCCGGGATGTCCAATTGAAAAGAGGCGGGGACGGAATGTCCGGCCGCCCCGGTTGTCCTAGTTGCCCACCAGCGTGTTGAATCCCCCCCAGCACATCCGCTTGAAATCGAATACGCCTTCGCAACTCATGCCGTTCAGGCGCGGATCCGACATGACCTTGGCATTGATCTCGTCGCGCGCCGCCTTGCTGGCATAAAGGATCCACGCGAATACAACGGTCTCTCCCTCGCGCGCGCCGGCCGCGGCGCTGAACGGGGCGGAACCTTCCTTGTCGATGTCGTCCGCCACGCATTCGCGGTAGTCGAGCGCGCCATGTTCGAGCCAGACCGCCTGGGCCTGCTGCGCCATTTTTTTGTAGGCGTCCAGGTTGGCCTCGGGAACGCTCAACAGGTAACCGTCTATGTACTTTTCCATCATCGACTCCTTTGGTCCACGTTGTTCTATCGCGCTTCGGAACGCCCGCTAGCCGTCCGCCTCGCAACCCGGATCTGGCTCCGGTGAGTATCACTGTATCGGGATCGCGGGCGCTTTCCGATAGGCGATTGCGACAATCTTGAGGGTAGATTGCGACAGCCTGCAGGCGTATGCTTTGCAGATGAAAAACATCGCGTTCCTGCTGCCCCAAGGGGCCAATATCGCGTCCCTCGAAACCGCCCGGCATGGTTTTCTCGTCGCCAATGAATACCTGGCGGCACACGGGCGCGAGCCCCGGTTCAAGGTGCGCACCCTGGCGCTGACGCGCGAGGTCAGGCTGGACGACGGCCGCATCACCGTGCAGGCCGACCTGGTGCTGGCCGACGCGCAGGGTATCGATATCTGCATCGCGCCGCCGCTGCTGGGTTCGGTGTCCGACGCCGTGTTGTCCAACCGCGAACTCATCGATTGGCTGTCGCGGCACCACCGCGAAGGCGGGGAGGTCGCCAGCCTGTGCATGGGCGCCGCGCTCCTGGCGGCGGGCGGCATCCTGGACGGGCAGCAGGCCGTCGTGCACTGGGTCGCGCAGAACCTGTACGCGAGCCTCTTTCCCCGCGTGCAGTGGGTCAGCGACCGTGTCGTCATGGCCGACAACGGCATCTACACAAGCGGCGGCGCGTTTTCCGCCGCGCACCTGGTGCTGCACCTGATCGAGAAGTACACCGACCGCGACACCGCCATCTGGTGCGCCAAGTATTTCCAGCTTGACTGGAGCCGCCAGAGCCAGTTGCCGTTCTCGGTGTTCATGGGGCAGAAGGCGCACGCCGACGAGGTCGTGCGCGCCGTGCAGGATTACATCGAAGGCCGTTACACGGAAAAGATCACGGTCGAGGGGCTGGCCGGCCGCCACGCCATGGGCCGGCGCACCCTGGAGCGGCGTTTTCGCCAGGCTACGGGCAACAGCATCGTTGAATACGTGCAGCGCGTGCGCGTGGAAGCCGCCAAGAAGCGCCTGGAAACCTCGCGCAAGAGCGTGGCGGAAGTCATGTACGAGGTTGGCTACAACGACACCAAGGCGTTCCGCGATATTTTCAACAAGTACTGCGGCATGTCGCCGGTGGGATATCGCGAGCGCTACCACTTCCAGTAGCGGGGCGCGGCTTCAGCCCTGGTGGCGATACACGCGGGTGTCGCGCATGATGAAGCCCGCCGATTCATACAGGTGATGGGCCGACAGCCGGCCGGGATTGGACGTCACGTCCAGCGTCTTCGCGTTCAGTTCGCGGCTCTTGGCGATGGCCGCGTGCGTCAGCGCCATGCCGACCTTCAACCCGCGCGCCTGTTCGTCCACCACCACGTCCTCGATCCAGGCCCGCACGCCCGTGGGGATGCGGAAATGCACCAGCGTCAGCGTGCCGACGATGCGCCGGTCTTCGCCCATGGTGGCGATGAACACATGGTTGGAGGGCGAGCGGATGATTTCGTCCAGTGTCTCGCGCGACAACGGCGGAGCGGTCCGGGACAGCTGGGGCAGCAGGCGCGCAAACGCCGCGACCAGCGCGCCATCGGCCTGTGTGGCCAGCGCGACTTCGACGTGATTTCCCAAAGGTTTCACCGGGGTCTCCCGCGAGGGCTACCTTGATGTTGTAGCCCACACCCGGTCCGGATACCAAGCGGTGAATTTCATGGCCCCGGCAAGGGCGGCGACCGTCACCGCGATCGCGATGGCCTGCGGCAGCTCCGGCCGGTATGCCAGCAGCGCGTCCGTCGCCACCATGACCGCGAACGCCAGTGCCCAGGCAACGGCAATCGCATACTTCACGCGCACGAACGGCGGGCTCTTCCAGACATACTCGGGTTCCTTTTCGCGCGCATATTCCAGCGTGAACGGCCGGCGCAACGCGATGGTCAGCAGCACGAGAAACAACATGCCCGTGTCCACCCGCAGGCGCGTTTCGCCGATCGTCCAGGATTCACCGTCGGCCATCGGGGCGTACACCGTCAGCCCCGCGAACAGCACGAACGAGCCGGCTTCCAGGAGCTTCACGCGCCGTTCGGGGCTGATCCAGTCGCGCAGCACCAGCCCGGCGGACACGAACGCGCCTGCCGCCAATCCTTCGAGCACCCCGACAGCCCTTTCGATGATGACAAACATGATGAAGGGCGCGAACGCCAGCAGGATGTTCATCTGGATTCCCCGACCTTGAGCGTTTGCCGCGTCGCCGTGAGAATCAAGACGCGAACGTGTCTATTTCTGCCTGCCCGCCAGGGTGGGGCATATTTCGCCGTTCGTCCATCGACCGCCTGGACGGGCGCGGAAGGTGGCAGCCATCCTTCCGGCGGTAGGGGGATGGTCGCCGCATCGGCCGGCCGGCTGGCGCGCACCGGGAAAAAGGCGTCATGCCTTCGTTCCCATCCGCGCCGCCGGCCGGGCGATGGTTACCGCGCGGGCTGCCCGGCCGCGATCGGCCTGTCGCCGGCTATCGTGGTCCGGTGCATCTCGCGGTCGAAGCCGTCGTAGTCGTTCATCGCCAGATGCTGCGTGCAGCGGTTGTCCCACAGCGCCAGCGACCCCGGCGTCCACCGGAAGCGGCAGGTGAATTCCGGCCGCGCCGCATGGCGGTACAGGAACTGCAGCAACGGTTCGCTTTCTTCGGCGGTCATGCCGTCGAAGCGCAGCGTGTAGGTGCTGTTCACGTACAGGGCCTGCCTGCCCGTGGCCGGGTGCACCCGCACCACGGGGTGGATCACTTCGTTGCTTGCGCGGTCGTCGGTGCGCACGTCCATCTTGTGGGCCGGATCGCCGTTGTTCACCACGGCGCCGCCCGCGCCGTACGAGCGGACCGGGCTGTGGACGGCGCCCAGGCCGTCCAGGATCTGCTTCAGCCGGTCGGACAGCGCGTCGTAGGCCCGGTACATGTTCGCCCACATCGTGTCGCCGCCGTAGGGCGGAATGACGCGGCCGTAGAGCGCCGAGCCCAACGGCGGCGCTTCGGCGTAGCTCATGTCCGTGTGCCAGAGGCCGCCGAACAGGCGGCGTGTGCTTTCGGCCTTGCCCTTCATCACGGGCAGGATCGTCGGGTGGCCCTCCAGCGCCCGCACGAACGGCACTTCCAGCAGCTCGCCGAAGCGCTTGCTGAAGTCGATGTGCTGCTGCGGGCTCAGCTGCTGGTCGCGGAAGAAAATCACCAGGTGCTCGTGCAGCGCGGTGCGGACTTCCTCGAACTGATCGTCCGACAGCGGGCGCGACAGGTCCAGGCCCTGGATTTCGGCCCCCAGCGCGCCGGCGATCGGGCGGGTTTCCAGATGGCGATACGTGGTCATGCTTGTCTCCTTGCTTATTGACGCTTGATCTGCGCGTTGCGCACCAGCGCGCCCCATTTCTCGGTTTCCGATGCGATATAGCGTCCGAAGCCGGCGGGCCCTTCGGCCGCGATAATGCCGCCCATGGCCCCGATCTGGTCGCGCACGTCGGGTTGCGCCAGCACCGCGAGCAGTTCCTTGTTCAGGCGTTCGACGACGGGCTTGGGCGTGGCGGCCGGCGCCAGCACCCCGAACCATCCGGCGATTTCATAGCCCGGCAGGCCGGCCTCGGCCATCGTCGGCACATCGGGCAATTGCGGCGACCGCGCCGCGCTGGTGATCGCGAGCGCCCGCAGCTTGCCGGCCTTCACGAGCTGCAGCGCCGACGGCATGTTGTCGAACATCATCGGCACGTGCCCGGCCACCGTGTCGTTCAGGCCCGGCGCGCTGCCCCGGTACGGCACGTGTGTCAGGCGCAGGCCCGCCGACGATGCGAACAGCTCGCCGGCCAGGTGCAGCGAGGTGCCCGCGCCCGGCGTGGCGTAGCCCATCGGCGCCGGCGCCTTCTTTGCGTACGCGATCAGCTCCTGCACCGACCGTACCGGCAGCGCGGGATTCACCACGAGGAGATTGGGCACGCTCATCAGCATCGTCACCGGCGCCAGGTCGCGCTGCGGCTGATAGGGCAGGTCGGGATACAAGGCGGGGTTGATCGAGATGGGGCCGATATTGCCCATCACGATGGTGTAGCCGTCCGCCGGCTGTTTCACGGCGAAGTCCGTGCCCACGTTGCCGCCGGCCCCCGCCTTGTTCTCCACGATGACCGGCTGGCCCAGCCGTTCCCCGAGTTTGTGGCTGACCAGCCGGGCCAGCATGTCCGTGGATCCGCCGGGCGGGTAGGGCACGATCCATTTGATCGGTTGCGACGGCCAGGGGGCTTGTGCTGCGGCGGGCCCCATACAGAGGGCGAGGCCCGCCGCCAAGGCGAGTGCGATGCGTTTCATGCGTTTTGTCTCCTTCCCGGGCTCTCCGGTCTTGCCGGGAGCATCGTTTATGTGTATTGTTCACCTAGTGATCAATATGTTTATCAGGTGAACGCATGAAGAATAATAGATCGATCCAGCGGTGTCTATCCATCATGCGGGCCTTCCGCGGCAATGGCCGGCCCACGCTGGCGGAGCTGGCGCGCGCCGTCGAGCTGCCGCACGCGACCGTGCTGCGCTTTCTGCAGACGCTGGAGGAAGAGGGCTATGCCGCGCGCGAAGACAGCCGCTGGCGCCTCACGCCGCAAGTCTTCGAACTGGGGTTCGCGGCCATGGACAGCCTGGGCGTGACCGACGCCGTGCAGCAGATACTGCAGCGCCTGGCCGATGCCTATTCGGGCACGTCCAACCTGGGCGAGGCCAATCCGGAAGGCGTCATCATCATCGGCCGCGCCATGGCGCCGGCCGAGCGCAGGCGCCTGGTGGTCATGAACCTGCGCGTAGGCAGCGTGCTGCCGCCCTCGAGCGCGCTGGCGGGCGGCCTGCGCCTGCCGCAGGGGCAGTGGAGTCGCTACGATTACCCGGACAGCAACCAGGTTTCGGTGGCGGTCCCGGTGCCGCAGGCCGGCCCGCGCGTGCTGTCGGTAGGCATTTCGGTGTCGGTGTCGGAGGTCGTGGGCGACCTTCTGGAAACCGAAATGGTGCCCGCGTTGCAGCAGGCGGCGGAAACCATTTCCGGGGTGATCCGCGTCGGCGTGGTGTGAGGGGACCGGTCAGCCGCCCGGTGCCTGCGGCAGCTTTGCGATCACCTTGATCTCGAACTGGAAGCCGTAGAGCCACGTCACGCCAACGGCGGTCAGCGTGGGGTGCGGAGCATCGCCCCAGTACTCCGGCACTACCTCCCAGATCGCCTCGAACGTCGACTCGGGATCGACCATGAACACCGTGACGTCCACCACGTCGTCGAAGCTGGCCCCCGCCTCGGCCAGGATGGCCTGCAGGTTTTCGAAGGCGAGCCTGACCTGCGCCTGCAGGTCGGGCTCGGGCGAGCCGTCCTCGAGGCTGCCGACCTGTCCCGACACGAACAGGAAACCGTTGGACCTGACCGCCGGCGAGTAGCGGTTCCGGTCATAAAGCGCCCGGCGCCCGGGCGGAAAAACGACATCGCGCGTTGCCATGAGTGTCCTCCATGAATGGGCCGAAACCGGCCCGGCATCAACGATCCGGGGACTGTAAGCGGCCGGCGGCGCCGGATAAACCGGCAAGTCCGATCTTCACTATTTGTAGAATCCAAACAATCAGCCAGACAGGGAGCAGGGATGGATCGTTTCGATGCGATGCAGGCGTTCGCCCGCGTGGTGGAAACCGGCAGCTTCACGAAGGCGGCCGAGACGCTCCACCTGAGCAAGACCAGCGTGACGCAGTTGATCCAGCAACTGGAGGCGAGGTTGCGGGTCAAGCTGCTGAACCGCACCACGCGCAAGGTCAACGTCACGGCGGATGGGGCCGCCTACTACGAGCGCGTGCTGCGCCTGCTGGCCGACCTGGACGACGCCGAGACCAGCCTGTCCGGCGCGTCGGCCTTGCCACGGGGGCGGCTGCGGGTGGACGTGCCCAGCCCGCTGGCCCGCTTGATCCTCGTGCCGGCGCTGCCGGCGTTCCACGCCCGCTATCCCGACATCCAGCTCGACATGGGCGTCAGCGACCGCATCGTGGATCTGATCGGCGAGAACGTGGACTGCGTCGTGCGGGGCGGCGAACTGGCGGACCAGTCGCTGATGGCGCGGCGCGTGGCCGACCTGCAGCTGGGCGTGTATGCGGCGCCCGCCTATCTGGCGCGCGCCGGTTCGCCGTCGCATCCCGGCGAGCTGGAAGACACGCATCACCGCATCGTCGGATTCCTGTGGTCGCGCACGGGCAAGGCCTTGCCGTACGCGATGCGCCGGGGCGGCGAACGCATCAACGTGCAGGGCCGCCACGTGCTGGCGGTAGACGACGGCAATGCCTACCTGGCCGCGGGCCTGGCGGGGCTCGGTGTGCTTTGGCTGCCGGACTATATGTCCCGGGCGCATGTGGAAAGCGGCGAGCTGGTGCCGTTGTTCGGTGACTGGCGCCTCGATCCGATGCCGATGTACGTGGCGTTTCCGCCCAACCGCCACGTCAGCGCCAAGCTGCGCGTATTCATCGATTGGATCGCGGCGCTGATGGGCCAGTACGCGCCCGCGCCCGCGCACGGCCGCGACACGCCGCAGGACTGACACGGCCGGCCTCGGCCATTGCGCGGGGCCGGCGCGTGCAGTCTTCAGGCCGGCTGCCGCATCGCGCCGCGCAGGAGCTTGCCGGGCAGCTGGCCGGTGGCCGCGCCCTCCTCGAAGATGGGAACCCCGTCGACCAGCGTCGCCAGGTAGCCGTCGGCGCGCTGGACGAGGCGGCGGCCGCCGCCCGGCAGGTCGAACACCATCTCGGGGCAATGCACTTTCACCGCGGCGGGGTCGATGATGTTGACGTCGGCCTTGTAGCCCGGGCGCAGCAGGCCGCGGTCGAGCAGTCCATAGACGTTGGCGGTATCGCGGGTCTGGCGTTTGACCACGTGTTCCAGGCCCAGCAGCGGCCCCCGGCGGCGGTCGCGGGTCCAGTGGCTGAGCATAAAGGTGGGCATGCTCACGTCGCAGATGTAGCCGCAGTGCGCGCCGCCGTCGGACAGGCTGTTCACCGTATTGGGGTGCTGCATCAGCTGGTGCAGATGGTCCAGGTTTTCGTACGAATAGTTGAAGGACGGGTAGTAGAGGATGGCCTGGCCATCGTTCTCCAGCATGAGGTCGTAGACGATCTCCAGCGGGGGGCGGCCGCTGCGCTGCGCCATGGCGGCCACGCTTTCCTCGGGCACCGGCTCGTAGTCGGGATCGTTGCCCAGCCGGTAGATCTTGTGGAAGCTGCTGAACAGCGTTTCGGCGCGGCGGTCGAGCAGGCCGCGCTGCTCGTTCATGATGCGGTTGCGCGTTTCGGGATCGCGCAGTCGGGCGAGCTTCTCCGGCAGGGGCAGGGCGTGCAGCGCCTGATAGCTGGGGTGCGCGATGAACGGGTGCAGAGTGCTCTGCCATGAAAACAGGATGCCCAGCGGCCGTCCACTGATGCCCGCGAGCAACGGCACGCCTTCCTGGCGCGCGCGGTCCAGGCTGCGCACGATCTGCTTCCAGACGTCGGGCGCCGCATCCGTCTGCTGCAGATTGAAGAGCACCGGCAGGCGGTTGTGGCGCGCCAGCTGTTCCAGCCAGGGCATTTCGCCTTCCATGGCGGGATGGTTCGCCGTCATCTGGAAGACGCCGTGGCCTACCTCGCCCATGACCGACCCCAGCGCGGTGATTTCCTCGCCGGTGGCGAAGGTGCCGGGCGGATACTTGCGCTCGTCGTACTTGTGCAGGAACGTGCGCGAAGTCGAAAACCCGACCGCGCCGGCGACCAGCGCTTCGCGCACGACCTCGCGCATGGCGACCAGGTCGGCGGGCGAGGCTTCGTCGTGATGGATGGCGCGCTCGCCCATTACATAGGCGCGGACGGCGCTGTGCGGGATCTGCGCGCCTACGTCCAGCGCCTTGGGGCGGCGGTCCAGCGCGTCGAGGTATTCGGGGAAGGTTTCCCAATCCCACTGGATGCCTTCGGACAGCACCGAACCGGGAATGTCCTCTACGCCCTCCATGACCTTGATGAGCCAGTCGCGGCGGTCCGGCTTCACCGGCGCGAAGCCCACGCCGCAATTGCCCATGATGGCCGTGGTGACGCCATGCCAGGTGGACGGGCTGAGGTAGGGATCCCAGGTGGCCTGGCCGTCGTAGTGGGTGTGGATGTCGACCCAGCCCGGCGCGACCAGGCAGCCGTCGGCCCGGATCTCGCGCCGGCCCGCGGCGGCTTTGCCTTCGGCCAGGACGACGCGGCCGCCGTCGATGGCGATGTCGCCGGTGCGGCGGGGCTGGCCCGACCCATCGACGATCGTGCCGCCGCGTATGACCAGATCATGCATTGCGCTCTCCTTTGGACTCGCGCGGGGTTACTGGAGGACCAGACCGATGCGCCGGATCACGGCGCCCCAGCGGTCGCTGTCTTTCTGGACGATCTGCGAGAACTCCTTCGGCCCCGCGCCGCTGACTTCATTGCCTTGCGACACGATGCTCTGGGTCACCTCGGCGGTATCCAGCGCTTCGCGGAATACCTGCGCGACGCGTTCGGCCAGCGCGGGCGGCATGTCGCCGGGCCCGAAAATGCCTTGCCAGCCGACGATGTCCAGGCCGGGAATGCCCTGTTCCTTCAAGGTCGGCAGGTCCGGCAGCACGCTCAGGCGCCGGTCCGTGGCCGGGCCCAGCAGCTTGACCTTGCCGGCGCGCGCGTTCTCCACGGCGGTTGCCGTGCCGTCGAAATAGACCTGCACTTCGCCGGCCAGCAGCGCGCGGCTGGCGTCGGCCGTGCCCTTATACGGCACGTGCACGATGTCGATGCCGGTCTGCTGCTTCAGGATTTCGCCGTTCAGGTGCGACGTGGATCCCAGGCTGTACGACCCGAAATTCAGCTTGCCGGGGTGCGCCCGCGCGTAGTCGATCATTTGGGCCGTGGTCGAGAAGGGGGCATCCTTGTTGGCGACCAGCACCGTGGCCGAACGCACCACCTGCAGGACGGGCGTGAAGTCCTTGACCGGGTCGTACGGCAGCTTTTTGTACAAATGCGGGTTCTGGGTATGCGTGACGACGATGGTGTATAGCAGGGTGTAGCCATCGGGGTTGGCGCGCGCCACTTCCTGCGCCCCGATCATGGTGCCCGCGCCGGGCTTGTTGTCCACGATCACCGGCGCGCCGGTCTGTTGCGTGACCTTCATCGCCAGCATGCGCGCCAGCGAGTCCGAGCCGGACCCGGCGGGAAACGGCACCACCAGGCGGATGGGCTTGCCGCCGCCGGGCCAGGGCGGCGCCTGTGTGGCGGGAGCGGCCGCCGCCGAAAGACAGGCCAGGGCGCCCAGCATCGCAGCGCCGCCACTACCCAACAATTTCAAAAAAGATTTGCGGTTCATGTCGTCTCCTCCTGGGGGGTAGGCAATGTCGGGCATTGCTCTGGATTGCGGTTCACCACAGGGCGGCCGGTGCTGCATTTTTTCCGTCGCGGCAACTTGTTTTAGTCTTGCCATTGACCGGAATCAAATGCATATTTGGCTGAATCTTGATGAGAAAAATGCATGAGCCTCTCGATTCGGTCGCTCCAGCACTTCGCCGTGCTCGCGGAGGAAAAGCACTTCTCGCGCGCGGCGCAGCGTCTGCACCTCACGCAGTCCGCGCTGACCCGCAGCATCCAGGCCCTGGAGGATTCCCTGGGCCTGGTGCTGGTCGACCGCGCGTCGACAGGCGTTGTGCCCACGCAGGCCGGGCGCACCGTGCTGGAACGCGCGCAGCGTATCCTCGGAGAAACCCGCGACCTGCGCCGCGAGGCCGAGCTGATCCGCGGGCATGACACCGGCCGTGTGAACCTGGGCGTAGGCGTGTTTCCGGCGGCTGGGTTCCTGTCGCTGTTGCTGGTGCGCATCGCGCGCGAGCATCCGGGCCTGAGCGTGCACGTCGAAGTGGAAAGCTGGCAGCGCCTGCTGGACAAACTGCTGCAGGACAAACTGGATTTCGCGGTGGCCGTCACCCACAGCCTGCCGCCGCCGGACGACTTCGCGGTGCGGCCCCTGCCGCCCCAGCACGGAGGCCTGTTCACGCGCGCCGGCCATCCGCTGCAGGGCGTGGCCAAGCCCCGGCTGCGCGCGGCGCTGGGGCAGTACCGCCTGGCCGCCACCGACCTGCCGCCGAAGGCGCGCGACTACCTGGCCCGCCTCTACCAGGTAACGCGGGACGAATTGCCCATCGCCTTCGAATGCGACAGCGTTGCTGCGCTGCGGGACGTGGCCCTGGGCAGCGACGTGGTGCTCTTCTGCACGCGCGAGGCCATCGCCGCCGAACTGGAGCTGGGCCTGCTCGCCCCGCTGCCGCTGGCGTATCCGGCCACCGGCCAGCTCACCCACAACGTCATCCACCGGGCCCGCCGCACGCTGTCGCCAACCGCGGAACGCGTTATCGAGCTGGTGCAGGAACTGCTCGAGCAGGCTGCCGCGCCGCGCGTCCCGGCCAGGAAGCCGCGGCGCTCCCGGGCCTAACGGCGCCGGTTCACATCCGTTCGCCGGGCAGTTCGCTGGCCTGCTTTACCCAGGCCAGGAACTGGGCTTCGTCCAGCGTGTGGTCCTCGCGGATGTCGAGATAGCGCGTGCCCGGCATCTTGGACGCGCCGGGCGGGACGGGCTGCAGCGACGCGCCCTGGAAGAACGCCACCTTCACGTACTTCGTGAAGCAATGGATGCTGAGAAACCAGCTTTGGCCGTCCATGCCGTACAGCGGCGAATTCCATTTGACCGCCTTGCGCACGCCGGGAACGGCCTGCACGATCAGCGCGTCCAGCCGACGGCCGAGCCCGCTTTTCCAGCCCGGCATGGCCGCGATGTAGGCCTGCACCGGCGTATCGCCCGCGCCTTTGGGGATTTGCGGATTGCCGCCGGACAGCAGGACGGGTTGTCCATCCGGCTGGCTGGCGGCCTTTGCCGGCCTGGCCGGTCGCTTGTCGGTCATGTGTCGGTTCCTTGGGCTGCGAGGAAGGCGGGCGGCGTTCAGTCAGGGATGTCGGGTTCGACCAGGCGGCGCAGCTGATCCAGCGAATCCTGCCAGCCCAGATAGCACATCTCCGTGGGAATCATTTCGGGGATGCCTTCCTGGCGTATGGTGATTTCCGTGCCGCAGGAGACCTGGCGCAGCGTGATGGTCGTTTGCATTTGGCCCGGCAGGTTCGGATCGTCAAACTGGTCCGAGTAGCGGATTTTCTCGTTCGGGACGAGTTCCAGGTATTCGCCGCCGAAGTCGTGGCTCTTGCCGCTTCCGAAGTTGCGGAACGACATCTGGTGCCTGCCGCCGACCTTGGCGTCCAGTTGATGGACCAGGCAAGTGTAGCCGTAAGGAGGAAGCCAGCGCGCGATGGCGTCGGGTTCAAGGAACGCCCGGTAGATGCGCTCGGGTGGCGCGCTCATGACGCGATGGAGATTGACAGTGCCGGTAGTCATGGTGAGTCCGCCTTTCAGAAAGTTGTGCGTACTGACACGACGTACCAGTGGACCGGAAATCGACATGGCCGGCCCTGGGGAAAACCCTCGATACGAATATTCCGTTACGAACTTGACGCGGGTTCGCCGCCCGCCGGGCGGTTGCGCCGGCGGCGCGCCGCCAGCCATTTTCCCGCCACGATGACCAGCGCCGCGCCCGCCAGTTCGACGGCCATCTTGAGCAGGGGAGCGGGCTGCCCCCAACGTTCGACGATGAAGATGTCGGTGATCAGCATGCCGCCCGCGATCCACCCCAGCAGCCCCGCGCCGAGCGTGACGGCCACCGGAAAGCGGTCGATCAGCTTCAGGACCAGGGTGCTGCCCCACACGATGATGGGCACGCTCACGCACAGGCCGAAGATGACGTAGTACAGCTGGTGGTCGGCCTGAGTGTTCTGGGCGGCGCCCGCGATGGCGATGACGTTGTCCAGGCTCATCGCGAAATCGGCCAGGATGATGGTCTTGATGGCGGACAGCACGGTCGTGCCGCCGGCGATGTTGCCGTGCGCGTCTTCTTCCGGCGCCAGCAACTTAATGCCGATCCACACCAGCAGCAGGCAGCCCAGGGCCTTCAGGAAAGGGATATCCAGCAGCACGAGCGCGAAGGCGATCAGCAGAACCCGGAGCAGGACGGCGCCGGCGGTGCCCCACAGTATGCCCCGCATCCGCTGCGGAGCCGGCAGGTTGCGGCAGGCCAGCGCGATCACGACGGCGTTATCGCCGCCAAGCAGAATATCGATGAGGATGATCTGGAATATGGCGCCCCAATGGAACGTCTCGATGGCCTCGAGCATAGGTATCCCGCCGAAAAGAACGATGGAGCGCAGCGTGTTGCGCGGCACTGAGAATGCGGCGCCTGCCCTGCGCGTTTCCGGGTCATTCTAGGCAAGGCGCGCGCCGGATCCGCGAGTACTGGCGCTGCGTTCATGGTTATGGATGTGGAGCCGTCCGCCGCATCGGAGCCGATCCCGGCCGGCGTTGCGCCGCGTCAGGGGATCGGATCCCGCATGACCAGCGCGGAAATCGTGTGGTTCTTCCAGAAGACCTGATGGATGCGGGGCAGCAGGATGCGCAGCGCCGCGGCGCTGCAATCGTCGAAGGTCACCAGGACGGCTGGCCGTTCCCCGGCGCTGGATACGCGTTGGATGCGGTCGAAAACGGGAAAGCCGTACTTGACGAGAAACGCGCGGATGTCGTCGTCGCTGGTGCTTTCTTCGATGTGGTTGATCAGTAGCGCAGCCAAGATCGATTCTCCTCGGGGTGCGGCCGGACCAAGGCGCATGCGGCGCCATCGGCGCCGCAGCGGTCAGAACAGCTCGGGAACGTGCCTCAGCGGGTGGTTCGGCTCGCGGTAGTCGCCGGCCTTCTGCCGCTTCGGCAGCTTGACCTTGGCCCTGGGCAGGGGCTCGTAAGGAATGCTTGCGAGCAGATGGCTGATGATGTTCAGCCGCACCCGCTTCTTGTCGTTGGACTGCGCGACGAACCAGGGCGACAGGTCCGTGTCGGACGCCAGGAACATGTCGTCGCGCGCGCGGGAATAGTCGTACCAGCGGCTGTACGAATCCAGGTCCAGCTTGGAGAGCTTCCAGATCTTGCGCTCGTCGTTGATGCGGGCCTGGAGCCGGCGGGTCTGTTCTTCCTGGCTGACCTCCAGCCAGTACTTGAGCAGAAGGACCCCGGAACCGATGATCGCGCGCTCGACGAGCGGAACCGCCCGCAGGAAGATCTTGACCTCTTCCTTGGAGCAGAACCCCATCACGCGCTCGACCCCCGCGCGGTTGTACCAGCTGCGGTCGAAGATCACGACCTCGCCGGCAGCCGGCAGGTGCGGAAGATACCGCTGCATGTACATCTGCGTTTTCTCGCGGTCGGACGGGGCGGGGAGGGCGATGACGCGGAACACCCGCGGGCTCACGCGTTCCGTGATCGCCTTGATCGTGCCGCCCTTGCCCGCGCCATCGCGTCCTTCGAACACGATGCAGACTTTGGCGCCGGTCCGGACGACCCATTCCTGGAGCTTGACCAGTTCGATGTGCAGGCGCGCCAGTTCCTTGCCATACGCCTTTGCCGAAAGCTTGGTTTGCGCTGGCTGCTTGCCCTGTTCTGCTGCCTTCTTCCGAGCGTTCATGATGGCACTCCAGAGTGCACTGCGGGGAACCTGCGTATCGTGGCGCGATTTCGACTGTAGCGCCAGCCGCTCGGGCTGTACATGGGTAGAATCGGGGTTGGCATTCGGCGGGGGTTGGCATTCGGCGGGCGGGTGCCGGCGCCATACTTTCCGCCTAGTCTTTTCTCGTGCTCCCCCCTCTGGCGAGAAGCGGAAAAGGCCAATAGAATCGATTGGCGCGTTGCAATCCCTTCATGCAGCGGCTGCGGCCACCCAAGGAGAACCGTCCTCTTTCGATTTCGACCACCCGGCGCTTGCGCAGCCAGCAGAAAATGCCGGCTGGCCGCGTCCCGGGTCCACACGCGGTCGCGCGGCGTGCCCGGCGGTATCCGGGCCGCAACGCCGATCGTTGCGGTTAGGCTCTCGACCGACCGGATACCCGATGTCGCTGCGGACTTGTTCGAATCGGCTGCCGCTGATCGGCGCACTCTGCCTCAGCGGTTGCGTGCAACTCGGGCCCGACTTCGCGCCCCAGCACGAGGCCTGGACGGAAAACTGGAACACGCCTGCCCTCCAGCAGGCCAGCCGGGCGGGCATGCAGCCGGATGCCCGGCAATGGTGGCGGATCTTCGACGATCCCGTCCTCGAATCTCTCATGGCCGAGGCCGACGCCAACAACGGCGGGCTGCAGATCGCGGGCCTGCGCATCATGGAAGCGCGCGCCCAGCTCGGCATCGCCCGCAGCGGCCGCTATCCGCAGGTCCAGGTGGTCGGCGCGGACGCCCTGTACATGCACCGGTCGTCGCGTTCGGCCGAAGGCAATCCCCGGCCCAGCAGCTTTTGGCAGTACAGCGCGGGATTCGATATCGGCTGGGAACTGGATTTCTGGGGACGCTTCAGCCGCGCCATCGAGTCGGCCGATGCGGCGTATTTCGAGGCGCAGGCCAACCGTGAAGACGTTCTGGTGCTGCTGCATGCCCAGGTGGCCGACAGCTATTTCACCCTGCGCACCGCCGAGGCGCGGCTGCGGATCGCCCGCGGCAATGCCGCCATCCAGAAGCGCAGCTACGAGATCACGCAACGGCTGTTCGCCAGCGGCGAGAGCGACGAATTGGACCTGCAGCAGGCCAAGACGCAGTACCTGAGCACGCTGGGTTCCATTCCCGAATTCGAAAGCCAGATCATGCGGGCCGGCAACGCGCTGGCCGTGCTGATCGGGCGTCCGCCGGGTCCCATTGCGCAGCTGGCCGAGAAAGAGGCGGTCGTTCCCCTGGTCGATCGCGCGGTGCTTCAGGACGTTCCCGCCAACCTGTTGCTGCGCCGCCCGGACATCCGCGCGGCCGAGCTGCGGATCGCCGCGCAGTCGGCGCAGATCGGCGTGGCCAAAGCGGATCTCTACCCATCGCTGACCCTGCTGGGCAGCATCGTCTGGTCGGCCACGTCGCTGGCGGGAACGGGCGGCGGCATGGCGCTGCTGGCGGGGCCCAGCCTCAGCTGGAACGTGTTCGACCACGGCCGCCTGCAGAACAACGTGCGGGTCCAGGACGCGCGCCTGCAGCAATTGATCGTCGCCTACCAGGACGACGTGCGCCAGGCGGCGCGCGAGGCCGACGACGCGGCCAGCGGCCTGATTAAGGCCCTGGAGCGCGACGGCATCCTGTATCAGTCCGCCCAGGCGGCGCAGCGGTCGCTGACGCTGGCCAATGCGCTCTACCGCGAGGGCTACTCGGACTTCCAGCGCGTGCTGGATGCCCAGCGCGCGCTGGCCACCCAGCAGGACGCCTATGTGGCCAACCGCGGCGGCGCGGTGGGCGACCTGATCGCCTTGTACAAGGCGCTGGGCGGCGGCTGGCACAGCGAAGCGCCGGTGCTCGACCCGGCCACCCGGGAGCAGATGCAGCGGCGCACCGATTGGGGAGATCTGTTGGCCGAGCCTGACCCTACCGCCACGCCCATCGCGAAAAAGGGAAGACCCAATGAGTAAACCCGCGCCTCCCGCCGCGCCTCCCGCGCAGCCCGAGCCGGATCCCGCCAGGAAGGGCGTCCGGTGGGTCGTGCTGCTCATCGTGCTGAGCTTGGCGTGGTACCTGCTGGCCGACCGCTACACCCCCTATACCCAGCAGGCGCGGGTGGACGCCTTTGTCATTCCGGTGGCCTCCGAAGTGTCCGGGCGCGTCACCAAGGTGTACGTCGGCAACAACCAGGACGTGCAGGCGGGCGCGGTGCTGTTCGATGTCGATCCGGGGCACTACCGCATCGCCCTGGACCGTGCCCGTGCGGACCTGGACGCGATGCGCAGGCAGATCGGCGCCAGCACGGCGGGTATCGATGCCGCCCAGGCCTCGTTGCGCGCGGCGCAGGCCAATGAATTGAAGGCGCGGCAAGACAGCAGCCGGCTCGAACGGCTCTACCGCGAAGACCGCGGCACGATTTCGCTGCGCCGCCTGGAGATCGCCCGAGCCAGCCTGGAGCAGGCGATCAGCCAGGTCGCGGCGGCGCGCGCCGAAGTGCAGCGGGCGCGCGAACAGGAGGGCGGCAGCGACGAGGACAACGCCAAGCTGCGCAGCGCCGCCGCCGCCGTGGAGAAGGCCGAGCTCGACCTCGCCAACACGCAGGTGCGCGCGCGCTCGGCCGGGCTGATCACCGATCTGCGCACCGATACCGGGCAGTTCGCCGCCGCCGGCAAGCCGGTCATGACGCTGATCTCCATTCACGACGTCTGGATCAGCGCGGAGATGACGGAGAACAATCTTGGCCACATCGAGCCCGGCACGCCGGTGGGCATCATCCTGGACGCGCTGCCTGGCCGCATCTTCGACGGGCGGGTGCGCAGCGTGGGCTACGGCGTCAATGTCGGGCCGGGCACGCCGCCGGGCACCCTGCCGACCGTGCAGAACAGCCGCGACTGACTGCGTCCGGCCCAGCGCTTTCCTGTCATCGTGGAGTTCGACCGCGACGATCTGCCCACCCTGCGCGACGTGCGGGTGGGCGGCCAGGCAGAGGTCATGGCCTTCCCCAGTTCCGGCAACCCGCTCAATCCGCTCGGCCGGATCTACCTGCGCTTCATGAGCTGGCTTTCCTATGCCTACTGACGCCATGGCCTCCCGGCACGATCCCCGCGGCGCGCGCGCCCTGCGGCTGGGCGTGGGCACCGCGCTCTGCCTGGCGATCGGCTTCGGCTTCGACCTGCCCATCCCCATGGTCGCGCCCGTGCTCGGCGTGTTCCTGCTGGCCTCGATGAACCGCCCCATGCCGCTCAAGAGCGGGCTGGCCCTGGTCCTGGTGGTGGTGTTCACCACCGCGACCGGCCTGCTGCTCAGCCCGCTGCTGCGCTATTACCCGATGGGCGGCGTGCTGTTGACCGGCCTCTGCCTCTTCCTCGCTTTTCGCTGGGGCCTGCGCGGCGGCAACGGCCTCGCCTCCCTGTTCCTGATCATCGGCCTGACCATCATCTCCGCCGCCGGCACCATCGACTTCCGGCTGGCCGCCACGGCGGTCGAAGCGCTGGCCAAGGGGCTGCTGGTCGCGGTTGCCGTGCTGGGCTGCTGCCATTGGCTGTTCCCCGAACCCGCGAATGCGCCGGCGCCGCCCACGGCGCCCGTTCTGCCCGTGGCCCAGGCCAGCAGGATGGCCTTGCGCGCCACGCTGGTCGTGCTGCCAGCCTTCCTGCTGGCGCTGACCGATCCGCTGGGCTATATGCCGATCATCCTGAAATCGGTCAGCCTGGGACGGCAGAGCTGCGTCACGGCCGCGCATGGCGCGGCGCGCGAACTGCTCGGCTCCACGCTGCTCGGCGGCCTGCTGGCCGTGGCCTTCTGGTGCGCCTTGAGCCTGTTCGTCAGCCTGTGGATGTTTTTTCTCTGGATGCTGCTGTTCGGCCTGCTGGCCGCCCGCAAGCTGTATCGGCTGAGCTCGACCCGGCACCCGCCCAGCTTTTGGCTGAACACGCTCGTGACGCTCGTGATCCTGCTGGGCCAGTCGGTGCAGGACAGCGTTGCGGGCAAGGATGTCTACACCGCTTTTGCCGTACGCATGGGGTTGTTCATCGCCGTCACGCTCTATGCCTGCCTGATGCTGCAACTGTTCGAACCGCGGCGCCGCGCGCCGCACCCGCCAGCGCTTTCCGAACCCGCCTGAAACTGAAAAGGAGTCCGCCATGCCGTCGCCAGACAATACGCCTCAACCCGCCCCCTCGATGGGATGGCGTTTCAAGTGCGGGATCGGAATGTTCATCCTGGCCTTTGCGCTGTGGTTCCTCATCCCGCTCGCGGCGGCGCTCGACGTGCCGGGCTCCCGCATCGCCGCGCTGACCGGCACCATATTCATCGCCAACAAGGTGCTGCTGCTGACCTGCGTCGCCGTCATGGGCAAGGAGGGCTTCCAGCAGCTCAAGGCCATTGTCTTCGGACATGCGAAACGGCTGGCTCCCGTCCAGAAGGTGGGGCCGGTCCGCCATGCCATCGGGCTGGTGATGTTCTTCATCCCCATCCTGACCTCGATGCTGGAACCCTACATCGACGAGATGTGGCCGGGTCTCAGGCCCGACAAGTGGCAGTTCCAGGTATTGGGGGACATCATGCTGATCGCGAGCTTCTTCGTGCTGGGCGGCGATTTCTGGAGCAAGCTGCGGGCGCTGTTCGTTCGCTCGGTGTAGCGGCGCGCTCGCGCTACGCATGCGGCCGGATGTGCTTCGGGACCAATTCCAGCATGGACGCGATCTGCGGGCCGTTGGTTCCGAGCGCATACATGCACTGTACGTGGGAGGCGATCTCCGTCACGATGGGGCGGAACGCCACGCCGTTGGTGCCCGTGCGCGACAGGCATTCGGGCACAACCGCGATACCCATTCCGGTCGAGACGAAAGACACCGCGGTGAGCCATTGGCCCACCTGGTGTTCGATGCGCGGCACGAAGCCAGCCTCCGAACAGATCGACAGGATCGTATCGAAATAGAAGGGGGACGATTCCCGGTTGAAGATAATAAAGTTCTCGTCCCGGAACAGATCGATCCGGACCGGGCCTTCCGGTACGCGATACGACGAGGGGATGCACACCAGGAACCGTTCGCGGAACAGATTGATGCAGCCGATGCGCGGGCTGTCGTGCTGGACGAGGGAGTGCGCGAACCCCATGTCCAGGTCGCCGTGCAGGATGCTGTCGCGTTGGCGGATGGTCGACATCTCGTGCAGCGACACCTGGACGTCCGGATGGGCTTCGCGGAATGCCTGCATCAGCGATCCCAGTCCACGGTAGATCATCGACGCATGGAAGCCGACGTTCAGGCGCCGCCGCAAGGCGCCATCGAAGCCCCGCATTTCATCAAAGGACTGGGATGCCTGCGCGAGCAGATGCCGGACCCGGAAATGAAAGGCCCGTCCGGCATCGGAAAGCTCCACGTTGCGGCTGTTGCGCACGATCAGCTTCTGGCCCAGGAACGATTCCAGCTGTTGGATCGCGACGCTGAATGGCGGTTGGGAAACGTTGCAGCGCGCAGCAGCCTTGCTGAAGCTCAATTCCTCGGCCAGTGCTACGAAGTACCGGAGGTGGCGCAGTTCTATGGCTTCCTTGTGCATGGCGTATCAGGTCTGGGTCAACATGAAAACGCCATTCGCGATGGCGATCTTCGTTCCTTCGGAATCATAGACCACGCCGCTGGCGAAGCAGGTCCGCCCGCCCCGGTAGTCGCTGTGGCACTCGGCGAGCAGCGTCGAGCGCGCAGGCCTCAGGAACTTGGTGGACAGGTCCAGGGTCGCCACCCGCCAATGCAATGGATCGTGAGCCCGCGCGGCCGCCGCCAGTGTGAAGTCGAGCAGGGCCATGATGGCTGGCCCGCTGATCGTGCCCGCGGCATTCAGGAAGCGCTCGGACCAAGGCAGGATCGCCGTAGCCGTATCGTCCGACATCGCCTGGGCCCGGAGATCGAACAGTTCCGCCACGGGCGCTCGGATCCCGAAGAACGTACCGTCGTCCAGGTTCATGATTGCGCGTAGCCGTAGTATTCCAGGACCTCGGGCGGCCGTTGCGGGCCGGGCTCGAAAATCTCCAGCAGGATGCGGTCGGGCGCTTCCAGCATGAAGTAGCCCCCGCCGTCCGATTCGCGTATGCCCTTCGGAATGTCCAGGCCGGCCTGGACCATTCGCCCGTATAGGTCCCGCAACCCGGCGACCTGGATGCCCAGGTGGTGAACCGCGTTGCGCGGCCTGGGATCGATCTGCTTTTCGTAGAGATGCATGGCGCCCACGCCGATCTTCATGAAGACGTTCCGGGTGCCGGCGAAAGCGCCGTCCCAAGCGATCTCGGCCTCGAACCAGCGTCGATAGAACGCGACCGTCGCGTCGATGTCGGCGCAGATCACGTGCGGGTGGTGCAGATGGTAGCGTTTGGACGAGCCGTAGGCGTAGCGCAAGGGTTCCGGGGTATCAATCATGGAATCAGGTCCCTGGAAAAACGGGGGGAGGGCAGCGATACGTGGGCGGCGTATCGGACAGGCGGATCGGCGACGCGATCCCCCGGTAGCCGGGATCCATGTCGACCAGCAGCCCCATGTGGCGGGTCTGGGGATCTTCTAGTGCGTCCCGCACATTGCCGATCATCGCCGCCGGCACGCCGTCGCGCGCAAGGCGGCCGACCAGTTCGCGGCCATCGGCGGGCAGCAACGCGCTTTCGAGTATGGGCCGCAGCGAGTGCCGATGAACCGATCTTGCCGGATTGGTGGCATAGCGGGGATCCTGCGGCAACGCGTCCAGGTCCAGGTGCCGGCAGAGCGTTCGGAACTGTGAGTCGTTGCCGATGGCCAGGTAGATGCTGGCCGACGACGTCTCGAAGCTGTCGTAGGGATAGATGTTCGGGTGGGCGTTGCCGGTGGGCGTTGGGCAGGCGCCCGTGCCCAGGAAGTTGGACGCATGCGGATGCAGCATCGAAATCGCATTGGCGTACAACGTCGTTTCGACGGACTGCCCGCGTCCGGTGATCTCCCGTGCTCTCAATGCCAGCAGCACTCCGATGGCGGCGTTCAAGCCGGTCGTCATGTCGACCACGGGAAGTCCCACGCGCAGCGGACCGGATTCGGCGCTGCCGTTCACACTCATCAGGCCACACTGGGCTTGGACCGCCGTGTCGTAGGCGGGCAGGCCGCCGTACGGGCCATCGGGCCCGAATCCGGAAACGCGGCAATGGACCAGGCGCGGGTGCCTGTCGATGAACTCGTTCGCCTGCCATCCCCATTTGCGCAGCGTCGACGGTTTGAAGTTCTCGATCAGCACGTCGGCGTCCGCGAGCATCTCCATGAAGCGGCTTCGATCAGCGACGCGCTGCAGATCGAGGACGATGCTGCGTTTGTTGCGGTTGGCTCCCGCAAAGTACGCAGCGTTGGGGCCGAGGTCGGGCGGTCCCCATTGCCGGGTGTCGTCGCCGGAAGGTCCTTCGACCTTGATGACGTCGGCCCCATGATCGCCGAGAATCTGCCCGCAATAAGGGCCTCCCAGCACACGTGAAGCGTCGATGACCTTGATGCCGGTCAGCGCTCCGAAACGCAAATCCATATTGATCCCTGTCTGTAGTAGGTCTTCAATCGATACGGCCGATTGCTCTGCAGAATTCTAGGAGCGCCATCTTTGCGTTCGATACGAACTGCGTATGGCCGCATTCGAAGATCGAATTATTGATGGATCCGCGCCTGCCTAGAATGCATCACCACTCTTGGTGAGGAGACAAAAAATGAAAATGAGGCTCATGGCCTTGCTGTGTTGCGCCGCCGGCTTCGTCGCTCCGGCCGCCCATGCCGATACCGGATATCCGGCGCGCGCCGTGACCTTCGTGGTCCCTTATCCTCCGGGCGGCCCAGCCGACCTGCTGGCGCGCGCCGTGGCCCAGAAAATGGGCGAGCTCGCGGGCCAGACGGTGATTGTCGAGAATCGGGCGGGCGCCAGCGGCAACATCGCGGGGGACTATGTGGCCCGGGCGCCCAAGGACGGATATACGCTGATGTTCGGCTCATCGCCGGTGCTGGTCATCAATCCGGGGCTGTACCGCAATCTCAAGTTCGATCCGCTGAAAGACTTCGAGCCCATCGCGGATTTTGGCAGCCTGCCCAACGCGGTGCTGGTCAACCAGAGCCTGCCCGTGTCGTCGGTGCAGGAACTGACCGCCTATAGCGGCGAGCACAATGCCACCTATGCGTCGGCGGGCAGCGGCGGCACCACCCACCTGGCCGGCCTGCTGTTCGCGAAGTCGTCCGGCGTTTCGCTGACCCACATTCCGTACAAGGGCTCGGCGCCCGCGCTGCAGGCGCTGCTGGGCAATCAGGTCACGATGACGTTCACGGATGTCTATACGGCTTTTCCGTATATCCAGGCGCACAAGCTGAAGGTGCTGGGCGTTACCTCGGCGGCGCGCTCGGACCTGCTGCCCGAAGTGAAGACGCTGCAGGAACAGGGTATGAAAGATATGGACGTGAACGTCTTTTTCGCGCTGGTGGCGCCCAAAGGCATTCCCGAATGCGCGCGCGCGCGGTTGGAGGCATTGTCGCGCGAGGTGCTGGAGGACAAGGGTATCCGCTCGCAATTCGAGGCGCGCGGATTGCTACTGCCCGAGGATCCGTCAGGCGCTGCGCTGGGCAGGAAAATGGCCGCCGAGACCATGTCCTGGAAAAAGCTGATCCAGGAAACGGGTGCGGCAATTGACTGATCCGGCCCGTCCTCCGGATCCGGGATCGCCGGATGAACCGGCACGGCGCCGCGAGTTCGTGCAAACGCTTGCGCAGGCCAGGCGCCTTGGCCGTCAGGTGGAAGGCGTGGACGCGATCTACGCCATCGACGACGAGGAAGACGCCTTCAGGCTGATGCTGGAGATTGCGCAGGAGGTCGGCTGGGAAAGGCAGGGATGGAAGATAGCCGCAACAAATCCCGCGCTGCAGCGGAAACTGCGCACGCAGGGGCCCGTATGCGGCGCCACCTTCCGCCGTTTCCATCAGCAAGCGCCGGCCGTCCTGCGCCGCGATGAACTGCTGGATCCGGTCATCGAGTGCGAGTTCTTTTTCACGCTGGGTACCTCTTTGCCTGCTCGCGCTGCCGCGTATGCCGAGGACGAAGTGGCGCAGGCTATTGCCGCGGTGCATGCCGGGATCGAAGTGGCGGAATGCCGCTACCCGCGCAAGGCCTTGCCCGCGGCTTGGTACGTGTACGCCGACGGGTTCGCTTCGGGCCGCTATATTCAAGGTCCGGAGCTGTCCGGCTGGCGCGTCCGCCTGGATCAGGGGGTTGATGTCACATTGCGGCGCAACGGCCAATGGCTGGGGCAGGGAAGTTCGCATGACGTCATGGGGCATCCCATGCGTTCGGTCCATTGGCTGGTCAATCGCCTGCGGGCCGCCCAGGTGCCATTGAGGGCAGGCGACGTGGTCAGCTCGGGGTCCTGCAACATCCTGGCGGCGGCAAGGGCGGGGGATCGATACACGGCGGAGTTCGACGGGGTGGGAACCGTCGTTCTCGACGTAGTGTGACGAGACGCCGGCTGCGATGAGATCGTTGCCGGCCACATCCGAAAAAAAGATTGACACGATTTATGCTCAACACTAGCATAAATCGTGCCCTTTTTTTTGATCTATAAATGCTCAAAATGAGTATATAAGGAGACAACCATGCAAGCCCGTCAGCCCCGGCCCATCGAATTCGACTTGCCCGCCACTGCGGGCTGCCCCAGCGCCGTCGGCCGCGCCTGGGCGCGCGTGCCTGAGCCGCTGCCGGCCGGCGAACAGGCCGCCGCGGCCGATCGGGCGCGGGCGCTGCTCGAACGGGAAGGCGCCGTGCTGGTGGCGCACTACTACGTGGACGCGGCGCTCCAGGAGCTGGCCGAGCAGACCGGCGGCTGCGTCGGCGATTCGCTGGAGATGGCCCGCTTCGGGCGGGACCATCCGGCGCGCACCCTGATCGTGGCCGGCGTGCGCTTCATGGGTGAAACGGCCAAGATCCTCAGCCCCGACAAGCGCATCCTGATGCCCGACCTGGACGCCACCTGTTCGCTGGATCTGGGTTGCCCGGCCGCCGATTTCGCGGCGTGGTGCGATGCCCAGCCCGACAGGACGGTGGTGGTCTACGCCAACACCAGCGCGGCCGTGAAGGCGAGGGCGGACTGGGTCGTCACCTCGTCCATCGCCCTGGACGTGATCGCCGAGCTGCATGCGCGCGGCGAAAAAATCCTGTGGGCGCCCGACCGCCACCTGGGCGACTACGTCCAGCGCCAGACCGGCGCCGACATGCGGCTGTGGCAGGGCTCCTGCGTCGTGCACGACGAATTCAAGGGCACGGAACTGGAGCTGATGCGCGCCGAGCATCCGCGTGCCAAGGTGCTGGCCCATCCCGAGTCGCCCGCGGCCGTGCTGGCGCAGGCGGACGTGGTCGGCTCGACCACCCAGCTGATCGACGCCGCGCGCAAGCTGGACACGCAGATCCTGATCGTGGCGACCGACCAGGGCATCCTGCACAAGATGCGAGCGCAGGCGCCGGGCAAGACGTTCCTGGCCGCGCCCACCGCGGGCGACAGCGCCACCTGCAAGAGCTGCGCGCATTGCCCGTGGATGGCCATGAACGCGCTGTCCAACCTGGCGGATGCGCTCGAAGGCGGCCGCAATGAGATCCGCCTCGACACCGAGCTGGGCCTGCGCGCCAAGGCCCCGATCGACCGCATGCTGGACTTCGCCGAACGGCGCAAGCGCCGCGTGCAGGCCAGCGGCGACCTGGCCGGCGATACCGCGCTGTTCGCGCGGGTCGGCCCCGCCTAGCGCGTTTGCATCGTTCTTACCGGAGAGCCGGCATATGGAATTCGACGTCATCATCATAGGGAGCGGATTGGCCGGTCTGGCCGCCGCGCTGGAACTGGCGCCTCGGCGGCGGGTCGCGCTCGTGTCCAAGGGCGCGCTGGCCGACAGCGCCAGCAACCGGGCCCAGGGCGGCATCGCCGCGCCGCTGGCCGAAGGCGACAGCGTGGAGGCGCATGTGCGCGACACGCTCGTCGCCGGCGCGGGCCTGTGCGACCTGCCGGCCACGCAGGACATCATCTCGCGGGCCTGCGGCGCGATCGACTGGCTGCGGGAGCACGGCGTTGCGTTCACCGCCGGACGCGAGGGCCTGCACCTGACGCGTGAAGGCGGCCACGGACAGCGCCGCATCGTGCACGCGGCGGACGCGACCGGCAGCGCCATCGTGGCCGCGCTGGGCAGCCGCGCGCGCGGGCTGGGCGGCATCACGCTGCTGGAGCATCACAGCGCCGTGGACCTGCTCCTGGCCGGCGCGCCGGGCACCGCGGACGCCGCCTGCCGTGGGGTGCGGTTGCTGGACCTGCACGGGGGGAAGGTGTTCGATGCCGCTGCCGCCCACGTGGTGCTGGCCAGCGGTGGCGCTGGCCAGGTGTACCGGACGACGACCGCGCCGCCGGCCGCGACGGGCGACGGCATCGCCATGGCGTGGCGCGCGGGGTGCCGGGTGGCCAACATGGAGTTCACGCAGTTTCACCCTACGGGCCTGCATCATCCGCAAGCCGAGGGTTTCCTCATCTCGGAGGCGGTGCGCGGCGAAGGCGGCCTGCTGCGCCTGCCTGACGGCGCGCGCTTCATGCCGGCGCATGATCCTCGCGCCGAGCTGGCGCCGCGCGACATCGTCGCCCGCGCCATTCAGGCGGAGATGGAACGCCACGGCCTGGACTGCGTCCACCTGGACATCAGCCACCAGCCTCGAGACTTCCTGATGGCGCACTTTCCCACCATCCATGCGCGGTGCCTGGCACTGGGCATCGATATCGCAGCGATGCCCATTCCCGTTGCACCGGCCGCGCACTACACCTGCGGCGGCGTGGTGGCCGACGTGGCGGGCCGCAGCGGCCTGCCGGGGCTGCATGTGATCGGAGAGGCGGCGTGCACCGGCCTGCACGGCGCGAATCGCCTGGCCAGCAATTCTCTGCTGGAGTGCGTGGTGACGGGCAGGGCGGCGGCGCAGGATATCCAGCAGCATGCCGCAGCGTTCCGTCCAGGCGCCCGAGAGAATCAGGCCGGCGCCATGGGGCCAATCTTGCAACCCTCTCCAGACCTGGCTCGGTTGCGGCAAGACCTGCGCCAATTGATGAGCCGGGACGTCGGCGTCGTGCGCAGCGATGCCTCGCTACAGCGCGCGGCCGCGTTCATCGGTCCGCTGCGTGCCGGCCTGGAAGCGCGGCTGCACCGTGAGGGCCTGAGCCTGGAATTGCTGGAGCTGCGCAATCTGGCGCTGATCGCCGACCTGATCGTGCGCGGCGCGAGCGCGCGCCGCGAAAGCCGAGGCGCGCATTTCAACAGTGATCGTCCCGGCCGGAACGGCGCGGGCCGAGCGGTGCCGCCCTTGCCGCCGGCAGACGCGGCGGCGTCCTTCGCGACGCCTTAGCCTCCGGCTGCGGCCGGCTCAACAGACACCGGTCAGCAGATGCTGTGCCGGCCCGGTCGCCGCCCGCCGGAAGCGGGATGGCGACACGCCCATGTGCTCGCGGAAAAATCGGGAAAAGTTGCCGGGCGTGGAAAAGCCCAGGTCCAGCGCCACCGAGGTCAGGGGCTGTTCCTGGTGCACCAGCAGCCGCACGGCTTCCTCGACGCGCACGGCGCTCCAGAACACTTGGGGCGTGGTGTTGAGCTGGTCCCGGAAGAGCGCGAAGAAGTGGCCTCGCGACAGGCCCACGCGGCTGGCGACGTCTTCTACGGCGATCGGTTCGTGGACGTGTTCGCGCATGTAGGCGATGGCGGCGCGCAGCCTGCGGTCGAGCGGGGGCCCCGCCGATACGGGGCCGTTCGTCTGGTCTGGCCCGGTGGACGATTCGATCGCAGCCAGCAACAGGGCCTCGACCTCCGCGTCGAGGTCGGCGCCCGGGTGCTCGTGCGGCGCGACGATCTTGTCCAGCAGGCGCCAGCAGCTCTGCCGCACGGCGGCGTCGATGGGAACCCCGGGCACGGCGAAATGGAAGGGACGGCCGGTGGCGGCGCGCCGCTCGTCCAGCCAGGGCTTGGCGATGTAGAGGACAAGGAAAATCGCCGGACCCGACCGTTCGAGCAGCCGGGCGTCGTGCGACTCGTAGGTGTTGGTTCCCAGCGCCAGGTGCTCGCTGTAGGGGACCAGCGTCTGGCCGACATGGCCTTCCACGCGCGAGCCGCCCAGCCAGAGGGCAAGCTGCACTTCCGCGTGCGCGTGCGCGATCAGGTCATCGCGCAGTTCCAGCACGACGGCGCGGCCGAACGCGCCTTCGTGCAAGGCATAGGTCTCCTGCATCTCTGTCTCCTGTCTTGTTCGCCCCGTCACGCGAGCGAGCCTCTTGGGGCGGCGAGTTCATTGCGCGGGTGCGGCGCCTGCGGGGAATTTTATGGGCGTTTGAGCGCCAGTCCGGCGTAGGTGTATTCACCTAGCACAAGATCTGACTCTGCGATAAGTCCGCGCACCCGGCGATAAGCGCGCCGCGGCCCGCGCCTATAAAGTGCTGAGTACCTACCGGCGCGCCGCAGGCCGGCCGGAGGACTGTTCAGGTAGAAGAAGGAGACAGCAGTGCGCATTGCCAGTTTTATGTTGAACGGCAGCCAGGAGGTCGGCCTGGTGTCGGCGGATGGCGTAGCGGTGGCGCCCCTGGCGTTCGATGCGGCGCAGAAGCGCCTGGGCGCCCAGGCGGTGATCGATCTGCTCGCGGCGGGCGGTACGCTGCCCGCAACGGGAGCAGCGGTGCCGCTCGCCGAGGTGACGCTGCTGGCTCCGTTGCCCAGGCCGCGCCGCAATCTGTGGTGCGTGGGACGCAACTATCATGCCCACGCCAAGGAACTCTCGGCGTCGGTTTTCAAGGACAACGACGCGAATCCCGAGTCCTGGCCCATTGTCTTCACCAAAGTGCCCGAGTGCGTGGTGGGGCCTCGGGCCGACGTGCTGCTGCCCGATGGCGTGTCGGCGCAGATCGACTACGAAGCCGAGCTGGCGGTCGTGATCGGCAAGGGCGGCAAGAACCTCTCCCGCGCCGAGGCCCTGGACCACGTCTTCGGCTACACCGTCGTCAACGACGTCACCGCCCGCGACGTGCAGATGCGGCACCAGCAATGGGACATGGGCAAGTCTTTCGACACGTTCTGCCCCATGGGGCCGTGGATCGCCACGGCGGACGAATTCGACGGCACCCGCACGCGCGTGCGCTGCTGGGTCAATGGCGAGCTGCGCCAGGACGGGCCGACGGAGAACATGATCTTCGACATTCCGTCCTTGATCGAAACGATTTCGCGCGGCATCACGCTGTATCCCGGAGACGTGATCGCCACGGGCACGCCCGCCGGCGTGGGCATGGGCATGCAGCCTCCCCGCTATCTCGCGGCGGGCGACGTGGTGCGTGTGGAGATAGAGGGCCTGGGCGCGATCGAAAACACTTTTGTCAGGGAACAATCATGAGCACCCGTTACGTCAACGGCCTGGCCGTGGAAATCGACGGCCAGGGGCCGGCGCTGTTGTGCATACACGGCCTGGGCGGCTCGTCCAACACCTGGACACCGGTGATGGGCGCCTTTGAAGGCTTCCGCGTCATCCGGCCGGATCTGCCGGGCAGCGCGCGGTCGCCGTTGGCGGCAGGCGCGCTGTCCATCGAAGCGTACGTCGGCGCGTTGGCCGGGATGCTGGCGGAGCTGGAAATCGATGCCTTGCACATCGCCGCGCATTCGCTTGGCACCGTCGTGGCCCAGCACTACGCCGTGGCGCATCCCGGCAGGGTGAAGTCGCTCGCGTTGTTCGGGCCGCTCGCCGCGCCGCCCGATGCCGGGCGCGCCGGCATCCGCGCGCGTGCGGAGTTGGCACGCGGCGGCGACGCGGCGATGCAGGAAATCGCGGACGCCATCGTCAAGGGCGCAACCAGCGCCCGGACCAAACAGGACCAGCCCGCGGTGCTGGCGCTGGTGCGCGAAAGCGTGATGCGGCAGCCGCCGGAAGGCTATGCGCAGAGTTGCGAGGCGCTGGCCGGCGCGCAACCCGCCGCCGTGGAGGCGCTCGATGTTCCGGCGCTGCTGGTGACCGGCGACGAGGACGGCGTGGCGCCTCCCGCCAACGTCGAGGCCCTGGCCGCCCGCATCGCGGGAAGCCGCCATATCGTGTTCGGCGATTGCGGCCACTGGACGACTTACGAACAGCCCCAGGCCTGCGTGCAGGCCCTGCGGGAGTTCTATACGGCGCTGCGCTAGCCGCCGCTTTCCTGGCGTTTCAACATAAGAAAATCGGCCCGCCATGCGGGCCGGAGGAGACTTGTCATGTCCAGAATTGCCATCACCAACGCCGCCGTCTTCGATGGCAGCGGCGAGGCGCCCTTCCAGGGCGAGGTACTGATCGACGGCACGCGCATCGTCGAGGTTGCGCGCGCGCCCCAGCAGGTGAACAAAGAGGGCGCGCGCGTCATCGACGGCCGGGGCCGTTTCCTGATGCCGGGGATGACCGAGGCGCACACGCATTTTTCATGGAACGATCAGCCCTCGCTTGCCGCGATCCAGTTCATGCCGCCGGAGGAGCACATACTCTGGTGCGTGCGCGTGGCCAAGCGCTATCTGGAAATGGGCTGGACCTCGGCCATCGGCGCGGCCGCGGCCAAGCCGCGCCTGGACGTGGTGCTGCGCAACGCCATCAATGCGGGGGAATGCCCCGGACCGCGCTATCTGGCGGGCAGCCAGGAGATCACGACGATCGGCGCGCTGGGCGATAACTCGCTGCCGCATATGCCGTTCGCTGAACTCAGCTTCGGCAGCGTTTGCAGCGGCCCCGAAGAGATCAGGCGGTCGGCGCGCACCTTCATCAAGTACGGGGTCGATCACCTGAAGATCAATCTGTCGGGTGAATACATTGCCGGGCTGCCGGCCGAGATGTCGCCGTTCGCGGAGGACGAGATCGCCATGCTGGCCAGCGAAGCCAAGCGGTTTGGAAAGCGGGTCGCGGCGCACGCGCGCTCGAGCGAATCGGTCAAGCAATGCGTGCGGCACGGCATCGAGATGATCTATCACGCCAGCTTCGCGGACGAGGAGGCGCTCGATATGCTGGAGGCCAACAAGGACAGGCACTTCGTCGCGCCGGGCATCGGCTGGCTGGTTAGGACTGCCTTCAACGCCTCCGACTACGGCATCACGCCCGCCGTCGCCGAAAAGATGGGTTACAAGCGCGAGCTCGAGATTGCCTCGGAGTCGCTGCGCAAGATGCGCGAGCGCGGCATCCGGATTCTGCCGGGCGGCGACTACGGCTTCGCATGGATGCCGCATGGCACCAACGCCACCGACCTCCAGTATTTCGTCGACTACATCGGCATGACGCCCACCGAGGCGCTGGTGTCGGCAACCCGGCTGGGCGGCCAGATCATGCAGCGGCCGGACGAGCTGGGCATGCTCCGCGCCGGCTATCTGGCGGACATCGTCATGGTCGACGGCAATCCGCTGGAGGATTTGTCCCTGCTGGTCGATCCGGACCGGATCCTCCTGGTGATGAAGGATGGGCAGGTCTGGAAGGACGCCTGCTCGCGCGGCGCGGACGGCGCGGCAGCGCACGCGGCCGCGCGGGACAGCAGGGAGGCGGTCGCGGCGCATTGAGCGCCGCGGCCTTCAAGCGGGCGCCACGGCCGCTTTCACGCTGGCGGCGAGCATCTGCGCGGTCGCGGCGGAGAGCGTCCATCCCAGGTGCCCATGGCCCGTGTTGTAGAACACCCCCGGCCGCTTGCCGGGGCCGACCCTGGGCATCATGTTCGGCGTCATCGGGCGCAGCCCGCACCAGGGCACCACGCGCGATGTGCGGATGCCGGGGAAATGCTTGCGGGTCCAGTCCACGAGCGGCTGCACGCGTTCGGCCCGGATGTCCATGTTGAAGCCGTTGAACTCGGCCGTGCCCGCGACGCGGAACCGGTCGCCCAACCGGCTGGTGACGATCTTGGCGGCTTCGTCGAGCAGGCTCACGCTGGGCGCGGCGGCGCGGCTTGCCTCGTCGTCCAGGTGCACGCTGATGGAATAGCCTTTGACCGGGTAGATGTTGAGCGAGTCGCCCAGCCGCTTGGCGAACTGCCGGCTGGCGGCCCCGGCGCAGATGACGATGGCGTCGGCGGATTCGCGCTGGCCCGGCCGCGCGCCGCCTTCGCCCGCGACGTCCAGCAGGTAGGCGCCCCGCTCGTGGACGATGTCCTGGATGTCGGCGTCCAGCACGAAGCGCACGCCCCGGCGTTCGCAGGCGCGCGCCAGGCCGCTCGTGAATTTGTGGATGTCGCCGGTGGCGTCCGAAGGCGTGTAGAAGCCGCCATGGCAGGGCGTCTGCAAGGCGGGCTCGATGCCGCGCGCTTCGGCGGCGGTCACCGCGTAGCGTTCCAGCCCGCCTTTCTGCAGCAGCGCGTTGGCGCGGCGCGCGGCCTCGAAACTGGCGGCGTCGTGGTAGATGTGCAGGATGCCGCGGCGCTCCAGGTCGAAGTCGATGCCTTCCTCTTCGGCCATCGCGTACAGATGCTGGCGCGCTTCGATGGCCAGGCGCGTGGTGTCGATGGTGTTCTGGCGGTAGTGGCGGATCTGCCCGATGAATTGCGCCAGCCAGGAATACTTGTGCCAGCTGAACCGGGGGTTGAGCAGCAGGGGTGCGTTGTTGCGCCCGAGCCAGCGCAGGCCCTTCGTGATGGTGGACACGCTGTTCCAGACCTCGGCGTTGCTGGCCGATAGCTGGCCGCCGTTGGCGTAGGACGTTTCCATGGCCGGATAGCGCTGGCGGTCGTAGACGGTGACTTCGTATCCCTGTTTGCTCAGGGCATAGGCGGACGTGACGCCGGTGATGCCGGCGCCGATGATGGCGATGCGGGGCATGGTCGCTCCAGAGTAGTGTGGCCGCGGCCACCCGGCCGCAGCACCCCATCTGTCTCTGTACCTGAGAGCTTCACCGCCGCGCGGACGGCGGCGGGTTCCCCTTCGGTGGGCGCGCCTGGCGCCTCTCTCCAGATTGTCTAGACCGCGCAGTCTTGGTTGCCTGAGAGTTTCCGGGGCGGTTGCTCCGTCGGCGCCTGCAGCGGGGCAGGTCTCTTCTGCGGGGTTTTGGATCGACTGGGAGAGAATAGCCAAAATTCCATGGAATGAGACCAAGGGTTAGTCCCAGTTTCAACGGACCCGGAGGCAGGGCGGCATGAAGATCAGCGATTTCATTTTCGATTACGAAGCGGAGCAGCTCAGCCGCATGCCGGCAGCCTGCCGCGTCCGCGTTTTCGTGAACGCGCGGCACGAGGCGCATGTCCTGCTGAGCGACCTGGAGGTCCGCCACCAGGGCGCTTCGGTCACCAACTCCATCGAAGCGCTCAAGCGCGCGCTGGTGCACAAAGGGCTGGTGCCGGAGAGCGCGGGTTACATCGAGCACTATCCCAGGGAAGACGGGCGGGGCCAGGAGACGTTCGACGTGGTGACCTTCGACGCGTCCGGCTGTGCCGCATGGTGCGCCGTCGGGCGGCAATGGGTCCGCGAGGCCCTGGGGTGCGAGGACGACGAACTGGATGCGTCGTCCATCCGGCAGGAACGCCTGCTGCGCGAGATCGCCCAGATCCGCCAGCGGATCGATCCGTTCCTGGACTTCGCCCATTTGAAGAGCCCGGTCGTGCTGTCGCGCCAGGCGGAGATCGAGGCCGGGATGCTGCCGCGGCGTTCCATCCAGGAACTGGTGGAGGCCGGCGTCGGCGAAAGAGGGCTGCAGCGCCTGCTGAAGGCCGATCTGTCCGTTTTCGGCGAAATCTATGGCAGCCGGGACGAATACCTTTGTTTCTCCGAGTTTCCGCTGGATGGCGGCAAAGTGGATTTCGCGGTGTTTTCCGGCCGGTCCCGCATGGACGTGACCTTCATCGAAATCAAGGGCGCGGATTTCAACCTGCTCAACCAGACCGGCTATGGCAAGTTCGCCAGCAAGATCGAAGAGGCGGCTGACCAGATCCGCGACAGGGTGTGTGCCGCGTTCCAGGACTACGAGGGCTTCCGGCAGCGCATGCACGCGATCCGCAGCGAGGTCGAGGACGGCACGCCGCGCTACAACGCGTTCGCCGGCGCGCACGGCCGGCTCGCGGTGGATCCGCAGAAGGACGTGAACGTACGCTGCGTGGTCATTGGGGGGCGGTCCAACGATGATCTGGCCGAAAGCAAGAAACGCCACGGCTACGAGCGGACGTTTTCCATCCCCCTGCAAATCGACTCATGGGACAGCTGGCTCAGGCGCTTGCCCAGGCCCTGATCGGCGGTTTCCGGGGCGCGCATGGCGGAAAGTGCGTCCCCATTTCCCTTGTTACCTCTCCGTTGAACTGTACATTCCTCGTAAAGGAATCGCCCGGGGGGATGCGCTATAACCGGATCTTTACGCATTACTGCCCCTTGCGGGGCGGCGGAGCCTGCTGTCACGCAGCCAGTTCTTTCACCGCTTCCGGCCGGGCCCCGATACATGCCCCGTTTCTTTCGCCGTTCCCCTGTTCTGCTGCTCGCCGTCCTGACGGGCCTCGTGACGGGATGTTCGTCTCCCAAACCCGCGTTCGAGAAAGAAGACTTCTCCCAGAGCGACACCTATTCCCGCACCGTTTCCGCCAGCAGCGCCTCCGCCTGCGACGCCGGCCGCCGCGCCTTGCTGAGCCAGGGTTACTTGATCGACCGGTTCGAGTCCGCGCGGGTGACCGGGCACAAGAACTTCCAGGGCGAAGACGGGGACCACACGCAGATCAGCTTCAACATCGAATGCGCGTCCGACGGCAGCTCGAACGAGCGCGCCACGGTGTTCGCCAACGCGGTGCAAGACCGCTATTCAATCAAGCGCACCGCCAATTCGGCCAGCGTGGGTGTGAGCGTGCTGGGGCAGGTGTCCATGCCATTCGGCGCCAGCGACGATTCGCTGGTGAAGACGGCCAGCCAGACTGTGGCGCGTCCCCAGTTCTACGACGGATTCTTCCAGCTGCTCCAGCGCTTCCTGCCGGACGCGCAGGCGGCCTCGGCGCCCCAGGCTCCGGCGGCGGGCCGCGCGAAGGCGCAGCCCAAGCTCGTGCCGGCCGATCCGGCCGTATCGCCGGATGCGCCGGCCGATACGCTGAATCCGGCGGCCGCCGGCACGCTCGCGCCGGGCGCCAAGGCCGCGCCCGCGGGGAGCCCGCCGCCGGCCGCCGTG
>NZ_UFQB01000041.1 GCF_900496965.1 Achromobacter agilis
GCCGGCGGCGGCCGACGAAGCGGGCGCGGCGGCCGGCGCGGCGGCAGCCTGCTCGGCGGCCTTGGGAGCTTCGGCGGGCGCGGTGGCGGCAGCGGCGGCCTTGCCGGCGGTGTCGATACGGGCCAACACTTCGCCGGAGGTGACGGTGCTGCCATCGCCCTTGACGATTTCAGCCAGCACGCCCGAGGCGGGAGCCGGCACTTCCAGGACGACCTTGTCGGTTTCGACTTCGATCAGGATTTCGTCCGCTTCAACGGCAGCGCCCGGCTGCTTCTTCCAGGTCAGCAGCGTCGCTTCGGAGACGGATTCGGAGAGTTGGGGGACGACGACGTCGGTAATAGCCATTTTGTTTGTTCCGTAGAGGTTTGTGTTCTGATCGCGCGGCGCGGCAAGCTTCGAAAAAGATCTCTGAAACCTGCCGCGCGCAGCGCGCGCATCAAGCGAGGGTTACTTCGTCAACATGACCTTGAACTTGGGCGCGAAAGCCGATTCGATCAGGGCCTTCTGCTGCTCCTGGTGCTTGGCCAGGTAGCCCACCGCCGGCGAAGCCGACGCGGCGCGGCCGGCATAACCCAGCTTCTGGCCTTCGACCATGTTCTCGTACACGTGATGCTGAATGTAGAACCACGGACCCTGGTTTTGCGGCTCGTCCTGAACCCAGAGGACCTCGGTTGCCTTCGGGTACTTGCGCAGCTCCGTCTCGAAAGCCTTGTGCGCGAACGGATACAGCTGTTCGACGCGGATGATCGCGACGTTGTCGGCGCCACGCTCGCGGCGGGCATTGACCAGATCGTAGTAGACCTTGCCCGAGCAAGCCAGCACGCGCTTGACCTTGGCGGCGTCGATGGCCTCGTCGACCTCGCCGATGACCGGGCGGAAGCTGCCGCCGGCCAGATCGGTCAGGGGCGAGCCGGCATCCTTGTTGCGCAGCAGCGACTTCGGCGTGAACAGCACGAGCGGCTTGCGGAACGGGCGGATCATCTGGCGGCGCAACACGTGGAAGATCTGCGACGCGGACGTCGGCTGGACCACCTGCATGTTGTTGTCGGCGCACAGTTGGAGGAAGCGCTCGATCCGGCCCGAGGAGTGCTCGGGGCCCTGGCCTTCGTAGCCGTGCGGCAACATCAGGGTCAGGCCCGACTGGCGGCCCCACTTGGCTTCGCCGGAGCTGATGAACTGGTCGATGACGACCTGAGCGCCGTTGACGAAGTCGCCGAACTGGCCTTCCCAGATGGTCAGCGTGTTGGGTTCGGCGCTGGAGTAGCCGTATTCAAAGCCCAGCACCGCTTCTTCGGACAGCACGGAGTCGATCACGGTGAACGGGGCCTGGCCTTCCGAGACGTTCTGCAGCGGAATGAAGGTGCCGTCGTTCCAGCGTTCGCGGTTCTGGTCGTGCAGCACGGCATGGCGGTGCGTGAACGTGCCGCGGCCGGAGTCCTGGCCGGTGATGCGGATGGCGTAGCCCGAGGACACCAGGGTGGCGAAAGCCAGATGCTCGCCCATGCCCCAGTCCAGGTTCATTTCGCCCTTGGCCATGTTGCGGCGGTCGTTCAGCAGCTTCGCGACCAGCGGGTGCACTGTGAAGCCTTCCGGCACCGTGGTGATACGTTCGCCGATGCGCTTGAGCTCGGCCAGCGGCACGGCGGTGTCGGCCTGGTCCGTCCACTTGGCGCCCAGGAACGGCGACCAGTCGATCGCGTACTTGCTCTTGTAGTCGGTCAGCACCGGCTCGATGGTGCGCTGGCCGTCTTCCATGAGCTGGCGGTAGTCCTTGACCAGCTGGTCGGCCTCGCCTTCGGCCAGCACGCCTTGCGTGGTCAGCTTGTCGGCGTACAGCTTGCGCGTGCCGGGGTGGTGGCCGATGCGCTTGTACATCAGGGGCTGCGTCAGCGACGGGGTGTCTTGCTCGTTGTGGCCCAGCTTGCGGAAGCAGACGATGTCCACGACGATGTCGTGGCGGAACTGCTGGCGGTAGTCCAGGGCCAGCTTGGTCACGAACACGACGGCTTCGGGATCGTCGCCGTTGACGTGGAACACGGGCGCTTCGATCATCTTGGCCACGTCGGTGCAATACAGCGTCGAACGCGTATCGCGGGGGTCGGACGTGGTGAAGCCGATCTGGTTGTTGATGACGATATGCAGCGTGCCGCCCGTGCCGTAGCCGCGGGTCTGGGCCAGGTTCAGGGTCTCCATGACCACGCCCTGGCCGGCGAAGGCCGCGTCGCCGTGCACCAGCACCGGCAGCACTTGCTTGCCTTCGGCGTCGCCGCGGCGTTCCTGGCGGGCGCGGACGCTGCCTTCGACCACCGGGTTGACGATTTCCAGGTGGGACGGGTTGAACGCCAGCGACAGGTGGACCGGGCCGCCACGGGTGGACAGGTCGCTCGAGAAGCCGTTGTGGTACTTCACGTCGCCGTCGGTCAGGCCTTCGGCGTGCTTGCCTTCGAACTCGGCGAACAGGTCGCCGGGCATCTTGCCCATGATGTTCACGAGCAGGTTCAGGCGGCCGCGGTGGGCCATGCCGACCACGATTTCCTGGACGCCGTTTTCACCGGCATGGTTCACCACTTCGTCCATCGAGGCGATGAAGCTTTCGCCGCCTTCCAGCGAGAAGCGCTTCTGGCCGACGTACTTGGTGTGCAGGAAGCGCTCGAGGCCTTCGGACTCGGTCAGCTGCTGCAGGATGTGGCGCTTTTCTTCGGCCGTATAGGTAGGCGCGCCCAGGGTGGTTTCCAGGCGTTCCTGGATCCAGCGCTTGGCGGCGGGGTCGGAGATATGCGTGAATTCGGTACCGATGCTGCGGCAGTAGGTGTCGCGCAGCGCCTTCAGGATGTCGCGCAGCGTCATGGTGCTGGCGGTCGTGAAGTAGGTGTTGGTGGCGGAGTAGGTCTGGTCCAGATCCGCTTCGGTCAGGCCGTAGAAGGCCGGATCGAGTTCGGGGATCGGCGGACGTTCCTGGCGCTTGAGCGGATCCAGGTCGGCCCAGCGCGAGCCCAGCGAGCGGTAGGCGGCGATCAGCGATTGCACCGAGACCTGCTTGCTAGCGACGCTCAGGTCGGGTTCGGCCGCGCGTTGCACGAAGGCATTGGCCTTGGCGCGCTGGGCGAACGATTCGACGATGGGGGCGTGGGCCTGGTCGCGAGTGGACTCCTGGCCATCGGTCGCGGGAGCGTGCTGCAGCTGGTCGAAATATTCGCGCCAGTTGTCAGGTACCGAACCGGGGTTATCGAGGTAGGCTTCGTAAAGCTCCTCGACATACGGGGCGTTACCCCCGAATAAATAAGACGTGGATAGAGATTCCAATTCCGAAGACATATCGCTTCACCTTTACGAGTGCTTCACTCGACACGATGCAGGAAAACCTTCCGCGACACGGGCTTCCCGGTTAGCGGATAGCAGGGGCAGAAGGCGCGTACAAGCCTTGAAAGCCGTATGGCCGAGAGTATAACCCTTTGAGTTTATGGGCGTCTTCTGGCGTTTGCGTGACGCAAAAGCGCATAGGGAATGCCTTCATGCGGCGTTGGAATGTCCAGCGAACCCCGTCCATTGCGCCGTCTACGCGTCATCAATTTCCGCTAATCCAAAATGCGGCGGCGCGTCATTTTTTATGCGGCGCAAAACAAGTGTTGCGCATTTGCCTCGATCAGACCGGCAACTCGGTCGTCGACAGGATCTCTTTCAGGACGAAAAACGTGCGGATCTGGCGCACGCCTGGAAGTTTGATGATCTCGCCCGCGTGCAGCTTGTTGAAGCGTTCCAGGTCGCGGATGCGCAGCATCAGGAAGTAGTCGAACTCCCCCGCCACCAGGTGGCATTCCAGGCAGCCGCTGATGCCGCGCGCGGCCGCTTCGAAATCGGTGAAGGACTCGGGCGTGGAGCGGTCCAGCACCACCCCCACGATAACCAGTGTTGCCATGTCGACCTCGGCCGGCTCGAGCAGGGCGACGGTCTTCCTGATGATGCCCTCGCCCTTCAGCTTTTCCACGCGGCGCAGGCAGGCGGCCGGGCTCAGGTGGACGCGCGCGCTCAGTTCCAGGTTGGTGATCTGGGCGTCCTGCTGCAGTACCCGCAGGATCTGACGGTCGATGCGATCCAGGCTGGAAATAGCGGCCATTTAATACGTCCCTGAAAATTAAATTTCAATATTTATCGTTCTGACTGAATAATAAATCTTCATTTTTCCGTTTCAATAATATTAATCATATTTAACTTAAAAAATACGCAATTGACCAAACATCCCGGCAATTCCTATGATTTTTCCATCCGAGCCCCCCCCGGCCGGCACGGCCAGACTCAACAGGAGCCAGCATGGATCTGCAACGATTTCCCCGCTATCGCCTGACCTTCGGCGACACCCCGATCGAAAAACTCGACCGCCTGTCCGCGCACCTGGGCGGCAAGGTCGAGATCTACGCCAAACGCGAAGACTGCAACAGCGGCCTGGCCTTCGGCGGCAACAAGCTGCGCAAGCTCGAATACCTGATCCCCCAGGCCCTGGAACAGGGCTGCGACACGCTGGTCACGATCGGCGGCATCCAGTCCAACCACACCCGCATGGTGGCCGCGGTGGCCGCCAAGCTGGGGCTCGCCTGCGTGCTGGTGCAGGAAAACTGGGTGGACTATTCGGACGCGGTGTATGACCGGGTCGGCAACATCATGATGAGCCGCCTGATGGGCGCCGATGTGCGCCTGGTAGACCAGGGGTTCGACATTGGCTTCCGGCGCAGCTGGGAAAATGCGCTGGATGAAGTGAAGCGGCGCGGCGGCAAGCCTTATGCCATTCCGGCCGGCGCATCGGACCATGAACTGGGCGGCCTGGGCTACGTGGGGTTCGCCGAGGAAGTGCGGCGCCAGGAAGCCGAACTGGGATTCCAGTTCGACTACATCGTCGTGTGCGCCGTCACCGGCAGCACGCAGGCCGGCATGGTGGTGGGCTTCGCCGCCGACGGGCGGGCGAACCGCGTCATCGGTATCGACGCCTCCGCGACCCCGGAACAGACACGGGCGCAGATCCTGCGCATCGCGCGGCGCACCGCCGATATGGTGGGGCTGGACAGGGCCATCGCCGACGAAGACGTGGTGCTGGACACCCGCTACGCCTATCCGGCCTACGGCCTGCCGTCGGCCGAAACCAACGAGGCCATCCGCCTTTGCGCGCGGCTGGAAGGCATGATGACCGACCCGGTCTACGAGGGCAAATCCATGCAGGGCATGATGGATATCGTCCGCCGCGGCGAAATCCCCGCCGGCTCGCGGGTCCTGTATGCGCACCTGGGAGGGGTGCCGGCGATCAACGCCTACAGCTTTCTGTACCGCAACGGATAACAGCGCCTACGGTCCCCTGGCCTGGCCCTGCGGCGATCTGCGCTGACCGGGAGGATCGCCCCCCCGGCAGCTTCCCGGGCTTGCCGCCCTGACGATCAGCGCCCATGATGCATGAATGACCCAGCCCCGCCGGCGTCTCCCTCCGGCGGGGCGCAGTGCGTCCGGGCAGCCGATGCCCCGGAGGCGCCACTATTTGCGGCGCCTGTAGCGCCGAGCCCGGCCCATCCAAATTATGTACATAATTTGTATACAAAACTACGGTTTCCGACTATGGTGCAGGTCATCATGAGATTGCCCGTCAACTTCGCGCCGGCCGCTCCGCGCCCAGACTCTTCGCCCGCCCGTCCATGAGCACCTACGATTCCACCCGCCCCTATCCGCGCGACCTGATCGGCTACGGCCGCACCCCGCCGCACGCCCGCTGGCCCGGACAGGCCCGCATTGCCGTGCAGTTCGTGCTGAATTACGAGGAAGGCGGCGAGAACAGCGTTCTGCACGGAGATGCCGGGTCCGAACAATTCCTGTCCGAGATGTTCAACCCCGCCAGCTACCCCGAGCGCCATCTCAGCATGGAAGGTATCTACGAATACGGCTCCAGGGCGGGGGTGTGGCGCATCCTGCGGGAATTCGAAAAACGGGAATTGCCCTTGACCGTGTTTGGCGTCGGCATGGCCTTGCAGCGGCATCCCGAGGTTGCATCGGCCTTCGTCGAGCTGGGCCACGAGATCGCATGCCATGGCTGGCGCTGGATCCACTACCAGCACGTGGACGAAGCCACCGAGCGCGAGCACCTGCGCCTGGGCATGGACGCCATCACGCAGCTGACCGGCACCCGCCCCCTGGGCTGGTACACCGGCCGCGACAGCCCACGTACCCGCAGGCTCGTCGCCGACTACGGCGGTTTCGAATACGACAGCGATTACTACGGCGACGACCTGCCCTTCTGGATGCAAGTGCGGAAGACGGACGGCAGCACCGTTCCGCAGTTGATCGTGCCCTATACGCTGGACTGCAACGACATGCGCTTCGCGCTGCCGCAAGGCTATTCGCATGCCGATCCGTTCTTCCAGTACCTGAAAGACAGTTTCGACACGCTCTACGCCGAAGGCGACGAGGCCCCCAAGATGATGAGCATCGGCATGCACTGCCGCCTGCTGGGACGGCCCGGCCGCATCACCGCGCTGCAGCGCTTCCTGGATCACATCGCCCGCCACGACCGCGTCTGGGTCTGCCGCCGGATCGATATCGCGCGCCACTGGACGGCGACGCACCCCTACCTCTCCCACGCCTGAACAGGACGGTCATGGCCTACACCCTAGCCCAACTCAACTCGGTCCCGCCCGCCGAGGCCGCCGCCATGCTCGACGGCTTATACGAGCGTGCGCCCTGGATCGCCGGCCGGGCGCTGCAATCCCGCCCGTTCCGCTCCCTGGCCGACCTGCGGCAGCGCATGCGTCAGGCGGTGGACGAAGCGGACGCCGACGCCCGGCTTGCGCTCGTGCGCGCCCATCCCGAGCTGGCCGCCCCCGCGCAACAAGGCCCGACGCTCAGCGAAGCATCGGTCCGCGAACAGAATCTGGCCGGCCTGGCGCAAGGAACGGCGGCCGAACTTTCCCGCCTGCGCGAGCTGGATGCCGTCTACGGCGCCAAATTCGGCTTCCCCTTCGTCCTGGCCGTACGCGGCCCGCGCGGAGCCGGGCTGGCGCTCAGGCAGGTGCTCGACGAATTCGAGCGCCGCCTGGACAACCCGCCCGACGTCGAACTCCAAGAAGCGCTGCATCACCTCCACCGCATCGCCGAGCTCCGCTTGCAGGACAAGTTCGGCGACGCCCCCGCCCTGGGCAACGATATCTGGGACTGGGGGGAACAGCTTGCCGTCCACAGCGACCCGGGCTATGCGGAAAAAGGCCTGTTGACCGTCACCTACCTGACCGACGCGCACCGCGCCTGCGCGCAGCTGCTGTCGCAGTGGATGCGCGAGTGCGGCTTCGACGAGGTCGGCATCGACGCCGTGGGCAACGTGGTGGGCCGGTACCTGGCCGACCGCCCCGATGCCCCCACCCTGCTGACGGGCAGCCACTACGACACGGTGCGCAACGCCGGCAAGTACGACGGGCGGCTGGGCATCTTCGTGCCAATGGCCTGCGTGCGCGAACTGCACCGGCGCGGCCAGCGCCTGCCTTACCACCTGGAAGTCATCGGTTTCGCGGAAGAGGAAGGCCAGCGCTACCGCGCCACCTTCCTGGGCTCGGGCGCCCTGATCGGCGGCTTCCGGCTCGAATGGCTGGACCAAAAAGACGCGGACGGCATCAGCATGCGAGACGCGATGGCCCATGCCGGCCTGCGCGCCGAAGACATCCCCGCCCTGCGCCGGGATCCCGCCCGCTACCTGGGCTTTGTCGAAATCCATATCGAGCAAGGTCCCGTGCTCTATGAGATGGGCTTGCCGCTGGCCGTCGTCACCTCAATCAACGGCTGCCTCCGCTACCAGGTCCAGGTCTCGGGCATGGCCTGCCACGCCGGCACCACCCCGATGGACCGGCGCCGCGACGCCGCCGCGGCCGCGGCCGAGATGGTCCTGTATGTGGAAAAGCGCGCCGCACAGGATGGCGATTCGGTGGGTACCGTGGGCATGCTGGAAGTGCCCAGCGGCTCGATCAACGTGGTGCCCGGCGAATGCCGCTTCAGCCTGGACCTGCGCGCGCCCAGCGACGCGCAGCGCGATGCGCTGGCCCGCGACGTGCTGGCCGAGCTCGACGCCGTCTGCCAGCGCCGCGGCCTGCGATTCACATTGGAAGAAACGATGCGCGCCGCGGCGGCGCCCAGCGCCCCCGCCTGGCAGCGGCGCTGGGAACAGGCCGTCGACGCGCTGGGGCTGCCGGTCCACCGCATGCCCAGCGGAGCCGGGCACGATGCCATGAAGCTGCATGAAGTCATGCCGCAGGCCATGCTGTTCGTGCGCGGCCAGAACGCCGGGATCAGCCACAACCCCCGCGAATCCACCACCAGCGACGACATCCAGCTCGCCGCGCTTGCCATGCTGCAGCTGCTCGACTCGCTCGCCAACGATACGAAATGACGACCATGACCGACTACTCCCGCCTCGACGCCTGGATCGACGACCACTTTGATGAAGAAGTCCGTTTCCTCCAGGAACTGGTGCGCGTGCCCACCGACACGCCTCCCGGCAACAACGCCCCGCATGCCGAGCGCACGGCCGAACTGCTGCAAGGCTTCGGCCTGTCGGCGGAGTCCCACCCCGTGCCGGCCCAGGCGGTCCAGGACTACGGGCTCGAATCCATCACCAACCTCATCGTCCGGCGCGAATACGGCGCGGAAGGCCCGCGCATCGCGCTGAACGCCCACGGCGACGTGGTGCCTCCCGGCGAAGGCTGGCAGCACGATCCCTACGGCGGCGAGATCGACAACGGCAGCCTATACGGCCGTGCGGCCGCCGTCAGCAAGAGCGACTTCGCGAGCTACACCTTTGCGCTGCGCGCGCTCGAAGCCGTGGCCAAGCCCGGCCGCGGCGCGGTCGAACTGCACTTCACCTACGACGAGGAATTCGGCGGTCTGCTGGGGCCGGGCTGGCTGCTCTCGCAAGGCTTGACCAAACCCGACCTGCTGATCGCAGCGGGCTTCAGCTACGAGGTCGTGACCGCGCACAACGGCTGCCTGCAGATGGAGGTGACCGTGCACGGCAAGATGGCGCACGCCGCCATTCCCGCCACCGGCGTGGACGCGCTGCAGGCCACGGTCAGGATCCTCGACGCGCTGTATGCGCAGAACGCGCATTACCGGAACATCCGGTCCCAGGTGCCGGGCATCAGCCATCCCTACCTGAACATCGGCCGTATCGAAGGCGGCACCAATACCAACGTGGTTCCGGGCAAGGTCGTGTTCAAGCTCGACCGGCGCATGATCCCCGAGGAAAACGCCGCGGAGGTCGAGGCCGACATCCGCCGGATCATCGCGGACGCCGCCGCGGCCCAGCCCGGCATCACGGTGGACATCAAGCGCCTGCTGCTGGCGAATTCGATGCGTCCGCTGCCGGGCAGCCAGCCGCTGGCGCAGGCCATCCAGAAGCATGGACAGGAATTGTTCGGCGAGCCCATACCCGCCATGGGCACCCCGCTCTACACCGATGTGCGCCTGTACGCCGAAGCCGGCATCCCCGGCGTGATCTACGGGGCGGGGCCGCGCAGCGTGCTGGAATCGCACGCCAAGCGCAACGACGAGCGCGTGGTGCTGGAAGACCTGCGGCGCGCCACCAAGGTGATCGCCCGCACGCTGGCGGACCTGCTAGCGCCGGCTTGAGGCGGGAACACCCCCGCGCAGGGCACGCCCTGCCCCAAGTGTCTGACACCCGTACGGCAAGGCGCTCAAGCTTGAAGCAACGCTTCCCGGGTGTCTGACACGATGTGTGTGAGTGTCAGACACTGCCACGGCCAGGCTCCTGCCGCGGCCCGGCCCCTCGCATCGACGATGCGCAAGCGCGCTACGCCAGCTTCAACACCCGCCGCCAGAACAGCACCGCCACGAACACGAAAACCGCCAGCCCAAGATACGACGCCGTCCGCGCGAAGTCCTCGCCGGCGATCGCCAGCGGGGCCTCGGTGCCGGCCGCGCCGATGATGGCGGCCATCAGCACCCCGACCAGGCTCTCTCCCACGATCAGGCCGGATGCGATCAGCACGCCGCGCCGGTTCGGCGCGTCGGCGAACTGCTCGTAGGGCTGGCCGGCCTGCGCCGCGCGGCGGCGCAGGGTGCGTTCGAGCAGCCACGCAAGGACCGCGCCCGCCACGATGGGCGCCGCGACGGTCGGCGGCAGGTAAATGCCGATGCCTACCGCCAGCACCGGAATCCGCGCCACGCGGCAGGTGCGCTTCATGGCCTGGTCCACCAGGATCAGGCCCACGCCGACCGCCATGCCGATCAGGATCATCGTCCAGTTGAGCTGGTGCGTGAAGATGCCGCGCGCGATCGCCAGCATCAGCGTCGCCTGCGGCGCCGACAGGGCTTGCGCCGGATCCATGCCTGCGCGCGGCATCGAGTCGGCAAAACCATAGGCGTTGTAAAGCAGTTCCAGCACCGGTGAAATCACCGCTGCGCCCGCCACGCAGCCGATCAGCAGGGCCACCTGCTGGCGCCACGGCGTCGCGCCCACGAGCCAGCCGGTCTTCAGGTCCTGCAGGTTGTCGTTGGAAATGGAGGCCACCGCCACCACCGCGGACGTGCTGAAGATCGACAGCGCAATGGCCATCTGCACACCGTTCTCTACGCTCAGCAACTCGCCGCCCAGCGTCAGCATCAGCAGCGACACCAGCACGATGGCGACGATGCCCACGCCCGAGATCGGGCTCGTGGACGAACCCACCAGCCCGGCCATGTAGCCGCAGGCGGCGGCCACCAGGAAACCGAACACGAAGGCGAACAGCACGGCGTAAGCCACCAGCTTCCAGATCGCGGCGGCCGACAGCGGCGCGCCCGAGAGGAACACCTGGAAAGTCACGACCAGGACGGCCACCAGCACCAGCGTGACCGCCGAGATCCAGCCGGCCGACAGGTCGCGCTCGGTGCGCGGGGTGCTCCCCGCGCGCGCCGCGCCCGCCTTGCTCAGCGCGGCGAACGAGGCCTTCACGCCGCGCGCCATCGGCATGAAGAGCGTCGCCAGCGTCCAGATGGCGCCCACGCCGATCACGCCGGCGCCAATGAAGCGCACTTGCGAAGACCATAGGCCGGTCGCGTACTTCGCCAGCGACGCGCCCGCGGGCATATCGCCCATGGCGCTCAGAATGGGCACCGCGATCCCCCAGGAAATGACCAGCCCGGTCAGCATGGCCAGGCCCGCGACGATGCCGATGAGGTAGCCCGCGCCCAGCAGCGCCAGCGAAAAGCCCATGGGCAGGCGGAACACCGCGCCGCCCAGCGCGAACCAGCCGCTGACGCTGTCGCCCAGTACCCGCAGGCCGCTGGCCGCGAAGCTGACCACGGCGGCGGCCAGGCCGCCGGCGACGATATCGCCCATGCCCGTCGCGGTTTTGGCCGGCGCCCGCCCGGCATCCTCGGCGGCATCCTGGGCGCGCTCCGCGCTGCCCACCCGCAGGATTTCGGCGGCCGCTACGCCCTCCGGATACGGCAGATCGCTCTGCACCACCATCACGTGGCGCAGCGGAATGGTGAACATCACACCCAGCATCCCGCCTGCCGCGCAGATACCCAGCGTCTGCCAGAACGGAAAGCCTTGCCAATGCCCCATCATGACCAGGGCCGGCAGGATGAAAATGATGGAGGACAGCGTGCCGGCCGCCGAAGCCTGCGTCTGCACCATATTGTTTTCCAGGATGTTCGCGTCCTTGAACAGGCGCAGGACGGACATCGAGATCACCGCGGCGGGGATGGCGGACGAAAACGTCAGGCCCACCTTCAGCCCCAGGAAAACATTGGAGGCCGTGAAGATGATGGTGATCAGGGCGCCCAGCAGGACGCCGCGGAACGTCAGTTCCGGCAACGTGACGTCTGCGGGGACGCGGGTGGGTTGGGTCATGGGAATCTCCCTGTCTGCTAGCCGCGAATTCTAGCGCCTCGCCGGCGCAGGCCCCGGAGGCGGTCATCGGGCAATTCGGCGGCATAAGCTGCCGCCGGCAATCCGTCCTGCAAAAGATTATGCTGAAACCGGCGCGATTCCGCCAAAATTTCGATCACCCATGCCAGGGGCAAGGGTCTAGCATGGGCGTTAAACCAGGAGACAACACCACTATGCGCGACGCCAGCACCCTCCGTCCCGGGCAGGACACGGAACACGACCTCGACCCCGCCGAAACCGCCGAATGGCGCGACGCCCTGCAGTCGCTGGTCCAGGTAGAAGGCGCCGGACGGGCGGGCTATGTGCTGGACAATCTCCTGGGCCACGCGGCATCGATGGGCCTGCGCGCCAGGAGCCAGACCCGCACTGCCTATCTGAATACCATCCCCGCCGACCAGGAACCGCCCTTTCCCGGCAACCTGGCGGTCGAGGAACGCATCGCCCGCATCAACCGCTGGAACGCGCTGGCCATGGTGGTGCGCGCCAATCAGGCGCACGGCGAGCTGGGCGGCCACATCGCCAGCTATGCCTCGGCCGCGGACCTGTTCGAAGTGGGTTTCAACCATTTCTTCCGGGCCCGTACCGCCGAAGGCCCCGGCGACCTGGTCTACATGCAGCCGCATTCGGCGCCGGGCGTGTACGCCCGGGCCTACCTGGAAGGCTTCCTCGGCGAAGACGAGCTGGCGCATTTCCGGCAGGAAATCACCGCCACGGCCCGCGGCCTGCGCGGGCTGTCCTCCTATCCGCACCCGTGGCTGATGCCGGATTTCTGGCAGTTCCCCACGGGTTCGATGGGCATCGGCCCCATCAACGCCATCTACCAGGCGCGCTTCATGCGCTATCTGGAACACCGTTCGCTGGTGCCCGGCGGCGACCGCAAGGTCTGGGGCATCTTCGGCGACGGCGAAATGGACGAACCCGAATCCATCGCCGCGCTGACGCTGGCCGCGCGCGAAAAGCTCGACAACCTGGTCTTCGTGGTCAACTGCAACCTGCAGCGGCTGGACGGCCCGGTGCGCGGCAACGGCCGCATCATCGACGAACTCGAAACGCTGTACGCCGGCGCCGGCTGGAACGTCATCAAGCTGGTCTGGGGCAGCGACTGGGACGCCCTCTTGCGGCGCGACACGGGCGGCGCGCTGGCCCGCGCCTTCGCCAGCACCGTGGACGGGCAGTTCCAGACTTTCGCCGCCAACGACGGCGCCTTCAACCGCGCCCACTTCTTTAACCAGAATCCCGAACTGGCCGCGCTGGTGGCCGACTGGACCGACGACGCCATCGACCGCTTGCACCGAGGCGGCCACGACATGGTGAAGATCCACGCCGCATACCATCGCGCCGTGCGCCATCGGGGCCAGCCGACCGTCATCCTGGCGCAGACCAAGAAGGGCTTCGGCATGGGCTCGGCCGGCCAGGGCAAGATGACCACCCACCAGCAGAAGAAGCTGGACGACGAGGCGCTGCTGGCCTTCCGCGACCGCTTCGCGCTGCCGATCTCGGACGCCGACTGCCTTGCGCTGAAGTTCTACCGGCCCGCCGAGGACAGCGCCGAACTACGGCACCTGCAGGCTCGCCGCGCGGCGCTGGGCGGGCACATTCCCCGCCGCAGCACCGAGGCCCCGCGCCTGGCGCCTCCCGAAGCCGAGCACTGGGCGCGCTTCGCGCTGGCCGCGGACGGCAAGGAAATGTCCTCGACCATGGCCATCGTGCGCATGCTGACCGCGCTGCTCAAAGACGCCACAGTGGGCCCGCGCATTGTGCCCATCGTCGCGGACGAGGCCCGCACGTTCGGCATGGCCAACCTGTTCCGGCAGATCGGCATCTATTCGGCCCAGGGCCAGCTCTACGAGCCCGAGGACATCGGCTCGGTGCTGTACTACCGCGAGGCCCGCGACGGCCAGATCCTGGAAGAAGGCATTACCGAGGCGGGCGCGATCTCCTCATGGACCGCCGCCGGCACCAGCTACTCGGTCAATGGGCTGCCAATGCTGCCCTTCTATATCTATTACTCGATGTTCGGGTTCCAGCGCATCGGCGACCTCATCTGGGCGGCCGCCGACCAGCGCACGCGCGGCTTCCTCATCGGCGCCACGTCCGGCAGGACCACGCTGGGCGGCGAAGGGCTGCAGCACCAGGACGGCTCCAGCCATATCATGGCCGCCGCCGTCCCCAACTGCCGCGCCTATGACCCCGCCTACGCCTACGAAGTCGCCGTCATCGTCGAGCACGGCATGCGCCGCATGCTCGACGAGCAGCGCGACGAGTTCTACTACCTGACCGTCACCAACGAAAACCTGGCGCAGCCGGACATGCCGGCGGATGCCGGCGCGCGCGAAGGCATCCTGCGGGGCATGTACCGCCTGCGCCCCGCGCGCGGCCAGGCCCAGGTGCGCCTGCTCGGCGCCGGCCCGATGCTGAGGGAGGCCGAAATGGCCGCCGAGCGGCTGCTGACCGACCACGGCGTGGACGCCGAGGTCTGGAGCGTAACCAGCTTCTCCGAGCTGGCCCGGGACGGCCGTGAGGCCGAACGCGCCCGCGTGCTGGGGCTGGAAACCGCCGCCGCCGATTGGGTGCTGACCTGCCTGGGCGGCAGCGACGCGCCGGTGATCGCGGCCACCGACTACGTGCGCGCCGTGCCCGAGCAGATCCGCGCCTGGGTGCCGGCGTCCTACCGCACGCTGGGCACCGACGGATTCGGCCGCAGCGACACCCGCGCCCAGCTGCGGGACTTCTTCGAAGTCAGCGCCGACTGGATCGTGCTGTATGCGCTGGACAGCCTGGGCCGGCAGGACGACGCCCGGGCGCTGCGCGCCCGTCTCGACGCGGCCTCCCGCCCAACCCCTCCCTGGGAACGCTAGAAACCGCCGGGCGCGCGGCCCCCTTGCGGAAACCCGCGCGTTCGCTGCACTGCAACAACCAAGCGTCCGCGCTTTCTGGTGAAATACGGGTGTTCCCAAGCATTGCCAAATAAAACGGCGGGCCGCGAGCCCGCCTTTTGCAGTCCGTTTTCTTTTTCTGTTTTACGCCCCAGAGGCCTGTATCCCATGGACGAAACTCTCACCAAACTGGCGTTGGACTACCACGCCTACCCCACTCCGGGCAAAATCTCGGTTACGCCTACCAAGACCCTGGCCAACCAGGATGACCTGTCCCTGGCCTACTCCCCGGGTGTGGCAGCCGCCTGCATGGCCATCTTCGACCAGGGCGACGACGCCGCCTCGAAGTACACGTCGCGCGGCAACCTGGTGGGCGTGATCACCAACGGCACCGCCGTGCTGGGCCTGGGCAACATCGGCCCGCTGGCCGCCAAGCCCGTCATGGAAGGCAAGGGCTGCCTGTTCAAGAAGTTCGCCGGCATCGACGTGTTCGACATCGAACTGGCCGAGAACGACCCGGACAAGCTGGTCGACATCATCGCGGCGCTGGAACCCACGCTGGGCGGCGTCAACCTCGAAGACATCAAGGCGCCCGAGTGCTTCTACATCGAAAAGAAGCTGCGCGAGCGCATGAAGATCCCCGTCTTCCACGACGACCAGCACGGCACCGCCATCATTTCGTCGGCCGCGATCCTGAACGGCCTGAAGGTCGTGGGCAAGGACATCGGCTCGGTCAAGCTGGCCTGCTCGGGCGCCGGCGCGGCCGCCATCGCCTGCCTGGACCTGCTGGTCCACCTCGGCGTCAAGCGCGAGAACATCTATGTGGTGGATTCCCGCGGCGTGATCTGGGACGGCCGCGATGAAAACATGGAAGCCAACAAGAAGCGCTACGCGCAGAAGACCGACGCGCGCACGCTGGCCGACGTGGTCAACGGCGCCGACGTGTTCCTGGGCTGCTCGACCGCCGGCGTGCTGACCGCCGACATGGTCAAGACCATGGCCGCCAGCCCGCTGATCCTGGCCCTGGCCAACCCGGAACCCGAAATCCGCCCCGAAGTCGCCAAGGCGGCGCGCCCCGACTGCATCATCGCCACCGGCCGTTCGGACTATCCGAACCAGGTCAACAACGTGCTGTGCTTCCCGTTCATCTTCCGCGGCGCCATGGACGCCGGCGCTTCGCGCATCACGGAAGAAATGAAGCTGGCCTGCGTAAAGGCCATCGCCGAACTGGCGCAAGCCGAGCAGAACGATGAAGTGGCGCGTGCCTATGCCGGCCAGGAGCTCTCGTTCGGCCCGGATTACATCATTCCCAAGCCGTTCGACCCGCGCCTGATCGTCCAGATCGCCCCGGCAGTCGCCCAGGCCGCGGCCGACTCCGGCGTGGCCGCGCGCCCCATCGAAGACATCGAAGCCTATCGCCAGAAGCTGATGGGCTTCGTGTACCACTCCGGCCAGCTGATGCGTCCGCTGTTCGCCCAGGCCAAGAAGGCGCCCAAGCGCGTCATCTACGCCGACGGCGAAGACGAACGCGTGCTGCGCGCCGTGCAGACCGTCAGCGACGAGAAGCTGGCCTTCCCGATCCTGGTCGGTCGTCCGTCCGTGATCGAGATGCGCATCAAGAAGTTCGGCCTGCGCCTGACCGTCGGCCAGGATTTCGAGATCGTGGATCCCGAAGACGACAGCCGCTTCAACGAAACCTGGAGCGCCTACTACCAGCTCAAGGGCCGCGAAGGCGTAACTCCGGCCATCGCCAAGGCGATGATCCGCAAGCACAACACGCTGATCGGTGCGATGCTGCTGCGCCGCGGCGACGCCGACGCGCTGCTGTGCGGCGTGGCCAGCAAGTACGACAACCAGCTCAAGTACGTCGACGAAATCATCGGACGCAAGGAAGGCCAGACGTACGCCGCCCTGAACGTGCTGATGCTGCCCGATCAGACGCTGTTCGTCACCGACACCCACGTCAACGAAAACCCGACGTCGGAAGAAGTGGCCAACATCACGATCCAGGCCGCCGATGAAATGCTGCGCTTTGGCGTGGTGCCGAAGATCGCCCTGCTGTCGCACTCCAACTTCGGCAGCCGCTCGACGGACTCGTCGCGCAAGATGGCCGCCGCCAGCCAGTTGGTGCGTGACCGCGCGCCCGACCTGGAAGTCGACGGCGAAATGCATGCCGACGCCGCCCTGTCGGAAAAGATCCGCATGGTCGCCTACCCGGACAGCACGCTGAAGGGCCGCGCGAACCTGCTGGTCATGCCGAACCTGGACACCGGCAATATCACGTACAACATGCTGAAGATGACCGGCAGCAACGGTATCGCGATGGGCCCGATCCTGTTGGGCGCGGCGCGCCCCGTGCACATCCTGACCACCAGCGCCACCGTGCGCCGCATCGTCAACATGACGGCCCTGGCCGTGGTGGACGCGCAGCAGGAAGCCGCCGAGGCCGCCAAGAAGCGCCGTTGATCGACCGGTTCGGGCGCCCGCGGCGCCCGGCATGCAAAGCGCCCCTCGGGGCGCTTTTTTCTTGGCGGTTCGGCGGGTGATGGTACAACCATGCTTGTCCCGCCTTTCTGGAGCCGACATGCTGCAAGACGCCCTGCTCGCCTGGTTTCACTACCTGGCCATTTTCGTGCTCGTAGTCATCATGACGGCCGAAGCCGTCCTGCTGCGCCCCGGCCTGGCGCCCGACACAGTTCGCCGCCTGGCCCTGTACGACCGCTTCTTCGGCGTGTCGGCGGTGGCCGTGCTGGTCACCGGCGTGCTGCGCCTCATGCTCGGCGCCAAGGGCGCGGCGTTCTACATGGCCAACCCCTGGTTCCATGCCAAGATCGCGCTCTTCGTCGTGATCGCCCTCTGTTCGATCCCGCCCACCCTCGCCTTCATCCGCTGGCGCAAGCAGGCCGCCACGCAACCGGGCTTCGTGCCGCCGGAAGCCGACATCCGCCGCGCGCGCCGCTGGGTGATGATCGAATCCCACCTGTTCATTTTCCTGCCGCTGTTCGCGGTGCTGATGGCGCGCGGCATCGGCATGTAGTGCCCAGTCCCCCTTGAGGCCGGCGCGTTCAAGAGGGGCAGCGCACCGACGCCTGCGGCGGCGCCCCTTCCACCTCGATGGTGGCGAACAGCATCACGCCCGCTTCCGCGTTCGGCAACGTGGCCAGCACCTCCCCGTCGCCACGCTGCATCACCGACATGCCTGCGGGCAGTTCCTCGCCATCCTCGCGCGTTGCCACCATCCCGTGGTCCGGGCTGAATATCCAGGCGCCCGGCAGGCGCTCGTTCAGCGGATACCCCGTGGACTGCACGCGCGTGCCCGCCGGATAGCGGTAAGGCCCCAGCTGCAGCGGGCAGGCCAGCGCACCGCTCGCCACTCCCAGCAGCCGCAGCTCGTCATCCAGGCGCAGCCCCGGACGTCCCAGCAAGATCCCGGACACGGCCAAAGGCTCGGGCGAATCGACGCTGACGTACCAGCGCAACGGCTCCACGTGTCCGTTGGTGAATGTCTGCCCCTCCCTTGCCTGGACTTCGGCGCCGGCGGGCAGCTCGACCTCGCCCACGCGGTTGCCGGCCGCCAGCGTGCAGGATTCGAACTCAGTCCGCGCGCCCTCGTCCTTGACGTCGAATTCCACCTTCTGCGTGGTATCGCACAGCCAGCCCGCCACCCGCTGGACGCCTGTGCCCCTGATATCCAGGGTGTGCGGGTAGCTGCCGGTTTCCTCGTAGGTCTTCGGGTCGTACCCGGTGCGCAGATACCGCAGGATGTGCGTCGCCTGCATGCCGAATGCCTGCACCGGCGCGTCGAACGTTGCCTCCGTGTAGCGCTCGAGCTGTTCCTCCCGCTCCAGCACCAGGCGCGTGCCGGCCGGCATGGACACGCCGCCGAGCGTTTGCGGCTGCTGCAGCGTCACGCGCCGCGCCGCCTCCCGCCGGGCGTACTCGCGCCCTATCGTCCAGCGCATGTATTCGAAGGAAAGATAGAAAGCCGACACGGCGGCCAGCACGAGCAGCAGGATGCCGTGAAGCCACGGGCCGCGCGCGAACCGCTGCCTTGCCCCGCGGCTGAACGCCAGCACCGCCAGCCATCCCAGCAAGGCCAGGCCCGTGAGCTGGGAAATGAACAGGAAGATGAAAAACTCTGCCGAGGGCAGTGAAATCGGAATCATGGCGGCGATGATACGCGAACCGCCGCCTCGGCCCGGATGCCGATAGGCCCTATTACCGGCCGTTCAGGTGAAATGATCCAGGACGGATTCGTCGGTCAATTCGTCGGGTTGCAAGGCCCGCTTGATGGTGCCCTTGTGTATCAGCAGCACGCGGTCCGACAGCTGGCGAATGAAATCGATGTTCTGCTCCACCAGCACGATCGCCAGCCCCAGGCGCTCGCGGATGTCTTTCAGCTTGTCCACGATTTCATCGATGATGGAAGGCTGTATACCCTCGGTGGGTTCGTCGAGCAGCAGCAGCCTCGGCCGCGCGACCAGGGCCCGCGCCAGCGCCAGCAGTTGCTGTTCCCCACCGCTGAGCGCACCGCCGGGACGCCCCGCCAATGGCTTCAGGCGCGGGTATTCATTCAGGATTTCTTCGACATCCATGCTCCGCCCGGGGTTCGCCTTGGCTGAAAAACGGAGGTTGTCCAGCACCGACAAGCCTGGAAAAATGCCCCGTCCCTGCGGCACATAGCCCATGCCCATCCGGGCGCGCATGTGGGATGGCAAGCGGGTGATGTCCGTGTCCTGCAAACGTGTGGCGCCTGCCGTCGCCGGCAGCACGCCCATCAGCGTCTTCAGCAACGTGGACTTCCCCATGCCGTTGTGGCCGAGCACGCCCAGGAATTCCGCCTCGGCGACGTGGAACTGGACGCCCTCCAGAACCGGAATGCGGCCGTAGCCGGAAGACAGATTGTTGACTGTCAGCAAGTTCATGCGCCGCGCCCCCGTCCCAAATAGACATCGCGTACCTGCGGATCGGCGATGATCTGCTCAAACGAGCCTTCCGTCAGGATGCCGCCTTGATGAAACACGGTGACCTTGCGCGCGATCTTGCCGATAAAGGCCATGTCGTGCTCGACCACCACCACGGCCGCCCGCGCATTCAGCTCGTGTATCAGGTCCGCCATGCGCTGGGTTTCCTCGTCGCTCATTCCGGCCGCCGGCTCGTCGAGCAGGATGACCTTCGGATCGCGCGCCACGACCATGCCGATTTCCACCCACTGCCGCTGGCCGTGGGCCAGTTCGCCCACCAGCTTGCGGGAAACGCCCTCCAGCCCGAGACGGGTCTTTATCTGCTCGGCCCGGTCGAGCGCCTTGCGGGAACCGCAGGCGCTCCAGGCAGCCAGCCACAGGTTCTCGTCCACGGTCAGCCCGTCCAGCACGGTCGGCACCTGGTTCTTGATACCCATGCCCCGCTTGGCGATAGCGTGCTGCTGCGCATGCCGGATGCTGCGTCCGTCGAACAGGATGTCTCCCTCCGAGGGCGCGAGTTGGCCGCTGAGCAACTTGAAGAACGTGCTCTTGCCGGCGCCGTTAGGCCCGATCAGGCACCTCAGCTCGCCCCGGCGCAAGACGAAATCGATATTGCCCAGCGCCTTGACGCCGCCGAAGCGTTTGCCCACGCCCCGGGCCTCCAGAATAATGTCTCGGTCCGTCATCGCTCGCCTCCCGTGCGCCGCTGCGGCACAAGACGGGCAATCAGGCTCTGGCACGCCGGCGCCAATCCCTGCGGAAACAACAGCACGCAGACGATCAATATGAATCCCAGCGCCAGCGTGACCTGGCCGACGCCCACCGTGCCCAGCCAGGTGGTGAGGTACTGGATGAGCAGCGTGCCGATGATCGGCCCCACCAGGATGGAGCGCCCGCCGACGATTACCCAGATGACCACCATCGCGGCCTGATTGAGGCTGAACATCTCCGGGCCGACGAAGCTCCCCCACAGCGCGTACAGGCCTCCGGCCAGGCCGGCCAGCCCGCCGGCGATGACGAAGGCCATCAGCTTGTACAGCCGGCTGTCGTACCCCAGCAACTCCATGCGCTTGTCGTTTTCCCGCAGCCCCACCAGCACGCGTCCCGTCGGGCTGGCCAGGAACAGGCGGATGCCCACATACGCCAAGGCCAGGAAGAACAAGGCCAGGTAGAAAATGCCTTCGATGGATTGCAGGTCGAGCGGCCCGATCCGCAGAGGCAGGCCCGGCACGCCAGGTATGCCGTTCTGCCCGTTGAGCCGCACGGCGCCGATGACGTATTCGGGTCCCGAGGTGGCGCGCACGCCCTTCTCGAAGATCAGCGTAACGACCAGCGTGATGACGCTCAGGTAGATATCGCTGATCCGGCCGAACATCATGAAATAGCCCAGCAGTACCGCGAAGAGCATGGGCACGATGGCCGCCAGTGCGAATGCCGCCAAGGGCAGATCGGTGTTCAGGCTGAACAAGGCATAGGCATAGCCGCCAAGGCCGAAGAAAATCGTCTGGCCGAAGCTCAGGATCCCGACGTAGCCCCACAGCAGCCCCATGCTCAGCGCCAGCAGAGACAGGATCATCACCAGCGACAAGTCCAGCTGAAGCGCCGTGTCGCCATACAAGGGCACAACCAGCATCAGCGCCACGCAAACGCCCACCGATGCCCACCAGGGCCATCGGGGCCGGCGTCCGGCATGCGCGTCGAAACTCATGGAAAACGTATGGCTGCTCATGCTACATACCTCGCTTCATTCTGCCTGTGATGCCCAAGGGGAGCATGCGCAGTAGGAGGACCGCCGCGATCAACATGCTGACCTCGCCCAGAACCGAGCTGTAGGCATAGGACACCACGCCGTCGATCGCGCCGAACAGGGATGAGGCCGCGCTCGCGCCCACCAGAGGCAGGTGGCCGCCGACGATGACCGTGATGAACGCCTTGGCCACGAAAAATCCGCCCATGGCGGGGCTCACTCCGGTCAACGGCGCCAGCGCCGCGCCGGCCAGCCCCGCCAGGCAGGAACCCAGCCCGAACGTGGCCATGTATACGCGGTCTCGATCCACTCCCAGGCAAGCGGCCATCTCCGACGCCTGCATGGTTCCGCGCACGATCAGGCCCGCCTTGGTCCGAACCGCCAGCCACCAGCACAGCGCGACCAGCGAGAAGGAAAACGCGCAGATCGCCAGGTTGTAGGAAGAGACGCTCATGCCACCCAGGCTGACGTTGGCGAAGTCCGTCGACATTCCCATGCTGGATGCGCCGAACACGGTGGTGGCCGCGCCGACGAACAACAGCGACAACCCCCAGGTGGCCAACAGCGTGTCGACCATCCGTCCGTAGAGGAAGCGGATGACGAGCCGCTCGACCACGATGCCAGCAACGCCCGCGGCCACCCCGCCCGCCAGCACGCCCAGCCACAGCGGCGCGCCGGCGTTGGCGGACAGCACGCACGCGTATCCCCCCACCATCATGAACTCGCCATGGGCCAGGTTGATGACCTTCATCATGCCGAATATCACCGCCAGCCCCAGGCTGATCAGCAACATCAGGGAGATCGAAAATACGACTAGGTAAAGACCGGTGTATAGCGATGTCACGCGGCTCTCCGAAGCGGATGGTTAACGTCCGCCAGGGCCGCCGCTACGCCGACGGCCCTGGCGCTCCCGGCATCTAGAGCTTGGGCTCGTATTGCCTGGTGTCGTCGGGGTTGCGCCTCAGGTCGCATACCGCCTGCGTATCGGTGGGCTGGCGCTGGGGGAACGACTTGACCACGTCGAAACCCTTGTCCTTGTTGCCGATGGCGATATGGATATCCATGATGACGTGATTGGACTGCTCATCGATGGAGTACAGGCCGCCGGGGCCGTCATACCGGGTCCCCGGCAAGGCGGCGATGACCTTGTCCGGTTCCACGCTGCCGGCGCGCCGGACGGCTTCAGCCCAAAGCATCATGCCGCGGTAGCCGTACTCTCCATATTCGCCGATGTAGCCCGATTCCCCGGTGAAGTCTGCGAAGCGCTTCACGAATTTCCTGGCCGCGTCGGTGGGCAGCGTGTCGATGAAGGACGCGGCGATGATGGTGCCGTCGTTCTCCTGCGCGCTGAGCATGGAGTTCTCCCTGGCGGCGCCGTACACCGTGCCGACCAGCGTCATGTTCTTCTTGCCTATGGTCGATTCGAACTGGCGGTAGAAACTCATGTGGGCATCGCCGACCAGCGCGGACCACACGGCATCGGGCTTGGCTGCCTGGATGCGGCTGAGCGCCGGCGCGAAGTTGGTCACGTCCAGGGGAAAGAACTCGACGGCCACGTCCTTGCCGCCCTTTTCCCGGATGAACTTCTGCAACCACTTGCTGGTGATCTGGCCATAGTTGTAGTCGGCCGCCAGGATGTAGTGCGTCTTGGCGTTGCGCTCTTTGATCACATAGTCGACCAGCGGATCCAGTTCCTGCCCCGGGACCATGCCGGGGCACACGTGGCGGCGATCGCACACGCCGCCTTCGTACAGGGCATTGTAGAAATACAGCCCCTTGAAGCGCTGCACGATCGGCCTGACGACTTCGCGCGCGGAACTGGCGACGGCACCGTGGATGACGTCGGCCTTGTCGCGGACGAAAGCCTGGGTCGCGTATTGCGAATAGAGCCGGTTGCTGGACTGCGTGTCGTAGAAACTGACCTCCACCTTCCGGCCCAGCAAGCCGCCCGACGCATTAATTTCGTCGGCCGCCATGGCTACCGCCTTGATCTGCTTCAGGCAGTAGTTGTTCAGGACGCCGGTCTTGTCCAGCAGGTTGGCCACTTTGATCGGCTTGGACGAATCGATTTGCGCCTGCGCGAGCAGATCGAAGCTGCTGGCGTACGCAAGCACGCCGGCCGCGGTTTTGATGAAACCCCGTCGATTGAGGGACATGGACACTCCTTCGTTGAATTGCCCGCGCTGGCGCTTCCCGCCAGCGTCGATCCTACGGCTGCGATCCGGTCTGGCGCCGACACGCGCCGGCTTGCTCAAGCACCTGCCAGATCGGGATGCCTGCGATGCCAATCCGTCATTTGCTGATACGCATGCGCGGCGCGCACGATCAGGTCTTCGCGAAAATCGGCGCCCACGAACTGGAATCCGATGGGCGTGCCGGCCCCTTCGAGAAAGCCCCCCGGCAAGGTGATGGTGGGCACGCCCGCCATGTCCAGCGGAGCCGTATATCGCATCATGGCGAACCAGATGTCCACATACGCCTGGCCAGTCACGTGCATTTGCGCCACCGTCGGCGAAGCGATGGGAGTGGTGGGAATCAAGAGCACATCTACCGTTTGCATCAGGGCCCGCATCTTGCCCGTGTACGCGGCCCGCTGCAGCAGGACTTTCTGATAGTCGATGCCGCTCTGGGCCATGCCCATCTCGATCAGGTTGGCCAATGCCGGACCGTACGAGCCCTTATGCTGCGCATAGGTTTTCTCATGGGCCACGGCCGCTTCGATGCTGCACAGGTTGAACCAGTTGCGCTGCACATCGGCCGCGTCGGGCGCCTTGACCTCGACGATCTCCGCGCCCAGCTTCGCCATTACGGCAACGGCCTCGTCCATCATCTTGCGCGTCGGCGCATCGACATCGTCATGGTTCCACCGGGAATCGACGCCGATGCGCAGCCCCTTGACGCCCCGCTCCATCTCGCTCAGATAATCGGGAACCGGCAACTGACTGGCCGTCGGATCGTTCTCGTCCGCACCTGCGATGACCTGGAGCATCGCGGCCGAATCCTCCGCGCTGCGCGTCATCGGCCCCAGGTGATCGAGCGATGCTGCCAACTCGAACGCGCCATAGCGGCTGACGCGTCCCCAGGTCGGTTTGATGCCGGACAGTCCGCAAGCCGCGGAGGGGAAACGGATCGAGCCACCGGTATCGGTGCCGATCGCGCCGTAGCAAAGCCCGGCCGCCGGCGCCACGCCCGACCCGCTGGAAGACACGCCGGTCCAGTGCGCAGGATTCCAGGGATTGATGGGCGGATCGATGTCCGGATGGTGGTCCGTGAGCGCGCCCTCGGTCAGCTGGACCTTGCCCAGCAGGACGGCGCCGGACTCCCGCAGGCGCTTCACCACCGTGCCGTCTTCCTGGGATTGAAACCCCCGGTAGACCGTCGTTCCGAACGCCGTCGGCGCGTCAGCGGTCCAGCACAGGTCTTTCACGGCGACGGGCACCCCGTGCAGGGGGCCGCGCACCTGGCCCTGGGCAATTTCCCGGTCCGCCTGGCGGGCAGCCGCCATCGCGCCGTCCTTCATGAGCAAGACGTAGCTCTTGAGACGGCCGTCCAATTTGTCGATGCGTTCGAACTGCCGTTCGGCGACAGTTTCAGAAGAGACCTCGCCGGATTGAATAGCCTTGCCGATTTCGCGCAGTCCCATGTAGTGCAGATCATCGTGATTCATTCCGTCCTCCTTGACGTCAACCGACAGAAACCGCCAGACGCTATCGTCTTGCGCGGCTTGAAATAGCCTGATGCGAGCCTCGAAGCAGATTACGGCGCGTGCCGAACGGTTTCTTGTTCGTGACCGCCAGCAGACTTGACTGTGACAGCCACGCGCGCAGCGCCGAATCGGGAGCGGAAAGAAAAAAGCCAGCTGGAGCCCTGTGACGGGCTCCAGCTGGCTGTCGGACTGGCGCCGTTCAGCGCCTTGTTCTACTCAGCAGGTCTTTCGGCGAATGGCCGTAGCAGAGTTTGAAGATCCGGCTGAAATGCGAAACGTCGTTGAATCCATTGCGAAAGGCCGCTTCGGTCACCTGGCGCGCCCTGCCCTCCTTCAGCGAGCAATAGGCGGCTTCGAGCCGCCGTTGCCAAACCCAGCGCATGGGTGTGGTGCCGCTCTCGGCAAACATGCGGGTGAGCGTGCGCTCGGACACTCGCAAGGCAATGGCTATCCGGTCCACCGTAAGCTGCGGATCGTCCAGGTGAGACTCCACGTATTGCTTGGCGCTCCCAAGCAATTTCTCGCGTTCGCTGGAGGCCGAGTCGCTGCCGGCCATCTGCATCTGGATCGTCGCCGCCAGCAAATCCAGCAGGGAGGCCGCAAACTGGGTTTGCACGCCGGGAGGCAGATCCTCGGAGAAGTTGATGTCGGCGGCGGACCGAATCGTGTGGAACAGCAGGCCGGTGATGGGTTTGTCGGGTATGAAGCGCATGGCCGTATAGCGTTCCGCCAGCGGGGCGCGATACAGCAATTGCTTGCGCGGAATGCGCAGCAGCAAGACGGACTCGGGCGTCATATCGTACGTGAACAGGCGCTCGGCGTCGTACAGCGCAATATCGCCATTGTTGATTTGCGTGGAGCGGCCCGATTGCGATAGCTGGCCGGTTCCGGACTCCATCAGCGTCAACAGAAACGCTTCGTTCGCATCCCTGCGCACGTGCCTGGCCGCGCGCTGCCATACATGGCGAGGAGAAGACATCCGCGATATCTCGATCTCGTCGATCGACTTGGCGGCGTACTGGCCGATGAAACTGCCTGAGCTGTCGATGGTGCTGTCGGCCTGCACACAATGTTTGCAGACAACTTCGTTCCAGTACTCGGGCCGCTGGCGCTCACTCACCTTCTCGGTCGAATAGTTCAGCTTCATTTCCCCTCCGGCGGGGCCAGTGCCAGAGATTGACACGGATTTTGCGGAAATACGGCTTATCGGTCCTCTTGCTGTCTGCTGCTCCCTGCGTGCTGCCGGGCGGGGAGTTCACCCCCCGCTTTGTCCCGAAGATTCTGCCAAAAGGCAACTGCCTTTGAATTGGTATTTACCCGTTGCCCCAACAGGCCCTGGGACAGGCTCCGCCCATGAAAAAACCCGCCACGAGGGCGGGTTTTTCGGTGCGGACGGCTAGCGGATCAACGCTTGTCCATCGGGGGCACGTCGCGCGTGACCGAACCGGTGAACAGCTGGCGCGGGCGGCCGATCTTGTAATCGGGATCCGACAGCATTTCGTTCCACTGGGCGATCCAGCCCACCGTGCGGGCCAGCGCGAAGATGGCCGTGAACAGCGAGGTCGGGATGCCGATGGCGCGCTGGACGATACCCGAGTAGAAGTCCACGTTCGGGTACAGCTTGCGCTGGACGAAGTACGGATCCGACAGAGCGATGCGTTCCAGTTCCATGGCCAGCTTGAACAGCGGGTCGTTTTCCAGGCCCAGGGCCGAGAGCACTTCCTTGCAGGTTTCCTGCATCAGCTTGGCGCGCGGGTCGTAGTTCTTGTAGACGCGGTGGCCAAAGCCCATCAGGCGCACGCCCGAGTTCTTGTCCTTGACCTTCTCCATGAACTCGCCGACCTTGTCGATGCCGCCGTTGGCTTGCAGCTCTTCGAGCATCTGCAGGCAAGCTTCGTTGGCGCCGCCGTGGGCCGGGCCCCACAGGCAAGCCACGCCGGCCGAGATGGCGGCGAAGGGGTTCGTGCCCGACGAGCCGCACAGGCGGACGGTCGAGGTCGAGGCGTTCTGTTCGTGGTCGGCGTGCAGGATGAAGATGCGGTCCAGCGCGCGTTCGACGACTTCATTGACCTTGTAGTCTTCGCACGGCGTGGCGAACATCATGCGCAGGAAGTTGCCCGTGTAGGACAGGTCATTCTGCGGATAGATGAAGGGCTGGCCTTGCGAGTACTTGTAGGCCATCGCGACCAGCGTCGGCATCTTGGCGATCAGGCGGATGGCCGAGATGTGGCGATGCTGCGGGTTCGTGATGTCGGTCGAGTCGTGGTAGAACGCCGACAGCGCGCCGACCAGGCCGGTCAGAACGGCCATCGGGTGCGCGTCGCGGCGGAAGCCGCGCAGGAAGAAATGCAGCTGCTCGTTCACCATCGTGTGATGGGTGACTTGCGAGTCGAAATCGGCCTTCTGGTCCTTGTTGGGCAGTTCGCCGTTCAGGATCAGGTAGCAGATGTCCATGAAGTCGCAGTTCACGGCCAGCTGCTCGATGGGGAAGCCGCGGTACAGCAGTTCGCCCTTGTCGCCGTCGATGTACGTGATGCCCGATTCGCAGGCGGCGGTGGACATGAAGCCCGGGTCAAACGTGAACATGCCCGTCTGGCCGTAAAGCTTGCGGATGTCGATCACATCCGGACCGACCGTGCCCTTGTAGACAGGGAACTCAATGGGAGCGCTGCCATCCGAGAAGGATAGCGTGGCTTTTTTGTCAGACAGGTTCATGTTTTTTCCTCTCAATTAATCAGAGCGCACGCATCTGGCCAATAATGCTCCGAAGCCTGGGCGTATCCAGCTCGCCCTCGAGTTCCTTGCGGGCCAGCAGCAGGTCGAGCAGGTCGTTGTCTCCCAATTCGAAAAGCTGCGTCAATGCGGCTACGTCATCATCGGTAAGCTCGGCCTCGTGGGCGTCCAGATACCGGGTGATGATCAAGTCGTTTTCGAGCAGGCCGCGGCGCGCCCGCCAACGCAGACGCGCCCGCTCTAGTTCAGTAAGCCTGCTCATCGTTACACCTTAATAAAAGCCCCCACGCCGCGCCCGCTACGCGGGCTTGCCGCCCCTCGAGAGGGCGTTTTGCCTTGGGGCGGCCCGGCTTGCTCCCCCCGGAAGGGCCAAACTCCGAGGGGGCGGCGATAAAACAACTGCCTGAAACTAGACCGTACGGCGGACCAACAGTTCCTTGATCTTGCCGATTGCCTTGGTCGGGTTCAGCCCCTTGGGACAGACGTCGACGCAGTTCATGATGGTGTGGCAACGGAACAGGCGGTACGGATCGTCCAGGTTGTCCAGGCGCGAACCCGTGGCCTCGTCGCGGCTGTCGGCGATGAAGCGGTAGGCTTGCAGCAGGCCGGCCGGGCCGACGAACTTGTCCGGATTCCACCAGAACGACGGGCAGGACGTGGAACAGCACGCGCACAGAATGCACTCGTACAGACCGTCCAGCTCTTCGCGCGCCTCGGGCGACTGCAGGCGCTCTTTTTCGGGCGGCGGCGTGTCGTTGATGAGGTACGGGCGGATCGAGTGGTACTGGTTGAAGAAGTGCGTCATGTCCACGATCAGGTCGCGGATGACGGGCAGGCCCGGCAACGGACGCAGCACGATCGGTTCCTTCAGCTCGCGCAGGTTCGTCGTGCAGGCCAGGCCGTTCTTGCCGTTGATGTTCATGGCGTCCGAACCGCACACGCCTTCACGGCACGAGCGGCGCAGGGCCAGGCTGTCATCTACGTCGTTCTTGATGCGCACCAGCGCATCGAGCAACATCTTGTCGGTGGGCTGGAGTTCGACTTCCAGCTTCTGCATGTACGGGCGCTCGTCCTTGTCCGGATCGTAGCGGTAGATTTCGAACTTGACGATTCTCTTGGTGCTCATAGTAGGACTCTATCCGGACTTAGAAGGTACGCGCCTTGGGCGGGAAGGACTCGACCGTCAGAGGCTTCATCTGCACGGGCTTGTAATCCAGGCGGCTGCCTTCGGAGTACCACAGCGTGTGCTTCAGCCAGTTCTCGTCGTCGCGGTTCGGGTGATCGTTCAGCGCGTGGGCGCCGCGGCTTTCGGTGCGGTTGGCGGCCGACTTGATCGTGGCGCGGGCCACTTCGGTCATGTTGGCCATTTCCAGCGCCTCGACGCGCGCGGTGTTGAACACCTTGGACTTGTCCTTGAAGTAGATGTTGTCGGCTTGCTTGGCCAGGTCTTCGATCTGCTCCACGCCTTCGTTCAGCAGGTCCAGCGTGCGGAACACGCCGCAGTGGCGTTGCATCGAGAAGCGGATGGCGTTGCCGATGTCTTGTGTCTTTTCGCCGGAGGTGCGCGATTCCAGCTTGTTCACGCGGTCCAGCGAGAATTCGACGGCTTGCTCCGGCACGGGCTGGTGCGCGTGCTGGCGTTCCGGATGCGAATTCACGATGTGGTTGCCGGTAGCGCGGCCGAACACGATCAGGTCCAGCAGCGAGTTCGTGCCCAGGCGGTTGGCGCCGTGCACCGACACCGCGGCGCATTCGCCGATGGCGTACAGACCGTTGACGATCTTGTTCTCGCCGTTTTCGCGCGTCAGCACCTGGCCGTGGTAGTTGGCCGGGATGCCGCCCATCTGGTAGTGGATGGTCGGAACGACGGGGATCGGTTCCTTGATCGGGTCCACGTTGCCGAACTTGATGGCGATTTCGCGGATCGAGGGCAGGCGCTTGTTGATCACGTCGGCGCCCAGGTGGTCGAGCTTCAGGACCACGTAGTTGCCGTCGGGACCGCAGCCGCGGCCTTCCTTGATTTCCTGGTCCATCGAGCGGGACACGAAGTCGCGCGGGGCCAGGTCCTTCAGCGTGGGCGCATAGCGCTCCATGAAACGCTCGCCGTCCTTGTTCAGGAGGATGCCGCCTTCGCCGCGCACGCCTTCCGTGATCAGCACGCCGGCGCCGGCCACGCCGGTCGGGTGGAATTGCCAGAATTCCATGTCCTGCAGCGGGATGCCCGCGCGGGCGGCCATGCCCAGGCCGTCGCCGGTGTTGATGAAGGCGTTGGTGGAAGCGGCCCAGATGCGGCCGGCGCCGCCGGTGGCCAGCACCGTGGTCTTGGCTTCCAGGATGTAGATTTCGCCCGTTTCCATTTCGAGGGCGGTCACGCCCACGACGTCGCCGGCTTCGTTGCGCAGCAGGTCCAGCGCCATCCATTCGACGAAGAACTGGGTGCGCGCGGCGACGTTGCGCTGGTAGAGGGTGTGCAGCAGCGCGTGGCCGGTACGGTCGGCGGCGGCACAGGCGCGCTGGACCGGCTTTTCACCGAAGTTGGCGGTGTGGCCGCCGAACGGACGCTGATAGATGGTGCCGTCGGGGTTGCGGTCGAACGGCATGCCGAAGTGTTCGAGCTCGTACACGGCGTTCGGGGCTTCGCGGCACATGAATTCGATGGCGTCCTGGTCGCCCAGCCAGTCCGACCCCTTGACGGTGTCGTACATGTGCCAGTACCAGTTGTCTTCGCTCATGTTGCCCAGCGAGGCGCTCACGCCGCCTTGAGCGGCAACCGTGTGCGAACGCGTGGGGAACACTTTGGACAGCACCGCAACGGACAGTCCCGCTTGGGACAGTTGCAGCGAACAACGCATGCCGGCTCCACCGGCACCGACGACCACCACATCAAACTGGCGGCGCGGCAGGGATTTCAGGACAGAGACCACGGCTTAAATACTCCAGAGGATTTGCGCGAAGTAGACGACCGAACCGACCAGCCAGAGGATCGTCAGCACTTGCAGCAGCAGGCGCACGCCCACCGACTTGACGTAGTCCATCCAGATGTCGCGCACGCCAATCCAGGCGTGCCAGGCCAGCGCAACGAATGCAAGGGTGGCCAGGATCTGGCCCACCGGAAGAACGCCCACGTAGAAATTGAACAGCGCGGTCCAGTGTTCGTACGTGAATGCCGGCATCATCAGGATGCCGATCAGCAGCACCAGCGTATACACGGCCATGATGACGGCAGTGACGCGCTGGATGATGAAGTCCATGACGCCGTAATGGGCGCCCACGACCAGACGCTTGGGTCCGTAGTTTTTGACGTCGGCCATTACAGCACTCCGAACAGTTTGAGGGCGAACACCAGGGTCAGCGCCAGGCTCACCCCGAAAACCACGCCGGCGCTCTTCTTGGCCGACAGCTTGTCGATACCGATGTGCAGGTCCAGCAACAGGTAGCGGATGCCGGCACAGAAGTGGTGCAGATAGCCCCAGACCAGGACCAGGAAGACAAGCTTGACGATCGGGTTGCCGGCGTACGCGGCCACGGCGGCGAACGTCTGCGGGGCGGCCACGCTGGCCGCGAAGAGCGGCAGGATGACCAAGGGAAGACAGAGGAACAGCAGCGCGCCGCTGACGCGGTGCAGGATGGACAGCTTGCCGGCCAGGGGCAGGCGGTAGTTGGCAAGTTGCGCAATGCCAATATTGCGAAACTGCGGACGTGGCTTGGCAGCGGTGTCGGACATGACGGCCTCGGTGTTTCGGAACTAGGGAATCGTGACGGCAAGAATGCCGTGGCCCTTGCGGGCAAACACGGTATTTTCGCCCAGAGATAGGGTCGGTATCAAATCGTAGTCAAAAAGCTCATCAATTCAAACTATTGCGGTAATGGTATCGATCGGTCAAGTACAACCCCCGGCGGATTTCCATGGGGCGGTCACCATATGTGTAAGACACCCGATCCACCTGCAACAACGGCGTCCCGACGGCAACATTAAGCAGCGGACAGACTTCGGCCGGCGCGGCGACCGCGCGCAGTTTCTCGTCCGCGCGCACCATGCTCACGCCGAATTCGGATTCGAACAGGCCGTAGAGGGGCGCCTTGTTGGCGGTCAGCAGTTCAAGGGTCAGCCCGCGGAAAATGGAGCCGGGTAGCCAGATGTCGTCCACAACGGTGGGCGCGTGCCCCAGCGACAGCAGGCGGCGGATCATCACGACGGTTTCGCCGGCCCGCAAGTCCAGGGCCCGCGCGATCTCGGCGGGCGCCCGCAGGCGGCGGCATTCAAGGATTCGGCTTTCGGCGCGGCCGGCTTCGCCCTCGTCATCGGGGGCCAGGCGCAGGAAGCGGTAGCGCACGCGCGCTTCGTGGTGGGTGGCGACGAACGTGCCCTTGCCCTGGCGGCGCAGCAGCATGTGCTCGGCGGCAAGCTCGTCGACCGCCTTGCGCACCGTGCCCTGGCTCACCTGGAAACGGGCGGCGAGGTCGATTTCGCTGGGGATGAGCTCGCCGGGCTTCCATTCGCCGCGCTCGAGGCTTTGGACCAGGAGGTCCTTGATCTGGCGATAGAGCGGACTGAAAGCGGCCCCCTCGCCCGACGGACGGGCGGCGCGAGTGCGTAAGGAGGTTTCGGGCCTAGGCTCTGCCATGGATCTTCTTGGTTGTGTCATGTTTATCCGGAGAATGGGAAGGCGGCGCAAAGGGCGCGAACCCATCCGCAATGCACCGCTGCCGCCGGTCTTCTGGCTTGATACAGGCGCGCGGCCAAAAAGGCTGCGGCGCATTCGAATAAACGCTCTATTGTGGCATATCGGGAGGGACGCTGTCCAACGTCTTATGTCTTATATAAGATAGAAGAGCAATTGACGCATACGTAAAATCGATCTAGGATTCAGCGCTGCCCGGGCGCCGCGCGCCCAGCCTTGCGCGCGTCGATTTCGACGCCCCAACGATTACACTGATTGGTGAGATTTTTTTCTCGCCAAACCATTACGGAGAACGTCCATGTCCAAGCCTGCCTTGCGTGTCGCCGTCACCGGCGCCGCCGGCCAAATCGGTTACGCACTGCTATTCCGCATCGCCTCGGGCGAAATGCTGGGTAAAGATCAACCCGTCATCCTGCAACTGCTGGAAATCCCCGACGAGAAAGCGCAAAAGGCCCTGAAGGGCGTCATCATGGAACTGGATGACTGCGCCTTCCCGCTGCTGCAAGAAGTCACGGCCCACAGCGATCCCCGTACCGCCTTCAAGGATGCCGACGTCGCCCTGCTGGTCGGCGCCCGCCCGCGCGGCCCCGGCATGGAACGCAAGGACCTGCTGTCCGTCAACGCGCAGATCTTCACGGCGCAAGGCAAGGCCCTGAACGACGTGGCCAGCCGCAACGTCAAGGTCCTGGTTGTCGGCAACCCCGCCAACACCAACGCCTACATCGCCATGAAGTCGGCGCCGGACCTGCCCGCCAAGAACTTCACCGCCATGCTGCGCCTGGACCACAACCGCGCCCTGTCGCAGCTGGCCGCCAAGTCGGGCAAGGCCGTGGCCGACATCGAAAAGCTGGTCGTGTGGGGCAACCACTCGCCCACGATGTACCCCGATTACCGTTTCGCCACCGTCGGCGGCGAATCGCTGTCCAAGCTGATCAACGACGACGCCTGGAACCGCGACACGTTCATCCCCACCGTGGGCAAGCGCGGCGCCGCCATCATCGAAGCCCGCGGCCTGTCCTCGGCCGCCTCGGCCGCCAATGCCGCCATCGACCACGTCCGTGACTGGGTCCTGGGCAGCAACGGCAAGTGGGTCACGATGGGCATCCCGTCGGACGGCTCCTACGGCATCCCCGAAGGCATCATCTACGGCGTGCCGGTCACGACCGAAAACGGCGAATACAAGCGCATCGAAGGCCTGGAAATCGACGCCTTCTCGCGCGAGCGCCTGGACTTCACGCTGAAAGAGCTCCTCGAAGAGCGCGACGGCGTGAAGGACCTGCTGAAGTAAGCAGCGCATGAGTCAAGGATTGGGCCCGTTCGCGGGCCCAATTCCTAGGCGCAGCGCCCATGCCGTCCGCAACATAAACCTGTCTCTTTGCTCCCGCGCAAGGGATTGTCGCGAAGGGGACAGATTTATTTTCCGGGCCCGCGGTAAGGTCAGAATCCAGGGCGGGGCTTCCCGTCCTGGCTGACCGGCCGGCCGCCAGTCCGCAGTCCAGTCGTTCCATCCGGGGCTTCCGAGAACACCCGGTCCATATACGGAGACCACCCATGTCCAGACCCGAATCCGCCGGCGCCCTCTTCCGCCGCGCGCTCGCCGAAGAAAGCCCGCTGCAGATCATCGGCGCCATCAACGCCAACCACGCCCTGCTGGCCAAGCGCGCCGGCTATCGCGCCATCTACCTGTCGGGCGGCGGCGTCGCGGCCGGCTCGCTGGGCCTGCCCGATCTCGGCATCAACACGATGGACGACGTCCTGACCGACGTGCGCCGCATCACCGACGTCTGCGACGTGCCCCTGGTGGTGGACATCGATACCGGCTTCGGCCCGTCCGCGTTCAACATCGCCCGCACCGTCAAGAGCCTGATCAAGTTCGGCGCCGCCGCCTGCCACATTGAGGACCAGGTCGGCGCCAAGCGCTGCGGCCACCGCCCCGGCAAGGAGATCGTCTCCACCGAAGAAATGGCCGACCGCGTCAAGGCCGCGGCCGACGCCCGCACCGACAGCGACTTCTACCTGATCGCCCGCACCGACGCGATCGCCTCGCACGGCGTGGATGCAGCCATCGAGCGCGCGCTGGCCTGCGTGGAAGCCGGCGCCGACGCGATCTTCGCCGAAGCCGCCTACGATCTGCCCACCTACGACCGCTTCGTGAAGGCCGTCAAGGTGCCGGTGCTGGCCAACATCACCGAATTCGGCAAGACCCCGCTGTTCTCGGTCGAGGAACTCAAGAGCGTCGGCGTGGGCATGGTGCTCTACCCGCTGTCCGCGTTCCGCGCCATGAACAAGGCCGCCGAGGCCGTCTACACCGCCATCCGCCGCGACGGCCACCAGAAGAACGTGGTGGACCTGATGCAGACGCGCGAAGAACTGTACGACCGCATCGGCTATCACGAATTCGAATCGAAACTGGACGCGCTTTTCCAGAAAGGCAAGGCGTAACCGCGATACCTGGCGCCGCGGCCGCCGCCCGGCGCCATGCATGCCATCCCATTGCAACGACCACCGCGAAAGGAAAGGAGTAGAGACATGAGCACGGCTCCCAAGAAGCAGGAAGCGAAAACGGACGCCAAGCCGGAAGAAAAGGCCGGTTTCAAGCCCAAGAAGTCGGTCGCGCTGTCCGGCGTCGTCGCCGGCAATACCGCGCTGTGCACGGTTGGCCGCAGCGGCAACGATCTGCATTACCGCGGCTACGACATCCTGGACATCGCCCACACCAGCGAATTCGAGGAAATCGCCCACCTGCTCGTCCATGGCAAGCTGCCCAACAAGGCCGAACTGAAGGCCTACAAGGAAAAGCTGCGCAGCCTGCGCGGCCTGCCCGCCCAATTGCAAGCCGCGCTGGAAGCCCTGCCCGCCGCCAGCCACCCGATGGACGTGATGCGCACCGCCGTTTCGGTGCTGGGCTGCGTCCTGCCCGAGAAAGATGACCACAACACCCCGGGCGCGCGCGACATCGCCGACCGCCTGATGGCCAACCTGGGCTCGGCGCTGCTGTACTGGTACCACTACAGCCACAACGGCCGCATCATCGACGTGCAGACCGACGACGACAGCATCGGCGGCCACTTCCTGCACCTGCTGCACGGCGAGAAGCCCAGCGAGGACTGGGTCAAGGCCATGCACATCTCGCTGAACCTGTACGCCGAGCATGAATTCAACGCGTCCACGTTCACGTCCCGCGTGATCGCCGGCACCGGCTCGGACATGTACTCCGCCATTTCCGGCGCCATCGGCGCGCTGCGCGGCCCCAAGCATGGCGGCGCCAACGAGGTCGCCTTCGAAGTGCAGAAGCGCTACGAGACCCCGGACGAAGCCGAGGCCGACATCCGCCGCCGCGTGGAAGCCAAGGAAGTCGTCATCGGCTTCGGCCACCCGGTGTACACGGTGTCCGACCCCCGCAACAAGGTCATCAAGGACGTGGCGAAGAAGCTGTCCAAGAAGGCCGGCAGCACCAAGATGTTCGATATCGCCGAACGCCTGGAAACGGTCATGTGGGACATCAAGAAAATGTTCCCCAACCTGGACTGGTTCTCGGCCGTCAGCTACCACATGATGGGCGTGCCCACCGCCATGTTCACCCCGCTGTTCGTCATCGCGCGCACGGCGGGCTGGTCGGCCCACATCATCGAGCAGCGCATCGACAACAAGATCATCCGCCCCACCGCCAACTACGTGGGTCCGGAAGACCAGAAGTTCGTGCCGATCGAAAAGCGGAAGTAAGGCGCGCGACAATGGGTCCGTCGACGTTCAACGCAGCGCCGCACGGGCCCGAGGCCCTGCCGCCGCGGAGCGCGAGCCCCTACGGGGCTCCTTCCTGCGGCAGCGGGGCCTGGTCCGCCTGTATTCACTTTCAGGAGAGGTACCGACATGTCCGCCCCCATCTCCAACGTCCGTCCCGAGCCCGACCAGGTCCTGGTCGATATCGCCGACTACGTCCTCAACCATAAGATCCAGAGCGGCCTGGCCTACGAGACCGCCCGCAACTGCCTGATCGACACCCTGGGCTGCGGCCTGGAAGCGCTGGAATATCCGGCGTGCAGGAAACTGCTGGGTCCCGTCGTGCCCGGCACCATCGTTCCCCATGGCGCCAAGGTCCCTGGCACGCAATTCCAGCTCGATCCCGTCCAGGCCGCGTTCAACATCGGCGCGATGATCCGCTGGCTGGACTTCAACGACACCTGGCTGGCCGCCGAATGGGGCCATCCCTCGGACAATCTCGGCGGCATCCTGGCCACCGCCGATTGGCTCTCGCGCACCGCCGTCGCCGCCGGCAAGCCGCCGCTCCTGATGCGCGACGTGCTGACCGGCATGATCAAGGCCCACGAGATCCAGGGCTGCATCGCGCTGGAAAACTCCTTCAACAAGGTGGGCCTCGATCACGTCGTGCTGGTCAAGGTGGCCTCCACCGCCGTCGTGGCCCAAATGCTCGGCCTGAACCGCGACGAAGTGATCAACGCGGTGTCGCTCGCCTGGGTGGACGGGCAGAGCCTGCGCACGTATCGCCACGCCCCCAACACCGGCAGCAGGAAGAGCTGGGCCGCCGGCGACGCCACCAGCCGCGCGGTGCGCCTGGCCCTGATCGCCCGGACCGGCGAAATGGGTTACCCCTCGGTGCTGAGCGCCAAGACCTGGGGCTTCTACGACGTGCTGTTCAAGGGCCAGCCTTTCCGGTTCCAGCGCCCCTACGGCAGCTACGTCATGGAAAACGTGCTGTTCAAGATCTCGTTCCCGGCCGAATTCCACGCGCAGACCGCCGTCGAATGCGCCATGGACATCCACCAGCGCTTGCAGGGCGCGGGCAAGCGCCCCGAGGACATCGCGAAAATCACGATCCGCACGCACGAGGCTTGCCTCCGCATCATCGACAAGAAGGGCCCGCTCGACAATCCGGCCGACCGGGACCACTGCATCCAGTACATGGTGGCCGTGCCGGTGCTGTTCGGGCGCCTGACCGCGGCCGACTATGAAGACGCGGTCGCGCGGGATCCGCGCATCGATGTCCTGCGCGACAGGATCGTCTGCGTCGAGGATCCGGCCTACACGCGGGACTACCACGATCCCGACAAGCGCTCGATCGCCAACGCGCTGACCGTGGAGTTCGCCGACGGCACCCGCCTGGACGAAATCGTCTGCGAGTACCCCATCGGCCACAAGCGCCGCCGCGCCGAAGGGATTCCGCTGCTGGAAGACAAGTTCCGCGTGAACCTGGCCCGTATGTTCCCGGCCCGGCAGCAGAACCGCATCCTGGACGCGTCGCTCGACCAGGAAACGCTGGAATCCATGCCGGCGCACGAGTACGTGGACCTGTACGCGATCTGAGCCCCGCGGCGGCGGCCCGCCAGGCCCTTTTCCCTGGGGCCGGCGCGGCCGCGCAGCTTACAATGCGGCTTTCCTCGGACGGATCGCGCCATGGCCATGCTTTGGGTCAAGACCTTTCATATAGTCTTTATCGCCTCCTGGTTTGCCGGCTTGTTCTACCTGCCGCGCATCTATGTGAACCTGGCGCAGCAGTCGGACTCGACCGTCCAGGCAACGCTGCTGGGCATGGCCCGCCGCCTGTATCGCTTCACCACGATCCTCGCCGTGGCCGCCATTCTGCTCGGCCTGTGGCTGTACCTGGGCTACGGCATCGGCATGGGCCCCGGAAACGGCTGGATGCACGCGAAGCTCTTTTTCGTCCTGCTCGTGATCGGCTACCATCACGCCTGTGGCTCGATGCTGCGCAAATTCGAACAGGGCAAGAACGTCCGTTCGCACAAGTTCTATCGCTGGTTCAACGAAGTTCCCGTCTTGCTGCTCTTGGTGGTGGTGGCGCTGGTCGTCGTCAAACCCTTCTGATTCCCCCTACCTTTGCACATTCGCCAGGATTCGTATGTCCTCAGATGACCAGGACCGCCCGCGCAAGACGCTGACGATCAAGAAAACCGCGCGCGACGCGCACGCCGAAGCCGCGCCCAAGCGCGTGCGCACCGGAGCCCGCGCCCGCCTGGTCGCCCAGCAGGAGCGCACCAAAGACAACCTCGAGCGCCAGAAAGACCCGGAAGGCTATCAACGGCGCCAGCAGGAATCCGCGCGCGGCCCGCGCAAGCCCGCAGCGGCGGGCGGCCGGGGGCAGGATGCCCGGGGCCCCGCAAGCCGCGGCGAC
>NZ_UFQB01000002.1 GCF_900496965.1 Achromobacter agilis
GTTCGGCCACCTTGGCCCCTGCCTCGGCCTCCTTCAGCACCCCGATGATCTGTTCTTCCGTAAATCGTTTCTTCATTGCCGTTCCTTTGTGAACGGACTCTACATCGATTTCGTACTAACCACGGGGAGCAGGTCACCATGGAACAAGGGCAAACTCACCGGGCAAAAGCCACCTCTAAAGCTAGGAGAAATTTGGGCAATCCGAACGAGACTGAAGATGGCGTCGAACGTCCGGGAACTCGCAATGTTCAATCTCGCAATCGATAGCAAGCTTCGAGCGTGCGATCTCACGCGCTTGCGGGTGCAGGACATACGTCACGGAAGCCAGGTGGCCGCGAGAGCCTCCGTCATGCAACAAAAGACCCAGCGTCCGGTTCAATTCGAGATAACGGAGCAAACCCGTGAGAGCCTTGAAGCATGGATCGAGGCGCGAGGACTAAAGGCGGCGGATTTTCTGTTTCCGAGCCGCTTGCATACGTCACCGCATCTGTCGACGCGGCAGTACGCCCGTATTGTGCATCGCTGGGTCGCATCGATTGGCCTCGACGATACCGCATATGGAACCCACACTATGCGCCGTACAAAAGCCTCGCTGATCTACCGCCGGACGAAGAATCTTCGGGCTGTACAGTTGCTGCTCGGGCATACGAAGCTGGAAAGCACAGTTCGCTATCTCGGCATCGAGGTCGACGATGCTCTTGAGATGGCCGAGCAAACTGAGGTTTGACATATCCTGGCCGACGAGCGGTCGCTTGCCGGCCACAAACTGCCGGTTACACGCGCCGGCGTCGGCTCTGCTTCGTAGCCGGCCGTTGTTTGTCGCAAGGCGAGAGCTCGTTCAGCGGCCAGCACGGACATCAATCTGAGCGGCCAACGACGCCAAGCTCTACCGAGCGGAGGCGTCTCCCCGTTAACCCTTGTCAGCTTGCCGGATTTCTCGCCACGACGATCCACGCCGCCCCGTTGATCATCACCGCCCCCTCACCGGGGAGGCTCGCGAAGGCGGCGCGAACTGCGGCGCAGGCACGGGCGCGGATGTCGTCGGGTTGAGCGGCAAGCGCACGCGACAGCGGGCCAACCTCAAGCGTCATCCTCATTGCGTCATCGATCGCGGCGTCCCGCGTTTCGCCTTCGCCGAATGGGACGGCCGCGTCGCAGGGCGAGATAACGATTTCGGTGAAACCTGCCGCCGTCAGGATGCGTGCCACGTGCTCCCGGTCGCCGAACGAGAACGGGCCGGGCGCTTCGGGATCGGATAGCGCGCTCGGCGGGATGATGCCCTTGAGCGCGCCCATCGGCAGTCTCATCCAATCGTTCTCGGCCGCACCGCGCCAGCAGACGAATGCGACCCGGCCGCCCGGCCGGAGCGCACTTCGCATGTGGGTGAACGCCGCTGTCGGATCATCAAAGAACATCACGCCGAAACGCGAGAACAGAATGTCGAACGCGCCTTCGGGCAGCTCTGCGTTGCTGGCGTCGGCCACCTGAAACCGCGCCGGCGTATTGGCGTGGCACGCAAGCGCGCGCGCTCGATCGATCAGCAGTTCGGATATGTCCACGCCCAGCACTCGTCCCCCCGCGCCGACGCGAGCGGCCAGCGCCAGACTTGACGCACCCGCGCCGCAGCCGATGTCCAGCACGCGCTCACCCGTCGCGAGCGCAGCGGCTTCTATCGCGGCCTGGCCGAACACCGCCACCATAGCGTCGAGCCGGGCCTGATTGACGACCCAGCGCTCCCCGCCTTGGCCATTCCAGTCGCCGACCTGATCGGCATTTTGCTCTGCCATGACATATCCTCGTTCTGATGGTTTTAACTAAGCTGCCGGCCACCTTCCGTAGCCCAACATGTCAGGGGCCAGCACCCCTGCCCCGCACGCCTCCTGACCTGTGCGAACCGTGCCCCGGGAGCAGCAGCTGGTTGCGGATCCGTGGAAGGAGGACAATGGGAAAATCGTTGGTCGCAGCGCTCCCAGATAGACGAAGGGCGGGAGGGAAGCGCACACCCGCACTGCCCGAGTTGACGGCCATCGTCATCTCCAATCTATGCTCTTAAACCAGCATCGACTGCTGAACGAAGATACCCGCCATCGCTCCTTGCCATGCCGCCGTAGTAACCGAGGGGATGCCGGGGTTGGCAAGGTCACCAGCGGCGTAGATGCCCGGCATGCTGGTTTCACGGCGCTCGTCGGTCTTAAGCGCGATGCCGGTTGGCGTATTGACCGTGGTAAGGCCCAGTTCGTCGTGCAGGTTTACGGACGGCTTGTTGCGCGGATGCGCGAACAGGATGTCGACCGCGACATCGGGGCCGATATCGAGCTTGATGGTGGCACCATGGCTCCCGTGGCGTGCGATTTCGGTGATCCGGCCATCAACGAGAGGGACCTTCCGGCCCGCCAGATCGGCCCGTATGTCGGCAGTGATGTCGTGACCGTTGCCGAAGACGGTCAACCTGTCAGTCCAATCGTGAAACAGCCTGACCTGATTCATCGACTGCGGGCCGGACCAGACGAGGCCCCAATGCTGGTCAGCAACTTCGAAGCCGTCGCAATAGGGGCATGGGATGACGGATGAGCCCCAGTTCTCGGCAAAGCCCGGAACATCAGGCATCTGATCGACGACACCATAGCTCAGGATTACGCGGCGAGCCCTCAACCTTTCGTGATCGTCAGTGATGACGCGGAAATCGTCGACGGCGCCAGACACGCTCTCGGCCCGCGCAGTGACCAGGCTGATCGTTGGATAGCGCGCCAGTTGTCGCCGCGCTTCGACTAGGATGTCAAGCGGCGGCTTGTGGTCGTGGCCGAGCATGCCATGCGAGTGGCCGGCAAAGCGGTTGCGCGGCCGACCGGTATCGAGAACGGTGACCGTGCGGCGGGCCCGGCCGAGTTGCAGCGCGGCGGCGAGGCCGGCAAAGCTGCCTCCGATGATGATGACGTCTTTCATGATGATGGACTCCGTGTTGTGGATGGAGGGTTGGGCTGGGCGTGGTGTGCAGCATCGTCCCGCGATACGCGTTTGATACGGTCAGCGAGCAAGGCTTCGCCATTGGCAAGAGAGTTGCCCAAGGCGGTATTGACCCGCCCGACAATGCCGCCGATAACGGTGAGCGCCCGAGCAAAGCCTGCCCGCGTCTTGCAAATTGCGATACTTGATGGTATCGTAATTGGAGAATTTGAATACTGTCAAGTACTGGAATTGTCGTGACCGAAAACAGCCAGGGCCGGCGCGGCCGGCCCGCCAACGCGGCGCTTCGCCAAACGATCGTCGACGCCGCCGGCGAACTCTTTGTGGAATTGGGATTTCAAGCGACGACCATGGACAAGGTCGCGCAGAGGGCGCAGATATCCAAACTCAGCATCTATCGGCACTTCGAGAACAAAGAGGCGCTGTTCAGCGCGGCCATGGTGGCTCACTGCCATCAATTTGCACCCCTGGCCCTTTCTGACAGTGTCGGCGGTTCGGCCGAAGATCAGCTGATGGCGGTGGGATCATCCCTGCTTCACACGCTGTTAAGCCCGGACGTCCGTAGTGTCGAAGCCATGGTTTTGGCCGACAAGACGAATCAAAAGTCGTTAAGCAAGCTCCATTACGAAGCCGGGCCCGCCCATGTCATCGCCCAAGTCGAGGCCGTGCTGCATAAGTTGCACGCGAAAGCGATTCTGAACGTACCCGATGCTCGCCAATCCGCCCGCTTGTTTGCCGCGCTTTTCAAAGGATCAGATCTTCTACTTATCGCACGCTTCGATGAGGCGAGAGCAGAGGATGACAACGAAATCGAATCCTATTGCCGTTCGGCCGTCGCCATGTTCATCGCTGCGCACGATAGCATCTAGAAGTGCGCTATCGCGGCTTGATGAAGAGCCCGCAGAGTTGCATACCCTGTTCGCTCTAATCAATCTGTGGATGATGCGCGCACGCCGATGGGCGAGGCCACTGCACGCGCGCAAAAGCCGCCTCACCAGCGCACGGTTCTAAGCGCCCGCAGAGGCCGGTGACTGGTATCCCTGGCGACGGCGGGGAATGACCGTTCCACTCCGATACCTGCCCGTCGAACAGAGACTGCTCGACCGGCTGCAATGGGTCGAAAATGGTCGTTCTCGTTTGTCTGCTGTCGACCCATTGCTGACTTCAGCAAAGCAGATCTCGATGCCGAGAAACGGACAGTCGACATATCAGAGGGATAATTACGACTTCCACCACCGAGAAAGCATGCGGCCTTGAAGGCCGGTTAGACTCGTTGTGCCTCGACCGGAAGATGCTCCATGAACCAGTTCTTTGCTGACCAGATTGACCAACTTGACCTAGCTGTCGATCAGCTAGCGGTTCGAGACAGGAACTTCGATCGGTTTGCTCTGATGCTCGTCGACAACGTCGTGGAGTTGGTTCTTCATCAGCACGCGAAGGACAAGGTCATGATGAGCCAATCTTTCGCAGCGAACAAGAAGTCCAAGCCGGAATGGAAGACAGCGGTTGCCGCAATCGGTCAAGGCTTCGATGCCAAAGTGCGCTACGCGCGTGAGATGGCGATGGTCTCTGCGGCAACAGCGGACAGCATCCAGTACCTACATTCGTTCAGGAACTCTGCCTACCATCAGGGAAGTCGTCACGAGAACATTTTGCACTCGCTCGCGGTGTTTTACTTCCGAGTGGCGTGCACTGTGCTTGGTGCCTATAAGCCTGTTTTCTACAGCCTATCCTCAGGCGACAAGATATCGCATCGTGCAGTGAAGTACCTCGGTAAGCCAGACCTGTTCGATCAGAAAGATGCTTTTGTCAGGGCATCCAGCCGACTCACAGAGGTGGCTGAGGGGCTTGGTGATAAGCTTATAGACGATCTTCAGGCCGATATGCTCTCGACGATTAATCAGATCGACGATTGGCTCGGCTACGTCTCGGAGAATGACCCCAACCGGCCGAGCAGGGATGACGCGGTTCGACACTGCCAAGCGTGGCCGTTCGCATGGACTGACGAGGCAAAGGCCTTCGCGCAAGCTAACGGATGCAAGGCCTCGAACATGGGTGAGTACGTAGAATGGCTAGGGGATCATTACAACTGGCAGATCAAGACCGACCCGGTTGTCAGTTGGAAAAAGCGGCACCGCTCGTTGCAGAAAGAAAAGGACTCGGACGCGGCACTCAAGAAGTACTGCGACTTCATGAAGCAGACGGAAACGTTTCGCGAGGCGCTGAACGGAAGCGTCCTACAACTTGACGGCTACATTCAAGAGCAGATCGATCGCGCACGGGGAAAGTAACAGCGCGCATCACATCGACCTCGCCACGGCTGCGATCTGCGAGCCTCTCTCTTCATTGGATGACTTGGGCTGTCGTCTGGCACCTAGCTAGCCTACTCGGAAGCGGCCACGGGAAAGTGTCTGCTCATGGCCTGGAGCTGTCGGCGATGGTTGCTCGCTACACCGACGCGGCGTGGAAACGACGCTGACCTATGTTTAAAGGGGCGACATCAGGGTTAAAATTTACGCCCGTGACGATTGAAAATAACCGAATATCTATCGATTCTGGTCGTTCGGTTGCCACCGGTCATCACGGGTAATTATATCGGAGGCATCGACATGAGCGTAGACAGAGATTTAAAGGTAATACTCGACCAAATCGTGCATGTCGACCCTCTGGCTGAGAATATCGATGATCTCCCCGCGAGTATGTTTTTGGCACACAATGGGAATTCATTACAACGCGCAGACTATTTTCTGATGCAGCGAAGTATTATCGTTGAGGTCAAATCGTTATCTGGTAATCGAGGCTCGCAGCTCAATGAGTGGCTGAACAGTAAAGCGGAGTCCGACCCTTGGTTGAGAAAATTCTGGTTTGGAACTGTTGATGTCGAGCAAATATTTTGTCGGCATCCTGATGGCGAGCGGTTAAAGCGAGAATCCCTAGATTTCTTCTATCGAAGCGTGATTGGTAACTGTATAAACTCTGCTCGCCCGCAACTGCGAAGCATGAAAAATCTTTTTTTGCTTCCGAGCGCATCGTGCGGCGTTATTATAATTAATGCGAGAGATCTATCGATAGAAATTTCGGACCTTACGATTGCGATAAGAGAGAATCTGGGAAAGAGGGAATTAAATGGCGACCGTACTTGCCAGCCGATCGATTTCGTATTAATCATTTCTGAGACAGAGCTCGACATTCAAAATCGCGTCAGCCATTGGAACCTTATAGTTCATCCGGATGCGAAAGAAATTGAACTCATTCAGTGGTACTTTAAAAACGATCTCTTTTTGCGTTGGGCTTCACATCGAGGTCTCCCTACCGTCTTTAAGGAATGATTAGCTACGCGCTCTCAAGAACTGTTGAACCGGCGAACTCGGGATTACACATCGATGAAGTAACATCGCCCAACCCCAACAGCCCATGAATTCCATTCATCACCCATGCTCGACCGCATCCATCTATCCATCGTGCAAGAGGTCGAAAAACAAGGCTCCCTGACCGCAGCCGCAGGCGTCCTTCACGTGACCCAATCGGCCCTAAGCCACAGCATGAAGAAGTTGGAGCAGCAGTTGGGCACCGACATCTGGCTGCGTGAAGGCCGCAGCCTGAGGCTGACGCAAGCCGGTCAATACTTGTTGGCAGTGGCCAACCGGGTGTTGCCGCAGCTGAACCTGGCCGAGGAGCGCCTGCGTCAGTTCGCCCAGGGAGAGCGCGGATCGCTGCGTATCGGCATGGAGTGCCATCCCTGCTATCAGTGGTTGCTGAAGATCGTTTCCCCGTATCTGGCGGCCTGGCCGGATGTGGACGTGGATGTGAAGCAGAAATTCCAGTTCGGGGGCATCGGGGCGCTGTTCGGCTACGAAATCGATCTGCTGGTCACGCCTGATCCGCTGAATAAGCCCGGGCTGGTGTTCGAGCCTGTGTTCGACTATGAACAGGTGCTGGTCGTCGCGGGCAACCACCCGCTTGCCAAGGAGGAGTACGTCACTCCCAAGCAGCTTGGCAAGGAAGTGCTGGTGGCCTATCCGGTGCCGATGGACAGGCTGGACATTTACAGCATGTTCCTGACGCCAGCGGGCATTACGCCGAAGCGCCACAAGGCGATCGAGACGACGGACATCATGCTGCAGATGGTCGCCAGCGGCCGCGGTGTGGCAGCGTTGCCGCGCTGGCTGGTGCTGGAGTACGCGGACACGATGAATGTGGTGCCCGTCCGGCTGGGCAAGAAAGGCATTGCCAAGCACATCTATCTGGGTGCTCGCGAGGCGGACGTGGATATCGATTACCTGCGTGCATTTATCGCACAGGCAAAAAGGCCAGCCGCAGCCTGATTCTTCGCGGGCACGTCTGCTCGCTACGCGGGGTCAACCGCCATCTAACCCGTACTCGGCCAAGATCCCGGTCGCGCAATGATTGCGCCGCCGGGCTTTCTGCTAGGCCGAGCGTCGGCACAGCCAGCAAACAATCCCCTTCCCCTGAGAAAGACGCTGCCGGACTTGAGAGCGTTGGGCTGCGGCCGACCGCGTGGCCGAGGCAAGGCCAAATCTGCGAGCAGATCGGCATGCCCTCCCGCACATGAGCACAGCTAATGGTTCCATGAGATCAATTCACTTTTATTCATGGATGACCCCACCTATACTTCGGCCCCTACGCCGTCGATATGAAGACTGCCAAACAAAAACCAGAAGAATTTGAGCAGCGCTGAAAAGCGATAAATGGACGCGGGTTTATCTCAGGAATCAGGGCAGCAAAGCAATATGAGTAACGAATTCACATTTGCCATCAAGAGCATTTGTTTCGACGAAGACTATCGTCCTTCGGACAATACGCGGATCACCACCAATTTTGCCAATCTGGCCAGGGGCACGAGCCGCCAGGAGAACCTGCGCAACACGCTGCGGATGATTGACAACCGTTTCAATGCCTTGGCGCATTGGGACAATCCCAAGGGCGATCGCTATACCGTCAATCTTGAAATCATCTCCGTCGAGATGAGCATTGACGGCGCAAGCAGCGGCAACGCCCTGCCCTTGATTGAAATCCTGAAGACGAGCATTGTCGATCGAAAGACCAACGAGCGCATTGAGGGCATCGTAGGGAATAATTTTTCCTCCTACGTCCGGGATTACGACTTCAGCGTGCTGCTGCTGGAACACACCAAGAATCAGGTCGGGTTCAGTACCCCTGAGAATTTTGGAGACCTGCATGGGAAGCTGTTCAAGGCCTTCGTGAATTCAAGCACGTACAAAGAGCACTTCAGCAAGCCGCCCGTGATCTGCCTGAGCGTGTCGAGCAGCAAGACCTATCTTCGGACTGAAAACCAGCACCCTGTGCTGGGCGTTGAATACGTGCAGGATGAGTATTCGCTGACTGACGAATATTTCAAGAAGATGGGGATGAAGGTTCGCTACTTCATGCCTCCCAACAGTGCCGCGCCGTTGGCTTTCTATTTTTCCGGCGATCTGCTGGGCGATTACACCAATCTTGAGCTGATCAGCACGATCAGCACAATGGACACCTTCCAGAAGATTTACCGGCCAGAGATCTACAACGCGAATTCCGCGGCCGGAAGATCCTATCAGCCCAGCCTGAAGCACCAGGATTATTCGCTGACCCGGATTGTCTATGACCGAGAGGAACGTAGTCAGCTGGCTATCGAGCAGGGGCGGTTTGTTGAAGAGCATTTCATCAAGCCGTACCAGGCGATTCTTGAGCAGTGGTCCGCTAACTACCCTCTTTGATTAATCAGAAACACCAAGGCATCTATTGTGAAGAAATTGCTCCCCACCTCAACCGCCGGCAGCCTGCCCAAGCCTTCCTGGCTTGCAGAACCCGAGAAACTCTGGTCGCCCTGGAAACTGCAGGATGAAGGCCTGGCCGAGGGCAAGCAGGACGCTCTGCGTCTGTCTCTGCAAGAACAGCAGCACGCAGGCATCGATATCGTCAGCGACGGCGAACAAACGCGTCAGCACTTCGTGACGACGTTTATCGAGCATCTCGACGGCGTTGATTTCGAGAACCGCAAGACGGTCAGGATCCGCGACCGCTATGACGCAAGCGTGCCGACGGTCGTGGGCGCCGTGGCTCGCCGCAAGCCGGTATTTGTCGAAGACGCAAAGTTCCTGCGCCAGCAGACCAAGCAGCCGATCAAATGGGCTTTGCCGGGCCCGATGACGATGATCGACACGCTGTATGACGCCCACTACCAAAGCCGCGAAAAGCTGGCTTGGGAGTTCGCCAAGATTCTGAACCAGGAAGCCAAGGAACTGGAGGCTGCCGGCGTCGATATCATCCAGTTTGACGAGCCCGCGTTCAACGTGTTCTTCGACGAGGTGAATGATTGGGGCGTTGCCACGCTGGAACGGGCCATTGAAGGGCTCAAGTGTGAAACCGCTGTCCACATCTGCTATGGCTACGGCATCAAAGCCAATACGGATTGGAAGAAGACGCTGGGATCGGAGTGGCGGCAGTACGAAGAGGCTTTCCCCAAGCTGCAGAAATCCAGCATCGATATCGTCTCGCTGGAATGCCAGAACTCTCGCGTTCCCATGGATCTGATCGAGCTGATTCGGGGCAAGAAGGTGATGGTGGGCGCCATTGACGTGGCAACCAACGCCATTGAAACCCCCGAGGAAGTCGCCAACACGCTGCGCAAGGCGCTTCAGTTCGTGGATGCCGACAAGCTCTACCCTTGCACCAACTGCGGCATGGCTCCCCTGTCTCGTGCTGTGGCAAGAGGCAAGCTGAGCGCCTTGAGCGCCGGCGCGGAAATCGTCCGTAAGGAACTCTCGAACTGATTCAAAGGCGGGAAATGGCCGTCGCGAGCCGCTCGCGACGGCCACGCATGAACAATAAATCCTATGTCACTTTCCAGTACCGCGATCGAGCCATTGCGCTTTCGCGAAGCGCTTGGGCACTACGCGTCCGGCATCACCGTCATTACAACGCACCTCGAAGACGAGCCGATAGGCTTCACCTGCCAGTCGTTCCATAGCGTGTCCATGAGTCCGCCGCTGGTGTCGTTCAGCGTGATGTCCAGTTCAGGCAGCTATCCGAAAATTCGCCAGGCGGGTCGATTCGCCGTCAATATCCTGTCGGACGAGCAAGTCAGGATTTCCAAGCAATTCGCTCGCCGAGGCACGGACAAGTGGCACGAAGTCGAGTGGCGGGAATCGCCGCTGGGCAATCCGATCATTGCCGGCAGCCTGCACTGGCTTGATTGCGAGATCTACGCCGAACACGCCGCGGGCGATCATCTGATCGTGATCGGTGAGGTGAAGGCATTGAACCTGCAAGAAGCTGCCGCTACGCAGCCATTGCTGTACTACAAAGGGCAGTATCGCAACATCGCCGAGCATTGCGAGGCTTGAGGGCATACCTCCACGGCTAAGAGCGGCCCCTAGCCATCAAGCCCCGTTTTACCCGCCGAAAGGCAGTTGGCCCGGATACGCCGCATGCCGCTCAGGGCGTTACCTGATAACCGCGCTGCTGCATGCAGCTGGCGTAGGTCGAAGCGGCGGCCGAACTGGCCTGCGACTGGGCTGCGCGATCCTGCCGACGCTCTTGCCGCTGCCGCGAACCGCCTACCACCGCTCCCGCCACCGCGGCGTCTTTCGCCTGGTTCTGCCGGTACTGCTGCTTGACGTCATCGTCCATCCGGTCATACACCTCTTCATGCTGCCGGCCGCGCGCGCCAGCCACCGCCGCGCCTGCCGCGGCGCCAGCTGCCGCGCCTCGGACGCGTCCGCCGGATTGGGGACTTTCGGTAGTGGCGCTGCTCCCGTTGCCGGCCAGCGCCTGGCACGCGGCGCTATCTTGCTGGGAGGTTGCGGCAGACTGCCCTTTGAGCGGCGTCACCGTCTGGGCCGTGGCGCTCAGGCAGAGCGTAGCGAGTAGAGACGCGATGCCGGAATACATGGACGTTTTCATGAAAAACTCCATTGCTATCGAGAGCCAGGAAATTGCAGTTTAGCTTTACCGGTAGGCGATGGCGCGACTTTCTTGAGGAGATCGAGGGCGGGTAATCGAGTTCCGGCACCTTTATTTGCCGAGTCCAGTGCCGATGTCCGCAAACCATAAGTCTGCCCAATTGGGATGTCAGCCTACAGTGCTCAGGGCGTCACCTGATAACCGCGCTGCTGCATGCAATTGGCGTAGGCGGAAGCAGCGGCCGCCTTGGCTTGCGACTGGGCGGCTCGCTCGTGCCGGCGCTTGCGCACACCGGCTATCGCCGCGCCCGCCGGTGCCGCCCCCACCGCCAGACCGATGGCCGCGCCTCGGGCGCGCCCGCCGGATTCAGGACTTTCCGTAATGGCGCTGCTCTCACTATCGGCCAGCGCCTGGCACGCGGTGCTATCTTGCTCGGTGGTTGCGGAAGACTGCCCTGAAAGCGGCGTCACCGTCTGGGCCGTAGCGCTCAGGCAGAACGCAGCGAGAAGAAATGCAACGCCGAAGCACGTGGACGATTTCATGAAAAATCCCATTCCTATCGAGGGCCGGAAAATCGCCGTAGTGTACGGGACGGGGATGACGGCCGAACCGGGGTTCAAGTGCGGCAGCGCTTAGAAGCGAGCCACAAAATGTAAAGAAAACTAGACTTATTGACACGACAACCTGACATCTATAAAGTCAGGTTTTCTTTACATAGATAACCGCCATGCACACCCACGCCGAGTCCCTGCGCGCCCCGACACCCGGCCGCACTTACCTTATCCGCACCATGTCTTTGATGAGCGCGTACGTGCTGGTTCACGCTGCCGCGATCGCGGGTCTTTTCGATGGCGTCCTGGGCCAGCCCGCCGGATGGGCGGTCGCAGCGCTGGCCGCGCTGCTCGTGGCCGGCCAAATATGGGCCACGCTACGGCTCATGGCGCATAGCGATGAGTACGTGCGCGTGATAGTCGCCAAATGCTTCATCCTGGCCGCCGGCGCCACGATGGCGCTCTGGACCGCCTGGGGATTTGGCGAAACCTATGCGGCTGCCCCTCACCTTCCGGGGTGGCTCGTCTATCCCGTGTTCTGGGGAATCTACGCGCTGGTATCTCCCTTTGTTCGTACGAGCCATTGAATGAAAAACAAGTTGCGGGTACTGCGGGCCGAGGAAGGCTGGACACAGGCAGACCTGGCGGAGCGGTTGGGCGTCTCTCGCCAGGCCGTTAACGCGCTGGAAACCGAAAAGCACGCGCCGTCCCTGGATCTTGCATTTCGGATAAGCGCGCTTTTCAAGAGGCGGATTGAGGATATTTTTGAGAATCCGTACGGCGAATCCGTAGCCTGACAAGCCCTCAGGTTCGGCCGGCTACCTGGGCATACCGCCCCGCAATTCCCGCCGCAGCCTGCCGCATCCTCTCCACCACCGTCCCGAACCTTTCCACCGCCAACCTTTCCGCCATCGCCGTCACCGTAATCGCCCCCAGCGCTTGCTCCTTTCCTAACATTATCGGCACCGCCACCGCGCTAGTGCCAGGCATCAGCCCGGCCGGCGCATGCGCCAACCCTTCTTTCCGCGCCTTCTCTACCCGGGCGATGACATCCTCCACCCGCTCCCCCAACACCTCCAGCCGCGCTGCGTTGCTGCGCACCAATCCCACGCTCTCCCCGGCGTCCAGGCTGGCCAACAACGCTACTCCCGACACGCCCACCCCGAGCGGCCGCCTCACCCCCACTTCAATCGACAAAACCTGTATCGGATGCCGCCCGGTCCGCCTGCCGATGCATATCGAGTCGTGGCCGTGCCGGATACTGAGAAACACCGTGTCCCCCACCTGATCCGCCAGCTCCGCCATATACGGATCGGCCAGCGTCAATAACGGAAACCGTCGCGTGCGCGCCAGCCCCAACAGCGTGACCTCCTGCCCGATCAAATATCGGCGCGTTTCCGGGTCCTGTTCGACCGCTTCCTCCTGCACCAGGGTCTTGAGCAGCCGGTGCACGGTGGGACGATTCAGGCCAGACATGCGCTCCAGGTCCACCAGGCGCACTCCCCGTTCCTGCCCGCACGCGATCAAGCGCAGCAGCGCCAACGCGCGGCGCACAGTCTGGGCTCCGGACGCGCTCTTGTCTTCGGCATCGCTCATGCAGCCTCCGGTTTCAGGACGGATTTGGGAGTCTGCGCGATGGCGCGCTTGGTGACGATGACGCCCAGCGACGCATAATTGGGGCCTCCAATGCGGCAGATGGGCCGCAGTTGGCGGGTATCGATCTTGCCGTCCTGCATCAAGCCGTCGCGGATGTGGAACATCACGACTTCGCCCACGAAGAATTCGGCGCCGGTGTTTCCGAACGGTGTCACGCTGTGGAACCGGCATTCCAGGCTGATGGGCGCCGCAGCCAGGCGTGGGGTTGGGATGGCGGAGCCGGGAAGCACCTCCAGGCCCAGCAGGTCGGCTTCGCTGACTTCGGCCGGATGTTCCTGGGCGCTTTCATGGAGCGGATCCAGGAGCGTCTCGTCGGCGATGTTCACGACGAAGTGGCCGTTGGCCATGATGTTGCGGCCGGTGTCTTTGCGTTCTCCGGCCTTCCTGCCGATGTTGACGCCGATCATGGGCGGCTGGTTGGAAACGAAGGTGTAGCAGCTGAAGGGAGCCAGGTTGACGCCGCCATTGGCATTGACGCTGCTGATCCAGGCGATGGGCCGCGGGACGACGATGCCGCTCATCAGGCGGTAGGTCTGTTCGGGGTTCAGGTCGGTTGCGGGGAAGTGCATATTGTCTCGCTTCGTAGTCCGGATATTGAACATCAGAATCTGGGAGCCTCGGCGCGCACACAGTGCGCCAAGCCTGATTTTCGGATGCAGAGGGCCAAATCCAGAAGGGACCCGTGGAACACTATCCAAAAATAGTCCAATATTCGGAACTTTTCGCCAAATTGGCGTTGTTTGGCAGTGCGGGAATTCCTAGAGTGTCATCAAACAAAACGCGATGACACGCACAGGAGACTGACCATGAACCGCAACGCGCTCCGCGCCTGCGCCACTGTGGCGCTGACCGTCCTTACCTCGATGGCGCATGCCGCCTGGCCCGAGAAGCCCGTGAAAATTGTCGTGCCCTACCCGCCCGGCGGGAATGTGGACGTGGCCGCACGGCTTATTGCCCCAGGATTGCAGGCGGCGCTGGGGCAACCGTTCATCGTCGAGAACAAGCCCGGCGCGGGCGGCATGATTGCCGGAGAACAAGTGGCGCGCTCGGCCCCGGACGGGTACACGCTGTTCATGGCCGCGAATGGTCCGCTGCTGTTTTCGCCACTGATCTTCAAGCGCGACGCGTACAAGTGGGATCGGGATTTCGCGCCGATCAGTTCGGTCTCGTACACGCCGTTGGTGTTGCAAGTGCGGCCGGAACTGAAGGCAAAGAACCTGGAAGAACTGCTGGCGCTGGCGAAGAAGGACCCGGGCAAGCTGAACATGGCGTCGCCGGGCGCGGGCACGACGAATCATCTGGTGAGTGAGCTGTTGCAGTCGCTGACCGGCGCGCGCTGGACGACGGCGCAATACAAGGGCAATGCGCCGGCCACGACGGATCTGCTGGGCGGCCAGGTGGATTTCAATTTCGATCAGATCTCGGTGGCGCTGCCTTACGTGAAGGATGGGCGGCTGCGGGCGCTGGCGGTAACGACCGCCAAGCGCGTGCCCTCGATGCCCGATGTGCCCACGTTTGCGGAAGCCGGCGTGCAGGGCATGGAGGCGGCGACGTTTACCGGGTTGCTGGCGCCGAAGGGCACGCCGCCGGAGGTTCTGGACAAATTGAGCGCGGCGCTGGCCAAGATCCTGGCGCAGCCGGCGATCATCCAGCGTTTCGACGAGCTGGGCGCGGAGGCGCGCGGCAGTTCGCCCGAGGAGTTCTCGCGCTACCTGGCCGCGGAAGACGCGCGCTGGACGCCGATCATCAAGCGCGCCGGCATTACGGCGAATTGAATCCGGGCGCGCCAGGCACGCGACTCGGCGCCCCTCCCCCTCATCCATCCCAATACGGAACCCGCCATGAGCAGACGCAGCATCTATGCCGAAGGCTTCAACCACAAGAACCCCATTCCCGCAGCCTGCCGGATCGGCCCCATGCTGTATTCCGGCAGCATCCAGGGCACGGAGCCGGCGACGGGCGCCTATGGCGCGTCGCTGGAACGCCAGTGCGAACTGATGTTCGACCACGTGCGCCGTATCGTGGAAGCGGGCGGAGGCACACTGGACCACATCGCCAAGATGACGGTGTGGATGCGCGACCGCAGCCAGCGCGCGGCGCTGAATGCGGTGTGGCTGCAGGCGTTTCCGGATGCGCAGAACCGTCCGGCGCGCCACACCATGCAGGCGGATCTGGATGGCGACAAGCTCATCGAGTGCGATTTCGTCGCGGTGATCGGATAAAGGACCGCGGCGATGACGCAATACCAACACTTCCATACCCATCCGACCGCGCCTGCGTATCGCTTGCCGCCGGGCTCATGCGATAGCCAGTTTCATGTCTTTGGGCCGGCGGACCGGTATCCGGTGCGCCCCGGCGCGGCGTATGAAATGCCCAGCGCAACGATCGAGACGGCGCTGGCCCTGCACCGGCTGCTCGGCATCGAGCGCGGGGTGATCGTGCAGGCCACGACCTATGGCGCCGATCATCAGGTGGTGCTGGACGGCCTGGCCGTGGCAGGCCCGTCGTATCGCGGCTGCGCGAATGCGGTGGTGCTGGCCGAACGCGATGACGCCTATATCCAGAAGCTGCACGACGCGGGGGTGCGCGGCGCGCGCTTCACGCGCCAGGGATTGGGCATCAGCATGGAGCCGGCCGTGTTCGACCGTACCATCGCGCGCATCCGCGAGCTGGGCTGGTACGCCAAATTCCAGCCCGAGCCCGACGGCATGATGGCCCAGATGGAGCAATTCGAAGCGCTGGACATACCGGTGCTGCTGGACCACATGGGCCGCGCCGATCCAGGCGCGGGCGCGAGCGACCCCACGCGGCGCAAGCTGGAAGCACTGCTGGCTCGCGGCAATTTCTGGGTGATGCTGTCGTTGACGGAGAAGTTGTCTCGCACGGGCGAGCCCTGGGACGACGTGATTCCGCTGGCCCAGGCGCTGATCGCCGCGAACCCCGACCGCGTGGTGTGGGGCAGCGACTGGCCGCATCCGGTGTCGGTGAAAGCCACGCCGGACGAGGGCCGCCTGCTGGATCAGTTGGCGCGCTATGCCGGCAATGACGCCACGCTCAGGAAGATCCTGGTCGACAACCCCGCGCGCCTTTTTGGATTCGACGAATGAAACTGCTCAGCTTCACCCATGAAGGCCGCGCGCGCTTTGGCGCCCTGCGCGGCCAGGACGAGATCGTTGCGCTGGACGGCCAGGGCAACGACAGCCTGCGCGCCGCGCTGGAAGCTGGCGCCCTCCCCGCTTTGGCACGCCTGGCCGGGACGCTGCCGGTCACGCACCGGCTGGATCAAGTCCGCCTGCTGCCGCCGATTCCCACGCCCGAGAAGATCATCTGCGTGGGCGTGAACTACGGCAAGCGCAACGAGGAATATCGGGATGGCAGCGCGCCGCCCGCCTATCCCAGCGTGTTCCCGCGCTTTCCGGGGTCCTTCGTGGGGCACGGCGAACCCTTGCTGCGCCCGCCGGAGTCCGAACAGCTGGACTACGAGGGCGAGATCGCCATCGTGATCGGCAAGGCCGGCCGCCGCATCGCCGCGGAAGACGCCTGGAGCCACATCGCCGGCCTGACCTGCCTGAACGAGGGCACCGTGCGCGACTGGATCAAGCACGGCAAGTTCAACGTGACCCAGGGCAAGAACTTCGACGCCAGCGGCTCGATGGGCCCATGGATGGTGACGGCCGATGAGTTCGACCCCGCCGCGCCGCTGACGGTTCGCACCCGCGTGAACGGCGAGCTGCGCCAGCAGGACTCGACCGACAACCTGATGTTCCCCTTCGCCGAACTGATCCGCTATATCTCCATCTGGACCGCGCTGAAACCGGGCGACGTCATCTCGACCGGCACGCCTATCGGCGCTGGCGTGCGCTTCACGCCGCCGCGCTTCCTGAAGCCGGGCGACGTGGTCGAGGTAGAGGTCGCGGGTATCGGCACCCTGTCCAACCCAGTGGCCGACGAATCGACCGTGCCCGCACAAGGAACCCTCCATGCTCAGTGAAGACGATCGCAACCGCGCCGCCGGCCTCCTTCTGGAGGCGGAACGCAGCGGTGTCCCTACCACGCAGCTCGACCAGGCCTTTCCGGGCATCGAGATCGCCGATGCCTATGCGATCCAGAAGCGCATCATCGACCAGAAGCTTGCCGCCGGGGCCAGATTGCGCGGCCACAAAATCGGTTTGACCTCCAAGGCGATGCAAAGCACGGTCGGCATCGACGAGCCGGACTATGGGCACTTGCTGGACACGATGTTCTATCAGGACGGCGAGACCATCCCGACGGCCAGGCTGATCGTGCCCCGCGTAGAAGTGGAACTGGCTTTCGTGCTGGGCAAACCGCTACACGGCCCTGACGTGAGTCTGTTCGATGTGCTGGATGCCACTGACTATGTGGTGCCTGCGTTGGAGCTGATCGACGGACGCAGCAAGTATCCGCGCCGCATCGTCGACAACATCGCCGACAACGCCGCCTGCGCCGGCATCGTACTGGGCGGCCGACCCGTGCGGCCGCTGGACATCGACCTGCGATGGGTGGGCGCATTGCTGCTGAAGAACGGCGTGATCGAGGAATCGGGCGTATCGGCGGCAGTGCTGGGGCATCCGGCGCTGGGCATCGCGTGGCTGGCCAACAAGCTGGCCCAGCACGATACGGGCCTGGCCGCCGGGCAGATCGTGCTGGCCGGGTCGTTCACCCGCACGGTAGCCGTCAAAAGCGGCGACACGCTGCATGCCGACTACGGCAAGCTCGGCAGCATCTCGGTCCATTTCTCCTAGGTACGGCGCATGGAACTTCCCGTCAATACGTTCAAACGCGCGCTGCGCGAACAACGCCATCAGACCGGACTGTGGGTCACGCTCGGCCATCCCAACAGCACCGAACTGGTTGCCGCCAGCGGCTTTGACTGGCTGCTGCTCGATACCGAACACACGCCGGTGCTGCTGCCGACCGTAATGGCCCAGCTACAGGCCGCGGCCGCCTACGGCAGCCATCCCGTCGTGCGCCCCTCGTGGAACGACAAGGTCCAGATCAAGCAATACCTGGACATCGGCGCACAGACCCTGCTGCTGCCCTACGTACAGAATGCCGCCGAAGCCGAGAGCGCCGTGGCCGGCATGCGCTATGCGCCGCGCGGCGTGCGAGGCGTCGGCGGCAGCATGCGCGCCACACGTTATGGCCGGGTACACGACTATATGCGCCGCTGCGAGGATGAGCTGTGCCTCCTGGTGCAGGCCGAGACCGGCGAGGCCTTGGAAAACCTGGACGCGATTATCGCGGTGGATGGCGTGGACGGGGTCTTCATCGGGCCGGCGGACCTGGCCGCCAGCCTGGGCTATCCGGGAGAGCCGCAGCATCCGAATGTCGTGGCCGAGGTCGAACGCGCCATCAGCCGGGTACGCGCGGCCGGCAAGGCGCCGGGCGTGCTGACGCCGGATGAGACGCTGGCGCGGCGGTATATGGCTGCCGGGAGCCTGTATACGGCGGTGGGCGTGGATGCAGCGATTCTGGCGCGGCACTGCGATCAGCTCGCGGCGCGGTTTGCCGCCACCGCGCCGGCATAGCACGCAAGCCGTCACTTCACCGCCGCATTTCCCCCATCCGCGAACAAGGCGGAGCCCGTGACGAAGCTCGCCATCGAGCTCGCCAGAAACAAGGCGGCGGAAGCGATCTCCTCCGGCCGGGCGATCCGCTTCATCGCATGCAGTCCCGCCGCCCATTCCTTCTGCGCGCTGTCGCCGGCCATGGGAGTGTCGACGCCGCCGGGCAAGAGCGCGTTGGCCCTGATGCCTTTATCGCCATAGTCGGCGGCGATTCCTTTGACCAATCCCATCAGCCCGGCCTTGGCGGCGGCATACGCGGCCATGCCGGGCAGCCCCGCGCTGGTGCCGACGAAACTGCAAGTGAAGATAATCGCCCCGCCCTTACGCTCGAGCATGGCGGGGATTTGATGAACGCTGCCCAGGAATGCCGAGTGCAGGTTCGCCGCTATCGTTGTCTGCCAATCGGCGAAGGCGATGTCGGCCAGCGGCGCGATGGGGCCAGTGGCGCCGACGTTGTTGAACGCGATATCCAGGCCTCCGAATTCCTCAACCGCCTCTGAAACCAACCGCCGGTGGGTCTCGGGCTGGCTGGCGTCGCCAGCAACCGCCCGCGCCTTCCCGCCCTGATCCCGGATGCGCGCGGCAACCTCTTCCAGCGCCGATTCTCCCCTGGCATTCAAGACGACGGCGGCGCCCTCGGCACTGAACAAAAGCGCGGCGGCACGGCCGATTCCCGACGATGCGCCCGTGATGATGGCGACTTTATCTTGCGGCAAACCCATGGCGAAGCTCCGGTATGAATGGTGTGTCGTCATTCTCCAGAGCGTTCGTCCGGGCGGATATCCGGTTCTTGCGGCCAGACCCGGCCTCATCCCAGGACAGCTTGGTCGACTAAACTCCCCCCATGCCTCGCCCCCCCGCCCCCTTCGCTCCGCCCACCAGGCAAGCCGCCTCGCGCCAGAACTCGCTCGCCTGGGTCCTGGAACCGCTGGCGCGCGACGCCAACTACGCCCATCGGCGCATGTTCGGCAGCGACGCCGCCTATCTGGATGGGTTGCTGTACTTGATCGCGTCGGACCGTGAAGATCCCTGGAGCGGCGTACTGGTATGCACATCGAAGGAGCGCCACGCCGCGTTGCTTGCAGACGTGCCCAATCTGCTGCAGCATCCGGTGCTGGGCAAATGGCTGTACCTGCCGCAGGAAGACGAGGATTTCGAATCGACGGCCGCGCGGCTAGCGGAGCTTGCGCTGGCGCGGGACCCGCGCCTGGGGGTCGCGCCAAGGCCGAAGGCTCGGCGGCGGAAGGGTTGGCGCGAGGAGGATTAGGGCCTTCACAAATGCCGATGGCTGCTGACCATGGCCAGCCCGGCAAGCTCTCCAATCAAGCCGGCCAAGCCATCGGCGCTACCCTGGTCCAGCCATTCCGTCCGGATCATGCGAAAGCCCATCGCCAGGCTGAATTGCCAATCCAGTTCCAGGATCCGGTAATCGCGGCCATTGTCCGGGCAGCGCCATTGCGCGGCGGGATCCTCGTAGGCGGCGCCGATGAAATCGACATGCGAGTCGAACGGCGGCATGGATTCCAGCAGTTCGTCCGACCCCGGCAGGCTGGGCTCGGAGAGATTCTCCCCTACCGCCACGTTCGGTTCAGGGCCGTCATAGGTCAGCAGCATCAACGGAAAATTCTTGGGATTCGCGTCGTAGGAGGCTCGTGTGTCGTCGGTCAGGTAGGCGCGTGCCGCCGGACCCAGGCAGTACTGCGGGCTGTTCCAATCGCTGCTTTCGTTGTCGAGATACAGGTCCCCCGGCGTGACGCCGTGTTCGGCCAGCAGCGCCAGGGCTTCTTCCATGGTGTCGTTGTGGCGTATCGGCATGTCGGCGGGCAGATACCCTGCCTGCACATACATGGCAATGACGTCGCCCGTGGTGCGCAGGCCTTCCCGATACTGGTGCGATCCTTCGTTCAGGCTGGCCAGGCCGAAGCTCAGGTTCGACAGGGCGCGATACGGAATGCCGTCTCCGCGCGGCTCAAGCACATATCCTCCTTCCAGCAGTTTGGCTTCCAGCGCGCGCCAATCAGGCGGCGGCAGGTGCATATCGCGCGGGCATAGAAACTGGTGGTGTTCGGACATGGGCGAATGATTCGTTCGGAGTTCGGGCGCCCCTTTTTAACATGGCAACGATTGGTCTCGTCATGACCGGAACGTCAATCCACCTTCGCCCCAGAGCGTTCGACCAGCGGCACCCATTTGGCGATATCCGCCTGGATGAACGCCGCCAGCCCGCTGGGCGGCCCGTCATGGAAGATTTCATACCCCAGCGCCTGCAGGCGCTGGCGCTGCTCGCCGCTGTCCATGGCCTTGCGCGCGGCCGCGTTAAGCTTCGCCACGACGTCCGGCGGCGTGCCGGCGGGAGCCATGAGGCCCAGGTCGACGGTGATCACATAGCCGTTCACGCCCTCTTGCATCATGGTGGGCACGTCGGGCAGCAAAGGGGACCGGGCTTCGCCGGTGACCGCCAGCGCCCTCAGCTTGCCTTCCTTGACCAGGCCGGACACGCTGGGCGTGTTGTAGAAGGCGAAGGCGACTTCATGCGCCATCACGGCGGCCACACCTTGCGGGGCGCCGCGATAGGGAATGTGCGCGGCCTGGGTGCCGGTGATCGACAGCAGCAATTCGGCCGAAAGGTGGTGCGTGGTGCCGTTACCGCCGGACGAATACATCAGTTTGCCGGGCTGGGCCTTCAAGGCGGCGACCAGTTCACGCACCGAGCGGTATGGGCTGTCGGACGGCACGACCAATACGTTGGAGCCGCCCGCCAGATAGGCGACGGGCACGAAGTCCTTGGTCGGGTTGTAGGACAGTTTCGAGAACAATCCCAGGTTGATGGCCCAGGTGTTGTTGGAGCCCAGCACCAGGGTGTAGCCATCAGGCGCCGCCTTGGCCACGTAGCTCATGGCGATCTGGCCGCCGCCGCCGGGCTTGTTCTCGACGACAACGGTCTGCCCCAGTTGCTGGCTCAGGCCGGGCTGGATCGACCGCGCCAGGATGTCCGCCGTGCTGCCGGCCGCCAGCGGCACGACCAGGGTGATGGGACGATCCGGAAACGGCGCTGCGCCGGCCGGCGCCCCGACGAACGGCGCACAGGCCAGTAGAACCCCTAGTAGTGCTTTCATGATGCCTCCGCGGTGGCGCGAGCTGTGGAAACCATGCGGGCTTGCATGATGCCAAGCAGCGTATCCGAGGCGGCGGCCCCGAAAAATACGCGGGGGCTTATAGCGTCATGCCATCATGGCATGGCGGCTTCGCGGCGCAGGCGCTGGGAGACCGAGCGGACCACGGCGACGAAGGCCTGGGCCGCCGGGGACAAGGGGTAGTTGGCCAGCCGGGCGATGGAGATGGGCCATTCCAGCGCCGGATTGCGCAGCGCGATGCCTTTGATGCCGGCGGGCATCTGGCCCCGCGAAATCTGCGGCAGCATGGCCACGCCCATGCCGGCCTGTATCAGGCCGATCGCGGTGGACAGCAGCACGACGCGCTGCTCCACGCGCGGATAGATGTTGGCGGCGATCAGCCGGCGGCTGATGTTGAGCCAGGCGGGCGCTTCCGGGTTCAGCTGGATGCAGGGTAGCTCGGCCAGCACCTTGGCGTCGACCTCGTCCAGCCGGGCCAGCGGGTGGTCGGTGCGCACGAAGAGCGCCACGCCGCCGTCCGAGAGCTGCTCCACCATGATGCGCGAGTCGTCGTCCGGCATGACCGCGCCCAGGCCGATGTCGGCCTCGTGCGAGAGCAACCGCGTGCGGATCTGCTGCACCATGCAATCAACCACGATCAGGTCGAGCTGGGGATGGCGCTGGCGGAACTCCATCAGGATGTGCGGCAGCAAGGTGGCCGCGCTGACGTGGCCGACGGCGACCATGACCTTGCCCTGCTTCAGGTCGGAGTGCTCGCGGCATTCCTGGAGCGAGCTGTCGATGGCCAGGATGGCGCGCCGCGCCACGTCGACCATGGCCTGGCCGTCGCGCGTCAGCGAGACCTCGCGGCCGCGCACGACCAGCGGCTGGCCGACCTCGGCTTCCAACCGGCGGATCAGGTGGCTGACCGAGGGCTGCGACAGCCCCAGGCGCTCGCCCGCGGCCGTGAAGCTGGCGGTTTCACCGATCGCGACGAGGGCGCGCAGCTGGCGCAGGGAGACGGATTCGACCGGGTCGGCCATGTAGCGACGTCATGATGGAATAGTTTGCATACTATAGCTATATGGGTGCGCGCTCCCTAAGATGGGATTTCCCTAACCCGCACGGAACCGCAATGCCGCACTCTTCCTACGCCGCCGACCGCATGGGATCGGCCACCGTCGAACCTTCCGGCCGCTTTGAGGCGGGCAGCCTGGCGTCGTTCACGCTGACCTATACCGCGGGCTACTTCGGCATCGACGACACCGGGTCGATCAAGATCGTGCACCGCTTCGCCAGCGACATGGGCAAGCCGCAGTTCGACCAACCCGACGGCTGGAACTACACCACGGTCGAGGCTTCCAACGGCGCGGTTCTGCAGGTGGAGTACGACGGCAAGCGCAACATCCGGCCGTGGGACAAGACATTGTTCATCCGGGTGGTTCGCGGCTACCTGGAGGAAGGCGACCGCATCGTGGTGCGCTTTGGCGATACGCGGCGGGGCTCGCCCGGCATGCGGGTGCAGACGTTCAGCGAGCCGACTTTCGAGTTCAAGGTGCTGGTGGACGCCTTCGCCACCTACAACTACACCGAACTCGAGCACTCGCCTACCATCGCAGTCGTGGCCGGGCCGCCGGTGGCCTACAAGGCCATCTTGCCCAGCCAGGCGGTTGCGGGAGAGGCGTTCAGCCTGGGTTTCAAGGGCGAAGACAAATGGGGCAACCCCAGCGACCGCGTGTCCGGTGAGTTCACTGTGCGCAGCAACCTGCCGCTGCGCGGCCTGCCCTCCGCGTTCTCGATGCGCGAGGGCGAACTCTCATTACGGCTGGAGGGGCTGATGGCGGAAGCGCCCGGCGAACTGCGCATCGAGGTACTGCGCGACGGCCAAGCCGTGGCGCACAGCACGCCGTGCCGCATCGTGGCGGCCGGCGATGGAGCGCGCCGGCATTACTGGGCCGACCTGCATGGGCAGTCCGAGGAAACGATAGGCACCAACTCCGCCGAAGAACTGATCCTGTTCGCGCGGGACCGGGCCTTCCTGGACGTGATGAGCCACCAGGGCAATGACTTCCAGATCACCACGCCGTTCTGGGAACAGCTGAACAAGCTGACGGCCCGATACAACGAGGATGGATCGTTCATCATCTTCCCTGGCTACGAATGGTCGGGCAACACCGGCCTGGGCGGCGACCGCAACGTGCTGTACTTGAAGGAAGGCCGCCCCATCCACCGCTCGTCGCACGCCCTGATCGACGACCTGTCGGACCTGGCGCTGGACGCGAACGACGCGGACGCGCTGTTCGACGCGCTGAAGGACGAGGACGTGGTGGTGTTCGCGCACATCGGCGGCCGCTACGCCGACATTACCCGCTCGCACGACGCCCGCCTGGAGCGCTCCATCGAAATCCACTCCGATTGGGGCACCTTCGAATGGCTGCTGGAGGACGCTTTCCGGCTCGGCTACCGCGTCGGCATCCTGGCCAACAGCGACGGACACAAGGGCCGGCATGGCGCCAGCCACCCGGGCGCATCCCTGTTCGGCGCCTATGGCGGCCTGAGCTGCCTGATCGCCGACCGGCTCACCCGGCACTCGATCGCCGAGTGCCTGCGCCAGCGCCGCCATTACGCCACCACCGGCTGCCGCGCCTATCTCGACGTGCAGGCGCATTTCGAGCGGCCCGCGCTACGTTATTCCGACGATCCCAAACTGGGCGCGCCGGTGACGCGCGAGCCGGTCACCCAGGCGGACATGGGCGCCATCCTGTCGTATGACGGCGACTCGCTGGAGCTGTCTTTCGAGGTGCTGACCCATGGCGCGATCGAGCGCGTGGAGATCCGCAACCGCATGGAGGTCGTGCAGACGCTGTATCCCTACGACGAGGCCGCGCTGGGCAGCCGCATCCGCATCGTCTGGGAAGGGTCGGAGTACCGCGGCCGCGGCCGCCAGACCGTGTGGGACGGCAACGCGACGCTCGACGGCAACGCCTTCGTGGACCCGCTGCCGATCAATTTCTGGAACCTGGACAAGACCCTGGCGCAACCGCGGCCCGACATGCTGAGCTGGCGGTCGCTGACCACCGGCGGCTTCAGCGGCATCGACGTACGGCTGCGCGATCCGCGCGCCGGCGTGCTGAAGATCGACACGCCCATCGTGCGCACCGAACTCGCGGTCGATCAAATCGGCCTGGAACCGGTCGTCGTGGAAAACCGCGGCATTCGGCGCCGGCTGCAGGTCTATCGCCTGCCCGATGAAAACCCGGCGCGGCGGATGCAGGCCCGGGTGCGCGTGCCGCTGCACACGGGTTCCGACAATGCCGTGTACTTGCGCATCACCACGGAGGATGGGTTTTTCATTTATTCCAGCCCGATCTATGTGGAACGGGGCGCGTCCGGGCCGCAATAAAGCGGCGGATGCTACACGCCGCCGGCGTCGATCAATTCCGCCGACGACTCCCGCAGGCACTCGGCGAACAGCTGCGTGGTGGATGTCGTGGTGTCTTCGCGCCAGTACAGAATGGCCTCGCCCAGGGGTCCCAGCGGCGGCAGCGGCAGCATCCGCATCGTTCCGCGCTGCACATAGCGTCGCGCGAGCGACAGCGGCAGGATCGAGACGTAGCCCCCGTCGCGCAGCAACGACAGGTTGAGCGCCAGTGAACTCGACTCGATGCTCGGACGCAGCAAGGTCACGCCATGTTCGGCAAGAATCTCGACCATGGTCGCGAACGCGGGCGAGCCCTGCATCGGCGTGATCCAGCGCACGTCCTGCAAGTCGCTCCAGGCCACGGGGGTATCGGCACCGCCCAAGGCGTGTCGCGTGCCCACCACGAATACGAACGGCTCGTGATGCAGTGATTCGTGGCGCATCACCGGCAGATAGCCGGTCACGCGGTTGCGGCCCAACGCCAGATCGAGGTTGCCTTCGTCCATCATCTTGAGCAGGCGATCGAGCGTGGCTTCCACGAACGAGAACGACGCGTTCGGCGCGCGCCGCGTGAACAGCTCGACGGCATGCGCGATCAAGGGCTGGGGAATCGTCACCACGGCGCCGAATCTCACGTGGCCCGCCGTGCCGGCGGCCAGCGCGGTGACGTCGCGCCGCGCCAGTTCTATCTGCCGCAGAATCTCGCGCCCGCGTTCGACCAGCACGCGTCCTATGCGCGTCAACTCGACGGCATTGCCCACCCGGCGCACGACCGGCGTGCCCAACGCCTCCTCGATCTCCGCGATCTGCTTCGAGATGGCCGGCTGCGTGACGTGGAACGCTGCGGCCACCCGCGTGACCTGACGCAATTCGCCCAGCGTGACCAGAATGCGCAGATGCCCAAGCTTCAGGCCACTGCGGAAAAAGCGCTCTATCGAATTGTCGGAGGGGGTGCTGGCGGACATGTCGGAAATGGAAGGGCTGGGGAATGTGCCGCCATCGTGCGATGGCGCAACGCGCCAATCATAACCAAATGGTAATGCCAAATGCGCAAAGTGTGATTTGCCGTCTTGCCCGGGCAGCCCGTACCCTTCGAACGGTCAGCATTGCGGCGCGGGCATTTCGTGAGGCATCGATGAATTTCCGGGGCAAACCATTGCTTCCACCTCGACGCCACACACATAACCGAATGCGCAGGCTGCCGAATAACTCGATGTGCCCCATGGCACACACCCACGGAGACAATACCCATGAGCACGTCCCTATCCGGCGGCGCGCAGGCGCATGCCGGCCCGCAGGCCGCGCAGAATCCGGCGCAGCTCGACACGCTGTACCGCAAGCTGGCCTGGCACATCATGCCGTTCCTGTTCCTGTCGTTCATCGTTGCGTACATCGACCGCGTCAACGTGAGCTTCGCGAAGTTGCAAATGCTGGCGGACCTCTCGCTATCGGAAACCGTCTACGGCTTGGGAGCCGGCATTTTCTTTCTGGGCTACTTCCTCTTCGAGGTGCCGAGCAATCTGATCCTGCATCGCGTGGGCGCACGCATCTGGATCGCACGCATCATGGTCACGTGGTCGATCATCTCGTGCCTGACGATGTTCGCCCAGGGGCCGGCCTCGTTCTATGCACTGCGTTTCCTGCTGGGCGTGGCCGAAGCCGGCTTTTTCCCCGGCATCGTGCTGTATCTGGCCACCTGGTTCCCGTCGAACAGGCGCTCGCAGATCATCGCCCTGTTCATGGTGGCCATCCCGGTGTCGGGCGCCATCGGCGGCCCGCTGTCCGGCTGGATCATGGAGCGGTTCGGCGGAGCGCATGACCTGGCCGGCTGGCAGTGGCTGTTCCTGGTGGAAGGTCTCGGGTCGCTCGTCGTCGGCATCGCCGCCTTCTTCGTGCTGCAGGACCGGATCGAGACGGTGAAGTGGCTCAGCGCAGACGAGAAGCGCCTGCTGGCGCAGGATCTCGCCGCCGACGACAGCACCCGCGCCCGCCATAGCGTGCGGCAGGTGTTCGGCGACCGCAAGGTATGGTTGCTTGGCCTGCTCTATTTCTGTATCGCCATGGGCAACTACGGGCTCGTATTCTGGCTGCCTACGATGATACGCGCCGCGGGCGTCGCCAACCTCGGCAACATCGGCCTGCTATCGGCCGTGCCGTCGCTCGTCAGCGCCGTTGCGATGATACTCATTGCGCGCCATGCAGACCGCAGCAACGAACGCCGCATTCACGTCGCGGTGTGCTGCGTGCTGGGCGCCGCCGGCATGCTCGCATCGGTGCTGCTCGCCCAACACCTCTGGTGGTCGATGGCCGCGCTCATCGTGGCCGCCATCGGCATCAACTCGATCGCGCCGGTCTTCTGGGGCATCCCCACGGCGATGATGAGCGGAGCGGGCGCGGCGGCGGCCATCGCGCTGATCAACTCGGTCGGCAACCTGGCCGGCTTCGTGAGTCCGTACGTTATCGGCTTTCTCAAGGACAGCACCGGACAGCTGTTGCCGGGCATGATCATGCTGGCGTGCGCGCTGGTCGGCGGCGCCGTCATCGTGATGTCGCTAGGCACGAAACGGAGCCAGGCATGAAGGCTCCCGTCTGCCTGGTAACCGGCGCGGCAACCGGCATCGGCGCCGCCACTGCCCTGCGTTTCGCGCGCGAGGGCTGGACCGTGGCCATCAACAATTTCGATCACGGCACCCGGGCGGCCGCCGAGAGGGTGGCGGCGCAATGCGGCGACGCCGGCGCCCAGGCGATCGTCGTCGACGCCGACGTGGGCGACGACGCGGCCTGCCGCGCCATGGTCGATGCCGTCGCCGCGCAATGGGGACGGCTAGACGCGCTCGTGAACAGCGCGGGCACGACACGCGTGATTCCGCACGCCGACCTCGAAGCCATTGACGCCGGCGAGTTCGAACGCATCTATCGCGTGAACCTCATCGGCATGTTCCAGATGACCCGCGCCGCGGCGCCCTTGCTGCGCGGCCGCCCGGCGGGCGCGGCATCGGGCAGCGTCATCAATATTTCGTCCCTGGCGTCCCTCAATGGCACGGGATCCTCGATTGCCTACGCGGCGTCCAAGGGCGCGGTCAACTCGCTGACGCTGTCGCTCGCGCGCACCCTCGCCCCGCACGTCCGCGTGAACGCCATCGCCCCGGGCATGGTCGACGACGGCCTGCTGCGGCGGATGCTCGGCGACGACGCCTACGCGCGCGTGATCGATGGCATGCGCGAGAACGCGCCGCTCAAGCGGGTTTCCCAACCTTCTGAAGTCGCGGAACTCGCCTGGTTCCTCGCCGCCCGCGCGCCCGCAATGACCGGCCAGGTCCTGGCCATCGAAAACGGCTTGCTGCTCAACACCTGAGCCCCACGACACAAGGAATTCCTGCGATGAAAGATCTGCACAAACACCGCTCCCGCACGGTGACCGAGGGCGTGACGCGCGCGCCGCACCGCGCCTTCCTGCGCGCCACGGGCCTCGACGACGAGGCCATCGAGAAGCCGTTCGTCGCCATCGTCGACACCTTCGGCGAGAACACTCCCTGCTCCATGTCGCTGAACCAGATTTCCGACAACGTTCGCCTCGGCATCGCGGCCGGCGGCGGCGTGCCGATACGCGGCTCGGCGATCTCGGTATCCGACGGAACCTCGATGAATCACTCGGGCATGCGGTTCTCGCTGGTTTCGCGCGAAACGATTGCCGACAGCGTCGAACTGTTCGTGCGCGCCCATTGCTACGACGCGCTCGTCGGCGTGGCCGGTTGCGACAAGACCCTGCCCGGCATTCTGATGGGCATGGTGCGCGTCAACGTCCCAGGAGTGTTCCTGTTCGGCGGCGCGATGCTGCCCGGCGTGGCTCCGGACGGCTCGCAAGCCACGATCCTGACGGCCATCGAGGCCGTGGGCGCGGCGCAGCGCGGCGATATGTCCGCCGAAACGCTGCGCGGCATCGAAAAGCGCTGCACTCCGACCGCCGGCTCCTGCCCGGGGCAGTTCACGGCGAACACGATGGCGATGGTCGCCGAAGTGCTGGGCCTGGCGCCGCTCGGCTCGGCGATGGTGCCCGCCGTCTACAGCGAACGCATCGCGATCGCCCGCCGCGCCGGCGAAAACGTCATGCGCGCGTTGCGCAATGGCGGGCCGCTGCCACGCGACCTGGTGACCCGCAAGAGCCTGGAGAACGCCTGCGCGGCCGTCGCCGCCACCGGGGGATCGACCAACGCCATGCTGCACATCCCCGCCATCGCGCACGAGGCCGGCATAGCATTCACACTCGATGATGTCTCTGAAGTCCTGGCGCGCACGCCGCTGATCGGCGACATGCAGCCCGGCGGGCGCTATCTGGCGGTGGACCTGCATCATGTTGGCGGCGTGCCGGCGGTGCTCAACGCTCTGCTGGCTGGCGGCCACATACACGGCGACACACTCACGCAAAGCGGCGAAACGCTGGAAACCGCGCTGCGTGCCTTCCCCGGCCCGGATGGCCGCGTGGTCAAGCCCTATAACGAACCGCTCTCACCCAACGCGGGGCTGGTGGTGCTGCGCGGCAACCTTGCCCCGGACGGCGCCGCGCTGAAGACCGCCGGCCTCAAGCAGCTGGTGTTCTCGGGCACGGCGCGGGTGTTCGAGGCGGAAGAAGACTGTATGGCGGTCGTTGCCGCAGGAACCTATCGGGAAGGCGACGTTCTCGTGATCCGCAACGAGGGCCCCAAGGGCGGGCCGGGCATGCGTGAAATGCTGAGTGTAACGGCGGCGATCTACGGACAAGGCATGGGCGAAAAGGTCGCGCTGCTCACCGACGGCCGGTTCTCGGGGGCTACGCGCGGCATGTGCATCGGCTATGTCGGCCCCGAAGCCGCGGCGGGTGGCCCGATACGCCTGTTGCGCGATGGCGACCGCATACACATCGATGCGATCAAGGGGCGGCTCGACGTAGAACTTTCCGACGAGGAGCTCGCGCAGCGGGCGGCTGTCGCCCAGCCGTTCGCGCGCGGGCATCTGGGCGGCGTGCTCGAAAAGTATGAAGCGCTGGTGCGTCCGGCCAAGCTGGGCGCCGTGACCCATTCCGGGGCCGTGAACTGGCCTTATGAAGCGTCGATCGGGGAAATGCCCGTTAACGGAAGCAGGAAATGATGGCGGCGCCACGCATCGGCTTTTGCGGCATCGGCCGCATGGGCGAACCCATGACCACGCGGCTGCTGGCCGCCGGCCACAACGTCACGGCCTGGAATCGCTCCCACGCAAAACTCGGCCCTCTTGCCGCCGCAGGGGCCGTTGCCCGGGAGACGCCGCGGGCACTCGGCGAATGCGTCGACATCGTCCTGCTTTGCCTGGGCGACGGCAAAGCCGTGGAGGACGTGGTGTTCGGCGAGCATGGGCTTGCGCACTCGGCCCCGCCGCCCCGCTATCTCGTCGACCACTCGACCTTGTCGCCCGCGCTCACGCGCTCCCTGGCCCGGCGCTGGGCCGAGGCAACCGGCGGCGTGTGGATCGATGCTCCCGTCTCGGGCGGCACGGACGGCGCGGCGGCCGGCAAGCTCGCCATCATGGCCGGCGGCCCCGCGGATGCCATCGAATCCGTGACGCCCGTGCTGCGCGCGTTCGCCTCGCGCGTCACCCGCATGGGCGACACCGGCGCGGGCCAGACCACCAAGCTCGCCAATCAGGCCATCGTCGCGACCACGCTCGCCGGATTGGCCGAAGCCTTCGTGCTGGCCAAGCGCAGTGGAATCGATACCGCCGCCCTGCCGTCGGCCCTGCAAGGCGGTTGGGCCGATTCCGTGCTGTTGCAAACGCTATGGCCTCGCATGGTGACGCCACCCGAGCACGCCACCGGCACGGTGCGCGTGATGCTCAAGGATCTGGACGCGATTGCCGAACTCGCAGAGGCGAGCGCTACCGTGCAGCGCGTGCTGCCGGAAGTGCGCCGCCTGCTACAGGATGCCGTGCGGCGCGGCATGGGAGACTGGGATCTGTCCCAAGTATTCCGGATCGGCGAGGCGGAGAGTGAACCCGGCATGTAGGCGATTGCCGTAAATCCGTACCGATCAACGGAACCGCAGGTGCCGCCGCTGCAAGTCAGCAACGGTCCTGCACCCCATCAGCTTCATGGCGCGCTCGATTTCGATCCGCATCAGTTCCAGCGCCCTTTCCACCCCGGGCCGCCCCGCCGCCGCCAGCGGGAACAGGTAATAGCGGCCCAGCCCCACGGCCTTGGCGCCCAGCGCCAGGGCCTTCAGCACGTGGGTGCCGCGCTGCACGCCGCCGTCCATCATCACGTCGATGCGGTCGCCCACGGCGTCGACGATTTCGGCCAGTTGGTCGAAGGCGCTGCGCGAGCCGTCGAGCTGGCGGCCGCCATGGTTGGACAGCACGATGCCGGTGCAGCCGATGTCGGCGGCGCGCCTGGCATCCTCTACCGACATGATGCCTTTCAGGCAGAACTGGCCGCCCCACTCCTGCACCATCGCGGCAACGTCGTCCCAGGACATGGCCGGGTCCAGCATGTCGGTGAAGTACCGGCTGATGGACATCGCCCCTCCCCCCATGTCCACGTGGCCGTCCAGCTGGGGCAGCCTGAAGCGTTCGTGCGTGACATAGTTGATGGCCCAGGCCGGCTTGACGGCGAATTGGGCGATGCCGGACAGGTTCAGCCGGAACGGGATCGCGAAGCCGGTGCGCTTGTCTCGTTCGCGGTTGCCGCCGGTGATGCTGTCCACGGTCAGCATCATGACCTGGACGCCGGCCTCTTTGGCGCGCGCCATCATGTCGCGGTTCAGGCCGCGGTCCTTGTGGAAATAGAACTGGTACACCTGCGGCCCGCCGCTGATCTTGCGGGCTTCCTCCAGGCTGACGGTGCCCAGCGACGACACGCCGAACATGGTGCCGAACTTGCCTGCGGCCGCCGCCACGGCGCGTTCGCCGTCGTGGTGGAAAAGGCGCTGCAGCGCGGTCGGCGAGCAATACACCGGCAGCGCCAGCTTCTGGCCCATGACGGTTACCGACATATCCACCTCCGCCACCCCGCGCAGCACGTCCGGCACCAGGTCGCAGGCCTCGAAGGCCTGGGTATTGCGCCGGTAGGTGGTTTCATCGTCGGCAGCGCCGTCGATGTAATTGAAGATCGGGCCCGGCAGGCGCTGGCGCGCCATGCGGCGAAAGTCGTGGAAATTCTGGCACTGGTTCAGGCGCATCAGAAAACCTTTATCAACGCTGCGTGTGGGAAACGGCGGGAAACGGCGCCCCAGAGAGTAACAATCAAACCGCCGCCGCAACAAATGCTCCGGCGGACGTTTCCATGCGCCGCCCCGGGCCGGCCTTACTTCCTGGGATAGGACCCCAGCACCCGGAACCCCGGGTTGACCGCCAGGAACTCCGCCAGCTTGCCTTTCTTCGCGTGCCCCGCCACCTCGATCAGGTAGCGGTGCGTATCCAGCGTTTTCTTGCTGGGCCGTTCGTACACCGTCAGGATCTGGGCCCCGGCGGCGATGAGCGAAGCCAGCGAGGCGCCGAACCGGTCGTCCGAGGTGTCGAGCAGCAGGGACGTCTTGTCGTGGCCCGTGGGCGCGGGCATGTCGCGGCCCAGCACCCACCAGCGCGTTACGTTGTGGGGCCCCTCTTCGATGCCGTCCACCAGGGACACCAGGGAGTAGACCGTGGCGCCGACCTTGGGGCCGAACGAGGCCTTGTCCAGCGCCGGGCTGTTGGCGACGGCCTGGGCGGCGGCGCCGCCGCTGGCGGCGTTGGTCTTGCGCACGCCGGGCATTTCGCGATCCACCCAGGGTTTCACTTCCTCGAAGGCGACGGGGTGCGCCAGCACTTCCTTGATGTCTTCGCGCTTGGCGCCGGGCCGAGCCAGCAGGCTGTAGCCCAGCATCTTGGGATACTCGGCGACGATGGTTGCGTTGGGCAGGTCGAGCACGGCGTCCAGGTACGGCGTGACGCCCACCACGGAGGTGGTGACGGGCACGCAGACGCGTTCCAGCTTGCCGCTGGCGTAGTCTTTGAAGAGGTCGTCGCGCGACAGCGGGACCAGGTCCTTGTCGCCGTAGAGGTCCAGGCAGGCCTGGTGCGTCCAGGAGCCGGCTGGGCCCAGGTAGCCGATGGAGCCGGCGGCAGCCGGACTGGCGGAGAGGTTCAAGGTAAGCGAGCCTATGACGGTCAGCGATGCGAGGATTTTCATTTTCCGCTCCAGGGGTCAGCCCGCCGCCACCCGCAGAGCCGCCCCCGCCGAAACCAGGCGGTTGCCGCCCAGCGCCTTCGCGCGGTACAGGGCCCGGTCCGCCGCGGCCAGCGCGTCGGCCAGCGGCGGCGCGTCAAGCTCGTACAGCACGAGCCCGATGCTGACGGTGGCGGGTATTCCGATATTGTCGATCCGGTTGGATATGGTTTCGGCAAAACGCCGCGCCACGGACTCGCCCAGCGCCGCCGCGCGATCCGCGGCGTCACCGGACAGCAGCGCGGCGAACTCCTCGCCGCCGATGCGGGCCAGGATCGCGCCGGGCCCCAGCATGCCACGGGCCGTTTCCGCGAAGCATTGCAGTACCTGATCGCCCTTCTGGTGGCCGTAACGGTCGTTGATGGACTTGAACTGGTCCAGGTCGAACGCCAGCACCGCAACCGGCGACCGCCCCTTTGCCTCGTCGACCAGGCGCCCGCCCTGCTCGAAAAACCAGCGGCGGTTGCCCAGCCGGGTCAGGTAGTCGGTCTGCGATTCGCGCACGAGTTCGAGATGGGTCTCCTCGCGGACGAGCTTGATCAGGGTCATGGGCAGGAGGATGGAATACAGCACGCCTTCGTACATGGTGAGGGTGCTTGCGGTGAGTTGCACCCCTGGGCCGTGCGCCGCCACCCACCAGGGCAGGATGAACGCCCGGGCGGCATAGATCAGCGCGTGGATGCCCGTTACCGCGACGGCGATGCGCAGCGGCTTCAGCGCTTTCAGATCGCCACAGCGCAGCAGTTCCCATGTGGTCCACGCGCTTACGAGCGCGATGGGGAACGCGCTGATGTACTTCCAGACGAGATCTTCCCCTTGCGCGCCCGCCACCGCCCATATCAGGGCCATGACGGCAAGCAGCGCAAGCGGCGCAACGCGGTATCGCTTGCCGCGCAAGGAGGCGGCGCCGTTCATGACCAGCAGGTAGCCGCTGAGGACGACCAGGTTGGCCCCGGCGGAACCGAATGGGCTGGGCGGCACGCTGCGGAACAACGCCCCCGTGCAGCCCAGCGCCAGCGTGGCGAAGCCCGCCGACAGGATCCGCAGCGACCCGCTGCGCTTGGGATGGGCCCGATGCTCCCAGAACGTCAGGCCAGCCGTGGCGAGCAGCGTTCCGATGATGATGAAGTAAAGAGTAAGGAGATCGACGTACATCGGAGCCGTGGGGTATGGCGCCGGCGTGTCGCGGCGGCCAGCCGGAATTTTACGTTGGAAATACTGCAAAAAAGCGTAACAAAACCCCGGAAATGCCCGCAGCAAAGAGGCTCGGCCAGGCCTCACAAGGGACGGCGGCCAGCCAGTCGGACGCGCGTGCGTGGCAAATTTGCCACTCATCTACAATCCTTGGCCGAGCCGGCCGCCGATGCGGCCGGGCAGTAGCTCACAGGTAGTAATGACGCGCGCGAAGAAATCCCCTGCCAAGAAGAAAGGTTCCACCAGCAGATCCACGGCCCGGGCCAGCGCCCGTTCCAGCGGCCGTTTCCCCCGCTTCCTTAAGGCGCTGCTGTTTTCGTCGCTTGCAAGTTTCGGCGCCGCCTCCTATGTCCTGAATCCGCAATGGCGGATCCCCGCGCCCGTGCAAGAGGCGCTGACGCGGCTGGGATGGCCCCAGCACTGGGCACCGCACCGCGAGCCGCAACGGGCACAGCCGCGCGAACAGGCGGCGCCCGCGGCAGTGACGGCGGCGCCCACCGGCGCGCCCGCGCAAACGATGTTCCCGGAATGCCGGCAGTTCTTCCCGCATTCGCGCCCGCCGGAAGTGCCGGGCAGCCAGAAGTTGCGGGAAGTGTGCTTTTCGGCCTTCGCGATCCTGCATAACGGCCAGACGAAGACGCCGGTTTTCGTGGCGGAGCGGCTGAACCGCCAGATGCTCACGCAGGCGCAAGGACAGCGCAGGACCGACAAGTTCTATGCCGAGGCCCGGCTGCCGCGCGCGGAACGGGCGGAGCTGGACGACTACCGGGGATCGGGCTTCTCGCGCGGCCACATGGCGCCGGCCGCCGACATGTCCACGGCCGAGGGCATGGCGCAGAGTTTTTCCCTGGCCAATATGGTGCCGCAGGACCAGACGCACAATGGCGGCGCGTGGAGCAGCATCGAGCAAGACACCCGCAAATACGTCATGCGCGCCGCCGGCGACGTATACGTGTTCACGGGGCCGGTCTACTCCGACAAGCCGAAGACGATAGGTTCCGGCGTGGCCGTGCCCAGCTACATCTACAAGGTCGTGTACGACGCGACCTCGGGGCGCTCCTGGGTGCACTGGCAGGCGAACGCCGCCAGCACCAAGGTCGGGCCGCCGATCAGCTACGAGGAATTCGTGCGGCGCACCGGGCTGAAGCTGTTGCCGGCTGGCGGTTGAGGCCGCCAGCGCGGGCAGAGGAGTCCTGCCGCGTGCCCCTTCAACCGCGCCGGGCGGCCTCGATCGTGGCGATGTCGATTTTCCCCATGGTCATCATCGCCTCGAAAGCGCGCCTGGCCGCCGCGGGGTCCGGATCGGCGATCGCTTCGATCAGCACGCGCGGCGTGATCTGCCAGGACAGGCCCCACTTGTCCCGGCACCAGCCGCAATCGCTCTCCTGCCCGCCGTTGCCAACGATGGCGTTCCACAAGCGGTCGGTTTCGGCCTGGTCTTCCGTCGAGACCTGGAAGGAAAAGGCTTCGCTGTGCTTGAAGGCAGGCCCGCCATTGAGGCCCACGCAGGGAATGCCCGCCACGGTGAACTCCACCGTCAGCACGTCGCCCTGCTTGCCGGAAGGATAATCGCCGGGCGCGCGCAGCACCTTGCCCACGGCGCTGTCCGGAAACGTCTTGGCGTAGAACTCAGCGGCCTCCAGGGCGTCGCTGTCGTACCAAAGGCAAATCGTATTTTTGCTGGCCATCCTGACTCTCCTGAGGAAATCCCGGTAGATCGAGCATAGTCGCTATGCCTGGCCCGTACGCGTTACGAAGCTTTGGAAAATGTTGTCGCGGGGCCGGCGCGGCCGTCGGCGGGCTCTCAGTCGACGACCAGGTAGGCCTCTCCGCCCGGCTTCAAGTATGGGGCCAGATCCTTGAACGGCACCACGGCATGGGTGCCCAGGCACACGCCCATGGCATGGCCCACGCCCGACACCGACAGGCTCAGCATGCCGGGCGCCTCGGCGCCCAGGGCCAGAAAGCTGGGCCAGAGGTCGACGCAGCCTTCCAGGGACTCGCCGTCCGCGGCGCCCGTGGCGTCCGTGGACGCCAGCGCGTTGCGCGCGGCGTTCACCACCTCCAGCAGCGTCGCGCTTTCGGTGCGGAAGCCGTTTCCGTCGGATTCGTATGCGTCGAAGACGTGGTTCCAGTCCAGGTATTCGCCGCGCAGCAGATCGAAGGTGTAGGGCTCGAAATGATTGTTGGGATGCGCGCCGCCGCAGTACAGGCTGCCCGATTCGCTGACCGTCATCAGGGCGGAGGACAACCAGTCGACCTTGATCTCCTCTTCGTCATAGCTGCCCAGCGTGCCCGCCGCGGGATTGTCATCGGTGTAGGCCGATGCCTTGCACGCCAGCGCCGCCAGGCTCATCTGCCAGTGGCGTTGTTCGAGCAGGCCGTTGACGCGTTCCAGGACTTTCGCGTCGGGATGGCGGCTGAGCCGGGGATAGGAAAACTTGGTGCGCGGGTCGCGCCACATGCGGTAGGCCAGCGTGGGAGTGCCGATATCCGGGCCGGCGGGAACGGCGTAACCGGCCAGCTTGCGGGTCTCGTAGGGCGCGCGTTCGGCGTCGATGGACACGTCAAAGGCGATGCCGCTGCCCATGCCGCCGCTGATCGCGTCGGTGACGGCCCGCACGCTGTCCGGCGCCAGCGCGTCGGGGTCGTATTCGGCGACGCGGCGCAACTGGAAGCTACGCCGCTTGCCGGTACGGGCGTCGACCCATTGGCCGCGATAGCCGTCGGCGTCGCGGGCGCCTTGCCAGGCCGCGGCGCGGCCGGCCGGCGCGTCCTCGTCCGGATCTAGCCCGGCTTCTTTGCGTTCATAGTAGGGCTTGGGTTCATAGAGCGCGGCCGGCGTGCCCTTCAAGGGGATGTCCACGCCCTGTTTGGGATAGAAGTAGCGGCCGGTGAGCGTGCCGTCTTGCGCGGCCTCCAGTTCCATCACGACCTCGCCCGCGCCTTGCAGCGTGCCCGCATACACGGTGCGCGGGGCGGCTCCCGCCTGATTGCCGGCGAGCGGCAAGAGGACCAGCGCGAACGCGCCTAGCCAGGGACGAAAGACGCGGACTGGGGATCGGGACATCTGGGACGGACGCGAGAGCGCCAGAGTTGGCCGGATGGAATCACTATACCGGATGACCCGCCCCCGTTTCTTTCGGCACGGCGCCGCGCCGAATACCGCCACATTTGTTACTCCTCCCGCCTTGCCCCCGGTGCAACACTGTCCTCAGGATCGCCAGCCGGCGGCCCGGCCCGCGCGAAAACCGCCCCTGCAGCCGCCCGGCGACCGTTCAACATCAGGAGGTACGACGCCATGACCGCATCCACCGACAAAACACCCCCCGCCCTGCACACGCCCCCGGTCGTCTCGCCGCAGGCATGGGAAGCCGCGCGCGAGCAGCTGCTGATCAAGGAAAAAGCGCATACGCGCGCCCGCGACGCCTTGGCCGCCGAGCGGCGCCGCATGCCGTGGACGGCCGTGGACAAGGCCTACGCCTTCGACGGCCCCGACGGCCGCCGCAGCCTGCTTGATCTGTTCGACGGCCGCCGCCAGTTGATCGTCTACCGCGCCTTCTTCGAACCCGGCGTCTACGGCTGGCCCGAACACGCCTGCCGGGGCTGCTCCATGGTCGCCGACCAGGTGGCCCATCTGGCCCACCTCAACGCCCGCGACACCACCCTCGTCTTCGTCTCGCGGGCGCCGCAGGCGGATATCGAACGCCTGAAGGCCCGGATGGACTGGAAGATGCCGTGGTTCACGCTCACGGACGGCTTCGACACGGATTTCGGCGTGAATGAATGGCACGGCACGAACGTGTTCATCCGCGACGGCAATCGCATATTCCGCACGTACTTCCTGAACAACCGCGGCGATGAGCAGATGGGCGGCACCTGGAATTACCTGGACATCACGCCGCTAGGCCGCCAGGAGGCCTGGGAAGATTCACCCGAGGGCTATCCGCAGACGCCGGCGTACAAGTGGTGGAACTGGCACGACAGCTACGTCGAGGGCGCGGCGCCCGACAAAAAGTGGATGGAAATATCCGACGCGGGCGAGGCGGCGTTCCGCAACAAGGGCAAGTAGACGCCTAGGGGTATTCCCGACCCAGTATTGTGGCAAAAGTGAAATTTACTTAATATTTTTGAAGTGAGAGTGAAATACGAACCAGAGTTTCATGAAAATCGATAAGTCTGAAGACAGCCTGAACTCCGCCGATGAACACGACAAGGCGTTGGGCGAACGCCTGCGGGCGGCGCGCCTGCAACAGGGCCTGAAACTGAAGGACGTGGCGGAGCGCACCGAGATGTCCATCGCGCTGATCAGCCAGGTCGAGCGCGGCATCAGTTCACCGTCCATTCGCACCTTGCGGGCGATCTGCCACGCCCTGGACATCGACGGCGCCAGCCTGCTGACCCCTGCTCCGGCCGGACCGGTAAACGACGATCAGAACGAATTCACGGTCCGGGTATCCGCGCGCAAACCGCTGAAGCTGGGCAACAACGGCGTCACCAAGTACCGCATCACGCCCAGCAGCTGCGCCGCCCTCGAAGGCTTCCTGATGGAGTTGGAGCCCGGCGCCGCCTCCGACCCCGGCTTCCTGGTACAGGCCAGCGACAAGATCGGCTACGTGCTCACCGGCAAGCTGCAGATTTTCGTCGACGACAAATCCTTCCTGCTGGAGGCCGGCGACAGCTATGGCTTTTCCGGCAGCCACCCGTACCGGTGGCAGAACGGCTGGGACCAGAAGACCGTCTTCCTGGTCGTCAACAGCACCCATTTCTACGTCTGACCCTCCCCCTCCCGCGTTTCTCCATCGCACTCCAGCCAATACCAGCAAATAAAAGGCCGCCGCGCGGCCTTGCAAGGGACAACACCGCTATGAATTCGTCTTCAGCATCGATCGGCGCGCGCCCGGCGCGCGTTCCTGCGCGCAAAGGCAAGCTGCGCGATATCGTGGCCGCCAACATCGGCGCCTTCTTCGAGTGGTACGACCTGCTGGTCTATGCGCTGTTCGCGCTGCCGATCTCGCGGCTGTTCTTCCCGTCCAACGACCCGCAGACCGCCCTGCTGTTCAGCTTTCTGACCTTCGCGAGTTCCTACCTGATCCGCCCGGTGGGCGCCGTCCTGCTGGGCATCTACGCCGACAAGAAGGGGCGCAAGGCCGCCCTGTCCCTGACCGCCACGCTGATGCTGATCGGCACCGCGCTGATGGCGCTTATCCCCACCTACGCGACCATCGGCGCACTCGCGCCGGTGGCGCTGGTGGCGGGCCGCCTGCTGCAGGGTTTTTCCGCGGGTGGCGAGTTCGGCACCGCGAACTCCTACCTGACCGAACAGAACCCCAAGCTCAAGGCGTTCCTGGCCAGCCTGCAATTCTCCACCACCGGCCTGGCGCTGGTGGTCTCCGCGCTGTTCGCCTACTTCATCAACCACTACCTCACCGAAGCGCAGATCGATAGCTGGGGCTGGCGCCTGCCTTTCATCTTCGGCTGCCTGATCGGTCCGGTCGCCCTCTACATCCGCTTCAAGATCGACGAAACGCCCGAGTTCGACGGCGAGAAGGCGCAACGCGCCGCGCCGCTGCGCGAGACCTTCCGCCTGCACAAGCGCTACCTGCTGCTGGGCGCGCTGATCGTGGCCGCCGGCAACGTGGCCAGCTATCTCAACATCTACATGCCGACCTTTGCCATCAATAACCTGGGCATCTCCAAAGACGACGCGTTCGTGGCATCGATCTGCAGCGGCCTGGTGTGCACCTTCCTGCCCATGCTGGGCGGGCTGGCCGCCGACCGCTACGGCGCGGTCAAGACCATGGCTTCCGCCCTGGTGCTGGGGCTGATCATCATTGTGCCCAGCTTCAAGGTGCTGACCGGCACTCCCTCTTTCGGCTCGCTGGTGCTGTTCCAGTGCCTGATGTCGCTGGTGTTCTACAGCTTCTACTTCGCGCCGGTCGGATCGCTCCTGGCGCAGCTGTTCCCGACCTCCTGCCGCACCACTGGCGTGTCGATCGCCTACGTTGCGTCGCAGACCTTCTTCGGCGGCATCACCCCTGTCGTAGTGGGTTTTCTGGTGACCCGCACCGGCACAATCATGTCGCCCGCCTATTACCTGATCGCGATCGGCCTCGTCGCCATCGTCGCCCTGGCCAGCGTGCGCGCCAAGGTCCGCTGACCTCCCACCAACCTCTTTCGAACGCCATCCGTTTCATGGACACCCGCATTCCCTCCCACGTGGACGTCGCCATCATCGGCGGCGGCATTATCGGCATCAGCACGGCCTGGGCCCTGGCCCGTTCCGGCCTGCGTGTGGCCGTCTTCGAAAAAGGCGCCGTCGCGGGCGAACAGTCCTCGCGCAACTGGGGCTGGATCCGCTCGGTCGGTCGCGACCACCGCGAACTGCCGCTGGCGCTGCGCGCCAACGCCCTGTGGCGCGAATTGCAGCAGCAGGTCGACGTGGGCTACCGGCAGCGCGGCCTCGCCTACCTGGGCCGCAGCGCCGCCGACATGCAGGGCCATGCCAAATGGCTGGAAGCTGCGCGTCCGTACGCGGTGCCCGCAAGGCTGATCGACGCGGCAGGCCTCCCGGCCCTGCTCGGCGCGCAGAGCGCGCGCGACTGGGCCGGCGCCCTCTACAACGCCGATGACGGCGTGGCCGAACCGCAGCTGGCCACGGCGGCGATTGCCGGCCTGGCGCGCGCGGCCGGCTGCCAGATATTCGAAGGCTGCGCCGTGCGCGGCCTGGACCTGGCCGCGGGCAAGGTGAGCGGCGTCGTCACCGAACGCGGCAGCGTCGGCGCGGCGGCCGTCGTGCTGGCGGGCGGCGCGTGGTCGCGGCTGTTCTGCGGCAACAGCGGCGTGTCGTTCCCGCAGCTCAAGGTGCACGCGTCGGTGCTGCGCACCACGCCGCTCGAAACCGGCATGGACCTGGCCATCAACGGCGGCGATTTCACCTGCCGCAAGCGTGCCGACGGCGGCTATACCGTTTCACAGCTCGGGGCCTCCACGGCCGACCTGACGCCCGACAGTATCCGGTTGATGCGCCAGTTCCTGCCCGCCTGGATGTCCGAGCGCAAATACCTGAAGCTGCGCGTGGGCCGGCGCTTCTTCGAGGAACTGATGATGCCGCGCCGTTTTGCACTGGACGCGCCCACGCCGTTCGAGCAGCACCGCGTCCTCGATCCCCAGCCCGGCATGGCGGCCATATCCACCGCCCTGGAAAAACTCAAGGCGGCCTTCCCCGCATTCGCTGCGGCCCGGGTGGCCGGCGCCTGGGCCGGCATGATCGACGTCACGCCGGACGCCCTGCCCGTCATGTCCGCCGTGGATTCCGTGCCGGGATTCTTCCTGGCTTCCGGCTTTTCTGGCCATGGTTTCGGCATCGGCCCGGCGGCCGGCGAGCTGATGAGCGAGCTGGTCCAGGGCAAGACGCCCAGCGTGGATCCGGCCGCCTTCCGGCTGTCGCGCTTCGCCTAGGGCCGGCTCGCCCTGGTCCCCATTTTTTTCACTCTAGTTTCATGGAGAAAACGCAGTGCCTGACAACAACGCGCGACTGATCCGCTTCAACGGCGGCCCGATGGTCGACCCGGTTCCCGGCAAACCCAAGCAGCCGCTTACCGGCGACGCCTCTTTCCTCAGCGTCAAGGCATTCGACCACCATAAGGCGCGCGCCGGCGTGTGGGAAAGCACGGCCGGCACGTTCCAGGCGAACAACGCGGGCTACATCGAGTTCGGCTACATCGTCGAAGGCGCCTGCCGCCTGGTCGATCCCAACGGCACCGTGCACGCGCTGGCAGTGGGCGACGCCTTCGTCATGCCCGAAGGCTATTCGGGCCGCTGGGAAGTGGACCAGGCCGTAAAGAAGATCTACTTCATCAGCGTCACGCAGTAAACGCCCCGCCCGGATCAGGCCAGCGGCAGCCTCAGCACCTGCTCCGTCGTCAAGACATCCCCAAACGTATCGTCGATGCTCGCCAGGGCGGCGCGGTGCAGGCTGTCGTGGTCCACGACGCTGCCGTCTGCGCGGTCCAGGTCGCGGGTGGCGCAGGCGTCCTCGGCCACGATGACGCCGTAGCCCAGCGGCACGGCGTCGCGCGCAGCGCCCGCCACGCAGGCGTGCGTCATCAATCCGGTGATCACCAGCGTCTTGATGCCGGCGGCCTTCAGGCGCTGGTCCAGGTCGGTGGTGGGAAAGACGCTGACCGAGGTCTTCTGCACCACCGCGTGGTGCGGAGCGGGCCGCAGGTCGGCATGGAATTCGGCCGTGGCGCTGCGCTCGGCGAAGATCGGGCTGCCTTCGGGCGTGAGGTGCTGGATATGGAATACCGGCATCCCCGCCTGGTCGGCATGCGCGATCAGGCGCTGCGCGTTGCCCAGCGCGGCCTTGCCATCGGGAATCGGCATCTTGCCGGTGAAGTACTCGTTCTGGAAGTCGATGACCAGCAGGGCCGTGCTGGAAGCATCGAGAGCGGCCGGAGCGGCGGCGCCGGCCAGGGTGCGGATGGTGGGATGGTTCATGGTTTTGCCTCTGCGGTGTTGAATGGGATCGGGGCCGCGCGGGGCCGCGGGCCGGTTCTGCGCCCTGCAGCGCGGAAGGCTTCAGTGTCCCGCCATGGCGGCTATGGCGATAGTGGCCCGATGGACAACAACTGATAGAATCGGGCCAACCCGAACCTGATCCGTGCCGCAGCGCCGCCGGGGCTCCCCATGCATACCGTCGCCATCATCGCCTTCGAGGGCATCAGCCCCTTCCACCTGTCCGTCCCCTGCATGGTGTTCGGCGACGACCTGGCCCGGCTGGGCGTGCCGCGCTACCGCTTGCTGATCTGCGCCGAGACGCCAGGGCTCATTTCCACCATGTCGGGGTTCAAGATCCAGGTGGAGCACGGGCTTTCCGCGCTGGAACAGGCCGACACCCTCATCATGCCGGCCTGGCGGGACCCCGAAGAAACCGCGCCGCCCGCCCTACTGGAGGCGCTGCGCGCCGGCCACCGCCGGGGCGCCCGGATCGCCGGGCTGTGCCTGGGCACGTTCGTGCTGGCCGAAGCCGGCCTGCTGGACGGGCGCGCCGCCGCCACGCATTGGGCCTGGGGCGATGATTTTGCACGGCGCTATCCCCAGGTCAGGCTGGACCGCAAGTCCCTGTACCTGGACGACGGCGAGATCCTTACGTCCGCCGGCACGGCCGCCGCCATCGATTGCTGCCTGCATCTGCTGCGCTGCGACCACGGGGCGGAGGTCGCCAACCGCGTGGCGCGGCGCATGGTGGTGGCGCCGCACCGGGATGGCGGGCAGGCCCAGTACATCGAGCAGCCGCTGCCCGGCGTCACGGGCTCGGACCGGCTCAGCGCCGCGCTGGACTGGGCGCTGGAACACCTGGAACAGCCCCTTACGCTGGATCTGCTGGCCGACCGCGCCGGCATGAGCCGGCGCAATTTCACGCGGCGTTTCAAGGCCAAGACCGGCGCCACGGTGTCGCAGTGGGTGCTCAACCACCGGCTGGCGGCGGCCCAACGCCTGCTGGAGACCACCAGCAAGGCGGTGGACCGGATCGCCGAACTGGCGGGTTTCGGCTCGCCGGCCTCGTTCCGCCAGCATTTCCTCGGCGCCTTCTCGGTATCGCCGTCGGCGTACCGCCGGCAGTTCAGCGCCGCCCCGGACCGCGCCTTGCCGTAAGACGGCCGGACAATACGCGGCGCGCCGACGCTACAATTCCCGGCACTGCTTTCCAACCCGCCGCACCCAGCTCCATGTCTAATCTCATCGTCCACGGTGGCACGCCTCTGCGCGGCCGCGTCATTCCTTCGGCCAACAAGAACGCGGTGCTACCCGTGCTGTGCGCCACCCTGCTGACCGACCAGCCGCTGCGGCTGCATGGCGTGCCCGACATCACGGACGTCCGCAAGATCCTGGACATCTTCCGCACGCTGGGCAGCGACGTCCGGCTGGACGAGGCCACGCGCACGCTGGAACTGCACCACCGGGACACGGCGTTCGACGCCACGGAGCACCGGCTGCCCGAAGAAATGCGTTCGTCGATCATGCTGGTGCCCCCGCTGCTGGCCCGCTTCGGCGTGGCGCGGCTGGAGGACAACGTCAAGGGCTGCACCCTGGGGGTGCGCGAGATCGATCCGCACGTGGACATTTTCCGTTCGTTCGGCGGCGAGGTGGAACGCGCCAGCGGCTCGCTGCTGGTCCGCAGCAGCGGCCCGTTGAAGCCAACCCACCACTGGCTGGACTACGCCTCGGTGACCACGACGGAGAACTTCGTGCTGTGCGCGGCCGCGGCGCAAGGCGAATCTACCCTGACCAACGCCGCCTCCGAACCGCACGTGCAGGAATTCTGCCGTTTCATGGCGATGATGGGCGCCGACATCGACGGCATCGGCACCTCGCGCCTGACGGTGCGCGGCGGCGCCCGCCTGCGGGGCGGCGAATTCACTTTCGAAGAAGACTTCCACGAAATCACCACCTTCCTCGCGCTCGGCGCGATCACGGGCGGCGACGTGGTGGTGCGCAACAGCACCCCGGGCAATTTCCCGCTGATCGACCGCACCTTCGCCAAGTTCGGCGTGCAGATCGTGCACGAGAACGGCTGGTCGCGCGCGCTGCGCCAGGGGCCGCTGAAGGTGCAGACGCCTTTCACCAGCAATGTGCTGACCAAGGTCGAGGCGGCGCCCTGGCCCTATTTCCCCGTGGACCTGCTGCCGATCTTCATCGCGCTGGGCGTGTGCGCCGAGGGCAACGCCATGTTCTGGAACAAGGTGTATGACGGCGCGCTGGGCTGGACCGGCGAACTGTCGAAATTCGGCGCGCATGTGTTCTCGTCGGACCCGCACCGGGTCATTACTTTCGGCGGCACGCCGCTGACCCCGGCCGTGGTCGAAAGCCCCTACATCATCCGGGTCGCGATCGCGCTCTTCATGATCGCCAGCAGCATCGACGGCCGCTCGGAAATCCGCAACGCCACGCCCATCCGCCGCGCGCACCCGCGCTTCGTCGAAAACCTGCGCAGCCTCGGCGTGCAGGTGGAATGGACCAGCGAAGAGTAAGCCCGGACTAGTGCCGCCGGACTGCTGTCTGGCGGCGGGCGCAAGCCTATACTTGCTCAAGCATCGGCCACGAAGCAACACCTTCAAGGAGGTGTGAAATGAGCAAACTATCCAATGAAGCGCTGGATGCCCTCAAGGCATCCGCAAGGGGCCAGGTCCTGGTTCCCGGCGCGGCGGGCTACGACGATGCCCGCAAAATCTGGAATGCCATGATCGACCGCCGCCCGGCGGTCATTCTGCGATGCGCGGGCGTCGCGGACGTGCGGCTGGCGGTGAATTTCGCGCGCGAGAACGGTTTGGCGGTGGCCGTGCGCGGCGGCGGCCACAACATCGCGGGCACCGCCGTCTGCGAAGGCGGCATGATGATCGATCTTTCCCCTATGAAGTCGGTGCGGGTCGACCCCGCCCGGGCCCGCGCCTTTGCCGAGCCCGGCGCCCTCCTCTCCGACGTAGACCACGAAACCCAGGCCTTCGGGCTGGCGTTGCCGCTGGGCATCAATTCGACGACCGGCGTGGCCGGCCTGACCCTGGGCGGCGGCTTCGGCTGGCTGACTCGCAAGTTCGGCATGACCATCGATAACCTGGTGTCGGCGGACGTGGTAACCGCCGACGGCGGCTTCCTGCATGCCAGCGCGCAGGACAACGAGGAACTGTTCTGGGCGATCCGTGGCGGCGGCGGCAATTTCGGGGTGGTCACGATGTTCGAATACCAGTTGCATCCCGTCGGACCGATGGTCTACGGGGGGCTGGTGGTGCTGCCGCTGGAACAGGGCAAGGAAGCGCTGCGGAAGTACCGCGACGCGCTGCCGTCCATGCCGCCCGAGCTGACGGTCTGGGCGGTGCTGCGGCTGGCGCCCCCGCTGCCCTTCCTGCCGGAGTCGGCCCACGGCAAGCCGATGCTGGCCTTCGCCCTCTGCTACTCGGGCGATCCGGCCCAGGGGCCGACCGCCGTCGAAGCGGTGCGCGGCTGGGGCAAGCCCTATGGCGAGCATCTGGGCCCCACGCCTTATGCCGCCTGGCAAAAGGCCTTCGATCCCCTCTTGACGCCGGGCGCGCGCAACTACTGGAAGTCGCACAATCTGGGCTTCCTGGAAGACGGGCTGATCGACACCATCGTGGCCTCGGTAGATAACCCGCCTTCGCCGCAGTGCGAGATCTTCCTGGGCTATATCGAGGGCGTCGCGAAACGCGTGCCCGTCGCGGCCACCGCCTATCCGCATCGGTCCGCGCAGTTCGCCATGAACGTGCACGGGCGTTGGGACGCGCCGCAGGACGACGACCGTTGCATCGCCTGGGCGCGCGCGCTGTTCAAGGCGACGGAGCCTTTTGCGCAGGGCGGCGTGTATGTGAACTTCCTGACTCAGGACGAGCCGGAACGGCTGGGCTCCGCCTATGGGCCGAACTTCGAACGGCTGACGCGGGCGAAGGCCCGCTACGACCCGAGCAATCTGTTCCGGCACAACCAGAACATCCCGCCGGCCGCCCCCTGACGGTTGTCGGCGCCAGCGCCTTGGCGAACACGCGCCCCTAGCGGCGCGTGTTCAGTTCGATAGCGGCGCGGATCAGCGCCTTCAGTGCTTTCTCATCCAGGGCATCGCCTTCGCGAATATCGATGGCGCGCCGCCTTATCGTCCGCGCCGCAAAGCGGTAGCCTGACATTATTCCGCAGAATGGAATATGACTCACGGCGGCGCTTGGACCAAATCGTGAAGTATTTATTAACGTGATTCGCGGATTATGCCGTTGACGGTATTGACCCTGCCCCTGATTTTCGGTTGAATCTCCCGGATACGCATAAGGAGCGGTGGGAACAATGGGTCATCTGGTTTTATTGCTGCTAGGCGTCGAATATCTGCGCAAGCGCGCCCGCGGTCTGGCGATCGTGGGCTGGATATTCCTGATCGCGGGCGTGGTGATTTTTATCGACGCGCTGGATGGGGTGATTCATTTTCCGCTGAAGTTCTTTGCCGCGCTACTGGTGCTCGAGGGCCTGGCAACGCTCATGATCGCCAAGTCCGGCGTGGGCGGGCAGCGGGTACTGCGCTATACCAAAGGCATTATGGTGGTGGCCGCTGGCGCCCTGGTGCTGGCCGGCCAGCATCACGGACATTTCGTGCTGTCCATGATTTTCGGCGTGCTGTTTCTGCTGGATGGGCTGATGCAATGTTCCGCCGCCTATGTGGTGCGCTATGAACGCTGGCGCTATGTGTTTGCCTCGGGCGTCGCCGAAATACTGCTGGCCATTTTCTTTTTCCAGCCCTATCCCACGTATTACGTCGGCACCCTGCCATACGCCCTGGGCCTGTTCCTGGCGTTTTCGGGGCTCAAGCTCCTGGCCCTGGCCTACCGGGTCCGCCGCCTGGACTCCAATCCCGCCCTGGACGAAAACCCGCGCCCGGACTTCATGCCCACCCGCGGCAGCGATGCGCCGCAAACGGAATTCGATGGCCCCCCGCTGGAATCGGAACGCGCGCTGACGGTTCACGTCTGGACGCCGTCCGGTTCGGCCAAAACAAAAACGCGCAATTATCCGGTGCTGGACCGCTATATCGCAGCCGTCGACATCAACGGGGTGGTGTCCACCGGCCACGCCGCGATGGAATCGCCCGAAGGCGTGTACATCAGCCTGTATCCCGCGCAGGAAATCGACCACTCTCCCGAACAATTCGGCACGCTGCTGCGCGCCACGCCCGACAACAACGTCCCTGGCGTGTTCCAGCCCGATTACGCCACCGAGTCCAAAGCGTGGTGCCCGTCCACGATGCAGGTGCGTATCCGTAATTACGACGCCGCCAAGCTGCAGGCCTTCTGGGACGAGTACCGCAAGACCACGACCTATAACCTGACGCACCGCAACTGCTCCAGCTCCGTGTCCAACGGGCTGGAAGCGGCGCTGGATGGCGTGGTGGGCCGCCTGCATGGCTCCGAGGCCGGCTGGCGCGTCCTGTTGCGGCTGCTGCTCACGCCGGAACTCTGGGTGGCGGGGCAGATCCGCAAGCGCGCCCTGACCATGGCCTGGACTCCGGGGCTGACGCTGGACTATGCGCGCGCGCTCAGCATGCTGGCCGACCCGCGCCCCTTCGGCTGGTGGAAGGTGTCGCAGCGCGCGCTGCGGCAGATGGCCAGCCTGCGCGCCGGCTGGCGCAAGCAGGACCGCGAGGCGGTAGCCCGCCAGTCCGGCGACGCCTCGTCGCAGAGCGCTCAATGAAGCGCGCGAATAGTGCCCTGGGGCGGCCCGCGATCCGGCTGGATGCGGCGCCATGAACCTGTTTCTGCATGTCGTGATTGGGCTGGCCCTGTTGGCCGCGGCGGGCTGGGGCGCGTTGGCGCTGTGGTTCCAGCCCCCGCTGCGCAACCATGCGCGCGCCCTGCTGCCGGTGGCCTGGCTGACGCTGGCCGCCGCCGCGCTCGTGGGGCTGGCGCTTGGCATATTCCAGGCCGCCTGGCTGTTCGGCGCGCTGCTGGCGGCCCTGGTGCTTTGGTGGCGACTGGGCGTGCGGCCTTCCAACGACCGTCCATGGATGCCCGAGGTGTCCCGCCTGACGCAGGGCACGGTCGACGGCGATCTGCTTACGCTGCGCAATGTGCGCAACTTCAACTGGCGCACCCCAGCCGACTATGACGCACGCTGGGAAACCCGCGTCTACCACCTGTCGCGGCTGGAGTCCGTAGACCTGGCGCTGTCGTACTGGGGCCGGCCCGCCATCGCCCACGCCATGGTGTCCTTCGGCTTCTCCGACGGCCAGCACCTAGTGTATTCGGTGGAAATCCGCCGCAAGCTGAACGACCGGTTCTCGGAGATCGGCGGCTTCTTCAGGCAGTACGAATTGGCCGTGTTGGCGTCGACCGAGGAAGACAGCCTGCGCGTGCGCACCAATGTGCGCGGAGAAGACGGCTATCTGTACCGGGTGCACATGCCCGAGGGCGCCGCCCGCAAGCTGCTGCTGTCCTATGTGGACACGGCCAATCAGCTGATCGCCACGCCCCGCTTCTACAACACCCTGACCGCCAACTGCACCACGATCGTGTACCGGCTGGCGGACCAGATCGTGCCGGGCCTGCCGATGGATTACCGCTTGCTGCTGTCGGGCTATCTGCCGGAATACCTGTACCGGCTGGATGCGCTGGAAGGCGCCGACAGCCCCGAGGCGTACCGGCGCGCGGGCCGCTATACCGAGCGGGCCCGCGCCACCGAAGATGCGGCCGATTATTCGCGCAACATCCGCATCGGCGTGCCGGGCATGTAGCGCCTTGGCGTCTACGCCGCCGACGATTCGCGGCGCAGAAAATCCAGCACCGCCAGGTAAGACCCCTCGTTGCCCGCCGCGTTGGCCGACGGCGTTCCACCCGCGTCCAGCAACAGCCCCGACATGGCGTGCGGCTTGCTGATCAGAGTGGCGGGCAGGTAGGGATAGTGCACATGGTGGCCCGCCCCCATGCAGACATGATGAAACGTCGGCTGGCCGTGCGCGAGGCGCTGCCGCATGACGATTTCCGAGTAGGCCGTGCTGGGCCAGAAGCCGTCGTCGGACGCGCTGATCAGCATGACGGGCCCGGGATAGCGCTCGATCGGGATGCGGGCGCGCTCGAAGGCCGCGCTGTCGCGCGTGGCGCTGAGGAAGGCGTGCGTCTGGCGGTACGGCGGCTCCGAGGCGTAGGCCGCTTCCCAATCGGCGCTGGCGTTGTCCTGCCACAGATGCGGCAGCGGCTCGCCGGCCTTGGTCCACACCTGGGCGTTGCGGCCGGTGCCGGGCGAGCCTGCGCTGACGACGCCATGCATGACAGGCGACGGCACATAGGCAATCACGGCGCTGACCAACTCGGGATAATGCGCCGCCACCAGCAGCGAGGTCTCGCCTCCCCGGCTGATGCCGGAAAGCGCCACGAAGCCGTCGCGCGGCGCGAGTTCGGCGCGGGCCCAGCGCAAGGCCTGCTCGAAGTACTCCAGCGGCATGTCGTTCAGGTACTTGGGCCGGCCGTCGTAGTTGAAGATGGCCAGCGCCAGGCATTGGTAGCCGCGAGCCGCGAAGAGCGCGGCCCGCGGGGCGTTGACGCCGCCGGAGGACCCGTTCATGTAGATCACGAGCGGATGCGGGCCGGGGCCGGCCGGCGTATAGAGTTCGCCGGACAGCGTCATGCCCCCGGCCTGTTCGCGCACGGCGCGATGGGTCACGCCTTCGGCCAGGAATTCCTGCACCAGGCGCGCGGTGGCGGTATGGCGGCCGTCGGTGGCTTCGATGTCGATGACCAGGGGCTCCGTGCGGTCCGGCGGGAACACCACGCGGTCCATGTCGCAGCAGACCATGGACCAGACGAGGCCCATGGCGGAGGGCTCGGCGTAGCTGCCCGACACCGGGCAATCGCGCGACAGGTCCAGGCTGCCGTCATGGCCGGCGATGAACACGGCCCGCGAGCGCCACGGGGCGCCGCACATCTGCATATTGGCGGTCACGGTGACGAAGGCATAGGCGGGAAATCCGTCGATGCGGATGTCGCGCGCCACGTCGACCAGGGCGTATTCGGGGCTGACGACGATGCGGGGCGGTTCAGCCACGGCGGCTCCTTGGGGCGTGTTCACGTTAGCTCTTCAGATCGGTCTTGGGCACGCCATTGGCCTTGATGACCTGGGCCCACATGGCGGACTCTTCGGCGATGACCCGGTCCAGGTCGGCCGACGAGGTGAATTCGACCGCCACGCCCTGGTCCGCGAACTGCTGCACCAGGCCGGGGTCGCGCGTGCCTTCGCGCACGGCACTCTCCAGCGTCTTGACCACGGGCGCCGGCATGGCGGCCGGACCCGAAATCATCATGCGGGTATAGAGTTCGAAGCCGTCCACGCCGGCTTCCTTCATGGTGGGCACGTCGGGCAGGCTGGACAGCCGCTTGTCGGACGTGACTGCCAGCGCCTGCAGCTTGCCCGACTTGATGTTGGGCAGCGCCGAGGTCGGAAAATCGAAGGTGCTTTGCACGGTGCCCGCCATAAGATCCAGCAGCGCCGGGCCGCTGCCCTTGTATGGCACATCCTGGAACTGCGTCCCGGTCTTCGACTGGAAATGCAGCAGCGCCAGGTGATTGATCACGCCGCGCCCCGCGTGCGCGCAGGTGATGTCGCCCGGCTTCTTCTTGGCCAGGGCGATGAACTCCTGCACGTTCTTCACGCCCAGCTCGGGATGCACGATGAGCAGCATGGGCGACTTGCCCATCGACCCCAGTTGCTTGAAGTCCGACTGCTGGTAAGGCAGGTTGTTGTAGAGCAAGGGGTTCAGGATCATGCCGTTGGTGCCCGCGAAGCCCAGCGTGTAACCGTCCGGCTCGGCGCGCGCCACGGCCACCGTGGCGATGATGGCCTGGCCGCCCGGGCGGTTTTCCACGACGACGCTCTGCTTCAGCGTCTTGCCCATGCGTTCGGCCAGGGCCCGCGCCGCGATGTCGGTCAGCCCGCCCGGCGCGAAGCCCACCAGCAAGCGCACGGGCCGTGTTGGAAACGTGTTCTGCGCCCAGGCCGGGCGTGAGATCAGGGGCAGCGCGGCAAGCGCGCCCAGGGCATGGCGGCGAGTGAATCGCATACGGTTCTCCAGGCAAGGAAAACGTATGTTGTATGCAATACAGGGGATAAACCATCTAGGGATATCCCGATATCCCTAGGGCGCCGCCGCAACGACGAATCCGAAAAACGGTATTTGGTATGCGATCCAGCCCGGCTACGGCTTGGCCATGAGCTTCTTCCACCCTTCCAGGCCCAGCCGCTGCATCGTGTCGATGTTCTTCTCGTAGATCTCGGCGGCGTCGGGGAAGGATTCCACGGCTCGGTCGATGCTGTCTTCGCGCAACAGGTGCAGGATGGGGTACGGCGAACGGTTCGTGTAGTTGGAGATATCGTCCGGCGCGGTGTCCGCGAACTGGAATTGCGGGTGGAAAGTCGCAACCTGCAGCTCGCCCACCAGGCGCATGCGCTTGAGCAGCCGGTCCGACAGGTCCTCGAAATCGTTGAACTCCAGGAAGTCGTCCAGCGCGTCGGGAAGGATCAGCAACGTCGTGTCGATCTGCTCGGGATCGGTTTGCGCCAGCAGCGCCAGCTCGTCCTGCAGGTCGGTCAACACGCCTTCGGCATCGGTCGCGTCGCTGACGGCAAAGCGGATCTGGTCTTTGACCTGCACCGCCTTGGCGAAAGGACAGAGGTTCAGGCCGATGACGGCCTTGGTCAGCCAGTCGCGGGTTTCGGCAACCACGTTGGCGTAGGCGTCGGAAGTGGAAATCATCTGGAATCCTGAAAAAGAAAAGCGCGAGCTGGCGCAGCCCGCGCTTTGAATGGTTTGCCGCCGCTCAGGCGGCCGGCATGGCGGCCATGGTTTGCGCCACGGCGGCAGTCAGCTTCTTGCCGTACGGCACGTGCAGGAATTCATTGGGGCCGTGGGCGTTGGACTTGGGGCCCAACACGCCGCAGACCATGAACTGGGCCTTGGGGAAGCCCTTCTGCAGAATGCTCATGAGCGGAATGGTGCCGCCCTGGCCGATATAGCCGCAGGGCGAGCCGTAGTATTGCTGGGAGGCGGCGTCCAGCGCCTGGGTCAGCCACTGCTCGGACGCCGGGGCGTTCCAGCCGGTGGCCGCGCCTTCGTTGGCCTTGAAAATGACCTTGGCGTTGTAGGGCGCGTCGGCTTCCAGCAGCGCCTTGATTTCCTGCGAGGCGGCCACGGCGTCCACCAGCGGCGGCAGGCGCAGCGACAGCTTGAAAGCGGTGCGCGGGCGCAGCACGTTGCCGGCGCTGGACAGCGGCGGCAGGCCTTCGGCGCCAGTAACGGACAGGGTCGGACGCCAGGTGCGGTTCAGCAGGGCTTCTTCGGGTTCGGTCGTCATGGGCAGCACGAAGCCGCCTTCGGCGCCGCAGCTCCAGGGGAAACGGCGCCAGACCTCGTCGCCCAGGATGCGGGCGGTGGCATGCACCTGTTCGATGCGGTCGGCGGGGATGGCGCAATGCAGGCTTTGCGGCAGCAGGCGGCCGGTGGCGCTGTCTTCCAGGCGGTCCAGCAGATGGCGCAGGATGCGGAACGACGACGGCACGACGCCGCTGGAGTCGCCCGAGTGCACGCCTTCGTCCAGCACCTGGACTTCCAGCGTGCCCGCCACCATGCCGCGCAGCGAGGTCGTCATCCACAGCTGGTCGTAGTTGCCCGCGCCCGAATCCAGGCACACCACCAGCGCCACGTTGCCCAGGCGGTCGCGCAGCGCGTCCACATAGGGCAGCAGGTCGTAGCTGCCGGACTCTTCACAGGTTTCGACGATGCCCACGCAACGCGGACGCGGAATGCCCTGCTTGTCCAGCGCCATGATGGCGGTGAGCGAGGCGTACACGGCGTAGCCGTCGTCCGCGCCGCCGCGGCCGTACAGCTTGCCGTCTTCGTACTTGGGCGTCCACGGGCCCAGGCCGGCGCGCCAACCGGAGAACTCGGGCTGTTTGTCCAGGTGGCCGTACAGCAGCACCGTATCGCCGTTGTCGCTGCGGGTGGCGGGCGCGTCGAAGAAGATGACGGGCGTGCGGCCCGGCAGGCGCACCACTTCCAGCGTCAGGCCCGAGACCTTCTGCGCCTCGACCCACTGCGCCGCGTCGCGCACCACGCGTTCGATGAACGCATTCTTTTCCCAGTCGGCGTCAAAGGCCGGGCTCTTGGCGGGAATGGCGATGTAGTCGGTCAGCGCCGGGATGATCTCGTTGTCCCACTTGTCGTCCACAAAAGCCTGCAGAGCCTTCGGATCGAGAGTGGGAGGAAGAGCGTCTTCGGGGATGCGTGCGTTCATGGCGCGGGATCCTGTGCGGGTGGGATGGGCAAACCGCTATTTTATGCCTGCGCGCCGGAGCCGGCATCTTTTGTCCCTGATTGTTTTTTTGGGGGGGGGTGGTAGTGTCTGACACCCGTACGCAATGCCCGTCCCGCTGAAGCCGGCCTTCCCGGGTGTCTGACACCCGCAAAAAGAACACAACGCTTCGGTGTCAGACACCCGGCGGCACAGCCGCTAGCCACAGGCCGTCTCGTATGGGTGTCAGACACTGACTGGTTTGTGTCTGACACCCGTACGCAATGCCCGTCCCGCCGAAGCCGGCCTTCCCGGGTGTCTGACACTCGCAGAAAGAACACAACGCTTCGGTGTCTGACACCCGGTGCCGCCTCAGCAAGCCACAGGCCTTCTCGTACGGGTGTCAGACACTGACTGGTTTGTGTCTGACACCCGTACGCAATGCCCGTCCCGCCGAAGCCGGCCTTCCCGGGTGTCTGACACCCGCAAAAAGAACACAACGCTTCGGTGTCTGACACCCGGCGCCGCCTCAGCAAGCCACAGGCCTTCTCGTACGGGTGTCAGACACTGGGACACCCGGCACTGGCTGGAGAGCGTGTCGGACACCGGCTGCAATCAAGCCCCGATCAGCGCGGGTTCCCCGGCACGCTGGCCCAGGGCGGGCGCTTCCGCGTCGATCACCTGGCCGGCCTGCAGCTTGAACACCGCCACGGCTTCGCGCAGGCGCTGCGCCTGGGTTTCCAGCGATGCCGCCGAAGCCGCGGCCTGCTCGACCAGCGCCGCGTTCTGCTGCGTCACGCTGTCCATCTGCGACACGGCCTGATTCACCTGCTGGATCCCTTGCGACTGCTCTTCCGACGCGCTGGAGATCTCGTTGATGATGTCCGTCACGCGGCGCACCGACGTCACGATCTCCTGCATGGTGGCGCCGGCGGCCTCCACCTGGTCGGAACCGACCGACACCTTCTGCACCGAGTCGTCGATCAAGCCCTTGATTTCCTTGGCGGCGGCGGCGCTGCGCTGGGCCAGGGCGCGCACTTCGCTGGCCACGACCGCGAAACCCTTGCCCTGCTCGCCCGCGCGCGCCGCTTCCACGGCGGCGTTCAGCGCCAGGATGTTGGTCTGGAAGGCGATGCCGTCGATCACGCCGACGATGTCGGCGATGCGGTTGGAGCTGTCGGCGATGCCGCGCATCGTGCCGACCACGTCGCCCACCGCCCGGCCGCCCCGCGTGGCCACTTCGGAAGCGGCCATCGCCAGCTCCGACGCACTGCGCGAGCTTTCGGCGTTGTTGCGCACCGTGGACGACAGCTCGTCCATGCTGGCGGCGGTTTCTTCCAGGGACGCCGCCTGCTGCTCGGTCCGGGAGGACAGGTCGATGTTGCCCGCGGCGATCTCGCGCGAGCCGGTGTGGATCTCTTCGACGCCCAGGCGCACGGCCGACACGGTGCGGGCCAGGCTGTCCTGCATGCGCTTGACGGCGCCGTACAGCACGCCGATTTCATTGTTGCCGCGCTGCTCGATGCGGTTGGTCAGGTCGCCGGCGGCGATGCGGTCGAACAAGCGGCCGGCCTCGTGCAGCGGACGGAAGACCGAGCGCGCGAACACGGCGTACAGCCCCACCACCAGGACACCCACGACGATCAGCAGGCCGACCAGCAGCGCGATCGCGCCGTTGATGCTGGTGGAGGCGTCGCGGGCCACGCGCTGGCCGACCTCGTCGGCGTAATCCACGTACTTCTGGATGCCGGCGGTGAAAGTCAGGCCCAGCGGCGTGACTTTTTCGAGATTCAGGCGGCCGGCTTCCTGCGCATTGCCGGCGCGGATGGCGGCAATCATGGGGACGATGGCGTCGCGGTGGTAGACGTCATAGGCCGCCAGCGCGGCGTCGAACAGCGGCTTGCCTTCGGCCGAGGTCTCGGGCGTCTGGCGCGCCGTCTGGATCATGTCGGCGGCCTTCTTGGTATAGCCGTCCAGGCGCTGCATGCTGGCCAGGTTGTCGATGCGCTTGCCTTCCATCAGCGCCGTCTGCGCCGCCAGCAGCACCAGCCGGGCGCGCAGCAGTTCGGAGCCCGCGCCGTCCACGGCGTTGGCGCGTACCAGATTGGTGTCCAGCAGCAGCTCGATCGAGCTGCGGTTGGAAGTGAGCTGCTGGTGGACCGCGATGCCGGTTGCCAGGAAAAGCGTGAAGAAAACGACTAAAGCGGTCGTCAAGACCGCGCGGATACTTAAATTCTTGAACATGGGGGGCACTCCGGGGGTTGCGTAAAGCTCCCCCCTATAACGGCGCGCTGCAATGAAAAGTTAAATATCTCATTGAGTTACACGCCGTTATCCGCCCCCCTTTTCAGGCCGGCTTCCAGCCCTCCGGCACGCGCGGCTTCTCGATCTGGGCGAAGTGGCAGATGGCGTCGGCGATGCCGGAGAAGTCGATTCCGCCGAACTGCCCCGCCCGGGCCAGGCTGAACGATTCGTGCACGGCCGCCGCCACCGGCATCGGCACCCTGGCCGCATGCGCCGCGCCAACAATCAGGGACATATCCTTATGGGCCAGGTCGATGGTGAAGCCCGGCGTGGTGTCGCCGACCAGCACCTTGTTGGGGAAGTTCATCCGCAGCTGGCCGTTGGAGGCGGACGTGCCGTACAGCACCTGCAGGGTTTTGGTAATGTCCAGCCCGAAGCGCTGCGACAGCGCCAGCGCCTCGGCGTTGACCTGGCACAGCGTGACCGCCACATAGTTGTTGACCAGCTTGGTGCGGCCGCCCGCCCCCACCGGGCCGCAGTGGTAGGTGGTCGTGCCCATGGCGTCCAGCAGCGGCTTGACCCGGGCGAAGTCGGCGTCGCTCGCCCCCACCATGAACAGCGATTCGCCCCGGTCGGCGTGTTCGGCCAGGCGTCCGACGGGCGCGTCCACCACCGTCATGCCATGCGCCAGCGCCTGCTCCTGCAGGCGGTCGGTCGCCAGCGGGTCGATGGTGCTCATGTCCATCAGCAGGCTGCCGCGGACCGCGCTCTCGAAGATCCCGCCGCCGCCCAGGGCGACCTGCTCGACCTCCTTGGACGAAGGCAGCATCGTCACGATGATGCCGCAGCGTTGCGCCACGTCGGCCACATCCTTGCCCAGCGCCGCCCCCGCTACGGCCAGTTCTTCCATGGCCTGCTTGTTGATGTCCAGGACCACGAGTTCGAACCCCGCCTTGCGCAGGTTCAGCGCCATGGGCTTGCCCATGCGCCCCAAACCGATGAAACCGATCTTTTCCATGCCTGTCTCCTCTCGTGCCGGCAATCGAGCGCCGGCGATGTGGCGCGATTGATCAATAGCCGATGTAGGCGGTCTTTGTGGAGGTGTAGAAATCCACGGCATAGCGTCCCTGTTCGCGGGGGCCGAAGCTGGACGCCTTCACGCCGCCGAACGGCACGTGATAATCCAGGCCCGCGGTGGGCAGGTTCACCATCGTCAGGCCGCTGCGCACGTTCAGCCGGAAGTGGTTGGCGAACTTGAGCGAGGTGGTGCAGATCCCCGACGACAGCCCGAAGGGCGTATCGTTGGCGACCTCCAGGGCCTCGTCGTATCCCGACACCCGGATCACCGCGGCCACCGGGCCGAAGATCTCCTCGCGGTTGATGCGCATGGCGTTGCTGCTTTCCGTGAACAGGGTCGGACGCAGGAAGTGGCCCGCGGTGGACGCCTCGGCGCGCTTGCCGCCTTCGGCCAGGGTGGCGCCTTCGGCGCGGCCCAGCTCGATATAGCCCAGGATCTTTTCCAGCTGGGCGGCATTGATGACCGGGCCGATCTGGGTGCCGGCCGTGCGGGGGTCGCCCACCGTCAACTTGCGCATCCGGTCCGTCAGCGCCTGCACGAAGCGGTCGTGGATGCCGTCGGCCACGATCAGCCGGCTGGAAGCCGTGCAGCGCTGGCCCGCCGAATAGAAGGCGCCGTTCAGTGCGCATTCCACGGCCACGTCCAGGTCTGCATCGTCCAGCACCACCAGGGGATTCTTGCCACCCATCTCCAGTTGCACCCGTATCATGCGCTCGGAGGCCCCGGCGGCGATCTTGCGGCCGGTGGCGACGCTGCCCGTGAAGCTCACCGCGTCCACGCCGTCGAGCAGCGCCCGGCCCGCCGCCGCGCCTTCGCCGTTGACCAGGTTGGCCACGCCCGCCGGCAGGCCCGCCCGCTCCAGGATGGCGAAGAGTTCCCAGGCCGCGCCGGGGGTGTGTTCGGACGGCTTGAGCACGAGGGTGTTGCCGAAAGCCAGGGCCGGCGCCATCTTCCAGGCCGGAATCGCGATAGGGAAATTCCAGGGCGTGATCATCGACACCACGCCGACCGGATGCCGGCTGATCTGCACGCCGATGTCCGGACGCACGGACGGCAGGTTCTCGCCGCCGTAGCGCACCGCCTCGCCGGCGAAGAACTGGAATATCTGGCCGGCGCGCATGACCTCGCCGATCCCCTCGGCCTGCGTCTTGCCGGCCTCGCGCGATACCAGGGCGCCAAGCTCTTCCTTGCGCGCCAGGATTTCATTGGCGGCGCGGAACAGGATGTCGCTGCGCAGCTGCGTGGTGCTGCGTTCCCAGCCGGGCGCGGCCGCGCGGGCGGCTTGCACCGCCTGCCGCATCTGCGCCTCGTCCGCGCACGCGTACTGGCCGATCACGTCCTGGGGGTCCGCCGGGTTGAGGTTCTCCAGCGCGGTGCCGCCTTCCACCCATGCGCCGCCGATGTAGTTCGCTTTCTGCGTCACTGTCTGCTCCTGGTCATGAATCGTTGATTGATCATGCGTGGCCGCCCTTGCCCTTGCCCAGCACCGCCTCGCGGAAGCGCGAGCGCAGGTAGGGGCCGTCGCGCGATGGCAGGCTGCCGGGCTCCGGCGCCGAAGACACTTTTAACACCAGGCACTGCAGCCCGGGCTGGCTCAGGCCGGGGATCCGGTCGGCCAGTTCGGCCTCGTCGCGCAGCGTGGCCGAGTCCGCGATGCCGCAGGCGCGCGCCACCCCGGCGATGTCGACGCCGCGCCCGGAGTGCGCGGCCTGCATGCCCGTTTCGCCATAGTGCTCGTTGTCGATCACGATGATTTTCAGGTTCGACGGCGCGCGCACGCCGATCGTCGCGAGCGCCCCCAGTCCCATCATCATTTCGCCGTCGCCGACGAAGGCCAGCACCTGGCGCGCCGGTTGCGCCAGCGCCAGGCCGAACGCCACCATGCAACCTCCGCCCATCGCGCCCCACACATAGAAATTGCGGTCGTCGTCTCCCGCGGCCGAGGTGTCATACGTGGGATTGCCCAGGCTGGCCACCACCAGGGCGTCGCCTCGCTTTTCGAGTATCCGGGCCACCGCCGCCCGCCGGTTCATCGTCGCTGTCGCGTTCATATCGTTGCCCGTCCTACTTGCTGAAGTTCTTGATGCCCAGGATGCGCTGGGCAATCACCACGGCGACCGGCCGGTTCGAGTTGAACGCGAGCAGGCTGGCGGCGCGCACCGTTTCGGGCACGTCGTCGCCCTGCTCCACCCGCTGCACGTACACGCCGGCGCCGCGCAGCGCGGCCTCGGCGGACTGGCCCATGGGGCATTGCCACGGATTGAATTCCCCCCATTCGCCGCGCATGGTGACCAGGCAGAGGAACGGCATGCGGCATTCCTGTATCAGCGCCAGCATGTTGATGCAGTTGCCGACGCCGCTGGACTGCATCAGCAGCACGCCCTTGGCGCCGCCGAGCCAGGCGCCGCCCAGCATGGCCACACCCTCTTCTTCCGTGGTGAGGGATACCGCCTCCACCTCGGGATCCGCCTCGAACAGCTTGATCAGCTGGCTATGCCCCGCATCGGGCACGTACGCCATCTGCGTAATCCCGGCCTCTTTCAAGTTTCGATAGACCAACTCGGGCCAACTCTCTGCCATGATTCCCTGCCTTTGGTGTGTGGATGAAGTTCAGATCTTCGCCTTGAGCTTGCAGACGCCCGGCTTGGTCGGCGCGTAGGCCTCTTCGCCCGGGATCGTGGCTACCTTCTGGTAGTAGTCCCACTCGCCCTTGGAAGCCGACGGCGTCTTGACCTGCATCAGGTACATGTCGTGGACCATGGCGCCGTCGGCCCGGATGTACCCCTTGGTGAACATGTCGTCGATCTGCATGGACTTCAGCGCGTTCATGACCGCGTCCGCGTCCGTGGTGCCGGCGCGCTCCACCGCTTTCAGGTAGGTCGTGGCGGCGGAATAGTCGCCGGCCTGGAAAGTCGTCGGCATTTTCTTGTTGCGTTCGTAGAAGCGCTTGCTGAATTCACGCGAACGCTCGTCCAGGTCCCAGTACCAGCCGTCGGTGAGGTACATGCCGCCCGTGGTGTCGAGGCCCAGGCTGTGGATATCGGTGATGAACACCATCAGGCCAGCCAGGCGCATCTTGTCGCTGACGCCGAACTCCTTGGCCGTCTTGATCGAATTGATCAGGTCTCCGCCCCCGTTGGCCAACCCCAGCACCTGCGCCTTGGAGGCCTGCGCCTTCATCAGGTAGGACGAAAAATCCGAGGTGTTCAGCGGATGCCGCGTGGAGCCCGAGACCGAGCCGCCGCTGGCCTGGACCACGTCCATGCTGGCCTTTTCCAGCGAATAGCCGAATGCGTAGTCGGCGGTCAGCATGAACCAGCTCTTGCCGCCCTGCTGGACCATGGCCGCCGCCGTGCCGCGGGCCTGCGCCGACGTGGAATAGGTGTAGCGCACCGTGTAGGGCGTGCAGGCTTCCTCGGTCAGGCTGTCGGCGCCCGCGCCGGCGCTGATGAAGACTTTTTTCTTCTCGGCGGCGATCGTGCTGATGGCAAGCGAGGCCGACGAATTCGAACCGCCGATCACCAGGTCCACCTTGTCCTGGTCCCACCACTGGCGCGCGCGGTTCGACGCGATGTCGGCCCGGTTTTGATGGTCGGACGACAGGATCTCGATCGGCTTGCCCAGCACCTTGCCGCCGAAATCGGCAACCGCCATGCGGATGGCGTCCAGCCCGCCCGCGCCATCGAAGTCCGAATACGGCCCGCTCATGTCGGTGACAAAGGCGATCTTCACCTTGTCGCTCTGCGCGGACGCGCCTCCCGCCCCGCACATGCCGACTACCGCCAACGCGACGGCACCTAACACTTTCGTCCTGGTCTCCACGTCTTGTCTCCTCGCTGTGTCGGCTTTGCCGCAGGATCGCCAAAGCCATCTCTATTTTTAATAATATATTCACATACGATCTATTTTGATCATATCGTTTACCCCTAGAAAGGGCGCCGGCCGCGGTTTCCGATCCCTATAATCCGGTATCGCCAACCCACGCCACACACTATGGATTTACGCCAGATCGAGTGCTTTCTCTGCCTGTATCGCAACGGCGGCATGACGCGCGCGGCCGCCGAGCTGGGCATCGTCCAATCCGCCCTGAGCACGCAACTGGCCAAGCTGGAAAAAACCCTGAAGGTCCAGCTGTTCGAACGCTCGAGCCGGGGGGTTACGCCCACGGCCGCGGGGGCCGATCTCTACAAGATGCTGCTGCCGCTTTCCAAGGAGGTCGAAAGCGTGCGCCAGCGCATGCTGGATCTCAGCGGCGGCACGTCGGGCCTGATCCGGATCGGCACGGTGCCGTCGCTAGGCGCAAGCATCGTGCCGCGGGCGCTTGCGCTTTACAGCGCCGAGAACCGCGACGTGACCATCCGGCTGACAGAGGCCTACAGCGCGGGGCTGGTGGAACGGCTGGATGCGGGCGAGCTCGACGTGGCCATCGTCAACCTGATCCAACCGGTGCGCAGCCTGGAAACGGCGCCGCTGGTCAGCGAGGAGCTGGTGCTGGTCACGGCGTCGGACAGCCCGTTGCGCAGCGTGGAATTCAACGACCTGTCCATCGACGCCTTGATCGTGCCTACGCTGGGCCAGGGCCTGCGCGCGATCATCGATCCGGTGCTGAAGAAGCGCGGCCCGGCGGCGCGCCCGCGCCTCGAAATGGATGCCCTGACCCCGACGCTGGAGCTGGTGAAATCAGGCGCCTGGGCCACCATCCTGCCGATCAGCGCGATCGCGCACGAGCTGGACGCCGGGGCCCTGTCGGTGCGCCGGATCCACGCCGACATGCAGCGGCAACTGGTGGTGGTGAATCATCCGCGCCGCCCGCTCAGCCTCGCGGCGCAGCGCTTCGTCGCCGCGCTCGCGGCCGAGGCCCACGACGCCGTCACGCGGGCGCAGCGGTTCATGAAATCGCTGAAGCCGCAGAAAAAATAGGCGCGGCTCCAGGACCCGAAAACACAAACCCCGCCGGGCCGGACACGAGGTCCAGGCGGCGGGGCGTTCCAGGCAGGCGCGGGGCATCAGCCCCGGCTGCCGGGCGGCCTTATTTCAGCCAGACGCGGGCGTTGCGGAAGATGCGCATCCAGGGGCTGAACGCGCCGCCGGTATCGGCGGTGCCCCACTTCTCGGGCGCCCACGACATCATGACGTTGCGGGTCACGCGTTCCGGGTGCGGCATCATGACCGTGAAGCGGCCGTCCGCGGTGGTGACCGAGGTCAGGCCGTCCGGGCTGCCATTGGGGTTGAACGGATAGGCCTCGGTGGCACGGCCCGCGTTGTCGATGAAGCGGGCAGCGGCCAGCACACGGCCGGCGTCGCCCTGCTGCGAGAAGTCGGCATAGCCTTCGCCGTGAGCCACTGCGACCGGCACGCGGGCGCCTTCCATGCCGGCGAAGAAGATCGACGGCGACTTGGCCACTTCAACCATGGACAGGCGCGCTTCGTACTTTTCCGACTGGTTGCGCGTGAAGCGCGGCCAGTGCTCGGCGCCCGGGATCATCGGCGCCAGCGCGGCCATCATCTGGCAGCCATTGCACACGCCCAGCGCGAAGGTGTCGGGACGCGCGAAGTACGCGGCGAACTGATCGGACAGCTTGCTGTTGAAGCGGATGGTGCGCGCCCAGCCCTCGCCCGCGCCCAGCACGTCGCCATAGCTGAAGCCGCCCACGGCCACCAGGCCCTGCGCCTGTGCCAGGTCCACGCGGCCGGACAGCAGGTCGGTCATGTGCACGTCGATGGCTTCGAAGCCGGCGGTGTCGAACGCCCAGGCCATTTCCACCTGGCTGTTGCAACCCTGCTCGCGCAGGATCGCCACGCGCGGACGCTTGCCGGTGTTGATGAAGGGCGCGGCCACGTCTTCCTGCGGATCGAAGGCGACGTTCGGGCTCATGCCCGGGTCCTTGGCGTCGTTCCAGACATCCAGCTCGGCCTGCGCGCAGGCCGGATTGTCGCGGCGGGCCATGATGCGGTAGGACACTTCGCTCCAGGCGCGGCCGAGATCGGCGCGCGGCTGGCCCCAGACCTTCTTGCCGTCGCGGTAGAACTCCACTTCGTCCGCGCCGTTCAGGCCGCCGATGACGTGCGAGTGGGCCGAGAGGCCCGCGCCGCGCAGCACCTGCATGACGGCGTCGCGCTGCGAGGCCGGCACCTGGATCACGGCGCCCGCTTCTTCCGAGAACAGCGCCTTCAGCGTCAGTTCTTCGCGCTGCACCGCCACCTGTTCGGGGCGGATCTTGTAGTCGCCCCAATCCGCCGATTGCGGATCGAAGGTCAGCATGTCCAGGTTCACCGAGATGCCGGTGCGTCCGGCGAAAGCCATTTCGGTCAGCGTGGCGAACAGGCCGCCGTCGGAGCGGTCGTGATAGGCCAGGATGGTGCCGGCCTCGGCCAGGGTGCGGATCGTGACGAAGAACGCGCGCAGGTCTTGCGGCGCGTCGATGTCCGGCACGGTTTCGCCGACCTGGTTGTAGGTCTGCGCCAGGATCGAGCCGCCCATGCGGTGGCGGCCGCGGCCCAGGTCGATCAGGATCAGGACGCTGTCGCCGGCGTCGGTGCGCAGCTGCGGCGTGAGGCTGGCGCGCACGTCGGCCACCGGCGCGAACGCCGTGACGACCAGCGACACCGGCGCCACCACCTGGCGCTGCTCGCCGTCCTGTTCCCAGGACGTTTTCATGGACAGGGAATCCTTGCCGACCGGAATCGACAGGCCGGTCGCCTGGCACAGTTCGCTGACGGCGGAGACGGTGTCGTACAGCGCGGCGTCCTGGCCGTCCACGCCGCAGGCCGCCATCCAGTTGGCCGACAGCTTGATGTCTTCCAGGCGCGCCACGTCCGCGGCCGCCAGGTTGGTCAGGGCTTCGGCCACCGCCATGCGGCCCGAGGCCGGGGCGTCCAGCATGGCGATCGGCGTGCGTTCGCCCATGGACATGGCTTCGCCGCGGAAGCCTTCGTAGTCGGCCAGCGTCACGGCGCAGTCGGCCACCGGCACCTGCCACGGGCCGACCATCTGGTCGCGGCTGGACAGCCCGCCCACCGTGCGGTCGCCGATCGTGATCAGGAAGGACTTGTTGGCCACCGTGGGGTGGCGCAGCACGCGGTAGGCGGCTTCGGTCAGGTCGATGCCGGCCAGGTCCAGCGGCGCGGACACGCCGGGCAGGCGCTTCACGTCGCGCGTCATGCGCGGCGGCTTGCCCAGGATCACGTCGATCGGCACGTCCACGGGGCGCACCTCGGCTTCGCCTTGCGGGCGGATCGTGTCGAGGCCGGGCAGGCCCTCGCCGTCCACCACGCGCAGTTGGCGCTCTTCGGTGGCCACGCCCACCACCGCGTACGGGCAGCGTTCGCGGCGCGCGATGGCGTCGAAGCGTTCCAGGTCTTTGGGCAGGATCGACAGGACGTAGCGTTCCTGCGATTCGTTGCTCCAGATTTCGGCGGGCGACAGGCCGGACTCTTCGAGCGGCACGCGCTTCAGATCGAAGATGGCGCCGCGGCCAGCGTCGTTGACCAGTTCCGGGAAGGCGTTGGACAGGCCGCCCGCGCCCACGTCGTGGATCGCGATGATGGGGTTGTTCTCGGCCTGCTGCCAGCAGCGGTCGATGACTTCCTGCGCGCGGCGTTCGATCTCGGGGTTGCCGCGCTGGACGGAATCGAAATCCAGTTCGGCCGAGTTGCTGCCCATGCTGATGCTGGACGCGGCTCCGCCGCCCATGCCGATGCGAAAACCCGGGCCGCCCAGCTGGATCAGGAGCGCGCCGGGGGGGATGACTTCCTTGTGCGTCAGGCCGGCATCGATGCTGCCCAGGCCGCCCGCGATCATGATGGGCTTGTGGTAGCCCCAGCGCGTACCGCCGGCGGTCTGCTCGAACGAGCGGAAATACCCCAGCAGGTTGGGCCGGCCGAATTCGTTGTTGAACGCGGCGCCGCCGATGGGGCCGTCGATCATGATGGACAACGGCGACGCGATGCGTTCGGGCAGGCCGTGGTGGTCGGCTTCCCAGGGCTGCACGGCGTCGTCGAAACGCAGGTGCGACACGGTGAAACCCGTGAGGCCGGCCTTCGGCTTGGAGCCGCGGCCGGTGGCGCCTTCGTCGCGGATCTCGCCGCCGGCGCCCGTCGAGGCGCCGGGGAACGGCGCGATCGCGGTCGGGTGGTTGTGCGTTTCCACCTTCATCAGGGTGTGCACGACGGTGTCGCGGCGGATGTAGCGGGCGCCGTCGGCGCCCTCGCCCGTCACCCCGGGAACGCCCGCCTGGAAGCGCTGCGCGGGGCCGCCTTCCATGATGGCGGCGTTATCCGAATAGGCGACGACCGTGCCGGCCGGCTGCGCCTTGTGGGTGGCGCGGATCATGCCGAACAGCGTGTTGGGCTGTTCCTGGCCGTCGATCACCCATTCGGCGTTGAAGATCTTGTGGCGGCAGTGCTCGCTGTTGGCCTGCGCGAACATCATCAGTTCCACGTCGGTGGGGTCGCGCCCCAGATCGGCGAAGGACTTGGCCAGGTATTCGATTTCGTCGTCCGACAGGGCCAGGCCCAGCGTGAAGTTGGCCTCGACCAGCGCCTGGGCGCCGCGCGCCTGGACGTCCACGGTGCGCATGGGCTTGCCCGCCAGCGCCTGGAACAGCGCCTGGCCGTCGAAGCTGGCGTCCACCACGGTTTCGGTCATGCGGTCGTGCAGGCAGTCGGCCGCGCGCGCCAGCATGGCGTCGTCGAAAGATTTGGCGCCCAGCAGGCCGCGTTCCGGCGTGATCACATAGCGCACGCCGCGTTCGATGCGGTGGACGGACGACAGGCCGCAGTTGTGGGCGATGTCGGTGGCCTTGCTGGCCCACGGGGAAATCGTGCCCAGACGCGGGATCACCAGCAGCGCGAGGCTCTTGGCCGGCGCTTCGCCCGTGGCGGGCGTGCCGTAGTCCAGCAACTGGGTCAACTGTTGCTGCTGCTCGGCCGTCAGGGCGGCGTCGGTGCTGACGAAGTGCTCGTAGCGGGCGGATATGTCGGCCACCGGCAGGCCGGCTTCCTTCAACTGCGCCAGGAGGCGTTCGCGACGAAAGGAGGACAGGACGGAGGAACCAGGCAGATGCTGAACTAGGGACACGATGCGGGCGCCGTATAAGGAAGAGAGGAGCAAAACGTGATTTTACCCGTTTAGGGGGTTTTCCCGGAGCCGCCGTTCAATCCGCCCGCGAACGTCCGATTTCGGCCATTGTTACAAAAGAATTCCAGCGCGGCGACACAATGATGGTGCAACGCAATATTCGGCTTGATTCCTTTATGGATTCTGCCTTTACATCTCAAGCTGGCGGGTGATCCGGCACGTTTATGGTGCGTCGCATCATGTTGCAGCGATCCCGCACCGCGGGAAAACACGAACTTCCGCCCCCACGACGCGACGGTAGGATGCAGCCACCCAACAAATAAAAAGCAAAGCGCCGACCCGCGCGCTGGCCGTTGCCTCACATGTCCCGCCCCGAAGCCCCCGTCGAGCCCGTCGAACCGATCATCCCCGCAGAAACCGATCCCGCCGTAAAAGTGCCGCTGGCCATCGAGGACTGGCTGGCCGTGATCCTGCTGGCGACCCTGGCCATCATTACCTTCCTGAACGTGCTGGTGCGCTACTTCACCGACCAGTCGTTCGCATGGACGGAAGAAATCTCGGTATTCCTGCTGATCGTCCTGACCATGGCGGGCGGCAGCGTGGCGTTCGTGCGCAACCACCATATCCGCATCGAAATCCTGGCGGACTCCGGCTCGCCGCGCCGCCAGCGCATCTTGGCGCTGATTTCCAATAGCTGCGTCCTGGCGTTCTTCCTGCTGCTGACCGTGCTGTCGGTCAAGCTGGTGGTCGACGAATACGTCTACGAAGAGACCTCCCCCGCGATCGGCGTGCCGACCTGGTGGTATTCGATCTGGCTGCCGGTCATGGCCGCGTCGATTTCACTGCGCACCATCGGCATCATCCGCCGCATCGCGCGCGCGCCCCTCCCCGCCGGCACGGCTTCCCAGGAACGTCCATGATCGCGGGCATCCTCTTCACCGTCTTCATCGTCCTGATGCTGATCGGCGTGCCGGTCGGCGTGGCGCTGGGCCTGGGCGGCACCGTGGCCATCGTGCTGTCCAACCTGGACACGCCCTGGTATGGCCTGCTGACCGTGCCGCAGAATTTCTACGCGGGCCTGGCGAAGTACCCGCTGCTGGCGATCCCCATGTTCGTGCTGGTGGGGTCGATCTTCGACCGCTCCGGCGTGGCCAAGCGGCTGGTGGACTTCGCGATCGCCATCGTCGGACGCGGTCCGGGCATGCTGCCGTTGGTGTCGATCGCGGTCGCCATGTTCCTGGGCGGGATCTCCGGCTCCGGCCCGGCATGCGCGGCGGCCGTGGGCGCTGTGATGATCACCGCGATGTCGCGCGCCGGCTATCCCGGTTCGTTCTCGGCCGCCGTCGTGGCAGCCGGCGCCGCCACGGACATCCTGATCCCGCCGTCGGTCGCCTTCATCATCTACTCGGTGCTGGTGCCCGGGGCCTCGGTGCCCGCCCTGTTCGCCGCCGGCATGGTGCCCGGCATCCTGGCCGGCCTGGCGCTGATCATCCCGGCCGTATGGCTGGCCCGCAAGCACAAGATGGGCGCGCTGGAATCGCACCTGCCGCGCCCGCCCTTCTGGACCAGCCTGCGTGAGGCCTCGTGGGGCCTGGCGGCGCCGGTCCTGATCCTGGGCGGGATGCGCATGGGCTGGTTCACGCCCACGGAAGCCGCCGTGGTCGCGGTGTTCTACGGTCTGTTCGTCGGCATATTCATCCACCGCACCATCAAGCTGCGCGACCTCTTCACCATCCTGCGCGAAGCGGCCGAACTGTCCGCCGTCATCATGCTGGTCGTGACGCTGGCCGGCATCTTCGCCTGGGCGCTGTCCACCCTCAGCGTGATCGACCCCATCACGCACGCCATCGTCAATTCGGGCCTGGGCGAATGGGGCGTGCTGGCGCTGCTGATCCTGCTGCTGATGACCGTGGGCATGTTCCTGGACGGCATCTCCATCTTCCTGATCTTCGTGCCGCTGCTCATGCCCATCGCCAACGCCTATGGCTGGGATCCGGTGTGGTTCGGCGTGATCCTCACCCTGAAGGTGGCGCTGGGCCAGTTCACCCCGCCGCTGGCGGTGAACCTGATGGTGTCGTGCCGCATCGCGCGGGTGCCCATGGAGTCCACCGTGCGCTGGGTGGTGTGGCTGCTGGGCGCGATGTTTCTGGTGCTGGTCGCGGTGCTGGCCTTCCCGCAGCTGGCGCTGTGGCTGCCTCACAAGCTGGGCTATTGAACGGGCGCCCCCCCGCCCCAAGCGTTACGCGTACGCATTACACAACAACAGAAAGACTTGCAAAGAGAGGAGACGCAACATGAAATTCCGCAACCTGATCGGCGCCGCCCTGTGCGCCGCGGCAGTGGTGGGCATGGCGCCCGCGCATGCGCAGAACTACAAGCCCGAGTACAAGCTCTCCATCGTCGTCGGCACCACCTTCCCGTGGGGCCAGGGCGCTGAAATCTGGTCGAACCTGGTGCGCGAGCGCACGCAAGGCCGCATCAATATCAAGGTCTATCCCGGCACCTCGCTGGTCCAGGGCGACCAGACCCGCGAGTTCACCGCCATCCGCCAGGGCGTGATCGACATGGCCGTCGGCTCCACCATCAACTGGTCGCCGCAGGTCAAGCAGCTGAACCTGTTCTCCTTGCCCTTCCTGATGCCCGACTATGCCGCCATCGATTCGCTGGTGCAGGGCGACGTGGGCAAGGAAATGTTCAAGCTCATCGAGAAGGCCGGCGTGGTGCCGCTGGCCTGGGGTGAAAACGGCTACCGCCAGCTCAGCAACTCCAAGCACGAGATCAAGAAGCCCGAGGACATGAAGGGCATGAAGCTGCGCGTGGTGGGCTCGCCGCTGTACATCGACACGTTCACCGCGCTGGGCGCCAACCCCACGCAGATGAGCTGGGCCGACGCTCAGCCCGCGCTGGCCAGCGGCGCCGTGGACGGCCAGGAAAATCCCCTGTCCATCTATACCGGCTCCAAGCTCTACACCGTGGGCCAGAAGTACCTGACCCTGTGGAACTACGTGGCCGATCCGCTGGTCTTCGTGGTCAATCGCGAAGTCTGGAACTCCTGGTCCGAAAAGGACCGCGACATCGTGCGCCAGGCCGCGCTGGACGCCGGCAAACAGCAGATCGTGATCGCGCGCAAAGGCGTGACGCCCGAAGACCCGTCCCTGCTGAAGGAAATCGAGGGCCACGGCGTCACGGTGACCTCGCTGTCGCAGGCCGACCACGACGCCTTCGTGAAAGCCACCAAGCCCGTCTACGACAAGTGGAAGAAGCAGATCGGCGAAGACCTGGTGAACCTGGCCGAGAAGTCGATCGCCAACCGTAAGAAGTAAGCCCGCAAGAACACTGCAAGCCCCAGGGGAACCGGCGGCGCAAGCCGCCAACCGAGGCAGGGACGCCAGATCCCGCCCACCAACGGGCGCCGGCCAAAAGCTGGCGCCCGTAATTTTTTGGGTTTCTTGGGGGGAGTGTCAGACACCCGGGGAGCAATGGCGCAAGTCTGCGGGGCTTGCCGTACGGGTGTCAGACACTGTTTTGATGCCGAGGTATCTGACGCCCTGCCCATTTCTTGTGTCTGACACCCGTACGCGCTGCCGCCCCTGCCTGAAGCAACGCCCCCCAGGTGTCAGACACCCTCGAAAAAAACACCCTCTAAACGTCTGGCACCCTCGCAAAAAACCTCTACTCCGGGTACCGAACCTCCAGGATATCCAGTTCCTCGATCCCGCCCGGCGTGCGCAAGACCACCGTGTCGCCTTCCTTGGCCTTGATCAGGGCGCGCGCCACCGGGGAGATCCAGCTGATCTTGCCGGCCAGCGGCTCGGCCTCGTCGACGCCGACGATGGTCACGCTGTGCTCCGTGCCCGCCTTGTCGGAATACAGGACCGTGGCGCCGAAGAACACCTGGTCGCGGTTGGGCTGGGCGGCGGGGTCGACGACCTCCGCGATGTCGAGCCGCTTGGTCAGGAAGCGCATGCGGCGATCGATTTCGCGCAGGCGCTTCTTGCCGTAGAGATAGTCGCCGTTCTCCGAGCGGTCACCGTTGGACGCGGCCCAGGACACCACCTGCACGACGGAGGGACGCTCCACGTTCATCAGGTGCGTCAGTTCGCCGCGCAGGCGTTCGTAGCCACCGGGCGTCATGTAGTTCTTCGTGCCTGCCGGAAGCGCCTGGGCTTGCGGCAGGTCGTCGTCGTCCTCTTGGTCGGACTCTTTAACAAATGCTTTATTCATGGCGGTTGCGCCGGTTGGGCGCGGTCACAGTCGATCGTCTTGGAGGGCAAGGCGGCGGGGCCGCTGCCCGCATCAGAACCAGTCGTGCCAGACCGGTTTAAGGTCGGACGGCAATGCCGGCAGGCGGCCCAGGTCCATCCGGCTTTCCTTCGGGCTATGGAAGTCCGAGCCGCGCGACGCCAGGAAACCGTAGCGGCGGGCCACGTCCGCATACTGGCGGGCTTCCTCGGCGGTATGGCTGCCCGTGTTGACCTCGATGCCGACGCCGCCCAGTTGCAGGAATTCGTCGAACAGCGCGGCGAACTGCAGGGGCGTGTACTTGTAGCGGCCCGGATGCGCAATGACGGCCAGGCCGCCCGCGCCGCGTATCCAGCCCACCGCCTCTGCCAGCGTGGCCCATTGCATGGGGACGTGGCCGGGCCGGTCGTCGCCCAGATGCTTGTTGAATACGGTCTGCACGTCCGGGCAGTAGCCGGCCTGGACCAGATAGCGCGCGAAGTGCGTGCGGCTGATGAGTTCGGGATTGCCGGCGAACGGCAGCGCGCCCTCATAGGCGCCCGGCATGCCCATGTCCGCCAGGCGCTCGCCGATGCGCTTGGCGCGTTCCGCGCGGCCGGCGCGGGTTTTGCGCAGGCCGTCGACCAGAACGGTGTTTTCGGGATCGAACCGCAGCCCGACGATGTGCACCGTCAGGCCGGCCCACGTCACGGAGATCTCGACGCCGGTGGCGAACGCCATGCCCAGTTCGCGCGCCGCGCTGGCGGCCTCGACCAGGCCGCCCACTTCATCGTGGTCGGTCAGCGCCCAGACGTCCACGCCGTTGGCGTGCGCGCGCTGCGCCACGTCGCGAGGCGCGAGCGCGCCGTCCGAGACGGTGGAATGGCAATGCAGATCGATGTTCAGGGTGCGCGTGTTCATGGGGCTATTGTAGGGAAGGCCCGCCAGCGTGGATAGCGCCGTGTCCGTCCCTGGTTTGCCGGGGACGGCGCAAGGCGCTTTTCCGAGCGAACCGGCCCTAAGCCAGCAGGAAGGCCGCCACCGGCTCCACTTGTTCGTCGGCGATCAGCGTAGGGGCGTGGCCCACGCCCCGCACCTCGTGCGCCTGCGCGCGCGGGTTGCGCTGGAGCATCTCGTCGACCGTCGCGCGCGTCAGCAGGTCGGATTGCTCGCCCCGCACGATCAGCACCGGGCAGTCCACGGCGTCATAGGAGCGCCACAGGATCTGTTCGCCCGCGGCCAATTCTTCGGGCGTCTGCGCGGCCAGGGCCTGGGACAGCGCCAGATCGTAGTGCTTCACCCATTTTCCGCCTTGTTCGGGATACAGGTAGCGCGCAAGATCGGCCCATTGCGCGTCCGTGTGCGGCCCGAAGGTTTCCGAATTGGCGCGCATGGCGGCCACGGCTTCTTCGAACGACGCGAATTCGCCCGGCTCGCCCACGTACTGGCCGATGCGGGCCAGCGCGCCGGTTTCCAGCTTCGGGCCGACGTCGTTGAGCACCAGCTTGTCGAGACGCACGCCTTCTCCGGGCGGCAGCATGCCCGCATGCGGCCGCATGGCCAGCATGGCGCGGGCGAACACTGCCGCGCCGGACAGCGCCATGCCGATCAGGCCGCCCATGGAAGTGCCCAGCCACGCCAGCCGCGCTGGCCGCAGGCGGGCGATCAGGGTGACCATGTCGGACACGTATTGCGGCACCGTGTAGAACGCCGGATTGGCCAGCCAGTCCGAGCGGCCCCGGCCCACCACGTCGGGGCAGACCACCCGGTAGCGGCCCGCCACGCGGCGGGCCAGCGTGTCGAAATCCCGGCCGCTGCGGGTCAGGCCGTGCACGCAGACCAACACCTGATCGTTGGCGGGATCGCCCCATTCCCAGTAGGCCATGCGGTGCAGACCGGCCGGGCTGGCGCAAGTGACGAATTCCAAACGGGGTTCCAGACTGGCGTTCACTATCGATACACTCCACAAGTCTGCACGCGCCGATACGGCGGCGTGCCAGGCCGGTATCTTATAGGACGGCGAACGGGCCCAGTAGTGTAATCGCGGCCAACTTGCGCGCGCATGACAGCCGGGGCAGGCAGCGGCGCCGCGGCCACGGTCCTGGACTATCGGCCCGGTCGTCGCTACGATCATCCCATCCGGATCGACGCCCGCCCCTGCGGCGGCCAGGGAATTGCGGTTGCCTATCGGCGCGATCCAATCATTAAATTGGAGTTGCCCGCCTTTTCGCGCCACAGTTTGCAGTCTCGAGCATTGCCAGATCAGTCTTCCCAAAATTGATATGGAGTCCGTATGCAGCAAAGCAGTCCCGTCTCTCCGCTGACCACCGACGACACCGCCGTCAGCATCCCTCCCCCCGAACCCCCCAAAGTGTTGCAGGATGTCCTGGCCCGCGCCGACGTCCAGATCAACGGCACGCGTCCCTGGGACATCCACGTGCACGACAAGCACATGTACGACCGCGTCTTCGCGAGCTGGTCGCTGGGCCTGGGCGAGTCCTACATGGACGGCGAATGGGATTGCGACGAGCTGGACGAACTATTCACGCGGCTGCTGCGCGCCGACATGGGATCCGCGGCGCTGGGCCTGGCCCGCGTCAAGCTGATCGCCGAGCACCTGCGCCACAAGCTGTTCAACCTGCAATCCAAGAACCGCGCCTTCGAAGTCGGGAAACAGCACTACGACGCCGGCAACGACGTGTTCGAAGCCATGCTGGACAGCCGCATGATCTATTCCTGCGCCTACTGGGAACACGCCCAGACACTGGAAGAGGCGCAGTTTGCCAAGCTGGACATGATCTGCCGCAAGCTGCAGCTCAAGCAGGGTGAAACCCTGCTGGACATCGGCTGCGGCTGGGGCGGGCTGGCCAAGTTCGCGGCCGAGCGCTATGGCGTCAAGGTCACCGGCGTGACGGTCTCAAAGGAACAGCTGGCGCTGGCGCAGGACCGCGTGAAGGGCCTGCCCGTGGAGCTGCTGCTGCAAGACTACCGCGACCTTCAAGGCACCTTCGACAAGGTGGTGTCGGTGGGCATGTTCGAGCACGTCGGCCCCAAGAACTACGACACCTACTTCACCCACGTGCAGCGCCTGCTGGCGCCCGGCGGCGCGTTCCTGCTGCACACCATCGGCATCGCCTCCACCAGCCAGAGCACCGATCCCTGGATCGACCGCTACGTCTTCCCGAACGGCAAGCTGCCGTCGGCCCGCGAGATCGCGACGGCGGTGGAAGGCCGCTTCATCATCGAAGACTGGCACAACTTCGGTGCCGACTACGACCGCACGCTGATGGCGTGGTGGGAGAAATTCGAACGGGCCTGGCCCGAGCTGGAATCGCGCTACGGCACGCGCTTCTACCGCATGTGGAAATACTATCTGATGTGCTGCGCCGGTTTCTTCCGGTCACGCGAGGGCCAGCTCTGGCAGGTGATGCTGACCCATCCGCAGCGCCAGGACACGTACCGTTCGCTGCGCTGAGTGCGGTGCTGCCTTTATGCACTGGTCGTCTCGGTGTCTGAATGGGCTGCCCGCCCCTGTGTCTGACACTGTTATGGGCTGCCCGTCCCAGTGTCTGACACCCCTATGAACCGCCCGTCAGGCTGTAGCACTGTTTCCGGGTGTCAGACACCCGGGAAGCACCGCCTCCAGCCTGAAGACCGTTTCGTAAGGGTGTCAGACACTGACCATGCCCCGTCGGGCGCGCTTGGAAACCGCCCGTCCCAGTGCCTGACACCCCTATGCGCCGCCCGTCAGGCTGTAGCGCTGTTTCCGGGTGTCAGACACCCGGGAAGCACCGCCTCCAGCCTGAAAGACCGTTTCGTAAGGGTGTCAGACACTGACCATGCCCCGTCGAGCGCGCTTGGAAACCGCCCGTCCCAGTGTCTGACACCCCTATGCGCCGCCCGTCAGGCTGTAGCGCTGTTTCCGGGTGTCAGACACCCGGGAAGCACCGCCTCCAGCCTGAAGACCGTTTCGTAAGGGTGTCAGACACTGACCATGCCCCGTCGGGCGCGTCTGGAAACCATCCATCTCAGTGTCTGACACCCCTATGCGCCGCCCGTCAGGCTGTAGCACTGTTTCCGGGTGTCTGACACCCCGGAAGCACAAGTCTCCAGCCTGAAAAACCATCTCGTAAGGATGTCAGACACTGGTCTGCTCCTGAGGCCCTGCCTCCAGATGTCAGACCCTGGCTACCTCTGCCTCTGCAGCTACGCCGGCGCCCCGCGCCGCGTCCTCGCGGATCATGTCCGCCGCGCGCTCGGCGATCATGATCGTGGGCGAATTGGTGTTGCCCGACGTGATCAGCGGCATCACCGATGCGTCGGCGATGCGCAGGCCCTCCAGCCCATGCACCCGCAAGCGCGCGTCCACCACCGCGCCGCCGTCTGCATCGCGCCCCATGGCGCAAGTGCCGACCGGATGGAAGATCGTGGTGCCGATCTTGCCGGCCGCTTCCCGCAGCTCGGCATCGGTCTGGAATGCCGGGCCCGGCAGCCACTCCTGCGGCTGGTAGCGCTGCAGCGCGGGCGCCGCGGCGATCCGCCGCACCAGGCGGATGGAGTCCGCCGCTACGCGCAGGTCTCCCTCGGTGCTGAGATAGTTGGGCGTGATGGCGGGCGCCAGGCCTGCGCCCTGCGGACCCTGCGCGTGCACGCTGCCGCGCGACGTCGGCCGCAGGTTGCATACGCTGGCCGTGAAGGCGTCGAAGCCGTGCAGCGGTTCGCCGAAGGCGCCCAGCGACAAGGGCTGGACGTGGAACTCGACGTTGGCGCGCGCCTGGCCAGGATCGGATTTGGCGAACGCGCCCAGCTGGGACGGTGCCATGCTCATCGGACCGCTGCGGTTGATCAGGTATTCCAGACCGATGCCCGCCTTGCCCCACCACGTGGAAGCGATGCGGTTGAGCGTCTTGACGCCGCTTACCTTAAGGATGACCCGCAGCTGCAGATGATCCTGCAGGTTCTCGCCGACGCCCGGCAAGGCGTGGCGCAGCGCGATGCCGCTTTCGCGCAGGCGGGCGGGCTCGCCCACGCCAGACTGTTCGAGCAGTTGCGGCGTGTTCACCGCGCCCGCGGCCAGCACCACCTCGCGGCGCGCCCGCACCGTGGCGGTGGCGGCCCCGCGGCGCAGTTGCACGCCGACGCAGCGCTTGCCGTCGAACAGCAGCTGTTCGGCCAGCACGCCGGTTTCCACGCGCAGGTTCGGACGACTGCGCACTGGACGCAGGAACGCCTTGGACGTATTCCAGCGCCAGCCGCGCCGCTGGTTCACCTCGAAATAGCCGCTGCCGAAGTTGTCGCCGCGATTGAAATCCTGCACGCGCGGAATGCCCTCCTGCTCCGCCGCGGCGGCAAAGGCTTCCAGGATGTCCCAACGCAGGCGCTGCGGCTCCACCCGCCATTCGCCTCCCGCGCCGTGGTGCGCGTCGGCGCCGCGGTGATGGTCCTCGCTGCGCTTGAAGACCGGCAGCACCTGGTCCCAGCCCCACGCCGGATCGCCCGACAGCGCAGCCCAATCCTCGTAGTCCTGGCGCTGGCCGCGCATGTAGATCATGCCGTTGATCGACGAGCAGCCTCCCAGCACGCGGCCGCGCGGGTAAATGAGCGAACGGCCGCCCAGCCCCGGCTCCGCCGTGGTCCGGTACATCCAGTCCGTGCGGGGGTTGCCGATGCAATGCAGGTACCCCACCGGGATATGGATCCAGTGGTAGTTGTCGGGGCCGCCCGCCTCCAGCAGCAGCACCTGCACGGCCGGATCCTGGCTTAGCCGGTTGGCCAGCACACAGCCCGCCGATCCCGCGCCCACGATGATGTAGTCGTATGTCTCCATAAGCTCTTCTTATCTGCTTGCCGGGGCGATGCGCCCGCCGGCGGGGTGAGCCAGCCCGGTTGCGGCACGGGGCGCGCACCGGGTATCTAGTGTGACTCTCGCCCAGCCGCCCGAAACTGTCCAATGAATTGTTGAAAAACGCCTTATAAGCAACTCTAATAATGCTGCGTATTTCCTGCCGCGCCCGGAAGCCCTTCTATTGGATATCCCATGGATCTGAAGCACATCCGCACTTTTGCCGCCGTCGCCCGCGAAGGCAACCTGACGCGCGCGGCCGAGCACCTCCACCTGACCCAGCCCGCGCTGAGCCTGCAGTTGAAGAACTTCCAGGAATCCCTGGACCTGACGCTATTCTCGCGCACCGCCCAGGGCCTGGCGCCCAATGCCGACGGCCGGGCGTTGCTGCCGTCGGCGCAGCGCATCCTGGACGCGCTGGACGATTTCCAGCGCGCCATCGGCGCCCTGCGCGACACCGTCCAGGGCGAGCTGCGCATCGGCACCATTCTCGATCCGGAGTTCCTGCGGCTGGGCGCCACCCTGCAATACCTGGTGGAGCACTATCCGAAAATCCGGCCCACCTTGCGCCACGGCATGTCCGGTTCGGTGGGCCGGCAGGTGCGCGCGGGCGAACTGGACGTGGGTTTCTCGCTGGGGCCGCAGGGCAGCGCGGGCGGCACGCCCGGCCTGGAGGCGCTGCCGCTGGCCTCGTTCGCCTATTGCGTCGTTGCGCCGAAGGGCTGGGGCGCGCAGGTGGCCGGCCGCGGCTGGGCCGAGATCGCCGCGCTGCCCTGGATCTGGACGCCGCCGGATTCCGTGCATCACCGCCTGCTCTGCGCACAGTTCGACGCCCTGGGCATCGCGCCCAACGCCGTGGCGGAAGTGGACCAGGAATCGTCGATGCTGGACCTGGTGCGCTCAGGCGTCGGCCTATCGCTGGCGCGCGACTCCATCGCCCTGCGCGAATCCCAGGCCAACGGCCTGCTGCTGGTGAAGGGGCTGTCGATCCAGGCGGAACTCTCCTTCATCACCCAGGCCGCGCGGCGCGACGACCCGCTGGTGGCCGCCGCCTTCTCCGCCGTGCGGGCGGCGTTCGGCTGACAGCCCGCGCCGCACCAATTTGCTGCGCTGCGCCAAACGGGTGCAGCGCGCACAGGACTATGCACCGGCTTGACGCAGCGGCCCCGCCGGCCGCCGGCGCCTTGCAGCCCGCCCGCGCCTGATTTCGATGCCCGTCCTCCTCGGCGTGCCCAGGCATTCCGGCCTTGCGCCTCCCCGCCCAAGAATCCTGGCACGGACTTTGCTTGATGTCTGGCATGCGGGCCGCAAGGCCGGCACGACAACTTGAGCAATACCGGCAAAGGCGCCCCGACCGCAAGGTCCAGGGCGCCTTTCGCCTTCCGAAACCTGAATATCCAAGCCCCGGGGATATCCCATGAACGTATCGGCCACATCCGGCTCCCTGCAGACCCTCGTTGTCATCGGCAACGGCATGGTGGGCCACCATTGCGTCGAACAGCTGATCGCCCGCGGCGCGCTGGCGCGCTACCGCATACATGTGTTCGGCGAAGAAAGCCGCCGGGCCTATGACCGCGTGCACCTGTCCGAATACCTCAACGGACGGGATGCCGATTCGATGGCGCTGGGCGAAGCGGCGCTCTACGAGCACGAGGGCGTGACCCTGCACCTGGACACCCCCGTCCTGGAGATAGACCGGCGCCATCGCCAGATCGTCACTGCCCAGGGCAACCACGCCTATGACAAGCTCGTCCTGGCCACGGGCTCCCATCCTTTCGTGCCGCCGATCGCGGGCGCGGAAGGCGCCTCGCGCCTGGTGTACCGCACGCTCGACGACCTGGACCGGATCCGCGAAGCCGCCCACGGCGCGCGCCGCGGCGTGGTCGTCGGCGGCGGGCTGCTGGGCCTGGAGGCGGCCAATGCGCTGAAGTCGCTGGACCTGGAGGCGCACGTGGTGGAATTCGCGCCGCGCCTGATGCCGGTGCAGCTGGATGAGCAAGGCGGCGCGGCGCTGCGCGCGCGGATCGAATCGCTGGGCGTGGGCGTGCACCTGTCGCGCGCCACGCAGGACATCCGCCCCGGCACGCAATACCGCTACCGCATGCGCTTCGCCGAAGGTGCCCCGCTGGAGACCGACCTGATCGTGTTCTCCGCCGGCATCCGGCCGCAGGTCACGCTGGCGCGCAAGGCCGGATTGACGCTGGCCGAGCGCGGCGGCATCGCCATCGACGACTTCTGCCGCAGCAGCGACGAACACATCTATGCCATCGGCGAATGCGCGGCCTGGAACGGCAGCGTGTTCGGCCTGGTGGCGCCCGGCTACCAGATGGCGCGCATCGCCGCGGCGGCGCTTTGCGACGAATCCGCCCAGCCTTTCGCGGGCGCCGACATGTCCACCAAGCTCAAGCTGCTGGGCGTCGACGTCGGCTCGATCGGCGACGCCCACGGGGCAACGCCGGGCGCGCGCAGTTACCGCTACATCGACGAGGCCGGCGCAGGCTACCGGCGCCTGGTCGTGTCGGCCGATGGCAAGCGCGTGCTGGGCGCCGTCCTGGTCGGCGACAACAGCTACTACGACACGCTGCTGCAATACGTGCAGAACGGCATCGCGCCGCCCGCCGACCCGGCCAGTCTGATCCTGCCCCAGGGACAGGCCGCCCCGCTGCTGGGCGTGGACGCGCTGCCCGCCTCGGCCACTGTCTGCTCGTGCCACAACGTCAGCAAGGGCGCCATCCGCGACGCCATCGACGGCGGCTGTACGGACCTGGCCTCGGTCAAAGGCTGCACCAAGGCGGCCTCCGGCTGCGGCGGCTGCGCCGGCCTGCTCAAGCAAGTGGTGGAACACGAGCTGGCCGCGCGCGGCGTCGCCGTGGACAAGAGCCTGTGCGAACACTTCGCCTACACCCGCCAGGAGCTCTACGCGATCGTGCGCGTGGGCGGCATCGAGACCTTCGAGCAGTTGCTGGCCAGCCACGGGCACGGCCAGCTCGGCTGCGATATCTGCAAGCCCGCCGTCGGCTCCATCCTCGCATCCTGCTGGAACCGTCCCATCCAGGATCCCCATCTGGTGCCGCTGCAAGACACCAACGACACCTTCATGGCCAACATGCAGAAGAACGGCACCTATTCGGTGGTGCCGCGCATCCCGGCCGGCGAGATCACGCCCGACGGCCTGATCGCCATCGGCGCCGTCGCCAAGAAGTACGGCCTGTACACCAAGATCACGGGCGGCCAGCGCATCGACCTGTTCGGCGCGCAGCTCCATGAACTGCCCGACATCTGGAGCGAACTGATCGCCGCGGGATTCGAGACCGGCCATGCCTATGGCAAGTCGACCCGCACGGTGAAGTCCTGCGTAGGCAGCACCTGGTGCCGCTACGGCGTGCAGGACAGCGTCCGGATGGCGCTGGACATCGAGCACCGCTACAAGGGCCTGCGCTCGCCACACAAGCTGAAGTTCGCCGTTTCGGGCTGCACGCGCGAATGCGCCGAAGCCCAGAGCAAGGACATCGGCGTCATCGCCACCGAGAACGGCTGGAATCTGTACGTCTGCGGCAACGGCGGCATGCGCCCGCGCCATGCCGAGCTCTTCGCCACCGACCTGGACGACGCCGCGCTCATCCGCATCATCGACCGCCTGCTCATGTTCTACATCCGCACGGCCGACAAGCTGCAGCGCACCTCCGTGTGGCGCGAGTCGCTGGAAGGCGGGCTGGACTACCTGAAGCAAGTGGTGCTGGAAGACAGCCTGGGCCTGTGCGCCGAGCTGGAAGCGCAGATGCAGCTGGTGGTGGACCGCTATGAATGCGAATGGGCCAACGCCCTGAACGATCCGGAAAAGCTCAGGCGCTTCCGTACCTTCGTGAACGACAGCCGCCCGGACCCCGATATCCAGTTCGTGGAGGAACGCGGCCAGCCCCGGCCCGCCCCCGCCCGCGTCATTCCCATTGCCGAGGAGATCGCCTGATGGACGCCCTTGCCCATGACCCGCAACCCTGGCGGCCCGTATGCCGCCGCCAGGACCTGGTGCCCAATTCCGGCGTGGTGGCGCTGGTCGAGGGTGTGCAGATCGCGCTGTTCTACGTGCCTCAGGACGAAGACGGCGGCGTATACGCCATCGAGAACCGCGACCCGAAGTCCGGCGCCAACGTCATCGGCCGCGGCATCGTCGGCCACCTGAGCGGCGAGCTCGTGGTCGCCTCGCCGCTCTACAAGCAGCACTTCCGCCTGGCGGACGGAAGCTGCGTGCAATACCCCGACCAGAGGCTGCGTGCCTGGCGCGCGCGCTTCAACGCCGACGCGGTAGAGATCCGCTGAAGCGCCTGCCTGCCCTCCAATTCCCGATATTCCTCCAGAAACAGGAAGCCATCATGTCCTACATTGTCCCTGCCGAATTCGTCACCAAGATGGTGGACGCCGGCGAATCCAAGATCTACATGGCCACTCGCGACGCGCTCATCCGCGCCTACATGGCCGGCGCCATCCTGGCGCTCTCCGCGGTGTTCGCCGTTACCGTATCCGTGCAGACGGGCTCGCCCATCCTCGGCGCCGCGCTGTTCCCGGTCGGCTTCTGCATCCTCTACCTGATGGGCTTCGACCTGCTGACCGGCGTGTTCGTCCTGACGCCGCTGGCGCTCATGGACCGCCGGCCCGGCGTTACCCTCAAGGCCGTCCTGCGGCACTGGGGCGTGATCTTCGTCGGCAACTTCCTGGGCGCGCTGACGGTGGCCTTCCTGATGGCCATCGTGTTCACCTACGGCTTCTCGACGCCGCCCAGCAAGGTCGGCGAGGTCATTTCGCACATCGGCGAGAACCGCACCCTGGGCTACAAGGAATACGGCGCGGGCGGCATGCTGACGATTTTCGTGCGCGGCGTGCTGTGCAACTGGATGGTGTCGCTGGGCGTCGTCGGCGCCATGATCTCCACCACGGTCAGCGGCAAGGTGATCGCCATGTGGATGCCCATCATGCTGTTCTTCGCCATGGGGTTCGAGCATTCCGTGGTGAACATGTTCCTGTTCCCCTCGGCCCTGATCCTGGGCGGCAATTTCTCGATCATGGACTATATGGTCTGGAACGAAATCCCCGTGGTGCTGGGCAACCTGATCGGCGGGCTGTCGCTCACCGGCCTGACGCTCTACACCACGCACATGAAGACCGCGCCCAAGCGCAGCTTCAACTGAGACCCGCCGGCCATGGACCGCTACGCGCCCCGCGAATGCGCCGCCTCCCTGAAGGTCGCGGCGGGCCAGCACAGCGAGCCCGGCAGGAAACCGGTCAACCAGGACTTCCACGGCCTGTGCCTGCCCGGCGAGCCGCTGCTGGGCTCAAAGGGCATCGCGGTCGCGCTGGCCGACGGCATCAGCAGCAGCAACGTCAGCCGCATCGCCAGCGAGACCGCGGTCGCGAGCTTCCTGGAGGACTACTACTGCACGCCGGAAACCTGGTCGGTGCGGAAATCGGCGCAAAAGGTGCTGGGCGCGGCCAACGCCTGGCTGCATGCCCAGACCCGTCAGCGCCACGACCCTGACCGCGACCGCGGCTACGTGTGCACGATGACGGTCATGGTGCTGAAGTCCACCACCGCGCACATTCTCCACGTCGGCGACGCCCGCCTCTACCGCCTGCGCAACGGCGCGCTGGAGCAGTTGACCGAAGACCATCGCGTCTGGGTCGCTCGCGGCAAAAGCTGCCTGAGCCGGGCGCTGGGGCTGGCCCCGCAGCTCGAGATCGACTACCACACCCAGCCGCTGGAACAGGGCGACGTGTTTCTCATGGCGACCGACGGCGTCTACGAACATGTGGACGCGCAAGACATGGCCGCCGCCGTCGCCGCGCATCCCGGCAGCCTCGACGATGCCGCCCGCGCGCTGGCCGCGCTGGCTTACGAGCGCGGCAGCGGCGACAACCTGACGGTGCAGATCGTGCGCATCGACGCCCTGCCCGGCCGCCAGGCCAGCGAACTGGGCCGCTACAGCCTCGACCTGCCCTGCCCGCCGCTGCTGGCCGCGGGCCAGGACTTCGAGGGCTTCCGCATCCTGGACGAACTGCGCGCCAGCTCCCGCAGCCACGTTTACCTGGCGCGCGACCTCGCCAGCGGCGGACAGGCCGTCATCAAGATCCCCTCGCTGGACCTGCGCCACGATCCGGCCTATCTGGAACGGCTGCTGACCGAGGAGTGGATCGCCCGCCGCATCGACAGCCGCCACGTGGTGCGCGCCTGGCCCGCCAAGGGCCCGCGCCGCTACCTGTATACCGCCAGCGAATACATCGAAGGCCGCACCCTGATGCAATGGATGGCCGCCAATCCCAGGCCCTCGCTGGAATCCGCCATCGCGATCGTCGAGCAGATCGCCCGCGGCCTGCAGGCCCTGCACCGGCTGGAGCTCGTGCACCAGGACCTGCGCCCGGACAACATTCTCATCACGCCGGACGGCACGGCGAAGATCATCGACCTGGGGTCCGCCAAGGTTGCGGGCATCGACGAGCTGATGCACGCCGGCGGCCACGCCGGCCCGGTGCTGGGCACGGCCCAGTACGCCGCGCCCGAGTACTTCCTGGGCGAGGCCGGCACGCCCAGGTCCGATCTGTACTCGCTGGCGGCGATGCTCTATCAGATGCTGTCGGGCCGCCTGCCCTACGGGCCGGACGCTGCCCGGGCCCGCAGCCGCGCCGCGCAGCTGCGCCTGAGCTACGTTTCCGTCCTGGGCCGCGACCGCGAGATTCCCGCCTGGATCGACGGCGTGCTCAGCCGCGCGCTGCATCCCGACCCGTGCTCGCGCACGCCCGAGCTATCCGAATTCACCTATGCGCTGCGCCATCCTGCCGAGACCGCCCGGCAGGGCGAACGCCTGCCCCTGCTGGAACGCAATCCGCTGGCCTTCTGGAAGGGGCTGAGCCTGGTCCTGGCGATCGCGCTCGCCGCCCTTTCCCTCCCCTTATGAACGCAAGGACGCCCATCATGAATCCTGCCGTCTGGCTGATCGGCGCAGGCCCCGGAGACCCGGAGCTGCTGACGATGAAAGCGGTCAAGGCCCTGGGCCTGGCCGACGTGGTCCTGGTCGACGATCTGGTCGACCCGCGCATCCTCGACTACTGCCCCGACGCGCGCATCGTGCGCGTGGGCAAACGCGGCGGCTGCCGCTCGACGCCGCAGGACTTCATCCAGCGCCTGATGCTGCGCTATGCCCGGCAAGGGCTGCGCGTGGCCCGGCTCAAGGGCGGAGATCCCTGCATCTTCGGGCGGGGCGGCGAGGAGGCCCAGTGGCTCAGCGCGCACGGGGTCGCCTGCGAGGTCGTCAACGGCATCACCGCCGGCCTGGCCGCCGCGACCGCCGTCGGCATCCCGCTCACGCAACGCGGCCTGGCGACGGGCGTTACACTGGTCACGGCCCATACGCAGGACGGCGGCATGCCCGATTGGTCCGCGCTGGCGCGAGGCGGCACGACACTGGTGGTCTACATGGGAGTCGCAAAACTGCAAGACATGCGCGGCCAGTTGCTGGCGGCGGGCATGGATGCCGCCACCCCCGTGGCGATGATCGAGAACGCCAGCCTGCCCGGACAGCGTGAATGCGCCTCCACGGTCGCGGCCATGGCTGACGACGCAGACGCTTTCCGGCTGCGCAGCCCCGCGGTGCTGGTGATCGGCCAGGTCGCCGCCTGCCGTATGTACGGCGCTCCCGACGCCCCAGCCCTGGCCGAAACCCGCTTGCGCCGCAGCGCCTGACCCAATCCGACCGAGACCGGAATCCTTATGGCCGAACGCCACATGCCACCGCCGCTGCGCTTTCTGCTCGCCGCGCGCCGCAGCGAACTCCATGGCCTGGAAGCCCTGGCGCGCGGCTGCGATCTGGTCGTGCGCATCGGCGCGCTGGCGCACGCGCTGCAAAAGGAACGCGGCTATTCCAATCTATACCTGTGCAGCGGCGATGCGCGCCTGCTGCCGGCACTGGCCGACCTGAGCCGGCAGTCCGAGGCGGTCGAAACCGACGTCCGCCACAGGCTGGACGGACTGGCGGCGGACCCGGCGCCAGGCAACGTGCGCGCCCGGCTGCTCAACGCCATCGCCTATTCCCTCTTCCGGCTGGAAGAACTGGCCGGCTTGCGGCGGCAGGTCCGCGACCGGCGCGTGCCCGCCGAAGATGCCGACGCGCGCTTCACGCGGGCCGTCGGCAGCCTGCTGGCCATCGTCTTCGAGGCCGCGGACACCGCAACGGATCCCGGCGTCACCCGTAACCTGGTGGCGCTGCTGAATTTCATGCAGGGCAAGGAATTGAGCGGCCAGGAGCGCGCCTGCGGCGTCATGGGCTTTACCGCCGGCTGCTTCACCGATGCGCAGAAGGCGCGCATGCTGGGCCTGGCCGCCAGCCAGGACCGCAGCTTCGGCATCTTCGCGCAATACGCCGAAGCCGGCGCCCAGCAACGCTGGGAGCAGATCCAGCAACAGGGGCAGCCAGTGCGGCGCCTGCGCGGCATGGCGCAGCGCACGTCGGACGGGCAGCGCGTGGACGCCAGCCTGGCCGAGTTGTGGTTCGAACTCTACACGGCCCGCATCGACGCCATGCGCGGGCTGGAAAGCCTGCTCGCCGACGCGCTGGCGCAACGCTGCGCGCAACGCATCGCCGACACCCGGCAGGAACTGGACGACCGCCGTCTGCTGCTGAGCCGCTATGCCGACCACGCCAGCGGCCGCACGCCCAGCATGGTGTACAGCGTGCAGGGCCGCGTCATGGACGAACCGCCGCCCGACGGCGTGGGCGAGGAGCTGGAACGGTCCATTCTGGACATGATGCGCGAACAGGCGCTACGCATGCAGCACGCCGACGATGCGCTGGCCGCCGCGCGCGGCGCGCTGGACGAGACGAAGCGCATCGACCGCGCCAAGCTGCTCCTGATCGGCCGCTATGGCCTGACGGAACAGGCCGCGCACGAACGCCTGCAACGCGCCGCCATGGACGGCGGGCTGTCCCTGGCGGACGTCGCGCGGCTGATCGTCGAACAGGACGAAAACTGATGCCGGCGCGGTCCCCGGCGCCCGGCTAGCGGAACACCCGCTGGGTCAGGCTCACCACGGCCGCTATCAACGCCACAGCCATCACCACATGGAAATGGTCCAGGCTGGCCAGCAGCACCGATTGCCGGGAGACCATCTGGGCGATCTGCTCCATCGCCAGCTCGCGGGCCTGCGCCGGCCCCGCCACCGCGGAAAAATAGTCGGTCAACCGGGCCATCGCCGACTCGAAATTCGCATTGCCCGCCACGATGCCGCCGCGCAACCGGTCGTAATGCTCGGAGGTAAACCACTGCTGGCCGATGGTGGCGAGCATGATCCCCAGCGCCTGCCCGATCTGCGCCAGCATGTTCTTTACCTGCTGCGCATGGGCGAACACCGCCGGATCCCCGGTCAGCCCGGTAAACGTCTGCATGGCCGTTGTGGGCATGACAATCATGATGAACACGCCATAGCAGGCCAGCGCGGGAAATACTGCGGTCCACAAATCGGCGTCGGGCGTCAGCCGCGACATCAGCCCGCCGAAGGCCGCCAGCGCCAGGAATCCCGTCACGAAGAACTTGCGCGGCGCGGGCCAGCGCGGCAGCAATTGCGACATCACCGCCCAGGTCAGCACGCCCGCCCCCAGGCCCATGGCGAAGAACTCGCCGGTGGTGGACCAGGACTGGCCCAGCGCGCGCTGCAGCATCACCGGCACCAGGTAGCCATTTGCACCCAGCATCAGGTAGCACGCCATGAACAGCGCCAGCCCGCAGATGAAGCGCACCTCTTTCATGCCGCCCAGCTTGAGCAGCGGCGCGCCATTGCGCGTTTCCGACCGCACGAAGTAGCCCATCGCCGCAGTGCCCGCGACCGCCGACAGCACCAGCAGATGGCGGTCGCTGAAGAAGTCGTAATAGGACCGCTGCAGGGCGTGCAGCACCAGGAAGCTGCCCGCGCCCAAGGCGGCGATCGGCATCGGGCGCGCCTGGCCGGCCAGCACCGCCTCCGCATCCTTGCCCGGCATCGCGCGCGCGACGGGGACCATCGCCAGCAGAGACAGCGCCGCCACCAGCCAGAACATCATCGGCCAACCGTCGCGGTCCACCGCCATCGAGGCCAGCCACGGCGCCAGCGCCGTGCCCACGCACAAGCCGGTCGCCAACGCCTTGATGCCGTGGAAGCGCGCCGGTCCGGGCGGAATCAGGTTGACGCTCAGGCGCGACGACGTGAGCATGGCCGCGCACCCCATGGCCATCAGGATCCTGCCGCACAGAAACCCCGCCTCGCTGCGCGACAGCGCGCAAACCGCGGCGCCCGCGGCCGCCGCGGCCAGCGAGGCCAGCAAATAGCGCCGCAAGCCCAGGCGATGCACCAGCCAGCCCTGCAGCGCGATCATCACCACGGCCACGCAGGCGTAAATCACGGCCACGGTGGAATACTCCTCCGGGCTGGCGCCGATCTCGCCCATGATGGGCGCGGCGGCGAAAGTCACCATGCCGTTCTGCAGGAAATCGATGAGGGTCAGGGCGCCTATGACGAGCAGCAGCGAAGCGCGGGCCGCCGGAATTCCTGATGCGCGTGATGGTTCATGCATGATGTGAGGTTTTGTATGCCCAGGCTGTATATGCCTAGGCAGATAAATAACCAAAAAAAAGCGGACCGATGAGTGTCAGTCCGATTTCGCGTTGATCAGGATGCGCGACAGCAGCTTGTGCAGCGTCTCGGCGTCCTTTTCCGAGAACCCCGTCAACAACCGGCGAAACGCCACTTCGGTCACTTGCCGCGCCTGCGGCAGGGCGGCCTGCCCCAGCGCCGTAAGCTCGATCAGGAAGCTGCGCCGGTCGGATTCGTTTTCCACACGGCGGATGAAACCCTTGGCGGCAATGCGGTCCAGCAGCCGGGTCATGGCGCCGGAGTCATACGCCAGCACGCGGCAGAAATCGCTGAGCGTGCGTCCCCAGCCTTTCGCCAGGCAATTCAGCACCACGTACTGCGGCACCGTCATCTGCAGGGGCGCGAGCTCGCGTTCCAGCGCGTCCTGGATGCCGTTGCGCACGGACGTCACCATGAAACCGAGGTCACCGGTGCAAAACTCGTCCAGCACGGAAGGTTTGGCGTTATTCACGATGGTCTTGCCGTCTGCTCATCGGGATCGATTTCCGCATATTAACTGCCTAGGCAGCAAATATGCAAGAACAGTGTCGCGCGCGCCCGTGCTTTCTGTCCGTCTAGGGCAGGTTCTCGCGGAATATCACCTGGCTGCGGGCCAGTTCCACCCCGTTCATCGCGCTGCGCTTGTCGCGCAGGTTGCAGAAAATGCGCACACAGCTCATCAGCGCCTCCATCGGGCTTTGCGTGATGACGGCGTCCATGGTCCCGTCGATCAGCAGCGAGCGGGTGTCGGGGGTCAGGCCATGGCCGATGAAGACGACGCGATGCTGCAGGCCCGCCTCTTTCAGGGCGCGCGCCACGCCGTCCGACGCGCCGCCGATGTTGTAGATGCCGGCCAGTTGCGGATACTGCTCGAGCAGTTGGCGTGTTTGTTCGTAGTTCCTTTGCGCATCGTCGTAGCCTTCCCGCAAATCCACCACCTGCATAGCCTGGAATTGTTCGGCGTATAGCTGCAGGAAACCGCCCTCGCGCTCCTCGTGCGCCCGGTAGTGGCGCGACCCGGCGATCAGCGCTACGTGCGCCGCCCGCGCGCCGATGAAGCGCGCGATCAAATACCCCGCGGTGCGCCCGGCGGCGCGGTTGTCCAGCCCCACGTAGGCCGCGCGCGCGCTGTTGGCGATATCGGAGATCAGCGTCACCGCCGGCACGCCCTGCTGCGCGAGCGCATCGACGGCTTCGCGCACCGCCGGATGCTCCAGCGCCATGAACGCGATGCCGTCCGCGCGTTTGCCATGCTTGGCCAGCGCCTGGGCCAGCGCGTCGGGGTTGAAGCTTTCGACATATTCGACCTGGCACTTGGCGTTCAGGGGCGCGAAATGCTCGTGCGCGTAGCTGACGGTATCGCCCAGCATGCGGAGATACCGGTTGCTGCCGCGCGGCAGCAGGAAGACCAGCCGCATCGGCTCGGGCGCGGCGGCGGAGCGGAGTTCCTGCTCGGGCAGGTAATCCAGTTCGATCGCGGCCCGGAAGACCTTTTGCGCGGTGCTGGCCCGCACGCCGGAACGGCGGTTCAGCACGCGGTCGGCTGTGGCCGTGGAAACGCCGGCGCGCGCCGCGACATCCGCCAGGCGCGCCAGCTTGCGTTCGGAAGGCGCTCTATTCACATCAAAAACCATCATGAAAGAAGTTTGACGATGATAGCGCCAATTCACTATTGTCCAGTCTGCCGCATGGGGTTGGCGCTTTTGTGGCACATCAAAAAACATCATAGCCATGATTATGGAGACAACCATGAAGCTGCTGACACGCCGCACCGCCCTGCGCCGCCTTGGCGCGATTCCCGCCCTAGCCCTGACCAGCGGCTTTCCGCTGATCGCCCGCGCGGCCGACTACACGCTCAAGTACGGCAACAACCTGCCCGTTACCCATCCGCTGAACATCCGCGCCCAGGAAGCGGCCGAACGCATCCTCAAGGAAAGCAACGGACGCGTGGACATCAAGATCTTCCCGAACAACCAGCTGGGCGGCGACACCGACATGCTGGCGCAGGTGCGCTCCGGCGGCATCGACTTCTTCACGCCGTCGGCCCTGGTCATCGCGACCCTGGTGCCGGTCGCGGCGATCAACGCGGTGGGCTTCGCCTTCAAGGACTACAACCAGGTCTGGAGCGCCATGGACGGCGCGCTGGGCGCGCACGTGCGCGCCGCCATCGCACAGCGCCGGCTCTACGCCTTCGAGAAAATGTGGGACAACGGCTTTCGCCAGACCACCAGCAGCAAAGCGCCCGTGAATACCGCGGCCGACATGGAGGGCCTGAAGATCCGCGTGCCGGTGAGCTCGCTGCCGATCTCCATGTTCAAGGGCCTGGGCGCCGCGCCGGCCAGCCTGCAGTTCAGCGAGGTTTATTCGTCGCTGCAGACCAAGGTGGTGGACGCGCAGGAAAACCCGCTGCCCATCATCCAGGTGGCCAAGCTGTACGAAGTGCAGAAGTACTGCTCGCTCACCAACCACATCTGGGACGGCTACTGGTTCATCGCCAACGGCCGCATGTGGGAAGGCCTGCCGCAGGACTTGAAGACGATCGTCGCGCGCGGCATCAATGAAGCCGGCCTGGCGCAGCGCGAAGACATCAAGAAGCTCAATGCCTCGGTGCAGTCGGACCTGGAGGGCAAGGGCCTGCTGTTCAACCAGCCGTCCGCCGACAGTTTCCGCGAACAGCTGCGCAGCGCCGGTTTCTACAAGGAATGGCAGGGCCGCTTCGGCAACGAGGCCTGGACCCTGCTGGAGCAGGCCGTCGGCAAGCTGGCCTGAGGTCGCGCCATGTCCTCCCTGTCCGCCCCCCACGCCGCGCCGCCGCTGCTGCCGGCCCACCCCTTGCGCCGGGCCGCCGGCGCCCTGGACGGGCTGGTGGGCTGCATTGTCGAACACACGGCCGCCGCCATCGTCCTGGTCGAGATCGCCGTGCTATTCGCCGGAGTGGTGGCGCGCTACGCGTTCCACAGCCCGCTGGTCTGGTCCGACGAGCTCGCCTCCATCCTGTTCCTGTGGCTGTCCATGCTGGGCGCGGTCGTCGCCTTGCGGCGCGGCGAACACATGCGCATGACGGCGCTGGTCAACAACATCAGCCCCGCGCGCCGCGCGCAGCTGGAGACGGCGGCCACGGCCGCGTCGCTGGCCTTCCTGGCGCTGATCCTCGCGCCCGCCGTCGAATATGCGCATGAGGAACACTTCATCATCACGCCCGCGCTGGAACTGAGCAACGCTTGGCGCGCCGCCGCCATTCCGGTCGGCATGGGGCTGATGTCCGTCGTGGCCCTGCTGCGCCTGGTGCGCACGCAGACCCTGCCCCAGATGCTGGTGGCGCTGGCGGGCGCGGCGGCCGTCGTCGGATTGTTCTGGCTGGCGCAGCCGCTGTTCACGTCGCTGGGCAAGCTGAACCTGCTGATCTTCTTCGTCGGCGTCGTCGCGGCCACCGTCTTCGCCGGCGTGCCGATCGCGTTCTCGTTCGCGCTAGCCACGTTCTCGTACCTGATCCTGGCCACCAATACCCCCATGGTCGTGATGGTGGGCCGGCTGGACGAAGGCATGTCCCACTTGATGCTGCTGGCCGTGCCGCTGTTCATCTTCCTGGGGTCGCTCATCGAAATGACGGGCATGGCGCGCGCCATGATCCAGTTCCTGGCCAGCCTGCTGGGCCACGTGCGCGGCGGGCTGTCGTATGTGCTGATCGGCGCCATGTACCTGGTGTCGGGCATCTCGGGCTCCAAGATCGCCGACATGGCGGCCATCGCGCCGGTGCTGTTTCCGGAGATGCAGAAGCGCGGCGCCAAGCCGGGCGACCTGGTGGCGCTGCTGTCGGCCACCGGCGCGCAGACCGAGACCATTCCGCCGTCCATCGTGCTTATCACCATCGGTTCGGTGACGGGCGTGTCCATCGCCGCGCTGTTCACCGGCGGCCTGCTGCCCGCGGTGGTGCTGGGCCTGGCGCTGTGCTCGGTGGTGTGGTGGCGCTACCGCAAGGAAGACCTGAGCCTGGCCCAGCGCTTCACGCTCAAGGAGATCCGCCGCTACTTCGTGATCGCCCTGCCCGCCGTGGCCCTGCCCTTCGTGATCCGTGCGGCGGTGGTCGAAGGCGTGGCGACCGCCACCGAGGTTTCCACCATCGGCATCGTGTATTCCGCGCTCGTCGGCCTGCTGGTCTACCGGCGTTTTGATTGGGCCCGGCTCAAGCCCATGCTAATCGAGACCGCCTCGCTATCCGGCGCCATCATGCTCATCGTGGGCTGCGCCACGGCGATGGCCTGGGCGCTGACGCAATCGGGCTTCTCGGGCGACCTGGCCCGCCTGATGGCCGGCATGCCGGGCGGCGCCTACGGCTTTCTGGCCGTCTCCATCGTGGCGTTCATCATCCTGGGCAGCGTGTTGGAAGGCATTCCCGCCATCGTGCTGTTTGGCCCGCTGCTGTTCCCGATCGCGGCACAGGCGGGCGTGCATGAAGTCCATTACGCCATGGTGGTGATCTTCGCGATGGGCATCGGCCTGTTCGCGCCGCCCTTCGGCGTGGGCTACTACGGCGCCTGCGCCATCAGCCGCGTCGATCCCAACGAAGGGATCGGCCCGATCTGGGGCTATGTCGCCGCCCTGCTGGTGGGCCTGGTCATCGTCGCCGCCTTTCCCTGGTTCTCCATCGGTTTCCTGTGAGGCCCGCGGCCCGGATCCGGGCCGCGCCTGCCCCGCACTCTCCAACCCTTATTCCTGCAAAGATCCATCATGAGTCGTTTCCTGGGCGAAATCCGCCAACTCGGTTATGTGGTCCACGATATCGAAGCCGCCATGGACTACTGGAGCGCCACGCTGGGCGTGGGCCCCTGGTACTACAACCCGCGCGTGCCCATCGTGAACTACCGGTACGACGGCGCCAGCCATGAACCCCACAACTCGGTGGCGCTGGCCAATTCGGGCTTCGTGCAGGTCGAGCTGATCCAGACCCGCAACGACGTGCCCTCCATGTACCGCGACTTCCTGCAAGCCGGCCGCACCGGCCTGCAGCACGTGGCCTACTGGACCGAAGATTACGACGCCGACCTGGAGCGCCTGCTGGCGCAGGGCTTCAAGCCCAAGATGAGCGGCGAAGTGGGCGAAAAGGGCCGCTTCATCTACTTCGATACCGAATACCACCCCGGCACCGTGATCGAACTGTCCGAAGTGGCGGGCCCCAAGGGCCGCATGTTCGACCTGATCCGCGACAGCGCCCGCGACTGGGACGGCAAGGATCCCGTCCGCCCCTTCCCCGATCTGAGCCGGCTCTGACCCGTCCCTCCCGCCACCGCCGCATACCGCCACCATGAATTCCCAATCGTTTACCGCCACCTACCTGATCGAAACCCCGCTCGACCCCGGCCGGGTCGCGGAGGTCATGGCCGGCGAGCAGTCCTGCGGCACCTTCACGCGGGTGCAGGGCGAAACCGATGAGCTGCGCGCCCGCGCCCGCGCGCGGATCGAGTCCATCGAGGAACTGGACTCCACCCCCATCCCCAGCCTGCCGAATGCCTGGCTGGCGCGCCAGCCGGGCGGGATGCCGGCCGCGTACCGGCGCGCCCGCGTGCGCATCGCCTTCCCGGTCGCCAATGTCGGCGCCAACCTGCCGACACTGGCGGCCACCGTCGGCGGCAACCTGTACGACCTGGGCGAAGTGACCGGCCTGCGCCTGGAAAGCATGGAGTTGCCGGCGAATTACCGCGCGCAGTTCGACATGCCCCGGGCCGGCATCGCCGGCACGCGCGCGTTGACGGGCGTGGCGAACGGACCGTTGGTGGGCACCATCATCAAGCCGAACGTGGGCCTTTCGCCGGAACAGACCGCGCACCTGGTGGCCCAGCTGTGCGCCGCGGGCGTCGATTTCATCAAGGACGACGAGGTTTGCGCCAATCCGGCCCACGCGCCGTTGGCGCAACGCGTGGCGGCCGTCATGGCCGTGGTGCGCGCGCACCGCGAACGCACCGGCCGCCAGGTCATGGTGGCCTTCAACATCAGCGACGAGACCGACGCCATGCGCCGCCACGCCGACCTGATCGAACGCGAGGAAGGCACCTGCGTCATGGCCAGCCTGAACCACTGCGGCTACTCCGCGATCCAGACCCTGCGCCGCAGCACCCCGCTGGCCCTGCACGGCCACCGCAACGGCTACGGCGCGCTGTCCCGCCACGCCATGCTGGGCGTGGGATTCCAGGCCTACCAGACGCTCTGGCGCCTGGCCGGCGTGGACCACATGCACGTCCATGGCCTGCAGGGCAAGTTCTCGCAGGACGACCGCGAAGTCGTGGACTCCGCGCGCGATTGCCTGGCGTCTCTCACGCTGGGCATCGACGACCCCGTCATGCCCGCCTTCTCGTCCGGCCAATGGGCCGGCACCGTGCCCGCCACCTGGTCGGCCGTGCGCAGCGACGACCTGCTGTTCATGTCCGGCGGCGGCATCCTCGCCCACCCGGACGGCCCGGCCGCCGGCGTGCTGAGCATCCGGCAGGCCTGGCAGGCGATGCGCGAAGGACAACACCTGGAAGACTACGCGCGCCATGCCCCCGAACTGCGGCGCGCCATCGAATTCTTCGGAAACCGCGCATGAACGGCAGCGAGCGCGGCCCCGCCCCGCCGCGGGTCGCCTGGTACGGCGACGACTTCACCGGCGCCACCGATACGCTCGCGGAAGTTTCCCGCGCCGGCTTGCGCAGCCTGCTGTTCCTGGGCGTGCCCACGGCGGAGCAGCTGCGGCGGGCAGGCCGGCTGGACGCCCTGGGCATCGCCGGCGCGGCCCGCGGCATGGCGCCCGCCGAAATGCAGGCAGAGCTGCGCGGCATCGGCCGATTCATGGCCGGCACCGGCGCCCGCGTGCTGCACTACAAATGCTGTTCCACCTTCGACAGCGCGCCCCACGTCGGCAATATCGGCGTCGCCGTGCAGGAACTGCGCCGTCACATGCCCAACCCGCTGGTGCCCATCGTGGGCGGACAGCCCAGCATCGGACGCTATTGCAGTTTCGCCCAGCTGTTCGCCCGCGCAGGCTCCGCCCCCGAGATCCACCGCATCGACCGCCATCCGGTCATGCGCGTGCATCCGGTCACGCCCATGCACGAAGCGGACCTCCGGCTGCACCTAGCGGCGCAGGGGCTGCAGGACATCCGTTCGGTGCCGCACACCGCCTACCCCCGCCTGCGGCAGGCCGCCGACGCCCCGGCGGCCGAGCGCTGGATCGATCAAGTCATCGAGACCGCCGACGGCCCCCTGTTGTTGGACCTGGTAGACGACGAACAACTGGCCGTCATCGGCCGCTTGATCTGGCGCGCCGCCGCCTGCCTGCCGTTGCTTGCCGTCGGCCCCAGCAGCGTGCAGCAGGCGCTCGCGCGCGCCATCCCGGGCGCGTGCGCGAGCGACGCCCCGCCCCCCTTGCCGCCGGCATCGGGACCCGTGCTGGCGGTGGCGGGCAGCCTGTCGCCCGTTACGGCGCGGCAGATCGCCGCCTGCCTGCATTACACACGCCAGCCGCTGCGCGTGGAACGGCTGCTCGGCGACGCCGGCTACGCGGCGGACCAGGCCCGGCAAGCCATCGCCGCGCTGGTCCAGGGGCGAAACGTGCTGGTGCACACCGACCGCCCCGATCATGCGCCCGCCGCCGAACACACCGCGGCCACCGCCCGCGCCACCGCGCAGCTCGCCGCCGCCATCGTGCAAGGCAGCGCGCAGGCCGGCAAGCGGCTGGACCGCATCGGCATCGCGGGCGGCGACACCTCCAGCCAGGCCACCCTCGCGCTCGGCCTGTGGGGCCTGGCATTTCGCTGCGTGCTCGCGCCCGGCGTCACCGTCAGCATCGCCCGCAGCGACGATCCGCGCATCGACGGCGTGGAACTGATGCTCAAGGGCGGCCAGATGGGCGGCGACTTCCTGTTCGACGATCTCGCGCTGGGCCAGGCCTGAAGGCGCGGGCCCGCGGCCGGGTTATGCTGCGCCGACGCGCCCTGCCGTCCACCGGGCGCCAGCCACCCAGGAGAATTCCCGACATGAACTGGCCGCTCCGCGCCTCGACGATGGCCGCGATCATGCTGTGCGCATCCGCTACTGCCTTGGCCGCCGCGCCGGCCACCCGCGCCGAATGGAGCGGCGCCGTGGCGCGCCAACTGCAGCGCCACTTGAGCATGCCCGAAGCGGCGCGTGATCTGGAAGGCCCGCTCAGCCTGCGCCTGCGCCTGACCGTTCTGCGCAATGGCACAATCGACGCAGTGGAGCTGGCCAGTTCTTCGGGCGATGCGGCCGTGGACAAGGCGGCCGCCAGCATGGTCCGCCGGGCCAGCCCGCTGCCCGTCTTCGCCGCCGATATGGCCGCCGACAAGGAAATCGTGATGCTGCCGGTGCGGTTCGAAACCGAGGGCCAGGCGCCGCGGTCCGAGGCCAGCGCCAGGCGCCGGTACGCCGACCCGACGCGCGGCTTCGGCGTGACCGTGCCCGCCCCGTACCAAATCCTGCGCAGCGGCAAGACGCCGGAGTTCGACGTGCTGGTCCAGATCGCCAGCGCCGCCGGCGCGCCGCCCGCCGCGGGCGGCGCTGGCGATTACCTGTGCGGCGTCGGCTTCAACCGCCCGCGCAAAACGCTGAAGGCCCGCCCCGGCACGGACACGCCGCGCTCGGCCGCCAGCCGGCTGGCGGCTGCCGAAGCCATGCAGGCCGGCCAAGGCCGGATGCTGGAACAACGGCAGGCCTTCGAAGTGCAGGGAACCCGGGGCGTCGACTACGTCGCCGCTCCCGCCGATGCCCCGGACAGCGATCGCCTGCTGCAGTACACCGCATTGCTGGATACGCCCACGCTGCGCGTCGCCCTGACCTGCACCACGACGCGCGACGGCATGGCGGCGGCGCTGCCCGCCTTCCGGCAGATCCGGGACGGGATCCGCTTGGGCGGGCGGTAGAGCGCCGCAGGCGGCTACCGCGACGCCAGCGAATCGAGTTGCGCGTCGCTCATCCGCAGGGCGGCGTCCGCCATAGCGCACGTGACCGCCACGGCCTGGCGCAGTTCGGCTTCCTCGATGATGGCGGGAACGTCGCCCGCCGACAGGATGTTATTGACGCGCGACTCGGGCTTGCCGAACCCGGCCAGCAGGCGCAAGGCCGGAATGCCGTGGCGCGCAAAGTTGGCATGGTCGGAGTTCGGCATCAACGGCAACCAGATGCCCACCGGCACGCCGCTGGCGCCGGCGGCCGCTTCCACGACCGTCTCCAGCGCCGGAAAATCGCTGATCAGCGCCGTCAAGCTCGCATCGCCCGCCACCGTGTCGAGGTTGATATCGAACTTGATGCGCGCCCGTTCGGCGGGCGCCAGCGCCGCCAGGTAGCGCGCCGAGCCGGTCAGCGCCCATTCCTCGGCGCAGAAGAAACACAGCCGCAGGCTGGGCGTATCCGGTCCTACCCGCGCCGCCAGGGCCCGGAACGCGGCCAGCGCCACCGCCACGCCCGTGCCATTGTCCAGCGCGCTTACGCCCAGGTCATGCCCGTCCATGTGGGCGCTGATGACGATCACGCCGTCACGGCCGCCCGCGACTTCCGCCAGGCCGACGCTGGCGCACGCGTCTTCGATCTCGGCGCCGCGGACCACGATGCGCACGCGCCCGTTTCCAGCCGCGCAGGCCGCCGCCAGCGCCTCGCCCCCTTCATGCTCGATATACGCGGCGGGAATGCCCGCCACGCCGCGCGGCCTTCCCGAGGAACCCGACAGCACGCCCTGCCCCGGCACATTGTTGGCGATCAGGAATGCCGCAGCGCCCGCTTCCACCGCCATGTCGTACTTGCGGCGCCGGTGCACGTGGTCGCCGGTGAACGGGTATTCGTGGCGCACCAGCACGGCCCGGCCGCGCGCGCCCTCGCCCAGCCGCTCGAAATCTTCAGGACGCCCGCGCCCCGCGTCGGCCACGTCCAGTTCCAGCCCACCCTCGGGGGTGGAGGCCGAACGCAGCAAAGGGCGGCAAGCCAGCGGCCGGCCCGCCGGCCCCAGCAGGTCGAGGCTGGCCGCTACGCAACGCCAGGCGTCGTAGGGCACCGTCAGCGTCTGGACCGCGGACGCCGCTTCCCCCGCGCGGGCCATGGCCCACGCCATGGCGGCATCGTCCTGCCCGCTGCCGGACATGCGTCCGCCAAAGCCGCAGACCATCTTGAAATCGCTCATCAGCGCCGCGTCATTGGCGGCGGCATGAAGCCAGGGTTCCATCTTGAATCTCTCATATTCCGGCGCCGGCGTCCGTCGGGACGGCGGCGGCCGCGTTGATGGGAATGGGCGGGCCGCCTGGGCCGCGCCTTACTCGAACTTGATGCCGGCGCGCTTGACCACGTCCTGCCAGCGGTCGAAATCGGCGGCCAGCAAGCGGGTCAGCGCCTGCGCGCTAGGATCGGCCGGCGGCTCCACCCCCACGCTGCCCAGCCGCTGCTTGACCGGCGCGGATTGCATGACGGTCGCCATGGCGCGTTCCAGTTTGTCCAGCACCGGCTTGGGCGTGCCTGCCGGCGCCATCAGCCCCCACCAGCTCTGCACCGTCAGCTTGGGCAGGCCCAGCTCCCCGAACGTCGGCACCTCCGGCGTGGCGGCCTCGCGCGCCGGCGAGGACACGGCGATGGGCGCGATCTTGCCGCCCTGGAACAGCGCGGCGGCCGTGGGCATGGTGGTGAAGCTCACCTGGATCTGTCCGCCGGCCAGGTCGTTGACGGACGCCGATGCGCCCTTATAGGGAATGTGCACGAGCCGGATGCCGGTATTCAGCATGAACAGCTCGGCCATCAAATGCGTCAGCGAGCCGTTGCCGCCGGATCCGATGGAAATGGAGACGGGCTTGTCCTTGGCGGCGGCGATCAGCGCTGGCACGGTCTTGCCTTCGAACCGGGGGTTGACGAACAGGTACATGGGCGACACGCCCAGCAGCGAGACCGGCGCGAAATCCTTCCGCGCATCGTATTTGACGCGGTCGCCGTACAGCGCGGGCACGATGGTGAACGGCACGTCGGCGAGCAGCAGCGTATAACCGTCGGCGGCTTCGCCCGCCACGTAGGCCGTGCCGATCATCGACCCCGCCCCGGCGCGGTTTTCCACCACGACGGGCTGGCCCAGCACCCCGCTCAATTGGTCGCTGATGCCGCGCGCGATCACGTCCGAGCTGCCTCCCGTGGCATAGGGCACGATCAGGCGGACCGGTTTGTCGGGATACTCGGCCCGCGCCGGCGCGCCGGCAAAGAGCGCGGCAACGGCCAGCGCGGGCAGCATGCGGACAATCTGCAAGAACTTGGGCGTGTTCATGGTGGGGATCGAACCAGTAGGTCAGTAGGGTCCGGCCATTCTGGCGGCTCCTGTCCGGCCTGCGCAAAGGACGTATGCGCATGGGCCATTCCACAGCGGAATACCGCCTCAGCCCCCCGCCCGCGCCCGGTCAGCGCGCCAGATACGCCCTTACCTGCGCGTTGAACGCCGCTGCCCGCTCTGCGACCCAGTCGCAGAAGGCGTCCGCGTAGGCGCCGCCCACATTGGGGCGAGGCTGCATGAGGTAGTAGCCGTAACGGCCATCGACCGATTCGCCCAAAGGCCGCACCAACTGCCCGGCCTCCAGATGCGTGAGGACCATGCACACGGGCACGATGGCCGCGCCCAGTCCGTGGAGGACCGCGGGCAGCAGCACGGAAAACCCTTCGTACTCCGGCGCCGTGGCTGGCGCGCCCGGCCAGAGCGGCGCCACGTCGGCGCGCCATTCATCCCAGCTGTAGCCGCGTTGCGCGCGCTTGAGCAGCGGCACCCCGTCCAGGTCTTCGACCGTGCGCACGGGATGGCGCGCCAGCAAGGACGGCGCGGCGACCAGCGTCATCTCGCGGCCGCACAGGTATTGCGCCGACATGCCCGCCACATGGCCGGTATGCAGCTGGATCTCGGCATCGAAGCGTTCGCTCGGGTCGCGGCCGTGCAGCAGGCGCGGCCGCACATTGACCCGCACCTCCGGGTGCAGGGCAAAGAACCCGGCCAGTCCGGGAATGAGGCAGAACTGCGCGAACGACGGCGATACCGCCACGTTCAGCGCCACCCGCGACAGGGGATGCGCCACCAGCGCGTCGGCTTCGTCGATCAGGCGCAGGGCCGCGCTGATCCGTTCCAGGTACAGCGCGCCGGCGTGCGTCAGCCGCAACCCATTGGGCAGGCGCTTGAACAGCGCCGTGCCCAGGCGGTCTTCCAGCGCGCCGATATGCTTGCTGACCGCGCTCTGGGTCAGGTGCAGTTCCTCGGCGCTGCGGCTGAAATTGAGGCTGCGGGCCGCGGACAGGAAAATCCGCAGCGTAACCAGCGAATTCCGCGAGCCTTTCATGCCGCCCTCGCCCGCCGGGCGCGGGCCCGGGGCAAACCGTCAGCCACGGCTTGCATCATCAATCCAGCATTTCGAAGAACGGCGCCATGCGTTCGCGCGACCGCAGGATATGGTCGCGCATGGCGGCCTGCGCGCCCTCGGCGTCGCGCCGTTCCAGCGCCTGCACGATGCGCGCGTGTTCGGTCACGGCCTCTTCTGTGACGCGCGAATGGAAGCGCAGCCGGAACAGATGCGTGTGCGCGTACAGCCGCGCAAGCGCTTCGGCCAGCAGTTCGTTGCCGCTCTGCTCGGCGATCCAGGAATGGAACTGCGCGTCGAGCACGGCGAACTTGCCGTAGGCCACGCGCGCGTCGTCGGCGCTCGGCGCGCTCATCGCGGCGGACAGCGCCGCCAGTTCCTGGCGCGACGCGTCCGTCATGCGTTGCGCGGCCAGGCCCGCGCCGAACGGCTCCAGCTGCAGCCGCAATTCGTACATTTGTTCGAAACGCCGACGCGACGGCATAGGCGCGGCGCTATAGCCCACATGGTGCGTCTTGACCACCAGGCCTTCGGTTTCCAGGCGGATGAGCGCGGCGCGGATCGGCGTTTGCGACACGCCCAGTTCGCGGACCAGCGCGTCCACCGCGATGCGCATGCCGGGCGCGATCTTCAAGGAGATGAGTTGCGACAACAGCGCTTCATAGACCTCATCGCCCAATGAGCGCACGCGCTCGCCCAAACGCTGGCCGCCGGCCGGTGCGGTCGAGGCTGCGGCGGCAGCGCCGAGGGAGAGTGTCGTCATGGTTGTTTCCCCTAGGTTTGCCAACAATGTGTTGACGTCCAATTTGTTACGAGGTTAGCATAAATCAGATCGTATTTCAGATCCGATCGGATTTAACAACTAACCAAGACTATGACGACAACGATAAAAATGGGGGAGGCATGGGAGGTCTGCATCCGTGCGCTGGAACAGGCCGGCACCCCGCCGGGCCACGCCGCCACGCAGACCAACCTGCTGCTTGAAGCCGAATTGCGGGGCCGCGCCTCGCACGGGCTGCTGCGTCTGCCGCGCATCATCGAGCGCATCCACAACGGCGTGGCGGATCCGAAGACGCGCGGCAATGCCGTCTGGCGCTCGCCCTCCTTCCTGGATATGGATGGCGAACGCGGCCTGGGCCCGGTGATCGCGCTGGCGGCGCTGGATCAGGTCCGCGAACGCGCCCGCGAGACCGGCATTGCCGTCGCGGCGGTGAGCAACAACAACCATATCGGGATGCTGGCGCTCTATGCGGAACAGGTCGCACGCGAAGGCCAGATCCTGCTGGCGCTGTCGACCAGCGAGGCTTTGGTCCATCCCTGGGGCGGACGCCGCGCGCTGATCGGCACCAACCCTATCGCGATCGGCGTGCCCGCCGAGGGCGAGCCCTTCGTGCTCGACATGGCCACCAGCCAGGTCGCCATGGGCAAGATCCATGACTACGCCAACCACGGCCGGGCGCTCGAGCCCGGGTGGGCGCTGGACGGTGCCGGCAATCCCACCACGGACGCCGTGGCCGCCAAGGCCGGCGCACTCGCGCCCTTCGGCCAAGCCAAGGGCTACGCGCTGGGGCTGGCGTTCGAACTGCTGGTCACCAGCCTGACGTCATCCGCGCTCGGCACGGCCGTCAAGGGCACGCTGGATTCCAGCGCGGTTTGCAACAAGGGCGACGTCTTCATCGTCATCGAAGCGGGATCCGGCGCGGTCGCCAGCCGGATTGCCGACTATCTGGACGACATCCGCGCCTGCCCCGCCCTGCTGCCCCAACGGCCCGTCGCCGTGCCGGGCGACCGGGCCCGCGCCGAACGCCGCCAGCGCCTGGACACCGGCATCGAACTGGCCGACGAAGTCTGGCACCGCATTCTCGACCTGGCGCAATGCGCCGCCTGAACGCCATACGACTCCCCTTCAAGGATCCGCAATGACTGATTTGTTTGGAATCATGCGCACGCCGCGCGCCGTGCTGTTCGGCAACGGCCAGCGCCACGCGCTGGGCCGCGTCGCCGCCGGCCTGGGCCAGCGCGTGCTGGTCTGCACCGACGAGCGCTTTGCCGGCACGCCGGAAATGTCCGGGCTGCTGGCCGCGCTGGGAAGCGCCGGCGTGCGCGTCCAGGTATTCGACCGCACCCAGCCCGATCTCCCCGTCGAGGGGGTCTACGAATGCGTAGCCGCGCACCGCGCCTTCCAGCCCGACGCCATCGTGGGGCTGGGCGGCGGCAGCTGCCTGGACATGGCCAAGCTCGTCAGCCTGCTCCTGGCGCACGGCGGGGAAGCGTCCGACTACTACGGCGAATACAAGGTGCCCGGCCCCACGATCCCGGTAATCGCGCTGCCCACCACCTCGGGCACGGGCTCCGAGGTCACGCCCGTGGCCGTGCTGGCCGACAGCGCCCGCGACCTGAAGGTCGGCGTGTCCAGCCCGCACCTGATTCCCCACACGGCCATCTGCGATCCGGAACTGACGCTGACCTGCCCCAAGGGGCTGACCGCGATCGCCGGCGCGGACGCGCTGACCCACGCCATCGAATCGCTGACCGCGGTCCGGCGCAGCCCGGACCCCGACATCTCGCAGACGCGCGTCTTCGTCGGCAAGAACGCGTTCAGCGACCAGCAGGCGCTGATCGCCATCCGCGCCCTCGCCGCCCATCTGCCGCGCGCGGTCGAAGACGGCTCGGACCTTCACGCCCGAGGCCAGGTCATGGCCGCCGCGCTGGCCGCGGGCCTGGCCTTCGGCGTGGCGGGCACCGCCGCGGCCCACGCCATCCAGTACCCGATCGGCGCCCTGACCCACACCGCCCACGGCGCGGGCGTGGCCACACTGATGCCCTACGTCATGGATTTCAATGCGCCGGCCTGCGCCGACGACTACGCCGACATCTCGCAGGCCATGGGCGACACGGAAACGGACCGCGGCCGGCTGGCCGCCAACGCCCCGCGCCACGTGTACGCGCTGTTCGCGAAGATCGGCATCCCCGCAACGCTGGCCGGACTGGGCGTGCGCGCGGACCAGCTCGACTGGATCGCCGCGCAATCCATGCTGTCCGCCCGCCTGGTCACGAACAATCCCCGCCCGCTGGACCAGGCCGGCATCGCAGCCATCGTGGCCGCCGCCCACGCCGGACACGGCACTTTCCACGCATCCCGATAACCCCCTTCCCCTTCCGGAGCTGACACATGACCACCGAGGCCAGCAAGCTTTCCACTGACCTTTACATCGACGGCGCCTGGCGCGCCTCGACCTCGGGCCGCCGCATCGACGTGCTCGATCCTTCCACCGAACAGGTCATCGCCAGCGTCGCAGACGCCACGCTGGACGATGCCGCGGCGGCCGTGGACGCCGCCGCGCGCGCCGCCGCCGGCTGGGCCGCCACCCCGACGCGCCAGCGCGGCGAAATCCTGCGCAGATGCTATGAACTGATGGTGCGCGACGCCGACAGCCTAGCCCGCCTGATCTCGATGGAAAACGGCAAGGCGTTGGCGGACGCCCGCGGCGAAGTCGCCTATGCGGCCGAGTTCTTCCGCTGGTTCTCCGAAGAAGCCGTGCGCATCAACGGCGACATCAGCGTGTCGCCCAGCGGCGCCAGCCGCATCATCGTGCAGTACCAGCCGATAGGCGTCGCGCTGCTGATCACGCCCTGGAACTTCCCGGCCGCCATGGCCACCCGCAAGATCGCGCCCGCCCTCGCCGCCGGCTGCACCTGCATTCTCAAGCCGGCCACCGAAACCCCCTTGACCGCCTATGCCATCGCGCGCCTGCTGGAAGAGGCCGGCGTGCCCGCAGGCGTGGTCAACGTGCTGACCACGTCGTCGGCGGGCAAGTTCGCCAACGCCGTGCTGGACGATCCGCGCGTGCGCAAGCTGTCCTTCACGGGTTCGACGGAAGTCGGCCGCGTGCTGCTGCGCAAGGCGGCCGACTCGGTCATCAGCTGCTCGATGGAGCTGGGCGGCAACGCGCCGTTCGTGGTTTTCGACGACGCGGACATCGACGCCGCCGTCGAAGGCGCGATGATCGCCAAGATGCGCAACGGCGGCGAGGCCTGCACGGCCGCCAACCGCTTCTACGTGCAACGCGGCGTGGTGGAAGCGTTCAGCGCCAGATTCGCGGCGCGTATGGCCGAACTGAAGACCGGCGACGGCGTCGCCGCGGACACGCAATGCGGCCCGCTGGTGAATGCCGGCGCGGTGGACAAGGTGGCGTCGCTGGTGGACGACGCCGTCGCCAAGGGCGCGCGGATCCGCGCAGGCGGCAAGCGGCTGGACCGGCGCGGCTACTTCTTCGCGCCCACGGTGCTGGTGGACGTGCCCGCCGACGCCGACCTGCTGGCCGAAGAGATTTTCGGCCCGGTGGCGCCGATCGTGGCCTTCGATACGGAAGACGAGGCCGTGGCGCAGGCCAATGCCACGGAATACGGCCTGGTCGCCTACGTGTACACCCGCGATCTCGCGCGTGGCATGCGGGTATCGGAACGCATCGAAAGCGGCATGATTGCCCTGAACCGAGGCCTGGTGTCCGATCCCGCCGCGCCGTTCGGCGGCGTGAAGCAAAGCGGGCTGGGCCGCGAAGGCGCGCACCATGGCCTGCTGGAATTCATGGAAGCCAAATACATCTCGACCAACTGGTAACGCGCCCCGCGAGCGGCCACCCCACCCGATTTCACGGTTCACCTCAGGAGACAGCCAGACATGGCTAAATATGAAATTGCGACCATCGACGGCGATGGCATCGGCCCGGAAGTCTGCCAGTCGGCGATCACGGTGCTGAAAGAAGCCTGCGGCTCCGGCCTGCTGGCCTTCACCGGCCACGACGGCGGCGCCGACCACTACGTCAAGTCGGGCCATGTGCTGCCCGACGACACCTACGCCGCCTGCAAGGCCGCCGACGCCATCCTGCACGGCGCCGCGGGCATGCCCGGCGTGACCTACCCGGACGGCACGGAAGTCGGCAACGACCTGCACCTGCGCCTGCGCTTCCGGCTGGACCTGTATGCCAACGTCCGCCCGATCCGCCTGTATCAAGGCGTGGACTCGCCGCTCAAGCACTTCAAGCCCGGCCAGATCGACTACGTCATCGTGCGCGAAAACACCGAAGGCCTGTACGCAAGCCGCGGCGGCGGCATCGTGCTGCGCGACGAAGTAGCCACCGACACGATCGTCGTCACCCGCAAGGGCATCGAGCGCGTCGCCCGCTTTTCGTTCGAACTCGCACGCCAGCGCAAGGGCGCCCCGCGCGACGGCAAACGCCGCGTCACCGTCTGCGACAAGGCCAACATCCTGCGCACCTACGCCTTTTTCCGCAGCGTCTGCGACGACGTCGCGGCCGCCTACCCCGACGTCGACATCGATTACGCCTACGCCGACGCCATTACGGTGCACATGCTGAAGCGCCCGGACTTCTATGACGTGATCGTGGCCGAGAACATGTTCGGCGACATCATTTCCGATCTGGGCGCCGCCACGATCGGCGGCATGGGCCTATCGGCATCGGCGGAACTGGGCGACACGCATGGCCTGTTCCAGGGCGCCCACGGCTCGGCTCCCGACATCGCTGGGCAGAACGCCGCCAGCCCGCTCGCCACCATTCTTTCCGGCGCGCTCATGCTGCGCTGGCTGGGCGACAAGCATGCCGATGCGGCGCTGACCGATGCCGCGCAACGCATCGAGCTCGCCGTCGAACAGGTGCTCGCCAAAGGCGACCACGTGCCGCGCGACCTGGGCGGCACCGCAAGCTGCACGGACATGACGCAAGCCGTCTGCCGCGCGCTGTCCCGCTGACCGCGGAACCCACTCATCCACAAAAAGACATTACGAGGAGACAACCCCATGCTGCGAATCGCCCCCATCCTGTGCGCCGCCCTGGCTGCCGCATCGCTGGCCGCCCCGGCCGCCGCGCAGGACTACCCCAGCCGGTCCATCACGGTCATCGTGCCCTTCGCCCCGGGCGGCACCAGCGACACGCTGGGCCGGCTCGTCGCCACCTCGCTCGGCAAGCAGCTGGGCCAGACGGTGGTGGTGGAGAACTCGGGCGGCGCGGGCGGCCTCATCGGCATGCAGAAGCTGCAGAAGAGCACGCCGGACGGCTATACCCTGGCCTTCAACAATATGTCGCTGGCGATCCTGCCGCACCTGCACCCCAAGGCCAACTACGACCCCCAGAAAGAGCTGGCGCCCATCGGCATCGTCGCGACCGTGCCCATGGTGCTGTCCGTCAGCAACAAGAGCGGCATCCAGGACCTGCCCGCCATGCTCAAGCGCATCCGCGACGAAAAGGCCGTCAAGCTCAACCTGGGTTCCAGCGGGCCGGGCAGCACGGCGCACCTGGCCGAAGCCATGTTCCTGCACTTCGCCAACGCGCGCGGCGAACTCATCCCTTACCGGGGCACGGGCCCGGCGCTGACCGACCTGATGAGCGGCATGATCGATGGCGTCATCGACCAGACCGTGACCATGCTGCCCCTGCACCAGGACAAGCGCGTCAAGGCCATCGCCGTGACCGGCACCGCCCGCCTGGCGCAGAGCCCGGACATACCCACCTTCGCCGAAGGCGGCCTGCCGGAGTTCGACCTGGCGATCTGGAACGGCCTGGTCGCGCCCGCCGGCACGCCCCAGCCAGTGGTGGACAAGCTGGCCGCCGCGCTGTCGCAGGCCATCGACACACCCGAGTTCAAGACTCGCTTGGAGCAGCTGGCGGCGCAGGCGCCCGCCACGTCCGAGCGCGGCCCCGTCGCCTTCTCGGACCTGCTCAAGCGCGATTCGGAACGCGTGTCTTCCCTGGTGAAAAGCGCGAACCTGCTGGGCGCGAACTAGACGGGGCGAAGCGGCGCGGGGCCGGCCGCTCGGCGGCCGGCCCCGCGCTCGCCAGGAACGGTTTGCACTACACGGTGCTTGCCGCCATGGCTCGGCGCTTGATTTCGTCTTCCACGAATTCCATGCGGTCCTTCCCCCAGAACAGCTCGTCGCCCACGATGATCATGGGCACGCCGAACACCTCGCGCTCCAGGCCTCGGTTGGTCTCGGCGGCAAGCTCTGCCGCCACCTCGTCGGAGGCGGCCAAGGTCTCGAAGGCGTCCGGATCGATGCCGAGTTCCTGCGCGACCGGGCGCAGACCCGCGTATTCCGCGATGGTCGCATCCCCTTGTTCCCAATAGCGGTCCATCACTTTCTGCACGAACGCCAGTTCTTTCCCGTGGCGCCTGGCCACCAGCGACCCGCGCAAGGCGCGGCTGGATTTGATCGGGAATTCCCGGGGAATATTGAAGGGCAGGCTGTATTTCTCGGCCCAGCGCATCAAGTCCCGCTTCCTGTTGCGCAGCTTCGCCTTGGACTCCTTCATCAGCTCATAATTATTGTTGCGGAACACATAGCCCAGGTTGAACGGATGAAGCTGCAGTTCAACGCCGTGCCGGTCAAGCAGCGGCTTGATCAGCTTCAATGCGAAATACGTATTGGTGCTGCCAACGTCCCAATACATCTCGATTTGGTTTTTCTTCACCATCATTCTCCGTAATTGGAAGATCTATCGCAGCAAAGCCTGCGACTGTTGAATCAAGGGCGCCCAGACCGACACCTGCGCATTCAGCTTCGCCTGCAGCCCCTTTGGCGTCGCCCGCTCCGCGCTGACCGGCGCCGCGCCCAGGTTTCTCATGCTCTCCACGAACGCCGGGTCGGCAATGGCGGCTTGAAGCGCGCGGTCCAGCCGCTCCACCACGGGACCGGGCACGCCTTTCGGCGCATACACCCCATGCCAGACCGTGACTTCGAAGTTGTCCAGCCCCTGCTCGGCCAGCGTCGGCAAGTCAGGAAGCGCCTGCAGACGGCCGGCAGTGGTGCTGCCGTAGACGCGAACCCGGTTCCCGAGTATGGGCTGCAATGTCGTGGTGATCTGGTCGCAAAGCAGGTCCACCTGCCCTCCCTGCAGATCCGTCATCGCCGGCGCGGCGCCCTTGTACGGAATGGTCGTCAGCGCCAGGTTCAGGCGGCTCATCAGCAATAGCCCGCAGAGATGGGAGGCCGTCCCGATTCCCGCGTTGCTGAGATTGATTTGCTTCTGGTTGGCGCGGAGATAATCGACCAGGCCGGCAAAGCTGTCCGGCGGAAGGTCTTTCCTGCCGACGAGGGTCATCGGCACATCGACGACCTCGCCGATATAGGAGAAATCGTGCCGGGGATCAAACTTGATCTCGGGCGATAGCGATTTGAGCGTCGACATCCCGATGTTGTGGATCAAAAGCGTGTAGCCATCGGGCGCGGCGCGCAGCACCGCTTCCGCGCCCACGATTCCGCCCGAGCTGGGCCGGTTGTCGACGATCACCGCCTGCCCGAGATTCTTGCCCATGGCCGCGGCGAGCTGCCGCGCAACCACATCGGTCGGCCCGCCCGCCGAAAACGGCACGATCAGCGTGATGGGACGGCTGGGAAAGGTCTGTGCAACAGCAAGCCCCGATACGGATATCAACCCTGCGGCAATCATTTTCCTGATCATCGTTTGTCTCCTTGATTCTGTTGTTCAAAAGACTCAGACCTTCTCGTGCGCCCTTCGCGTCAGCAACGGATCCCGGACCAGGACCTCGTCGTCGTACAGCCCTTGCACCTCCGTGGGCGACAGGCCGAGCAGTTCCTGCAGGACCACCTCGTTATCCTCTCCAAGCGCGGAGGCGCGAAGCCGCTCCGGCGGCTGCCAGGCGGAGAACTTCGCCGGGAATCCCGGTATGTCGAACTCCCCTATCACGTCATCCCGCACCTTGCGCACTGTTCCCCGATCGCGCAAATGCGGATGCGCCATGGCTTCGTTGAGCGTCAGAACGGGCGCGCAGGGAATCCGCTTGGCATCGAGCGCCGCCATCGCCCGCTCGCGCGTCCCCATGCCTGCCAGCCAGTCCTCGAGGATCGCCTTGATGTCTTCGTTGTTGTCCCGGCGCAATGCAGCCGTGGCGAATCGGGGATCCTCCGACAGTTCCGGCATGCCGAGCGCGCTGATGAATGCGTTCCATTGATGGGGCAGGATCGCCAGTGAAAGATGCGTCCCGTCGCCGCACCGGAATACGCCGGTCGGGCCGCCATCGGGATGCTGCGAACCGGTGCGCCGGGGCACATAGCCCTTGCGCAAGGCGACGCGCGGCACGGCAACCTCATGCATCTGGAAGTAGGTATCCAGCAGCGTGGCCTCGACGTGCTGCCCCTCTCCGGTCCGTTCGCGGTGCAGCAGCGCGAACCCGACCGCCATGGCGGCGGTCATGCCCGTGGCGGTGTCCCCTATCGCCATCGTTATCAGCGACGGATCGCCGTCCGGCGAACCGATCAGGTCCGTTATGCCGGCGTACGCCTGCGCGATGTAGTCGTAGCCCGGCTTCTGGCTGAGGAGCCCGGTCTGCCCCGCCAGCGAAATCGAACACATCACCAGGCGCGGATTCAACGCGCGCAGCGCCTCGTAGGACAGCCCGGCCCGCGCCATGACGCCCGGGCTGAAGTTCTCGACGAGCACGTCGAACTTCGGAATCATGCGCTTGATGAGCGCCAGCCCCCGGGGATGCTTGATGTCCAGCGCAAGACTCTGCTTCGAATGGTTGTGCTGGAAGTAATAGGTGCTCCGGCTCGAGCCCTTGTGATCGGGATTTCGCGATTTCAATCCCCCGATGCGCGTGCGATCGCCAAAGGGAGCAAGCTCGACTTTGACCACGTCGGCGCCCAGCTCCGCCATGATCCGCGTGCAGGTGGGTCCAGCGACGATCTGGGTCAGGTCCAAGACCCGGTAGCCCTTGAGCATGGGAAGTGCGGTATTTGCTGCGGTACTCATAGCGGTGCCTCTACACGGTTTCCGTTATCGATCATGACTGCCCAAAAAGGTTTTTCCAGCGCTCGCCTTCCGGTGGCTTGCCGCTGCGATCCACCTTTTCGGCCAGCACGGCCAGGCCGCGCTGGACGGCGGGACGGGCCCTGACCTCCGAATACCATCTACTGATGTTCGGCCACTCGTTCAGATCCTGGCCCTGCCACTTGTAGGGCCGCAACCAGGGATAGGTCGCGATGTCGGCCAGGGAATATTCGTCTCCGGCAAGGTACGCGTGCCTGGAAAGCTGCCGGTCGATAACGCCGTAAAGGCGATGGGCCTCGCGCGTGTACCGGTCTATGGCGTAGGGAATGGTTTCGGGCGAATATTTGCGGAAATGATGGGCCTGGCCGAGCATCGGCCCCACGCCGCCCATCTGGAACATCAACCATTGCAGGACGGCGGACCTGCGCCGCGCATCGGCGGGAAACAGATCGCTTTTCGCCTTCTCGGCCAGGTAGACCATAATCGCGCCCGACTCGAACACGCAGATCGGCGCCTGGCCTGGCCCTTCCTCGTCCACGATCGCGGGAACCTTGTTGTTCGGACTGATGCTCAGGAAGTCGGGTTCGAACTGCTCGCCTTTGCCGATGTGGACCGGCACGACCTCGTAGGGCATGGCCAGTTCTTCAAGCAGGATCGACACCTTGTAGGCATTGGGTGTAGACCAAAAGAAAAGTTGGATCATCAACGGTCCCCGTCACGTAAACTCAACGACTGGGATCCATGGTATGGACATTGAATCTTTAGCGACAATAGGACATCGCGATCCCGGTATATGACGAATCTATGGCCGCGCAGGACATCGCCTTTGAATTGGCAAGAGACTCATGGAACTCAGACAGCTACGCTATTTTTTGAGGATCGTAGAACTCGGAAGCATGTCGAAGGCGGCGAAAGACCTGTACATTGCGCAGCCCGCGCTCAGCTCCCAAATCACGAACCTGGAATCGGAACTTGGCGTACGCCTGCTCTCCCGCAGCGTGCGCGGCGTCAGCCCGACCCGGGCGGGCGATGCGCTCTATCTGCACGCGCAAGCCGTGCTGCGGCAGATCGAAAGACTGAAATACGATGTGGCGAACACGGATGCGCTTCCGGGCGGCCCCGTCTCCGTTGGCCTTCCGACCAGCGCGGCCAACGTGCTCGCGGGGCCGCTGATCGCCGCGGTGCAGCAACGATATCCGGACATCCAGCTGCGCATCGTGGAGAGCTTGAGCGGGCATCTGCTTGAGCTCGTCGCCACAGGCCGCCTGGAAATGTCGCTCCTGTTCGAAGCGGTCCCCGCAACGAGTTCGCCCGCCAAGGAGATCCAGCGGGGCGCGAACATCCAATGGATCCCCTTGATCGACGAAGATCTTTATCTTCTGGCGGCGCCGTCAAAAGGCGGGAACGACTCGTCGACGGTGGTTTTAAAGGAAGCCGCAAGCGTACCCCTGGTCCTGCCGGGAAGCGCGAACGTAACGCGCCAGATCATCGAACGCCGCTTTGCCGAAGCCGGCCTCGCTCCGTCGGTCATGATGGAGCTTGATTCCCTCTCGACGATCCAGTCCATCGTCGAGAGCGGGCAGGCAGCCACGATCCTGTCGCTGTCGGCCCTTGTGGGCGCGGGCGTTCGGGAAAAACTGTCCGTGCGCCCGGTGGACGAACCGCCGCTGCGCAGACGGTTGTCGTTGTGCAATTCGGACGTGCTGGGCATGGGCGCCGCGGCCGAAGTCATTGGCGGCCTGATCCCGGAATTGGTGCGCGACCTGGTCGCTTCCGGCCGGTGGGCAGGGGCACGCCTTCTGTGAGGCGGCCAGGAGCAATCGTTTTTGGGTATGCCCCCAGCCGAAAGTCCTATGACGTCCCCGCCACGCGTTCTGCTTAGACTGGCAACCAATGACAGTCCAGGTGGAGCTTATGGAAAAGATACTGACAGGGACCGTGGTGCTCGATTTGACCCGTTTCTTCTCGGGCCCCCAGGCCACGTTGTTCCTGGCCGGGCTGGGCGCCGAAGTGATCAAGATCGATGATCCCGCCACCGGCGACCCAACCACGTTTTCTCCTCCGTTTGCCGGCCCGGAGGGCGTGTCGTTCCACCGCAAGACGCAAGCCGATATGGGCATCGCGTACCTGAAGCGTGCGCGCGGAAAGAAATCGGTCGGCCTGAATCTGAAAGCCCCGGAGGGGCGCGCGGCCTTCATGAAACTGGTCCGGTCCGCCGACGTGGTGATCGACAACTTCAGCGCGGGCGTCGCCGATCGCCTGGGCATCGGCTACGAGACCCTGCGGGAGGCCAATCCCGGGATCGTTCATTGCTCTCTGACGGGCTATGGCTCAACGGGCCCTGAACGCAATCTCAAGGCCTACGATCTCATGGTCCAGGCTGCCGTGGGCATGATGAGCGTCACCGGGCAGCCCGACGCCCCGCCCGCCAAGGCCGGGTCCCCGCTCTCCGACGCCATCGCCGGAACGTTCGCGGCCACGGGCATTCTCGCCGCCCTTCTGCACCGCAACCGCACGGGCGAGGGGCAATCGGTCGACGTCTCGATGGCCGACTGCCTGTTTGCCCTGATGTTCGATGAACCTTTCGACTGCTATCGATCGCTGGGGTTGCCGCTGCGCCAGGGGAATCGAATCATGCGGTTTTCGCCTTTCAACGCTTATCGCACGCGGGACGGGTGGGTCGTGGCCGGCGCCGCCACGCAGGACGACTGGAACGCGCTTTTGCGCGCGATGGGCCGGGAAGACCTGGCGGAGAACCCACAGATCAACAGCCTTTCCTGGCGCCTGGCCAACAATGCCACGGTAGACAGCCTGATGTCGAGTTGGACCGAACCATTGGAATCCGCCGAGGTGCTGCGGCGCCTGAACGAGGTCAAAGTGCCCTGCAGCCCGGTGCGCGAAATCGGCGAGGTCATGGAGTGGGCGCAACTGAAAGACCGCGACATGATGATGCCCCTCTGGAATCCGTTGGCGCAAGCCACCGTGGAAGCGAAGGGCCCAGGGTTCCCGATCAAGTTCAGCGCCAGCAAGGCAGCGTACGACACGCCTGCCCCGCTTCCTGGCCAGCACAGCCGGGAGGTCCTCATGAATCTTGGCGGCTTTTCGGCTCATGACGTCGATGCCATGGCCCGGCGCGGCATCATCTCCGCGCCCTGAGCGTCACTCGAACTCAGGCCGCGGGAGCGCCCCGCGCCCGCGGCCTCTCGAACCCAATCCGAACGCGAATGCGGCAGGCGGCGGCGCCTCAGCGCCCATGCCAATACCGCCGCCCGCGGTCCCGCTCCGCCCATATCTCCAACCCACCGGGGCCTGACTGCGCGATCACCGCGCCGTCGCGGTCGCTGCGCCAGAAGGCCGCGCCGGCGCGCCGCCATCGCAGTTCCACCGCGCGGGCCGGGTGGCGGAAGCGGTTCAGGTGGCCCGCCTGCGCTATCGCATGGCCGGCGGCGGTGGCGGCCACCAGGTCCCGCCCCGAGGAGGATGCCGAGCCGTGGTGCGGGGCCAGCACCACGTCCGTCGCGGGAAGCCCGGCCGCGGCCAGTTCGCGCTCCTGCGCCACGCCCACGTCCCCGGTGAGCAGCAGCGAATGGCTCGCGCCTTGCACGCGCAGCACGCAGCTGTCCGCGTTGCGGTCTTCCACCGCCCCGCTGCCGTCGCGCGCCGGATGCAGGAACGTGAACATCACGCCATCCACCTCCCATTGGCGCCCGCGCCGGCATCGCTGCATGTCGCGCGGCGGAGCCGGGCTGGCCGCGTCCGGCCACATGCGGGCGTCGCGCCGCAGGAACGCTTCCAGGTCGAAAGAGGCATGGCTGCGCAGCACCGGCACCGCCGCCAGCACCGCGCGGGCGCCGCCGACGTGATCCGCGTCGGCGTGCGAGAGGACCAGCACGTCCAGCTGCCGGATGCCGCGCGCCTGCAGAAAGGGCGCGACCACCCGCTCGCCCGCATCGCTGCCGCCGTAGTGGCGCGGACCGGCGTCGAACAGCAAGGCCTGGCTGGCCGTCTCCACCAGGATGGCGCTGCCCTGCCCCACATCCAGGGCGCTCATGCGCCAGTAGCCCGCCTCCGGCCTGTCGGGACGCCAGAACAGCAGCGGCAGCATGCATGCCCAGCCCCATTGCCGCCCCGGCCATCCGCGCGCCTGCAGCGCCCAGGCCATGCCCGCCACCGCAAGGGCCAGCCAGGGCCACGGCGCCGCCGCGACCGCAAAGCTGGACCATTCGGCATTGCCCACCCAGGCGACCGGCGCCATGGTCAGGTCGAAGGCATGCAGCCCCGTCCTTCCCGCGAGCGCCGCCAGGGCGCTCGCGCCAGGCGCCACCGACAAGGCCGCGCACAATAACGCCAGCGGCGTCACGACGAACGTCACGGCCGGGATCGCCACGGCGTTGGCCAGGGGCGATCCCAGCGACACCTGCTGCACCAGGAATGCCAGCAGCGGCGTGAGGCCCAGCGTGACCATCAGCTGCAAGCGCGTCGCCTGGGCCAGGCGCGCGGCCCAGCGCGCCCGCCAGCCGGCCTCCGCGTCGAAGGGCGCATCGGCGATGCGCAGCAGCACGGCCACCGCGCCGAACGACAGCCAGAACCCCGGCGCCACCGGCGCCCACGGGTCCAGCGCCACCACCACCGCGGCCGCGCAAGCCAATACCCGGTCCGCCGATACGGGCAAGCGCGAAACGGACGCCGCCAGCACCACCGACAGCATGAAGAACGTGCGGCGCGCCGGCACGCCCCAACCAGCCAGCAGGCAATACAGCAGCGCGACGGCCGCGGCGGCGGCCCCGCCCGCCACGCGCGCGGGCGCATGCTCCGCCAGCCCCACGCCGCGCCAGCGCGCCCGCCGCCACACGGCCGCCACCAGCAGGCCCGCGATCCCCGCGATCGACGTGACGTGCATGCCGCTGATCGACACGAGATGCGTGATGCCGCTGCGGTTGAACAGCCGCCAATCCTCGCGCGCCACGCCCGCCTGGTCGCCGATGGCCAGCGCGATCAGCACCGGCGCGTAGCGGTGCTCGCCCAGGGCCGCGCGCAGACCCTCCCTGACATGGTGGCGCGCGCGTTCGATCGCCACGCCCGGCGTTGCCCACGGCCTGTCGGCCAGCAACCGGGGCTGCCCCCGCACCGTTCCCACCGCGCGCACGCCCCGCGCGAAGTAGCGGCCCTCCGCATCCGGGCCGGCGGGGTTCAGCAACCCGTGCGGACGCCGCAACACCAGCGCCATCCGCCAGACCTGCCCGGGCACCAGCACCGGCATCCCGCCCTGCGCGCCCGGCGCCACCTGCCAGGCGACCTGGAGCCGGGACGGGATGCCCGGCCCGGCGGGTTCGTCCAGTTCAGCCACGAAGCGCTGCCCGCGCGCGTCGCCATCCGGCAATTCGGCGATGCGCAGCACAAGCCGGGATACGGCATCGTGGTGCTCGTCCGCCAGCGCATCGTCCAGCCGCCATTGCGCCTGTAAGCCGGCATTGAGCAGCCCTGCGCACAAGCCCAGCGCCAAGGCCGAGCCAGCCTTCGCGCCGCCGGGCCGCAAGCGCGGTAAAGCGGCAAGCGCCAGCAGGCAGGCGCCCGCCAATAGCCACGCCGCACCGGCCCCCGGCAGGCGCGGCGCCACCTGGACCAGCCCCGAGCCCGCCACGAACGCGATGCAGAAAAAACGGCCTGTGATATGCGCCTCCCGAAACAGGAAAGCGTAGGCCGACGCGCGGTGCCGCGGACCGCAACCGGGGCGGTTTTATCCGCCTCGGGTGAACGCGGCAGTCAGACCATCGCCTTCCCCAGTGCTGGACGACGTCCAGGTCCGGAAGTTCGATGAATGCGGCCGTGGCCGGCGCGGCGCGCCTTGTCCGGGAGCACGGCGCAATCCATCGGGCTGCTGGCCCTGATCGTCGCCATTCCGAGTACCGGAGCGCTGTCCGATCGCTACGGCCGCAAACCGGTCATGCCGGCCGTCCACCGCGTCATTCGGCCTGAATCCCCGCCTGCCTGACCTTGTCGCCCCAGACCTTTTCCTGCTGCACCACGAAAGGCCCGAACGCCGACGCCGGAGCCGGCATGGGTTCAGCCCCCAGCTGCACCAGCTTGCCCTTGATTTCCTCGGACGACACGATCTTGTACAGCTCGTCGCCCAGGCGCTTGGCGATGGGCTGCGGCAGCTTGGCCGGCCCGAAAATCCCCACCCAGGCCGCCAGATCGAAACCCGGCTGGCCCAGCGCCTCCGACACGCTGGGCAGATTCGGCGCCAGGGCGCTGCGCTTCTCGGTCGATACCGCCAGCGCCTTCAGGGTGCCGGCCTGGATATGGGCGGTCGCCGAGGCCAGGTCCACGAACATAAAGGTGGCCCGCCCGCCGATGATGTCCGTCATGGCCTGCGGCGTGCTCTTGTAGGGAACCGCCGTGGCCTTCAAACCGGTCAGTTTGTCGAACGACGCGGCCGAAATCTGGCCCGTGCTGTTGCCGTAGGCATAGTTCAGGCCTTGGGGATTGGCCCGGCCGTAGCGCAGCAGATCGTCGACGCTATTGATCGGCAGCTTGGCGCTGACCGCCAGCACGAACGGAAAATTGCAGACCTGTACCAACGGCGTGAAATCCTTGATCGGATCGTAGCGCAGGTTCTTGAACAGGTACGGGTTGGACGAATGGGTGGTGTTGGTCGCCAGCATGATGGTGTAGCCGTCGGGCTGGGCGCGCGCCACCAGATCGGCGGCGATCTGGCCGGACGCGCCGGGGCGGTTCTCGACGATCACGGCTTGCCCCAAGGCGGCCTGCAGGCGTTCGCCGATCAATCTGGCGACGATATCGCTGGCGCTGCCCGCGCCGAATGCCGTGATCATTTTCACCGGCTGGGATGGATAATCCGCCGCCTTCGCAGGCCCGGCCAGATTCAGCGCGAGCAACGCGGCCGCGCATGCCGGCTTGAATAAGGAACGCATCATGTCTCTCTCCTTGAAGCGGCGCCGGCCTTGTCTGCGGACGGTCGCCGAAAGTCCCGGGCGAAGGCCAGCCGGCCCCGCCCGGGCGGTTCAATTTCCGGCCGGAACGCTGGCCAGAATACGCATCGCCTGCTTCAAATGGGGCCGGTCCAGCATTTCGCCGTCCAGCTGCAGGGTGCCGACCCCGGGCGCCTGTTCGAACGCCTGGACAATCCGGCGCGCACGCGCGATGTCCGCCGGGTCCGGCGTGAACGCCTCATTGATGGCGGCCACCTGATCCGGATGGATCGCAATCTTGCCCGTGAACCCCGCGCGGCGCGCCCGCGCCGAATCCCTGCGCAGGCCCGTTTCGTCGCGGAAATTTCCCCATATTGTGTCGATCGCGGGCACGCCGGCGGCGTTGGCGCCCAGCAGGCACAGCGACCGGGCCAATTCATAGGTGAACTCGTACTCGCCGTCCTCGCGCCGATTGCCCGCCGCGCCAAGGGCGGCCGCCAAGTCCTCCGCGCCCCAGGTCAGGCCGCGCAGCCGCGGGCTGCAATTCGCATAACCGCCCAGATTGAACATGGCGCCCGCGGTTTCCGTCGCGACCGGCATGATCCCGATGGCGCCAGGTTCCAGTCCTTCGCGCGCTTCCAGCGCGGTCAGGTAATGGTCCAGCGTGACGATGCCCTGCGCGCCCTGTCCCTTGGGCAGCAGAATGGCATCGGGCCCCGCCCTCACCACCGCCGCCAGGTCATCCAGGGCCAGGCCGGAATCCAGGGGATTGATGCGGACCCATAGTTCCGGCCCGGACGCGGGACGCGCCGCCAGATAGTCCCGCACGATGGCGCGCGCCGCCGGCAGCCGCGCCGCATCCACCGCATCTTCCAGGTCCAGGATCAGGGCGTCGGCGCCAGCGGAGGGGGCCTTGGCCAGCTTGCGCTCACTGTCCCCGGGGACGAACAACATCGATCTCAATGCCATTGCATGCTCCTCACTGTCCTTCGAATCTGGGGGCACGGCGTTCGGCGAACGCCCGCGTGCCTTCGGCGACGTCCTGCGAGTCCTGCAAGAGACGCAGGAACAACTGTTCCATCCGCAAGCCGGTGGCGAGGTCGGCATCGCGGCTGCGCAGCGCCAGTTCCTTGGCGGCCTGCACCGCAAGCGGCGCGTTGGCGGCAAGCCTGCGCGCATACGCCATCGCCGCCGGCAACAGTTCCTCGCGCGGCACCACCCGGTTCACCAGGCCCCAGCGGCTGGCGGCGTCGGCATCGAAGGCGTCGCCCAGCAGCAGCATTTCCATGGCGATGGCATGCGGCAGTTGCTGGGCCACGCGCTGGGTGCCGCCGTTGGCGGGAAAAACGCCGCGCCGCACCTCCGTCAGGCCGAAAGTGGCCGTGGGCACGCATACGCGCAGGTCGGTGGCCAGCAGCAGCGTCATGCCTCCGCCCAGGCAGTGGCCGTTCACGGCGGCCACGACGGGCTTCCAGACTTCGAGGCCCCGGTTCAGCAACTGCCCCTGCTGCGTGTGCATCAGCGCCGCCAGACTGGGCGGCGCGCCAACGAACGACTTCAGATCCGCGCCCGCGCAAAAGCTGCGTTCGCCCGCTCCGGTGATCACGGCCACGCGGATCGCATCGTCGTCGCGCACGCGGCGCCAGGCCTCGGACAGCGCCTCATAGTGCTCGTGGTCCAGCGCATTGCTTTTCTCGGGGCGGTTGATGGTGATCAGCGCCACGCCGTCCTGATCGTGGAAATCGATGGACATGTCAGGCCACCTCCGCCGCCGGCCCCGCCTGGGGCGCCAGCGCGTCCAGGCAGCGGCGGATGGCCGCCTCGTCATAGCCCAGTTCCGCCAGCACCTGCTTCGTGTGCTCGCCGACCCGGGGCGGCGGCGACGCGGGCCTGGGCCGCTGGCCATCGAAGCGCAGCGGCTGCGCCACCACATTCAGCTCGCCATGCTCGGAATCGGCAAAGCGATGGATCATTTCGCTGGCGGCCATGTGCTCGTGCGCCAGCACCTCGCCCACCCCCTGGATCGGCGCGCAGGGAATGCCCGCGCGCGCCAGCCGCTGAATCCAGGCATCGCGGCCGTCCCCGCGCATGATCTCCGACACCAGCGCCAGCACGTCAGGACGATTGCGCACCCGGTCGGCATTGGTCGCGTAGCGCGGATCGTCCGCCAGTTCGGGCCTGCCCGCCTCGCCGCAGAAGGCCCGCCACAGCGAATCATTCGCCACCCCCAGCAGCAAGGGACGGTCGCTGGCCTCGAATACCTGGTAGGGGCACAGGGACTCATGGGCCGACCCCCAGCGGCGCGGCTCGCTGCCGCGCTCCCAGTAGCTCTGCATCACATAGCCCATGAAGCCGACCGCCGTATCGAACAGCGAAGCCTCGACCTTGCAGCCTTTCCCGGTGCGCAGCCTGCGCACCACCGCGGCCAGGATGCCGGTCGCGGCATGCATGCCCGTGGCCTGGTCGATGGGCGAGATCGGACTGCGTATCGCCGGCCCGTCTTCTTCGCCGGTGATGGACATCATGCCGCAGAATGCCTGCAGGATGACGTCGTAGCCCTTCCCCCTGTTCAACGGCCCTTTGCTGCCGAAGCCGGAAATGCTGCAATACACCACGTCGGGCCGCAGCGCGGCCGCGCTGTCGTAATCGATGCCCAGGCGGGCCGCCACGCCTGGGCCGAAGCTCTCGACCACGATGTCGGCTGTGGCGATCAGCCGCTGCGCGGCGTCGCGGCCCTCTGGCGATTTCAGATCCAGCGCCACGCTGCGCTTGTTGCGGTTCACGCTCAGGAACACCGTGCCGTCCTCCTTCCTGAACGGCGGCCAGCGGCGGGTATCGTCCCCCTTGGGCGGTTCTACCTTGATCACCTCTGCGCCCATGTCGCCCAGATACTGCGTGCACAAGGGCCCGGCCAGCACCTTGGAAAAATCCACCACCCTCAATCCTTGCAAGGCATCCATTGCATCCGTCTCCCACGTACGCGCCTCGCGGCGCTCAAAAGGCGGCGTAGTCGCCGCCCTTGGTTTGAATCATGGCCCGCATGCTTGTCTCCTCAATACGATTTGGGCAGGCCCAATACCTTTTCGGCGATGTAGCAAAGAATCAATTGCGGCGAGATCGGTGCAATGCGCGGCAGCATGGCTTCGCGGAAGTAGCGTTCCACGTGGTATTCCTTTGCATAGCCCATGCCGCCATGCGTCAGCACGGCCGTCTCGCAGGCGCGGAACCCCGCCTCGGCGCAGAAAAACTTGGCCGCGTTGGCCTCGGCGCCGCAGGGCAGTCCCTGGTCGTACAGCCAGGCGGCGCGGCGGTACAGCAGTTCGGCCGCCTCCAGCTCCACCCAGCGCTCGGCCAGGGGATGCTGCACACCCTGGTTCTGTCCGATGGGGCGGTCGAACACGATCCGCTCGCCCGCGTAGGCGGCCGCCCGGCGCAGGCCCGCCCTCCCCAGCCCGGTGGCCTCGGCCGCCAGCAGGACACGCTCGGGGTTCAGGCCGTGCAGGATGTACGAAAAGCCCTCGCCTTCCTCGCCGATGCGGTCTGCGACCGGCACCTCCAGGCCGTCGATGAACAGTTCGTTGGAATCGACCGCCTTGCGCCCCAGTTTTTCGATTTCGCGCACACTGACGCGGCTGCGGTCCAGGTCTGTGTAAAAGAGGCTGAGACCCTGCGTCGGCGCGGTCACCTGGTCCAGCGGCGTCGTGCGCGCCAGCAGCAGAATCTTGTTGGCGACCTGCGCCGTAGAGATCCAGATCTTCTGGCCATTGACCACATAGCGGTCGCCACGGCACACGGCCAGGGTGCGCAGCTTGAGCGTATTGAGCCCCGTGTTGGGCTCGGTCACGCCAAAACAGGCCTTCTGCTCGCCGCTGATGATGGGCGGCAACCAGCGGGCGCGTTGCGCATCGCTGCCGTGCACCACCACGGGGTGCAACCCGAAAACGTTCATGTGGATGGAGGACGCCCCGGCCATGCCGGCTCCGGAAGCCGCAACCGTCTCCATCATCAGCGCGGCTTCCTGTATGCCCAGGCCGGCGCCGCCGTACTCGGCCGGCATGGCCACGCCCAGCCAGCCGGCGCCCGCCATGGCGCGGTAGAAGTCCTCGGGGAATCCTCCTTCCTTGTCCTTGCGGGTCCAGTAGTCATCGTCGAATCCCGCGCACAGGTCTTGCACGGCGTGACGGATGGCGGTCTGCTCCTCGGTAAGCGCGAAATCCATGGATGGCCTTTCTGGTAAGGGAACAATCGGGGGAAGCCCGCGGGCGGCTTCAGGCGGCCTGCCGCAGCATCAGCGCCACGCGGCGGCAACTGGCGACCAGTTCGCCGCGCTGGTTGTAGGCGCGATGGCCGAACACGACGATGCCGTTCTTCGGCCGCGAACGGCTGTCGCGCAGTTCCAGCACTTCCGACTCCACCCGCAGGGTGTCGCCGGCGAACACGGGACCGGGGAAGCGCACCTCGTCCCACCCGAGATTGCCCACGGTGGTGCCGTGCGTGGTGTCGCCCACCGATATGCCGACCATGAGGCCGAGGGTGAACGCGCTATTGATCAGGGGACGGCCGAACTCGGTGGACTTGGCGTATTCCGCATCCAGATGGATCGCGGCGGGATTCATGGTCAGGCACGAAAAGAACACGTTGTCAGCCTCGGTGACCGTACGCCGCACGTCATGCCGAAAGCGTTGTCCGACCTGGAACTGCTCAAAGTACAGCCCTGCCATCGTCGTCTCCTTGGTGCCGCGCCGCGGGGCTGCCGCCCTGCCCGGCCATGGACATCCTGGCCCATCGCGCTAAAATGAACGCTAACATACTGTATGCTTCCATACAATATTGGGAACAACCCCAAGGAGACGAGCAATGCGGACCGGGAATCTGGTGAATCGGCAGGTCGTACTGAAAGAAAGGCCTTTGGGCATTCCGCAGGCCTCGCACTTCGAGATCCGCACCTCGGCCGTGCCGGAACCGAAGGAAGGCGAAATCCTGGTCAGGAATCTGTACCTGTCGGTGGATCCGGCCATGCGCGGCTGGGTCAACGCCGCCGCCAACTACTCGGATCCGGTGGCGATCGGCGAGGTCATGCGCTCGTTCGCGGCCGGACGCGTCGTCGCCTCGCGCAATCCGCGCTATCCCGAAGGCAGCCTGGTAATGGGCATGCTGGGCTGGCAGGACTACGCCGTCACCGACGGGCAGGCGATCCGGCGGCGCGTGCTGGAAACCGATCTGCCCTTGTCCCTATCGCTGGGCGTGCTTGGACTGAACGGCGTCACGGCCTACTTCGCGCTCAATGCCTGCGGCGAACCCCGGGCCGGACAGACCGTCGTCGTCTCCACCGCCGCGGGCGCGGTCGGCTCGGTCGTCGGGCAGCTCGCCCTGCATCACGGATGCAGAGCCGTAGGCATCGCGGGCGGCGAAGCCAAGACGCGCCTCTGCGTGGAAGCATTCGGCTTCGACGCCGCGGTGGATTACCATTCGCCCGAGCTGGCGCAGGCCCTGGCCGATGCCTGCCCGGACGGCGTGGACGTCTACTTCGACAACACCGCCGGGCGCATCAGCGATACCGTGATTCCCCTGATCAACCGGCACGCGCGCATCGTCATCTGCGGCACCGCGTCCGTGGCCAGCTGGGATCCCTGGCCCACCGGTCCGCGCGTCGAACGCCACCTGCTCAACAAGGCGGCGCGCATGCAGGGCTTTTTGGTGTGGGACTATGAGCACCGCTACGAGGAAGCCATCGCCGCGCTGGCGCCATTGGTGCGCCAGCGCAAACTGCGCTTCCGCGAGGAAATCCTGGACGGCATCGAAGCCGCGCCGGGATCCATCGCCGATCTCTATGAAGGCAAGAACATGGGCAAGCGCCTGATCCGGCTGGAGGAAGTCTGAATGGCCAACAAGGCTGCGGTAAGCAAGGACGCGCCGCCCAAGAGCGTCGCGCCGGAAAATTGGGACCAGCGGCTGGGCTTCCTGATGCACGACGTGTCCAGGCTGCGGCGCAAGGTGTTCGACGAGGTCATGAAACCCGAAGGCATCACCCGATCGCAGTGGTGGGTCATGGCTCACCTGTCGCGGCACGACGGCATGTCGCAAAGCGACCTGGCCGATGTGCTGGACCTGGGCCGCGCCGCGCTTGGCGGCCTGGTCGACCGCCTGGAAGCGCTGGGCTTCGTGCGCAGGGGCTCGGACGAGCAGGACAGGCGGACCAAACTGGTGCTCTTGACGCCGGAGGGCCGCGCCATGATCGAACGCATGCGCGTCAAGAGCGACGCCATGAGCGAAGCCATCCTGCAGGGGCTGACCGTGGAACAGCGTCACCAGCTGGCCGACATGCTGAGCCTCGTCAAGCGCAACCTGCTGGCCTTCGATACCGTGCGGGCCTGACGCCGCGCCCGCCCCGGAACTTGACAAGCCCCGTCCACACTCCGAACATAAACGCATCCACCCGGGGAGCTTCGGCAAGAAGCTGAGAATCCGTTGGCGGGCCTGCCAAGACCCGCAGTGCACGGCGACCCGTCGAACCTGATCCAGATAACGCTGGCGTAGGGACGGTGCAACGGCCGCAAGCGTCGTCGCCTCACGGGCGCCGCGTACCGCCGGCCCTTCCCCGCCAGCGCGTTCTTCCTGCAAGGACCGCCCGGCATGCAAGCCCGCCCCCTCTCCCCCGCCGCCCAGGCCCGGATTTCCCAAGACCTGCTGGAGGCCGTGCGCCGCGACGCGCCGCTGGTGCAGTGCCTGACCAATTTCGTATCGATGAACTACGCAGCCAACGTGCTGCTGGCGATGGGCGCGTCGCCCGCCATGGTCCATGCCGCCGAGGAGGCGCCGGCATTCGCCCGCGTGAGCGGCGCGGTCGTGATCAACATCGGAACGCTGTCCGCGCCGTGGCTCGAAAGCATGCTATCGACGGCGGAGTCCGCCGGCCGGGCCGGCACGCCCTGGGTGCTGGACCCGGTGGCGCATCACGCCACCGCCTTCCGCCGCGATGCGGTGCGGCGCCTGATGGACCTGCGGCCCGCCATCATCCGCGGCAATGCCTCGGAGATCATCGCGCTGGCTGGCGGGCAAAGCGCCGGCAAGGGTGTGGACTCGGGCAATGCGGTGGCCCAGGCCGAGCAGTCCGCCAACGCCATCGCTGCGGCGCGCGGCACGGTGGTGGCCGTCACCGGCGAGGTGGACTTCGTGACGGACGGCTCGCGCTCTGTGCGCATCGCGGGCGGCTCCGCGCTGATGCCGCGCGTAACCGCGACCGGCTGCGCGCTGACCGCCACGGTCGGCGCATTCGCCGCCGTGTCGCGCGCCGATCCCTATGCCGCCGCCGTGGCCGCCCTGTCGTGCTTCGCGATCGCCGGCCAGCGCGCGGGCGTCCTGGCCGAAGGGCCGGGTTCGTTCGCATGGCGTTTCCTGGATGCGCTGGCTTGCCTGGAAGCCGACAGCCTCACGCACGCATCGCCGCTGCGCTAGGGCCTAGCAACGCGCATGGCCCGTGTCACGGCCGGGTCACACGCCTTCCCCAGAATTTCTTTCCTTCAAACCCGGAGGAAAGACGGTGAAGCCGAATCTAGGAAAGCTCTTTGCGCTGTCCGCCAGCGCCGCGCTGCTGACGAGCCTGGCCGCCTGCGGCGGCGACGATGACGACGACACGCCCGACACACCGCCGGCCGCCGGCGTGCCGGCAGGTTCCACGCTGGACGTGGCCATCCTGGGCACCACGGACCTGCACGCCAACGTGCTGGGTTACGACTACTACAAGCTGGCCGAAGACAAGAGCTACGGCTTGGACCGCACGGCCACGCTGATCGCCAATGCGCGCAAGCAGAACGCCAACACCCTGCTGTTCGACAACGGCGACACCCTCCAGGGCACCGCCTTGTCCGACTACCAGGCCCTGGTGGCGCCGGTGCAATGCAGCGACATGCTGGCGATCTACAAGCAGATGAAGCTGCTGGCCTATGACGCGGCCACGCTGGGCAACCACGAGTTCAACTACGGCCTGCCCTTCCTGTCGCAGGTCACGAATACGGACCTGGGGCTGGCCGGCATCGGCAAGGGCACGGCGCAGAGCAACCCCGCCGGCGCCAAGGACTGCGCAGCACCCGGCTTCCCCATTGTTTCCGCCAACGTCATCTCGGCCGCTAGCAAGCAGCCCATCTTCAAACCCTGGGTCGTGCTGGACAAGACCTTCACGGGCACGGATCCCAACGGCAAGCAGATCGACGTCGCGCTGAAGGTGGGCGTGATCGGCTTTGCGCCGCCGCCCATCCTGCAATGGGACAAGGCCAATCTGGAAGGCCATGTGGAGGTCGCGGGCTGGAAGGAGTCGGCGCAGCGCTACGTGCCCGAGTTGCGGGCGGCCGGCGCCGACCTGGTGGTGGCGCTGGCGCACGGCGGCATCGACATGCTCACCGCGTACAGTCCGGCCATGGAAAACGGCGCCGGCTACCTGAGCCAGGTGCCCGGCATCGACGCGCTGATCACGGGCCACCAGCACCTGCTGTTTCCCGATGCCAATGCCAAGTCGCAATTCGCGGGCCAGCCCGGCATCGACCTGGAGAAAGGGCTCATCAACGGCGTTCCCGCCGTGCAGGCCGGCCAGTGGGGCAACAACCTGGGCCAGATCACGCTCAAGCTTGCGTACGACAAGGGCTGGCAGGTGCAGAAGGACGCCACGCGCGTGCAGCGCATCTCCACACGTCTGACCGTGCAGGACGGCGCCACGCCCGCCACCTACGTCGAGCCCGACGCCGCCGCCCAGCAACTGGTGCAGGCCGAGCACGCGGCCACCATCGCCTACGTCAAGACGCCCATCGGCCAGAGCCAGTTCGATATGGCGACCTACTACGCGCTGGCGGGCGACGTGTCGGCGTTGCAGATCGTGAACATGGCGCAGATCGACTACCTGGCCGACTACGTCGCCAAGAACAAGCCAACCTATGCGGGCCTGCCCGTCCTGTCGGCCGCCGCGCCCTTCAAGGGCGGGCGCAACGGCCCGGGCGATTTCACCTACGTGAAGCAGGGCAACATCGCCATCAACAATGCCGCCGATCTCTACCTGTACCCCAACACGCTGCAAGTGGTCCGGGTCAGCGGCGATATCGTGCGGCAATGGCTGGAAAAGACCGCCGAGCAGTTCCGGCAGATCGACCCCGGCCAGGTCGCGCCGCAGGACTTGGTCGACACGAGCTTCCCGACCTTCAACTTCGACGTGCTCTACGCCGCCGGCAACGCCCTGCAGTACGAAATCGACGTGACCAGACCCAAGGGCTCGCGCATCACGAAGCTGACGTACCAGGGCGCCCCGCTGGATCCGGCCGCGCAGTTCCTGGTGGTCACCAACAACTACCGCGCCAGCGGCGGCGGCGATTTCCCCGGCCTGGCCGGCGGCAAGGGCGACATCGTGCTGCAAGCGCCCGACGCCAGCCGCGACGTGCTGATCAGCTACATCAAGAAGCACCCCGACCTGGACCTGGCGACCTACGGCCTGGACCGCAGCTGGCGCTTCGCCCAGGTGGGCGCCCTGGCCGGCCCGGTGGTGTTCTCTTCGGTGCCGGACACGCAGGCCATGGCGGCGGCGCATGGCGTCGGCAACGTCTCCGTGCACGACGCCACGCCGGATCCGGTCACCCAGCTGTCGCGCTACGCGGTAGACCTCAGCCGCTAGGGCCTAGCGGTAGTACACGCAGATGCGCCGCCCGCCGATCTCGTGCACCTCGATCGGCAGTTCATACAGCGCGCTCAGGACCTCCGGCCGGATCAGTTCGGCCGGAGATCCCTGATGGGCGATGCGGCCCATCCGCATCGCGACGATCCGGTCCGCGTACGTGGACGCGAAATTGATATCGTGCAGCACCAGCACCACGGTCTTGCCCAGCTCGTCCGCCGCCCGCCGCAAGGTGCCCATCATGGCCACGGCATGCTTCATGTCCAGGCTGTTCAACGGTTCGTCCAGCAGGACGTAACGGGTGTCCTGGCACAGCACCATCGCCACGAAGGCGCGCTGGCGCTGTCCGCCGGACATCTCGTCCAGGTAACGGCCGGCCAGGGGCTCCAGGTTCAGGTAGGCGATGGCGCGGTCGATGTGGTCCTTGTCGTCCAGCGTCAGGCGGCCGCCGGTATGCGGGTAGCGGCCGAACGCCACCAGGTCCTTCACCGTCAGCCGCAGCGGCAGGTGATTGTCCTGGCGCAGGATGGACAGGCGGCGCGCCAGTTCGCGGCTGTCCGCCTTCGTGACGTCCAGGCCGTCGACCAGCACCCGGCCCGCGGACATGGGCAGCAGGCGGCTGACCATGGACAACAGCGTCGATTTTCCCGCGCCGTTGGGGCCGATGATGGCCGTGACGCCGCCCGCCGGCAGAGACAAGGAGACGCCATCGACGACCACGCTGTCGCCATACTGTTTGCTGACTTGCTGGATTTCTATCATCGGCGCCCCCTGCGCAGGATCAGGACGAGGAACATGACGCCGCCCACGAATTCGATCACCACGCTGACCGTGGTGTTCAGGCCCAGCACGCGCTCCAGCAGCGTCTGGCCGCCCACCAGGAAGATCACGCTCAGCAGGGTCGCGGCGGGAATGGTGTACCGGTGCCGATCGGAACCCATGGCCTGGTAGGCCAGGTTGCTGACCAGCAGTCCGAAGAAGGTCACGGGGCCGACCAGCGCCGTCGACACGGAAACCAGCACCGCGATGGCCGCGAGCGTCCGCATCAGCGTGCGGCGGTAATCCACGCCCAGGTTCATGGATATCTCGCGCCCCAGCGCCACCACGTCGTAGCGATGCCGCATGCGCCAGACCAGCAGCGATGCCGCGCAGACGGCCGCGAACGCGATCGGCAGCAGGCTCACGCGCACGGTGTTGAAGCTGGCGAACATGCGGTCCTGCAGCACCAGGAACTCGTTGGGATCGATCAGCCGGACCACGAAATTGGACAGGCTGCGAAACAGCAGCCCGAAGATGATGCCCACCAGCATCATCAGATGCAGGCTGCGCACGCCATCGGCGAACAGCCAGCGAAACAGCAGGCAGGCAAACCCCGTCATGACGCCGACTTCCAGCAGGAAGGCCGCCACGGGGTGATTGACGGACACCGCCGCTTGCCCGAAGCCGAACACCACCACCGCCTGGATCAGCAGGTACAGGGCATCGAAGCCCATGATGGCCGGGGTCAGGATGCGGTTGTGCGTGATCGTCTGGAACAGCACCGACGACAGCGCCACCGCGTACGCGACCAGCAGCATCGCCCCGAGCTTCGCGCCGCGGAACGGAATCACGAACGACCATTGGCCGTTGGCCCCCAGAGTCATGAAGGCGGCCACGCAGGCCAGCGCCGCGGCGGCCAGCAGCCCCAGGCGCCAGGCCTGCGGCGCGCGGACGGCGGGCGCCAGGGTTGCGGTCTCAGCCAAGGCGGTTCCTCCGCGTGCGCAGCAGCCACAGGAACAGGATGCTGCCCAGCACGCCGACCACCGTGCCGATAGGAATCTCGTAGGGATGGATCACCAGCCGGCCGATGATGTCGCAGGCCAGCACGAAGATCCCGCCCAGGGCCGCGACCCAGGGAATGGAACGGCGCATGTTGTCGCCCAGCATCAGGCTGACGGCATTGGGCACGATCAGGCCCAGGAAGGGAATACCGCCGGCCGTCACGACGACCACCGCAGAGATGGCCGACACGATCAGCAGGCCGGCCAACGTCAGCCGCGCATGGTTCAGGCCCAGGTTGGAGGCGAATTCGCGGCCCATGCCGGCCACCGTATAGCGGTCGGCTGCCGCGTAGGCCGCGCAGGCCAGGCCGAAACCGATCCACAGCAGTTCATAGCGCCCCCGCAACACACCCGAAAAATCGCCGGTGGTCCAGGCGTGCAGCGATTGCAGCAGGTCGTAGCGGTACGCGACGAAGGTCGTGGCCGCGTGGATCACCCCGCCCAGGATCAACCCGATCAGCGGCACGATGAACGGCGTACGCAGCGGCACGCGGCGCAGCAGCGCCAGGAACAGCAAGGTGCCGGCAAGCGCGAATCCGGTCGCCGTCAGCATTTTGCCGATCACCGGCGTATCCGGCGCCACCAAGGTAATGACGAGTATTCCCAGGGTCGCGGACTCAACCGTGCCCGCGGTCGTGGGCTCTACGTAGCGGTTGCGCACCAGCATCTGCATGATCAGGCCCGCTACGGCCAGCGACATGCCGGCCAGCAGGAGCGCCAGTGTGCGCGGCACGCGGCTGACCATAAGCAGGCGCCAGGCGCGTTCCGCATCCTCGCCGCCCCACAGTGCGGTCCAGGACAATTGCCCCGCGCCCAGGCTGACGCTGGCCGCGCACAGCAGCAACAGCAATGCCGCCACCGCCGCCAGGCCGCCCCAACCGCCAATCGACTGTCTCCAACTCACCCGCCCAGCTCCTGCTCCATGCATCCGGCGCTACTTGCCTGCCGCCAGCGCGCGCGCGATCTCGTCCACGTTCTGCTGCATGGCCGTCAGGCCCGCGCTACCCATCAGGTACCAGTTGTAGCCATTCAGGTAGACCACCTGCTTGTTCTTCCAGGCCTTGGTCTGGCGCACGAGTTCGTTGTCCAGCATGCGCTGCGCCGACACGCCTTCGCGGCCGATGGCCGCGTCGCGGTCGATCACGAGCAGCCAGTCGGGGTCGGTCTGGGCGATGAATTCGAACGAAATCGCCTGGCCGTGATTGGACACGCTGAGCCCGGTCGCCGCCGGCTTGACGCCAAAGGCATCGTGGATCACGCCGAAACGCGAACCCGGACCGTAGGCGCTCATCTTGCCGCCGGTGGTCAGCACGATCAGCGCCGTGCCGGCGTCGGCCGCCTTGGCGTTCAAGGCCGAGATAGAGCCGCGCAGAGCGTCCAGTTTCTCCTTGGCGGCGGTTTGCTTGCCATAGATGCTCGCGAGCGTTTCCGTGTTGCGCGCCACGCTGCCCACCAGGTCCTTGGCATTTACCGTCAGATCGACGGTGGGCGCCAGCTTGGCCAGCTCGTCGTACTTGGGCGCGGAGCGGCCCGCCACGAAAATGACCTGCGGCGCGGCCGCATGGATCACCTCATAGTTGGGCTCGAACATGGTGCCCACTTTCAGGTAGCGCTGGTCGCCGTACTGTGCAAGCTGCGGCGGCAGTTTGGCCACGCTGGGCACGCCCGTCACGTCCACGCCCAGCGCGTGCAGGGTGTCCAGCACGGCCAGGTCCATCACCACGGTCTTCGACGGATTGGCCGGCACGGCGGTTTCGCCGCGCGCGTGTTTCACCGTCACCGCCGTTTGTGCCGCGGCGGCCGTGGCGGCGGCGCCCAGTGCCAGGGCAGCCCCGGCCCGGACGAGCCATCGACGGGCGCGGCCGGTTTGCATTTGCTTCATCATTCGTACCTCTTCATGTGGCGGGCGCCGCGCGCCCGCCGGTCTCAGAACTTCACGCCTACGCCCAGCCAGTAGCGGCGGCCGTCTTCGACGTAGCCGTAGTCGTCATACGTGACCTGTTTGTCGAACAGGTTGTAGATGCCCGCATACACCGACACGGTCTTGTTGAGCTGATAGGAGCCGCCCAGGTCCACGAAGGTGTAGGAAGGCGCCACCAGCGACGACGAGGACGGGCCGGTGATGGGCTGGCTTTCCTTGCCGCGGTAGTTCACCCGCGCCCAAGCCTGCAGCGCGTCCGACGCCTGCCAGTTCACCGTGGTGGTGAACAGGTGCTTGGGCAGCTGGTTCAGGGGCTGGCCCTTGTACTCGCCCGACTTCTGCTCGGACTTCGTAAACGTGTAGCTGCTGGTCAGGGACCATTCGCGCGACAGCGGCAGTTTCATGCTGGCTTCCACGCCGCGCGAATTCGCCTTGTCCACGTTCATGTATGTGGTGGGGTCCGAACCAAACTGGTTGGGGCCGTCCGTGCACTGGCTAGCCGGGCACGCCACGCGGGTGATCTTGTCCTTGAAGTCGTTGTTGAAGACGGTCAGGCCGGCATTGAAGCCCTCGCCGTCGTCATACAGGATGCCGATTTCCTCGGTCACCGACTTCTCCGGCGTCAGGTCCGGGTTGCCGTACATATTGCCGCCGCGGCTGACCTGGCCCCAGCCGGCCACCGTCTGGCGCAGGTCGGGCGCGCGAAAGCCGGTGGAGACGCCGCCCTTCAGGGTCCAGCGCTCCGCCATGTGCCAAACGCCGTACAGACGCGGGCTGAAATGCGTGCCGAAGTTCTCGTCCTCGTCCATGCGCAGGCCGGCCGTGAGAGCGAAGCTTTCGGTCAGGCGCCATTCGTCTTCGGCGAACAGGGCCCATTGATAGCGTTCCACCTTGCTGGGGCCGCCCGCCAGCTGGTTGCCGGTCTGGTCGTTCAGGCGCTGGTTCAGGTAGCTGCCGCCCAGCGTCAGCATGTGCGAACCCAGCGGCAGCGACCAGCTCGTCTGAATATCCAGGTTCTTGATCTTCATCTGGCGCGAGCGGTTATCGAACTCTTCCTGCTGCACGTAGCTGTCCGAGACGCCCCAGCCCCAGCGCCCGGTATGCGACAGCGCCCATTTATTGCTGCGGTAGTCGGTGTCGGACGACGCCGGGCATCCATTGCGCGAGCAGGCTTCGCCCGGCGCCAGCGGCGCGACAGTCTTGCCCAACGTTTCGTGGAGCTTCTGCCGCATGGTGGTCGCTTCCAGCACGATGTCGTGGTCGCGGTTGGGCGTGAGCGCCAGCTTCGCGGTCACGCTTTCGGAATTCCGCTTGCGAAAGCCATCGACGATGTCGTCTTCGTCGCGCTGCGTGGCCTGGCCATAGATCTGCAGGCCCAGCAGATCGGTCTTGATCGGGCCGGCCAGGTAGAAATTTCCCTGGTAGATATCGCCCGACTTGCTGCTCTCCTGGATCGTCGTGTCCATGCGGATTTCGCCGCCCCAGGCATCGGGCACCTTGCGGGTGATGATGTTGATCACCCCGCCCATCGCGTCCGACCCATACAGGGAGGACATCGGTCCGCGCACGACCTCGATGCGTTCGATGGCGGAAAGCGGCGGCGTCCAGCCGCCTTCGACGCCCGTCGAATCCGAGTTGGTGCGGGTTTCGCGGGAATTCTGGCGTTTGCCGTCGATGAGGATCAAGGTGTACTTCGGGCCCATGCCGCGCAGGCTGATGTCCTGGCGGTCGCCGCCGCCGGTGACGATGACGCCGGGCACTTCCACCAGCGCGTCGTTCAGGTCGCGATAGAACTTCTTGTCCAGGTCCTCGCGGGTGATGACGCTGATCGAGGCGGGCGCATCCTGGATCTGCTGTTCATACCCCGACGCGGTCACCACCACGGTCTCCATCGTCTTGGCGGCCCCCTCGCTCTGCGCCCATACAGGCCCTGCCCCGAACCCTGCCGCGCACAGCGCCACGGCCAGCCGTGTACGCGTACCGGGTGCGCGCCTGCCGCCGGCCAGATCTTTCCTGCTCATGATTCCGATTTCTCCCGTCCCAGGCTTGCGCTGCACCCCGCGTGCCGCGTCTTGCCCGCTTCCATATATGAATGAAAACTATTCTCATATTAAAATGGACCGCATCGGAGACCGACAACCCGCTTTCCGCAACTTTTATCTTCTTTGCACTTCTTGACACTCCCGCCCGCGGCCATCCGCCACACTGCCGGGTGCAGAACCGACGATACGCATGCCTTTTTCCCATTCCCCGGCGACGCGCCGCATCCTGCTGATCGACGATGACGTCGAGCTGGCGCAGATGCTGCGCGAATACCTGGAACCCAATCACTGCCGGCTCACGCTGGCGCACACGGGCGCGCAGGGGCTCGCCCTGCTGGCGCAGGACGACTTCGACCTGGTGCTGCTGGACCTGATGCTGCCCGACGGCAACGGCCTGGATCTGCTCAAGCATTACCGGCAGCGCTCGCGCCGCCCGGTCATCATGTTCACCGCCCACGGCGGCGAGACCGATCGCGTGCTGGGCCTGGAATTCGGCGCCGACGACTACCTGGCCAAGCCCTTCGGCCCGCGCGAGCTCAAGGCCCGCATCACGGCGGTGCTTCGCCGCTTCGAAGAGACGCCGGACGCCGGCCGCCCCTGCCTGACGCTGGGCGCGCTGACCCTGGACCCGGCCACCGGCCTGGTGCGGGTCGGCGGCGAAGAGATCGCGCTGACGGGCGCGGAGCAGCGCATCCTCGAGATCCTTATGCGCACCCCCGGGCAGGTCGTCGGGCGCGACCAGATCGGCCTGTACGCGCTGGGCCGCAAGCCGGACCGCTACGACCGCAGCATCGATACCCACATCAGCGCCCTGCGCAAGAAGCTGCGCCTGGACCACGCCGATATGCTGTCGATCCGCAATCTGCGCGGCCTCGGCTACGTGCTGGCCGGCGGCGCCTGATGGCCTGGCTACCCGCCCGCTCGCTCTTCTGGCGCGCCTTCCTGACCTTCTGGGGCGCCATGGCCGTCATCCTGGTGTGCGGCATGATGCTCACCGCCGCGGTCGCCTGGTACCGCTTCAACTCCCTGGACGGCCTGAATCCCGCCAGCCTGACGCGCGACGCCGCCCAGATCGCGCGCACCCAGGGCGAAGCAGGCCTGGAGCGTTGGGTCCAGGCCATGGACCGCCGCTACTCGGCCCTGAAGATCTACATCATGGACGCCCGCGACACCGACATCCTGGACCGGCGGCTGCCCACCCGCATGCACGACTGGCTGAGTTCCTACCGCGCCGCGCCCGAGCGCCAGGCACAGGCGGATTACCTGCCCGCCGACGCGGCGGGCGAGCGGATCTCCTGGTGGGATCCGCAGTTGCTGACGCTGCCGGACGGAACCGAACTGCTGATGCTGTTCCTGCCATTCGACTCCTCGCATTGGGAGGTGCTGGCACTGTCGCCGGTGGCGCTGGCGCTGTTGCTGTTCGCGTTGGCGGTGACCGCGCCCTTCTGCTGGGCCCTGTCCCGCCACGTTACCTCGCCGCTGGCGCAGCTGCGCCTCGCCACGCAGGCCCTGTCGGCCGGACAGCTCAGCGCGCACACGCCGGCCAGGCTGGCCCGCCGCCAGGACGAACTCGGCCTGCTGGCGCGCGACTTCAACGCCATGGCCGACCGCCTGAAAGCCCTGGTCGACACCCGCGAACAACTGCTGCACAACATCGCGCACGAACTGCGTTCGCCGCTGGCGCGGCTGCGGCTCGCGGCCGAACTGGCGCGGCGCAGGGACGAACGCCAGGACCTGCAGCTGGATCGTATCGAACGCGAATGCGAACGCCTGGACCTGCTGCTCGGCAACACGCTGCGCCTGGCCCGGCTGGGCGCCCTGCCCGTGCCCACCGACACGCTGGACCTGGCCGAGGTCGTGTCCTCCGTCGTCGAAGACGCCCGCTACGAAGCCGGCGGCCGGCAGGTCGGCATCGCCTGGGACGCGCATCCTCCCGTACCCCTCATCGGCGACCGCTGCAGCCTGGCCAGCGCCATCGAGAACGTGCTGCGCAATGCCCTGCGCTTCGCTCCCGCGCACAGCACGATACGCGTACGCCTGCTGGTGAGCGCGCGCGAGGCCTGCCTGGAAATCGAAGACCGCGGGCCGGGCGTGGCCCACGACGAACTGGAAGCCCTGTTCGAACCGTTCTACCGTACGGCTTGCGGCGCCCGCAAGCCCGGCAGCGGCGCCGGGCTGGGGTTGTCGATCGCGCAGGCCGCGGTGGCCGCGCACAAAGGCCGCCTGTCGGCGCGCAATATGTCGCCCCAGGGGCTGAGCGTGCGCATGGAACTGCCCCGGCTGACCGCCTGATCCGCGTCAGTCGGCGTCGGCCAGGATCGCGGCGGGCAGGCGCGGCAGCACGCGCAGGGCGTTGGCCGTGGTGGCATGCGCCACCTGCGCGGCCGTCAGCCCGCGCAAATCCGCCAGGGTCTGGGCAATGCGGACGAGTTCCCCGGGCCGGTTGCGGCGCTGGGGCGGATGCAGCCAGGCGGGAGGAATATCCGGCGCATCCGTTTCCAGCACCAGGTGCGCCAGGTCGACATCGACGGCGTGGCGGCGGATCTGCAGCGCGCGCTCATAAGTCATGGCGCCGCCCAGCCCCAGCGCGAATCCGTGCTCGATGAACGCCTGCGCCTGCTGGGCGCTGCCATTGAAGGCATGGGCGATGCCGCCGATGCGCGGATGGCGGCGCAGATACTTCAACAGGATGTCTTGCGACTTGCGCACGTGCAGCAGCACCGGCAGGCCGAACTCGGCTGCCATCGCCAGCTGCGCGGCATAGAAATGTTCCTGGCGTTCGCGCGGCGCGCCGGAGGCAATCTCGGGCACGAAGAAATCCAGGCCGATTTCGCCGATGGCGACGAAGCGGGGATCGCCCAGCGATTGCTTGACGGCCGTGCGCAGCGCATCCAGGTCGGCATCGCCGGCCCGCTGCACGTAGAGGGGATGGATGCCCAGCGCGTAGGCGCCGCCGGCCACCTTGCCGGCCAGTTCGCGCACGATGGAAAAATTGGCGCGTTCGACGGCCGGGATCACGATGGACTGGACGCCCGCCTCGCAGGCGTCGTCGGCCACCTGCTCGCGGTCGGCGTCGAACTCGGCGGCATCCAGGTGGCAATGGGTGTCGATCAGCATGGGCGCGGCCTCCTTGCTTCGATTATCCACCCGGCCCGCTCAACCCGAAACCAGGCGGCCGTTTTCCATGTGCAATTGGCGGTCGGCGCGGGCGGCCAGTTCGGGATCGTGCGTCACGATGGCGAACGCCGTGCCGGACTCCTGGTTCACCTGCGTCAGCAGCTCGAACATATTGTGCGCGGTGTGGCGGTCCAGATTGCCCGTGGGTTCGTCGGCCAACACGCAGACCGGCCGGGTCACCAGCGCGCGCGCCAGCGCCACGCGCTGCCGTTCGCCGCCCGACAATTGCCCCGGGAAATGCCCCTCACGGGCCGCAAGCCCCACAAGGCCCAGGACCTCGTGGGCGGCCTCGCGGGCCTGGTCGCGGTCCTGGCGGCGCACGATGAGCGGCATCGCCACATTGTCCAGCGCGGAAAATTCCGGCAGCAGATGGTGGAACTGGTAGACGAAACCCAGGCTGCGGTTGCGCACCGCGCTCTTGCGGCTCTCGGAAAGGCCGACGGCAAGCTGGCCATCCACCGACACCGAACCGCTGGTAGGCACGTCCAGCAGGCCCAGGATATGCAGCAGCGTGCTTTTCCCGGAACCGGAAGCGCCGACGATGGCAACCATCTCGCCGCGGGCCACGGACAGGCTGACGTTGCTGAGCACTTCGATGCGCGCGGGGCCTTCGTCGTAGACCTTGACGATGTTGTCGGCCTGCAGCGCGGGAGTCAGGATGTCAGTCATGGCGCAGCACCTGGGCGGGTTGCAGGCGCGATGCGCGCCAGCTGGGATACAGGGTCGCCAGCAGCGACAGCACCAGGGAGGTCAGGCCGATGGTGACGATATCGTTCACCTGGGGATCCGAGGGCAAGGCACTGATGAAATAGATTTCGCGCGGCAAGAAATGCACGCCAAGCAGGCGCTCGATGAACGGCACGATCACGTCCACGTTATAGGCGATCAGAATGCCGCCCGCCACGCCCAGCAGCGTGCCGATGACGCCGATCAGCGCGCCCTGCACCAGGAAGATGCGGGCGATTTCCCGCGGGCCGGCGCCCAGCGTGCGCAGGATGGCGATGTCGGACTGCTTGTCCTTCACGGCCATGACCAGCGACGACAGCAGGTTGAACGCCGCCACCGCCACGATCAGCGCCAGGATCAGGAACATCATGCGCTTTTCGGTCTTCACCGCCGCGAACCACGTGCGGTTGTTGCGGGACCAGTCGCTCGCCATCACGTAGGGCGGCAACACCTTCTGCAGCTCGGCCGCCACCTCGGGCGCCTTCTGCATGTCGGCGATGCGCAGGCGCACGCCGGCGGTGCCGCTGTCGCGGAACACGCGGGCGGCGTCCTCGTCGTCGACGAAGGCCAGCGAGGAATCGTATTCATAGTGGCCGGACGAGAAAACGCCCACCACGGTGAACTGGCGCATGCGAGGGGTGAAGCCGGCCGGGCTGATCGAGCCTTGCGGCGCCATCATCAGCAGCGTATCGCCCAGCTTCACGCCCATGCCGTCGGCCAGCTCGTTGCCCAGCACCACGCCGAAGCTGCCCGGCTTCAGGTCGGTGAGCTTGCCCGAGACCATCTGCCTGGGCAGGTCCGACACATTGCCTTCGGCCTGCGGATCGATTCCGCGCACCTGCACGCCCCGCAGAGCCTGCCCGCGCACCAGCATGCCCTGCGCCGCCACGAACGGCGCGCCGGCCTTGACTTCCGTGTTCTGCTTGGCAGACGTGGAAAACTCCTGCCATTTTTCCAGCACGCGTTCCGGCACGGCCCCGGGGATATAGAGCTCGATGTGCGGCAGCACCGACAGCATGCGGTCGCGCACTTCTTTCTGGAAACCATTCATGACAGACAGCACGACGATCAGGGCGGCGACGCCCAGCGCGATGCCCGCCATGGAACTGGCGGCGATGAAAGAGATGAAGCGATCGCGGCGGCCGCGTCGCTGGCGGATTCGGGCCAACCCGGCATAGCGGGCGCCTATCCATAGTTCGTAAGGTATTTTCAGCACGTGCGCATTATGGCATTAACAAGCGGGAAGGCGACCCGCGCCGGGGGACTCTTATCGGGGGCACCAAGGAGCCGGCTTTCCCGGTCCTCCAGTGCCGCCCCCTTTGAGGGGGCCCGCGCAAGCGGGTAGGGGGTGGGCTTACAATCCTCGCCATGCTGATCGTCATCCCGGGCGCCCTGCCCACCCTACCCGTCGCGGCGGAACTGGCCAAGCTCCTGCCGGAGCGCGCGCCCACCCTGCATGGCTGGCTGCAGGCCGCCACCGCCCGCCCCGAGCCCTTCGACGTACGCGCCCACGGCTGCACCGCCTTCGAGTCCTGGCAATTGGCCCGCGCGGGCTACCGCCCCGAACCCGGCCTGCTGCAAGGCGCCGGCCTCGGCCCGCTGCTGGCCGCCGGGCAGGCCGCCAACGGCGAGCCCGTCTGGCTGGCCGAACTGGTCCACCTGGCCCTGGGCACCGACCAGGCCACCCTGCTGGATCCCGGCATGATGGACCTGCGCGCCGAAGAAACCGCCACCCTGCTGGAAACGGTCCTCCCCCTCTTCGAGGGCACGGGCTTCGCCGTCGAGCCGCTGTCGCCCGAACGCTGGCGCCTGCGGCTGCCCGACGGCCTGCGCCCCCAGACCGCCAGCCCGCTGGCGGTGGCCGGGCAGCGCCTGAACGACTGGTGGCGCCAGGACGCGCAAACGCGGCCATGGCGCCGGCTGCTCAATGAAATACAGATGACGTGGCACGGCCACCCCGTCAACGACGCGCGCGCGGCCCGCGGCCTGCCCCCGGTCAACGCGCTCTGGCTGTACGGCGGCGGATCGCCCTGGCCCGTCGCGGCGGCCGGCGCCGAACACGTATTTACCGAGCTGGATGCCCCGCAGCGCGGCGGCGACTGGGCCGCCTGGCTGGACGCCCTGGCCGCGCTCGACGCGCAGCGCCTGCGTCCGCTGGCCGGCAAGAACGGCCTGCCCGGCGCACCCGCCGAGCTCCTGCTGCTGGGCGCAGACCGCAAGGTCGCCCTTACCCTGAAACCGCGCGGGGGCCTGCTCGGCTTGCTGCCCGCGCCCAAGAAAAACTGGAGCGCCTGGTGGTCTCACCCCGCTTGACTGTCCGCCCGTCCGACCTGGACGCCTGCCGCGTCCTGGAAGCCTCGGGCATCCATCCGCTGCTGGCCCGCCTCTGGGCCGCCCGCGGCGTCACCCACCCCGACCAGACCCGGCTGGCCTGGCCATCGCTGCTGCCGCCCGCCGGCCTGACGCATTCCGCCCACGCCGCGGGCGTGCTGGCCGACGCCATCCAGGCGGGCAGGAAACTGCTCATCGTGGCCGACTACGACTGCGACGGCGCCACCGCCTGCGCGGTGGGGCTGCGCGCCCTGTCCGCCATGGGCGCCGACGTGGATTTCCTGGTCCCCAACCGTTTCGAGACCGGCTATGGCCTGTCGCCGGCGGTGGTCGAACTGGCTTGCCGGCACCGTGCCGGCAAGCCCGACATCATCATCACGGTAGACAACGGCATCGCCAGCGTCGACGGCGTGGCCGCGGCCAACGCGGCCGGCATCGGCGTGGTGATCACCGACCATCACCTCCCGGGAGACACCCTGCCGGACGCCCTGGCCATCGTGAACCCCAACCAGCCCGGCTGCGGCTTCCCGTCCAAGAACCTGGCGGGCGTGGGCGTCATCTTCTACATGATGCTGGCCCTGCGCGCCGAACTGCGCCGCAGAGGCGTGTACGCGCCCGACGGCGGCCCGCGCCTGGACGCGCTGTCCGACCTGGTCGCGCTAGGCACCGTGGCCGACGTGGTCAAACTGGACGCGAACAACCGCCTGCTGGTCACCCAGGGCCTGCAGCGCATGCGGGCGGGCCGCCTGCAACCGGGTCTGCGCGCCCTGTTCGCCGTCGCCGGCCGCGAACCCCGCAGCGCCAACGGCTTCGACCTGGGCTTCGCGCTCGGCCCCCGCATCAACGCCGCGGGCCGCCTGGCCGACATGAGCCTCGGCATCGCCTGCCTGACCACCGACGACGAAGCCCAGGCCCTGGAAATGGCGCGCGAGCTCGACAACATCAACCGCGAGCGCCGCACGATCGAAGCCGAAATGCGCGAACAGGCGCTGGCTGCCATGGAAGCGCCCGACGCCACCGCCGGCGCCACCGTCTGCGTGTTCGACCCGGGCTGGCACCAGGGCGTCGTGGGCCTGGTCGCCTCGCGCCTGAAAGAAAAATTCTGGCGGCCCACGCTGGCCTTCGCCCCCGCGGGCGACGACGAGATCCGCGGCTCGGGACGCTCCATCCCCGACGTGCACCTGCGCGACGCGCTGGACCTGGTGTCCAAGCGCCACCCCAACCTGATCCGCAAATTCGGCGGCCACGCCATGGCTGCGGGCCTGACTCTCGGCAAAGCGGACTTTGCCGCCTTCGCCCCCGCTTTCGACGCCGCCGTGCGCGAACTCACCGGACGCGACGCCTTCGAACCCGTCATCGAAACCGACGGATCCCTGGAATCGGGCTACGCCAACGCCGACGTCGCCGGCATGCTCCAGCAACAGGTCTGGGGCGCAGGCTTCGCCGCGCCCCTCTTCCTGGACGAATTCGTCGTGCGCAACCAGCGCCTGGTCGGCGAAAAGCACCTCAAGCTATCGCTCGAACGCGGCCACCAGCGCTTCGACGCCATCTGGTTCGGCCACGACCAGTCCCTCCCGGAACATATCCAGGCCGCCTACCGCCTGGAACAGAATGTCTGGAACGGCATGGTGTCGGTGCAACTGGTCATCGAATACGCAGGGTAGGTTTACTCCCGCGCCGCGCCCGCTACGCGGGCTAGCTGCCCCCCGAGGGGGGGGGTAGCCCCGCCTTGGGACGGCCCGGCGGCGGGGCGGCCGTCTTTCCAACAAAGTGTCTGACACCCTTACGAGAGCCCCGCCAAGCTGAAACCGATGCTCCCGGGTGTCTGACACCCCCACGGCAGCAACCGATCGTCCCCGACGACCGTAGACGCAACGCCGACCGAGCCGGCCGCCGTGGCGGCCCAGAAGCCAACCCCGGTGTCAGACACCCGGGGGGCTCCATATTCAGCTTGACGGGCATCTCGTACGGGTGTCAGACACTCGAACACGCAGGGTAGGTTTACCCCCCGCGCCCGGCGCCGCCTACTTGTTTACCAGCCTCGCCGGCTGCGCCAGCGCCACCAGCGCGCCAACCACCAGGCAGCCCGCCAGCATGTACAGCCCTGTGTTGGTGGTGCCGGTCATGTCCTTCAGCCAGCCGACCAGGTAGGGGCTGACGAAGCCCGCCAGATTGCCCACCGAATTGATCAGCGCGATACCGGCCGCGGCCGCGGTGCCGCCCAGCAAGGCGGTAGGCAGGCTCCAGAACAGCGGCAGCACCGTGCAGATACCGATGTTCGCCACCGTCAGCGCCAGAATAGCCAGGACCGTATTGCCGCTCCAGACCGCCGACAACAGCAGGCCCAGCGCCCCGAACAGCGCCGGCAGCGCAACGTGCCAGCGGCGTTCGCGGTGGCGGTCGGAATTCCGGGAAATCAGGATCATCCCGATCACGGCGAACAGATTGGGCACCGCCGTCAGCAGACCGATCACCAGCGGACTTTGCACCCCCGTGCTCTTGATCAGCGTCGGCATCCAGAATCCCACGCCGTAAAGCCCCATCACGAACGAAAAGTAGATCAGCGCCATCGCCCACACCCGCGGCTTGACCAGGGCGGCGCGGATCGGCGGGTCCTCTTTCTGCTGCTCCTCGGCCGCGATGTTGCGGATCAGCACGGCCTTCTCGCTGGCGGTCAGCCACTTGGCCTTGTTGATACGGTCATCGAGATACACCAGCACGAGTATCCCGATGATGACGGACGGGATCCCCTCCAGCAGGAACAGCCATTGCCAGCCCGAGAGCCCATGGTCGCCGTGGAAAGTGCTCATGATCCAGCCCGAAATCGGCCCCCCGATCAGCCCCGACATAGGCACCGCCGTCATGAAGAACGTGGTGATGCGCCCGCGGCGCGCCGCCGGATACCAATAGGTCAGGTACAGGATGATGCCCGGGAAGAACCCGGCTTCGGCCGCGCCCAGCAGGAAACGCAGCGCGTAGAACATATGCACGCTGTTCACGAACATCATGCAGGCGGAAATGATCCCCCAGGTGATCATGATCCGCGCAATCCAGACCCGCGCGCCCACCTTGTGCAGGATGATGTTGCTGGGAATCTCGAAAATGAAGTATCCGATGAAGAAGATGCCGGCGCCCAGCCCGTACACCGTCTCGCTGAACTGGAGTTCCTGCAGCATCTGCAACTTGGCGAAGCCCACATTCACGCGGTCCAGGTAGGCCACGACATAGCACACCACCAAGAGCGGCACCAGCCGCCAACCTACCTTCCGGTAGATCCGGTCCTCCTCAGTCGCCGGGATCGCCGGCGAGACCCCGGGGGCCATCGTATTTTCCATCTATGTCTCCATTCCTCTGGCGGGATAGGCCGGCGGCAGACCGGCGCGGTAGCGGTCCGCGTTCCCGGGTAGGGGCGCGCGGCCGATACCGCAGGCTAGAACCACATAGTTGACAAAAAACTGAACAACTTTTCCTCGTCCGGCGAAACGCATCGGGAATGATCCGTCCCTACCATCCCGATATCGGCCCACGCGTCAGGGTCAAGCGCGCTAAAATGCCAGGTTTCGCACAAAAGTCACCAAGACAGGATCAATCATGGAAGCCGAACGTCAGAACCAGCTCGCAGCCCGCCTCGCCGACTACGCGGAGCGCGAACAGGCTCTACGGAGGTATCTTTGACTACGATGCCAAAGCTGAACGCCTGCAAGTCGTAAACGCCGAGCTCGAAGACCCGGCGGTCTGGAACGACCCTAAGCATGCCCAGGACCTGGGCCGTGAAAAGAAGGCCCTCGAAGACGTCGTGGAAACGCTGACGGCGCTGGGCTCGGGGCTGGCGGATTCGAACGAACTGTTCGAACTGGCCGCTTCCGACGACGACGACGCCACGCTGGAATCCATCGAACAGGACGCCGAAGCCTTCCAGGAAAAGCTGGAAGGGCTGGAATTCCGCCGCATGTTCTCCAACCCGGCCGACCCGCTGAACTGCTTCCTGGACATCCAGGCCGGCGCCGGCGGCACGGAAGCGCAGGACTGGGCCTCGATGCTGCTGCGCCAGTATCTCAAGTACGCCGAACGCAAGGGTTTCAAGGCCGAAGTGCTGGAAGAATCCGAAGGCGAAGTCGCGGGCATCAAATCCGCCACCATCAAGCTCGAAGGCGAGTACGCCTTCGGCTACCTGCGCACCGAAACCGGCGTGCACCGCCTGGTGCGCAAGAGCCCATTCGACTCGTCGGGCGGCCGCCACACCTCGTTCGCCAGCGTGTTCGTCTACCCTGAAGTCGACGACTCCTTCGAAGTCGAAGTGAACCCCGCCGACCTGCGCGTGGACACCTACCGCGCCAGCGGCGCGGGCGGCCAGCACATCAACAAGACCGACTCCGCAGTCCGCCTGACCCACATGCCCACCGGCATCGTGGTGCAGTGCCAGAACGACCGTTCGCAGCACCGCAACCGCGCCGAAGCCATGCAAATGCTGAAGTCCAAGCTCTACGAGCTGGAAATGCGCAACCGCATGGCCGAGCAGCAGAAGCTGGAAGATTCCAAGACCGACGTGGGCTGGGGCCACCAGATCCGCTCCTACGTGCTGGACCAGAGCCGCATCAAGGACCTGCGCACGAACGTCGAAATCTCCAACACGCAGAAAGTGCTGGACGGCGACCTGGACCCCTTCATCCAGGCCAGCCTGAAGCAAGGCATCTGAGTTTCGCGACACTTCCATTCACCGTACCCTGAGGTTCACGAATGTCCGACACCATCGCAATTCTCACCGGCGCATCGCGCGGCATCGGCGCCGCCATGGCCCGCGGCCTGGCCAGACCGGGCACGCGCCTGATCACGCTGGCGCGCCGCGAAGATCCCGAACTGGCCGCGTACGCGCGCGCCCAGGACGCACAGCTTGACCAGCTGTCCGTGGACCTCTCGGACCTGAATGCGGCGCAAGCGGCCGCCGAGCGCATCTGCGCCTCGCTGCCGCGCGACGCGAAACGCTACCTGCTGATCAACAACGCCGGCACGGTGCACCCCATCCTCGCCACCGGCGCGCTCAACGACGGCGCGGCCATCGCCTCCGCCTTCAACCTGAACGTCTCTGCCGTGATGCTGCTGACCGCGCGCTTTCTGGCCGCCGTACAGGGCCTCCAGGCCGACCGCCGCGTGCTCAACATTTCCTCGGGCGCGGGCCGCAACCCCAACGCCGGCTGGGGCGTGTATTGCGCCACCAAGGCCGCGCTCGACATGTACACGCGCGTCGTCAAACAGGAACAAGGCGCCGACGGCGCGCGCATCGTCGCGCTGGCCCCCGGCATCGTCGACACCGACATGCAGGTCGCCATCCGCTCCAGCGATCCGGAAGACTTCCCGGCGCTGTCCAAGTTCCAGGACTTCCACGCGACCGGCAAGCTGTCCTCGCCCGCCAACGTGGCCGCCCGCATCCTCGCCTACCTGGATCGCGAAGATTTCGGCACGACCGAGATCGACGACATCCGCAATTACGACTGATTTCCCTACCATGACCGACAACTCGACCGCTCCGGCACCCGCCCAGGATGAAAACCGCTTGATCGCCGAACGGCGCGCCAAGCTGTCCAAACTGCGCGAAACCGGGGTCGCGTACCCCAACGACTTCGTCCCCGACGCCCGTGCCGCCGCCCTGCACGACAAATACGACGGCGAAGAACAGGAAGCCCTGGCCGCCAACCCCGTCGCCGTCAAGGTCGCGGGCCGCATGATGCTCAAGCGCGTCATGGGCAAGGCCAGCTTCGCCACGCTGCAGGACAGCACCGGCCGCATCCAGATCTACCTGGACCGCGGCACGCTGGGCGAAGATAGCTACGCCGCGTTCAAGCAATGGGACATCGGCGACATCATCGCGGTCGAGGGTTCGGTCTTCAAGACGAACAAGGGCGAGCTCTCGGTGCACGCCGCCAGCGCGCGCCTGCTGTCGAAGTCGCTGCGCCCGCTGCCCGACAAGTTCCACGGCGTGGCCGACCAGGAACTGCGCTACCGCCAGCGCTACGTGGACCTCATCATGACGGACGCCACGCGCCGCACGTTCGAAGCGCGCAGCAAGGCCGTGGGCAGCATCCGCCAGTTCATGCTGAACGCCGGCTTCCTCGAAGTGGAAACCCCCATGCTGCACCCGATCCCGGGCGGCGCGGCGGCCAAGCCCTTCGTCACGCACCACAACGCGCTGGACATGGAAATGTTCCTGCGCATCGCGCCCGAGCTCTACCTGAAGCGCCTGATCGTGGGCGGCTTCGAGCGCGTCTTCGAGGTCAACCGCAACTTCCGCAACGAAGGCGTCAGCCCGCGCCATAACCCCGAATTCACGATGATGGAGTTCTATGCAGCCTTCGCGGACTACCGCTGGCTCATGGACTTCACGGAAGAGCTGATCCGCCAGGCCGCCATCTCGGCCACCGGCAGCGCCCTGCTCACCTACCAGGAACGCGAGCTCGACCTGGGCAAGCCGTTCGACCGCCTGACCATCTGCGAAGCCATCCTGAAGTACGCCCCCGGCTACACCCAGGCGCAGCTCGACGATCCGGCCTTCGTGCGCGCCGAACTCAAGAAGCTGGGCGCCGACGCCGACGGCCCGGTGCTGTCGCGCGCGGGCCTGGGCGCGCTGCAACTGGCGCTGTTCGAGGAAACCGCCGAAGCCAAGCTCTGGAACCCCACCTACATCATCGACTACCCGGTCGAAGTCTCCCCGCTGGCGCGCGCCTCGGATACCCGCGAGGGCATCACCGAACGCTTCGAACTCTTCATGACGGGCCGTGAAATCGCCAACGGTTTCTCGGAGCTGAACGACCCCGAAGACCAGGCCGATCGTTTCCGCGCACAGGTCGAGGCCAAGGACGCCGGCGACGAGGAGGCCATGTTCTACGACGCGGACTACATCCGTGCGCTGGAATACGGCATGCCCCCGACGGGCGGCTGCGGCATCGGCATCGACCGCCTGGTCATGCTGCTGACCGACAGCCCCAGCATCCGCGACGTCATCCTCTTCCCGCACCTGCGCCGTGAAGACTGATAAGCGGACGGCGTCATGATCTTCAAGATCCTGATGCTCCTGCTGGTCGTGGCGGGGCTGATCTACTGGATCAAGCAACCCCGCGGCGTCCAGGCAGCCGCCCCCTATGCGCCGGCGCGGCCGCGCCGGCCGGCCTTCGTCGCCCTGTGCGTGGCCGCCGCGATCTCGGCGGTCGCCGCGGCGCTCAGCGTCGTGTTGTGGATGGGCAGCGTGGCGGGCGGCGTCACCGGCGGCGGCTATCGCGGCGAAGCGGATTTCCTGCTGCCCGTGGCCGGCTCGCTGCTGGCATTGGCCGTGGCCTGCGCCGTCGGCGCCTTTCTCAAGCGCCGTGGCTGAACCCCTGTTTCAAGCCGGCCACCTGCCCGCCCCCTCCGGCAGCGCCGGCAGCGACGCCTGCAGCATGGCGTCGATGAACTTCGCTGGCTGCAAGCGGCCGCCGGGCTTGTACCACTGCACCGTCAGGTTCATGGCGCCCAGCACGCAGCGCTTGATGACGCGCGCATCGCCCTTGAGCAAGCCGGCGTCCACCGCCGCCGCAACCGCCTCCTGCCACATTTCCTCGTAGCGGTCGCTCAGCGATTTGACGATGGCCCGGCTGGGCGCCGACAGGCTGCGCCATTCATACACCAGCGCGTTCATGGCGTCTCCGCCCGCGCCGTGCAGCATGCTCCACATATGCACCCGGAACAGCGCGGCGAGCCGGTCAGCCGGCGTGTTGTAGCGCGCCAGCGCCTGTTCGCCTCCATCGATCACCTCCTGGATGCCGTTGTTCATCACGGCCACCAGGATCTCCTCCTTGCTGCGGAAATGATGGAACAGGCTGCCGGACTGCAGCCCTACCGCCCGCGCCAGCTCGCGCACCGTGGTGCGCTCGTAGCCGTGCCTGCAGAAAAGCTGGCCCGCCATCATGATCACTTCTCGCCTGCGCTCGGAATCCGATCGCTCGTCCCGCCCCGCGGCGGCGGTGGGCATGGCGGTTCCGTTTTTTTCCATCTCGGTTCATTGCCTCTGGATGATGGTCGCGCAAGCCATGCCGTGTCCGATGCACATCAGCTGCATGCCGAATTCGCCCTCGGAGGCTTCCAGGCCCGCCAGCATCTTGGCCATCAAACCGGCCCCCGTCGCGCCCAGCGGATGCCCGTGGGCGATCGCGCCGCCCCAGGGATTCACGCGCGCCAGGTCTGCGCCCATCTCGCGCTGCCAGGCCAGCACGACGCTGGAGAATGCCTCGTTGATCTCTATCCAGTCGATGTCCCGCAGATCCAGGCGCGCGCGCGCCAGGGCCTGCCGGGCCGCCGGGATCACGCCGGTCAGCTGCAGCACCGGGTCCGACCCCACCGCCACGCGCGCCAGAAAGCGCGCGCGCGGCCTCAGCCCGTCGGCCAGCGCCGCGTCGCGGTCCGCCAGCAACACCGCGGCCGCGCCGTCCGCGAGCTGGCTGGCGTTGGCGGCTGTCACGCTGCCCTGCCCGGGCGGCCGCAAGGCGGGCGCCATGGCCGCCATGCGGGCGGGATCCGTGCTTTCGCGGATGCCTTCGTCGCGGCACGCTTGCGCATGCGGCCCAGGCAGCAATTCGGCATGGCGACCCGCCTGCACGGCAGCCCAGGCGCGCGCGTGGCTCTCGCGCGCCCACTCGTCCATCTCCTGGCGGGACAGCTGCCAGCGCTCGGCGATCCGTTCCGCGCTCTCGATCTGGTGTATCAGTGGATAGCGCTCCAGCAGCTCGGGATTCAGCGACTCGAAGCCGCGGAACGCCTCCCGCCCCAAGGTCACGTCCAGGAACATCGGCACGCGGCTCATGCTTTCGACGCCGCCCGCCACCACGTAGCGCATATCGCCCGCGGCGATGGCCTGCGCCCCGAAATGCACGGCCTGCTGGCTGGACCCGCACATGCGGTTCAAGGCCACGCCCGGCACGCTCTCGGGCAGGCCGGCCAGCAGCGCCGCCAGCCGGCCGATGTTGGCGCCCTGTTCGCCGGCCTGGCTGACGCAGCCCGCGATCAGGTCCTCGACCTTCCCGTCCGGCAAGCCGGCGCGTCCCAGCAAACCCCGCACGGTCTGCGCCAGGAGCGCATCCGGCCGCGTATCCGCCCACCAGCCGCCGCGCCGGCCGAATGGCGTGCGCACGGCCTCAACGATCACGGCTTCGTTCATGCCGTCGTCTCCTCGATGTAGAGCGCTTCGATTTCGCCCGCGTAGCTGCGGTAAATGCTGGCGCGCCTGACCTTCATCGTCGCGGTCACTTCACCATCGTCATGATCCAGTTCCTTGGTCAGCAGATGGAAGCGCTTGATCTGCGCCACCGGCGCCAGTCCCGCGTTGGCGCGTGCGATCTCCTGCTGGATCAGTTCGCGCACCTGCGCGGACTCGGCAAGCGAACGGAAGTGCGTAAACGCGATGCGGCGCGACTCCGCCCATTTGCCGACCGTATCGAATTCGAGCTGTATCAGTGCCGACACGTACTTCCGGCCGTCCGCGATCACGATGCACTCTTTCACGTAGGGACTGCCCTTGACCGCGTTCTCGATCTCGGAGGGCGTCAGGTTCTTGCCCCCTGCGGTGATCATGATGTCCTTCAGGCGATCCACGATGCGCACGCGTCCGCCCTCCTCCGCCACCACGTCCCCCGTGTGCAGCCAGCCGTCGCGCACAGTCTCGGCCGTGGCGCCCGGGTTCTTGTAGTAACCCTGGAACACCATGTCGCCGCGCACCAGCAGCTCGCCCGCCTCGCCCATCCGCCATTCGACCCCAAGAATGGGTTCGCCGACCGTGCCTACTTTCACGCGGTCCGGGTGCTGGCCGAAGATCATGCCCGCCGACTCCGTCAGCCCGTAGACCTCGACCAGCGGCACGCCCAGCTTGCGGAAATAGCGCACCACGTCCGGAGGGATGGGCGCGGCGCCCGTCATCGCCACGCGCACCCGGCGCAGCCCGATGAAATTCTGCAGGGCGCGCAACACCAGCCAATACCACAGCCAATAGGTCAGCCGCTCTGCGCCCGTGTACTGCGCCGGCGACTTTTCAAGGAACGGGGCGCGCGCAGCGAGCGCGCGCCGGTACAGCCATTGCTGCACGCGCCCCGCTTCCTGCATCTTGATCGAGATGGCGGCATGCAGTTTTTCCCAGATGCGCGGCACCCCGAGGAAGATCGTGGGCGCCACCTCGCGCAGATCTTCCTGCACCGTCCGTATCGATTCGCCGAAATTCACCTGTGCGCCCAGATAGATGGGCACGAAGGTCGACAGCATCTGCTCGGCCACATGGCACAGCGGCAGATAGGACAGGTGCACGCTGTCGCGGCTCATCGCCAGGCGCTCCGCGATGCCCGGCGCCACGCCCCGCATGTTGCGGTAGCTCAGCATCGCGCCCTTGGGTTTGCCGGTGGAGCCTGACGTATAAATCATGAGCCCCGTGTCGTCCAGCGTCTGGCGGTCCAGCATCGCATCCAGCGCGGCAAGTTCATCCGCCTCGCGCCGCGCGCCGTCGGCCTCGACCTCGGCGAACGTCACGATGCGATCGCGCTCGGCGGGTGCGTAGGAGCGCAGGCCCTTGCTCTCGATCATCACGATCCGCCGCAGCTGCGGCAGCCGGCCGGCCACCTGCAGCACCTTGTCGGTCTGCTCCTGATCCTCGCATACCACCAGCTCCACGTCGGCGTGCTCAAGTACGTAACCCATCTCCTCGGCGGGGCTAGTGGCATACACACCCACCGCCACGCCGCCGACCGCGCCCGCTCCCATCTGGGCCAGCAGCCATTCCACGCGGTTCTCGGACACGATGGCCACCCGCCCGCCCGTGCCCAGCCCCAGCGCTCGCAGGCCCAGCCCCACACGGCAGGCCCGCGCCCAGTATTCCGACCACGAAATGGGCTTCCAGATGCCGAAGTCCTTTTGCCGGATGGCGATGCCCCCGGGCTGCCCGCGCGCCTGTTCGCGCAGCATCTGCGGCAGCGTCAGCGCCGGCCATGCGCCCGTATCTGCCGCGGAGGGATTCCGTTCCTTGTCTATCATGAGAGCCAGCGCTTGCGGCGCTTGTAGTGCTTGATATCGCGAAAGCCGCGGGCCTCGCCCGTGCCGCCCACCCCCAGATAGAATTCACGCACGTCCGGGTCCGCCGCCAGCCTGTCGGCGCTGCCGTCGATCACGACCTTGCCCGTCTCCATGATGTAGCCATAGTGCGCCACCGCCAGCGCCACCGACGCGTTCTGCTCCACCAGCAGCATCGACACCCCCTGTTCCCGGTTGATCCGCGCGATGATGGAAAAGATGCTCTCCACCAGCATCGGAGACAGGCCCAGCGAAGGCTCGTCCAGCAGCATCAGCCTGGGCTGCGCGATCAGCGCGCGGCCGATCGCCAGCATTTGCTGTTCACCGCCCGACAGATAGCCTGCCAGCCCCCGCCGCCGCTCGAACAGCCGGGGGAAGTACGTATAGACCAGGTCGAAGTCCGCCCGCGCCCCCGCCCTGCCCGTCAGCGCGTAGGTTGCGGCCACCAGGTTCTCCTCCACCGTCAGGTCTTCGAACACCCGGCGTCCCTCCATCACGTGCGCCAGGCCGGCGCGCACCAGGTTCTGGGGCCGGGCGCCGGCCGTGTCGCCGCCGTCGAACACAATGCGTCCGCGCACCAGCGCCCCGTCTTCCAGGTCCAGCAGCCCGGACACGGCCTTCAGCGTGGTGGACTTGCCCGCCCCGTTGCTTCCCAGCAGCGCCACGATGCTGCCCGTGGGCACCGACAGCGACAAGCCGCGCAGCACCTGCACCGCCTTGTTGTAGACGACTTCGATGTTGTTGATATCGAGCACCGCCGCAGGCGGCGCCGCGCGCGCGTCATGTCCGTTCACGGCCGCCTCACTTCAGCACGATCCAGTCGGAAGCCGGCACCATCTGCTTCTGCTTCACGTCGGCGCGGTAGATCCGGCCCACGGGAATCGAGTTGCCCTTGATGGTGATCGGCACGCCGATCAGGCCGCCCGTGTCGAAGTCCTTGATGCCGTCCAGCGCCGCCTTCATGTTGGCGCTGGTCAGCTCCTTGCCCGCATCCAGCGTGCGCTTGGCCACCTCGGTGAACAGCATGGCGGCCAGGAAACCCTGCATGTAGCCCGTGCTCTGGTACTGCGGGCGCATCTCGCGGATCTTCTTCAGCATCGGCGCGTCGGCCGCGGTGTCGTAGTAGTAGCGGTACGGCATCACGCCCATGAAGCCGTCGGCGTCCTCGCCCATCTGCATTACGGTCGAATTGTCCATGGTCCAGAACGTGCCCATGTAGCGCGTCTTCAGGCCCATGCGCTTACCCTGCCCCACGAACTCCGGAATCGGCGCCAGCACGTAGCCGTGGAAGATCGTGAAATCGGGATCGGCGCGGCGCAGCTTGATCACTTCGGTCGAAACGTCCACGCTGCCCGGCGGGGTCATGATTTCGGTGGCGACCTTCAACCCGAGTTTTTCGGCCACCGCGCGCGAACTGGCGATCGGATCGCGCCCGAACTCGGTATCCGAATACACGAACGCCACCTTGGCGCCCGGCTGTTCCTTGGCGATGTAGCGCAGCAGGATGCCGAACATTTCCGTGTAGTCGGGGCCCACCATGAACTGGGCGGGGTATTTGGCCGGGTCGTTCAGTTCGGTGGCGAAGGACGCGCCGGTCATGAGGATGTCGCCGCTGCGGTTCAGCTCGGCGTTGATCGTCTTGGAAAAACCGGTCGAATCGCCGTAGTAGAAATTGACCTTGTTCTGGCTGGTGATCTTCTTGAACGCGGCCACTGACGCGTCCACCTTGTACGCCGTGTCTTCGGGCACGTAGCGCAGCTTGCGGCCCTTCACCCCGCCCTGGTCGTTGACGATCTTTACGTAGTCGGTGATGCCGGCGTGGATGCCCTGCCCGGCGAAGGCGAAGACCCCGCTCAGCGGGATCGACCCGCCCAGCACCAGGTCCTCCGCCGCCTGGGCGGCGGGCGCCGATGCCAGGGCCGCCGCCAGGCCCAGCGGGGCCAACAACCTCGATAAACCGCTGCCGATCCGGATGCGCTTCATGGTTTGTCTCCTGAGGGTCTTATAGGTGGCCGCCGCCGCGCCGGTCGCGCATGGCTCAGGTGCGAAAGGGCCAGAGATGAAAGAAACGGCGCACGCGCCGCCAGATTTCCGCGAGCCCGTGCGGCTCGAAGATCAGAAAGCCTACGATCAGCAGGCCGAAAACAATGGTGCGCACCGGCGAGATCAGCCGCAGCGCGTCGCCGCCCACGGGCAGCCACCCGACGATGAGCTTCAGCAGTTCCGGCACCATCGTCATGAAGATGGCGCCCAGAATGGACCCTAGGATGGAGCCCATGCCGCCCACGATGATGGCCGCCAGGAAGAAGATCGACATGATCAGCGGAAAACTCTCGGGCGTGACGACGCGGAAGAAGTACGCCCACAGGCCGCCCGCGACGCCCGCGTAGAACGACGACAGGCCGAAGGACAGCAGCTTGTAGCGCAGCAGGCGGATGCCCAGCACTTCCGCCGAGATGTCGCGGTCGCGGATGGCGATGAATGCGCGTCCGATGCGCGTGCGGAACAGGTTCGCGGCGCCCAGCACCATCAGCGCCGTCACGGGCACGATCAGCCAATAGATCTTGAATGACGTGTCCAGGTCCACGCCCAGCACCCGCGCCGGCGGCACCTGCAGCCCCGTGGTGCCGCCCGTGAACTCCCAGTTCGCGAAGATGAAATGCGCAATGAACGATGCGGCGATCGTGGAGATGGCCAGGTACAGCCCCTTCACCCGCAGGGACGGAATGCCGACCAGCAGCCCGCCCGCCATGGCTACCGCGCCACCGCCCAGCAGGTTGACCAGCACGGGCGTGCCCAGGCGCAGCTCCATCACCGCCACCGTGTAGGCGCCCAGGCCCATGAAAGCGGCCTGGCCCAGGCTGACCAGGCCGGTATAGCCGGTCAGGATGTTCAGACCCGTTGCGCTGGCGACGTTGATCGCCACGAGACAGGCCAGATACAGCCAATAGGCGTCGGCCACGAAGGGAAACGTCGCCAGCGACGCGGCCAGCAACGCCAGCCAGGTCCGCTGCGTGCGGGTATCGAATAGCGCTTCGTCGGCAAGATAGGTCTGCTTGGCAGTCGCGATGCGCATCGGTCACAGCCTCTCGATTTCACGGGTGCCGAACAGGCCATATGGCCTGACCATCAGCACCACGACCAGCACGATGAAAGTAGCCAGCAATTTGTACTCGCCGCCCATGTAGGCACCTGCCCAGGCCTCCAGCAGGCCGATGAAGATGCCGCCCACCAGAGCGCCGGCCACGCTGTCCAGCCCGCCCACGATCACCACTACCAGCACCGACAGGCCAAACACACCCATCGACGAGGAAATGCCGCCGATCGCGCCCACGATCACGCCCGAGACCGCGGCGATCGCGCCCGCCGCGACCCACGCCAGCGAGAACACGCGCGGCACGTTGATACCCATGGCATACGCCGCGCCCTGGTCCGACGCCGTGGCCCGCAGCGCCACCCCGCCGCGCCAATAGCGGAACACCGCCAGCACCAGCAAGGCCAGCGCCACGGCGACCCAGAAGCCGTAGAAGACCTTGGGCGCGACGAATGCCTCGCCCACCATCACGGGCGAACGCGGCATGAATTCCGGCAGGCGCCGCTGGTCCGCCGTCCAGATGAGTTCCACCGCGCCCACCAGGATGGACGCCAGCCCCACCGTGATCATGAAAACCGAGATCGGCGCTTCGCCCAGCATGGGCCGGATGGTCAACCGCTCGACCACCGCGCCGAACACGCCCGACGCCACGACGGCGCCCGCGATGGCCAGCCAGATGGGCCAATCCATGCCCGCGGCGAACGCATAGAAAATATAGGCGCCCAGCATCAGGAATTCGCCGATGGCGATGTTCACGACCCGCGTGGCCTTGTAGACGATGACGAACGCCAGGGCCGCCAGCGCATACAATCCGCCGCTGCCCAGGCCGGCCAGCGAGACCTCCAGGAAGAACAGCATGTCCATCAGGCCGCCTCCGTCAGCCGGCGGCGCAGGTCGCCCACGTCGCCTGCGCCCAGGTAGGCCTGGATCACCTGGGGATCCGCCTGCACCTCGGCGGGCGTGCCGTCGGCGATCACCTGGCCGAAGTTCAGCACCACCACGTGGTCCGACAGATCCATCACCATGCCCATGTCGTGTTCCACCATCAGCACCGTGACGCCCCATTCGGAGCGCGCGTCCAGGATGAAGCGCGCCATGTCGTCGGTTTCTTCGCGGTTCATGCCGGCCACGGGTTCGTCCAGCATCAGCACCTTCGGATTCATCGCCAGCGCGCGCGCCAGCTCCACGCGCTTCTGCAGGCCATAAGACAGCGCCGCCACCGGCGCGTGGCGGATGTGGTCGATCTCCAGGAAGTCGATGATGCGTTCTTCGATGTCGGCGCGCAGCGCCATCTCTTCGCGCCGCGCCCGCCCCAGGTACAGCAAGGCGTCCAGCACGTTGCTGCGCAAATGGGCATGGCGGCCGAGCTTGATGTTGTCCAGCACGGTCATGCCGCGAAACAGCGCGATGTTCTGGAAGCTGCGGGCCAGGCCCAGCCTGGCGCGTTCCGGCGCAGCCACGCGCGTGATGTCGCGCCCCAGGAAGCGGATCTGCCCGGCGGCGGGCCTGTAGAAACCGGAAATGGTATTGAACAGCGAGGTCTTGCCGGCGCCGTTGGGACCGATGACCGTGGTGATGGATCCGGGCGCTACGCGGAACCCCACATCCGTGAGCGCCTTGACCCCGCCAAACGCCAGCGTGACTCCATCGACCTCCAGCAAGGGAGGGCTATCGGACTGATCCACCATCTGTCTCCTCGCTTTTGCCGCGAAGTTCTTCGCCGCCGGACCGCGCCAGGGCAACAAGCCGGAGGCGCGGCATAGAGGCTTTTTTTATGGACGTCAGTCTGGCGAACCCGCGAGGCAGGAGATGCAACGAACCTGTCTTTACCTACGCCAGTACAGCGCCGGAAAATCGTTCTATGCGTTACGCTAAGCGTGCTTAAAAGAAAACCAAGCAAGCGCTCGGTTCAGACCATAGCATCGCGGTTTTTGGATCGACAGTTGGTATTTACCCGATAACGGAGACACGCCATGACCCCTGGACTTCCAGCCTTCCGAACGCTGCTTCTGGACATCGACGGCGCAATCGCGACCGTGACGCTGAACCGCCCCGATGCGTTGAACGCCATCGACGTCGCGATGGCGCAAGACCTGCAACAGGCCGCCCAATGGCTGGAGGCCCGCAACGATATCCGGGTGGTGCTGCTGCGCGCCGCGGGCAAGGCTTTCTGCGCCGGCGGCGACATCGCCATGTTCGAAGGCGATGCCGGGCAGGTGCGCGGCACGCTGCTCGATCTGTTCACCCCGCTCAACGATTTCATCGCCCGCATCCCGCGCATGGACAAGGTGTGGCTCGCGCAGGTGCATGGCATCGCGGCGGGCGCCGGGCTGTCGCTGGTGCTCGCCTGCGACCTGGCCATCGCCGCGGCGGAGTCCCGCTACATGACGGCCTATCTCAAGCTCGGCGCCACGCCCGACGCCGGAATGACGCACGGGCTGACCCGGGTGCTGGGCGCCCGCCGCGCGCTGGACCTGCTGCTGCGCGCCGACGGCTTCGCCGCTTCGGACGCGCTGGCCTGGGGCATCGTCACGCGCACGGCGCCCGCCGCCGAACTCGCCGGCGCGACGCTCGCCTATGCGCGCGACATCGCCCTCAACGCGCCGCACGGCATCGCGGGCGCCAAGGCGCTGCTGCGTTCAGCGGCAAGCGCCACGCTGGAAACCCAGCTGGCCGAGGAAACCGCGCGCTTCCTGGATTCCGCCGCGCGCGCCGACTTCGCGGAAGGCGTCAAGGCCTTCCGCGAAAAGCGGCCGCCGCAATTCACCGGCAAGTAACCCTACCGCGCCGCGGCCTGCCAGTCCGGCGCGCGCTTTTCCACGAAGGCGCGCAGGCCCTCGCGGGCTTCGGGCGTGGCGGCCGCATTGCAGAACACCTCCACCGCCGTCGCCACGCGGCGCCGGTAGTCATTGTCGTTGCTGAAGACGAAGGCGCGCCGCCCCATGGCCAGGACCTGCGGCGGCTTGGCCGCCAGGGACCGCGCCAGCCCGCGCGCCTGCTCCAGCAGTTCCGCCTCCGGCTCCACACGCGCCACCAGGCCCAGGCCCTGCGCTTGCGCGGCATCGAAGGTCCTGCCCGTGAACAGCAGATCGAACGCCCGATGCTTGCCGATGACGCCCGGCAGATGCACGTAATGGACGGCAGGCAAAACGCCGACGTCGATTTCGGGGTAGCCGAAGGTGGCGGTATCGGCCGCGACGATCATGTCGCAGGACACGGCCACCGTCATGCCTCCGCCGCGCACGGCGCCCGACACCACCGCGATCGACGGCTTGCTCAGATTGAACTGTGCGTCGTACAGCTTGACGTACAGCGTCGAAAGCAACCGGTGGATCCGTGCCGGCGTGCTATCCAGCAGCTTCTTCATGTCCAGGCCGGCGCAGAACCGGCCCGGCAGATCGCTGGCCAGCACCACCGCGCGCACGCCGGGGTCGGCATCGGCCTGCGCCAGCGCGGCGATCAGTTCGTCCAGCATTTCCACGTCCAGCGCGTTGACCGGCGCGTGGCAGAGATGGATTTCCGCGACCTGCTCGCGGACCGCATAACGCAGAAACTTCATGCATTTTCTCCTGAAGGGGCATGGACTTGCACGCTGCCGGCGGCGAGCATCGCAGCGATCTCCGCGTCGGCATAGCCGAGTTCAGCCAGGATTTCGCGGCTGTGCTCGCCCAACAGGGGCGCCGGCAACGCGGCTTCTCTCGGCTGTCGTCCGAAGCGCACCGGCAGCCCGACGTTCCGCACCTCGCCCAGCACCGGGTGCCGGCTCTTCACAATCAGGTCGCGCGCGGCGACCTGCGGGTGGGCCAGGGCCTGGTCCAAGGTATGGATGGCCGAACAGGCAATGCCGGCCGGCTTCAGCGTTTCCAGCCACTGCGCCACGGTCCGTGTCTCCATGCGCGACTGCACCAGGGCCACCGTCGCGTCGAAATTGCCGACCCGGTCGGCATTGCGCGCAAACTCGGGCGCGTCCACGTAATCCTGCAGGCCCGCCACCGCGCAAAAGCGCTGCCATTGCGCGTCATTGCCCACGCCGAGCATGATGTCGCCATCCGCCGCGCGAAAGGCCTGGTACGGGCACATCGCCGGATGCCCGGTGCCCATGCGGCGCGGGATCCGGCCCGTGCGCCAGTAGTTCTGCGCCATGTACGACATCAGGCCCAGCGACGTATCCAGCAGCGAGACGTCCAGGTACTGGCCCTTGCCGGTCTGGCCGCGTTCCAGCAGCGCCGCGAGAATGCCGCTCAACGCGAACGAACCCGTGCCCAGGTCGACCGGCGAGAAACTGGCGCGCGCGAAATTTCCGTCCGGCTCGCCCATAGTGCTGATCATGCCGCTGAAGGCCTGCAGCATGACGTCGTATCCCGGCTCCTCGCCCATCGGCCCTTCCCGGCCATAGCCCGAGATCTCGCAATACACAAGCGTTGGATTGATGGCGCTCAGCGTCTCGTAATCCACGCCCAGACGCGCGGCGGTGCGGCCGCCGAAGCCCTGCAGCACCACGTCCGCCTGCGCGGCCAGCCGGTGCACCACGCCACGCCCTTCGGCCGTTTTCAAATCCACGGCCAGGCTGCGCTTGTTATGGTTGACCGCCAGGAACGTCGCGGACTGGCCCGCGTCCTGCGGAAGCCAAGCGCGCGTGTCGTCGCCCGTGCCCACCGGTTCGACCTTGATCACCCTGGCGCCCAGTTCGCCCAGGTATTGTCCGCAAAGCGGGCCGGCCAGCACCTTGCTCAGATCCAGGACCGTGATGTTCTTGAGCGGCGTCATGCGCATGGAGTCGGACATGGCGATTACTCGGCCTTCAGGCCGATGCTGCCGGCCGCCTCGGTCCATTGGGCGGTCTCGCGCTTGAAGAAGGCGTCCAGTTCGGCCGGCGCCACCTGCAGCGCCTCCGCGCCGCGCTCCTGCATTGCCTGGCGGTAGGCGTCGCTCGCCACGACCCGCGCGATGGCTTCCCGCAATTTCTGCACCACCTCGGCGGGCGTGCCGGCCGGCACCTGCAATGCAAACCAGAACTTGAGGTCCAGGCCGGGATAACCGGCCTCCTTCAGCGTGGGCACGCCGGGCAGCAGCGGCGAACGCTCGGCCGAGGTGATCGCCAGTGCCTTGAGCCTGCCCCCCTGGACCTGGCCGATGCTGGTGGACATGCTGTCGAACAGGAAATCGACCTGGCCGCCGATCACGTCGGTGACGGCGTTGGCGCTGCCCTTGTAGGCAACGCCCACCGCCTGGAACTTGGCGAGCTTCTGCAACAGAGCGCCGTAGACGTGCGGCGAGCTGCCGGGTCCGAACGTCGCGTAGCTCAATCCGTTCGCCGTGCCGCGGCCGCGCTCCACGAGCTCACCCAGCGAGCCGACAGGCGTGCGCTCGGGATTGACCACCAGCAGGTTGGGCATGGCGCCCGTGGTGCCCACGGGCACGTAGTCCTGCAGGGGATGCATTTTCGCGCCGGGATACATCAGCGGGTTGATGGCCTGCATGCCCACGGTGTTGTGCATCAGCGTATAGCCGTCGGCCGGCCCGTTCAGCACGCTCTGGTAGCCCACGTTGCCGCTGGCGCCCGGCTTGTTTTGCACGATGACCTGCTGCCCGAGCTCGCGCGCCAGGGGCTCGGCCACCAGGCGCGCAATGAAGTCCGTGGGGCCGCCGGCCGAGAACGGCACCAGCAGCGTAATGGGCTTGGAAGGCCAGTTGTCGGCGAATGCCGGGGCGGACAGGCTGGCTGCCGCGAGGCAGGCGGCCAGGATTTTCTTCAGCGCCATGATGTCTCCATAGTCATTGTCATGGGCTGAATTATGCGAAGCCACCGTCCATATTAGAAATACCGTTTCAATATGCAGGCCATAATAAAATTGTGATATCCCAGCCTGTCCGGAGCCTCTCCATGTCGATGTCCATACGCGCAATGCAGTGCTTCGTGGCGGTGGTTTCCACCGGATCGATCAGCCGCGCCGCCGAAACGCTGCATGTGGCGCAGCCTGCGCTGAGCCTGCTTATCCGCAACCTGGAGGAAGACCTGGGCGTGGTGCTGCTGCATCGCAGCGCCCGGGGCGTCACCCCCACCGCGGCCGGCGCGCGCATGCTGGCGCACGCGCGCGAAATCCTGGGCCGCATCGATGCCGCGCGCGCGGACGTGCGCGAAGATCCGAACACGCCGCGCGGAACCGTTTCGCTGGCGATGTCGATGTCGATGGCCAAGCTGCTGACCGTTCCGCTGCTGCGGTTCAGCCTGGAACACTGGCCGGGCGTCTATCTCAAGATCATCGAATCCAGCACCGGGTACATCCCGGGCTTCGTGAGTTCCGGCCATGCCGACCTGGGCCTGACCTTCAGCGACGACGCCTCGGCCGACCTGCGCTTCCAGCATCTGATCGACGAAGAACTGGTGGTGGTTTCGCCGCCCGCAGCAAGGCGCGCAAGACAGCCCCGGCCCGCGGCGCTGCGCGCCCTGCCCGCCATGAGCCTCGACGCGGTGGCGGAATTGCCGCTAGTGCTGCCGGGCAATCCGCACAGCCTGCGCCGCCTGCTGGATCAATACCAACAGCGCGAGCGCGTGGCATTCCGCGTCATTGCCGAGGCCAACGCCATTCCGCAGCTGATCGAGCTGGCCCAGGCTGGCGTCGCGCACACGATCCTGTCGTACGAAGCGGTGCGCCAGGAAGCAGAGCGCGGCGACGTCGTGCTGCACCGTATCGGCAAGCCGCGCATGACGCGGCCAGTGTTTCTGTGCCGTTCGGATGTGCTGCCGTTGTCGATGGCGGCCTCGGCCGTGGCCGACCAGGTCGGCCGGATCATTGCCGCTTGCGGGCCGGCCGAAGCGGCGCCTGCACGGCCCCGCGTCAGATGACGCGCTTCTCCACGGCCTGAGCCCAGCGCCGCGCCACCACGGGCGAGGTCGCGCAGGTGGCCGACTCCGTCACCACACGGACGGCGCGCTCCAGCAACTGGATATCCGCCTCATGCTGGCGCGCCACGTGCGGATCTTCGAAGAAGATCACGCGCTGGCATTGGTGCTCCAGCACCAGCTCGGCAATCTGCGCATCGCCGCCCAGCGGGCCGCTCAGGTAGCGGTGTACCCACGGCGTATCCTTGGGCCATCCGCGCGACCACGCCAGATCGTTGAGCCGCCCGCCGGTCGTGCCCGTCGCCACGCGCCGCGCAAAGCGCGACAGGACGTCGAAATGCTCGCTCGCGAAGGCCACCATCTCGTCTTTCAAGGCATCGTGCGCGATCAGCGCCAGGGTCTGGCCGGTGAAGTTGAACAGCCGCGAAGCCGAAGCGTCGGGCGCCAGGCCGGCGTGCACGCGCTCCACTTCCATCCATTCGATGGCGCCTGCCAGCGTCGAGATGAACGGCCGGCCATGAGTGATGCACTGCCGCTTGAGCGCCAGCGCCTCGGGGAAGATCGAGGAAGGATCCACCGGGTCGATCAGGTAGATCGCGCCGTCGAACGGCGCGTTTCCGTCGCGGCCTTCAGTGACCCGGGCCACCAGCTTCATCAGGCCGCCCTCGCGGCCATAGGGATAGCGGATCAGCCCGCTGTAGCCCTGCAGCATGCCTTCGCGCACGATCGCGTCGTGCGTGCGGCCCACCGTATGCAACTGCACGCCCAGTTCGCGTATGGTGGACGAGCACGCGCGCAACCAGGTGAACAAGGCGGCGTCGGGAGTTTCGTGGTGGAGCCGGTTGGCGGCCAGGCCAAAACGCAATTGGGCAGCGGGCATCTATAGACTCGGGAAGGAGAACGACGGGATCCTTCATGATACCGGGAAAGCGTGGACGGACCAGACCGACGCTGGAGTCAGACACCGACGAACCGCGAACGCAAAACCGCGATGCGGACGAAACCCCGCAACCGCAAGACACCACGTAAGCCCCAAAAGGCCGCCTGCGCGGCCGGCCTGGGGCCGGCATCGCAAGATCGTTCGCGGCGCAACCACCGTCCACCAAAACGCCAAGCACACCGCCCTCCCCGGCGATCGAGGAAGTAACGCCGCCCGAGCCGGCCGCGGCGGGGGCCTGGGTTGCGCGGGGAGTCGATAAGCCCGAGGGAATCCGAAGGGAGCCGAAGGCGGACGAGGATGACGATGGGGGAGTCCGGAGCGAAGGCTCCGGACCGCAATCGTTGACCCGCGCGGCCCAGGCTCCCGCCGTGGCCGGCGGCCCGGGAACTGAATCTGGTGTCAGCCAAGGCACGATCAGGTGTCAGCCCCCCGGGAGCGCCAGCTTCAGCATGAGCGACCGTCTCGTAAGGGTGTCAGACACTTTTCTCCATGTCCTCGTACGCCATTCTCCGTGTCCCCGCCCCGCCCTGCCGACGCCAAAAAAAGCTCCCCGCGGGGAGCTTTTTTTCAGTCGGCCTCGTCGATCCAGGCCATCTGTATGGCTTCCAGGATTTTCTCACCGCAATGGGCCGGGTCGTCACTGAAGCCCGGCAAGGCCAGGACCCACTCGCGCAGCTGGATGAAACGCAGCGTCTTGGGGTCAACGTCCGGATACGCATCCGCCAGCGCGGCGGCAATCTCGTAGGTGTCGGTCCACTTCATCAATGGCCCTCTTTCGCGTGATTGATGGTGTACTTGGGGATCTCGACCGTCAGGTCGGTGTCCGCCACCACCGCCTGGCAGGACAGGCGCGAGGTAGGGGTCAGGCCCCAGGCCTTGTCCAGCAAATCTTCTTCGTCATCGGTGGCGTCTTCCAGCGAAGCATAACCCTGCTTGACCACGACGTGACAGGTCGTACACGCGCAGGACAGTTCGCATGCGTGCTCGATATCGATATGGTTATCCAGCAGCACGCGGCAGATCGACACGCCCTTGGGCGCGTCTTCGATCACGGCGCCTTCCGGGCAGTAGTCGGGATGAGGCAATACAGTCAGTTTCGGCATAACGTCTTATCAGGCGATCTCATCAAGTTTGCGGCCGGCCAGCGCAGCACGGATGCTCCGGTCCATCCGCCGTGCTGCGAAGTCGTCGGTCGCGGCCGACAGGGCCTGCACCGCATCCTTCACGGTATCCGCGTCCGGCGCATCCTGGGCCGCGATGGCGGCCTGCAGGCACTCGTCCACGCGCTTGCGCTCGTCCGCGTCCAGCAGGTCGCCGTCCACGGCCAGCGCGGCCTGCACGGATTCCACCAGTTGGCGCGCGTCCACTTGCTGCTCGCGCAGCATGCGGGCCTTCGCGTCCGTGTCCGCCTGCGCCACGCTGTCGGCCAGCATCTGCGCGATCTCGTCGTCCGACAGTCCGTACGACGGCTTGACGGACACCATCGCCTCGACGCCCTTGCTCTGTTCGCGCGCGGTCACGCTCAGCAGCCCGTCCGCGTCCACCTGGAACGTCACCCGGATGCGCGCCGCGCCCGCCACCATGGGCGGAATGCCGCGCAGCTCGAACCGCGCCAGCGAGCGCGAATCGGCGACCAGGTCGCGTTCGCCCTGGACCACGTGGATGCTCATGGCGGTCTGGCCGTCCTTGAACGTCGTGAATTCCTGGGCGCGGGCCACCGGAATGGTGCTATTGCGCGGAATGATGCGCTCCACCAGGCCGCCCATGGTTTCCAGGCCCAGCGACAGCGGGATCACGTCCAGCAGCAGCCAGTCCTCGCCCGGCGCGCGATTGCCCGCCAGCAGGTTGGCCTGCAGGGCTGCGCCCAATGCCACCACCTGGTCAGGGTCCAGGTCGGTCAGGGGCTGCGTGCCGAACAGCTGCCCCACGGCCTCGCGCACGACAGGCATGCGGGTGGCGCCGCCCACCATCACCACGCCGCGCACATCGGCCGGCGTCAGCGAAGCGTCGCGCAGCGCGCGCCGCGCGCAGTCCAGCGTGCGCCCGATCAAGGGCTGGGCCAACGCTTCGAATTCGGCGCGCGTCAGGACCGCATCGACCGCGCGGCCATCCGACAGCGTGAGCTGCAGCCTGGCCTCGTTGGCGTCCGACAGCGCTTCGCGCGCCGCCCGGGCCGCCATCAGCAGGCCGCGGCGGTCCGACGGGGTAAGTTCACCGGCAACCACGTGGTCGGCGATCAGCGAGTCGAAATCATCGCCACCCAGGGCGGTGTCGCCGCCCGTGGAAATCACTTCGAACACGCCCTGCGTCAGGCGCAGGATGGAAATATCGAATGTGCCGCCGCCCAGGTCGTACACGGCGTACACGCCCTCGGCGGCATTATCCAGGCCGTAGGCGATCGCGGCGGCGGTCGGTTCGTTCAGCAGCCGCAAGACGTTCAACCCGGCAAGGCGGGCCGCGTCGCGCGTCGCCTGGCGCTGGGCATCGTCAAAATACGCAGGCACCGTGATGACGGCGCCGACCAGGTCGTCGCCCAGCACGTCTTCGGCGCGCTGGCGCAACACCGCCAGAACCTGTGCCGACACTTCGACCGGGCTCAGGTCGCCCTGGACCGTGCGGATCCGGACCATGCCGGGCGCATCTACGAATTCATAGGGTGCGCGCATGGCGCGCGCTTCTTCCAGCGACCGGCCCATGAACCGCTTCACGGACACGACGGTGTTCAACGGATCCAGGGCCTGCTGGCCCAGCGGCTCACGGCCGGTGGTGACCTTCCCGTCGGGGAAATAGCGCACCGCGGACGGCAGCAAGGCGTGGCCCTGCGCATCCGGCAATACTTCGGCAACGCTGCTGCGCACGGCCGCGACTAGAGAATTGGTAGTGCCCAGGTCGATCCCGACCGCCAGCTTGCGCTGGTGGGGCGCGGGCGACTCACCGGGTTCGGATATCTGCAATAAGGCCATGATTCTGTTTTTCTGGTCGATAGGCGCCGGCGGCCGCTTCGCGGACGCCCAGGCGCGTCTTGGGCTATTCGGCGGGCTGCGCGTGCGCCAGCTCTTCCGCCAGCTTTTCCACGAACATCCATTCCCGCACCTTGACCCCGGCCGTGACGTAATCTCGTTCCTGGTCCAGCAGGCGGGCGAGCGTGGCGCGCATGGAAGCGCGTGCCTGCTGCAATTCCGCCTGCAGGGCGGCCAGGGCCGCCGCGTCGCCGCGGGCATCGTCCAGCATCTCGCGCCAGGTCATCTGCTGCATCAGGAAAGCGCCGTCCATGGACGTATTGCTTTCGGTCTGCAGGTCCACGCCCGCCTGTTCGCACAGGTAGCGCGCCCGGAGCAGCGGATCCCGCAGCTGGCGATAGGCCTCGTTCGCGCGCGCCGCCCATTGCATGGCCACGCGGCGCTCCGCGGGGCTTGCCGTGGCATAGCGGTCGGGATGCACCTGCGCGGCGACGGTGCGCCACGCGGTTTCCAGCGATTGAGGGTCCAGGTCGAAGCGAGCCGGCAAGCCGAACAGGCTGAAGTGATCGTCTCCAGCCAAGACTTACACCGTGAACGACTCGCCGCAGCCGCAGGTCGCCTTCTCGTTGGGGTTGCGGAACTTGAAGCCTTCGTTCAGGCCTTCACGGGCGTAGTCGAGCTCGGTGCCGTCCAGGTAGGCCAGGCTCTTCGGGTCCACGAAGACCTTCACGCCGAAGCTTTCGAACACCACGTCTTCCGACGCGGCGTCGTCCACGTACTCGAGCTTGTAGGCCATGCCGGAGCAGCCCGTCGTCCTAACGCCGAGCCGCAAGCCGATACCCTTTCCGCGCTTCTGCAAGTAGCGGCCGATATGGGTGGCGGCCTGTTGGGTCAGGGTAACGGACATGTTCAGCCCGCCACGGCTTCGGCCGGAGCCGAGTGCTTTTCTTTGTAGTTCTGCACCGCGGCCTTGATCGCGTCTTCGGCCAGGATGGAACAGTGCACCTTCACGGGCGGCAGTGCCAGTTCTTCGGCGATCTGGGTGTTGCGGATCTTCATGGCTTCGTCGAGCGTCTTGCCCTTGACCCATTCCGTCACCAGCGAGCTGGAGGCGATGGCCGAACCACAGCCGTAGGTCTTGAAGCGCGCGTCTTCGATGACGCCGGCTTCGTTCACCTTGATCTGCAGCTTCATGACGTCGCCACAGGCCGGCGCGCCGACCATGCCGGTGCCCACCGATTCGTCCGACTTGTCGAACGAGCCGACATTGCGCGGGTTTTCGTAGTGATCCAGAACTTTGGTGCTGTAAGACATGCTATTTCTCCACGGATTTCTTGGCGCGGGCGCTCAGTGCGCGGCCCATTGCACGGTGTTCAAGTCGATGCCTTCCTTGGCCATTTCCCACAGCGGCGACATATCGCGCAGCTTGCCGACACGGCTCTTGATCAGCTCCACGGCGAAATCGACTTCCTGTTCGGTCGTGAAGCGGCCCAGCGTGAAACGGATCGAGCTGTGCGCCAGTTCATCGTTGCGGCCCAGGGCGCGCAGCACGTAGGACGGCTCCAGGCTGGCCGAGGTGCAGGCCGAGCCGCTGGACACGGCCAGTTCCTTGATCGCCATGATCAGGGACTCGCCTTCGACATAATTGAAGCTGACATTCAGGTTGTGCGGAACGCGCTGGTCCATGTCGCCGTTCAGGTAAACCTCTTCGATCTGCGACAGGCCGTTCCAGAGGCGGTCGCGCAGCATGCGGATGCGCTCGTTCTCGGTGCCCATTTCCTCGCGGGCCAGGCGGAAGGCCTCGCCCATGCCGACGATCTGGTGGGTTGCCAGCGTGCCCGAGCGGAAACCGCGCTCGTGGCCGCCTCCGTGCATCTGGGCTTCGATGCGAATACGCGGCTTGCGGCGCACGTACAGGGCGCCGATGCCCTTGGGGCCATAGGTCTTGTGGGCGGAGAACGACATCAGGTCGACCTTGAGCTTCTGCAGGTCGATTTCCACCTTGCCGGTCGCTTGCGCGGCGTCCACGTGGAAGACGATACCCTTTTCGCGGCAGATTTCACCCAGCGTTTCCACGTCCTGGATCACGCCGATTTCGTTGTTCACCATCATCACGGACACCAGCACAGTGTCGGGGCGCAACGCGGCCTTGAAGGTGTCCAGGTCGATCAGGCCGTCGTCTTTTACGTCCAGGTAGGTCACTTCGAACCCCTGGCGCTCGAGTTCGCGACAGGTGTCCAGCACGGCCTTGTGCTCGGTCTTGACGGTAATGATGTGCTTGCCGCGTTCAGCGTAGAAGTTGGCGGCACCCTTGATGGCCAGGTTGTCGGATTCCGTGGCGCCGGACGTCCAGACGATTTCACGCGGGTCGGCGTTCACCAGCTTGGCGACTTCCTCGCGGGCACGCTCAACGGCTTCTTCCGATTCCCAGCCGAATGCATGGCTGCGGGAGGCCGGGTTGCCGAAGTTCTCGTACAGCCAGGGCACCATCTTTTCCACGACGCGGGGATCGACGGGCGTCGTGGCCGAATAGTCCAGATAGATAGGGCGAGTGGTCATTTCTACAGCTCCTGATACTTCTTATACGGTGGCATTGGCAGCGACGGTGGCGGTCGGGGCGTTGGCGGCATTGGCGCCTCCCACCCTGCTCACGTGCACCGCGCAGGCCTGCGCTTGATTGTTGGCTTCCTGCAACTGGCGCACTCGCTGCTGATCGACCAGATCTTGCAGGGACACCGAATCCAGGTAATCGACCATCTTGCGATTCAACGTTGCCCAGAGCTCGTGCGTCATGCACTTGCCGGGTTTGCCGTCGTTGCCGCTCGTACAGTCCCGCTTTCCGCCGCAGCTGGTGGCGTCCAGGGGTTCGTCGACGGCGAAGATGATGTCGGCGACAGTCACGTTGCGCGCCAGCCTGGCAAGCGAATAGCCGCCGCCCGGGCCGCGCACGCTGTCCACGAGTTCATGGCGACGCAGTTTTCCGAACAGCTGTTCCAGGTAGGACAACGAGATATTCTGACGCTGGCTGATGGCCGCAAGCGTGACCGGGCCGCTATGCTGCCGCATAGCCAGGTCGATCATGGCAGTCACGGCGAAACGCCCTTTGGTAGTTAGCCGCATGGTAGGTTCCCTGTGATTCGGCAATGACCGCCAGCGAATCCAGCGGCCAATACCCGAGTAATTGGCTCAAGTATAGCCTATTCCCGACTAATTTGGTATGGCTCCCGGCTAGAAAAAACCGCGCATTTGCGCGGTTTTTTCACTGCCAAGCATCTCCGAGAACCGCACGCCGGCGGCCCCACCGCAGCAGCGGATCAAGCCGCCTGGTACTGGGTGGCGCGCTTGCGCACCAGCTCGAGAACCCCCTGACAGGCATCTTCGAGGTAGTCGAGCACCTTGCCGAAACCGTCGGCGCCACCATAGTACGGATCAGGCACGGTAGCCTCTTCGAACTCGTTGGCGAAGCGCATCAGCAGCATCAGCTTGTGCTGGTAGGCCTTGGGGCACTGCTGCTGCATGGCAGACAGATTGTCCCAATCCATGGCGAGGATCAGGTCGAAATCGCGGAAATCTTCCGCGGTGACCTGACGCGCTTCGCAGTGCGTGATCTCGTAGCCGCGCTTGCGCGCTGCGGCCTGCGCCCGGGCATCAGGCGCCTCGCCGATGTGAAACGCGTGCGTGCCCGCGGAGTCGATGCGAACAACATCGCTCAAACCCGCGTCGTTCACCAAATGGCGAAACACGCCCTCTGCGCTCGGCGAGCGACAGATATTGCCCATGCAAACGAAAAGTACCTTGGTCATCATGGAAGTAAGTGTGCGGGAAAACCCGAGATAAGGCAAGCTTTTTTTGCGTCCGCGCAATTAGAACCACGTGAATACGTCCCTTTGAATTTTCAAATAAATTCAATTAGTTGGACTCATATTTAAATGCAAAACATGAGGTCTGCATTTCGATATTCGCCCGGATTGCGACAGCGCAATTGCAGCGCAGCAGATTTCCGGGCGATTCAGCTAACTGTCAGCAAAAAGATACACCAGGATACGTCCAGGCCGCTACACGGCGCCGTCCAGCAACACCCGCTGTTTCAGCGCGGTCAAGGCGTCCCGCGCCGCAGCGGCCTGCTCGAACTCCAGGTTGCGGGCGTGGTCCATCATCAGCTTTTCCAGGCGCTTGATCTCGCGCGCCAAGGCCTTTTCGTCCTTCATGAATTCCGCCGGCACCGCCGCCTCGAGCGCATCGTGCTGGGCAGGCGCGACAATCCCGTCGATCAACTCGCGTACGGCCTTGTGCACCCCGCGCGCCGTGATGCCGTGGTCGACGTTGAACTGCAACTGCTTGTTCCGCCGGCGGCTGGTTTCCTCGATGGCGCGCTGCATCGAATCGGTGATGCGGTCCGCATAGAGAATGGCGTGGCCGTTCAGGTTGCGCGCCGCGCGCCCGATGGTCTGGATCAGGCTGCGCTCCGACCGCAGGAAGCCTTCCTTGTCGGCATCCAGGATCGCGACGAGGGACACTTCAGGAATGTCCAGGCCCTCGCGCAGCAGGTTGATCCCCACCAGCACATCGAACGTGCCCAGACGCAGGTCCCGGATGATTTCCACGCGCTCGACCGTGTCGATGTCGGAATGCAGGTAGCGCACCCGCACGCCGTGCTCGCTCAAAAAGTCCGTCAGGTCCTCGGCCATGCGCTTGGTCAGGGTCGTGACCAGCACGCGCTCGCCCTGCCCCACGCGCTCCTTGATCTGGCCGAGCAGATCGTCCACCTGCGTGCGTGCGGGCAGTACCTCGACCAGCGGGTCGACCAGGCCGGTGGGCCGCACAACCTGCTCCACGACGTTGTCGGCGTGTTCCTTCTCGTAGGCGGCCGGCGTGGCCGACACGAACACGCACTGGCGCATCCGGGCTTCGAATTCCTCCAGCCGCAGCGGCCGGTTGTCCAGGGCCGACGGCAGCCGGAAGCCATACTGCACCAGCGTTTCCTTGCGCGAGCGGTCGCCGCGGTACATCCCGCCCAATTGGCCGATCGTGACGTGACTTTCGTCGATGAACATGAGCGCATCGGCCGGCAGGTAGTCGATCAGCGTGGGCGGCGGTTCGCCCGCGGCCGCGCCCGACAGGTGGCGGGAGTAGTTTTCGATGCCCTTGCAGAAGCCCAGCTCCTGCAGCATTTCCAGATCGAAGCGGGTGCGCTGCTCCAGCCGCTGGGCCTCGACCAGGTGGCCGTCGTCGATGAAGCGCTTGACGCGCTCGCGCAGCTCTTCCTTGATGGTTTCGATGGCGCGCAGCACGGTGTCCCGCGGCGTTACATAGTGCGAGCCGGGATAGACGGTAAAGCGCGGCAGCTTCTGGCGGATGCGGCCGGTCAGGGGATCGAACAGCTCCAGGCTTTCGACCTCGTCGTCGAACAGCGTCAGCCGCAGCGCCAGTTCCGGGCTTTCGGCCGGAAAGATGTCGATCGTCTCGCCGCGCACCCGGAACGTGCCGCGCGTGAAATCGGCGTCGTTGCGGGTGTATTGCATGGCAACCAGGCGAGCCAGGATCTCACGGCGCGAAATCTGGTCCCCAGCGCGCAGGATCAGCACCATCGCGTGGTAGTCGCCGGGGTTGCCGATACCGTAGATGCAGGAAACCGTGCCCACGATGATCGTATCCCGGCGCTCCAGCAGGCTCTTGGTGGCCGACAGGCGCATCTGCTCGATATGCTCGTTGATCGACGAGTCCTTCTCGATGAACAGATCGCGCGTCGGCACATAGGCCTCGGGCTGGTAATAATCGTAGTACGACACGAAGTACTCGACCGCGTTCTTCGGGAAGAACTCCCGCATCTCGGCGTAGAGCTGCGCGGCCAGCGTCTTATTGGGGGCCAGCACCAGCGCGGGGCGCCCGAGCCGGGCGATCACGTTGGCCATGGTGTAGGTTTTGCCGGAGCCCGTGACGCCCAGGAGCGTCTGGAACATCAGGCCGTCCTGCATCCCCTGGGCCAGGCCTTCGATGGCGGCAGGCTGGTCCCCCGCCGGCGGATAGGGCTGGTAGAGGTGAAACGGGCTTCCCGGGAAGTCGACGAATCCTGCTCCCGCCGGGGCTTGCGCCGATACAGCGGGCGCGCCATTGCTCCCGGGCGCGGGATCTTCCGCAATCGGGTCTATTGCGCTCGGGTCTATTGCGCGTTTAGACATGCTAGACTGTTCCAGGGTAAACCCCCCATTATCCACAGCACTCCGTACTGCGTCCACCCACCTCATCAGACTCCCATGAGCACCCTTTTCGATTCCGTCGAACTCGCGCCGCGCGATCCCATTCTTGGCCTGAACGAACAATACAACGCCGATACGCGTCCCGGTAAAGTCAATCTGGGCGTGGGCGTGTACTACGACGATCAGGGCCGGATCCCCCTGCTGAGCGCAGTCCGCAAAGCTGAAACCGCCCGCATCGAGGCCGCCGCCGCCCGCGGCTACCTGCCGATCGAAGGCATCGCCGGCTACAACGCAGGCGCGCAGGCCCTGCTGCTGGGCAAGGATTCCGCCCTGGCCGCCGCCGGCCGCGTGCTGACCACCCAGGCCTTGGGCGGCACGGGCGCGCTGAAGATCGGCGCCGATTTCCTGCGCCAGCTGCTCCCGGCCTCCAAGGTCCTGATCAGCAACCCCAGCTGGGAAAACCACCGCGCGCTGTTCGAGCGCGCCGGGTTCGAGGTCGGCACTTACGGCTACTACGACGCCGCCACCCGCGGCCTGGACTTCGACGCCATGCTGGCGGACCTGAAGGCCGCCCCCGCCAAGACCGTGGTCGTGCTGCACGCATGCTGCCACAACCCCACCGGCGTGGATCCCACCATGGACCAATGGAAGCAGATCGCCTCCGTGGTCAAGGACAACAACCTGGTCCCGTTCCTGGACATCGCCTACCAGGGTTTCGGCGACGGCCTGACGGAAGACGCCGCGGTCGTGCGCATGTTCGCCGACCTGGACCTGACCATGTTCATCAGCTCCTCGTTCTCGAAGTCGTTCTCGCTGTATGGCGAGCGTGTCGGCGCGCTGACGGTCGTGGCCGGCAGCAAAGACGAAGCCACCCGCGTCCTGAGCCAGCTCAAGCGCGTGATCCGCACCAACTACTCCAACCCGCCCACTCACGGCGGCACGGTGGTGTCGACGGTCCTGAACTCGCCCGAACTCTTCGCCATGTGGGAAGAGGAACTGGCCGGCATGCGCGACCGCATCCGCCTGATGCGCAAGCAACTGGTCGAAAAGATCCAGGAACACGGCGGCAAGCAGGACTTCAGCTTCGTGCTGCGCCAGCGCGGCATGTTCTCGTACTCGGGCCTGACTTCCGCGCAAGTCGACCGCCTGCGTGAAGAACACGGCGTCTACGCCGTGTCCAGCGGCCGCATCTGCGTCGCCGCGCTGAACAGCGGCAACATCGACAAGGTCGCCGCGGGCATCGCCGCGGTGCTGTAAACCGCCAGCCGCACACGGGCTCCCTTGGGGCCCCGCCGCAAGAAACGGGACCTTCGGGTCCCGTTTTCATTTGCGCCAGCCTGCCGGGCAGACACGCGTACGCCTACTCCAGGAACCGGTTCATCTCTTCGCGGCTCATCTGGGCCACGGCTTCCTGACGCTTTTGCGTCAGGCGATTGTCCAACGCTACCGCAAAACCCGATTTCGCCGAGTGTGCCCAAACGACACCTGACCGGCCAGCCCTCTCTTCGAGGCGACTGGCCAGGCGGCTCGGGCAGCAACTTGCTTTTTTGCGCTGCGTCCCCCAGAATGGCGCTGTATATATGTACAGTCCGCTAGCACCGGATCACCGCCATGGCCAGCAAACTCACCGATCGCCAACAACAAATCCTGGACCTCATCAGGCAGACCGTCGCGCGCACCGGCTTTCCGCCCACGCGCGCCGAAATCGCTCAGGCCCTGGGTTTCCGCTCCCCCAACGCGGCGGAAGATCACCTCAAGGCCCTGGCCCGCAAGGGCGCCATCGAACTCACGGCTGGCGCCTCTCGCGGCATCCGCCTGAAAGATGTCGCCGCCGCGCCCGCGCAGGCCTCGCTGCCCCTGCCCGCCCTGGCGCAGCTACTGCTGCCACTGGTGGGCCGCGTGGCCGCAGGCAGCCCCATACTGGCCGCCGAACACGTCGAACGCGAAGTCGGCGTGGATCCCAACCTGTTCGCCCAGGCACCGGATTATCTGCTGAAGGTCCGCGGCATGAGCATGCGCGACGCCGGCATCCTGGAAGGCGACCTGCTCGCCGTCAAAAAAGCGTCCGAGGCCCGCAACGGCCAGATCGTGGTCGCCCGCCTGGGCGACGACGTCACCGTCAAGCGCCTGCAGCGCCAGAACGGCCACATCGAACTGCTGCCCGAGAACCCCGACTTCCAGACCATCGTGGTCGGCGCAGACCAGGATTTCGCCCTGGAAGGCATCGCCGTGGGCCTGATCCGCACGCACGCGCTGCACTGATTTTTGGCCGAATCCGGCCCGCATGAAAAAGCCCGCCATATGGCGGGCTTCTTTTTGGGCCATCGCTACCGGGCGCTCCTTGCGGAGGCGCCCGGCAACCCGATCAGTGCTTGAGCACCGGATCGGTCGAGCCCGGTTCGGCCGGCTTGGCCACCAGGGGCTCCTTGACAGCCTCTTCCTCGGCCAGCGGCTCGGGCAGGCGTTCCAGGGCCAGTTCCAGCACCTTGTCGATCCAGCGCACCGGCACGATCTCAAGATGGTTCTTGACGTTGTCCGGGATCTCCGCCAAATCCTTGACGTTTTCTTCCGGGATCAAGACCGTCTTGATGCCGCCGCGATGGGCCGCCAGCAGCTTTTCCTTCAAGCCGCCGATAGGCAGCACTTCGCCGCGCAGCGTGATCTCGCCCGTCATGGCGACGTCGGCGCGCACCGGGATGCGCGACAGGGCCGACACCATGGCCGTGGTGATCGCGATACCCGCGGACGGACCGTCCTTGGGCGTCGCGCCTTCCGGCACGTGCACGTGCATGTCGTGCTTCTCGAAGACGCTGTCGGCGAAGCCCAAGCGGCGTGCGCGCGAACGCACCACCGTACGGGCTGCCTCGACCGACTCCTTCATCACGTCGCCCAGCGAGCCGGTGCGTTGGATGACGCCCTTGCCGGGCATATCCGCGACTTCGATCGTCAGCAGGTCGCCGCCGACTTCCGTCCACGCCAGCCCAGTGACCTGGCCGATCTGGTTTTCCTTCTCGGCCATGCCGAAGGCATAGCGGCGCACGCCCAGGAAGTCGCTCAGGTTGTCGCCCGTCACGTTGACCGGTTCGACCTCGAGCGCCTTGCCCTCGGCCTTGGCGCGATCGCTCTGCGTCAGCAGCTGCTTGATGACCTTGCGGCAGATCTTACCCACTTCGCGTTCGAGCGCGCGCACGCCGGCTTCGCGGGTGTAGTAGCGCACGATGTCGCGCAGGGCGCTGTCGTCGACGGTCAGCTCGCTATCCTTCACGCCGTTGTTCTTCATCAGCTTGGGCAGCAGATGGTCGCGGCCGATGTGAATCTTTTCTTCCTCGGTGTAGCCGGAAAGGCGGATCACTTCCATCCGGTCCAGCAGGGCCGGGGGAATGTTCAGCGTGTTGCTGGTGGCCACGAACATGACGTCGGACAGGTCGAAGTCGACTTCGATGTAGTGGTCCTGGAACGTGTGGTTCTGTTCCGGATCCAGCACCTCGAGCAGGGCCGACGAGGGATCGCCGCGGAAATCCATGCCCAGCTTGTCGATTTCATCGAGCAGGAACAGGGGATTGCGCACGCCGACCTTCGACATGTTCTGGACGATCTTGCCAGGCATGGAGCCGATGTACGTGCGACGATGGCCCCGGATCTCGGCCTCGTCGCGCACGCCGCCCAGCGCCATGCGCACGAACTTGCGGTTCGTCGCCTTGGCGATGGACTGCCCCAGCGAGGTCTTGCCCACGCCAGGAGGGCCGACCAGGCAGAGGATGGGCGCCTTCACCTTATCCACGCGCTGCTGCACGGCAAGGTATTCCAGGATCCGTTCCTTGACCTTTTCCAGACCGTAGTGATCGTTGTCCAGCACCGTTTCCGCGTTGCTGATGGAATTGTTGATCTTGCTCTTTCTCTTCCAGGGAAGGTTGATGAGCGTATCGATGTAGTTGCGCACCACGGTGGCTTCGGCCGACATGGGTGACATGAGCTTGAGCTTCTTGAGCTCGGCATCGGCCTTCTTGCGCGCCTCTTTGGGCATGTGGGCAGCGATGATCTTCTTTTCGAGCTCTTCGATGTCCGCGCCCTCTTCGCCTTCGCCGAGCTCCTTCTGAATGGCCTTGACCTGCTCATTCAGGTAGTAGTCGCGCTGGCTCTTTTCCATCTGCTTCTTCACGCGGCCGCGAATCCGCTTCTCGACCTGGAGGATGTCGATTTCGGTTTCGAGTTGCGTGAGCAGGCCTTCGAGGCGTTCGGAGGTGCCGACGATCTCGAGCATCTTCTGCTTCTGCTCGAGCTTCAGGGGAAGATGCGCGGCGATCGTATCGGCCAGGCGCCCGGCATCGTCGATGCCGGCCAGCGAGGTCAGGATCTCCGGAGGGATCTTCTTGTTCAGTTTTACGTACTGCTCGAACTGGGCGACGATCGCGCGGCGCAGGGCCTCGGTTTCGGAGCCCTGCATGGCGTCTGGCTCGATCGGCGACACCTGGCAGGTGAAGTGCGAATCGGCGTCTTCGATGCTGTTGATGCGGGCGCGCTGGGTGCCCTCGACCAGCACCTTGACGGTGCCGTCAGGCAGCTTGAGCATTTGCAGGATGCCGGCGACGCAGCCGATTTCGTAGACGTCTTCGGGCGTGGGGTCATCCTTGCCGGCGGATTTCTGGGCCACCAGCATGATGCTTTTGCCCGCTTCCATCGCAACCTCGAGCGCGCGGATGGAGCGCGGACGGCCGACGAACAGCGGGATGACCATGTGCGGGAACACCACGACGTCGCGCAGCGGAAGCAGGGGCAGGTCGATCGGGTCGGAAGGCAGGGTCTGGCTGGCAGACATAGGAGGTTCCTCGGTATGACTCGGCGTATCGGGGACAGGTGACCCGGGTATACCCGAGCCAGCCACGTCAGTTACGTCTGTTATGGGAACAATAGCCGAAAATTCAAGATCTCGGCGCCTCGATAGCCCAAGGGTTAAAAAAAACCAAGGGCGGCACCTTCAGTATGCAAGGGTCGAGGCCATGAGAAAAGCGTGTTTCCACCCAGGACGGACCTTGAGATAAAAAAACCCGTTACGGGAACGGGCTTTTTTGAAATATCAGGCTGCGGCGTCCCGGACTTCTCCCCGCTCCGGCTTGTCCGAAGGGGCAGCTTCGTCGGCATAGATGAGCAACGGCTTGCCCTCGCCTTCGATCGCGCCTTCGTCCAGCACCACACGCTTGACGTTGCCCTGGGAGGGCAGGTCGTACATGGTGTCGAGCAAGGCCTGTTCGATGATGGAACGCAGGCCGCGGGCACCCGTCTTGCGCCGGAGCGCCTTACGGGCGATCGCCTTCAGCGCGGCGGGCCGCACGTCGAGTTCGGCGCCTTCCATGGCGAACAGCTTCTGGAACTGCTTGAGCAGGGCGTTCTTGGGCTCGGTCAGGATCTGGACCAGGGCCGCTTCGTCCAGCTCGTCCAGCGTGGCGACCACCGGCAGGCGGCCGACCAGCTCGGGAATCAGGCCGAACTTGATCAGGTCTTCCGGTTCGACTTCGGAGAACAGCTCGCCCACGCCGCGTTCCGACTTGGCGCGCACCGAGGCCGAGAAGCCGATGCCCGATTTTTCGGTACGGTCGCGGATGACCTTTTCCAATCCGTCGAAGGCGCCGCCGACGATGAACAGGATGTTGGTCGTGTCCACCTGGACGAAGTCCTGGTTGGGGTGCTTGCGGCCGCCCTGCGGGGGCACCGAAGCCACCGTGCCTTCGATCAGCTTCAGCAAAGCCTGCTGCACGCCCTCGCCCGACACGTCGCGCGTGATGGACGGGTTGTCGGACTTGCGGGAGATCTTGTCGATTTCATCGATGTAAATGATGGCGCGCTGCGCCTTCTCTACTTCGTAGTTGCAGTTCTGCAGCAACTTCTGAATGATGTTCTCGACGTCTTCGCCCACGTAGCCGGCTTCGGTCAGCGTGGTGGCGTCGGCCATGACGAAGGGCACGTTCAGCATGCGCGCGAGCGTCTGCGCCAGGAGCGTCTTGCCCGACCCGGTGGGGCCGATCAGCATGATGTTGCTCTTGGACAGTTCGACTTCGTCGCCCTTGATCTCGCCGTGGCGGATGCGCTTGTAATGGTTGTAAACAGCCACGGCCAGCATGCGCTTGGGCGAATTCTGCCCAATGACGTACTGATCGAGGAAGGTCTTGATTTCGGCCGGAGTGGGCAGTTCGGAACGAATCGCCGCGCGCGCGGTGGCTTGCGCCTCCTCGCGGATGATGTCGTTGCACAGGTCTATGCATTCATCGCAGATGAATACCGACGGACCCGCGATCAGCTTGCGGACTTCATGCTGGCTTTTATTGCAAAACGAGCAATGCAGCACTTTTGCGTCTGCCGATCCCTTTTTTTCAGGCATATTTGTTTCGTATCTCAGGTAAAGATGCGCCAGGCCGGGAAAGAGGCCTAGCGCATGCGCTTACTCAAACGTGATGGCAGCGGGTCTGGATCAACCGGGAAGTCAGGCTTCCGAGCGGGAGGTCATCACCTTGTCCACCAGTCCATACGATACCGCATCTTCGGCCGACATGAAGTTGTCACGTTCCGTGTCTACCCCGATGCGCTCCATCGTCTGGCCGGTATTCGTGGCCAGGATGCGGTTCAGGCGTTCACGCAGGTCCAGGATTTCGCGGGCCTGGATCTGGATGTCGGAGGCCTGCCCCTGGGCGCCGCCGGAGGGCTGATGGATCATGATGCGCGAGTTGGGCAACGTGAAACGCTTGCCCTTCTTGCCCGCCGCCAGCAGGAACGCCCCCATGCTGGCCGCCAGGCCGGTGCACAGGGTGGATACGTCCGGCTTGACGAACTGCATGGTGTCAAAGATGGCCATTCCCGCGTAGACCGACCCGCCAGGCGAGTTGATGTACAGGGAAATGTCCTTGTCAGGATTCTCCGATTCCAGGAACAGCAACTGCGCGACGACCAGGTTGGCCGTCGCATCGTTGACCGGACCCACCAGGAAAATGAGCCGCTCGCGGAGCAAACGCGAATAGATGTCGTAGGCACGTTCGCCGCGCCCCGACTGCTCGATCACCATGGGAATGTAGCCCAGGCCGGTGGGGGTCACCGACGACCCGCCATTCATTGCCGCATAGAAATCGGTGAATCTCTGCATAGTGTTACGCCATCCCCATCAACTGATCGAAAGGCACCTTTTCCTCGGTGACCTTGGCCTTGTCCAGCACGTGCGCGACGACGTTGTCTTCCAGCACGATCGCCTCGATTTCAGCACGACGCTGGCGGTCGGCCAGGTAATAGCTGACAACCTGGGCGGGTTGTTCGTAGTTCTCGGCGAACTCTTCGATGCGAGCGCGCACCTGCTCGGGCTTGGCCTGCAGTTGGGCTTGCTTGACCAGTTCCGACACCAGCAGGCCCAGGCGGACGCGGCGTTCGGATTCGGTCGTGAAGGCTTCGGCCGGGATCGGCACGGACTCGGCGTTCGGGATGCCGCGCTGCTTGAGCTCTTCGCGGGCGGCGGCCACACGGCCTTGCACGTCGTTGTCGACCAGGGCCTTCGGCACGTCGAACTTGCCGGCTTCGACCAGAGCGTCCATCACGCTGGACTTGGTGCGGCCTTGCGAGCGCACCTTGACTTCGCGTTCGATGTTGCTGCGGATGTCGGCCTTCAGCTTTTCGACGTCGCCTTCGGGCTGACCGAGCGACTTGGCGAATTCGCTGTTCAGTTCGGGCAGGACGCCTTCGGCGACTTCCTTCACTGTGATCGTGAATTCGGCCGTCTTGCCGGCAACTTCCTTGCCTTGGTAGTCATCGGGGAACTTGAGCGGGAAGACCTTGGTCTCGCCGGCCTTCAGGCCAAGGGCGGCTTCTTCGAATTCCGGCAGCATGCGGCCTTGGCCCAGCACGAACGGGAAATCTTCAGCCTTGCCGCCTTCGAACGGCACGCCGTCGATGGTGCCGGCGAAGTCCAGCGTGACGCGGTCGCCGTCGACCGAAGCGCGGCCTTCGCGGGCTTCGAACGTGGCGCGCTGCTTGCGCAGGACGTCAAGCGTCTTTTCGACTTCGGCGTCGGTGACGGCCGTCTCAAAGCGGGTGACGGCCAGGCCCGACAGATCGGGCACGGCGACTTCGGGGTACACCTCGAACGTGGCGGTGAACGCCAGCGTGTCGTCGGCGACGCCTTCGGTCTTGGGTTCGAGATTGGGAGCGCCGGCGACGCGCAGTTTGGCGCCGTCAACGGCTTGCTCGAAAGCACGGCCGACTTGGCTATTGATCACGTCGTAGCGGATGCCGGGGCCATGGCTGCGCTCGAGCATGGCGAGCGGGGCCTTGCCCGGACGGAAGCCGGGGACCTTGGCGGTCCGAGCCACGCGCTTCAATTGCGCCTGGACTTCCTTTTCGACGTCGGCCACCGAGACGGCCAGATCAACACGGCGCTCCAGGCCGGAGAGGGTTTCAACCACAGGCTGCATTAAAAGACCTATATTCCGAGAGATAAGAGAAAACGGGCGGATAAACGCGCCATTTTACCGGAAACTTCCGGACCGCTGACGCAAAGAGGCGCGAGCACCCGGATAAGTCCGGATACTCGCGCCCCGTTTTCCGCCCCGGATGGGGAGAAAAAACGCCTTCCGGCGCCTTGTTACCGCCTTATTTTGCCTTGGCGATGCGCTCTTCGATGTGCTGTGCGCGCTTGGCCGAGGACGGGTGCGAGCTCATCATATCGCTCTTGCCGCCATCCAGCTCCGCCAGCTTCTGGAACGCGGTCACCAGGCCGCGGGTGTTCAGCTTCTTGGACTGCAGCAGATCGAAGGAGAAGTCGTCGGCGGCGCTTTCCTGCGATTGCGAGAACTGCGCGTTGATGAATTTCTCGGTCAGGTCGCCCAGCTGCGAGGAGCTCAGGGCCGCGACGGTCGCTCCACCCGCGGCGCCGGCGGCGTCGCGCGCGGCGGAGACGGTGTAGGCGGTCTGCATCGCCTTCTTGCTGTGGCCCAGCGCCACGTGGCCGATTTCGTGGCCGACCACGCCCATCACTTCGTCGTCGGTCATCATGTCCATCAGGCCGCTATAGACGCGGATGCATCCGTTGGCCATGGCCCACGCATTGACGTCCTTCGTGATGTAGACCTTGTAGCTGGCCTTCTGGCCGTTCACCGTGCTGCCCAGCGACTTGGCAATCTTCTGCAGGCGGGCGTCGTACTTGCTGCCGGGAGCGGCGATCTTCTCTTGCGAGTCGCTCTGGGCGCAGGCCTTGTCCGACAGGGTCTTGATTTCGGCGTCGCTCAACGTGGCGGCTTGGACGACCTTGGTGCCGGCGCCCACCAATCCCCCGATGTCCAACGCATGCGAGGCGGAATAAGGGGCAAGCGCAACGGCCAACGCGGCAACGGCGTAGCGGATCTTCATGGGAACAAACTCCTCTTGACTGGCTCTATGCCAACGAGGCGGCAATTCTATATATGGCCAATGCGCTCTGAACGTTTCGGCACACAGTTTCGCAAATGCCAGTTTTTCTTACACAAAACCCCGGCAAGGCCCACGCAATCGTGTTAGCCCGCGATGCGGCAGCAACGGATCCTGTCATAAAAAACTGATGCCCGCTGCCATGCGGCATTGATAGAATTGCGCCCGCTTTTTCGCACACACACCATACGGCTCGCACCCACCATGATCCCTAATACCCCTCCCCGCCTGGGCATGTTGCCCAGCCTGATCTTCAGTTCCCGCTGGCTGCAACTGCCCCTATACCTGGGCCTGATCGTTGCCCAGGGCGTCTACGTCATGCTGTTCCTGAAAGAGCTGTGGCACCTGCTCACGCACGCCAACAGCTTCGGCGAAATGGAGATCATGCTGCTGGTGCTGGGCCTGATCGACGTGGTCATGATCTCGAACCTGCTGGTCATGGTGATCGTGGGCGGTTACGAGACCTTCGTGTCGCGCCTGCGCCTGCAGGGCCATCCGGACCAACCGGAGTGGCTCAGCCATGTAAACGCCAGCGTGCTCAAGGTCAAACTCGCGATGGCCATCATCGGCATCTCGTCGATCCACCTGCTGCGCACCTTCATCGAGGCCGGCACGCTGGGCACGCCCAACGCGCGCTTCTCCGAGGCCGGCGTCATGTGGCAGACCGTCATCCACGGCCTGTTCATTCTGTCGGCGCTGGGCATCGCGCTGGTCGACAAGCTGTCCACCCCGGCCAGCCACGCCAAACACTGATCAAGGCAAAAAAAGCCCCCACACATTGCGTGTGGGGGCTTTTTTATAGGCGGAACGCCGGGCTCGCCCGGAGCGCTGCCCGGCGAAGGTCAGGCTGCGACCTTGATGTTCTTTGCGCTGGGCCCCTTGGGACCGGTGCCCACGTCGAACGTGACGCGCTGGTTTTCCTGCAGCGACTTGTAGCCTTCGCTGCGGATCTCGGAGTAGTGAGCGAAAAGATCCTTGCTGCCGTCGTCGGGCATGATGAAGCCATAACCCTTTTCGGCGTTGAACCACTTAACGATGCCGGTTGCCATGGAGTGTCCTTGACCTATGAAATGCGATTGCTCGCGGGGCGCCAGATCATCAAGGATGGGAGAGGAAGCAACCGTTGCACCACTGACGGCGACAAGAGAAACGCAGACCGCGTCGCTTGAAAATCTCGCTGAACCCAGTGTATTGGCGAACCTCGAAAACCGTCAAATATGCGCGCGCCCCCTTGCACCCGGACTACCGGAAAGCGCAGCGCCATGCCTCGCCGCCCCTCGTAATTTTCAAGTTGCCACGCAACGATACACAAAGATACTCAGTGCCTGGCACGGCCTTTCTAGCCGGCGAATCCGCCGGATTCCAGGAATTCCTGCTCGGCCTGCGTCGTCTGCCTGCCCAGCACGGCATTGCGGTGCGGAAAACGTCCGAATCGCTTGATGATGTCACGATGCAGGACCGCCCAGCGCAGCGAATCCGCGTCCAGGGGCTCCATCAGGGCAACGGCGCGGTTCTGCGCGGCAAGGCTCTCGGCGTGTTCGAACGGCATGTAGAAGAACTGGCGCAGCTGCGGATCCGCAGCCAGATCCTGGCCGGCCGCAATGGCGCGGTCGGCGAAATACTGCGCCAAAGGATCGGTTGCGAACATGTGCGCCGTGCCCCGATAGGCATTGCGGGGGAACTGGTCCAGCAGGATCATCAACGCCAGCGCGCCCGCAGGGTCTTCCAGCCAGCCGTCCAATTGGCGAGCGGCGGCGGCGAAGTGCGCGCCCTCGAAGCGTTCGCGGAACACGGTATCGAATGCGGCGTTCTTGGTGAACCATTGCTGCGGACCCGCATCGAGCCAAAATGAAATGACATCTTGCGGTTGCATTACGGACGGCTTGGAAAAAGCAGAAGTCATGGCGGCGCGATCCTGCGAAAAGTGGCCGGCGGTGGAATGATCTGTCGCCGGTATAGCGAGAGAATGCTGTGCAAATAGGTATTTACCCGATATTTGCATTTGAGCAACGGCTGCGGGCCGAAACCCTTCGCGCAAAAAAACAAAAAAGCCCCACGAGGGGGCTTTTCTCGAAAACTCAGGACCTTACAGGACCTGGATCTTCGTGGCTTGCGGGCCCTTGGGGCCATTGGCCGTCACAAAGCTGACGCGCTGGTTCTCTTCCAGGGACTTGAAGCCCGAACCCTGAATTTCGGAGAAGTGAGCGAACAGGTCCTTGCCACCCGCTTCCGGAGTGATGAAGCCATAGCCCTTTTCCGAGTTGAACCACTTAACGACGCCGGTTTCCATACTGTATTTCCTAGAGATAATGGGCAAATGCCCGGAGGTCACGAATCAATCAAGGAGGGGACAGTAGAACAATAACGCTGAGCCGGAAAAGGCACGGCACTGAACGAAAATCGCAACGCTTGTGATCGTGTGCCGACACTATCGTTAGGTTCCCCTCATAAGTCAACATAATCCTAAAAAATGCGTGCCAATAATGCAACAAAGAGAAACGGCGCACAAAATTCACACGATTTCATAGGCAATAAGGAGTCCTGCATAGGTGTTAACACCCACGCATCATAAAAAAACAATCAAGGCTTATATAAATGCCGCCTGCCCGCGTACGATCCTTCATACGCCGTTTGGGCTAGCACTTTGGTTTGCCGCCAGGCTTACTCGTCGATAGGTAAACCCAGCAGATCGAGCGCCGCGCTGAAAGCGTCGGGACCCGAGCAAAGGAAAACCGCCACGTCACCGGGATTCATATTTTCCAGGACTTGGTCGATTTGTTCTTGCGCATTATCAACATCGTCGACATTCGTGGCGTGTATATCCGCCCCGGCCTCGACCTTTGCGCGCGGCACGATGTCTGCGATCGCATTCAGATCGGTCACGCCCACAACCACGTAGGCGCTTATGCTTTCGCCATCCAGCGTGGTGTGCAGTTCAACGCCGCCCGCCACGTCGGCAACCTGCCGACTTACAATTTCCATGATCCATCTTCCTAAATTCGCGGGCAGAGCCCGCCTGGGCACGCACCTCGCAGGTGCACACGCACGCCCAGGCGCGACTATAACAGCCTTGGGCTAATGCTTCTTGACATTCGGCCCAAGCGACTGGCGGGCCACGCCTGACGTCGCGGCGACGCCACGGCTGCGCACGCCGGCGGCGGCCAGCACCCCCAGCAGCGGCTTTTGCGCCGCCAGGAAGGCGTCCTTTTCGTCCCCGGCGAGCTTGCAGAGGAACATCTGCGCCAGCAGCTGCGTGCGGCGGGCCTTACGGTTGCCGGCCTCCTGGGCCAGCCATTCGCCGACCCAGGCCGCGGCCTCCTCGGCGCTGCCCTGCAGCTTGACGTGCCCCAGCAAGTCGAACACGGTTACGCCATCGATGCGGTCGTCGCCGCCGCGCGAAAGGAATAGCTTGGCGGCCTGCCCGGAATAGCCGGGGACCAGCGCCAGGCAATCGCGTTCTGCGGGTTTCTTCATAGGTGTCAGCATATGTCGGTTATCGAGAATCCTGGACTGTAACCCGGCCGCGCGGACTGTCGCGTCGCCGCCATGGAACTCTGCTATCGTCGCCCTATCCTTTCCCTACATGGTGGACATCATGCAACGCGATTTCGATCTGGTCGTCACGATCCTGGGAGCCTTGCGCGACGCGCCGGGCCCCAACCTGAGCACGCACGACATCAAGAACGCGGCCCTGGCGCCGCATCCCGAAGAACAGGGCCTGCAAGTGATCGCGCATCACCTGGACCTGCTGGAGGACGCTGGGCTGGTCAAGCAGGTAAGCGAAACCGCCGCCAACGCGGGCGCCACGCGCTGGCGCATCACCTGGAAGGGCTATGACGCCCTGGAGCAGGACGAGGAAGACGACGAGGACGAAGACTTCGACGACGCGGAGGAATGACGCGCCAGGCGGCTTAGCGGCGCCGCAGGATGCGCCGCGTGAGCAGCGACGCCGCGGTGCCGATCACCAGGCTGAACATGAAGGCGGCGATCGACAGCATCACCGACAGATCGCTGAAGCCGCCTCGGCGGGACAGCACGAACACCGCCACGAAGACCGCCGCCGCGAGCGCGGCGACACCACCGAGCGCATGCTTGACGGAACGCAGGCGGCCGCAGAGCGAGCCGCCGGCCAGGGCTGCCGCCACCATCGCGGCCATGGACCAGAACAGATATTCGTACTGCATGCGAACGATCTCCCCCGAAGGCATTCAGGCGCTCGCATTATAGGCGCGGGCCGCTGGGCGCCCGCCTTCACCCCACCGCGACGACGCTGATTTCCACCAGCGCCCCGTAGTGCAATTCACGGGTGGGCACGATCGCGCGCGCCGGGCGATGCGCGCCGAAACATTCCTCGTAGACGCCGTTGACCTCATCCCAGAGCCCCACGTCCGGGATGTACACCGTCACGCTGGCGACGGCAGCAAGCGACGAGCCGGCGGCGTCCAGGATCGCCCGCACGCTGCGCAGCGCCTCCCGGGTCTGGGCGGCCGCGCCGCCGGCCAGCGCGGGCCGCTCCCCGGGCGCCGCGGGCAGCAGGAATCCGAGCTGCCCCGAGACGAATACGAAGCCGTTGGCGCGCACCGCTTGCGAATAGTGGCCGGCGGGCGGCGTGGCCTTGTGCGTATGGATCAGTTCCATGAATGCGTCCTTGTAAAGCGCGCCTACCAGCCGCGGAACCGTTCCCAGTGCGCCACGATATCGGGCGAACCGCGACGCACGACCTCATAGGCGTCGTGCTGGGCGCAGGTGGCGCATGCGTGATTGGGCACGATCCGCAGCTTCGCGCCCAACGGCAGATCGGGCAGAACGGCGCCGCTGCCGGGCCGCACCTTGATGATGCCCTGCTCCTGGTTGGTCTCGGCGAGCAGCACATCGGGATAGACCTTGCCATCCGCGTCGCAAACCAGCCCATACAGCTGGTCCACCCGCTGCCTGGCGGTTCCCCGGTCGCGCGACATGGCCATCCATCCGGCGTCGACCAGTATCCATCCCTTGTCGGGCTGATGGCCGATCACGGTCGTCAATACGCTGGCCGCGATGTCATCCACCGCGCAGACGCCCAGGCCCGCCATCACCAGGTCGAAGAAGACGTACACGCCGGCGCGGACTTCCGTCACGCCCTCCAGGCTGCGCGCGAAATGGGCCGTGGGCGTGGAGCCCACGCTGACCACCGGGCACGGAAGGCCGGCCGCGCGGATGGCCTCGGCGCAGCCGACGGCGGCCAGGCGCTCCTGTTCGGCCATGTCCGCGATCGCCTCGACGCTGTCGCAACCGTAGGATTCGCCGGCGTGCGTCATGACGCCGCGCAGGCACGCGCCCTCGTTGTGCAGCGCCCGCGCGATGGCCAGCAGCTGTTCAGTGTTGCCGGGCTGCACGCCCGCGCGATGGCCGTCGCAATCGATTTCGATCAGCGCGGGAATGGCGTCGCCGGCCTCCCGCGCGCGGCGGGCCACCGCAAGCGCGGCGTCGATGCTATCGACCACCACGGTGAGGTCGACGCCGCGCCGGCGCAGCGCAAGCACGCGCTCCAGCTTCGCGGGCGACACGCCGACCGCATACAGCAGGTCCGTCACGCCAGCCGCGGCGAACTGCTCGGCTTCCTGCAGCGTGGAAACGGCGGCGGGGCCCTGCGGCGTGGACATGAGCCGGCGCGCCACCTCGATGGATTTGGGCGTCTTCAGATGGGGACGCAATTGCACGCCATGCCCCGCCATCAGCGCGTTCAGGCGCTCGATATTACGCGTCATGCGGGTTTCGTCCAGCAACAGGCACGGCGTATCCAGGGAGTCCACGGTGGACGGGGCGGTAGCTAGGTTCATGAAGGCCTCGGTATGGCGAATCGGGAGGACGCCGGGCATCCGGCATCCGCATGGCGGAAGTATGGCGCGGCGCCCGCCGCGCGTGTTTAATAAGGACTTAATCATCAATTAATGCCTGTCTGAATGATCACCACCGACGATCTGCGCTTCTTCCTGAGCCTGGCGGTCACCCGCTCCCTGGCGGAGGCGGCGCGCGCGCTGGACGTGACGCCGCCGGCCGTCACGCAACGGCTGCATGCGCTGGAAAAGCGGCTGGGCGTCAGGCTGGTCAACCGCTCAGGGCGCGGCACGGCCCTGACCGACGAAGGCCGGCTCCTGGCGCTGCGGGCGGAACAGATCTGCGGCGAGCTGGGCGATCTCGCGGACGAACTGGCGGGCAGGCGCGGCGTGGTGGCGGGTCACCTGCGCGTCGTTGCCCCGCTGGGCTTCGGCCAGCGCTATATCGCAGGGCTGGTGGCGGAATTCCGCGGGCACAGCGAAAACGTCACGGCCAGCCTCACGCTGTCGGACGGCCCTCCCCGGCTCGCCGCCGACGACTGGGACGTCATGGTGCATATCGGCGAGCTGCGCGATTCCACGCTGGTCGCCTACCCGCTGGCGCCCAACCGCCGGGTCCTGTGCGCCTCGCCCGCCTACCTGGCGCGCCGCGGCGCCCCCGCCAAGCCCGAGGACCTGCGGGGGCATGACTGCATCGCCCTACGCGAAAACGACGAGGACGTGACCCTGTGGCGGTTCAAACAGGGCCGCGGGGCCGCGGTCGGCGTGCGCGTTTCCCCGGTACTGTCGAGCAACGCGGGGGAAACCGCCGTGGAATGGGCATTGGCGGGGCACGGCATCATCGTGCGCTCGGAATGGGACGTTGCGGCGCACGTGCGCGAGCGCCGGCTGGTGCCCCTGCTGGCCAGCTGGAGCCTACCGCAGGCGAATGTGGTGGCTCTGGTCAAGTCGCGCCAGGAACTGCCCGCGCGGACCGCCGGATTCCTGGCCCACCTGCGCGCCGCCTTCGCCACGCCGCCCTGGCGCGAAAAGCCTTAGGGTCCGCCAGCGTCGGCGGCGGCGCGCGAACCCCGCGCTCAGCAGTCCAGCATGGCCTCGGCTTCGATCTCGATCAGCCATTCCGGCAGCGACAAACCGCTGACGATGATCCAGGACGACGGCGGCGGATCCTTCTTGAAGCGGTCGCGCAGCGCCTGCGCGATCACTTCCTGGTCTTCCCGCGCCGTCTCGCAGATGTAGATGCGCAGCATGATCACCTGCGCCAGCGTGCCGCCCGCTGCGGCGAGCACGCGTTCGACGTTGTCCAGCGCGGCTTCGGTCTGCTCTTGCAGCCCGGGGCCCACCGTGCGCGCGCTGGCGTCCACGCCCACCTGGCCCGACAACAGCATGCGGCGCTGCCCGGTCACAATCACGGCCTGGCTGAAGCCGTATTGCACGGAGTCGAATACGGTATCGGGATTGACGACGATTCTGGACATTGCCTGCTCCTGCTGATGGCCGGGATCCGCCATTCTATCCGCGCCCCGTCAAGCGCCGACGCGCCCGGCGCAGGGACGGCGCGCCGCCGGCAAGGCGGCCAGCAGCACGACCGCCCCCGCGCCCACGGCCGTCCAGAACCCCGCCTGCACGCCGTGGTGGTCGACCACCCAGCCGGCCAGCGCCGCCCCCGCCGCCACGCCGGCGCCCAGGCCCGTGACCAGCCACGTCAACCCTTCGGTCAGGCGATGGTCCGGGACATTGCTCTCCACCAGCGCCATCGCGATAATCATCGTCGGCGCAAGCGACAGGCCGGCCAGCAACACGCCCAGCGACAGGCCCAGCAGATCGTTCACCAACAGCAGGGGAATCGTCGTGAACGCCGTCACGCCGGCCGCCACCGCGAGCAGGCGCGCCAGCGGCATCTGGAATTTGAGGACGCCGAACGCCAGACCGGCCACGCAGGAGCCCAGGGCGTATGCGGACAGCACGAGGCTGGCGCCGGCCGGCATCTCCTGCTGCCGGGCGAAGGCGACGCTCAGGACGTCGATGGTGCCCACGATCACGCCCATCGCCGCCATCATCGTCAACAGCGACCGCATGAGGGGCATGCGCAACACCGATGCCTCGCGCCCCTGCCGGCGGGCCAGCACCGCGGGCTCTGTAGCCCGCTGCAGGACGAAGGCGGTGACGCCGGCCGCCAGCAGCAGCGCGGCCGTCAGCGGGCCGGCCTCGGGAAAAAACAGGACGCTCAGGCCTACGGAGAGCGGCGGCCCGACGATAAAACTGAGTTCGTCCGCCACCGACTCCAGTGCATAGGCCGTACGCAGTTGCGGCTGGTCGCGGAAGATCTCTGTCCACCGTGCGCGAATCATTGCGGGCATGCTGGGCAGGCAGCCCGCCAGCGCGGCGCAAACGAACAAGGCCCAGTCCGGCGCCTGCCACCGCACGCAGGCGGCCAGGCCGGCGAGCCCCAGGACGCACAAACCCGCCGCCACCGGCAGTACCCTGCCCTGGCCGTGCCGGTCGACCAGGCGCGAAATGCGCGGCGCCAGCAGGGCCGTGGCCAGCGCGAAGGTTGCCGCGACGGCGCCTGCCAGGGCATAGGCGCCGCGCACCGCCGACAGCATCGTGATGATGCCGATACCGATCATGGGCAGGGGCAGGCGCGCGACCGCGCCGGCCAGCACGAAGCCGATAGCGCCAGGCGCCCTGAACAGCTCGCGATACGGATTGGACACCGGAAACCTTTGGATCGTGTAGACAACGAGATCGTATTCACATACATTGCGTATGTCAATTTACCTACGCCTCGTATGCCTCACAGGAGGACGCCATGTCCCGCTCCCGCGCCGAGATGATCGAAGCCACCCGCGCAAAACTGCTGGCCGCGGCGCGGCGGGCCTTCCGGCAAGCGGGCTACGCGGCGACGTCCATGGACGATTTCACGGCGGCCGCCGGCTTGACCCGGGGCGCCCTGTACCACCATTTCGGCGGCAAGCAAGGCTTGCTGGCCGCGGTCGTCGAACAGATCGACGGCGAAATGGACGAGCGGCTGGACGCGATTTCGGCGCGGGCGCCCGACGCCTGGACGGCATTCCGGGAACGGTGCCGCGCCTACCTCCAGATGGCGGCCGAGCCCGAGATCCGGCGCATCGTGCTGCAGGACGCCCGGGCCGTGCTGGGCCCTGCCCCGGACGCCGCCCAGCAGCAGTGCCTGGCATCGCTGGGCGCGCTGCTGCAGCGGATGATGGACGAAAACGCGATCGAAGCCGCAGCGCCGGAAGCGCTTGCCCGGCTGGTCAACGGCAGCCTGTCCGAAAGCGCCTTCTGGATCGCGGAGGATCCCGCGGACGAAGCGCGGCTGCCCCAGGCGCTGCAGGCGCTGGACTTGATGCTGCGGGGCTTGCGGCGGGGCTGAGCGGTTGCTGCCCGGCGGCGCGGGCCCGAATCCGCCAAAGGCGGTATGGAAGCGTCCGGACACATTTGCTACGCTGGCCCTACCTGGAGAGGGTCCGGCCATGAACAACAGAATCCGCGTGCTGTGCGTCCAGCCATCGTCGTTCTCGGCGCGTTTCGCGTTTCTTACGGTCGCCCTGCGATGGTCTCTCGGCGCAACGCCCCGCCCTGCGCGGCTCCTCATCGGCCCGCACGACCTCGAACCGGTGGGCTCCGAGGCCGAGTTCTGGCGCTTTGCGCTGCGCCATGTCTTTTCAAGCCGGTCGATACTAGTCACCCGCGGCGACCGCTGGGACGTGACGGCCTCGGTGGAGGGCGACGAGGTCCGCGCTTTCGGGCGCAAGTTCGCCCTGCGCCACTGCCTGTTCTGAAGCGCGCGGCTGCGCGGCGCCCTATGCTTCGAACCGGCGTTTGTGCTGGTACAACGCCATTTCCTCGGCGGTCCATCGCCGCCGCGCCTCTTCCTGGCAGCAGCTGCGGAACACCAGCGCCCCCACGTCCAGGAAGCGCTTGATATCCGCATCCGTCAGCTTGGCCTGCACCTGAATCAGGCAGTCCGCATAGGCGGAAAGAATGCCATCCCAGTGGTCAAATCTGCCCGGCGCGACGGGCTGTGTGATCATGCGCGCCATCATTTCACTATGATCCATGCTCTGTCCCTCTCGGGCGCCTCGCCCTTGCCATGAGCGACGGCGTTCACGGCGCCCAGCAGCAAGCGCCGTTCCCGGCCCCAGCCAAGGAGTTTCCCATTTCCCCCCCTGCATTGAATGTCATCCACCTCAACGGTCCGATCAACAGCGGGAAATCCACCGTCGGCGCCGCGCTGGCGGCCCTGCTGCCGGCCGCGCGGTTCATCGATGGCGATGACCACGATGCGCCCAGCCACCTGCCGCATACCGAACAGTGGGAGCTGGCGCTTGCTCGCATCACTCGCCTGATCGGCGCAGCGCGGGATTCCTACCTGGTCGTCGCTTACCCCTTGGACCAAGAGGGCTACGAACGAATCCTGGCCGCCTGCGAGCGGCGCAGCGCCCGCTTGCGCGTCATTACGCTTGCTCCCACGCTCGCGGCCGCCCAATCCGACAGAGGCGGACGCACATTGACGGAATGGGAACGTCAACGCGTTGTACAGATGTACCGCGAAGGCTACGCTTCGCGTCCTTTCAGCGATTGGGTGCTGGACACGTCGCGCAGCGATCCGGCGTCCAGCGCGCGCGAGATCGCCCGCTGGCTCGCCGCCGGCTAAGCGCGGCGGCTAGCGCGGCGCCTGGCCGTCCGGCGCGCGCCCGCGCAGCAGCGCGTCGGGATAGGCCTGCAAATAATCCGCCAGCTCCCGCAACGACCTGGCGGCGCGCGCCAGTTCCTGCACGGCCGAGCCCGCGCTTGCCGGCAGGTCTGCATCGGGGCTGAGCACGCCGCCGATCGCGGCGAGCGACTTGCTGGCCTGCTTCAGCATGGCCTGCGCCTCCGGCGCCAGCCGGGTATCCAGGCGCTTCACCAGACTGGCGGTGCCGCGCAACAGATTGCTCAGCTCTGCGCCCAGCGCATCGAACGGCACTCTGTCCAGCTTGACTAGGATACTGTTGACCTGATGCTGCAACTGGTCGAGGTTGTTGGGCACCGTCGGGATCGTCGGCGTGTTTTCCATCTTGAACGACACCGGCTTGGCGTCCGGGAATACCGCCATGGCGACATACAACTGCCCGGTCAGCAGATTGCCGATGCGCAACTGCGCCCGCAGGCCATGCTCGATCATCGCCGACAGCAGTTTTCCGCTCGGGTGTTCCAGTGAAGACCCCGAGTACTCCTTGATCTCGCCCATCGTCTTCGCCCCCAGGCGCTCGAGATACAGCGTCGCCCCCACCACGGCGTAGAACTGGTTGGTCGTCCGGTCCAGCTCCAGCCCGATGGAATCCACCTGTCCGATGGTGGCGCCGTAGCTGTCGATAGGCGCTCCGACCACCAGGCCGCGGACCGATTGGTCGAAGCGCATGCGGATGTGCAACGGCACCCCATCCGGCTGCGCCCGGGCCGCGCTCTCGGACGGGAAGATGACGAACTCCGCATCGGCCTTGGCGCTCACGCGCTCGCGTTGCTCGACCGTGTCGAACGCGACGCCCCCCACGATCACCGACAGGAGGGATTGCGAGCGCATCTGAAGACCACGCGCGTCGACACTGAAGTCCACGCCGCTGGCGTTCCAGAACCGCGAGCCGCCATTGACGTAGGCATCATTGGGCGCATCGATGAAAACCTGCACGTCGACACCCTGGCCGGTGCTGTCCAGGTGGTAGCCCACCACCTGCCCCACCGGAATGCGCCGGTAATACACGGGCGATCCGACGTCCAGCGACCCCAGGTCGCGGGCCTTCAGCGTAAAGCGCTTGCCCGCGCGGTCCTGCGTGACTTCGGGGGGGATCTCCAGGCCGACGAAGGCGGACTTGGCGGCGGGGCGCGCGCCTTCCTTGCCGTTCGGGCTGACCGGATCCACGCCGACGTAGGCCCCGGACAGCAAGGTGCCCAGGCCGGACACGCCGCTCAGGGTCAGCCGGGGCCGCACCACCCAGAACCGGGTGCCGTCCTGCAGCAGGCTGCTCGCGTCCTTGTCGACGCGGATCGTCACGATGACGCCGGTGCGGTCGGGATTGAGGGCCACACGCTCGACGAGGCCGACGTTGACCTCCTTGTAGCGCACTTGCGTCTTGCCGGCCTCCAGCCCTTCGGCGGTCTGGAAACTGATGGTGGCCGTGGGGCCCGCCTCCATCCAGACGCGCACCACCAGGAACAAGCCGCCTACGGCCGCAATGATCGGCACCAGCCAAATCCACGACAGACGGCGCCCCTTATGCCTTGCGGCGGGCGCATGGGCGGAGGCAGAGCCAGGCTCAGGCATAGAGGACGTCCTCTGTTGTATCCATCCAGACGCGAGGGCAAGATCCTGCCCAAGAATCGCGCCCCCCCGCCCGGCGCGCAAGTAAGGGAATTCCCGATGTCGCCGCGCGGGACGCCCGGCAAGGCCGGGCGTTCACAGGTAGGATATGCATCCCAAAAAGCAGGAAATACCCGTGACTATCGAAATCCGCCCCGCCGCGCCTTCGGATGCGGCCCAGATCCATGCCTTCATCACCGAGCTTGCCGTGTACGAGCGCGCCGCCCATGAGGTGATCGCCAGCGCCGGCGACGTCGAGCGCACCCTGTTCGCGCAAGGCGCGCCCGCCCGGGCGCTGATGTGCCTGCTGGACGGCAAGGCCATCGGCTATGCCGTCTATTTCTACAGCTATTCGACCTGGCTCGGCAAGAACGGTATCTATCTGGAAGACCTGTACATCACGCCGGAGCATCGCGGCATCGGCGCCGGACGCGACCTGCTGCGCCACCTGGCGCAGGAAGCGGTGGCCAACGGTTGCGGACGGCTGGAATGGAGCGTGCTGGACTGGAACACGCCCGCCATCGACTTCTACAAGTCGATCGGGGCGCTTGCGCAGGATGAGTGGGTGCGCTATCGCCTCGCTGGAGACGCCTTGCAGAACTTCGCGCAGGGCCGGCGCTGACGGCCAGCCCGCGCCGGGTCAGAACTCCGGCAGGTCGAACAGCGTATGCAGGGTTGAACTGGGGACGGGCACGGACGCGAGGTGTTCGCGCCCGTCATCGTCCACCAGGACCCGCACCGGACGCGACGCCACGCTCATGCCGTCCAGGCTGATGGCGGTTTCGACCTCGACCCCGTCCTTGATGAGTTCGATGACCTCGGACGCCGCCGCCGTTACCGGCTCGGTGACCCAGCCGGGCACGCCGCGCTCGGCCTGCCCCCAGCGCACATAGGCCACATGCCCGCTGACGGGCTCTTTTCGAACGGCGACGATTACGTACAAAGACATCCAGCTCCCCGATGATGGATCTGTGCGAGGCGCCTTTGCCTCCCGCGGGACCCCAGGCCTGGATCGTATAACAACTTTGCGCAGCCGTTATGACCGCCGGAATCAGGGTTCGATATCGATGGGGGCAAAGGACTTCACCAGATCGTCCAGCCGCTTCAGCTGGGCCAGGAAGGGCTCCAGCTTGTCCAGCGGCAAGGCGCTGGGACCGTCGCACTTCGCGTTCTTGGGATCGGGGTGGGCTTCCAGGAACAGGCCTGCCAGCCCCACCGCCATGCCGGCGCGCGCCAGTTCGGCCACCTGCTCGCGGCGGCCGCCCGACGCGGCATCCAGCGCCGAGCGCTGCTGCAAGGCATGCGTCACGTCGAAAATCAGCGGGCGATTGCCGGACACCTTCTTCATCACGCCGAAGCCGAGCATGTCGACGACCAGGTTGTCGTAGCCGAAGCAGGTGCCGCGGTCGCAGAGGATCAGCTTGTCGTTGCCGGCCTCGGTGAACTTCTCGACGATGTTCAGCACCTGGGTCGGGCTGAGGAACTGGGGCTTCTTGATATTGACCACGCGCTGCGTCTTCGCCAGCGCGACCACCAGGTCCGTCTGGCGGGCGAGGAAGGCAGGCAGCTGCAGGATGTCGGCGACCTCGGCCACCGGCGCGGCCTGCCAGGGCTCGTGTACATCGGTGATGACCGGCACGCCGAAGGTCTTCTTGACCTCTTCGAAGATCCTCATGCCCTCTTCCAGCCCCGGGCCGCGGTAGGAGTGGATGGAGGAGCGGTTGGCCTTGTCGAAGGACGCCTTGAACACGTAGGGAATGCCCAGCTTGCTCGTCACGCGCTGGTATTCCTCGCAGGCGCGCAGGGCCAGATCCCGCGATTCCAGCACATTGATGCCGCCGAACAGCACGAAGGGCCGATCGTTCGCGCAGCTGATCGAGGGGGAAATAACGACTTCTGGGGCGGTCATGACGGGTGAATCCTGTAGAAATGAAGCGGGTGATAGTGCGTAATGTACAACCTGCCCCGCCCGCCCATCACGCCCCCGGGGTCATCCGGCCGGCTCAGCGGCCCGAAAGCATGCGGCGCAGCACGCCGTCGCGCAGGAAGTAGTGGTGGAACAGCCCCGCCAGCGCATGCAGGAGCGCCAGGACGATGATCGTCCACGCCACGGTATTGTGCAGCCCGCCGATGAAGTGGCGCTGCTCCCGGTCGATGGGGATCAGCGTGGGCACGTCGAACAGGCCGAAAAAAGCGAACGGCTCACCCTGAGCCCAGCGGAACAGAAAGCCCAGCACGATCTGCGCCGCCATCAGCGCATAGAGCAGCCCGTGCATGCCGGTGCTGGCGACGCGCAACCAGCCGGCCGCGGCCGGCGGCAAGCGCCGGCCGGCGGTCAGGCGCCATGCCGCGCGCAGCACGAACACCGCGGCGAAGGTCAGCCCGAACGAAATATGCAGTGACTGCAGCAGGCGCCGCGTGGACGTCCCGCGCGGCAGGAAGCTCCAAACCTCGGCCAGGACGAACAGGCCCACCACCAGCACGGCAGTCAGCCAATGAAAGACGATGGATGCCCGGTCATAGTGCGCAAGATCGGCCGGCGCTGCGGCGGAGGAGGATTGGATCACAGGCTACGCTCGTGGTCTGGAATACGGTCTGCAAGCGTATTGAGATCAGACTTACGGCGTCCTGATTGCGCCCGGAATCAGGCGTTGCCGGTATCGGACGTCCAGCTCGCCGAAAACGTCTGGGGCAGCAGGCTCAGGCTGCCCACCAGCTTTTCCACCCGCTCGTCTTCCTGGCGCATGGAATAGACCACCGCGGTCACCTCCGAGCGGCCGCCGTCGCGCTGCTGGCTTTCCACGCCGCGCAGGCGCAGGCTATGCCTGCCCAGGGCGTTCAACAGCTCCGCCCGCATCAGGGCTTCGTCCGCCGATGCGCAGGTCAGGGCGATGTTGTAGTAGCGCTCTTCCGTTTCCGCTTCGGGCACGTAACGGTCCACCAGCCTGGCCCCGCCCCGCAACAGCACGTTGGTCACCAGGATCAGAGCGGTGACCGCGCCGGCTTCGGCCAAGAACCCGTAGCCTGCCAGCACACCGACCGCGCCGGTGGCCCAGATGGTGGCGGCGGCGCTGAGGCCCCGGATGGTCAGCCCGTCCCGCATGATCAGGCCGGCGCCCAGGAACCCGATGCCCGTCACGACCTGGCTGCCCAGGCGCATGTCGTTGCTGGCATCCAGCAGCGCAGGCAAGGCAGTGTAGGCGGCCGCCCCCAGGGCGACCAGTGCGTGCGTGACGACGCCCGCGTAATTCTGCCGCCACTGGCGTTCGAGGCCGACAGCGGCGCCGAGCAGCATGGCGAGCGCGAGATGGATAGCGATGGAAAAGTCACTCATGGGGGCGATTGGCGATTCTTGTTATTCCAGGAAGGGCACGGCAGGGCCGCCGCCGGCGAAACCGGCCTGACCCTATTATCGCCCGCCCCTCTCCTGGAGCCCCCGGCCCTGCCCTATTCCTTCGTGGAATCGCTTACCAGGCGGTAGGCGATGGCGCCGATGATCGCGCCAGCGATGGGCGCAACCCAGAACAGCCACAGTTGCTCCACCGCCCAGCCGCCCACGAACAGCGCGGGCGCGGTGGAACGGGCCGGATTGACCGACGTGTTCGTGACCGGGATGCTGATCAAATGGATGAGCGTGAGGGCCAGGCCGATCGGAATCGCCGCGAATCCGGCGGGCGCGCGCTTGCTGGTGGCGCCCAGGATCACGAACAGGAAACCTGCGGTCATGACGATTTCCGTCACCAGCGCGGACACCATCGAGTACTTGCCGGGCGAATACTCGCCGTAGCCGTTGGCCGCGAAGTGGCTGGCCTTGAGATCGAACCCCAGCTTGCCGCTGGCAATGCACGCCAGCACCGCGGCCGCCGCGATGGCGCCCAGCACCTGCGCGATGACATAAGGCGCGATTTCCTTGGCGGGGAAACGGCCGCCCGCCACCAACCCGACCGTGACCGCCGGATTGAAATGGCCGCCCGAGATATGGCCTACCGCGAACGCCATGGTCAGCACCGTCAGGCCGAACGCCAGCGCCACGCCGGCAAAGCCGATGCCCAGTTCCGGGAAGCCCGCCGCCAGCACCGCGGCGCCGCAACCGCCCAGTACCAGCCAGAATGTGCCAAAGAACTCCGCGCCGCAACGCTTCGATAGCGAATACATTTCCTCTCCCCAAAAAACGAAAACCCAACGGTATCGCGAGGCGGGAACGGCAACATTAAAGCAATGCAAATTTTGACATTTCTTGTACGCAGCCAAGCACCGGCATCCCTGCCTCAAGCAAGGTAACGTCGCGGGGCCGGCTCGGGCATCGTCCGGACGGATTAACCGTACCCGGGTACGCAACGCTCCAATAGCATACCCGGGGACGGCGCTCAATGCTTGAGCAGTTTCGGGTCCAGGCTCCACAAGGCATGGTCGCTGGTGGACACCCCCACCGCGCCGTGCTGCATAGCGCGGCCGACGTCCCCCTCATTGCAGACGAACCCCGATGCGACGATGGGCGGAAGCGCCTTCAGGTCCTGCGAGGCCATATGCGAGAGCATCGGCGCGGGCATCAGCTGCACCAGGTTGGGATCGCTCTGCTCCAGGGCTTTCACGCTGCGGGGCCAGGTCGAACGATCCGTCACGAACACCTTCTGCATCGTCACCATGCCCGCCCGGTTGGCCCGCTGGATGGTCGCCACCCGCGTGGAAACCAGGCTCGCCACGCCGATATCGGCCAGGTACTCGACGCCGCCCTTGTCCTGCGACAGGCCTTCGCAGCTGTCGATATTGACGATGACGTACTTCCCCGCCCGGTTCAGCGCGGAGATCACCGGCGCAAGCTTGCGCAGTTCCACATTGGCGACGATGGCGATCTCGGCGACGCTGCCCACGAAGGTGTTGATCTGCTCAACCCCGTACAACGTCGCTATGACCGGATGGCGCGCCAGGCATGCCCCGAATGATCTGTCCATGGTTATCGCTTGCCCTGGTCGTAGAAGAGCTCGTCGCTCAGGCCGAGCTTTCCTGGGTTGAGGATGTTCTGCGGGTCCAGCGTGCGCTTGATCGCGCGCAGCACCTGGAAGCCGCTGCCCAGCGACGCCTCCATGTACGGCGCGCGCAGCAGGCCCACGCCGTGATGATGGCTGAGCGCCGCATTGTATTTAATCAGCACGGCATTGGCGGCATCCCACGCCTGGCGGTACCACTTGGCGCGCATCTCCACTTCCACTTCGCCGCGCAGGGAAAAATACAGGCAGGCGCCATCGACGTAGGCATGCGACTGGTGCGCCGAGCCGGCCAGGGTGCCAGGGACCGCGTTGATGGCGTTCACCACCTCGGCGTAGATCTCCGGCAGATCGCTCCAGCGTCCCGACATCTCCAGCGTATCCGCGACAAAGCCCGGGCTGCGCTTGAACCCCTCAGCGCTTTTGCCCGTGAGGTAGCGGGTGTCGAGCCAGCGTTCGAAAACCGCCGCGCCATCGAGCTTTTCGCCCATTTCCTCGCACACGCCTTCGCTGATCGCCATGACGGCGTCCACGATCTGGCGCGCGCCCTCGTCGGCCACCAGCAGCACGTTGAGATCCGGCCGGTTGAACTGCACGCCGCTTTCCAGTTCGTCGTACAGGCGCAGCGCCGCCGGATTCGCGCCGCGCTGCATAATTTCGCGGCAGGCCTCCAGGCCGATGGCGAACGTCTTGAAGCCATAAGCGATCGCGCGGCCGTAGTCCGGCAGGCGATGCAGTTTGAAGCGGACGCGCACGATGACGCCCAGCGTGCCTTCCGAACCGATGAACACCTGCTGCAGGTCGGATCCCAGCGCCGCGCGCGAGTAGCCTCCCACGGTGATCAGGCTGCCGTCGGCCAACACCACGTCCATGCCGAACACCATGTCTTCGATCTTGCCGTAGCGGGTCGACAGCTGCCCGGCGCCGCGGCAGGCGACCCAGCCGCCCACCGTGCTGATGCCGAACGACGACGGCCAGTGCCCCATCGTCAGGCCGTACTCGCCCTGGATGGTCTGCTCGAACACATCGCCGAACATGCCGGCCTCGACTTCCACGATCTGGCTTTCCCGGTCCACGCCGACCAGCCGGTTCAGCTCGCAGACGTCGAGCACGATGCCGCCGCGCACCGGCAGCGCAGCGCCCGTCACGTTGCTGCGGCCCGCCGACACGGTCACGGGCATGGCGGCCGCATTCGCGATGCGCATCACCGCCTGGACCTGCTCGACCGTGGATACCCTGACGATGGCCGCGTGCGGCGTCGCCGGCTTGCCGGCGGTCTCCGTCATCATCGAGCCCGCCCACCAGTCGCGGGTCCAGGCGACGACATCGGCGGTAGCGGTCAGCACGTCGTCCGACACGCCCCGCAAAGCCTCCACGAGCTCGGCGGACACGCGCACCGGATCGCGCTGCAGGCCGGGCTCCGTTCCCGTCTGCGCCAGCGTTGCCGCATAGGCCGGCGGGGTGTGCGCGCCGACGACGTACTTGCCGCGGTTGTAGCCGCGCTTGATGGCTTCTTTACTGATCATTTACTGGTCTCCCATGAGTATGGATTTTTCGTGCTTGATGGCGGCGAGGTAGTCGTTCACCTGCCGCGCGATAACGCTTTCCGGCAAGCCGAGCTCTGCCTGCAATATCTGGCCGACCCGCGCGGCGGCGCGGGCCGAGGCATCGCGCGCCATCAGGCGCGCCCGCGTGCGGCGCGACAGCACGTCTTCGACAGTGCCGGCCAGCTCATGCCGCGCCGCATAGACGACCTCGGCCTCGGTGTAGGGCAAGCCCTCGACGATCGGCTTGAGCAGCGCTGGCGCCTGTTCCAGGATGTCGCTGACGAAGCGCGCCTCGGTGCCGTAGCGCTCGCCCAGATGGGCGGACAGGCCGCCCGAGGCCACGATGGCCTGCGGGTCGTAGCCCGCCGCGCCCAGCAGATAGGCGCGCGGCGTCTGGCACTTTCCGATCTTGCCGATGACCCGCTGCGCGGCGTCGATCGTCTGCTCGGCCATGTGGCGCGATGTCGTGAGCTTGCCGCCGACCACCGTGACCAGGCCGTCGTCCGCCACACGGATGACGTGGTTGCGCTTGATCTCCAGCGTCTTCCCCCCTGGGGGCGCGACCAGCGGGCGGCAGCCCGCGATGCTGCCCACGGCGTCCTCGGCGCGCAGGTCGACCTTCAATGCCGACCGGGCCCCTTCGAGCAGGAAATCCAGCTCGCGCCGCGTGCAGTACACGTCGTCGAGATCGCCCTCGTAGTCTTCATCCGTGGTGCCCAGATACGACAGATCGCCCCAGCGCGTGATCGTGGCGCGGCGGCTGCGGCCGGGAACCGGGATGGTCACGGTGCAATCGTTGCGCACCTTCAGCCAGGGCACGGCCACGTGCACCCCCTTGGCCGGCCGGACATTCAGCGCTGACGCATCGCCCTGCTTTGCGCCGCTCCAATCGCGCAACCAGACGCCCGTCGCCATGACGACCACCCCGGCGCGCGCGCGTATCTCCCGCTGGCCGGCCTGGACGATGACGCCATCGACCTTGCCCTGGCCGTTGCGCGTGATCTCGACGGCCTTGGCATGGTTGACGACGGCGGCCCCGTGAAAGGCGGCGGTGCGCGCGACGGCCAACGTCAGGCGCGCATCGTCCACCCGCGCATCGAAATACAGGAAGCCGCCAAGCAGCCCTTCCTCCTTGAAGGTCGGGCAGTGCGAGAGCACCTCGGCCGGCGTCAGCTTCTGGTGCAGGATGCCCTCGCGCCAGCCGCCCGCCATGTCGTACGTCCAGAGCAGGCTTTCAAAGGCCTTGGACAGGCGCTTGTCGAACACGCCGTCCTTTTCCAGGATCGGAAAGAGAAACGGCAGCCGCTGCACAAGATGGCGGGCATTGCGCCGCAGCCGCTGGCGTTCGTGCAGCGAATGGCGCACCAGGCCGAGATTTCCTTGCTCGATATAGCGCAAGCCGCCGTGCACCATCTTCGAGGATTTGGAGGACGTGCCGGAGGCGAAATCGTCCTTCTCGATGACGGCGGCGCGATAGCCTCGCAGGCTCGCGTCCAAGGCCGCGTAGACGCCGGTGATGCCGCCCCCGACGATGATGATGTCGAAATATTCGGATTCCAACCGGTCCAGCTGTTCCTGCCGATTCAGGCGCAATGGTTCGGTGCGGGTCATTTCAGCCCGGTCCTTCCTGGGCTTTCTGGATAGCCACCCGATCATTTTTCCAAGACCTCCTCTTTGTCCCGCTTGAATTGCCCTGCGTGCTCCAGCTCCGACGCGACCCGCGAATGCCACAGCCCGCGCCGCCGCACCCGTTCACCCTCATCCAGCAACGGCTGGAACACCGCGTCGGTCACCGTCGTCTTGCGCGCCTCCTGCAGCGACTCCCACAGCAGGCCGGACGACCCGGCCAGGAACGCCGCGCCGCGCAGGCTGGCGCGGTCGGCCTCCTGCATGCGGCGGATGGGAATGCCGATCAGATCCGCCTGGATCTGCAACAGCGCATCGCTGCCGGACAGCCCTCCTCCCACGACCAGTTCGCATACGCGCACCCCCGATACCGCTTCGTCGGCCTCGATGCAGCTGGCGACCGAGTGCGCGATGCCTTCCAGAATGGCGTAGGCCACTTCGGCCTGCGTGGTGGCCATCGAGACGCCCGTCAGCGAGGCGCGCGCCGCCGCCTCCATCCTGGGAACGCGCAGGCCCGTCAGGGCCGGCACGAAGGTCACGCCCCGCGACGAATCGACGGTGGCCGCCAGGGCGCTGATTTCCCGCGCATCCTTGAACCACTTCAGTTTTTCGCAGACCCAGTTCAGGGCCGAGCCGGTCGTCGCGACGAAAGTCTCGACGGCGAAGTGGGAAACGCCGTCCTGGCGGCGCGCCGTCATCGTCAGCGATCCTTCGAACAGGCCGTCGTTCACCGGCGGTTCCGGACCGATGATCAAGTCCACGAAGCTGCCCGTGCCATGCACGCACATGGCCTGGCCCCTATCCAGGCAGCCCAGCCCCACCGCGCCCGCATGCTGGTCGCCCGCCGACGCCAGTATCGGCACGTCGATGCCGAGCACCTCCATGCGCGTACGCCCGAAATCGTCGGCGTCCTGGCGCAAGCCCGGCAACAGCTCGACCGGAAAGCCCAGCGTGGCGAGCCAGTCCAGGTGGTAACGGTGCCCGGCCAGCACGTAGGCGCCGGCGGACGTGGCGTTGGTGGGTGTGGTCACGCATTCGCGCCGCTGCGAGAAATGCCACAGCAGCCAGCTGTCAACGGTGCCGAACGCCAGGCGCCGCTCGCGCCAGGCATCGGCCACCTGCGGCGTCTCCCTGATGTGGTGCGCGGCCCAGAGATAGAGCGAGCGCACGCCGACGGGACGCCCCACGTGCGCCAGCAAGCGCTGGTCCCATTGCGGCGCCAGTTCGTCCAGTTCGTCCACATAGCGCGTGTCCTGCCACACCATGGCCGGCACCAACGCCCGGCCGCTCTGCGTATCCCACAACACGGCGGTCGCGCGCTGCGTGGCGATCGCCAGCGCGGCGATCTCCTGCCCCTGCCCCCGCGCCTGGGCGATCGCGCTGCGGCACACCTCGATCGTCTTCTCCAGGATGACGTTGGCGTCCTGCTCGACCACGCCCGGCCGGGGCGTCTGCACCTGCAGCGCCAAATATTCCAGGCACGACACATGGCCGTCGGCCGACACGGTGGCCGCGCGGGTGCCGGACGTGCCTTCGTCTATGGCCAGAATCACTTTGTTGGTCGTCATCGCGCGGCTTTTCCGATAGCGGGATCCAGGGTGGACGGCGCCGCATCGTCCTTGAATTGCGGAGCGTCGGCCTCGGTATCCGGGTTGATCGTGGTGCGTGTCGGATCCCACTTGATGACGAAGCAAATGATGCTCGCCACCAGGGGAACGATCGACAGGATCAGGAACGTCTTTTCCAGGCCGTAGCTCTCCCGGAAAATCGGAAAGACCAGCAACCCGACCGCCGCGCCGATGGAGCCCAGCGCGCCGATGATGCCGTTCGCGCCGGCCCGCAGCTCTCCGCGGAACGACAGCGACGACAGGCTCTTGCCATTGGCGCCAGGGCCGCCCGAATGGAACAGGATGAACAGCGACGGCACCACGACGGCCAGCCACAGCGGCATCTTGCCGTGGAAGGTTCCCAGGATCAGCAGCATCAGGAACACCGCGGCGAACCCGAACGCGGAGGCGCGCCGCAGGCCGAGCTTGCGTCCGATGAAGGGCGACAGGAACCCGCCGAAAATGCCGAAGATGTTGAACACCAGCGCGCCGATCGTCGCGTAGACGAAGTCCTTGCCGAACAGGGCCGCGCTGATCAGGGGCAGATACCAGCCCACCGCGAAGTACTGGATCGACTGGCCGATCTGCACGGTGGCGGCCAGTATCGTGCGGGGCAGGTACACGCCGCGGAAGATCAGCAGCACGTTGGCCAGGCCGCGCCTGGCCTGGTTCATGACCGGCACGCGCTCCTCGACCGGCGCGGCGGCGAAGGTCTGGCCGTAGATGCGGGTCATCGCCGCAGCGGCTTCCACCACGCGTTCCTTGCGGGCCAGCCAGATGGGGCTTTCCACCATGTAGCTCACCTGCAGCACCAGAATGACGACGGCGAAGATGGCGGTGGCGGCGACCGAATAGCGCCAGATCGAATCGCCCACATCCCACGAGAAGAACAGCAGCGCCAGCAGCAGGTTCGCGCAAACGGCCGTGTACCACATGCCTTGCCAAGTATTGAGGCGGCTCTTGAGCTTGACGGGCGTGAACTCGGCCAGCACCGCCATCGCGATGGCGAAGTCGATGCCATAGGCGGCGCCCACGAAGAAGCGGCCCGCCAGAATGACTTCAAACGACGGCGCGAACACCACGAGCAGCGCGCCGATGACGGCAAGCAGCTTGGCGATGATCAGCGGCCGTATGCGGCCCCACCGGTCCGCCATCCACCCGCCGATCGGGTTGAAGGCGATGGCCACCCACGATGCGAACGACGTCATCAGCGCGACCTGCTTCGCCGTGAGCGCCAGGTCGCGCGTCATGGGGCCCAGGCCCGCGCTCAGCGCCGAATTCGCGAATGCGTCGAGGAACAATCCACCCAGCGCCAGCCACCAGATGAGGCCAGCCCTGCCTACGATGCCCGGGCGTGAGTCGATGAAAGCGATGACATCGTCGATGCCACGTATTTTGACGGTCGATGATTGCACTGTTGTCTCCTCTTGGAATTATTTCTGTAAGAGGTCGACGCAACGTGCACGCGATAAAAGACCATCTTACAGATGGTCTTTTATCTAAATCTGTGCGGTGACTTTATGGACTATCGGAGAAGGTGTCAAGGAGGAAAAACACCAAGCGCCCTTTCCGGAGCAGGGCCCGTTCCTCCGCGTTCCGCCCGTCGGCTTGCAATATATATTTAAACAGGCATAGTACGGGCCATTCGAACAGTACGGCCCTGCCACGCGGGGCCTGGTCCGGCCGGCCGAGCATGCTCTTGCGGCCGCGTCCGCGGTAGGAGTGCGCGCGATGTCTGATGTCCAGGACATGAATCCTCTTCATCAAAACAAGCGGGTGCCGTCGATCCCTGACGCAGCACCGCTTGCTGCCGCCTCGCCGCTTCTCCCCTCTCCGCACATCCCAAGCGCAATTGCGTCCGCCGCCATGCGGTAGCAACTAGCCGCGGCCATTCCCAGCGGAATCGGCCGTCCGGCTCCCTCTCCCATTCTTTTTCCGTTTCCCGTCTTTCGCGGCCGTTCGCGCCGTGAGGACGTTCATCGCGCAAACCCGTCAAGAGGCCGCCACACCCATCGACCGTCTCAAGGAGCGTCACATGCGTTTAATCACCGACCAGGAACTCAACACCATGTCCACCGAAAGCAAGCGCCGCCGGCATCAGGAGCTGGATCGCAAGCTTGCCGTCGCCAGCCAGCGCGGCTGGTCCTGCGCGCATCGGATAGAAGCAAGCCGCGCCAAGGTTCATGCGGCCATCCTGCTGGATGTCGAGCAAGGCCGCGATACGGAGGCCAAGATCGAGAAGCGGCGCGTGCGTGGCGCACCCCGCGCATCGAACTAAGCCTGTCGGCCTGGATGGGATTGAGGCGGCTGGCAATAGATCGCATTTCCGTCCGGGCCGCTGCTCGACCAGCGCTCCACGTCGCGGATCAGGTATTGCAGAAATTGCGCATACGCTTGGTCCAGCGCCCGTCTCCACGCGGCGTTGTCATGCCTGACGCAGGAAGCGCGTACGGCGCAGTTCAGCGTTTCGGCCAGGTGGCCGACTGTCGCGCCCGACATCCGGAAACAGATGGGGGCCTGGCAAGAATGCCGGTGGGCGTCGCGCAGCGCGTGGTCGCGCGCTTCCGCAGTGGCCTGGGTATCGGCCACCTCCCGTAGCAACGCATTCAACATTTCGCACCAGTCGGCCAGCAGTTCATGCATGGCTCACCTCGCAAGGAACGCGAATGGACAATCAGTTTCCGGGTGTGTGCAGCACGGTGAATCCGGGCACGCCCCCGTCCGCGGGGACCGCCAGTTGCAGCTAATGCATGGGCGCCGCCCCGATCAGGCTGGCGCCGGCGGCCTGCCCGCGATCACGCCATGGGGGGCCGAAGAGCGCGACGATATAGCAAAAAATGCTCGTTTCGCACTGGCGTATACCCCTAAAAGGCCTGTTAGGCCTGTTGCGGCGCGCGGGCGCGAAGGAAGGAAAGTCCTTCCCCTGCCTAGAACATCATCCTAAAACCCGCGGTGGCCGTGACGACATAGCTGCCGGAGAAATCAGCGTCGGCGCCGATCTCGCCGTAGAGGGCATAGCGGGACCCCCAGCCGTAATTGGCTCCCACTCCCAGGCTGCCCCAGGTACGCGACATGCGGCTCGCTACCGCCACATCCGAAACCTCTATCCGCGTTCCGTCCAGGAATTCATGTTTCACGTTGACGACGCCATAGACGCTCGATTGCCGGTCGACGCCGGCCGCGCCCCAATCCGTCTTGTAGTCCAGCGCAATACCGATGCGGCCCTGCAAGCTGTCGCCCTTGTCGCCTTCAATGCGCGCGCCGAATTTGTCGTTGAAGCGGCCAAGGTGAGTCGATGCATACGTCAGCTGCGCCTGCGGAATCAAGACCAGCCCCTCCCGCAGATCGAAAGCCTTGCCCGCTTCGATACCGAGTCCATAGCTGTGCGCCTTCCGCCCGTCCTCCAGCTTGCCCGCCGACCGTGAATTCAGGCCGCTGTCGAACCAGGTCGCCTGGGCCTGGGTATCGATATAGACACCGTCCCTGCCGTACCAGGTCAGTGTGGGGGCCAGGCCATAGGCGGTGGTATCGATGGTGCCGTCGCCATATGCCGAGGACACGCGCGTGTCGGCCTTGCCATAGTGCAAGGCCAACCCGCCGACGAGACGGGAACCTCCTTGTTCGCCGGCCAGGATGCGGTCGACGCCAAATTGCGCCTTCCAGCTGTCGACGTGCTGGCGTTCGCCCGTGGTGGACGCAGAAGGATCGAGCCGGCTTGTGGCGCCCTCCACGCGGCTCCATATGCCGCTGCGGCCGGCGTCCGCCGGGTCGTAAAGGCGATTGCCGACCCGCTGGCGCAAGGTAGAAAGCTGGCTCAGTTGAAGCAGCGTGTTGGCATAGGCTTCGTATACCGGCACGCCAGGCTGATAGAGCAAGGGTTGCTCGGGGACCGGAGAACCGCCACCGGTTTGCGGCGTGCCAGGATCGGTCAGAGACGATCTCAGATACCAATCCCCGTCGGCGGGATCCTGTTGCAATACATAGCCGTAGGCACCGGCCACCAGGGCCGGCCGCCCATTGATGACGTAATCGCCGTTAGCCAGGTTGAATTGGCCCGCCGAGACGCCGTTGACCTGTACGACCTGTATGCCTCGTTGAGTCAATGCGCCTGAGCCTCCCATATTCGTCACCGTGACCGGCGTCGTGCCAGAGCTGGCGCCCGTGATCACCAGCTTGTCGGTCGGCGAATCGTCGGCGCCAAGCTGCGTGCGGATCTCCAGGCCGCCGCCCTGCGCCGCATAGTCGCCGGCGACCGTCAGGGTGCCGAAGCCGCTGCGGGGGCCCGGCGCGATGGTTCCCTTGTTGGCCGTCGGGCCGACGCGTCCCGTGCCGGTCAACCGCGCCCCCGCGAGCACATTCACGGGCCCGCCGAGGACGCCATCGACCTGCAACGTGCCGGCCTGGATCTCGGTATTGCCCGTGAACGCCGAACTATCGCCCGAAAGCGTCAAGGTGCCCGCCCCCAGCTTGTTCAGGCTGGACGTCCCCGAGAAGGCTGTCACCACGCCCACTTCATGAGTATTTGTGTCAAACCAGGCGCCGCCGCTTCCCACTGCCTGCGTCGTAAAGCCCTTCAGGAAATCGGCCTCATCGCGATTGGCGCGCAGGATGCCGCCGTCCAGGTTGAGATTCACGTTGCCGGCGCCCTTGATGACGGATCCTGTCTCAAGCACGCCGCGGCCGCTGGCGTCGCCGGTCAGGTTCAGCGTTCCGGAGGATGCGCCGCTGATGGCGATCCAAGCGTCCGTGGCGACGCCCACCATCCCGCCTTTGGCGATCGTCAGCGTTCCGTCGCCGCCCGAGCCGATTTCGATGCGGTCGGACGCCGTGAGCGTCGAAGTGTCGGCCGTCCCGCTCGACACGTTCACCGCGCCGACACCGCCCGCATTCAGCCCGATGTAGATCGATGCCGCAGAATTCGGCCCGGTCGGTCCTTGCGTATGAACGGTCGCGCCGTCCTGGACGTTCAGTTCCCCAGCGCCCTCGAAACCAACGTAGATGTTGTTCAACGGATCCCAAACCGTTTTCGCGCCCGATACCGTGACGTGCCCATCGCTGCCCGCGAGCCAACCGATAATGCCCTGGCCGCTATGCACGGCGCCGCCATTGTCGATCCGCAGCGTCCCGCTGCCGCCCGAGCCGATCTGGAAGGAGTAGACCGTGGAAAGGTCCCAGACTGACCCGATCCCGGAAACGGTTGCGCTTCCGACGCTCCCCGAATAGGCGCCAATGGTGCCCGAATCGCTTTGCGCCACCGCCCCGTCAAGCACTCTGAGCGTGCCATTGCTGCCAAAATCCGCCCCGATCATCACCGGCCCCAGGCTTGTCCAGGTCGATGCCGCGCCGCCAGCGTCACGGCCCGACACCGTCAACGTGCCTACACCGCCATCGAAATTGCCGATAAAGGCCCAATCGTTGACCACCGTGCCGCCGGCTTCGATGTTCAACGTCCCGGCAACCGAATCTCCGACGGTCAGGTCCCCCCCCACCGTCCAATGCGGGGTCTGGATCGGCCCAGGCAAAACCTCGCCGGAACCAGAGACCGATTGCGCGTATGCGGGATAGGTACAGTTTGCTGCATATATGAAGAAAATAGCGGGGGGTAACCACCCTGCGCGATGACAATACCTGCCGGCCATAAATAAATCCTCGCTGAGTAGAGGCAAAATATATAGGGTCAGTACGGCATCGCACAGGAATTTTTAATAGGTATTTACGCGCAAGAGAGGGATAGGCGGACAGGCGCCGCGGCCGGGGAAGCCCGCTTGCGGTACGCCGGCAAGGGTTGTAAACGCGGGCATCACCAACGCCGCCAGCTTAAGCCGGGGCTCGATAGGCTTTACGTCTTCTGATGGTGGCCTGGGTTGGCCGGATCTGGCCCGATGTTGCACCGGGGTTGTTGCTTGCTATCAGGGACTGCGGCTAGGGACTGGGGCTAGGCTGATCCGGGGCTGGAGACTGTGAATTCTTGCTTTTTGCAGTCAACCAGCACCGGGACACCCGCCAAACTCACCCGCCAACCCGTTGATTTGAAAGGCTTTGAGTTCGCCCATCAACGGTTTTCAATAAGTGGTGCGAAGGAGGGGACTCGAACCCCTACACCTGTTACGGCGTCAGGACCTAAACCTGGTGCGTCTACCAATTTCGCCACCTTCGCAAAGCCAAGCCCGCTATTGTAGCTTGCTTGTTAAAATCTTGCGTCATGAATCCGCGCCTCGATGCCCTACACCCCTATCCGTTCGAAAAACTGCGGGCTTTGCTGGCTTCGGCCGCCCAGCAGCCGGACGGCCTGACGCCCATCAACTTGTCGATTGGCGAGCCCAAGCATGCCGCGCCAGAGCGCGTCGGGCAGGCCATCCGCGACAATCTTGCCGGCCTGTCCGTCTATCCGTCCACCAAGGGCGATCCGGCCCTGCGCCGCGCGATTTCGGAATGGCTGGCGCGCCGCTACAGCATCCCCGCCCTGGACCCGGAAACCCAGGTGCTGCCGGCGCTGGGCTCGCGCGAGGCGCTGTTCGCGTTCACACAGACCGTCATCGACCCGTCTGCGGGCTCGGTGGTGATCTGCCCCAATCCGTTTTATCAGATCTACGAAGGCGCCGCCCTGCTGGCCGGAGCCACGCCCTACTTCGTGAACGCCGATCCGGTGCGCAATTTCAGCAGCGACTGGAACCAGGTTCCGGCGGAAATCTGGAAAAAGGCGCGCATGGTGTTCGTCTGCTCGCCCGGCAACCCGGCGGGCAACGTCATGTCGCTAGACGAATGGAAGACGCTTTTCGAGCTGTCCGACCGCCATGGCTTCGTGATCGTCGCCGACGAGTGCTATTCCGAGATCTACCTGGACGAAGGCAACCCGCCGCTGGGCGGCCTGCAGGCGGCCCGCCGCCTGGGCCGGGACGACTACCGCAACCTGGTGGCGTTCTCCAGCCTGTCCAAGCGATCCAACGTGCCGGGCCTGCGTTCGGGCTTCGTCGCGGGCGATGCCGCACTGGTCGGCCGCTTCCTGCTGTACCGTACGTATCATGGCAGCGCGATGAGCCCGCTGGTGTCGGCGGCAAGCGTCGCCGCCTGGACGGACGAAGCGCACGTAAAAGACAACCGCCGCCTGTACCGCGAGAAATTCGACGCCGTCGTGCCCATTCTGCAGAACGTGCTTGACGTGACCCGTCCGCAAGCCTCGTTCTACCTGTGGGCGGCCACGCCGGGTTCGGATACGGCGTTCGCGCGCGACCTTTACGGCCGGACTGGTGTTACCGTGCTGCCGGGCAGCTTCCTGGCGCGAGAAGCGCACGGCGTGAATCCCGGCCAGGGCCGCATTCGCATTGCCTTGGTGGCGCCTTTGGCTGACTGCGTGCAGGCAGCCGAACGCATCGCCCATTTTGTGCATACTTCTGTTTGATCAACCCTTAAAAGCTGAGCCGCTATGACTCTCGACCTGCAGACCACCATCGAACAAGCCTGGGAAAACCGGGCCAACCTGTCGCCCACCGACGCGAGCGCCGAAGTGCGTGAAGCGGTTGAGCACACCATCGACGGCCTGGATCTGGGCCGCTTGCGCGTCGCCGAAAAAATCAATGACGATTGGGTCGTGCACCAGTGGATCAAGAAGGCCGTGCTGCTGTCGTTCCGCCTGAGCGACAACGCCATCATGGGCCAGGCTCCGCTGCAGTTCTACGACAAGGTGCCGCTCAAGTTCTCGGAATACGGCGACAACGCCTTCAAGCAAGGCGGCTACCGCGTGGTTCCGCCCGCCGTCGCCCGCCGCGGCGCCTACATCGCCCGCAACGTGGTGCTGATGCCCTCTTACGTGAACATCGGCGCCTACGTCGACGAAGGCACGATGGTCGACACCTGGGCCACCGTCGGTTCTTGCGCGCAGATCGGCAAGAACGTCCACCTGTCGGGCGGCGTGGGCATCGGCGGCGTGCTCGAGCCGCTGCAGGCCAACCCCACCATCATCGAAGACAACTGCTTCATCGGCGCCCGCTCGGAAGTCGTGGAAGGCGTGGTCGTGGAAGAGAACTCGGTGCTGGCCATGGGCGTGTTCCTGTCGCAAAGCACCAAGATCTATGACCGCGCCACGGGCAAGATCACCTACGGCCGCGTGCCCTCGGGCTCCGTCGTGGTCCCCGGCTCGCTGCCGTCCGCCGATGGCACGCACAGCCTGGCCTGCGCCGTCATCGTCAAGCGTGTCGACGCGCAGACCCGCGCCAAGACCAGCATCAACGATCTGCTGAGGGCCTGATGAGCACATCCGCGTCCGCATCGGCCTGCGCCGTGCTGGATCTGGTCAAGGACCTGATCGCCCGCCCATCGGTGACGCCCGCCGATGAAGACTGCCAGGCCACGCTCGCCGCGCGCCTGGAACGCATCGGCTTCACGTGCGAAACCATCGCCCAGGGCGGCGTGACCAACCTGTGGGCGCGGCGCGGAACCGCCGCGCCGCTGACCGTATTTGCCGGCCACACGGACGTGGTGCCTCCGGGTCCGCGCGAAAAATGGGAGAGCGATCCGTTCGTGCCCACCGAACGCGACGGCTACCTGTATGGCCGCGGCGCGGCCGACATGAAGAGCTCGATCGCCGCCTTCGTGGTGGCGGCCGAGGAATTCGTGGCGGCCAATCCGCAGCACAGCGGCTCGATCGCGCTCCTGATCACGTCCGACGAAGAGGGGCCGTCGATCGACGGCACCGCCATCGTCTGCGACGCGCTCAAGGCGCGCGGCGAGCAGCTGGACTATTGCATCGTCGGCGAGCCCACTTCGGGCGACGTGCTGGGCGACATCTGCAAGAACGGCCGCCGCGGCTCGTTGTCAGGCAAGCTCACCGTCAAGGGTGTGCAGGGCCACGTGGCCTACCCCCATCTGGCGCGCAATCCCGTGCACCAGCTGGCGCCGGCGCTGGCCGAGATCGTCGGCATCGAATGGGACCAGGGCAACGAATACTTCCCGCCCACGACGTTCCAGGTATCGAACCTGAACTCGGGCACGGGCGCCACCAACGTGGTCCCGGGCGAGGCGGTCGCGCTCTTCAACTTCCGCTTTTCGACGGCGAGCACCCCGGAAAGCCTGAAGGCGCGCGTGCACGAGGTTCTCGACCGCCATGGCCTGGAATATGGGCTGGACTGGGAACTGGGCGGCGAGCCTTTCCTGACCCCACGCGGTTCGCTGACGGACGCCCTGGTGACGGCCATCCGCGACGAAACCGGCGTAACGGCCGAGCTGTCCACCACGGGCGGCACGTCCGACGGCCGCTTCATCGCCAAGATCTGCCCACAGGTGATCGAATTCGGTCCCGGCAACGCCACGATCCACAAGGTCAACGAGCGCATCGAAGTCGCGTCGCTGGAACCGCTGAAGAACATCTATCGGCGCACGCTGGAAAACCTCCTGACCAAGTGATAACGCCCCCGCGTTTCGCCCGCCATGCGGGCTCTCTGCCCCCACAAGGGGCATTTTTCCCCTCGGGGCGCCCCCGCGGGGAAAACAAGGCCTGACAATGTATCAATCCGCACGCCAAGAACTGCTGACCCTGCGCGACCTCATCCGCTATGGGGTATCGCGCCTGAACGGCGCCCAGGTGGCGCTGGGCCACGGCAGCGACAATGCCTGGGACGAAGCGGTCTACCTGACGCTGCACGCCCTGCACCTGCCGCTGGACACGCTGGACCCGTTCCTGGACGCCCGCGTGGTGCGCGAAGAGCGCGACCGCGTGCTGGACCTGCTGGAACGGCGCGTGACCGAGCGGGTGCCCGCCGCCTACCTCACCAACGAAGCCTGGCTCCGCGGCCACCGGTTCTACGTGGACAATCGCGTCATCGTGCCTCGCTCGCCCATCGCCGAACTGCTGGACGAAGGCCTGTCGCCCTGGGTGCAGGACCCGGCGGCAGTCGAGAACGTGCTGGACATGTGCACCGGCTCCGGCTGCCTGGCGATCCTGTCCGCACTGGCGTTCCCGTACGCCCACGTGGATGCGGTCGACCTGTCGCCGGACGCCCTGGACGTGGCGCGCCGCAACGTCGACGATTACGGCCTGGCCGACCGGCTGGATCTGCATGAAAGCAATCTGTTCGACAGCCTGCCGGCGCGGCAGTACGACATCATCGTCTGCAACCCGCCCTACGTGAACAGCGGCTCCATGGGCGCCTTGCCCCAGGAATACCTCCACGAACCGCAGCTGGCGCTGGCCGGCGGCGAAGACGGCATGGACCTGGTCCGCCGCATCCTCGAGGCGGCCCCGCGCTTCCTCACGCAGGACGGCGTGCTGGTGCTGGAGATCGGCCACGAGCGCGACTTCTTCGAAGCCGCGTTCCCGCAACTGTCCCCAGTGTGGCTGGATACGGAAGCGGCCTCGGACCAGCTTCTGCTGCTTACCCGCGAGCAACTGAGCCTGTGATACGCGCTACTGGATTGACCTTGCGCCGCGGCACGAAAGTGCTGTTGGATGGCGCTGAATTCGTTGTACACCCGGGCGAACGCGTCGGCATCGTCGGCAAGAACGGCGCCGGCAAGTCTTCGTTGTTCGCGCTGCTGACCGGCGCGCTGGACGTGGATGCCGGCACGGTGTCTATGCCCGCCGGCTGGCGCATTGCCAGCGTGGAGCAGGAACTCGACGCGGACGAACGTCCCGCCCGCGAGTTCGTCATCGACGGCGACGTCCACCTGCGCGAATTGCAGGCGCGCCGCGCGGCGCTGACGGACGACCAAGGCACGCAAATCGCCGAGGTGGAAGCGGCGCTGGTGGAAGCCGGCGCCTGGAGCGCCGCCTCGCGCGCCGAACAGTTGCTGGCTGGCCTGGGATTCAAGCCCGCTGAATGGATGCAGCCGGTCGAGAGCTTTTCCGGCGGCTGGCGCATGCGCCTGGCGCTGGCCCGGGCGCTGATGGCGCCGTCCGAACTGCTGCTGCTGGACGAGCCCACCAACCACCTGGACCTGGACGCCATGCTCTGGCTGGAGAAATGGCTGGGCGCCTATCCGGGCACCGTCATGCTGATCTCCCACGACACCGAGTTCCTGGACGCGGTCGCCAAGTCCATCCTGCATTTCGACCACGCCAAGCTGGTGCGGTACCGGGGCGGCTACGGCGACTTCCTGACGCAGCGCGCCGAGCGCCTGCGCCAGAGCAACATCGCCTACGAACGCCAGACGCGCGAAACCGCGCGGCTGCAAGGCTTCATCGACCGCTTCAAGGCCAAGGCGTCCAAGGCCAAGCAGGCGCAAAGCCGCGTCAAGGCACTCGCGCGCATGCAGGTGCTGGCGCCCTTGCAGGCCGAAGCGGGCATCGACATCCGCATTCCCTCGCCGGAACAGGTGCCAGATCCGCTCCTGACCCTGGAACACCTGTCGGCCGGCTATACGGACGCGGCTGGCAACGCCGTGCCCATCCTGCGCGACGTCACCCTGATGGTGCGAGCGGGCAGCCGCGTGGGCGTGCTCGGCGCCAACGGCGCCGGCAAGAGCACGCTGATCAAGACGCTGGCCGAAGAACTGCCCGTGCAGGCCGGCGAACGCCGTGCATCGCGCGGGCTGGCCATCGGCTACTTCCATCAACACCAACTCGACATGCTGGACGTGGACAGCACGCCGATCGCGCACCTGGCGCGCCTGGCGCCCGAAACCCGCGAACAGGAACTGCGCAACTACCTGGGCGGTTTCGGCTTTTCGGGCGACACGGTCACCAGCAAGGTCGGCCCCATGTCGGGCGGCGAAAAGGCGCGCCTGGCGCTGTCCTTGATCGTCTGGCAGAAACCCAACCTGCTGCTGCTGGACGAGCCCAGCAACCACCTGGACGTGGAAACGCGCGAGGCCCTCGCCACGGCGCTGGCGGACTTCGGCGGCAGCATGCTGCTGGTGTCGCACGATCGCCATCTGCTGCGCACCACGGTGGACAGCTTCTGGATCGTGGCGGACGGCGCCGTGCGCGAATTCGACGGCGACCTGGAAGACTACCGGGACTGGCTGGCCGCCCGCAATGCGGGCGAGCGCGCCGAAGCGGCTCGCGAAAGCGCCGCCAACGGCGAACCGGTAATCGACCGCAAGGCGCAACGCCGGGCCGAGGCCGAACAGCGCCAGCGCCTGTCCGCCCTGCGCAAGCCGCTGGAAGCCAAGCTTGCCAAGGTCGATGCCGAAATGGAAAAGCTGCGCGCCAAGCTGCAGGCGCTGGATGCCGTCATCGCCGATCCGGATCTCTATTCGGACGCCCGCCGCGTGGAACGCCAGAAAGTCATGGCCGAACACGGCGAACATGGCAAGCGCATGGACGAGCTGGAAGAACGGTGGCTGGAGATTCAGGGCTCGCTCGAAGAGATCGAGCAGTCCGAATCCTGAGAGGAAGTTGCCCGGACGCCCTGCTCTTGCAGGGCGTCCGGCGCTTTGGCGCGCTTACGAGTACGGGCGCTCGCGCAGGCGGGTATGGTGATCGACCACTGTGTCGATCACTTCGCGCAGGATGGTTTCGGCCAGCGCGGGCGGCACGCCCGCCTCTTCGGCCAGCCGGCGGATGCGCGCGACCTGCTGGGATTCGCGCTTGGCATCGACCAGGTCCATGCCGTGCGCCTGCTTGAGTTCGCCGATCAGGTCGGTGCAACGGAACCGCACGCCAAGCAGCAGAATGATCTGCTGGTCGATCTCATCGACCTCGGCGCGCAGCGACGCCAGCTCGGCTTTCGGGGAATCGTTGTCGGCCATGTCTTTCAACCCTGAACAATATCGAGCTTCGCGATACCCAGGGCCAAGGTCTTGGCGCCCACGTCGCGGAACTGGATTTGGGCCTGGGCGTCCTGTCCTGCGCCGCTCAAGCCGATGATCGTGCCCTCGCCGAACCGCGCGTGGCGCACACCCTGACCTACACGATACTGCTTGTCGCCCACCGTGACGCCGGTAGCGACACTGCGGGCTTGACGCGGCGCAATGGTATTGGTGGGCTTGCGTCCGAACGCGTCGCCGCGGTTGCCGCCGCCCCAGCCCGCTCCCGTGGCGCCGATCTGCGCCAGCCCCGCCTTGGGCGAGAGCCATTTCAGGTGCTGTTCCGGGATCTCGTCCAGGAAACGCGAACGCATCGCATAGCGCGTCTGGCCATGCAGCATCCGGCTTTGCGCCAGGCTGATGTACAGGCGCTGGCGCGCGCGGGTGATGGCCACGTACATGAGGCGGCGCTCTTCTTCCAGGCCGGACGGCTCGAGAATGCTGTTCTCGTGGGGAAACAGCCCCTCTTCCAGGCCGGTGATGAAGACCGCGTCGAATTCCAGACCCTTGGCCGCGTGCACGGTCATGAGCTGTACGGCGTCCTGGCCCTGCTGGGCCTGGTTGTCGCCCGCTTCCAGCGCCGCGTGCGACAGGAACGCCGCCAGGGGCGTCAGGCCGTCCGTGATGATGGCTGGCGCATCCACCACGCCCGGCATGAGCGTCGACGACGTGTCCTGCTCGGGCACGACGCCGGCAGGCAGCCCGTCGTAGTTTTCCTCGGAAGCGAACACGGCGGCCGCCGTGATCAGTTCGTTCAGGTTTTCGAGGCGCTCGGCGCCTTCGCGTTCGGCCTTGTAGTGCGCGTTCAGGCCGCTGGCCTCGAGCATGTGCTCGACCATTTCCGGCAAAGGCAGGTCGCGCGTTTCCTCGATGAGGCGGTGGATCAGTTGCGCGAACTGCGCCAGGTTGGAACCGCCCTTGCCGCCCACCAGGGCCACGGCCGCGTAAAGGCTGGTGTCGTGCGCGCGGGCCGCGTCGGCCAGTTGCTCCAACGTGCGCGCGCCGATGCCCCGCGTGGGGAAGTTGACGACCCGCATCCACGACGTGTCGTCGTGCGGATTGGCCATCAGGCGCAGGTACGCCAGCGCGTGCTTGATTTCCTGGCGCTCGAAGAAGCGCAGGCCGCCGTAGACCTTGTAGGGAATGCCGGCGGAGAAAATGGCGTGTTCCAGCACGCGCGACTGCGCGTTGCTGCGGTAGAGGACGGCGATCTCGCGGCGCAGGCTACCTTCGTGGATCAGCGAACGGATCTCGTCCACGATCCATTGGGCTTCCATGCCGTCGGACGGCTGCTCGATGACGCGCACGGGCTCGCCCTCGCCCTGCTCGGTCCAGAGGTTCTTGCCCAGCCGGCCGGTGTTGTGCCCGATCAGCGCGTTCGCCGAATCCAGGATGTGGCCGAAGGAGCGGTAGTTCTGCTCCAGGCGGATCACGGTGCCGCGCGCGTAGTCGCGCTCGAAATCGGCCATGTTGCCCACGTTGGCGCCGCGGAATGCGTAGATCGACTGGTCATCGTCGCCTACGGCGAAGATGGCCGCGCCGCCGCCGGCCAGCAACCGCAGCCATTTGTACTGCAGCGTGTTGGTGTCCTGGAACTCGTCGACCAGGATGTGGCGGAACCGGCGCTGGTAGTGCTCGCGCACGGGCGCGTTGCGCGACAGCAGTTCGTAGGCGCGCAGCAGCAGTTCGGCGAAGTCCACCACGCCCTCGCGCTGGCACTGGGCCTCGTAGAGCTGGTAGATCTCGACCAGGCGGCGGCGATGGGCGTCATAGGCCTCGACGTCTGGCGGACGCAGGCCCTCTTCCTTGGCGCCGTTGATGAAGCGCTGCACATCGCGGGGGGGGTATTTTTCGTCGTCGACGCCATTGGCCTTCATGAGGCGTTTGATCGCCGCAAGCTGGTCGGTAACGTCGAGGATCTGGAAGCTCTGCGGCAGGCCGGCATCGCGGTGATGCGCGCGCAGCATTCGGTTGCACAGGCCGTGGAAGGTGCCGATCCACAGGCCCCGCGTATCGATGGGCAGGATGGCCGACATGCGCGCCAGCATTTCGCGGGCGGCCTTGTTGGTAAACGTGACCGCCAGCAGCCCAAAAGGCGAAGCCTGGCCGGTTTGAATCAGCCAGGCCATGCGGGTGGTGAGTACCCGGGTCTTCCCGCTGCCCGCCCCGGCCAGGACCAGGGCGTGCTGCGGTTCTAACGTTACTGCGGCGCGTTGTTCAGGATTGAGCTTCTCTAGCATCATGCCGCGTAGCGGCGCAGACGTTGAGCGAATTGCTCGAGCCCGGCGATGCCGCTTTGCTGGGCGCGCTGGCACCAGGCCTGCAGGTCATTGAGGAGCTGTTCGCTGCTGGCGCTGGAGCTTTCCCAGATGCGGCCGAGTTCGCGGCGCATCTGCACCAGCGTGGCCAGCGACTTGTTCTGGGCGATGGCCTTGTCCACGGCGGCCAGTTGTTCCGGCTGCAGGATGTCTTCGTTGCGATGGATCGCGCGGCGCACCTGGTGCAGCTTGGTCCAGTCGCATTCGGCGCTGCCCTTCTTGCGCGAATCCTTCAGCTTGGCCAGCTCTTCGCGGGCCGCGCTCTTGATCACGTCCGCATAGCGGGCCATGACTTCGTAGCGGTGCGTGATCACGCCTTGCAGGGTGCGCAGGTCGATGCCGGTCTTGGAGTCGTCCAGCTTCAGCTTGGGCGCAACCTTCTTGATCTTGGCCAGGCCGAAGAACTTCAGGATGTTGATGTAGCACCAGCCGATGTCGAACTCGTACCACTTGGCGGAGAACTTGGCCGACGTGCCGTGGGCATGGTGATTGTTGTGCAGCTCTTCGCCGCCGATCACGATGCCCCAGGGGAACACGTTGGTGCTGGTGTCCGGGCTGTTGTAGTTGCGGTAGCCCCAGTAGTGGCCGATACCGTTCACGACGCCGGCGGCCCAGAAGGGGATCCAGGCCATCTGCACGGCCCACACCGTGACGCCGATGGCGCCGAACAGGGCGATGTCGATGGCGAGCATGGTCAGCACGCCCCACAGGCTGTGCTTGCTGTAGACGTTGCGCTCGAGCCAGTCGTCAGGCGTGCCGTGGCCGAACTTGGCCATGGTTTCCTTGTTGTTCGATTCTTCGCGGTACAGCTCGGCGCCGCGGAACAGCACCTTCCAGATGCCAAACAGGATGGGCGAATGGGGGTCGCCTTCCTTTTCGCACTTGGCGTGGTGCTTGCGGTGAATGGCAACCCATTCCTTGGTGACCATGCCGGTCGTCATCCAGAGCCAGAAACGGAAGAAATGCATGACGGCAGGATGCAAATCCAGACCGCGGTGCGCTTGGCTGCGATGGAGAAAGACCGTGACCGACACGATCGTGATGTGCGTCACCACCAGCGTGAAAACGACGACCTGCCACCAAGTGGCTTGCGTCAGACCGCCGGCAATGAAGGAGAGGATGTAATCCATAAAGCTGTTATGAGCCTCGCTTGAGAAGTGCCTGAAGTTTAGCTTACCTTTGCCGTCTTATGACAAGGGACTATCAAAATAGTTTTTGAGAGAAATCAAGGACTAAGCCCCGGTTTTGGAGCATAGACATCCCTGCTCGCGACCCAGGCGGGCAAGCGCGAGGCCAGGCCTTGCGGGTATCCGGCGCTGGGGCCGGCCGCCCCGGTACAGGCGGGGGCGTACGCGTAGGCAAGTGGTTTTGGCAATATTTCGCCATTAAAGTTCCTGTCAGCTTGGCTCCGGCCTTGCTCCAGCCGCGCCGCCGGCGCACACTCTGGCTCCGCGTGCCAAAACTGTCTCATTTGCCCCACTGATGTTGTCCCAAAAAGCCCGTCCCCGTTTGTTTTTCGCCCTGGCGCTGCTGGGAACGGCGCTGTCCGCGCCCGTTTCGTCCCAGACAATGAAGTCGGGGGACGTCGCCGTGCTGGCCTCGTACTTCGAGATCCGCGGGTCGGACTGCCTGGCCTTGCGCGCCCCACGGGTGTCCATCACCCAGGCGCCACGCCTGGGCAAGGCCAGCGTCATGCAGACGCGGGGCCAATCCGGCAGCTCCGGGCGCTGCGCCTATAAGGCGGTGCCCATCTCGCAGGTGGTCTACCAGGCCGACCGGCCGGGCGACGACACCCTCGCCTGGGAAGTGAAATACCAGGACAAGGCCCTCGGCACCCGCCGCTACAGCGCCACGGTAGGCATTACGCCGGGCCCGTGACCCGGCGCGGAGCCGCCGCCGGTCAGGCCGGTTCGTCCGGCGTGCCGGCCGGGGCTTCTTCGGATTCCGGGGCCTCGCCGCCCTCGGCCGCAGCGCCCTTTTTCTTGCGCTCGAACACCGCGGCGAAGAAGCCGTCGGTGCCGTGCACGTCGGGGCGCAACTGAACGTAGGGGCCGTCCAGCTTCAGGTTTTCGCAGCGGGCCGCCAGGATGGCGGCCGCGTCCAGGCGTTCGAAATCGGGGTGACTGGCCAGGAAACGCTCGGCCTGGACCTCGTTTTCTTCGGCCAGCAGGCTGCACGTGGCGTAGACCAGGCGGCCGCCCGGCGCCACGCAACGCGCCGCGCTGTTCAGGATACGTTCCTGGAGTTGGCCCAATTCCGCCAGCGCTTCGGGGTGCTGGCGCCATTTCAGGTCCGGATTGCGGCGCAGGGTGCCGATGCCGCTGCACGGCGCGTCCACCAGCACGCGCTGGGCCTTGCCAGCCAGGCGCTTCACGCGGGCGTCGTTTTCGTTGTCGATGACGACGGGCACCACGTTGGACAGCCCGCTGCGCGCGAAGCGCGGCTTGGCGCGCGCCAGGCGCGCCGCAGACACGTCGAACGCGTACAGGCGGCCGGTGGAACGCATCAATGCGCCCAGCAGCAGCGTCTTGCCGCCCGCGCCGGCGCAGAAATCGATGATCATTTCGCCGCGCCGCGGCCCGACCAGGAGCGCCAGCAACTGGCTGCCCTCGTCCTGCACTTCGATGCTGCCATTCTCGAACTGCGGCCAGCGATTGATGGCTGGACGGCCTTCCATGCGGATGCCCCAGGGCGAATACGGCATGGCGACCGGTGCGTAGCGGCCCGCGCCCTGCTGCAGTTCAGCCAGCATGGCGTCGCGCTCGACCTTCAGCGGATTGACGCGCAGGTCGAGGCTGGCCTGGCGGTTCAGCGCTTCGATCAGCGTTTCGGGGCTGTCCATCTTGCCCAGGCGTTCGTCCAGCCAGTCCGGGATGCTGCCGCGCACCGCGCGCGGCAGCGTCGCCAGGTCGATCTGCGACACGCGCCGCAGCCATTCGGCCTCGGCGGCGTCCAGGCCTTCCGCCAGTTCGCCGGCCCCGAGGGTGGCGGCCAGGCCGAGGATGGCCAGGCGGCGCGAAGCCGGACCGACGCCGCTTTCGCCGAACTGGCGGTAGCGGCGCAGGTGGCGCAGCACGTCGTAGACCGCTTCAGCGACCTCGGAACGGTCACGCGCACCCAAATTGGGATGATTGCGCAGCCAGTGCGACAGGGCCGCATCGGCCGGGTAGGTCCATTGCAGGATCTCGCCCAGCACGCGCTGGACCTGTTCGATGCGGATGGCGGCGTACGGTTGGCGCGGACGGCTGGCCTGCGGCTTCTGCGGCAGGCGGGCCGGATTGCCGCGAGAATCGCCGCCGCGCGGGGCGTCATAGGGCGGACGCAGGTCCGGGCGGCCTTCGCGGCGCTCGGATCCATAGGAGGCGCGCTCGCCGCGGTTGTCGGCGCCGCGCGGGGCATCGTAGGACGGGCGCTGGCCGGGGCGGCCCTCGCGGCGCTCGGACCCGTAGGAGGCGCGTTCGCCGCGGTTGTCGGCGCCGCGCGGGGCGTCGTACGACGGGCGCTGGCCGGGGCGGCCCTCGCGGCGCTCGGACCCGTAGGAGGCGCGTTCGCCGCGGTTGTCGGCGCCCCGCGGGGCATCGTAGGACGGGCGCTGGCCGGGACGGCCTTCGCGGCGCTCGGACCCGTAGGAGGCGCGTTCGCCGCGGCTATCGCCGCGCGGGGCGTCAGGGGAAGAACGGTTGCCGGACCGCTCGTCGCGCTGGCCGCCGGGACGGCCTTCGCGGCCGCGCTCGACCGCCTGCCGGGCCTCGCCCTTGGGGCGCGAGAAGAAGCTCCGGCCGTCGCGGCCCTCGGAGGCGGCCCGCTGGGCGCCTGCAGGACGAGAACGCGGAGATTGGGATTTAGTCATGGCGTATTCCAGTGGGGCGGAGGCATTCCGCCCGGTAAAAGCGATTCAGGGCCGCTCAGGCGGCCGGCGACCAGGTGAATAGGCGTTCGGGATCGCCTTCGACGTTCACCCGGTGATCGCTCGTCAGGGTAACCCGGCCTTCGGCCAGCCAGCGCACCGCCGCCGGGAAGGCCTGATGCTCGACCGTCAGCACGCGATCGGCCAGCGCTTCGGGCGTATCGCCCGCCAGGACGGGCACGCAACCCTGGGCGATGATGGGGCCGTGGTCCAGCACCGGGGTGACGAAATGCACCGTGCAGCCATGCACGCGCACGCCGGTGGCCAGCGCCTGGGCATGGGTGTGCAGGCCGGGGAACGCGGGCAGCAGCGAGGGATGGATGTTGACCAGCCGGCCGGCATAGTGGTTGACGAAGCCGGGCGTCAGGACGCGCATGAAGCCCGCCAGAATGACGTAGTCGGGCTCGAAGCGGTCGATTTCGGACGCCAGCGTGGCATCGAAGGCTTCGCGGCTGGGGTAGTCCTTGTGGTACAGGGCCGCGGTGGGGATGCCCTGGTGGGCCGCCCACTCCAGGCCGCCGGCGTCCGGCCGGCTGGCGATGACGGCGGCGATTTCAGCCGGCCAGCCCTCGTTGCGGCAGGCTTCGGTAAGCGCCCGCATGTTGCTGCCCCGCCCCGAGATCAGGATGACCAGGCGGCGCTTGGTGGTAGATGTTTCCGGCAAGATAAGGAATTCCAAGGGAAATCGGGCCCGTCCATCCTTGCGGCCCCGCGCGCCGGAAGGGCTGCGACGCGTGGCAGGAAGGAATGGGAACAAACCCGTAATCCAAAATTGTAAACTCTCGCTCGTGAAACCATCGCTGCGTATCTACCGATCCCTGCCCCCGCCCGACCGGCGCGCTCCTTGCGCGCTGACGATCGGCAATTTCGACGGCGTCCACCGTGGACACCAGGCCATGCTGGCGCGCGTCTGCCAAGTCGCGCGCGAACGCTCCCTGACGCCCGCCGTGATGACCTTCGAGCCGCATCCGCGGGAATATTTCGCCACCCTGAACCAGCGTCCTGAACTGGCGCCCACCCGGATTTCCGGGCTGCGCGACAAACTGGCCGCGCTGGCGCAATACGGCATTTCGCAAGTCGTGGTGGAGCGGTTCAACGCCCGCCTGGCCGAGATGTCGGCCAACGCCTTCATCGAACACCTGCTTGTCCAGGGCCTGCACGCCAAATGGCTGCTGGTGGGCGAGGATTTCCGCTTCGGCCACAAGCGCAGCGGAGACATCGACCTGCTGCGCGAGGCCGGCCTGCGCCATGGCTTCGAGGTGCAGACGCTGGCCGACGTGACCGACCGGCACGGCCACCGCATTTCCAGTTCCGAAGTCCGCACCGCGCTGGCGGTGGGCGACCTGGAACGCGCCCGCCACCTGCTGGGGCACTCCTTCCATATCAGCGGCCACGTGATCCACGGCCAGAAGCTGGGCCGCACGCTGGGCTTTCCCACGATGAACCTGCGGGTGGCGGAACGCTGCGCCGCGCGCTCGGGCATCTATGTGGTCCAGGTCCACGGCCTGGGCGAGCGCGCCCTGCCCGCCGTCGCCAGCCTGGGCGTGCGCCCCACGGTCGAGGACCGCGGCCGCGTGCTGCTCGAGGCGCACCTGCTCGACGAGACGATCAACGCTTACGGTAAACTCGTACGCGTCGAGTTCCTGCAAAAGCTGCGGGACGAAGAAAAATTTCCTGACCTCCCTTCCCTGACTGCCGCCATCGCCGAAGACGCGCGAAACGCGCGCGCCTATTTTGCCGTTCATGGACTATAAAAAGACCCTCAACCTGCCCGACACCCCCTTCCCCATGCGGGGCGACCTCGCCAAGCGCGAGCCCGCCTGGATTTCGCAGTGGGAGGAAAACCACGTCTACCAGGCGATCCGCGCCGCCAGCCGAGGCCGGCCGCGTTTCGTGCTGCACGACGGCCCGCCCTACGCGAACGGCGACATCCATATCGGCCATGCGGTCAACAAGATCCTGAAGGACATCATCGTCAAGAGCCGCAACATGGCCGGCTATGACGCGCATTACGTGCCGGGCTGGGACTGCCACGGCATGCCGATCGAAATCCAGATCGAAAAGAAATACGGCAAGCACCTGCCCGTGGCCGAAGTGCAGTCGAAGGCGCGCGCCTACGCGCTCGAGCAGATCGACCGCCAGCGCAAGGACTTCAAGCGCCTGGGCGTGCTGGGCGAGTGGGATCGTCCCTACATGACGATGAACTTCAGCAATGAAGCCGACGAAATCCGCGCGCTGGGCAGCATCCTGGACAAGGGCTACGTGTTCCGCGGCCTGAAGCCCGTGAACTGGTGTTTCGACTGCGGTTCGGCCCTGGCCGAGGCGGAAGTCGAATACGCGGACCGCGTCGACCCGGCGGTGGACGTGGCCTTCCCGTTCGCCGAACACGCCAAGCTGGCCAGCGCCTTCGGCCTGGACTCGGTGGAAGACGGCGCCATCGTCATCTGGACCACCACGCCCTGGACCATCCCGTCCAACCAGGCGCTGAACCTGCACCCCGAGATCGAATACGCGCTGGTGCGCGTGTCGCCGGCGCCCAAGTTCGGCCCCCTGCTGCTGATCGCCAAGGAGCGCGTCGAGGACTGCCTGAAGGCCTGGGGCCTGGAAGGCGAAGCCATCGCCACGGCGCCCGGCGCCGCGCTGTCGGGCATCCAGTTCCGCCACCCGCTGGCGCAGTTCAACGCCGCCTACGACCGCAAGGCGCCCATCTATCTGGGCGACTACGTGACGGCCGATTCCGGCACGGGCGTGGTGCACTCGGCCCCCGCCTACGGTATCGAGGACTTCATGTCGTGCAAGGAACACGGCATGAAGGACACCGACTTCATCAGCCCCGTCATGGGCGACGGCAAGTACACGGACAGCCTGGCGCTGTTCGGCGGCCTGTCCATCTGGGATGCCAATCCCAAGATCGTCGAGGCCCTGAAGGAAGCCGGCGCGCTGATGCACGTCGAAAAGCACAAGCACAGCTACATGCATTGCTGGCGCCACAAGACGCCGATCATCTACCGCGCCACCAGCCAATGGTTCGCGGGCATGGACGTGGCCCCGAAAGACGGCGGCCCGACCCTGCGCGAGTCGGCGCTGGCCGGTATCGACGCCACGGCCTTCTATCCGGCCTGGGGCCGCGCCCGCCTGCACGCCATGATCGCGAATCGTCCAGACTGGACCCTGTCGCGCCAGCGCCAGTGGGGCGTGCCGATGGCCTTCTTCGTGCACAAGGAAACGGGCGAGCTGCATCCGCGCACCAGCGAACTGCTGGAGCAGGTGGCGCAGCGCGTCGAGAAAGGCGGCATCGAGGCCTGGCAGGCGCTCGACCCGCGCGAACTACTGGGCGACGAGGCCGACCTCTACGAAAAGAACCGCGATACGCTGGACGTGTGGTTCGATTCGGGCAGCACGCACGCCACGGTGCTGGGCGGCAAGGACGGCGCCTTCGCCGGTTCGCACGGCGCCGAGCTGGCCTGGCCCGCCGACCTGTACCTGGAAGGCTCCGATCAGCATCGCGGCTGGTTCCACTCGTCGCTGCTGACCGGCTGCATGCTGTATGGCCAGCCGCCCTACAAGGCCCTGCTGACGCACGGCTTCGTGGTGGACGGCCAGGGCCGCAAGATGAGCAAGTCGGTGGGCAACGTGATTGCGCCCCAGAAGGTGTCCGACTCGCTGGGCGCGGAAATCCTGCGCCTGTGGGTAGCCTCCACCGATTACTCCGGCGAATTGTCGATCTCCGACGAGATCCTCAAGCGCGTGGTCGAAGGCTACCGCCGCATCCGCAACACGCTGCGATTCCTGCTGGCCAACCTGGCCGACTTCGACGCCGTGACGCAGGCCGTGCCCTACGGCGAGCTCTTCGAGATCGACCGCTACGCGCTGGCCATGACCGCGCAGATGCAGGCTGAAGTCCAGGCCAGCTACGAACGCTACGACTTCCACCCGGCCGTCTCGCGCCTGCAGACCTTCTGCTCGGAAGACCTGGGCGCGTTCTATCTGGACATTCTTAAAGACCGCCTGTACACGTCGGCCGTGGACAGCCGCGCCCGCCGCTCGGCCCAAACCGCTCTGCTCGACATCACGCAGACGCTGCTCAAGCTGATGGCCCCGATCCTGTCGTTCACGGCGGAAGAGGCCTGGAAGGAACTGGTCGGCTCCGCGCTGAAGAACCAGGCCGACGCCGCCCGCACGACGATCTTTACCGAGGTCTACCACGTGCTGCCGCCGTTTGCCGACGCCGACGCGCTGTCGGCCAAGTGGACGCGCCTGCGCGCCATCCGCGCCGAGGTCCAGCGCAAGCTGGAAGAAGTGCGCACGGCTGGCGACATCGGCTCGTCGCTGCAGGCCGAAGTGGACCTTTACGCCAACGGCGCCGACCGTGAACTGCTGGCCAGCCTGGGCGACGACCTGCGCTTCGTGCTGATCGTCTCGCGCGCCACCGTGCATGCGGGCGAAGGCGAGACCCGCATCAACGTGACGCCCTCGGCGCACAAGAAGTGCGAACGCTGCTGGCACTGGCGCCTGGACGTGGGCCAGGACGCGGATCACCCCGAGATCTGCGGCCGTTGCGTGTCGAACCTGTTCGGTTCGGGCGAAGCCCGCGACAAGGCCTGAGCATGGCCGGGCCCGCCAACACCGGCATCCAGCCCGGCTCCCGCTCCGCGCCGGCGCGCGTGGGGCGCTGGCTGGCCATCGCCCTGGCGATCATCGTGCTGGACCAGTTGACCAAGGTCTACTTCAACACGGAATTCCAGTACGGCCAGCGGGTCAACCTGCTGCCTTTCTTCGATTTCACCCTGGTGTACAACCGGGGCGCGGCGTTCAGCTTCCTGGCGTCCGAAGAAGGCTGGCAGCGGTGGCTGTTCACCGGCCTGGGCTGCGTGGCCGCCGTGGTGATCACCATCATCCTGCGGCGCACCCATGGCCAGCCCCGCTTCTGCCTGGCCCTGACGCTGATCCTGGGCGGCGCCATCGGCAACGTCATCGACCGGGTCGTCCACGGCCACGTGGTGGACTTTCTGCTGTTCTACTGGAACAACTGGCAATTCCCCGCCTTCAACCTGGCCGACGTCGGCATCACCTGCGGCGCCGTGCTGCTGGTGCTGGACGAACTGCTGCGGGCGCGCAAGCCCCCGCAGGCCTGAAGGCCGCCGGCCGGGGCTTGCGCCCCGGCCCGGACGGGCTGCCCGCGGCCGGGTTTTGTTCCGTTTGATGCCCCCTGAATGCATCGCGAACGGCGCGATGCCGCAATGCAGAATAAAATCACTGTCCATTCCTCGTTTACACGGCGCTGAACCCGCCGCCCAGTCCTCATGCTCGATCTCGCCCGCAAACGCATCGTCCTCGGCCTGACCGGGGGCATCGCCTGCTACAAAATCGCCGAGCTGGTGCGGCGCATGACCGAACAAGGCGCCACGGTCGACGTGGTCATGACCGAGGCGGCCACGCATTTCATCACCCCCGTCACCATGCAGGCCCTGTCTGGCCGGCCGGTGTTCGTGGACGCCTGGGACGCGCGCGTGCCCAACAACATGGCGCACATCGACCTGACGCGCGGCGCAGACGCCGTGCTGATCGCCCCGGCCAGTGCCGACTTCATGGCCAAGCTGGCGCACGGCATGGCGGACGACCTGCTGTCCACGCTGTGCCTCGCGCGGGCCTGTCCGCTCCTGGTCGCGCCGGCCATGAACCGCGAGATGTGGGCCAACCCCGCCACGCAGCGCAACGTCGAACAACTGCGCGCCGACGGCATCAGCGTCCTCGGCCCCTCGGCCGGAGAGCAGGCTTGCGGCGAAACCGGCGATGGCCGGATGCTGGAAGCGCACGAGCTGCTGACCGACCTGATCGCCTTCTTCCAACCCAAGCTGCTGGCCGGCCGCCATGTGCTGCTGACCGCCGGCCCCACGTCCGAACCCGTGGACCCGGTGCGCGTCCTGAGCAACCGCTCGTCGGGCAAGACCGGCTACGCCCTGGCGCGCGCCGCGCGCGAGGCCGGCGCCCGCGTGACACTGATCACGGGTGCCACCTTCCTGCCGGTGCCGCGCGGCGTCACGTCGCTGTCGGTCACCACCGCGCGCCAGATGCATGACGCGGTGATGGCCAGCGCCGCCGATGCGGATATTTTCATCGCCGTGGCCGCCGTGGCGGACTGGCGCGTGAAGAACGTCAGCACGCAGAAGCTGAAGAAGACCAGCGAGGGCGGCGGCGCCCCCGTCATGGAATTCGAGCCCAATCCGGACATCCTGGCCGAAGTGGCCAAGCTGGCCAACGGCCCGTGGTGCGTGGGCTTCGCCGCCGAAACCGAAAAGCTGGCCGAGCACGCCGAAGCCAAACGCGCGCGCAAGGGCATCCCCCTGCTGGTGGGCAACCTGGCGCACAAGGTCATGGATGCCGACACCACCGAACTGGTGCTGTTCGACGAGCAAGGCGTTCATCCCCTGCCCGCCGCCGGCAAACTGGACGCGGCGCGGCGCCTGATCGCCGAGATCGCCGCGCGGGTGCCGGGGAAGTAGTTTTCGGTGTCTGACGCGTGGGTTCTGGTGTCTGACACCCGGTGAAATCCGCTTCAGCCGGACGGGGATCTCGTACGGGTGTCAGACACCGATCAGTGGCAGACACCGGCGCTGCGAGCACCTCAGTGTCTGACACCCTTACGCGATAACGGCAAGGCTTGAAGGATTGCTTCCCGGGTGTCAGACACTGATGCAGTGCCAGACACCAACGCCGCCATTCCGGTGCTGCGAGCATCTTAGTGTCTGACACCCTTACGCGATGACGGCAAGGCTTGAAGAAATGCTTCCCGGGTGTCAGACACCAACGCCGCTCATTCCAGGCTGATGTTGGCGGCCTTGACGATGTCGGCCCATTGCTGGCGGTCCTTTTCCAGGAACTGGCCGAACTGCTCGGGCGTCATGCCGGTGACGGGTTCGGAACCCAGGCCGGCCATTTTCTCGATCAGCGCGGGCTGCTTCAACACGTCTTGCAGGGCGGCGTAGTAGGCGGCCAGCACGTCGGCGGGCAGACCGGCGGGCGCAAACACGCCCTGCCACGTCGGCATGTCGAACCCCTTCAGGCCCTGCTCGTCCAGCGTCGGCACGTTGGGCAGCTGCGGGGCGCGCTTGAGCGACGCGACGGCGATGGCCTTCACCTTGCCTTGCGAGGCCAGCGGCGCCGCGGTGGAGATGTTGTCCATCGTCATCGCGATGTGGCCGCCCAGCAGGTCGGTGATGACGGGCGCGGCGCCGCGGTATGCGGCATGCGGCACCTTCACGCCCAGCTTGTACAGCATGGTTTCGGCGATCAGGTGGTTGGAAATGCCCACGCCCGCGGTGCCGTAGGTGGCGGTCGGCGTCTTCTGGAAGTATTCCTTCAGCTCGGCCAGGTTGTTGGCCGGCACGTCCTTGTTCACGATGACCACGTTGGGCTGAACCGCGGCCAGCGTGACCGGAGTGAAGTCGGCCGGCTTGTAGTTCGTGCCCTTGGGATTCAGGACGTGGGTGATGGCCATGGAGCCGGCCGCGGCGATGCCGATGGTGTAGCCGTCGGCGGGCGACTGGCTCAGGCGGTAGGCCATGATGTTGCCGCCGGCGCCGGCCAGGTTTTCAACGACGACGGGCTGGCCCAGGCGCTGCGACAACGGGTCGGCGAGCAGGCGCGCCAGCGTGTCGGCCGAGCCGCCGGGGGCGAAGCCCACCAGGAGCCGCACGGGCTTGGCGGGCTTCCAGGCGTCTGCGGCCATGGCCGGCGAGGCCGCCAGGGCGGAGACGGCGAACAATGCGCCAGCGGCGCGGTGCAGGGTACGGCTGAACATGAAAAACACTCCCAACGATTGACTGACGAAGATCGCTTCGTCTCCTCTTGCCGCTCGCCCGTCCCTGCCGCGCCGGATTCCGATGGGCGCGCCAGGGTCGCGGGCTGGTTGCGGCGGCTTTATTCCAGTATTTGCGCCAGCGTCTGCGCGACCATGCGGTTCGACAGCAGCACCGGGCGTCCCGAGGCATGCGCCACCGCCTGACGCATGCGCTCGGCATAGCCCATGCAGTGCATGACGATCAGGTCGCAGGACGCCAGTTCGCGGCCGGCTCGCTCGAAGTTGCGCGCGGCCTGCCCGGCGTCGGCCTCGTAGGGCGAGGCGTGGACGACGCGGGTTTCGCAGGACAGCGGCACGACCATATGGAAGGCGTCGACCTGCGCTTCCAGCGGCACCACCAGCCCCACCTTGCGGCAATGCTCCGCCAGGCCGGCGACCAGATGGTCCACCACCTGCTGCGGTTCGACCACGAGCGTGCGCATCGGCGCGATGGCCGTGCCCGTGCACAGCGGCACCAGGACGTCATAGCCCGCGGCGTCGGCTTCGCCCATGACCTGCGCCAGCCGCGCCTCGGCCGCCGCGGCGTCCAGCTCGATCTGCGTTCCGTCGTGCATGCGCGTCGCGAACCGGTACTCACCCGCCCTGGGAGCCAGGGCGGCAAGCGCCGCCGCGTCCAGGCCGTCGAGCGCGCCGAATTCGTCGATGCGCACACGCGCGCCCAGAAGCGCCGCCATTTCGGGCACGACGTCGCTGCGCGGCGATTGCCCGATGGTGAAGAAGGCCACGCGCCGCTGCGAGCCCGCGCTCATGCCGCGCTTCCGTCTTCGCGGCCCACCGTCTGCAGATGCGCCATCGATCCATAGCGGGACTGCAGCGCGGCCCATTCGGCCTCGTCCACGAAGGCCATGGCGCGCTGCCCGTACATCTTGGCGATTTCGATGCAGAATCGCATGGCGACGTCGGCGTCCACGGCGTTCGTGACGCCGGTGGCGCACCCCGGCACGGTGGTCTGCGCGGTAAGCGCCACGCCCACCACAGGCGCGTCCGTGACGATCGCGGGCTGCATCAGCGAATTCACGTGCCACAGGCCGTTTTCATAGGGCGTGATGTCTTGCGTGGTCAACGGCAGGGTCACGGGCAATTCGCCGCTGACCCAGCCCATCACGTCCAGCATGGTCTCGGGGATGCGCAGCAGATAGCCCTGCTTGGCGACCGGCGTGAGCGCCACGCCGCGCTTGTTGACCAGGCGGTTGCCGCGCGTCGTGTCGACGGACAGGATCGCATCCATGCGCGGATCGACTTCGTGCGCCATCATTTCGCGCATGGGAAACGGCGAACGCATCATCGGCACCGGATGATGCGGCCGCGTGCCGGCGCGCGGGCAGATATGGGTGCGGATGCGCACCGTGCCGGGCAGGACGTCGCCCTGCCGGGCCATGGCCATCAGCTTGAATGCCGCGGCAATGGCGACCACCGCCCCATCGCTGTCGGACACCAGGCCCGTGACCGCGGGGCGCGCGCCGATCCCGCCCAGGCGGCCGACGATGCCCAGCTGCGGGGCGGCGTCATCGGCGCCCGGAATGACGATGGAAAGAAAGTCCGTGGCGGCGCCGTCGCGCTCCAGCCGGGTCACTTCCACTTCGCAGTTGCCCGCGTCGCGCAGCTGCTGCGCCACCCTCTCGCCCGTCACGCGGGCGGAAGACAGGAGTTCGATCGTATCGATGACCTGCTTCATGCCGGGATCTCCAGCAGGCCCGGACGGAACGTGCGCGGCGCTTCCTGCCCGACGAACAGCGGCGCGTCGTGCGGACCGATCAGGGCGACCTCTGCGCCGCGCACACGCAGCCCCGAGCCTTCCGGCAACCCCAGCACGGGCATGGCGGGATTCAGCGTGCAGAATTCCGCCAGCCGCTGGGCGCGGGTTTCACCCCGATGCCCGGGTGGGTGGGCGTTGGTGTAGTGCGGGTTGATCTGAAAGGACAGCAGGCCGAGCGCATCGAAGCCTTCCGGATCCGTGATGGGCATGTCGTTCGTGGTGCAGATGCTCGGGCAGGCCAGGTTGGACCCGGCGCTCCATCCCAGATAGGCGGCGCCGCCGCGCGCGCAACGGGCAACGACGTCGAGCAGGCCCTGACGGCGCAATTGCCCCAGCAGGTTGAAGGTGTTGCCGCCGCCCACGATGATGATGGCGGCGCTTTCCAGCGTGGCCACCGGATCTTCGGCGCGATGCAGGCCCTGGATGTTCAGGCCGGTGTCGGCCAGCGCCGACGCCACCAGCGCGGTGTAGTCGTCCCAGTTGCGGGTCACGCCGGCGTACGGCACGAAAACGGCCGGCGCGCCCGGCGGCAGCGACGCGATCAATTCGCGGATGTCGGGCAACGCGTGCGCCAGATAGCCAGCGTCGCTGCTGGAATTGCTGAGGAGCAGGAGATTCATCGAGAGGATTTCCGTAAGGAAGTTTGGAGATTCAGGCAAGCCAGTAGGGATCGTTCAGTTCGCGCCCCAGCGCCCCCACCTGCTGCAGTACGGATTCGCGCAAGCGCGCGACGCGCCCGGCATCGGCCTGGAAGGAAACGAAGGACAGGCACAGGCCGCGCAGTTCGCCCGTGGCGGGATCGCGCACCGCGGCGGCCACCGCGCCGATGCCGGGCATGGCCTGGTCGATGGCGACGCCGCAATGGTCCGCGCGGATCTGCGCCACCAGGCGGGCGAGTTCGCCCACGGTGGCGGGGCAATCGCGCCCTTCCACGGGCAACGGCTGATCCGCGTCGGCGCCGTACAGCGCCTGGAATTCGGTGTCGTTCAGGCGCGAGAGCAGCGCCCGGCCCATGGCCGTGCCCGACGCGGCGCGGCGCGAGCCCGGCGGCGACAGCACCTGCACCGGATGCGAGCCGTTGAGACGCTGCAGCACCACGGTTTCGCGCTGGTTCAGGGTGGACAGATAGGCGGTCAGGCCGCTGTCGTCGGACAAGCGGGCCAACACCGCGCGGCAAGCGTCGTCCAGCGGCGTGGCGGCCATGCCGGCGCGCACGGCCTGGGCAAGCATCGCCCCGGCGCGATAGCGGCGCGTGGCCGTGTCCTGGTCAAGCAAGCCGTAGTGCAGCATCTGGTTGAGCAAGCGCGAGGCCGTGCTCTTGGGCATGGACAGGCGCGCCGCCACGTCGGTGAAGCTCAGGTCCGTCGCGCCTTCTGCGTAAAGCGACAGCACGCGCTGGACGCCATCGAGAATACTCATGTTTGTTCCAAAAAACGGAACTTAAGTTCCTATTAAGAGAACAAGAATAATGCACGCCGCCGATGGCGGTCAACACGGACCCGCCATGAAAAATGCCCCCGGGGCTCCGAGGGCATTTTTTGTGCTGCGCTGACGCCTAATGCGTCGCCAGCTCCGACCACTGCGCCAGCGGCAGCGGCGGCTGTTCGTGCAGGATGCGGGCCAGCACCAGTTTGAACTCGGCCCATCCTCCGCGTTCGGTCGGCCAGCTCGACGGCGTCACCGGCGTCCAGCCGCCGCCAGCGCTGCGCTCCGCCATCTTGAAGCGGAAGGTGTAATGCCCCGCCAGGCCCATCCGCAAGTCCGTCACCACCAGCGCGTCGCCAATGGCGTCGTAGCGCAGCCAGTCGTCCGTGAACCAGCGCAGCCGTTCATGCAGGGGCACGCCCGCCAGCGCGCGGCCCACGTCCAGGTTCAGCGGCTGGCGCAGCCATTCCGGGGGATCCTTGTCGAACAGGCTGCTGACCGATTCGTAATAGTGGCCATCTGCCGTCTTGGCGATGACGCGCCATACCAGCGTATTGAAGGGCATGGACACGGCGCGCAGCTCGGTGACCGCGATGCCCTTGGCCTGCATCGCTTCGCGCACGCGGTGTTCGGCGGCCACCCGCCCCGCCAGGCCGAAACCCAGATAGGCGGTGCTGAAAACCAGCGCCGCCGCCAACAGGCGGCGCGCCGCCTGGGTCATCCCGAAAGCGATGGCGAACAGCACCCCGGCCAGCAGCGGCACCGTGTAGACGGGATCGATGATGAAGACGGCCGACCAGCTTTCCGGAATGCGCGCCAGCGGCCAGAAGAGCTGCGTGCCATAGACCGTGAAGGCATCCAGCACGGGATGGGTCACCAGCACCAGCCATAAGGTCAGGAACAGCCGGCGCCCCCCATAGGGCGCCTGCGGCCAGTACTTGCGGATCAGCCATGCCAGCAAGGCGGCCAGGCCCGTCAGGACGAAGACCGAATGCGAAAACCCGCGGTGGTAAGTCATGAGCGACACCGGATCGGGGTAACTCATCAATACGTCCAGGTCCGGCACCGTGGCCAGCGCCGCGCCGTAGATCAGGGCCCGCCGCCCCTGGAAGCGCCCCATGAGCGCGCCCTGTATTCCCGCGCCCAGCACCGCTTGCGTAACCGAATCCATAATTCCCCGACGATAAGCATCAACCGGACGGACGACACCCCGCGCAGCCGCCCACGCAGGCGTTAAGATACCTGATTGCATTCAGCTGATTTTCAAGTTTCTGCTTATGGACCAATACGTCGACAAGATCGCCTTGTTCATCGAGACCAACCAGGCATGGGCGGGGCCGATCACTTTCCTGCTGACCCTGGGCGAATCCATGGTGCTGGTGGGCCTGTTCATCCCGGCCACCGCCCTGATGCTGCTGACCGGCGGCCTGATCGGCGCTGGCACGCTGAGCCCCTGGAGCATCGTCGCCTGGGGGATCGGCGGCGCGATCGTCGGCGATGCGCTGTCCTACTGGCTGGGCCGCTGGGCCGGGCCGGGCGTGCTGCGGCGCTGGCCGCTGAAACAGCAGCGCACCGGCGTGGCGCGCGCCAGGCTGTTCTTCTACCGCTACGGCTTCGCTTCCGTGCTGATCGGCCGCTTCCTGGGCCCCATCCGCTCCACCATCCCCACCGTGGCCGGGGTCATGGGCATGGCGCACGGCCGCTTCCAGCTGGCCAACGTCACGTCCGCCGTCCTGTGGCTGCCGCTGATGCTGGCGCCGGGCTATGTCACCGCGCGCAGCCTGGGCGCGGCGGAAAACGCGCAACAGATCGCCATGATGATCGGCGCGGGGTTCTCGGTGCTGCTAGGATGCGGTCTGCTGGTTGCCATGCTGCGCAAGCGCCGGGCGCCGGCGCGGCAACGCCGCGGCAACTGAACCGGAGAAGGGAATGGCCATAGATGCGGAGCCGAAGGACGGCGATTTCGCGCGCTATATCGAAAACCTGACGCAAGCCGGCGGCGCAAGCCCCGGCAGGGTCCCGCCCAAGCGCAAGGCCGCCGAGCGGGTGTCCGAGCCCGCCCCCGTGCCGTCCACGCCTTCCGAACCGCTGTCCACCGCCCCCTGGGGCAAGTCCGCGCCGCCGCCCCTGCCCTCCCGGTCCGGCGCCGCCGCGCCCTCCGTCCCGGCCCCGGGCCAGGAAGACGCGGCCGCCGTATCGCTGGCGCGCCGCGCCCGCCAGCGCAAGATCGGCATCATCCTGACCATCGCCGGCGCGCTGGCCGGCTGGGCCGCGGCGCGCATCGTTTTCGAAGTCCTGCGCGGCCCGCAGTTCGACATGGACGAACTGATGCCCGCCATCTTCCTGGCGTTCTTTGCGGTCATGCTGTTCAAGGCCGCCGGCAGCGCGCGCAATCCGCGCAAGACGCCGCTGGAAAAACTGCCCCCGCTGAAGCCCTCGTCCCACCGCAAGGACAACGGTGCCTGACGCGGCCGCCCGGCCGCGCGGCGCGCCAGGGCAATGGTGCTAACATTTCCGCCGCAGTCGCAAAGACCCCACGAACCCCGGAGTGAAAGTGAATAACGTTGTCGGATTGAACCAGGCCCAGGCGGCCACGATGCTCAAGTTGCAGGACCACTTGAACACCATGATCAATCCGGACTGGGTCAACGGCGGCGCCCGGTTCCTGCGCGCCGCCTTCGTCGAATCCGCCGAAGCGCTGGAGCACCATGGCTGGAAATGGTGGAAGAAGCAGACCATCGACCTGCCCCAGGTCCAGATGGAACTGGTGGACATCCTGCACTTCTACCTGTCGCACACGATCGTTCAGGCTGGCGGCAGCACCGCCGGCGCCGCCGAAGCGCTGGTCGCCGACCTGGCGACGCCCGCGTCGGTGTCGCTGGACGGCAAGGTTTACACGCTGGACGCGCTGACCGTGCCCGAGCTGCTGGAACTGATCGGCGGCCTGGCGGTGTGCGGCCGCGCCAGCTTCAAGGTGCTGGAACGCACCATGACGGCTTGCGAGATGAGCTGGAACGACGCCTACACCCAGTACGTTTCCAAGAACGTGCTGAACATCTTCCGCCAGCGCCATGGCTACAAGGAAGGCACCTACGTCAAGATCTGGAACGGCGAGGAAGACAACGTCGTGCTGGCCCGCCTGATGGCGGCGCTGGATCCCGCGCAGGCCGCCTTCGCCGACCAGCTGCAGGAACAGCTGGAACAGGCCTACGCTCGCCTCTAGGCCCTGCGCGCCTCGGCTCTGGCCGGCAGGGACACGGAATCGATAGCCACGTCCCAGACGGGCGGCGAGCCCACCTGCCGCCGCAGCTGCTCGGTGAATGCGCGTATGCGGGCGCTCGCGCGCGGCATGGCGCGCAATAGGTAGATGCCGCTATCCGGCGACGGGCTCGCGTCCTGCAGCACGAGCTGCACCAGGCGGCCGGCGCCGATGTCCGGGCCCGCCGACCAATTGGGCATGAGCGCAATGCCCAGGCCCTCCAGCGCGGCATGCCGCCGCGCATCGCAATCATCGCATTCGAGCACGAACCTGGCGTCCTGCGCCCACTGGCCGTCGCCCAGCTCGCGCCAGCCCCGCACGCTGGTGCTGTGGCGCCGGTCGATAAGGCGGTGGCGCGACAGGTCCGCCAGCGTGCGCGGCACGCCGTGGCGCTCCAGATACGACGGCGCGGCGCAGATAAGGTAGCGATGGCTGCCGATGCGCTGGCCGATCAGGCTGCTGTCGGGCTGCTGCCCCACGCGCACCACCACGTCCATGCGTTCCACGACCGGATCCACCATGCGCTCGGTCAATTCCAGCTCCACCCGCAGTTGCGGATGGCGTTCGCCCAGCGGCTGCAGGATGGGCACCACGTAGCGCCGCGCGAAGGCCGGCAGGCAGCTCACGCGCAGCAGGCCCTGCACGGTCTGTTCCAGCGAAATGACCTCCGAGCGCGCCTCGGTCATGTCGTGCAGGATCTTCACGGCGCGTTCGTAAAGCACCTCGCCAGCCTCGGTGGGCACGAGGGCACGGGTGGAACGCACAAAGAGCGGCACCTGCAGCTCGGATTCCAGCGCCCCGATCTGCCGCGCCACGGACGAGGCCACCATGCCCCGGCGCCGGGCCACCTCGGAAAAACTTTGCGCGCGGGCGACGTCCACGAAGATCGACAGGCTTTCGGCGAATTTGACGGTTTTCATCTGTGCATGCAGCGCAAAAGAGTTTGGCGTTTGGCGCCAGCTTTCCTGGAGGCGTTGGCACTTACGATAGCGTGCACGGCTGCATCTTGGCAATTTTCACAAAAATCGCCCGATTCCAGTAGCCGATATAACGATGACACGCCCAGGAGACCTCATGCCCCCGTTTTCCGCATTTCGCCGCAAGCGCCCCGCCCTGCTTGCGGGCGCCGTCCTGACGGCTGCCGTCTGGGCCGCCGGCCAGGCGCCCGCCGCGGCCCAGCCCTTTCCCAGCAAACCCGTCACCGTGGTCGTGCCGTTCGCGGCGGGCGGCACCGTCGACAACATGGCCCGCCAGGTGCAGCAATCGCTGCAGGAGAAGCTGGGCCAGCCGGTGGTCATCGATAACCGCGGCGGGGCCGGCGGAACCATCGGCACGGCGCTGGTGGCCAAGGCGGCGGCGGACGGCTACACCGTGGAAATGGTGTTCGACTCCTACGCCACCGAACAGCTCATCCACCCCAAGCTGCCTTACGTAACGGAACGCGACCTTACCGGCGTCGCATACATGGTGCGCTCGCCCATGGTCCTGGCGGTGACGGGCAGCGGGCCCTACCAGACGCTGGCCGACTACGTCGCGGCGTCGAAGAAAGGCGGCGTATCGTTCGCCTCGGTGGGCGCCGGCAGTTCCAACCACCTGGCGGCCGAACTGTTCCACCAGGCGGCGGGCACCAGCGGCATCCATACCCCGTACCGCGGCGGCGGCCCGGCCCTCTCCGACCTGATGGGCGGCCATGTGGAATCCATCATCGCCAGCCTCCCCCTGGTGCTGCCGCATATCCAGAGCGGCAAGCTGCGCGCGCTGGCCGTGACCGCTCCCCAGCGCGTGGCCGCCCTGCCGGACGTGCCCGCCATCGCGGAAACCTATCCGGGGTTCGAGATTTATTCCTGGGTGGGGATGGTGGCGCCGGCGCAGACGCCCCCCGCGGTGCTGGAAAAACTGGAAGCCGCCACGATCGACACCCTGCGCGATCCGGCCGTGGCGGGGCGCATCACCGCGGCGGGCTTCGAAGTGGTGGCCGGCGGCCGCACGGAGATGAACACGCTCGTGCGCACCGAATCCGAACGCTGGGGGCAGCTTATCAAGAGCCGAGGCATCGTTACGCAATGACCGACACCCCCCACAGGGACGCCATGTCTTCCTTCATCTACACCAGCCGCGCGCAGCGCGTGGTCTTCGGGCCGGGCAGCCTGCGCGGCCTGACGGCCGAGCTCGATGCGCTGGGCCTGCGGCGCGCGCTGGTGCTCTGCACCCCGCCGCAGCGCGCCCAGGCGGAACGGGTCGCCTCGCTGCTCGGCGCCTCCCGCGTCGCCGGCATCTTCGATCAGGCGGCGATGCACGTGCCCATCGAGATCGCACGCCAGGCGCGGCAGGCGGCGCGCGAACACGGCGCCGATTGCGCCGTCGCCGTGGGCGGCGGCTCCACCATCGGCCTGGGCAAGGCCATTGCCCTCGATTCGGGCCTGCCTGTCATCGCAGTACCCACCACCTACGCGGGCTCCGAGATGACGCCCATCTACGGCATCACCGAAGCCGGCCTGAAAAAGACGGGCAAGGACGACCGCGTGCTGCCGCGCAGCGTGATCTACGACCCCGAGCTAAGCCTGTCCCTGCCGGCGGCCATGAGCGTGACGAGCGGCATCAATGCCCTCGCCCATGCGGCCGAAGGCCTGTATGCGTCCGACGGCAATCCGATCATGGATCTGATGGCCCAGGAAGGCATCCGGGCGTTGGCGCGCGCGCTGCCCGTGATCGCCGGCGGCGCCGCCGATGAGGCATTGCGGTCGGCGCGCGGCGACGCGCTTTATGGCGCCTGGCTCTGCGGCACCGTGCTGGGCAGCGTCGGCATGGCCTTGCACCACAAGCTCTGCCACACCTTGGGCGGCAGCTTCAACCTGCCGCACGCCGAAACGCACACCATCGTGCTGCCGCAAGCCCTCGCCTACAACGCGCCGGCGGCGCCCCGGGCCATGGAACGCATTACCGCGGCGCTGGGCGTGCCCAACGCCGCGCAAGGTGTGTTCGATCTCGCCAATGCGTTGGGCGCCCCCACCGCCCTGCGCGAAATCGGCATGCGGGAGGAAGACCTGGACCGGGCATGCGATATCGCCCTGCGGACCCCGTACCCGAACCCGCGGCCGCTGGATCGCGAGGCCTTGCGGGCGTTGTTGCAGGACGCCTACGACGGCACGCGGCCGCGGAGCTAAGATCAGCGTTGCCCGAAGCGCGTTTCGCCGAACAGGGCCTTATGCTCGCGTGGCTGCGAGCGCCAGTACTGGCGCGGCGCGGCGACCTGGCCGCCCAGTTGCGCGGCGGCGTGCCACGGCCAGCGCGGGTCGTACAGCATGCCGCGCGCCAGCGCGACCATATCGGCCTCGCCCCGTGCCAGGATGTCTTCGGCCTGCTGCGCCTCGGTGATCAGGCCCACGGTGATGGTGGGCATGCCGACCTTGCGCTTGATCTCGTCGGCGAAGGGCACCTGGTAGTTCGGCCCCACGGGGATCTTCTGCTGCGACGACACGCCGCCACTGGATACGTCGATGAATTCACAGCCGCGGTCTTTCAGCGCCTGCGCGAAAACCAGCGTCTGCGCCAGGTCCCAGCCGCCGTCCACCCAGTCCGTGGCGGACACGCGCACGCCCAGCGTCACGGACGGCGGCGTGACCTCGCGCAGCGCCTGGAACACTTCCAGGGGGAAGCGCATGCGGTTCTCGAGCGACCCGCCGTAGGCGTCGTCGCGCCGGTTCGCCAGCGGCGACAGGAACTGGTGCAGCAGGTAACCGTGCGCCGCATGCAGTTCGATCGCGTCGAAGCCCAGGCGGACCGCGCGGCGGGCGCTGTCGGCGAAAGCCTCGCGCACGCGCTTGAGGCCGGCCTCGTCCAGCGCATGGGGCGCGGGCTCGGCAGCGTTGTGCGGCATCGCCGACGGCGCCCAGCCCTGCCAGCCGCCGTCGCTGGCCAGCACCAGTTGGCCGCCGTTCCAGGGCGCGTCGCTGGAGGCCTTGCGCCCCGCATGGCCCAGCTGGATGCCCAGCTTGATGGGCGAATAGCGGCGCACCGCGTCCACGACCCGGCCCAGCGCCCTTTCGGTGTCATCGGACCACAGGCCGAGGTCTCCCGGCGAGATGCGGCCGTCCGGCTCCACGGCCGTGGCCTCGGTGAACAGCAGCGCGGCGCCCGACAGCGCCAGGTGCCCCAGGTGGATCATGTGCCAATCGGTAGCCAGGCCCGCTTCCGCCGAGTATTCGCACATGGGCGCGATGACGATGCGGTTGGCCAGCTCGAGATTGCCGATCGATAAGGGGCTGAAAAGATGGGTCATGCGGGAAGCCTCCGGGGCATTGGATGCCACAGCATAGCGCCCGAACCGGGCGCCCGGCGCGAATCCCAGCGCCCCCGGCAGGGTCAAACCCCGCCGGGGCCCGCCCGGGTGGCCTATTGGCCTTCGATCACGCAGTCCAGGAATTGGCGCGTGCGCGCCTCCTGGGGCTGGCTGAACAGCACGGACGATTCCGCATCCTCGACGATATTTCCCTCGTCGAAGAACAAGGTGCGGTCCGAGCTGCGTTCGGCGAACTTCATCTGGTGGGTCACGATGATCATCGTCATGCTGCGGCGGGCGGACAGATCGCGCAGGATCTGCAGGATCCCGCCCACCAGTTCCGGGTCCAGCGCCGAGGTCACTTCGTCGAACAGCATGATGCTGGGACACATGGCCAGCGCCCGCGCGATACCCACGCGCTGCTTCTGTCCGCCCGACAACTGCGCGGGATAGACGTCCAGCTTGTCGCCCAGGCCAACCATCTCCAGATACTCCGCCGCGCGTTCCCGGGCCTGAGCGCGCGACATGCCCAGCACCCGCATCGGCGCTTCCATGGCATTGCCGAGCGCCGTCATGTGCGGGAACAGATTGAAGTGCTGGAAGACCATGCCGATCTTGCCGCGCACCTGCCGCACGTGTGCCGAATTGGGGCCGGCGGGCCGGCCATGGGCGTCCAGCCACATCGGCACGCCGTCGATCTCGATGTCGCCGCTGGTGGGACGGTCCAGCGTCATCAGTACGCGCAGCAAGGTGGACTTGCCCGAGCCCGACGGCCCGATCACCGCCACGGTCTGGCCGGCCGGAATCTCCAGGTTGATGCCGCGCAGCACCTCCAGGTCTCCATACTGCTTGCGCAGGTTCTTGATGCTTACGCTGCTGGCGCTCATCGCTTTCCTCCATATCGTTGCAGGCGGCTCTCCAGGCCCCGCACGCCCCAGGCGGCCACCAGGCTCAGCGCCAGGAACAGCAGCCCCACGAGAGTAAGGGGCTCGGTGTACCGGAAGGTCGTGGACCCGATCATCTTGCTTTGCTGCAGCAGCTCCACCACGGTGATCGCGGACAGCAGGGGCGTGTCCTTGAACATGGCCACCAGGTAATTGCCCAGCGCCGGCACCACCGGAGGAATGGCCTGCGGCAGCACCACGTCGATCGCGGTGCGCCAGCGCGACAGGTTCAGCGCGGTGGCGGCCTCCCATTGGCCGCGCGGCACCGCCTCGATGCCCGCGCGGTAGACCTCCGCGCAATACGTGGCGTAGTGCAGCCCCAGCGCGAGGATGCCGGTCGCCAGCGGCGACATCTGCACGCCGGTCAGCGGCAGGACGTAGAACAGGAAATACATCTGCACCAGCAAGGGGGTGCTGCGCACGAACTCGATCACGAAAGCAACGGGTAGCGAGACGATGTGCAGCCGCGAACGCCGCAGCATCGCCAGCGCCAGGCCCAGCGTGACCGCCACCAGCATGCCCAACAGGGTAGCCTGGACCGTGACGATCAACGCAGAGCCCAGGGTCGGCAGGATTTCCAGCGCGAAAGACCAATTGAATATCGGTGTCATCGGACCCTGACCCTCCGCTCAATCAGGCGCACGCCGGCCGTGATCAGCAAGGCCACCGCGAAGTACAGCAGCAGCATCAAGGTGAAGATTTCCGTCGTGCGCAGGGTTTCGCTGCGCAGCAGCTGGCCCCGGAACGTCAGGTCGGTGATAGTGACCAGCGACACCAGCGCCGTGTTCTTCAACAGTTCGATCAGCAGGTTGCCGGCGGGCGGCAGCATCGCCGGCACGGCCTGCGGCACGACGATACGGCGCATGATCTGTCCGCGCGTGAGGTTCAGGGCGATGCCCGCCTCGCGCTGGCCGGGCGGCACCGCGCGGATCGCGCCGCGCACCACCTCGGCGCCGTAGGCGCCGGCGTTCAGCGCCAGCACCACGATGCCCACCAGCATAGCCGGCAGTTGCAGCCCGAACAGCGGCAGCACGAAATAGAACCAGAAAAGCTGCACCAGCGCCGACGTGCCCCGGAATACCTCCACGTAGATCGACGCGATCCAGCGCACGGGGCGCAGCGACGACAGGCGGCAGATGCCCGCGGCCAACGCCAGCGGAATGGCCAGCACCATGGCGCCCGCCATGACCTGCAGTGTGACCCCCAGGCCTTCGAGCAGCGGCGGCGCCAACTCGGCGAAATGCTCCGATATCAGCTGCATCGGCGCCCCCTTACTGGCCGGCGCACAATTTGGCTGCGGTGACTCCCTTGGGCAGTTCTTGCGGCGTAAAGCCGAAAGGCGCTACCAGTTTCTGGTGCTCTTCCGTGCCGATGAACTTGGCGAGCTCCGCGTTGAACGCGTCGGCGAAAGCCTTGTCGTCGGTGCGAAACGCATAGGCCCCATAACCGCGCACGCTCTTGCCGTCGATGACCGGGTCCGTGAAAGGCTCGGCCTTCTCCAGGCCGCTGGTCTGGCTGGTCTTGCCCATCAGGTCGTTGACCGTGAGCGCGGTGGCCGCATACGCATCGGCGCGTCCGGCCTGCACGCCGGACAAGGCGCTGACCGCGTCCGGAAACACCACCACCTGGCCGGGCGGCACCTTGGACTTGGAGGCGTATTCGGCCTCGATCGCGCCCACCACCACGCCCAGCTTGGCGTCGGGATGCTTCACGATGTCTTCATAGCTGTGCAGGTTCTTGGGATTGCCCTGCTTGACCAGGAACGCCTGGCCCACGCCATAGGTGGGATCGGAAAACGCGACTTGCTGGCAGCGTTCGGGCGTCACGTACATGCCGGCCGCGATGATGTCGAAACGCTTAGCCTGCAAGCCCGGGATCAGGGAGCCGAACTCGGTCAGCACCCCCTCCACCTCGTTGATGCCCATGCGCTTGAGCACCACGCGGGCGATCTCCACGGACTCGCCCGTGACCTTGGCTTCCTTGCTGTCCATATAGGCGAAAGGCGCCTCGTTGGCGTAGCCGATGCGTATCTTGCCGGCCGCCTTGGCCGCTTCCAGGGTGGCGCCGCCCGCGGGCGCGTTCGCCGCGGCCGCAGCGGGCTTGTCCGATCCCGAATCGGAACATGCGGCCAACACGGCCAGGCTCAGCGCCAACAGGAAGCGCCGGGATCGGATCAAGGTCAAGGACGGATTCATGGGTGATTTCTCCCTAATTTATTTCTAGGTACATGGATTCACTAAAAATGATACGACATTAAATCATTTCGGCACTAATGATATGATCGAAAAAAAGCAGGCCGCAGCCTGCTTTCCGCTCTCCCCGCCCTATGGGAGGTTAAGACACGTTACCGAGGGTTGGCGCGCATGACGCCTCGCCCGCCCGGTTATTGCGCGTACGAGAACCGGCCGTTCTTGACGATGCCCATGACCCGGGCGCGCTCGTCGAAGCCCTGGTGGTCGTCCTTGGAAATGTTCAATACCCCATTGGGCACGATCAGGTCCCGGGTGTGCTCGAGCGCGTCGCGCAGCGCCGCGCGGAATTCCGGCGTGCCAGGCTTGGCGCCCGTCTTGAGTGCGCGGGCCACGGCCGAATCCAGCAGCATCCAGGCCCCGTAGGCATCCCCTGCGAACTGCGTCAGCGTGTGCTTGCCGTACTGGGCTTCGTATTTGTCGGCGAACGCCACGGCGACCTTCTTGACCGGATTGTCGTCCGGCAGCTCACGGGCGACCACGCCGGGCCCCGTGGGAAACAGGGTGCCCTCCACGTCCGCCCCGCCCACTTGCAGGAATTCCAGCGTGCCGATGCCATGGGTCTGGTAGACGGCCCCGGTGTAGCCGCGTTCCAGCAGCGTCTTTTGCGGCAAGGCCGAAGGCGTGCCCGCGCCGGCGATCAGCACCGCGTCCGGCTTGGCCGCGATGACTTTCAACACCTGCCCCACCACCGAGGCATCGGTGCGCTGGAAGCGCTCCTGCGCCACGATTTTCAGGTCCGATCCGGCGGCGGCGCTGAACTCTTTCCACCAGCTGTCGCCGTAAGAATCCGCAAAGCCGATGAAGGCCACGTTCTTCAGGCCCTTCTTTTTCATGTCCTCGACCAGCGCCGTCGCCATCAGCGAATCGTTCTGCGGCATTTTGAAGGCCCAGGCGCGCTTCGGGTCCGAGAGCGGCTCGACGATGACGCTGGAAGCCGCCAGCGCAATCATGGGCGTCTTGGTCTCGGCCAGCACGTCCAGGCCTGCCAGCGCGGCCGCCGTGGTGTTGGGCCCGACGATGGCGTCGACCTTGTCCTCGGAGGTCAGCTTGCGCATGTTCTTCACTGCGCGGCTGACGTCGGTGCCGTCATCCAGCACCACGTAGCGGGCCGGCTCGCCGCCCAGCGTCGCGGGCCACAGGCGGATCGCATTGTTGGTCTGGATGCCGATCGCGGCGGCCGGACCGGTCGTGGACACGTCCACGCCGATGACGACTTCGGCCTGGGCGGAAAAGACGGGAACGGCCAGCGCGACGACGCAGGCGCAGCGGAGAAAAGCGAGAGACATGACTACGGTTCTCAGAGGATTTGACGGGGATGCCGCTATTTTGCCTGATGCCAGGCCGCACTGATTCGACGCGCCGCAAGCAAACCGGCATTCGGGCCCGCCGTTACATCGGCTTGCCGTTGCGCCCGCTCGCTTTCCGCGCCGGCGGCCTGCGCCCGCCGTATCATCGACCATGCCTTCGAGGCAACGCGCGCCGCCCGCCGGCGGCCCGCTCCCACCACCGGCCCCGCTCGCAACGGGCGCGGGCCCTTAAAGGAGTCTCGCATGAAGAAAACCGCAACCGCCGCCTGGTCGGGCGACCTGAAAACCGGCAAGGGCACGATCTCCACGCAAAGCGGCGCGCTCAAAAACCAGCCCTATGGTTTCAACACCCGCTTCGGCGACACCCCGGGCACCAACCCCGAAGAACTGCTGGGCGCCGCGCATGCCGGCTGCTTCACCATGGCGCTGTCCAATATCCTGGCCGAAGCGGGCATGGTCGCCCAGAGCCTCGACACCAAGGCGGAAGTCACGCTGGACAAAGTGGAAGACGGCTTTGCCATCACAGCCGTCCACCTGACCGTGGAAGCCGTCATTCCCGGCGCCAGCGCCCAGGCCTTCGAAGAGGCCGCGCGCAAGGCCGAAAAAGGCTGCCCCGTCTCGAAAGTGCTGAACGCGAAGATCTCGATGGAGGCCAGGCTCAAGTCCTGACCGGACGCCCGGCCCATGGCCCGCCCCTGCCGGGGCGGCGCCATTGGACCGCCCTATCCCCGGCTTGCCCAAAATCAATTTGACGGCTGGCGATCGCTCCAAGACAATGAGAATCATTCTCAGGAGCGATCATGACACGTTTCATCTACGCGATATCGGGCGGCAACGCCGTCCTGGCGCAAGACGTCCAGGTGTCGGCCAACCTGCGCCGCATGATCGGATCCGGCCTCCTCGTGGCCGTGGGGTACATCGACCCGGGCAACTGGGCCACCGACATCGCGGGCGGCAGCGGCTTCGGTTACGGCCTGCTGATGGTCGTGATCGTGTCCGCCTTCCTGGCCCTCGGCTTCCAGGTCCTGGTGTCGCGCCTGGCGCTCGTCACCGGCGAGGACCTGGCCACGCTGACGGCCCGCCACCTCTCCCCCCGCCTGTCCAAGGCGGCCTGGCTGGCCGGTGAAGCCGCCATTCTGGCCACCGCCTTAGCCGAACTCGTGGGCGGCGCCATCGCCTTGCGGCTGCTTTTCGGCCTGCCGCTGATTGCCGGAGTCGCCGTCACCGGCGCCGGCACCTTTGCCGTGCTGGCGTTCGCGCGCGGCAACGCGGACCGCCAGGAGCGCGTCATCGCCCTCTTGCTGTCGGTCGTCGCGATGTCGTTCGTGTTCCTGCTGTTCAAGGCGAATCCGGCGTGGACCGAGGTGGCCCGCGGCGTCACCCAGACCGGCCACGCGCTGCGCGACCCGCAGGGCTTCCTGATCGCGCTGGGCATCCTGGGCGCGACCCTCATGCCGCACAATCTGTACCTACATTCCGGCTCGCTCGCGCAGCGCGCGCAGCAACTGCCGCCCGCCGCGCGCGGCCTTGCCATGCGCGTGGCGCGCAACGACACCATCGTGTCGCTGGGCGTGGCCATGCTGATCAACGCCGCCATCATGATCGTGGCCGCGGCATCCCTGTCGGGCTCCGGCATGATCGTATCCAGCCTGGACGACGCCCACGCGGTCCTCGGCCGCACGCTGGGCGTCGGCGCGGCCGTCGTCTTCGCGGTGGCGCTGTACGCCGCGGGGCAGAGCTCGACGCTTACGGGCGTGCTGGCGGGCCGCATCCTGTCCAATGGATTCCAGGTCCGGCGCGGCTGGTCCGACCGCCGGCGCGCGCTGGCGACGCGCCTGGTGGCGGGCGGCGCAGCCGCCGGCCTGCTGGCTTTCACGGGCGGGGAGGATCCGGACGGGCTGCTGGTCCTGAGCCAGGTGGTCCTGAGCCTGGCGTTGCCTTTCGCGCTGGGCCCCCTGGTGGCGCTCGCCCGCCGCAAGGACCTGATGGGACGGCACGCCCTGCGCGGCGCGTGGGCCTGGGCCGCCATGGCGGCGACCGCGTGCATCATGGCGCTGGACGGCTACCTGTTGATCGACATGGTGGCGTGACGGCGGCGCCGCGCATGAAAAACGCCAGCATCTGCTGGCGTTTTCTTGTGCGCTTTGGCCTTAGTGGTAGGCGGAGACCACCGGGTGCTGCTGCCGGCCGGCGTCCATGTCGTGCAGGACTTCTCCCACGGCGCCGCCCAGCGCGGCCAGGCGCGATTTCAGACGCCGCCAGCCGCCGCGGCCGTTCGGGCCGGACAGGGCCTCCGCGTTGATGGCATCGCGGATCAGGGACCGCTCCAGGTCATCCGACATACGGGCGTTCTTCAATGCGGTATCGCTCATGATTCTCTCCTTGAGAAAAGCGCGATGTGGAACAGCACGAATTCATCTTAGACCCGAGCTTGCTGCGCCGCAATAAAAATTTCCAAGCATTTTTTTGTTCGTTGCACAATGGGTACAAACGCCAAATAACAGTGCATCCAGCAGCAGCCCCTGCACCGTTCCGGTGCGCAGGCTTCAGCGGACGAGATGCGCGTCGATCAGCCTGTCGGCCATTTGCGCGACGCGGCCTGCCGGCCCGTCCTCCCCGAATAGCTGGCTGGACACGAACGCGCCCTCCAGCAGCAGCAGCAACCCGTCCCCCAGCGCGTCCGGATCGGCCGCGCCCATTTCCGCAGCCATCGCCGCCAGCCGGCGGCGCAGTTCTACTTTGTGGGCCACAGCCACGACCCGCGCGGGATGGTCGGGCTCGGGATATTCGACCGCCGCGTTGGTCAGACCGCAGCCCCGGTAGCCGCTTTGCACCGCGCGCTCGCCCAGGCCGGACAGATAGGCCAGGATCTGCGCCCGCGGATCGCCGGGGTACGCGTCGCGGGCGGCATCGAAGCGGGCCCAGAACTCGGCGTCGTAGTCGCGCAAATACGCGGCCGCCAGTTCGTCCTTGGACGAAAAGCTGCGGTACAGGCTGGGCTTGGTCACCCCCGCTTCGTTGACGATGGCGTCCACCCCCACGGCGCGGATGCCATCCCGGTAGAACATTTCCCGCGCGGTCTTGCGGATGCGGTCGGCCGCCAGCGGCGGTTTGGCGGCGGCTGTCTTGCTGGCCATGCGTAGGCTCCTTTTCCGATAGCGAATCTGTCCGGAACGGGCGCGCCAAAAAAAGCGCTTGACTATGTTACTGACCGGTACGTACTATCCGCAAACCTTCATACGTACCGGTCAGTAACATGAGTATAGCCCACCCTCCCATGCCGTTCCGGCGCGCCGGCCAGAAGTACGCTTTTGTCGTTGTCGCCGTGGTGTTCCTGTCCCTCCTGGTGTCGGCCGGGCTGCGGTCCTCGCCCAGCGTGCTGCTGGTGCCGCTTGAAGAAGCCTTCGGCTGGAGCCGCAGCACGATTTCATTCTCTGCCGCCGTGGGCATTTTCCTGTACGGCATGGTCGGGCCGTTCGCGGCCGCGGCGATGGAACGCTTCGGCTTGCGGCGCGTGCTGATCGGCGCCCTGGCCCTGATGGCCGCGTCCAGCGCCGCCAGCGCCTACATGACCGAATCCTGGCACCTGCTCCTGACCTGGGGCGTGTTCTCCGGAATCGGCTCCGGCGCGGTCGCCGTAGTGCTGGGGGCCACCGTGGTCAACCGCTGGTTCGCACGCCATCGGGGCGTCATGATGGGTCTGCTGACCGCCAGTTCCGCGACCGGCACGCTGGTATTCCTGCCCGCGCTGGCCGCACTGGCTTCGTCCGGCGACTGGACCCGGGTGGTGTGGACGGTGGCGGCCGCAGCCGCGGCGCTGGTGCCGCTGGCGTGGTGGCTGGTGCCGGACCGGCCCGCCAGTGTCGGGCTGACCCCATTCGGCAGCGACCCGCACGCCGCGCCCGCCCCCGCCGCGCCGCGCACCGGCTTGCTGGGGGCCACCTTCGGCGCCCTGGCGCGCGCCTCGAAAACCCGCACGTTCTGGTATCTGTTCGCCACTTTCTTCGTCTGCGGCTTCACCACCAACGGTCTCGTCGGCACGCACCTGATCGCGCTTTGCGGCGACCACGGCATGCCCGAAGTGCAGGCCGCGGGCCTGCTGGCGCTGATGGGCATCTTCGACCTGATCGGCACCACGGCGTCGGGGTGGCTGACGGACCGCTACGATCCCCGCAAGCTGCTCTTCGTCTACTACGGGCTGCGGGGCCTGTCGCTGATCTACCTGCCCTACTCCGACTTTTCGTTCTACAGCCTGTCGATCTTCGCCATTTTCTTCGGCCTGGACTGGATCGCCACGGTGCCGCCCACGCTGCGCCTGACCACCGAGGCATTCGGCGAACGCGACGCCTCCATCGTGTTCGGCTGGATCGTGGCAGGCCATCAGTTGGGCGCCGCGAGCGCCGCCTGGATGGCGGGCGCGGTGCGCGAAGCCCAGGGCAGCTACCTGATGGCCTTCGTCATCTCGGGGGCAACGGGCCTGATCGCCGCCGTCATCGCGCTGATGATCGGCAGGAAGCGCGTGGAACCCCAGCCGGCCTGAACGCGCCCCCTGCGGGCGGCGGGAAGCGCTCAGGATGCGCCGGGCGCTCCCGCATGCCGCCCGCGCAGGTTGTAGGCTTTCTTGCTGCCCACGTGCTTGCGGATCAGCGCCTCGGCGCGCTCGCCGTCGCGCTGCATCAGCGCCTGCACGAAGGCCTCATGGTCGGCCACTGCCGCCGTCCATTCATCGCTATCGAAATTGGACTTATAGCGCAACGCCTGCACCTGCAGGTTCAGCCGGTCATAGGCATGGGTGAGCGCCGGGTTGTGCGCCGCGCGGTTGATCGCGATGTGCGTGCCCATGCTGGCGGCGAAATACGCGCGGATGTCCCGCTTCTCGTAGTTCTCGCGCATTTGCGCGTGCAATTGCGCGATGTGCGCCAGTTCGGCGTCCGTCGCGCGTTCGGCGGCGCTGCGCACCGATAGCCCTTCCAGCACCGACAGCACATCGAAGATGTTCTCGACGTCGTCCGCCGACAACTCGATCACCATCGCGCCCCGCTTGGGCTGCAAGGCCACCAGGCCGTCCGAGGCCAGCATCCGGTAGGCCTCGCGCAGCGGCGTACGCGAAATCTTCAGCTGTTCGCACAGATCGCGTTCGTTCAGCCACGTGCCCGGCTTGAACGTGCCGTCGATGATGAGCTGCCGCAATTTTTCGGCGACCACGGCCGGCAGCGTCGGGTGATGGATGGCCAAATCAGGGACGGATTGTTCCGGAACTTCAGGGTTAGCCATGAGTTGTTCGCACTCGTGAATTCGACTATTTTTGTATCTGGTATACCAAACACCAAAGGCATACCAACCTGACCCCATCATAGAGCAAGCAACACGCGGGCAGGCTTCCCACCACCAAGGAGACACCCTCATGAACAAGCACGCTCGCGCCTGGGCCGGCGCCCTGGCGCTGACCGCCGGCCTGGCCGCCGCCAGCCCCGCCCTGGCGCAGGACGCATCGAAATGGCCGGAACGGCCGCTACGCCTCATCGTCGGCTTCGTGCCCGGCGGCGGTACCGACGTGTCGGCCCGCATCCTGTCCGCCCGGCTGTCCACGCTGTTGGGCCAGCAGGTCGTGGTCGAGAACAAGCCCGGCGCCTCCGGCCTGATCGCGGCCGACTACGTGGCCAAGGCCGACCCGGACGGCTACACCCTGCTGCTGGCGAATATGCAGTCCACGGTCGCCGCACCCTATGTCGTGCAATCCAACGTCGACCCGATCAAGGACTTCACGGCGGTGCGCTACATCGGCTCCGTACCGAACGTGCTGGTCGTCAACCCTTCCAAGCACAGCTACACCACCGTGCAGAACCTGGTCGACGATGCCCGCGCCAAGCCCAAGCAGTTGCTGTACGCCTCTTCCGGCATGGGCAGCCCCCAGCACCTGAGCGCGGCCCGCTTCTCGCAGATCGCGGGCGTCACCATGGAGCACGTGCCCTACAAAGGCAGCGGCCAGGCGATGACAGACCTGCTGGGCGGCAGCGTGGACCTGAATTTCGACACCCTGCCCGGCGCCATCAACCAGATCCAGGCCGGCAAGCTGCGGCCGCTGGCGGTGACCAGCCCGGAACGCAGCAAGCGGCTGCCCGACGTGCCCACGCTGGCCGAATCCGGCATCAAGGGCCTGGACATCGTGCAGTGGTACGCGGTGCTCGCCCCCGCCAAACTGCCCAAGCCCGTCCTGGACAAGCTCGATCGCGCGCTGAGCCAGACGCTGGCCGACCCCGAGATCAAGGCCAAGCTGGCCGACCAGGGCATGGACCTGGGCGGCGGTCCGCAGAACCCCGCGGCCTTCGCCACCTACGTGCAGGACGAATGGAGCAAGTACGGAAAGCTCACCGCCAGCCTGGGCCTGACCAAACAGTAAACCTCGCGGGGGGCCCGCCCCCCGCCCAAGCAAAGGAACGCCATGAGCGCCCCCCTCTCTTCCGATTCCCCCCTCATCCTGCGCCAACGCGACGGCGACATCGTGACCGTGGTGCTGAACCGCCCGGACAAGCTCAACGCCTTCACCATCGATAGCTGGCGCCTGCTGGGCGATACCTTCCTGGAGCTGGACGCCGACGACAGCGTGCGCTGCGTACTGCTGCGCGGCGCCGGCGAAAAGGCCTTCTCGCCGGGCAACGATATCGGCGAATTCGAGACGGCTCGCAGCAACAAGCGGCAAGCGGTGGAATACGGCGCCGTCATGCGCCGGACGATCGAGGCCATCGGCGGATGCCGGCATCCCGTCGTGGCGCAAATCCATGGCATCTGCGTGGGCGGCGGCCTGGAGATCGCCAGCCTGGCGGACATTCGCATCTGCGGCGAGAGCTCGCGGTTCGGCGTGCCGATCAAGAATCTCGGACTGGTGATGTCGTATTCGGAACTGGCCCCGCTGGTGCGCCTGGTCGGCCCGTCGGTGGCGCTGCAGGTGCTGCTTGAGGGCAGCATCTTCGACGCGGCGCAGGCCTTGCGGCTGGGCGTCGTCACCCGCGTGGAGCCCGACGCCAAGGTGGCCGAAGAAGCCTGGGCCACCGCCCGCCGCATCGCCGACGGCGCACCGCTGGTCGCGCGCTGGCACAAGCAATTCATCCGCAACCTGGTGAACGGCAAGGCCCTGACGGACGCCGACCGCGACGAGGCCTTCGACTGCTTCGACACCGAAGATTTCCGCGCGGGCTACCGCGCCTTCCTGGCCAAGGCCAAGCCGCAATTCAACGGCCGCTGACCGCGGCGCTAGGAGTCCTCATGCACAATGACACCCACCGCCCCGCCGGCGCCCTGGCCGGCATGCGCGTGATCGAACTTTCGCAGATCATGGCCGGCCCGACCTGCGGCATGATGCTGGCCGACCTGGGCGCCGACGTCATCAAGGTCGAGAAGCTCGACGGCGGCGACGATTCGCGCCAATACCGCGATCCCCAGATCAATGGGATCTCGGCGCCCTATCTCATGCTCAACCGCAACAAGCGCGCCATCGCCCTGGACCTGAAGCATCCCGAAGGCAAAAAGGTCCTGCTGCGCATGATCCGCGACGCGGACGTAGTGACCGAAAACTTCCGCAAGGGCACGATGGAAAAGCTGGGACTGGGCTACGACACGCTGCGGCGCGAAAATCCCGGCCTGATCTATTGCGCGGTGTCGGGCTACGGCACCACGGGCCCCTACGCGGACAAGGGCGGCTTCGACCTCGTGGCCCAGGGCTTTTCCGGCCTGATGGCGATCACGGGCGAACCCGGTGGGCCGCCGCTGCGCACCGGCAATTCCGTGGCTGACATCAACGCCGGCCTGCTGGCCGCCTTCGGCGTGCTGGCCGCTTACCAGCACAAGCAGCGCACCGGCGAAGGCCAGATCGTGGAAACCTCGCTGCTCGAGGCCAGTCTGCAGCAGCTGTATTGGCACGCCGCGATCTATTTCGGCAGCGGCGTCTCGCCCGGCCCCACCGGCTCGGCGCATGTGCTCAGCGCGCCGTACCAGGCATTTCCCACCGCCACGGACTGGATCATCATCGGCGGCGCCAACGAGAAGAACTGGCAGCGCATCGCGCAGGCACTGGGCAAACCGGAATGGGCGGACGATCCGCGCTACGCCCGCAACCGCGACCGCATGAACAATCGCGAGGAACTGGTGGCGGAAATGTCCGCGATCCTGGAGGCGCGCGGCGCGCAGGAATGGCTGGACATCTTCGATGCCGCCGGTGTTCCCGCCGGGCCGGTGCATTCCATCGCGCAGGCGCTTTCGCATCCGCAGACGCTGGCGCGCGGCATGGTGGTGGAACAGGACCATCCGGTCGCCGGCAAGGTGCGCACGGTGGGCATGCCGGTGAAGCTGTCGGCCACGCCCGCCCAGTACCATCGCGCCGCACCCAGGCTGGGCGAAGACACCATCGCAATCCTGGGAGAGTTCGGCTATGGCGAGCAGGAAATCGATGCGCTGATCGAGGCCGGCGTGGTCGCGGCCGTGGATCCGGAGCGCGCTCCGGCGTAGGACGTGTGGGTGGGCTTCTTGAGCCGCCGGCGTCCGGACTGCGGGATTCCGATGCTCGGCCCCAGTGGGGCTGCGCTTCGGCTCCCTCCGCCCGGCCACCGGCTCACGGCATCTGCCCATGAATGGAGCCCAAAACCAACGCATAAGGCCGCCGTCAGCCGAGGACCCCGGAGTCATCCGAAGCACAGCCCCAATGGGGCGAGCATCGGAATGGCGCAGGGCAGCCTCGGCGGCTAAAGAACCCAGACCTCCGCAAGCTCGAAGCCCTGCCCCTCCCCTAACCCCCTACTCGGTTTCGCCGAGATAGGCGGCGCGCACCTTCGGGTCGTGCAGCATCTGGCCGGCCGCGCCGGACAGGATGATCTCGCCGGACTCCATCACGTAGCCGCGATGGCTGTTTTCCAGCGCCAGGCGCGCATTCTGCTCGATCAGCAGGATCGTGACGCCTTCGCTGGCGATGGTGCGGACCACCTCGAAGACCTTCTCGACCATCAGCGGCGCCAGCCCCATCGAAGGTTCATCCAGCAGCAGCAGCCGGGGCCGCGCGATCATCGCCCGGCCCATCGCCACCATCTGCTGTTCGCCCCCGGACAAGGTTCCGGCCGCCTGCCTGCGGCGTTCTGCCAGGCGCGGGAACAGGGTGAAGACCCGGTCCGTGTCCTGGCGGACCTGCGCCGCGTCGCGGCGCACGTAGCCGCCCATGGCGAGGTTTTCCTCGATGGTGAGCTGGCCGAAGATGCCCCGGCCTTCCGGCACCATGACCAGGCCGCGGCGCACCAGTTCGTGCGATTTATCGCCGCCGATGGAGCGGCCGGCGTACACCACTTCGCCGCCGGCCAGCGGCACCAGCCCGCAGATGGAGCGCAAAGTGGTGCTCTTGCCCGCGCCGTTGGCGCCGATCAGGCACACCAGCTCGCCCTCGTCCACGCGCAGGTCGATCCCGCGCACGGCGCGGATGCCGCCATAGGCGACCTGCAGGCCGCGCAATTCCAATAAGGGTTGGGATGCTGCCGTCATGCCGGGCGCTCCTGATGAATCAGCGGATCCTGGGCTGCGCCCGCGCCCAGATACGCTTCGATAACCTTCGGGTCGCGCTGCACCTGGGCGGGCTTGCCCATCGCCAACACCTTGCCGTACTCCAGCACCAGCACGCGGTCGCACAACCCCATGACCAGCTTCATGTCGTGCTCGATAAGCAGCACCGTAATGCCGTCTCCGCGGATTTTTTCGATCAGCTTGCGCAGCACCACCGTTTCAGAGGCGTTCATGCCGGCCGCCGGCTCGTCCAGCGCCAGCAGCTTGGGATCCGTCGCCAGCGCGCGCGCAATCTCCAGGCGCCGCTGGTCGCCGTAGGGCAGCGACCGCGCGACGTCGTTGGCGCGGTGTCCGATGCCGACATATTCCAGCAGTTCCTGCGCGCGCGCTTCCGTGGCGGCCTCTTCGGCGCGCGTGCTCCGCGTGCGCAGCACCGCGCCGAACACGCCCGAGCGGGTACGCATATGGCGGCCGATCATGACGTTCTCGATGGCGCTCAGGTTCGCGAACAGGCGTATGTTCTGGAATGTGCGCGCCAGGCCCGCAAAGGCGACCTCGTGCGGCTTCTTGCCGGACAGCGATTCGCCGTTGAAGGTGCAGGAGCCCTCTTCCGGGATGTACAGGCCGGTCAGCACGTTGAACAGCGTGGTCTTGCCCGCGCCGTTGGGGCCGATCAGGCCGTAGATCTCGCCCTGCTCGATATCGAAGCTGACCTCGGACAAGGCCTGCAGGCCGCCGAAGCGCTTGCCCAATCCCTGGGCTTGCAGCAGTTTGCTCATGCCGGGCCTCCTTGCGCCTTGCTCGCAAGCTCACGCTTGCGCACCGCCGACGGCCACAGGCCCGCGGGGCGGAACAGCATCACGCACACCATCGCCAGGCCGAAGAGCAGCATGCGTATGCCTTCGGGGTCCAGGACCACGGCGCCGAACACCATCTGCTGCACGGGTTCGACCACCGCGCGCAGGAATTCCGGCAGCGCGGCCAGGATCAGCGCGCCCAGGATCACGCCCGGGATGTGCCCCATGCCGCCCAGCACCACCATGCACAGGATGGAGATGGATTCCATCAGCGAGAAGCTTTCGGGGCTAACGAAGCCCTGCATCGATGCGAACAGCGCGCCGGCCACGCCGCCGAAGGACGCACCCATCGCGAACGCCAGCAGCTTGATGTTGCGGGTGTTGATGCCCATCGCCTTGGCGGCGATCTCGTCTTCGCGTATGGCTTCCCAGGCGCGGCCGATGCGTGAATTCTGCAGGCGCACGCAGACCAGCACGATGATCAACGTAAGCGCCAGCAGCAGGTAGTAGTACTTCTCGGGCCCCGTCACCCGGAAGCCCAGCAGGCTTTCCGTGCGGCCGAACGCGAACTCGCCCACCTTGAACGTGTCGATGCGGTTGATGCCCTGCGGCCCGTTGGCGATGTTCACCGGCGCGTTCAGGTTGTTCAGGAAGATGCGGATGATCTCTCCGAAACCCAGCGTCACGATGGCCAGGTAGTCCCCTCGCAGCTTGAGCGTCGGCGCGCCCAGCAGCACGCCGAACAGGCAGGCCACGGCCAGGGCGATCGGCAGGATCGCCCAGAACGGCAGGTGCAGGCCGAAATGCGGCGACGCCAGCAGCGCCCAGGTATAGGCGCCCACGGCGTAGAACGCGATGTAGCCCAGGTCCAGCAGGCCGGCGAAGCCCACCACGATGTTCAGGCCCAGCGACAGCATCACATACAGCAGGGCGAAGTTCAGGATGCGCACCCAGCTCTGGCCGGCCATGCCGATCACGAACGGCAGGATGGCGAGCACGATGCCGATCAGCGCGATGCCGATCAGGTTGCGGGTGGAAAACCCGCTGCTATTCAGTTTCCCGCTCATGCGCGATCTCCCACGCGTTCGCCCAGCAGGCCGGACGGACGGAAGATCAGCACCAGCACCAGCACGAAGAAGGCGAACACGTCCTGGTAGTGGCTGCCGAGGAAGCCCCCGGTCAAGTCACCGATGTAGCCCGCGCCCAGGGATTCGATGACGCCCAGCAGCAGGCCTCCGGCCATCGCGCCCACCAGGTTGCCGATGCCACCCAGCACCGCGGCGGTGAATGCCTTCAGGCCGAGCATAAAGCCCATTGTGTATTGCGAAACGCCGTAATACGTAGCGACCATCATGCCCGCCACGGCGGCCAGCGCCGAGCCGATCAGGAAGGCAGCCGAAATGACGGTGTTGATGTTGACGCCCATCAGCCCCGCCACTTCGCGGTTCTGCGCGGTGGCGCGCATGGCGGTGCCCAGGCGGGTCTTGTGCACCACGGCCAGCAGCCCGCCCATGATGAGCGCCGCGATCACGACGATGGCGATCTGCAGCGAGCTCATGCGCGCGCCGGCGATCTCGAACACCTGCGGCGACAGCACTTGCGGAAAGTTCAGGTAGTTGCGGCCCCAGGCCATCATCGCCACGTTCTGCAGGATGATGGATACGCCGATGGCCGTGATCAGCGCGGCCAGCCGCGGCGCCCGGCGCAGCGGCCGGTAGGCCACGCGCTCGGCGGTCCAGCCCACCGCCATGCACAGCGGCACCGAGACCAGCAGGCCGACGCCCAGGACCACGAAGGCGGACGTGCCCGGGTCGCCCCCGACCAGCGAGATGGCGACCGTGGTGGCCGCCATCGCCCCGATCATGACGACGTCGCCATGCGCGAAGTTGATCAGCCCGATGATGCCGTACACCATGGTGTAGCCAAGGGCGACCAGGGCGTACACGCTGCCGAGCGTGACGCCGTTAATCAGTTGTTGAATGAAGATATCCATAGGGGCCGCGGAAATAAGCCTGGAAAATTCGCGCGTATCGCGCCGCGGCGGCCCTCGGGCCTGCCGCGCCGCCGCGCCTCGCGCACGCCGGACGGCGCACGCGCTGCATAACGGGCGGGCGCGGCCAAGCCGCCTCCCCGCCCGGCCAGCGGCCTTTAGTTGGCCTGGCTGACCATCGTTTCAACCATCTCCCACTTGCCGTTCTTGACTTCGTAGATGGTGACCGAGATTTCCTTCAGGTCGCCGTTGGCGTCATACGAGATGTGCTCGCTGGTCGCGCCCTTGCGGTTCAGCTTGGCCAGGGCCGGCAGGTACTTCTCGGGCTTGGCCGAACCGGCCTGCTCGATGGCGGTGATCATGTTCCACGCGCCGTCGTAGGCGTACGGGGCATACACGCCCGGGGCCTTCTTGAAGCGCGCCTGGTAGCGCTGCTCGAAGTCCTTGCCAGCGGCCATCTTGTCCAGCGGCACGCCTGCCAGCGAGGCGTAGGTGCCGTCGGCGGCGTCGCCGGCCAGCTTGATGAAGGTATCGCTGCGGGTCATTTCGCCCGAGACCAGCGGCGCCTTCAAGCCCAGTGTCGCCAGCTGGCGCTTCATGGGGCCGGATTGCGCGTCCAGGCCGCCGTAGAAGATCGCGTCCGGCGCGGCGCCCTTGATGTTGGTCAGGATGGCCGTGAAGTCGTTCGCCTTGTCGGTCGTGTACTCGCGGCGCACGATCTGGCCCCCGGCGGCCTTGACGGCCTTCTCGACCTCGTCGGCCAGGCCCTGGCCGTAGGCGGTGCGGTCGTCGATGATGGCGACCTTCTTCGCATTGAGCTTTTCGACCATGAACTTGCCGACGGCGGCGCCCTGCTGGGTGTCGCTGGTCATCATGCGGAAGGTGGTCTCGTAGCCCTGCTTGGTGTATTCGGGCGAGGTGGCCATCGCGATCTGGGGCAGGCCGGCTTCGTGGTAGACGCGCGAAGCGGGAATCGTCGTGCCCGAATTGAAGTGGCCCAGGATGCCGACGACGTCCTGGTCGACCAGCTGCTGGGCGACCTGCACGCCAACCCGGGGATCGGCCTGGTCGTCGCGCGAGACCAGCACGAAGGTGGCCGGCTTGCCGTCGATCTTGATGCCCTTCTTGTTGGCTTCTTCCAGGGCCAGGTTCAGGCCGTTCTGCATGTCTTCGCCGTAGTGCGATTGCGGGCCGGTCAGCGGCGCAGCAAAACCGAACTTGATGTCGGCGGCCTGCGCGGCGGCGGCCACGCCGGCGGCGGCGAGACTGGCGGCGACAAGCTTCAAAGTGGTGCGGAACTTCATGGGTATCCTCCGGGGTGTCGGACTTAAGACCTTGTTATACCTGAGCTTTTAGCCAGGCTTCTGGTTTTTTACTACCGCAAGCCCCGATGTTGCCGGGGTCTTGCGCATGCATGTTCTGCAAAGTCCGGATGTCGGGTTGCGACATCCGGACTTGAGGTGCGACCGGATTTTGCTTCCAGTGCAACCTTGACCGATATTGGAGATAACCCTCAGATACCGGCGGGTTAGCCCCATTGCCCTCAACCGATGGTCATAAGGCTGGCGTTGCCGCCCGCGGCTGCCGTGTTGACGCTGATGGACCGCTCGGCCAGCAGCCGGTCCGGCACATAGCCAGCGCCCGCCGCGATCGCGTCCGGGGTCAGCCCGTGCACGGACAGGATGGCGCCGGGACGCTGCGCGATGCGCTGGTTCAGCGCCCGCAGCGCATCGCCGTCGCCTTCGAACAGCACGGCCTGGTAGTCCGCCTGATCGACGTCTTCATCGGCCAGGATGCCCGCCTGACCGCGCTGGTCGGCGTCCAGCGTGGACAACAGCGCCTGCGCGGCGGGGGTGTCGGCGAACCAGGCATGGTTGCCGGTCAGCCTGGCCACCGACCATTGCGCCCGCGCGCCGGCCTCGGTGGCCGCCACGCAATACACGGCGCCGCGCGGTTCGACCATGTAGGTATTGGTCTCGCCCGTGGGGCCCGGCAGCGCGATGCGCTGCGGCAGCGGCGCCGAGGAGTCCAGCGCGGGCGGCAGGCCCGCAGGGCGGGTGCCGAGCAGGCGGTACATATACAGCGGGCCGCCGGCCTTGGGCCCTGTGCCGGACAGGCATTCGCCGCCGAACGGCTGCACGCCCACCACGGCGCCCACGATATTGCGGTTGACGTAGACGTTGCCCGCATGGACCTGGCCGGTCACGTGCGCGATGGTTTCGTCGATGCGTGTATGCACGCCGAACGTGAGGCCGTAACCCGTGCCGTTGACGGCGTCGAGCAAGGCGTCCAGCTCGTCGCGCTGGTAGCGCACCACGTGCAGCACGGGGCCGAACACCTCGCGCGTCAGTTCGCCGATGTTGTCGATCTCGATGATGGTGGGCGGCACGAACGTGCCGTGGCGGCATTCGCCGTTCAGTTCCACCTGGTCCACCCGGTGGCCGGCCGTGCGCATCGTCTCGATGTGGCGCTGGATGCCGTTGCGGGCTTCGGTGTCGATGACGGGGCCCACATCCACCGACAGACGGTCGGGGTTGCCCACGCTCAGTTCGCGCATCGCGCCGCGCAGCATGGTCAGCACATGGTCGGCGCTGTCTTCCTGCACGCACAGCACGCGCAGCGCCGAGCAGCGCTGGCCGGCGGAATCGAAGGCGGAGGTCAGCACGTCGAACACGACCTGCTCGGCCAGCGCCGAGGAATCGACCACCATGGCGTTCTGGCCGCCCGTCTCCGCGATCAGCGGAATAGTGTGGCCGGCGTCGTCCAGGCGGTCGGCCAGCGTGCGCGAGATGATCCGCGCGACGTCGGTGGAGCCGGTGAACATCACGCCGCGCACGCCCGGGCTGGCTACCAGCTGGGCGCCGACGGTTTCACCCCGGCCCGGCAGCAGTTGCACGGCGCCGGCCGGCACGCCGGCGGCGCGCAGGATGGCCACGGCTTGCGCCGCGATCAGCGGGGTCTGTTCAGCGGGCTTGGCCAGCACCGTGTTGCCGGCGGCCAGCGCGGCCGCGACCTGGCCGGTGAAGATGGCCAGCGGGAAGTTCCAGGGGCTGATACACAGCACGGTGCCCAGCGGGCGGTGCGTGTCGTTGCTGAATTCCGTTTCCGCCTGGTCCGCGTAAAAGCGCAGGAAATCCACGGCCTCGCGCACTTCGGCGATGGCGTTGGGCAGCGATTTGCCGGCCTCGCGCACGATCAGACCCAGCAGGGTCTGCATCTGCTCTTCCAGCAATTGCGCGGCGCGCCGCAGGCACTGGGCGCGCTCGGCGACCGGCGTGGATTGCCAGATGGGCGAGGCATTGGCCGCGCCGCGCAAGGCGGCCTCGGCCTCCTGCGGCGTCGCTTCGATGACGTGGCCCACCACATCGCGCAGATTGGCTGGGTTGCGGACCTCGATGGCGCGGGCGGCGTCCCACGCGTCTGCGCCATCGCCCAGCATCGGCGCCGCACGCCAGGACATCGAAGCGCTGGCGAGCAGGGCCGCGGACAGCGAGCCCAGGCGATGCTCGTTGCTCAGGTCCAGGCCCGCCGAATTGGCGCGAGCGCCCTCCTGCAGGTCGCCGTAGAGTTCGCGCGGCAGCGGAATCTTCTCGTGCGGCGCGCCCAGCGGCGCGATGCGCGAGGCCGCTTCGACGGGATCGGCCACCAGTTGCTCGACCGGGATGGTGTCGTCGCCGATCAGGTTCACGAAAGACGTATTGGCACCGTTCTCCAGCAGGCGGCGCACCAGGTACGCCAGCAGCGTTTCGTGCGTGCCCACCGGCGCGTAGATGCGGCACGGGCGGTTCAGCTTGCCCTGCGCCAGCGGCCCCACCACTTCGTCGTACAGCGGTTCGCCCATGCCATGGAGGCATTGGAACTCGTACTGGCCCGGGTAGTAATTCTGGCCGGCCAGCTGATAGATGGCGGACAGGGTGTAGGCGTTATGCGTGGCGAACTGCGGGTAAACGGCTTCCGGCGCGCCCAGCAGCTTGCGGGCGCAGGCCAGGTAGGCCACGTCGGTATAGACCTTGCGCGTGTAGACCGGGTAGCCCTCCAGGCCGTCGACCTGGGCGCGCTTGATCTCGCTGTCCCAGTAAGCGCCCTTCACCAGGCGCACCATCACGCGATGGCGGCTGCGGCGGGCCAGATCGATCACGTAGTCGATCACGAACGGCGCGCGCTTCTGATAGGCCTGGATGACGAAGCCGATGCCGTTCCAGCCGTCCAGCTCCGGTTCGAAGCACAGGGCCTCGAGCAGATCGAGCGAGATTTCCAGGCGGTCGGCTTCTTCGGCGTCGATGTTCAGGCCGATGTCGTAGCTGCGGGCCAGCACCGTCAGCGCCTTCACGCGCGGCAGCAGTTCCGCCATCACGCGTTCGCGCTGGGCGCGGGAATAGCGCGGATGCAGGGCCGACAGCTTGATCGAGATGCCGGGGCCTTCGTAGATGCCGCGGCCCGCGGCCGCCTTGCCGATCGCGTGGATGGCCTGCTCGTACGACGCGTAATAGCGATCGGCGTCATCGGCCGTGGTCGCGGCCTCGCCCAGCATGTCGTAGGAATAGCGGAAACCGCGCGATTCCATCTTGCGGTTGTTGGCCAGCGCTTCGGAAATGGTCTGGCCCGACACGAATTGCTCGCCCATCATGCGCATGGCCATGTTCACGCCCTTGCGCACCAGCGGCTCGCCGCCCTTGCCGATCAGGCGGGTCAGCGCCTTGGACAGCGATTGCTCGCTGCTGACCGCCACCAGCTTGCCGGTGATCATCAGGCCCCACGTGGCGGCGTTGACGAACAGCGACTGGGACCCGCCCATGTGGGATTTCCAGTCGCCGCGGGCCACCTTGTCGCGGATCAGCGCGTCGCGCGTGGCGCGGTCGGGGATGCGCAGCAGCGCCTCGGCCAGGCACATCAGCGCCACGCCTTCCTGGCTGGACAGCGAGAATTCCTGGATCAGTCCTTCCACGCCGCCGCCGCTGCGCTTGCCGCGCAGCTTCTTGACCAGGTCGCTGGCCATCGTGTGGATCTTTTCCAGGTTCGGCATGCGGGCCTGCCCCAGCAGCAGCGGCACGCATTCGGGCTCGGGCCGGCGATAGGCCGCCGTAATGGCCGCGCGCAGCACCGACTGCGGCTGCACGTCCTGGCCGAACTCATAGAACGGCGGCGTGGGTGCCGACTGCCCATCGCCCGCTTCGTCTTCGCCGCCAGCGTCCGCGCCCAGGTGCGACATCTCCGCCGGCAGGTGGCCGCGCTCGATCTTGTCCAGGTAGGCAAGAATCGCCTGCTTGTGCAGCCAGTGCGGCGTGCAATTGAGCTTTTGCGCGGCGGCCTTCAGCCGGTCGCGGAGCGCGTCATCGACTTTGACGCCTAGGGTCGTGCTGGCCATAAGAGATTGCTTCCTGTCGCATGGCAAAGGTAATACCGGGCCCGTACGGAACCCAGCATGGGTAGGACCGTATGCTAGACAGGTTGCAACCGTGTTTGTATTGCGGTTAACCCTAGGTTAACCGCTTGAGATCACGACGGGTTTTGCTCGGGCGCGCCTCAGTCTTTCAGCGGCGAACAACCCAGCATCTGGACCGACGCCGAACCGGCGGGCGCCTGGCCGCGGATGGCCGAGGCGATGGTTCCGGCCAAGGCGATCACGGCGCGCTGCTGCGCGGCGATCAGCGCGGGAACGCCGGCTTCGGCCACGGTTTCGGTGACCACGCTGCGGCACAGCAGGCCCGCGCCCTTCATGTTGACGGGCCGCACGCGCCAGGTGGCGTCGAGCTGCGCCATGCTGCCCGAAACCAGTTCGAACCGCTGCACGTCCGTCTGAACGCGCCAGACGGCGGCGCCCGGCCCCGGCTTGACCATCTGCACATCCAGCGCGCCCAGTTCCCGCTTGAGCGCGTCGGACAGCGCGCCGCGCAGTTCGTCGCCCAGCGGCGAGCTCCAGCGCTCGGAATACAGCGCCGACAGGCTGCCGTCGCCGGTGCGCACCATGAGTTGGGGCTGGTCGGCCTGGGTCGAGATGTTGACCGGCTGCACGTCGATCAGGTAGGCGGCGGATGGCGAACCGGCGCCGGCAGCCGCGGCCGACGGCCCCTGCAGGGTGTAGTAATGGACGGGTGCCGAGGATCCGCAGCCCGCCAGCGCGGCCGACAGGACCAGCAGAGACAGGGCCGCGCGCAGGCGGGGCGCCTGCCGCCCGGCAGGAGCGGAGGCAGCCCTGGAGGGCGGGCTCGCCGGGCGAGCGTGGCGGGATGGGCGTCTATTCATGGGTTTTTAGTTCCTGACAGGACCGACGCCGGGGATCGGGTCTGGGCCGCGGCCGCGCAGCAAGGCTTCGGGGTTGGATTGCAGGAAGTCGGCCAGGGCGCGCAGCGACCGGGCCGCGCGTCCAAGCTCCTGCATCGCCCGCTCGGTATTGACCGGCAGCGACGCATCGGAGGCCAGCAGGGCGTTGATCTGCGCCATCGAATCCCTTGCCTGCTTCAGCATGCTCTGCGCTTCGGGCGCCACCTGCTTGTCCAGGCGGCTCATCAGTTTGGAGGTGTTGGCCAGCGTGGTGCGCAGGTCTTCGCCGATCTTGTCGAACGGAATCTTCTCGACCTTGGCGACGATGTTGCTGACCTGCTGCTGCAGCTGATCCAGGTTGCCGGGCACCGTCGGGATGAGCGCGGGCTCGGACATCTTGAACTCGACCGGCTTGGCGTTCGGGAAAATATCCAGCGCCACGTAAAGCTGGCCCGTCAGCAGATTGGCGGTGCGCAGCTGGGCGCGCAGGCCATGCTTGATCATGCCGCCCAGCAGACGGCCGCCCGCCACGTCGCCGTCTTCGACCGCGCGCTCACGCACTTCGTCGAACACCCGGCCCAGCCGCTCCGGATACAGCGTGGCGTCCACCAGCGAGTAGAAGCGCTTGGAGACCGGATCGAAATCCAGGTTGATCTGCGTGACGTTGCCCAGCGTGATGCCGCTGAAATCGATCGGCGCGCCCACGGCCAGCCCGCGGATCGACTGGTCGTAACGCATGCGGATCGGGAATGCCTCGCCGTCCGGGTTGGCCTTGGCCGCCGTCTCGGTCGGATAGAGATCGAACTGGGCATCGGCGGCCGCCGGCGTGCCGGCATCGCGCGCGGTCAGGACCGGCTCGAATGCGACGCCCCCGACCGCCATCGACACCAGCGATTGCGTGCGCACCTTCAGGCCGTCCGCGTTGACGCTGAAATCCACGCCGCTGGCATTCCAGAAGCGCGCGCCGTTGGTGACGAACTTGTCGTTGGGCGCATCCACGAACACCTCGACGTTCACGGCCTTGCCGTTCTGGTCCAGGGCATAGCCGATCACGCGGCCCACGTTGATGCGGCGGAAATACACCGGCGAACCGATATCCAGGGACCCGAGGTCCGACGCCTTCAGCTTGAAGCGCTTGCCGGCGCGGTCATGCGTGACCGCGGGCGGAACTTCCAGGCCGTCGAAGTGCAGCTTGGTGGCCTTGTTGCCGTCCTTGCCCTCGACCGCGTCCACACCGATATAGGCGCCCGACAGCAGCGTGCCCAGGCCGGACACGCCACTCACGTCCAGGCGCGGCCGGACCACCCAGAAATTGGTGCCTTCGCGCGCCAGGTCCGACACTTCCTTGGCCAGCTCGGCCTGCACCACGACCTTGCTGCGGTCGGAATTGAAGCCGATGGACCTCACCGTGCCGATGGTCACGTCCTTGTAGCGGAGCTGGGTCTTGCCGACTTCCAGCCCCTCGGCGGTGTTGAACGAAATGGAAATGTCGGGCCCGGCCTGCATCCAGGTCCGCACGACCAGGGACAGACCCATCAGGGCCGCCACGATGGGCACCAGCCAGATCCATGAAATCCGGCTCTTCTGCTTGCGCGAGATCGAGGGGGAAGCGAACTTTTCCTCACCGGATCCGGGTGCTTGCTCGGACATCTATTCTTCCTTTTTCCTGGGCGGACCCCGCGGCCTAGCCCATTTCCTGGCCAGCGCCGGGCGCTGGCTGACGCCGGCCTTCGACCGGCGCTGATTCTATTTCACTTTGCCCTTCGAGATCCCAGCTGCGGCGCAGGTCGAAGCTCATGGCGGACAGCATCGTCAGGATCACGACCACCCCGAACGCCGCCGCGCCCGCGCCGGCGCTGATCTCCATCAAGCCCTGGAAATCCGCCAGCGCCGCCAGCAATATAACGACAAAAACGTCCAGCATCGACCATTGCCCGATGAACTCGACCATTTGATACAGGCGGGTGCGCGGGCGCAGGTTGGTCGTGCTGCGCCATTGTTCGGTCAGCAGCAGCAGAATGAGCGCGAGCAGTTTGGTGAGCGGCACGGCCACGCTCGCGATAAAGACGATCAGCGCAATATCCCAAGAACCCATTTCCCAGAGCTCGACCACGCCGCCCAGGATCGTATGGGCGCTGTCGCCCAGCACGGAGCTGACTTTCATCACCGGCAGCACGTTGGCGGGAATGTAGAACACCACGGCGGCCAGCAACAGCGCCCAGGTGCGCGCCAGGTGGTCCGGCTTGCGGTAATGCACCAGCGCGTCGCAGCGCACGCAATGGTGCTCCGCCTCTTCGTCGGCCTCGCGCGCCAGGGCCTGCACCTGGCCGCAGACGTGGCAGCCGGTCAGGATCTGGTCCGGCGCGGCCTGGGGCACATGCACCGGCACCACGCCCACGCTTTCGGCATAGCGCCACACCACGTGCGGCGACAGCCGGCCCAGCATCGTGAGGAGAATGGTAAGAATGCCGAAGGCGCCCAGCCCGATGCCGGGCGACACCGCCGCCATGCCGGCCAGCTTCACCACCGCCACCAGCACGCCCAGCAGGAACACGGGGATCATGCACCAGGGCCGCAGGAAGCCCAGGAGCCGCATGGCCACCCGGAAGCCCGCGGGCTCGCGGCCCTGGGACAAGGGGCCCAGCACCCAGAGCAGAACGGTCAGCTGCAGCAGCGGAAGCGCGAAGCCGGCCATGCCGGTCATGACCGCCACCACCCAGTGCCCCTGGCGCCAGGTAATGGAAATCGCGTCCAGCAGAGAGGCCTGCTGCGTCATGCCCTGCACGGACATGGCGGCGACAGGATAGGCGTTGGCCACCCCGAAGATGATCAGGGCGGCGATGGCGAGCGCCAGCCAATTGGATAAAGTCAGCCCGCTGTAGCGCCATAGAATGGCGCCGCAGCGGGCGCAATTGGCGGTCTCGCCAGGTTCGAGCTGATGCCGGCGATAGATGCTAGCGCAGTGTTCGCACTCGATCAGCGGCTGGCGGTCCGCGGTCATAAGGGAGACAGGCCCTTGCCTAGTCGACTAATTCGACTTCCTGCTTGTCGGGCGCATCCGAGGACGGCGGCTTGCCGCTGTCGTCGAAGCTCAGCGTCACCTTGCCTTCGTCGTCCAGGTCCACCGTGACCGTGCCGCCCTCGACCAGCTTGCCGAACAGCAGCTCGTCGGCCAGCGCGCGCCGGATGGTGTCCTGGATCAGGCGTTGCATGGGACGCGCGCCCATGAGCGGATCGAACCCCTCCTTGGCGAGATGCTCGCGCAGGCGCGTGGTGAAGATGGCTTCCACGCGGCGCTCGTGCAGTTGGTCTTCCAGCTGCATGAGGAACTTGTCCACCACGCGCAGGATGATTTCGCGGTCCAGCGCCGCGAACGGGATGATCGCGTCGAGGCGGTTGCGGAACTCGGGCGTGAACATGCGGCGGATTTCCGCCATTTCGTCGCCCACCACGCGCGAATTCGCGAAACCGATGGACGGACGGTTCAAGGTTTCGGCGCCCGCGTTAGTCGTCATGATGACGATGACGTTGCGGAAGTCCGCCTTGCGGCCGTTGTTGTCGGTCAGCGTACCGTGGTCCATGACCTGCAGCAGGATGTTGAACACATCCGGATGCGCCTTTTCGATTTCGTCCAGCAGCAGCACGCAGTGCGGCTGCTTGGTGATGGCTTCGGTCAGCAGGCCGCCCTGGTCGAACCCGACGTAGCCCGGCGGTGCGCCGATCAGGCGCGACACCGCGTGGCGCTCCATGTATTCCGACATATCGAAGCGCAGCAGCTCGACGCCCAGCGTGAACGCGAGCTGGCGGGCCACTTCGGTCTTGCCCACGCCGGTGGGGCCCGAGAACAGGAAGGCGCCGATCGGCTTTTCCGGCTTGCCCAGGCCCGAACGCGCCATCTTGATGGCGGCGGACAGGGCCTCGATGGCGTTGTCCTGGCCGAAGACCACGGTCTTCAGGTCGCGGTCCAGCGTGGCGAGCTTGCTGCGGTCGTCGTTGGAGACGGACTGCGGCGGAATGCGCGCGATCTTGGACACGATGTTCTCGATGTCGACCTTGCCGATCACCTTCTTCTGGCGCGAGCGCGGCAGCAGGCGCTGCGCGGCACCGGCCTCGTCGATGACGTCGATGGCCTTGTCGGGCAAATGGCGGTCATTGATGAAGCGCGCGGACAGTTCCGCGGCCGCCGACAACGCGGCGGCCGAGTAACGGACGCTGTGGTGCTCCTCGAAGCGGCTCTTCAGGCCGCGCAGGATCTGCACGGTCTGCTCGACGCTGGGCTCTGGCACGTCGATCTTCTGGAACCGGCGCGACAGCGCGTGGTCTTTCTCGAAGACGCCGCGGTATTCCGTGTACGTGGTCGCACCGATGCACTTGAGCTGCCCGGACGACAAGGCGGGCTTCAGGAGATTGGAGGCGTCCAGCGTGCCGCCGGAGGCCGAACCGGCCCCGATCAGCGTGTGGATTTCGTCGATGAACAGGATGGCATCGGGGTTGCCGCGGATCTGCTTGAGCACACCCTTCAGGCGCTGCTCGAAATCGCCGCGGTACTTGGTGCCGGCCAGCAACGCGCCCATATCCAGGGAATAGACCTGGGCGGCCTGCAGGACTTCGGGCACCTCGCCGCGCGTGATGCGCCAGGCCAGGCCTTCGGCGATCGCGGTCTTGCCCACGCCGGCCTCGCCGACCAGCAGCGGATTGTTCTTGCGGCGGCGGCACAGCACCTGAATCACGCGCTCGACCTCGTGCTCGCGCCCGATCAGGGGATCGATGCGTCCGGCCAGCGCGGCCGCGTTCAGATCGGTCGCGTACTGGTCTAGCGGCGACTGGCGCGATTCGCCCTGTTCTTCACCATTGGTCTGCTGCTCTTTCTGCACGGCGGCGGACTCCACCTGTGGCTGTTTGGTAATGCCATGCGAGAGGAAGTTGACGACATCCAGCCGCGTCACGCCCTGCTGCTGCAGGTAGTACACGGCATGCGAATCCTTTTCGCCGAAAATGGCTACGAGCACGTTCGCGCCGGTTACCGGTTTCTTACCGGTGCCGCCCGCGGATACGTGCATGATCGCGCGCTGGATCACGCGTTGGAAGCCCAGCGTGGGCTGGGTGTCGACTTCGGCGCCGCTAGGAATCACGGGCGTGTTTTCCGAGACGAACTGGCGCAGGTTGCGGCGCAATTCATCCAGGTTGGCAGCGCAGGCGCGCAGGACCTCGACAGCCGAAGCGTTGTCGAGCAGCGACAACAGCAGGTGCTCGACGGTAATAAATTCGTGCCGGGCCGAACGGGCCTCGACGAAAGCCATATGCAGGCTGACTTCAAGCTCTTGAGAAATCACGCTTCCTCCGTGACGCATCGAAGCGGTCAAATACACGATTCATATTCTATGCCGATCATGGCGTAACGCCAGCGATTTCAAAAACCACGCTGTCGTGGCGCCCTTGCGCATCCATGACTGTAAGCGTATACCGGCCGTCTCCGGCCAGCACTAACTTGAAAGGATGACCCGGCGCGCCATGGCTGACCACGCGCCCGTCGAGCATCCACCATACTTCGCCTTCGGCTCCTTCCACCTCTACATCCACCGCCACCTGCCGCGCGCCGGGCACGGGCCGCAACACCGAACCCGTCGCCACGCCCTGCAGGCGCAAGGGCCCCTGCGAAGCATCGGCATAGCCCGCGAACGACGGCGGCGCGGTCTCGTTCAGGATCCACGCCGTGCGCTGCTCCGGACAGGCGCCGGACGGCACGCTGCCCAGCTTGTAGCCCAGCGGCCAGCACGTCACGGCCGCCTGCACCGTTTCGGGCCGGGTGCGGAACTGCGGCGCGCCTTCCGGCAATGCCGCCACGATGTCCTGCAGCAGCGGCGCCGCGACGTTCGCCCCGAAGAATCCCGGATTGGGCGTGCCGTCGGGGCGGCCGACCCAAACGCCGATCGTCCATCTGTCGGTCACTCCGACCGCCCAGGCGTCCCGGAATCCGAAACTCGTCCCGGTTTTCCAGGCAAGCTGCCGGGCTGGGCTGCCCGATTGGTAGAACGGCCGGTCGGGGTGGCCGCCGCCCTCGAGAATATCGCGGACGATCCAGGCTGCCCCAGGGCTCATCATACGGGACTCCACCACCGGCTGCTCTGCCCTCAGGCGAGGCCGGCCGGCGATGCCGCCCCGGGCCAAAGCCCGGTAAGCGCCCACCAGTTCTTCCAATGTGGTGCCACCCCCGCCCAAAATCAAGCTCAAATTGGGCTGGGCGCCCGCAGGCAATCGTAACCGTACCCCGCCGGCCAGCATGACCGACGCGAAACGGCTGGGTCCGATCCGGTCCAGCAGATCCACCGCGGGCACGTTCAGCGACCGCTGCAACGCCTGGGCCACGCTGACCGGACCCGAGAACGTCGCCTGGAAGTTGCCCGGCGCATAGCCGCCGAAGGACATCGGCGCGTCGACCAGCAGGCTTTCGGAATGGATCAGGCCCTCGTCCAGGGCTTGTGCATACAGGAAGGGCTTGAGCGTCGACCCCGGCGACCGCACCCCGCGCACCATATCCACATGGGAATAACGGGTATCGTCGGAAAAATCGGCGGAACCAGCATATGCCTTCACCTCGAGCGTGTCGTTGTCCATCACCAGCACGGCCATCGACACCTTGGGCGGCAGGCTGTCCACCCGGTCCAGCAGCATCCGCTCCACCGAGGCCTGCATGTCCGCGTCCAGGGTAGAGGCCACCAGGGCCGGCCGGTCGCCGGGACGCCGGGAGCCCGGACCTTTCGCGCCGGCTTCCTGCAGCAGCCGCTGCGCGGCCAGCGGCGCCAGCCAGCGGGCCCGCAACGGCGGCGCCACCACGCGTTCGATCTTGGCGTCCGCCACTTCGGCCGGCGTCCACCGGCCCAGCTCGACCATGCGGTCCAGCACCTTGTCGCGCGCGGCCTGCGCGGCCTCGGGGTGGCGATCGGGCCGCAGCCTGGACGGCGCCTGCGGCAACGCGGTCAGCATCGCGGCCTCGGCCGGGCTCAGGTCGCGCGCGGGCTTGCCCAGCCACAGGCGCGAGCCCATTTCCACGCCCTCCACAATCCCGCCCATCGGCGCGTGGGTCAGGTACAGCGACAGGATCTCGTCCTTGCTGTAGTGCATCTCCAGCTGGACGGCGCGCCAGGCTTGCCGCAGCTTGGCCGACAGGGAGCGCGACGGCTTGCCGGCCAGTTCCGGATCGATCAGCCGCGCAACCTGCATGGTCAGAGTGGAACCGCCCGATACGATGCGGCGGTTCGTGGCCCATTGCCAGCCGGCGCGGGCCAGCGCCACCGGGTTCACGCCCGGGTGCCAGTAGAACCAGCGGTCTTCGTAGGTCAGCAGCGTTTCCAGGTAGCGCTCGGACACCTGATCCGGCTTGACCGGGTAGCGCCAGATGCCGTCGCGGCTGGGGTAGTTGCGCAGGGGCGTGCCGTCGGCGGCGACGACCACGGCCGCGCCCCCCGAATCCACGGGCGGCAGGGGATACAGGCGGTCCAGCGTGAATAACAGCGCGGCCAGCGCAAACAACGCGCTGGCCGCGAAGACTCCCCGCCGCCGCCAGCGGCGGGCGCGCCTGGCGCCCGCCGCTGGGGTGACGGCGGCGTTCAAGGACGCTTGGCGCCGCGGTCGCGGATCTCTACCGTGCTCCATTGCTCGCCTACGCCCCGGATTTCCGGCCGGTACATGTCCTCTGCCACCGTCGACGGCACCGCATAGCGGCCCGGCGTCACGACGCGCACCAGGTAGAACACATCCACCTTGCCGCGTCCCAGCGCCACTGCGGCCACGTAACGGTCGTCGCGGAACTCGCGATGCTTGATGTTGGAGTCGGCCATGGCATCCGCCACGCGGCGCCCGCCGATGGACCAGTCCTGCATCTCGGGGCTTTGCGACAGGTTCAGGTTCTCGACCTCGAAGCCGGCCGGCACGCGGTCCACCAGCAGCCCGTCAGGGATGTTCTGGTTGGAGCTGGCCTGCACCCACACCACCAGCATGTCGCCGGTCTGCAGCGTGCCGCCATCCCACGGACGGCCGTCGGGGCGGTACCAGCCGCGCTTGAGCTGGATGACATCGTTGCGCGGCGCGGGCGCCGAGGTCGGGCTGCCCTGGATGTCGTACTCGACGAACAGGGATTGGCTGCCCAAGTTCTGCAGCTGCGTGCCAGCCAGGTCCGCCACCGACAGCGACACCGTCTGGTCGCTCTTGCCGCCGGCGAGCACCTTCCGGGCGCCGTTCACCGTCAGCGCGGCTTCCCACGGAACGTTGTTGTTGCCGCTCACCGCGCGCGCGGCCAGCAGGAGCGACATCTGCTCCTGCGTCGACAGGTACGAACGGTTGCCCAGGCGGCCCGCCAGCTGCGTCAGCAGGTTTTCGACGCGATCGTGGCGCAGGTCGTACTTGTTGGCCAGCGCGTAGGCGAGCGCATAGTCGCGCACGCCGCTGCCGTAATCGCCAAGCCACTCGTCGTAGTAATACGCATTGTTGCCGGCACGGCGCACGTTGATGCCGTATTCGCGCGCCATGGCCTGGTCGAGCGCGGCCTTCATACGCCCTTCGTCGCCCATGAGCTTGAAGGCAGCCGCCAACTGGATCAGCGGCAGCGGCGAACGCGCGCGCTCCTGGTAGTTGTCGTACAGCTGGCGAACGGTGGACAGCGGCGCCTTGTTGTCGCGCGCCAGCGCCAGCACGGCGGTGGCCAGGCCGGCGAAGCGGCGGTGGTCTTCCCGCAGGATGTTGGCGTCATCTCCGCTGATGCGGCCCGCCTCGACATTGCGCTTCAGGTTGGCGGACCACGTGCCGAAGGCGCCCGTGCTCTGCTGCACCTGCTCCAGGAGCCATTGGCGCGAACGGTCCAGCGACGCCTCCGGCACCTCGAAGCCCTGGTCGCGGGCGTCCTGCATAAAGCCGACGGCGTAGGCCGTCAGCCACACGTCGCGGGACGACGAGCTGCTCCACAGGTTGTACGAGCCGACCGCATTGCGCATGCCCGACAGGCGGCCGATCGCGCCGGCCACCTTGGCCGCGCGCTCGGCTTGCGTGCGCGGTTTCAGGCCGAACTGCTTGGCCGCGTCTTCGTCGATCATCACCCACGGCAAGGTCGCGCTGATGGTCTGCTCGGTGCATCCATAGGGATAGTTGAGCAGGCCTTCGACCAGGCGGTTGACATTGAACGGCGGACGGTTCGACACGGTCATGCTGACGGTCGTGGAATCCGGATAGTAGGACGCCACCCACGACGCCTGCGGCGCGTTCGATTCGCCCGGGTTCAGGCGCAGGCGCCGCACCTGGCGTTCGGCCGCGTAGGCCGGCTGCACCTGCAGCACCGACTCGCGCACAATGTGCACGGGCTTGCCGCCGCCCTGCCCGTCGACGGTCAGGCGCATCAGGCCCAGGCCGTACGAACCGGTGGTGGTGGCGTTGAAGCGCAGCGTGGTGCGCTGCTTGTCCTTGAGCGTCACGGTCTTGACGCCGTCGACGATGGCCAGCGGATCCAGCGCTTCCAGCTTGACCGTCACCTTCTGCTCGGCGCCGCTCAGGTTGGTTACGTCCAGCGCAATCGCCGCCTGGTCGCCCGGCGTGATGAAACGCGGGGTGTTCAGCTCGGCCACGATCGGCGCCGCCACCACCATTTCGGTGTCGGTGCTGCCGTAGTTGTCGGGCGTGAAGGCCACCGCCATCAGGCGCAGCGTGCCATTGAAATCGGGCAGGTCCAGCGGGATATCCGCCTCGCCCTGCGCGTTCAGCTTCACGGGACCGGAGAACAGGTCCACCAGCTTGACCTTCTTGGGCAGGCTCTTGCTGTCGCCGCGCATGGCGGCGTCGCCACCCCACTTCAGCTTGCCCTTGGTGCCGTCCATCTTCTCGATCAGCTTGCCGTACATGTCCAGCAGTTCGGGCGCGTAGCGGTGCTTGCCGAAGAAAAAGTCCAGCGGATCGGGGGTCTTGTACTGGTTGATGTTCAGGATGCCCACGTCCACGGCCGAGAGGGTCACCATGGCCTGCTTGCCCTGGGCGCCGTCCACCTTGACGCGCACGGTCGTCTTGGTCTCGGGCACGGTTTTGGGAGCGGCCTCGAGCTTGACCTCCAGCTTGCGGTCGGCGCTGGCGATCGGCAGGAAGGTCAGGCCCAGCGCGCGCGCCGGCGTCACGCGGTCGCCCTCGCTGCCGGGGCGGAACACCGCCGCGGCGATATACAGGTCGTGCCGCTTCCAGGTCTTGTCGACGGGGATCTCGACCTGCGTGCCCGTGGCCTTCACCGCCACCCAGGTGGACCACAGCATACGGTCGCCTTCGACGGTGATGAGCGCCTGGCCGTCATGCGGCGGGGTCAGGGTCAGCTTGACGCTGTCGCCCGGCTTGGCCGGCACGCCTTCCAGCTTCATCTGGACGCGATCGGGGCGGTTGCCCATGGCATCGGCGTCCTGCGCGTTCCAGCCCGCGTAGAAGCGGTAGCGCATCGTTTCCCCGGTTTCGGCATCCGCGATTTCGAGGCGGTAGCGGCCCCACTTCACGGGCACGGTCAGCGTGGCGCGGTCGGTCAGCGCGATCTCGCGCGAATCCACCAATTCCTCGGTTTCGGTATAGCCGCTGTTCCAGCCGCGCTGGTCGTCGAAGCGCCAGTAGTACTGGCGCTCTTCGCGGAACAGGCGCACCTGCGCCTGCGCCAGCGGCGCAAGCTTGCCCTGGGCGTCCACGCGCACCACTTCGAAAGCGGCGGGCGCGCCCTCGCGGGCGACGTCGCTGTCGAATTGCGGACGCACGGCGATCAGGCGGTCGGCGGGCCACACGCTGCGCTCGATCGAACGCACCACCGGGCGGCCGCCCGATTCCAGCAGGCTGGCCGAGACCCGGACCTTCATCGGCGAATGCGTGCCGCCGGTGCGAGGATCGACCTCGAGCTGGCCGCGGCCCTTGTCGTCGAGCGCCGCTTCGGGCAGCTCTTCGAAATGTCGGCGGGTATCGTCCGCCACGTCGCCGAAGATGAAGCCCGGCCATTGCTGGGGCAGCGCGTAGCGGTCGCGTTTGACCTGGAAGCTGGACAGGAGCCGGTTGCCGGCCGCGGGCGCGCCATAGAGGTAGTCGCCCTGCACGTCCACCGTCAGCGTTTCCTCGGGGCTCAGCACCTCCTGCGTGGAGGTCAGCGCCATCTTCATGCGTTCAGGCAGGAATTCCTCGACCTGGAACTTCCAGGAGGCGTCCGGCGCGCGCGCCGCCGGGTCCACGCGCAGCTCCAGGAGCCACGTGCCGGTCTGCGCATCCAGCGGCAGATCGACGGTGCGCTCGATGTAGCCCGGCAGGTCCTTGCCGGGCTGCCACAGCGTGGTCAGCACCGTGCGGCCGTCCGGCCGCTTGAGCGTGGCCGTCAACGGCGACGGCGCCAGCATGCGGCCGTCCAGGTCGCGCGGCAGCACGGACACATGGAAGGTCTCGCCCGGGCGGTACAGGTTGCGCCCGGCATAGACGAACAGGCTGTTGGGGCGGGCCGTGTGCCCGCCCGTGTCGAATTCGGACAGATCCAGCGCCGGTTCGCCCAGGGCCAGGACCGTCATTTCCTTGTCGCGCGAGGCGCGGATGACGCGCGCGTTGGCGAAGCTGCCGTCGAAACGGACGTGGCCCTGCCCGTCGGCGGCCGCCTTGGCCAGCGTCTTGCCGGCGCCGTCCACCAGCTCGAACACGGCCCCCGAGATCGCGGTGCCGCTCTTGAGCGAAACGGAATAGGCTTCGATACGGTCGGTATAGCGGCGTGCGTGCAGGCCGATATCGCTGACGTAGAAATACGTCACCTGGTATTCATAACGGAAACGGCCGGGCTGGCTCATCACGGCAACATAGATGCCGGGCTCCTGCAGTTCCTTGATTCCCTCGACCGGCAGGAATGTGACGTGCCGGCGGTTGGGCTTGTCATCGGTAATGAACCGGCCCTGGTACACGCTGGTCGTGAGCGAGTTCAGGCGGTCCAGGTCCCAGTTGCTGACCGAGCCCTTCAGGCTGCGGTTGTCGGAATAGCGCCATTCATCGTCGTAGTCGCTGCCGCCCTCGTCGTCTTCGTCAGACGACGAGCCGGTATTGCGGCCGATGCCCAGCACGGTTTCGAACAGCTCCGGCACGCGCTCGGGCGACACGCGCAGGAACTGCACGTCGACCTCGGGCGTGTTCACCGTGGCCACGGGCAGGCCGCCATTCTGGCCGGCCGGCAGCACCACGCCGCGGCTGGCGAAATAGAACGACGGCGGCATGGCCTGCGTCGTCACTTCGCAATGCGCGACTTGCGCCAGCTTGCCCGAAGCGCCCGCACCGGGCAGCCCGGCGCGCATCGTGACGGCGTAGGAGCGCTGCGGCTGCACATAAGGGAAATAAACGATGCGCGGGTTGTCGCCCACCACCCAATTGCCCTTGAGGATCTTGCCCTTGGGCGCGGAATCGCCTGGCCGGACCGAAGCGGGCTGGTCGCCGGTATTGGCCGCCGACTCGGTGTCCTGGTCGGACGCGCCGGACGTGGAGCCCGTGTCCGTGACCTGGAGGAAACTGCTCAGCTCGGCCTTGGCATCCACCGGCTGGGTGAACGTCACGGCAAGGGCCAGAGCGTCGTTGTACTGGCGCGGCTGGCAGGTCAGCGCCGCGAAGGGATCCGCCGCGCCGACGACCGCGGTGGCCGGCAAGGCCGGCTTGGCGTCATTGCCGCCTGCGCCCGCCGAAGCGGCCGGGCCGGCCGGCTGGGATGCGGCGACGGGCGCCGGGGGAGCCGCCTGGCGGTCTTTCCCCATCCACCAGCCCAGGCCAACGGCGCCCGCCAATACGACGACGCCGGCTGTCGCCAGCCAGGTCTTGCTGATCTTTCCACTCACGGCACATCTCCCGCTTACTTAATATATTGCGCAGCCCCTTTGCGGCGGGGCTGCCAACCGTCCCTCCCGCGCGCTTCTCCGGTACGCGGGCACCGCTTTCAAATTATCTGAACAGCACAACGCCGCCATGACAGGCGGCGTATTCGATTCCAGATTTCAGACAGGTTCCATCACGCATTGCAGGGGATGCTGGCGCGCCCGCGCATATTGCGCCACCTGCGCAATCCGCGTGGCGGCCAGATCGCGGGGATAGACCCCGCATACGCCACGCCCTTCGTGATGCACCTGCAGCATGATCCGCGTTGCTTCTTCGTGATTCTTATTGAAGAACTTCTGCAGTACTTTCACGACGAACTCCATCGGGGTGTAGTCGTCATTGAGCAGCAGGACCTGATACATCGGAGGCGGAGCGGCGCGAGCCGGTGCCTTCTCGACGGCCAAATCGTGCTGGGTATCCAAGGTAGAACTCATAGGGCCGCTATTCTATTTAAACTGGGGACGGCTAGCATGTAACTTACGGAAAATTACACGTAGAAATGCGTAGTTTCCATACTTGACGCCGCAAAGAAAAGCGGCGCATTATCCACGCATTCTGGGGTTTTCAACTCATCGAAAATCTGCCAGGAAGCCGGAGGGGGGACAGGGGTCTAGGCCGCGATGCCCTTCTGTCAACATACGATTCAATGAGGCAGTCCGCATGTCTGATACGACCGCAACCGCCGTCCAAGGGGACAATCCCAAATCGACGGGCACCGTCAAATGGTTCAACGATGCAAAGGGGTTTGGCTTCATTACGCCCGACGACGGCGGTGAAGATTTGTTCGCCCATTTTTCGTCCATCCAAATGAATGGTTTTAAAACCCTGAAAGAAGGCCAGAAAGTGGCCTTCGAGATTATTCAGGGGCCCAAGGGCAAACAGGCGCTGAATATCACTGCTGCCTGAGTTACCCTTAAAGCGCAACAGCAAGGTTGCGCCATTATCAGGCGGGGCTTTCGAGCCCCGCCTTGTTATTTTCTTCCGCTGCCAGGCCCATGTCCAAGAACGCCGCTTTGTTTTCCATCAGTCGTACATTGTTTGAATCATCGTTCTTCAAGGCAGCCCGGCCGGCCCTGGCCGCGTTTTTCCTAGCAGCAGCCACAGCGGCAGCCCTACCCGCGACCGCCCAGCAAACCGGTCCGCAACCCCAGTTGCGCACCACTCAGCTTTCCGCCGGCATCCATATTATCCGCGCGGAAGTCGCCGATTCGGACGAAACCCGCCGCAACGGCCTCATGTTCCGCCGCGAACTGCCGGGCAACGACGGCATGCTGTTCGTCTTCGAGCAGCCGGACGTGCAGTGCTTCTGGATGCGCAACACCATTCTGCCGCTCTCGATTGCCTTTATCGCCGACGACGGCACGATCGTCAACATTGAAGACATGGCGCCCCAGACCGAAGACCCCCATTGCGCCAAGAAACCGGTGCGCTATGCGCTCGAGATGGTCCAGGGGTGGTTCGACCAGCACGGCATCAAGGCCGGCAAGAAGCTGGACGGCCTGCCCTGACGCGCGTCGCGGTCCCGCAACAAAAAGGGAGCCCTGAGGCTCCCTTTTCGTTTCCGCCCCCGAATCGGCGGCGCAACGGGCGAACGGCGCTTACACGCGTTCGATGATCAGAGCGATGCCCTGGCCCACGCCGATGCACATGGTGCACAGCGCGTAGCGGCCGCCGGTGCGGTGCAGCTGGTTGATCGCGGTGGTGGCCAGACGGGCGCCGCTGGCGCCCAGCGGGTGGCCCAGGGCGATCGCGCCGCCGTTGGGGTTCACGCGCGGATCGTTGTCGGCAATGCCCAGCTGGCGCAGCACGGCCAGGCCCTGAGCGGCGAACGCCTCGTTCAGTTCGATCACGTCCATCTGGTCCAGCGTCAGGCCGGTCTGTGCCAGCACCTTCAGCGTGGCCGGCGCCGGGCCGATGCCCATGATGCGCGGGGCCACGCCGGCCGTGGCCATGCCGACCACACGGGCGCGCGGGGTCAGGCCATGGCGGGCGGCGGCCTTTTCGTCGGCCAGCAGCAGCGCGGCGGCGCCGTCGTTCACGCCCGACGCGTTGCCGGCTGTGACGGTGCCGCCTTCGCGGACCACGCCCTTCAGCTTGGCCAGCGATTCCAGGCTGGTTTCACGCGGGTGCTCGTCCTTGCTGACGACGATGGGATCGCCCTTCTTCTGGGCAATCGACACCGGCACGATCTCGGCGTCGAAGAAGCCTTCCTTCTGCGCGCGCGCGGTCTTCTGCTGGCTGGCCAGCGCGAACAGGTCCTGGTCTTCGCGGTTGATCTTGAAGTCGTCGGCGACGTTCTCGGCCGTCTCGGGCATCGAATCCACGCCGTACTGCGCCTTCATCAACTTGTTGACGAAGCGCCAGCCGATCGTGGTGTCGTAGATGGCGGCGCTGCGCGAGAACGCGCTGTCGGCCTTGCCCATGACAAACGGCGCGCGGCTCATGCTTTCCACGCCGCCGGCCAGCATCAGGCCGGCTTCGCCGGCGCGGATGGCGCGGGCGGCGGTGCCGATGGCGTCCAGGCCCGAGCCGCACAGGCGGTTGAGGGTGGCGCCGGGCACTTCGATCGGCAGGCCGGCCAGCAGCGTCGCCATGCGGGCCACGTTGCGGTTGTCTTCGCCCGCCTGGTTCGCGCAACCCATGATGGCGTCGTCGAGCTCTTCCCAGCGCACGCCGGGATTGCGCGCCACGAGGGCCTTGATGGCTACGGCTGCAAGATCGTCGGGGCGCACGGGAGCCAGCGCGCCGCCGTAGCGGCCGAAGGGGGTGCGGATCGCATCACAGATATAAGCATGCACGGTCATGGGAAGCTCGAAGTAAGTGAGAAAAAACCGGATCGGCCGATCTTAACGCAGGCCTCGCGCACCATACTGGCGCATCAAGAGGATGTCCGCAGCACGGACAGTGTCCAATGGATGTTCACTTCAGTGCCGCCGCGCGGACGCGGCGCCAGGCGCCGCTCAGGGCGCGGGCGGCCGGGCCGCGCGCCCCGCGTCAACGATCGCCTGCCGGCGGAAACGCCCCGCGGCCAGGTGATAGAACGGCTGCGGGCAGAACTGGCGCGATACGCCCGACGCCAGCAGGGACGCCACCAGCATCCAAAACAGCATGGGCTGGCTGCCCGTCATTTCCATCACCACCACGCTGGCGGTCAACGGCGCCTGGGTAGCGGCGGCCAGGAAGGCGGCCATCGAGATCAGCACCAGCACGCGGTGGTCCACGCCCTCCCCCGCGAGTTGCCAGATATGGTGGCCGATGCCCGCGCCGGTGGTCAGGGCCGGCGTGAAGATGCCGCCCGGTATGCCCGCCCAATAGGAAGCGACGGTGGCCGCCAGTTTGGCCAGGCCGAAACTCGCCGGCGCGGTATCGTGGCCCGACAGCAGGTCCGCCGCCACGCCGTATCCCGTGCCGTAGACGCTGCCCGCCGTGCTCAGGCCGATCGCCGCGAGGAGCAGGCCCATGATGAAAGCCACCCAGATCGGATGCGCGCGTATCCAGGCGCGCCAGGCGCGCGGCGCGCTGCCCGTCACGCCTTTGCCCAGCAGGTTCGCGAAAATGCCGCCCAGCGCGCCGTTGAGCGCCGCGCAGATGACCACCCACGTCACCATGCCGTGGGCCAGCGGCGCGCCGCCAAAGACGCCGAAATACGGGTTGTTTCCCACCACGGCCACGACCAGGAAGCCGGAGGCCAGCACGCCGATCAGCACCAGCCGCTGCCAGCGCAGCACGGTGCCGCGCCCCAGTTCCTCGATGGCAAAGATGACGCCCGCCAGCGGGGCATTGAAGGCGGCGGCCAGACCGCCCGCCGCGCCGGCGGCGATCAGTTCGTTGGAATGGAATCCGCGCAGCTGCACGCCGCGCCGCTTCCAGAAATCGCCCCAGGCCAGCATAAGCGCTGCGCCGACCTGCACCGAAGGCCCCTCGCGGCCGATCGAGGCGCCCGCCAGCATGCCGAAAAACGCCAGGGGAATTTTCCAGAGCGTCTGCCCCAGCGGCACCAGGCTGGTCTGGCTGGGACCCGGCGGCAGCGACAAGGCGCCGATGACTTGGGGAATGCCGCTGCCCGAGGCATTGGGCGCATAGCGCAGCGTCAGCCAGCGCAACCCGGCCAGGGCCAGCGGCAGCACCACCACGGCGAGCCAGCCGTTGTATGCCACCCAGGCGCGGTTCCATTCCAGCGCCTTGTCGGCCAGGTACGCGAAACCCAGCGACATCAGCGCCACCAGGCCGGCGCCGCCCAGCAGCAAGCCCATCTGCACGCTCTTGCGCGACAGGCGGTTGATCTGGCGCACTTTGCGGTGCGCCCACCGGCGCGGGGCGGCCAATATCCGGCGCAAGGATTCGGGCAGGTTCATGGGCGTAGCGGGCTGGGGGGAGGTGGGGGGGGTGGGAAGCCGCCCACCTTACCATTGCTGCACGCCCAATGGGTCAGAACGTGGGCCAGTCCTCGCCGGCGGACTGCCGGGCCGGCTGGGCCGGCGCCAACGCCGGCTTGCGCGCCGCGGGCACGGCCTGCGCCAGCCGGATCTGCGCGTCGCGCGCCGAGCCCCCCGCCTCGACCTTGAAGCGGCGCACTTCCTGCGCCAGGCGGCCGGCCTGCTCCTGCATGCTGGCCGCGGCCGCGGCCGCTTCTTCCACCAGCGCCGCATTCTGCTGGGTAACGGTGTCCATCTGCGCCACGGCCTGGTTGACCTGGCCGATGCCCGAGGACTGTTCCTCCGAGGCGCTGGCGATTTCACGCACCAATGCCGCGACCTGGCTCACGCTGTCCACCACCTCGCGCATCGTGCGGCCGGCTTCGTCGACCTGGCGCGTGCCGCCTTCGACGCGTGCCGCGGATTCATCGATCAGGGCCTTGATTTCCTTGGCAGCCACCGCCGAGCGCTGCGCCAGCGTGCGCACTTCGCCCGCCACCACCGCGAAACCACGCCCCTGCTCGCCGGCCCGCGCGGCCTCGACCGCAGCGTTGAGCGCCAGGATGTTGGTCTGGAAGGCGATGCCATCGATCACGCCCGTGATGTCGGCGATGCGGCGCGAGCTGTCGGAAATGGCGCTCATCGTCTGGACCACGCCGTCGACCACCTCTCCGCCCCGGATGGCCACGCTGGAGGCCAGGTTGACCAGCCGGTCCGCTTCGCCGGCATTGTTGGCGTTCTGCTGCACGGTGCTGGTCAGTTCTTCCATCGACGCGGCGGTCTCCTCCAGCGAGGAAGCCTGCTCTTCGGTGCGCTGCGACAGGTCGGCATTGCCCTGCGCGATCTGCGAGGACGCCGAGGCGATGCTTTCGCACCCGTCGCGCACGTCCTTCACGATGCGGGCCAGGCTTTCGTTCATGGCCTTGAGCGCGCTCATCAGTTCGCCGGTTTCATCGCGCGTGGCGACCTGGATGTCGGTCGTGAGATCGCCGGCCGCCACCTGGCGCGCCGCCTTCACGGCCTGGTCCAGCGGGCGCACGATGCCGCGCGTCACCAGCCAGCCCAGCAGCAGGCCGACCGCCACGCCCGCAACCGCCAGGGCGATCATCACGGCGCGAACCGTGCCGTACAGGTCCGAACCCGCCTTCACGGTCTGCGCGGCGGCGCTTTCCTTGCCCTGCGCCAGCGTCGTCATCAGGTCGTCCAGCTTCTGCGAGGCCCCGATCACGCGCGCCTCGACCTCCGCCAGGCGCGGATCGGCCTGAGTCAGCGGCTGCGATTGGGCTGCGGCGAAAAATGCCGCCGACTCGCTCTTCCAGGCCTTCTCGGTCTCCACGAATTGCGCCAGCACGCGCTTGTTGTCGTCTGAATAGAAATTGGCGGCGGCCTTTTCGCGCAGCGCATCCATGTTCGTGACAGCGTCGTCGAACTGCTTGCGCAAGGCCTGGCGCTCCTGCTCGGTCGCGACGGCCAGGTACGCGTTGCGCGCGCGGCCCGCGTAGATCAGGTGGATATTGGCCTCCTTGATGTCCGAGATGCCGCGCAGTTCGGTATCGTAAAGCCGGTCATTCATTGCATCCATGCGCGCAAGGCCCCAAACCCCGAAGGCCCCGATCGCGCCGCCGACCACCGCAACCAGCAAAAACGCGCCCGACAGGCGTGCGCCGATGCGCATTCCCGAAAAATACCGCAACATGCTTCCCTTCCCTGTAGTTACCCCGGTTTATGGCGGGCGTGCCGCGGTCGTGGGCCCCGTGGTTCAGTCGTAGACCGGGGGCAACGATAGCGGCTGGGTTTCCTAGGGATAACCCTAAACAAAAGGATGTGTGCGCGTTATTTCGCCAAAATGAACTCGACAATCGACAAAGAAAATTGAATAGCCTTGCGGCGGGCCCGAAAAAAAACCCCTCGTTCAAACGAGGGGTTTTTTGTGGGCGCGGCGCGGGCCGGCCCGTCAGCCTGGCGGCGAGGCTCAGGCGAAGTTCTTGGCCGCGAATTCCCAGTTCACCAGCGCCCAGAAGTTTTCCAGGTACTTGGGACGGGCGTTGCGGTAGTCGATGTAGTAGGCGTGTTCCCAGACATCACAGGTGAGCAGCGGCTTGTCGGCCGTGGTCAGCGGGGTGGCGGCGTTGCTGGTGTTGACGATGTCGACCGAGCCGTCGGCCTTCTTGACCAGCCAGGTCCAGCCCGAACCGAAGTTGCCGGCGGCCGACTTGTTGAACGCTTCCTTGAAAGCGTCGAAGCTGCCCCACTTGGCGTTGATGGCGTCAGCCAGCTTGCCAGTGGGCGCGCCGCCCGCCTTGGGGGCCAGGCTGTTCCAGTAGAACGTGTGGTTCCAGATCTGGGCAGCGTTGTTGAAAATGCCGCCCGAGGACTTCTTCACGATGTCTTCCAGCGACAGCGATTCGAATTCCGTGCCCGGGATCAGGTTGTTCAGGTTCGTGACGTAGGTCTGATGATGCTTGCCGTAGTGGAACTCCAGCGTTTCCTTGGAGATGTGCGGCGCCAGCGCGTCCAGTTCGTAAGGCAGGGGGGGAAGAGTATGTGCCATGTGAAAGTTCCTTCTGTTGAGTGCACGATCAAGCCGGTCAATTGTATCGGCAACTCATGAGGATACCGCGTTAACCCCGCGCCGGCGCGGGGTTAACGAACACATGCGCTTGCACCACGCCGGCGCAAGCCCGCGAATGGATCAGGAAGCGTCGCGCGTGCTTCGCGTCTGCGTGACTTCGACCTGGGCGCCGCCTTGCGCAAAGCTGAGGTCCAGCGCCTGCCCCGCCGCCAGCGCCGCCGCGTCGCGCACGATGCGACCTTCGCCGTCGCGCGCGATCGCGTAACCGCGCGCCAGCGTGTTGCCGGGATCCAGTGCGCGCAGCTGCGCCGTCGCGGCCGCGAGCCTGTCGCGGCGCTGCGCCAGCAGCCGCGCATGCGCCTGGCCCAGTTGGCGCAGGGCGCCGTTCAGGCGGTCGGCGGCCCGGCCCGTGTCCGGCGCACGGTGCGCCAGCCGCTGGGTCAGCAGGTTGACCCGGGCCGTTCGGCGGCCCTGCGGCCCCGCCCACGCGGAAGCCAGACGGAAACGCAGGCTATTGAGCCGTTCGCGCTGGTGCTCCAGCCGCTGGGCCGGGGACACGAGCTGCGCGGCGGCGCGGTCCAGCCTTTGGGCGGCGCGTTCGAGGCGGCGCTGCTGCCCCCGCGCCATCGCCTGCGCGGCGTGCGTGACGCGGCCCAGCAGCTCGGCGCGCGGCACGCAAGCCAGTTCGGCGGCCGCCGTTGGCGTGGGCGCGCGCACGTCGGCCACGAAATCGCAGATCGTGAAGTCCGTTTCGTGCCCGACCCCGCTGATGACCGGAATGTCGCTTACGGCCACCAGGCGGGCCAGGCCTTCGTCGTTGAAGCTCCAGAGATCCTCGATGCTGCCTCCGCCCCGCACCAGCAGCAGGGTATCCACTTCGGCGCGTTCGTTGGCCAGCCGCAACTGCGCCGCCAGCCGTCCGGCCGCGTCCGCCCCCTGGACCGGCGCCGGGTAGATGATCACGGGCACCTGCGGGGCGCGCCGGGCCAAAGCCGACAGCACGTCCCGCAGCGCCGCCGCATGCAGGGAGGTGATAACGCCGATCGCCCGCGGCAGCCTCACGGGCTCGCGCTTGCGGGCCGGGTCGAAGAGGCCCTCGGAGGCCAGCTGCTCCTTCAGCCGCAGGAACGCTTCATACAGATTGCCGACCCCGGCGCGGCGCATGGCGTCGGCCTGCAGCTGGTAGTCGCCGCGAGGCTCGTACAGAGACACCCGGGCGCGGATCTCGACCTGGTCTCCCGCCCTGGGCATGAACCCCACCGCGCTGGCGCGGCTCCTGAACATGACCGCGCGCACGGAAGCCCGGCTGTCCTTGAGCGTGAAGTACCAATGCCCGGAAGCCGCGGCCGTGAAGTTGGAAATCTCCCCTCGCACCCATAGCGCCGGGATGCTGCGCTCCAACAACTGCCCCACGGCTTGGTTCAGCTGGGCAACTGTCAGGATATCCCGCGCAAATGCGTTGTTTGTGACTGCAAATTCAATTGTCATGAGGCTTTCCGATGCATAACCTGTCCACAGGGCACGCGTAGCGGGCCGCAATGATACCGCGTCCCCGCTTGTTTGCCGCAATCGGCCCGATAGCCAGCAAATTCAAAGCAAAACGTTGATTTATATGCGTTTTTTATGAAAAACAGGCTGCTCGAAATTGAAGCAATCAAGTGCCAGCCCTGTGCCCACAAGCCTTCCGGCGAAGTTTTACACAGAATTATCCACAAGATCTGTGGATAGCTTCGGGGTCGTTCCGACTTGCCACGCTACGGCCGCCCCGTTACAGTTTCGGCTTGATCAGATGCTGGCGCGCACTGTCCCGCGCGCGGCGCTCCCCGGGAGTTGAACGCTTTGCTTTCCATCTTGCGCGAGGCCGGCTGGCCTATCTGGCCCCTGCTGGCGACATCGGTCCTGGGCTTGGCGCTGATCTTCGAGCGCTTCCTCTCCCTGCGCCGCGGGCTGGTCATGCCGCGTGGCCTGAACGAACAGGTTGCGGAAATGCTGCGCAACCGCCAGGACACCCCCGAAGCGATCAACCGGCTCGAACGCAATTCGCCGCTGGGCCGCGTGCTGGCCGAGGTAATGCGCCACCGCCACCTGCCGCGCGAAGAACTGCGCAACGTGGTCGAAGACGCCGGCCGCGCCGTCGCCCACGACCTTAGCCGCTACATTTCCGCCATCGGCACCATCGCCGTCATCGCGCCCCTGATGGGCCTGTTCGGCACGGTGGTCGGCATGATCGAAATCTTCGGTTCCTACACGCCCGGCGGCGGCGACCCCGCCCAACTGGCGCGCGGCATCTCGATCGCGCTGTACAACACCGGCTTCGGCATCCTCATCGCCATTCCCGCCATGATCGCGCACCGCTATCTGCGCGGCCGCGTGGACGGCTACCTCAGCGCGATGGAGCAGGCCGCGTCGCGACTGGCCCGCGCCGTGTCGCCGCACGCCGCCGCCTCCCGCGAGGGCCGTTCATGAATTTCCGCGGCTCCCGGGGCGACCGCGATGAACTGGACATCAATCTGATCCCGCTCATCGACGTCCTGCTGGTCATCCTGATCTTCCTTGCCGCGACCACCTCGTTCGCGCGCTTCACCCAGCTGAAGGTGACCCTGCCCCAGGCCTCGATGGAGCAGGACACCCCGCCCGCCCTGGAAGTGGCCATCAGCCAGGATGGGCGGTATGCGCTCAACGGCACGCTCATCGACGTCTCCTCGCCGCCCGAAATCGCCGACGCCTTGCGCCAGGCCGCGGCCGGCAAGACAGAGCCGCTCGTCGTCATCAACGCCGACGCCCAGGCCACTCACCAGTCCGTGATCAACGTCATGGAAGCCGCCCGGCTGGCCGGCATCGGCCGCGTCAATTTCGCCGCGCAGACCGCCCGGTGACCGCAAAGCGCGCTTCGACGCTGCTGGCGCGCCAATGGCAGCACGGCGGCTGGCTGTCCACCCTGTTGCTCCCGCTGTCCGGGCTCACCGCCTGGGCGGTGGCGCGCAAGCGCGAGCGCTACCGGGATGGCGCCCGCCCCGCCTATCGCGCCCCCGTTCCCGTGGTAGTGATCGGCAACGTCTACGTCGGCGGCACCGGCAAGACCCCCATGGTCATCGCCGCCGTGGAAGGCCTGCGCGCCCGCGGCTACACCCCTGGGGTCGTCAGCCGCGGCTATGGCGTCAAGGTCGGCCCGCATGCCCGTGTCGGGACCGGCGCACTGGAAGCCAGCCGCTACGGCGATGAGCCCGCCTTGATCGCGCGCGCCACCGGCGCCCCGGTGTCGGTCCATCCCAAGCGCGCCCTGGCCGCCCAGGCCCTGCTGCAAGCGCACCCCGACGTCGATGTCATCGTGTCGGACGACGGCCTGCAGCATCTGGCGCTGGCCCGCGACATCGAAATCGTGGTGCAGGACGAGCGCGGCGTCGGTAACGGCCGCCTGCTGCCGGCCGGCCCCTTGCGCGAGCCGGCCAGCCGGCTGCGCGAAGTGGATGCCGTGGTAACGAATACCAGCGTACCCGGCGCCCCCCCGCCGGCCGCGGGCGCCAGCGGCCGCCCGCGCCAGGTGCGCATGTGGCTGGAGCCGGGCGAGGCGCGGCAGATCGAGAGCGGGGGCACGCGCCCCCTGGCGTCTTTCGCGGGGCAGCCCCGCATCGCGGCGGCGGCCGGCATCGGCAATCCCGAACGTTTCTTCGCCACGCTGCGCGCCGCCGGCATCGCGCCGGAAACCACGCTGGCGCTGCCGGACCATCACGACTACGCCGAATCGCCCTTCCGGACGCTCGCGGCCGACGCCATACTGATCACGTCCAAGGACGCCATCAAATGCGGCGCCCTGGGCGACGCGCGCCTCTGGGAAGTGCCCGTGCGGGCCGGTTTTTCCGACCCGGAACTGTTCGATTGGCTGGCGCAGGCGCTGCCGCAGCCCCCGGGGAACAGGAAGCCCGCCGCCTAGGAAGGCCCGCGTGCCGAAGGCCAGCCCCGGGGCCGGTCCGGCCAGAGGCAAACTGTTTTAGAATTCCAGACATGGAATCCCGCCTTCTCGACATCCTCGTCTGCCCCCTTTGCAAGGGCCGCCTCGAACACGACCGGCAGCAAGCCGAACTGGTTTGCCGCGCCGACCGCCTGGCCTTCCCCGTGCGCGACGGCATCCCCGTCATGCTGGAATCGGAAGCCCGCGCGCTCGACGACGCCGCCCCCGCCTCCCACTGAACCGCCGCCGCATGAGCTTCATCGCCCTGATTCCGGCGCGCACCGCCTCGACCCGGTTGCCCGACAAGCCGCTGGCCGACATCGCCGGCAAGCCCATGGTAGTGCGCACGGCCGAGCGCGCCGCGCTGTCCGGCGCCGCGCGGGTCTACGTCGCCACTGACGACACCCGCGTCCAGCACGCCGCACAGGCCCATGGTCTGCAGGCGCTGATGACCCGCGGCGACCACCCCACCGGCACCGACCGGCTGGCCGAGGCCGTGGACCAGCTCGGCCTGCCCGACGACGCCATTGTGGTGAACGTCCAGGGCGACGAGCCGCTGATCGAACCCGAACTCATCGACGCCGTCGCCGCCAAGCTCCAGGCCTGCCCGGAAGCGGACATCGCCACCTGCGCCTGCCCCCTGGCCGACGCCGAAGCGCTGTTCAACCCCAGCGTCGTAAAGCTGGTCTGCGCCGCGGACGACCGCGCCCTGTACTTTTCGCGCGCCCCCATCCCGTGGGCCCGCGATGCCCTGGCCTCCGGCGAACGCGTGCTGGCCGAAGGCCTGCCCGCCTGGCACCACATCGGCCTGTACGCCTACCGCGTCTCGTTCCTGCGCCGCTACCCCACGCTGCCCCAGGGCGCGCTGGAGCGTTTCGAGTCGCTGGAACAGCTGCGCGCCATGGAACACGGGCACGTCATCGTCGTCCATCGGGCGTCCCACCCTCCCGCCGCAGGCGTAGATACCCCGGCGGATCTCGAACGCGTCCGGCAGGTCTACGCCAGACAGACATAAGGGTTATTTCCTATAGCGTGGCGCCGCATCGGCTGCTGCATTGCGGCATAATTCCCCGGATCACAAAAAATAAACCCCTTCAGGAGCACTCATGCGTCTTATCTTGCTCGGACCCCCCGGCGCCGGCAAAGGCACCCAGGCCGCGTTTCTCACCCAGCACTTCGGCATTCCCCAGATCTCCACCGGCGACATGCTTCGCGCGGCGGTGAAGGCGGGCACGCCGTTGGGTATTGAAGCCAAGAAGGTCATGGACGCCGGCGGCCTGGTCTCCGACGAGATCATCATCGGCCTCGTGCAAGACCGCTTGAAGCAGGGCGACTGTGCCAATGGCTACCTGTTCGACGGCTTCCCCCGCACCATCCCGCAAGCCGACGCGCTCAAGAGCGCCGGCGTCAAGCTGGACTACGTGGTGGAAATCGAAGTCCCCGAAGAAGACATCATCGAACGCATGAGCGGACGCCGCGTGCACCAGCCCAGCGGCCGCAGCTACCACGTGCGCTTCAATCCGCCCAAGGTGGAAGGCCGCGACGACGTCACCGGCGAAGAACTGATCCAGCGCGACGACGACCGCGAGGAAACCGTGCGCAACCGCCTGTCCGTGTACCGCGAGCAGACCCGTCCCCTGGTCGACTACTACTCGGTCTGGGCGCAGCAGGATGCCGCCGGCGCACCGAAGTACCGCAAGATTTCGGGCGTCGGCGCCGTCGAAGAAATCAAGTCGCGCCTGTTCGAAGCCGTCAAGAGCTGATCGGCGCTTCGATGGCTTCAAGGCCCATGGCGCCGGCCGGACGCGACGCGTTCCGGTCCCGGCCCAAGGGCCCCGGGGACTGTCCACACTGAAAGGAGCCCATCCGGGCGATCACGCAAAGCTCCTTTCAGTGTGGACAGTCCCCTTGTGACATTCGGCGCCTGCCGCGCCGCTTTCATCCCTTGAATTGATCTGGTGGTAGAGACATGGAAATCGCGAACAAGGTATTCATTGTTACGGGTGGCGCGTCCGGACTGGGCGCTGGCACCGTGCGCATGCTGGTGCAGAATGGCGCCAAGGTCGTCATCGCCGACGTCCAGGACGAGCCGGGCGAAGCCTTGGCCAAGGAACTGGGCCAGCGCTACGTGCATTGCGACGTCACGCAGGAAGCCGACGGCAAGAACGCCGTCGCCGCGGCCAAGGAACTGGGCGCCCTCTTCGGCCTGGTGAACTGCGCCGGCGTGGCTCCCGCCGCCAAGATCGTCGGCAAGAACGGCGCGCACCCGCTGGACCTCTTCCAGAAGGTCGTGTCGATCAACCTGATCGGCAGCTTCAACATGATGCGCCTGGCCGCCGAAGCCATGAGCGCCAACACGCCGGAATCCACCGGCGAGCGCGGCGTGATGATCAACACGGCTTCCGTCGCCGCCTTCGACGGCCAGATCGGCCAGGCGGCCTATGCCGCTTCCAAGGCGGGCGTGGCCGGCATGACCCTGCCGATCGCGCGCGACCTGGCCAAGACCGGCATCCGCTGCATGACCATCGCCCCGGGCATCTTCGGCACGCCCATGATCTTCGGCATGCCGCAGGAAGTGCAGGATTCCCTGGCCGCGAGCATCCCCTTCCCCGCCCGCCTCGGCCGCCCGGAAGACTACGCCAAACTGGTCCACAGCATCATCACGAACGATATGCTGAACGGCGAAACCATCCGCCTGGACGGCGCCATCCGCATGCCGCCGAAGTGATTGGGCCCCCACGCCGCGCACACTTCGTGTGCTTGCTGCCCCCCGAGGGGGCTGCGCCGCCTTGGGGCGGCCCGGCGGCGGCGCGGCTATTTTTGCGGCGAGTGTCAAAACAGTTGACCTTCACGCACCGCTCGCTTGCTGCGCCCGAGGGGCAGCGCCGCCTTGGGGCAGCCCGGCGGCGGCGCGGCTATTCTTGCGGCGAGTGTCAAAACAGTTGACCTTCACGCACCGCTCGCTTGCTGCGCCCGAGGGGCTGCGCCGCCTTGGGGTGGCCCGGCGGCGGCGCGGCTATTTTTGCGATGAACCGCAAAACAGTCGCCTCCCCCAACGCGCGCTCTACGCGCGCCTGCTGCCTCCTATGGGGCGGCGACTGTTGCTGCCGCCGTCCAGACAACATTTGGGTATCGGACATTCTTGCGGGCGCGGCGCCTTTCGGGCGAATATCCTGCATTGCGGGGCCAGTCGGCCCCATTTTCATTACATAGCCTTCCCATGAGCCTGTTCCGTTCGGCGGCCACGGTCAGCAGTTTCACGCTGCTGTCCCGCATTTCCGGCCTGGTCCGCGACATCCTGGTGGCCCGTGCCTTCGGCGCCGGCCCCATCACCGACGCGTTCTGGGTCGCTTTCCGCATTCCCAACCTGCTGCGCCGGCTGTTCGCCGAGGGCGCTTTCGCACAGGCATTCGTGCCTATCCTGGGCGCGGCGCGCAACAACCGTTCCCCCGAAGAAGTCCGTACGCTGCTCGACCGCGTCGCCCTGCTGCTGACCGCGGCGCTGATGCTGATCACGCTGATCGGCATCGTGGCGGCGCCCTGGGTGGTGTCCGCGATGGCCAGCGGCCTGCGCGGCGCGGACCGCGACACCGAATTCGGCGCGGCGGTCTGGATGACGCGGATGATGTTCCCCTACATCTTCTGCATGTCCCTGGTGGCCTTCGCCTCCGGCGTGCTCAATACCTGGCGCCGCTTCGCCGTGCCCGCCTTCACGCCAGTGCTGCTCAACCTTTCCATGATCGGGGCCTGCCTCTGGCTGGCGCCGCGCATGGATGTGCCCATCTACGCGCTGGCCATCGGCGTGATGATCGGCGGCGTGGCACAACTGGCGGTGCAGTGGGCCGCCCTGGCGCGCCTCGGCCTGACCCCGCGCCTCTCGCTGCGGTTCCGCGAGGCCCGCAGCGATCCGACGGTGCAGCGTATCCTCAAGCAAATGGCGCCCGCCACCCTGGGCGTCTCCGTGGCACAGCTGTCCCTGCTGATCAACACCAACATCGCCACCTGGCTCACGCCGGGCAGCGTGACCTGGCTGTCCTTCGCCGACCGCCTGATGGAATTCCCCACCGCCCTGCTGGGCGTCGCGCTGGGCACCGTGCTGCTGCCCAGCCTGTCGGCGGCCCATGCGCGCGACGACCACGGCGGCTACAGCGCGCTGCTGGACTGGGGCCTGCGCCTGGTGCTGCTACTGGGCCTGCCCGCCGCGGTCGGCATGGCGCTGCTGTCCGACGGCCTGGTCGCCACCCTTTTCCACTACGGCGCCTTCGGCGCCCAGGACGTCGCCCAGACCCGCCTGGCGGTCATTTCCTACTCGGCGGGGCTGATCGGGCTGCTGGCGGTGAAGATCCTGGCTCCCGGCTTCTACGCCAAGCAGGACATCCGCACGCCCGTGAAGATCGCCATCGGCGTGCTGATCGTGACGCAGCTGCTGAATGTGGTGTTGGTGCCCTTGATGGCGCATGCCGGCCTGGCGCTGGCCATCGGCCTGGGCGCCTGCCTGAATGCGCTGGCCCTGCTTATTGGGCTGCTTCGCCGCGGCGTCTACCAGCCCGGCCCGGGCTGGGCGGTATTCGCCTTGCGCCTGCTGCCCGCGCTGGCCGCGCTGGCCGCGCTGCTCTGGTACACGGACGGGCGCATCGACTGGATCGCGCTGCAGGCCCATGCCGGGCTGCGCGTGGCCTGGCTGGCCGGCGTGCTGGCCGCCAGCGGGGCGGTCTACTTCGGCATGTTGTTACTCTTTGGTTTCCGTCCTCGGGATTTTGGGCGACGCCCCGCGCGTTGAATTTGGCAATTCTGGCTGGATTCCCTCGAAAATCTGGTCTAGTTCTCGCTTTTTTGCACTAGATCCGTCAAGAATTGACAATAACCCGGTAATCTTTGGTAAAAAACCTTTATTATTTACAAGTTACCATCGAAAGGATCCCCCCCGGGAACATATGCGGGGACATGAAGTGAAGTACGCCCAAGGACAACCCATGGCGGACCAAGTCATCAATTGGCTGCTGCTGTTGCGCTCCGGCAAGGCAACGGCGCAGGACTACAACGACTTCCTGGCCTGGCGCGCGGCAGATCCTGCCCATGAAAATGCCTGGCAACAATTGACGGGCTCATTGGAAGGGTCGACGTTCGGCCGGCTTGGCGACGCATACCCCGCCGGGTACGCCACCGCCGGCGCCGCCGCCCAGCCGCAGCCTGCTCCGCCCCAGGCCATCGCGCCTCCTCGCCGCCGTTTCCTGGCCGGCGCGCTGGCGCTCGCCGGTACCGGTGCCTGCGCAGCCTACGTGGGCAATGCGTTCTACCCCTTGAGCAACGTTGCGGCGGACGCTGCCACCGCCACGGGCGAACGCCGCCGCTACGTCCTGTCCGACGGTAGCCAGTTGCTGCTGGATGCCCGCAGCCGCGTCAATCTCGACTTCACGCCCGCCTACCGGCAGGTCCGCCTGCTGGATGGCGCCGTCACCGTTTCCGTCGCCCCCGACGCGCGCCGCCCCTTCCTCGTCCAGACGGCCGAAGGCACGGTCCGGGCGCTGGGCACGCGCTACATGGTGCGGCAGCAGGCCCAGCGCACGGTCGTGGTGGTGCATGAACACGAAGTCGAGGTCGAAACCATGTCCGGCGCCCACGGCACTGTCCGTGCCGGCACCGGCGCCCGCTTCGACGCCTCCCGCATGGATACACCCCGCGCCGAGCTCATGGCCGAGGCGGCCTGGGAAGCCGGCTGGGTCGAAGCCCGGGGCCGCCCGCTGGCCGAGGTCATCGCCGCCCTGCGGCCCTACCGCAGCGGCACCCTGCGCGTCTCCATGGCGGCCGGCGGCCTTCCCGTCTCCGGCCATTTCCCGCTCGACGATACCGACGCCGCCCTGGACACACTCCGGAACATGATGCCGATCCACGTGCGCCGCTTCACGCCCTGGTTCGTCTCGATCAACGTCGCCACCTGACAACGCCCCCGCGTACGGGCCGTGCCGCCGGACCCGCTTCGTTGTATACTCATCACGGTGTTTTTATCCAGTAGGCGCCGCGGGTTCTTCTCCAGGCCGGATTTCCCTCCAGGCTTTTCGAGGATCGTCCGCAAGGGTTCTCCAGCCCAGGAACTTTTCTCCTAGCGCCCCCCGCCCGGTTGACGGGCGCTCCATCGGTAGACTTGACATTAAAAGCTTGCAATCCCGTAGGGACTTGCTACAATGTTCGACTTTGCCGAATTCAACTTATATAGCAACATGGCCAATACCGCCCAAGCCCGCAAGCGCGCTCGCCAATCCGTTGAGCGCAACAAGCACAATTCCAGCCTGCGCTCGATGCTGCGCACCGCCATCAAGCGCGTTCGCCAATCCATTGCCGCTGGCGACAAGGCTACGGCAGGCGAAGTGTTCCAGAAGGCCTCGAGCGTGATCGATCGCGTGGCCGACAAGAACATCATCCACAAGAACAAGGCCGCTCGCCACAAGAGCCGCCTGGCTGCCGCCATCAAGGCGCTGGCCTAAGCCATTCTGCCGCCCCGGTTTTTCGGGGCGTCACGAATACGGCAAATAGAAAAGGATGCCCACGGGCATCCTTTTTTGTTGCCCGGCCCCTCAGGCGCCCTCGCCGGTTCAATCCCGGCTGGACGCCAGGCGCCGCTCGACAGCCGCGGCGGCTTCGCGCAGCGACGCCATGAACGCGCCGACCAGCGGGTTGCCCGGCCGATGCTCCGGAAACACCACGCTGACCCGGAACGGAAACGAACGCGCCAAGGGGCGGATGTGCAACCCCCGCCCGGCGAAATCCAGCGCGGTCAGCGGGTTCACGATGGCCAGGCCCAGCCCCTGGCGCACGAAGGTGCACACGGATACCGCGGTAGGCGTCTCGACGATAGACCGCCGCAACACGCCCGCCTCGGCAAAGGCCTCGTCGATCTGGATCCGGTAAGGGTCGCTGGAAGACAGGCTGACGAACGCCTCTCCCTCGAAGTCCGACAGCTCGATCAACGGGCGCGCCAGCAAGGCGTGGCCGTCGGGCAGCGCGCATACCTCGTCCACCTGCAGCAACAGCTCCACCCGCGTGCCTGCCGGCGCCGCATCGTGCTCGGTCAGGCCCAGGTCGTAGCGCTGGGCCGTCAGCCATTCCTCCAGGAAGGGCGACTCCTGCGTCTCGACGGCCAGGCTCACGCCGGCATGCCGCTCGTGGAACAGGCGGAACGCGTCGGGCAGGATCGCATGGGAAAAAGCGGGCAAGGCGATGACCGACAGCTGGCCGCCCTTGAACGCCCGCAGGCGCGCCGCGGCGGACGCCACCCGCTCGAGGCCGGCATAGGACTGGCGGACCTCGTCGAATAGCGCCAGGCCCGGCATGGTGGGCCGCAAGCGCCCCCCCACGCGCTCGAACAGCGCAAAGCCGATGCCCTGCTCCATCCGCGCCAGTTCACGGCTTACCGTGGGCTGGGACGAGCCCAGCAGCTCGGCCGCCTTGGTGACGCTGCCGGCGATCATCACCGCCCGGAAGACTTCGATATGCCGATGCGTCAGCATCGATCACCTCATATCAAAAATGAATCGATTGTGGAACTTTAAGCATTTTACTGGATGATCGAAGACGGGCATCATGCCGCCTGGTTTCACTCCCCTGAGGTTTCGCCAGCCATGGCATTCGATCCGCGCCAACTCACCCAACTCGCCGCCGAACACGGCACGCCGCTCTGGGTCTACGACGCCGCCGTCATCCGTGAACGCATCGCGCAATTGCGCCGCTTCGACACCATCCGCTACGCGCAGAAAGCCTGCTCGAACCTGCACATCCTGCGCCTGATGCGAGCCGAAGGCGCGGTCGTGGATGCCGTGTCGCTGGGCGAGATCGAACGCAGCCTGGCGGCCGGCTTCCAGCCGCAGGGCGAGCCGGAAGGCATCGTCTTCACCGCGGACTTGATCGACCACGCCACGCTGGCCGCCGTGCTCAAGCACGGCATCACCGTGAACGCGGGCTCGCTGGACATGCTGGCCCGCGTCGGCCAGGCCTCGCCCGGCCATCGCGTATGGCTGCGCATCAACCCCGGATTCGGCCACGGCCACAGCAACAAGACCAACACCGGCGGCCCGCAAAGCAAGCACGGCATCTGGATCGGCGACCTCGCCGAAGCCATGTCCATCGTGCGCCGCCACGGCCTGAAGCTGGTCGGCATCCACATGCATATCGGCTCGGGCGTCGACTACGGCCATCTGTCCAGCGTGTGCAACGCCATGGTCGACGTGGTGGCATCGCTGGACCACGACATCGAGGCCATCTCCGCGGGCGGCGGCCTGTCTATCCCGTACCGCGACGGCGAGCCGCGCATCGACTGCGATCATTACTTCGAGCAATGGGATGCGGCGCGCAAGCGCATCGAACAGCGGCTGGGCCACGACGTCCGCCTGGAAATCGAGCCTGGCCGCTTCCTGGTCGCCGAGGCCGGCGCCCTGGTGGCCGAGGTGCATTCGATCAACCGCCGCCCCGAGCGCGACTTCGCGCTGGTCGACGCGGGATTCAACGACCTGATGCGCCCGGCCATGTATGGCAGCTATCACCGCATTTCGGTGCACGCCCCTGATGGCGGCCAACCGCAGGGCTCGCCCGAAACGCGCATCGCGGTAGCCGGCCCCCTGTGCGAATCCGGCGATGTGTTCACCCAGGACGCCGGCGGCGTCGTGTCCGACCAGCTATTGCCGCGGCCGCGGATCGGCGATTTCCTCGTCTTCCACAGCGCAGGCGCGTACGGGTCGTCAATGTCCTCGAACTACAACAGCCGGCCGCTGGCGCCGGAAGTGCTGCTTGACGGCGGCAAGGCCCACCTCATCCGCCGCCGCCAGACGGTCGCGGAACTGCTGGCGCTGGAAGCGTAACCCTTCCGTGTGTCTGACACCCGCGTACCCCTTCCGTGTGTCTGACACCGGCGTACCCCTTCCGTGTGTCTGACACCCTTACGAGCGAACCTCCCGAACACGAGATCCTCTTCACGGGTGTCTGACACCGGCTGAATTTGAACGACTAGTGTCAGGCACTGGCTGAGTTTGAAACACGACGGGTACCCGACACGGAGACACTGACTGCATCACGTGGGGAACGCTTCCCGTGCCGCGAACACGGCTTGCTTGAACACTCCCAGGTCGGTGCCCACGGCCACGAAGTGCATGCCCATGTCCAGGTAGCGCCGGGCGTCGGCGTGCACCGGCGCCAGGATCCCCACGGCCTTGCCCTGGGCGGAGACGCGCTGGTACAGGTGGCGGATGGCTTCCTGGACTTCGGGATGGCCAGGATTGCCGATATGGCCCAGCGCCGCGGCCAGGTCGGACGGGCCGATGAACACCCCGTCCACGCCCTCCACCGATGCGATCTCGTCCACGGCCTCGATGCCGGGGCGGCTTTCGATCTGCAGCAGCACGCAGATGTTGTCGTTGATGGTCTGCAGATAATCCGGCACGGTGCCGTAGCGGTTGCTGCGCTGCGCGCCCGCCACGCCGCGCATGCCCTGCGGCGGATAGCGCGTGGCCGCCACGGCCCGGCGCGCGTCGTCCTCGGATTCGATGAACGGAATCAGCAGGTTGTAGAAGCCGATATCGAGCAGCCGCTTAATCTCTACGGGATCGTTCCAGGACGGCCGGCCTACCGCGGCGCTGGCGCTGCCCTGCAGGGCCTGGAGCTGCTGCAGGAACATCGGCACCTCATTGGGCGAATGCTCGCCATCCAGGAGCAGCCAGTCGAAATCCGCCAGCCCCACGAGCTCGGCGGTGATGTGGCTGGACATGCACATCCAGAAACCGATGAGCCGTTCACGGGCCAGGATGCGTTGCCGGAAGCGGTTGGGTAAAGGTGAATTCATTGCTGCCTTCATGTCAGAAAAATAGGAATCATGCCAATCGGTGCGGGCGCATTCCCGGGCCGGCGACGCCCGGGAAGATGCCCACGGGATCAATCTAGTTTCGCGCCGGACGCCTTGGCCGCCTTGCCCCACTTGGCGATCTCGGCGTCGACGAAGGCCGAGAACGACTTCGGATCGTCCGCGACCACCACGAAGCCCACGCTCTCGAGTTTCTGCCGTATCTCGGGCGAGGACAATGCCTTCACCGTCGCCTGGTTCAGTTTCTGGATCACGGCGGGCGGCGTCTTGGCGGGCGCGGACAGGCCGAACCACGATTCAGCCGAGAAGCCCGGGAAGCCCGATTCGGCCACGGTGGGCGTATCGGGATAGGCGGGGTTGCGCTTGGCGCTCGCCACGGCCAGCGCGCGCAGCTTGCCGGAAGTGACTTGCGGCAGCAGCGCATCCTGGTTCAGGAACAGCACCGACACGCGGCCGCCGATGATATCGGTGATGGCCGCCGCGCCGCCCTTGTACGGCACGTGCACCAGGTCGATCTTGGCGTCCTGCTTCAGCATCTCCATGGCAAGGTGGCCCGACGAGCCGCTGCCGGAACTGGCGTGCGTGTACTTGCCCGGATTCTCGCGCGCGAGCTTGATGAAATCGGCGAAGGTCTTGCCCGGAAAGTCGTTGTTGGCCACCAGCACGTTGGGCCCGGTCGCCAGGAGGGATATATGCGCGAAATCGCTGTTGCGGTAGGGCATGTTCTGGTAGACCGCGTAGCTGATCGCGTTGGACCCCACGCCGGACAGCAGCAGCGTATAGCCGTCCGGCGCCGCCTTGGCCACCATATCGGAGCCGATGTTGCCGTTGGCGCCGCCCTTGTTTTCGACGACCACGGTCTGCCCCAATTCCTTGGACAGCTCGGCCGCCAGCAGGCGGCCCACCGAGTCGGTGCTGCCGCCCGCCGGGAAAGGCACCACCAGCTTCAATTGCCTGGCCGGCCAGGCGTCGGACTGCGCGATTGCGGCGCCGGACAGGAAGGTCAGCGCGCCTGCCGCCATGGCGGCCAGGGTGAAGAAGCGTCTGCGCGCATGGGTTTTGGGGTGGTGCATGGTTGTCGTCTCCTCTGTGGCTTTTTTGAGTATGGTTGGTGTCAACCACCAGCTTCGATGCTTGTGTCTGACACCCGTACGAGCGCCTCTTCGATTTGCTTCGCCGTTTCCCGGGTGTCAGACACTTACATCAATGAATCTCAGGCTCGCCCGCGGCCGGAGCGCGCGTTTCGGTCTGAAGAAAATCGAAATCGCAGCCGGTGTCGGCCTGGCCGATGTGCTTCAGGTAGAGCACGCCGTAGCCGCGCTCGAAGCGCGGCGGCGGCGCCTGCCAGGCCGCGCGGCGGGCAGCCAGTTCGGCCTCGGGCACCAGCAGCTCCAGCCGCCGCGCCGGCACGTCCAGCTCGATGCGGTCGCCGTCCTGCACCAGCGCCAGCGGGCCGCCGACATAGGCTTCGGGCGCCACATGCAGCACACAGGCGCCGTAGCTCGTGCCGCTCATCCGCGCATCCGAGATCCGCACCATATCGCGCACACCCTGCTTCAGCAGCTTCTGCGGGATCGGCAATTGCCCCCATTCCGGCATGCCCGGTGCGCCTTGCGGCCCGGCGTTCTGCAGCACGATGACGCTGTCGGCATCCACGTCCAGGTCCGGATCGTCGATGCGCGCCGCCATGTCGTTGTAGTCCTTGAAGACCACCGCGCGGCCCGTGTGCACCTGCAGGCGCTCCTCCATGGCGGGCGGCTTGATCACCGCACCGTCCGGCGCCAGGTTGCCGCGCAGCACCGCCAGCCCGTCGCGCTCTATCAGCGCCTGCGAGCGCGGCCGGATCACGTCTTCGTTGAAGATGCGCGCGCCGGCGATGTTCTCGCCCAGCGTGCGGCCGTCCACGGTGCGCTGCGTGGCGTCCAGCAGATCGCCCAGCTGCACCAGCATCGCGCGCAGCCCGCCCGCGTAGTAGAAATCCTCCATCAGGTACTTGCCCGCCGGCCTCAGGTTGGCCAGCACCGGCGTCGTGCGCGCCAGGTGGTCGAACCGGTCCAGGTCCAGATTGAAGCCGCTGCGGCGGGCCATGGCGATCAGGTGCACCACGGAATTGGTCGATCCGGAAAGCGCCAGCACCGTGCGCACCGCGTTGTCGTAGGACGCCGCGGTCAGCAGGTCGGACGGCTTCAGGTCTTCCCACACCATCTCGACAATGCGCTTGCCCGTCAGGCTGGCCATTTGCGCATGCCGCGAATCCGGCGCGGGGATGGACGAAGCGCCCGACAGGCACAGGCCCAGCGCCTCGACCGCGCCCGTCATGGTGGACGCGGTGCCCATGGTCATGCAGTGCCCCGGCGAACGCGCGATGCCGTCTTCCACGCCCTGCCAGTCTTCCTCGGTGATGTTGCCGGCGCGCAGTTCCGCCCAGTACTTCCAGGTGTCCGAGCCCGAGCCTAGCGTATTGCCGTTCCAGTTGCCGCGCAGCATGGGGCCGGCCGGCACGAAGATCGTCGGCAGGTCCATGGACACCGCGCCCATGATGAGCGCGGGCGTGGTCTTGTCGCAGCCGCCCATCAGCACACAGCCGTCCGCCGGATAGGAGCGCAGCAGCTCTTCCGTTTCCATCGCCAGCAGATTGCGGTAGAGCATGGTCGTGGGCTTCTGGAAGGGTTCGGACAGGCTCATAGCCGGCATTTCCACCGGGAAGCCGCCCGCCTGCCAGATGCCGCGCTTGACCTCTTCCACGCGCTGCTTGAAGTGGCTGTGGCAGGGGTTGATGTCGCTCCACGTATTGATGATCGCGATGACGGGCTTGCCCGCGTAGTCCGAGCGGTGATAGCCCATCTGCGCGGTGCGCGAACGGTGTCCGAAAGACCGCAGGTCGCGCACGCCGTACCAGCGGTGGCTCCGCAGCTCCTCGGGTTTCTTGCGCTTGTCTGAATTGCTCATGTCTCGTTTCCTCTGCGCTTGGGCGAGGGGTTATTGGAAAAATGGATTAGGGTGAACAGGCCCTAGGCGCCGCCCAGCAGATAGGGCGTGCCCGCGCGTTCGCAAATGCCGCGCAGGCGCTCTGCCAGCGCGGCCGGAATGGGAATCCCCCGCCGCAGCCGGCGCTCGCGCTCGGCGGCTTCGGGTTCGCCCGCCACCAGCACCGGCTCTTCGGGCCTGGCGGGCGGCGTGTCGTGCATGGCGTCGATCAGGTCGTCCATGTCGGACTCGAACGACCCCGCCGCGCGGAAGGCGTCGGGATTGAGCGCCAGGAAGAAATGCCCCACGTCGTCCGGCTCGCCCGGACGGCGCGTCGGCGCGCGCCGGGCGGCGAACGCGCTGCCGCTCAGCGTACCGCCCAGGATCTGCGCCATCATCGCGAGCCCGTAGCCCTTGTGGCTGCTCATGGCGGCCGTGCCGCCCAGCGGCGTCAGCCCGCCCTCGGGGTGCTTGAAGATGAATTCCATGGCGGCGGCCGCGCCGGTCACCGCGGCGCCCTCTCCGTCCACCGCCCAGCCCGGCGGCAGCGGCTTGTCCAGGAAGTCGTACACCTTGATCTTGTTTGCCGCGACGGTGGTGGTCGCCATGTCTAGCAGGAAGGGTTCGTTGTACGCGGCCGGCGCGCCGAAGGCGATGGGGTTGGTGCCCAGCATGGGCATGGCGCCGCGCGTGGGCACCATGATCACGCCGTTGGCGCTGCTGGTCACCAGCCCGACCACGCCGCGTTCCACGGCGATGCGCGCATAGATCCCGGCCGCGCCGAAGTGATGGGAATTGCAGACCGACACCGCGCCCACGCCATGTTCCAGCGCCTTATCGACGGCGAGGTGCATGGCCTGCGCGGCAACGGGATAGCCCAGCCCGCCCATGCCGTCGATCAAGGCGCTGGCGCCGCCGTCGCGCACGATCCGCGCCCGCGCGTCCAGCCGCAGGGATCCCGCCCGCCACTTTTCTTCGTAGGCCGGCAGCATCGAGATGCCGTGGGAATCGATGCCCAGCAAGTCGGTTCCCGCCATCAGGTCCGCCGTGGTGCGCGCCAGATCCTGCGCCATGCCCCAGGCCTGCAACACCTGCACGATCTGTTCCCGGATCTGCTCCACCGGCACGTCCGTTGCTGTCGCTCCGTTGCCTCGCACTCTCTAGTCTCCTGTTGTCGTTGGCGGGTCGCGGCGGGCCTGAAGGCGGAATCAGTCGCGGTCCCGGTCCACCAGCCGATGGCGCGCCTGGCCCAGATGGAATTGCATGGCGACGCGGGCGCGCTCGCTGTCCTGCTCGCGGATGGCATCGAGGATGGCCGCGTGCTCGTCCACCACCCGCTGCGCGCGCTGGCGCGAGCCGGTGCGGGTGAGGTTCAGGGTCAGCCTCATGAAACCGCTGATGGATTCGTGGATGCTTTCCAGCACGCCCAGGTAGAAGTCATTGCCGCTGGCTTCGGCGATGCTGGCGTGGAACGCCAGGTCGGCCTCGGCGGACACCTGGCCGCGCGCCAGGCTGTCGGCGAAAGCCGCGTGCGCGTCTTCGATCTTGCGCAGCTGCTCGTCCGTGCGGCGCAGCGCCGCCAGGCGCGCGGCGTCGCCCTCCAGCGCCACCCGCACTTCCTGGGCCCGCAGATACGCACTGACGTTCTGCACGTCGTTGAAGGTCTTCAGGCGCGGCGCGGGCTGGTGGCTGACGAAAGTGCCCAGCCCCTGGTGCGCGGTGATGAGGCCGTCCGCGCGCAAGCGCAGCAGCGCTTCGCGCACCACGGGGCGCGACACGCCGAACCGTTCGGAAATTTCGTTTTCGGAAGGCAGTTTGTCGCCGACGTTCAGGCCGCCGGACACGATCTGCTCGAAGATCTGCCCATAGAGCTGGTCCGCCAGCCGCACCCGGTGCCCGCGCTCGAGCACCAGCGCGCCGTGGGTGTCCGGCTCGGCGGACGCCTGGGGCGCGGACGGGGATGATGCTTTGGGTCGGGCCACGGGACCTCCTCGATGCTAGGGCCTGTTCACAGGGGCTGAACAGCGCTCATCGTACCGTCAATGCGCGGATCGATGCGCACGCCCGCGCCCGCCATGCGGCGCATCGCTCAAGCCGCCGCGGTTTCCCGGTCCCAGGCGGCCAGGGCGCGCGCCACCGGCGCCACGCGCTCGCGCTCGGCGCTGGACAGGCCCGTCAGCAGCGGCAGCATCGGCCCCATGTCCGCCACGCCCGACAGCGTCACCGCGTCGTGCAGCACCCGGATGGGACTGATGCCGTCGCGGCAGTCTTCCAGGGGCAGGTAGTTTTCGCGCACCGCCGCGGCTTCCTCGTAGCGGCCGTCGCGCAGCAGGTGCAGCAGGCGCATCGAGCCTCGCGGCGCCACGCAGACCGATCCGGACGTGAAGCTCTTCAGGCCGAAGTCGCGATAGTGGACGATGGCGGGACGCTCACCGATGCCGCTGACGATCCAACGCGCATCCACCGCCTGCAACAGGGACGACAGGTAGGCGTCGCGCGACGGATCGTCGCGCACGACTGCGTACTTGAACGTCACGATGCGGCCCTCTTCGATCAGGCGCGCCGCGGTGGCCGGCGCCAGATAGTCGGCCGACTTGAGATAGACGACCGCGGGCTTGCCCAGGGCATCGGTGAACCGGCGCACGCCGTCGGCCAGGCCCGGGTCGGTATAGGGGAACGACATGGGCAGCAGCATGGCCGTGGGAAACGCGCGCGAACGCAAAATCGCCGCCTGGTCCATCATCTTGCCGTAGTCGGGCCCCACCGAGGGCAGGATCCAGGTGTCTGCGCCCGCCAGCTCGGCCAGCATGTCCACGATGCGCGCGTACTCGCTTACGCCCACGTTATAGAAATTGGCGTTGCCGCCATACATCACGTTGCGCACGCCGCCGGCTTCCAGATGGCCCAGCAGGGCCCGGTTGGCCTCCACGTTCAGGGACAGATCGTCGTGGCGCGCCAGCGGCGGCACGGCGATGACCGAGCGCTGCAGATCCTGCGCGGTGACCGGGGAAGTTTTCATGGGCGGGCTCCTGGCTGACCGAGGGGTCGGATGACTAAGGTGAAAAAAGTATACTTGGTTGACAAGCATAAGCTCAATACATATATTTGTTTTACAAGTAGACCGGCAGCAAAAACGCAAGGCGCCGCGGGGCGTCCTGCGGATTGAAAGCCTCGGGCGATGCCAGGGGCGGAATACCCCATCAACGATGCGCGGCCACGCGCACACCGAGGAGACGAATTCCATGCATGCAGCCCCTGCCCGAGGCCGGTCCGTTACGGCCGCCCTGTTCGCCGCCATCCTGGCCGCCGCCGCTCTGCCGGCCGCCCCGGCCCTGGCCGAATACCCGGAACGCGAAGTCCGGATCATCGTGCCGTTCCCCGCGGGCGGCACGACCGACATCGCGGCGCGCGTCGTCGCTACGGAACTCGGCAAGGCGTGGAACAAGCCCGTCGTGGTCGACAACAAGGCGGGCGCGGGCGGCAATGTCGGCACGGCCGAGGCCGCCCGCGCCACGCCGGACGGCTACACCCTGCTGATGGGCACCGTCAGCACACATGCGATCAACCAGTCCGTCTACGCCAAGCTGCCCTACGATCCGGTCAAGGACTTCGTGCCGGTAACGCTCGTCATTCCCGTGCCCAACATCCTCGAACTGAATCCCAAGTTCGCCGACAAGCATGGCATCCGCAACGTCGCAGACCTGATCAAGTACCTGAAGGCCAACCCCGGCAGCGTCAACATGGCGTCCACCGGCAACGGCACGTCCACGCATCTCTCCGGCGAGCTGTTCCAGAACATGACGGGTACACGCATGACGCACGTGCCCTACAAGGGCAGCAGCCCCGCGCTGACCGACGTGATGGCGGGTTCCGCCGACCTGATCTTCGACAACCTGCCTTCCTCCATGGGCTTTCTCAAGAGCGGCAAGCTGCGCCCGCTGGCCGTCACCAGCGCCCAGCGCTCGCCCGCCCTGCCCGACGTGCCCACGATGGCGGAGGCCGGCGTGAAGGGCTACGACGCCTCCAGCTGGTTCGGCCTGCTGGCGCCCGCCGGCACGCCGCCTGCGGTAGTCGACAAGGTCCAGCGCGACGTGGCGGCCGCGCTGCAACTGCCGGCCGTGCGCGCGCAGTTGCAGGCCCAGGGCGCGACGCCCTCCGGCAATACGCCGGACCAGTTCAAGCAGTTCATGGCGCAGGAAAGCGCCAAATGGGCTGAGGTCGTGAAGAAATCCGGCGCCAAGGTCGATTGACCCGGCGCAGATCCGGGCCTGTCCGCAACGCGTGAGCGGCGGGCTCATCACATCATCGCGCGAACCTGGAGACACCATGAACAAACGACTGAGCGCCGTTGTCGCGGCGGCCGTTGCGGCGGCGGGCGCCGCCCTGCTTGGCGGGCCGGCCGCGCATGCGGCCGGCTATCCCGACAAGCCTGTCACGATGATCGTTCCCTTCGTGCCGGGCGGTTCATCCGACATCACCGCGCGGTCGGTCACGCCCGCGCTCACGAAACTCCTCGGGCAGACCTTCGTGGTCGAGAACAAACCCGGCGCGAACAGCGCGATCGGCGCGCAGGCGCTGGCCCGCGCCACGCCCGACGGCTACACCATGATGGTGGGTTCGATCGGCACGTTCGCCATCAACGAGGCCCTCTACAAGACCTTGTCCTACAACCCCAGCAAGGACTTCGAGTACCTGACGCAGGCGGTGCGCAACCCCAACGTGCTCGTCGCCGCGCCCAACTTCCCCGCCGCCACCGTCGCCGAACTGGTGGACTACGCGAAGAAGAATCCGGGCAAGGTCTCGTATGCCTCGTCCGGCACGGGTTCGTCGGATCACCTGTCCGCGGTGCTGTTCCGCCAGCGCACGCAGAGCACCGGCGTGGACGTGCCGTACCGCGGCGGCGGCGCGGCGATCGCCGATCTGATCGGCGGGCAGGTCAACGTATCGTTCCAGAATCTGGGCGCGGTCCAGACCCACATCAAGGCGGGCAAGCTCAAGGCGCTGGCGATCACCGGCGATGCGCGCGCCGCCGACCTGCCCGACGTGCCGACCCTGACGGAAGCTGGCATCAAGGACATGGTGGTGTATTCCTGGCAAGGCTTCGCGGTGCCCAAGGGCACCCCGGCGCCCGTCGTCCAGCAGTTGTCCAAGGCGCTGCAGACCGCGCTGCGCGAGCCCAAGACGGAGAAAACCCTGCAAGGGCTGGGCTTCGAAGTCGTGGCGAACACCCCGCAGCAATTCGCCGCGTTCCAGCAGGCCGAGGTCAAGCGCTGGAAGGACGTCATCAAGCAAGCCAACATCCAGCTCGAGTAATCCGGGAATTCGCGCGCCGGGATGCCTTTCGCGGGCATTCCCGGCCTTATCCGCGGCCGGATCAAGTAGCATCGGTATTTTGCCACCCACCTGTACGACAACATGACTACCAAGCATCGCATCATCCAGGTCGGCTCGCTGGCCGGGTCCCCCTCCGCCAACAAGAGCCTCGCAGATCGCTACGACGTCGTCGAGCTGTGGAAGTACCCGGACCGCAAGGCCGCGCTGGCCGAACACGGCAAGGGCATTACCGCGGTCGTCACCTCCGCCAACTACGGCGCCGATGCCGAACTCATCAATGCCCTGCCCGACCTGAAAGCCATCTGCAGTTGGGGCGTCGGCTATGAAACCATCGACATCAAGGCCGCCAAACAGCGCGGCGTGCAGGTCAGCAATACTCCCGACGTGCTGACGGACTGCGTGGCGGATCTGGCCTGGGGCCTGCTGATCGCCGGCGCCCGCCGCATGGGCCAGGGCGAACGCTTCGTGCGCGCCGGCCTCTGGGGCAAGGGCCAGGTGCATGGCAGCATCCCGCTGGGCCTGCGCGTCAGCGGCAAGAAGCTGGGCATCGTGGGCCTGGGCCGCATCGGCGAAGCCATCGCGCGCCGCGGCGCGGGCTTCGACATGGACATCCGCTACCACAACCGCCGCCAGCGCGACGACGTGCAGTACGGCTACGAGGCCTCGCTCACCGGCCTGGCCAAGTGGGCCGACTTCCTCATTGTGGCAACGGTCGGCGGCGCCGGCACGCGCCATCTGGTGAACCGCGAAGTGCTTGAGGCGCTTGGCCCCACCGGTATCATCGTCAACATCGCACGCGGCCCCGTCATCGACGAAGCCGCGCTGGTCGACGCGCTGCAGGCCGGCAAGCTGGGCTGCGCCGCGCTGGATGTGTTCGAACACGAGCCCAAGGTGCCCGAAGCCCTGGCCACCAGCGACAATGCCGTGGTCCTGCCGCATATCGGCAGCGCAACGCTGGAGACCCGCCTGAGCATGGAAAACCTGATGCTGGACAACCTGCAGGCGTACTTCGAGACCGGCCGCGTCATCACACCGGCGGAGTAAGCGCGGCGCCCAAATAAGAAAAGCCTCTCGGCGCCCATACCGAGAGGCTTTTCATTTGCGCAAAGGAACCAGGGCCTTGCGGCCCGCCGCGATTATTTGGCCGGCGTCGCGGCGCCGGACTTATCCATCTTCGCCGCTCCTCCCGACTTTCCCGCCTCGTGCTTGGCGGAGGTTTTGTCGGACTTGTGATGCTTGTGCTGCGCTTGGGTCTTGCTTTCACCTGTCTTGGCCGAGGCATCGGCGCCGGCCGCGAACGCGCTTGGCGCCGCCGCAAGACCGAGGCACAGGGCCGAAGTGGACAGGAACGCAGCAATACGGGAGTGAGTCGTCATTTCATGACCTCCTGAATGTATAAAGGCCGAGGCCTTTTCCAACACGGGGCGGCAACATCGCCGCTTGACCCGTATCGAGTTGGAGCCGGGACCCTCAGGAAGGTTCAGCACGGAACCACAAATTTTCTGCCGCTAACGGTTCGAAATGGGTTCGACATGACTTTGCAAGGATCAGCTCTCGAACGCCAGCAGCGCAACGGTCGCGAAGAGCATGAGCGCGAAGCAGGCTCTCAGCTTGCGTTCAGGAAGCCGGTACGCCAGCTTGACGCCCACCGGCACGAAGAACAGGCTGCCGATCGCCAGCGGCGCGCCCACCAGCCAATCGGCCTGCCCCGCCCAGGTATAGGTGATCAGGGCAATCATGGAACCGGGAATCACCATGCTCAGCGCCAGCGCCTGCGCGGCGGTCTGGGGCAGGCGGAACACCGTGGTGATGATGGGCACGGCCAGCACGGCGCCGCCCACGCCGAAGAAGCCGCCCAGCGTGCCGCACAGAATGCCCAGCACGCTGGCGCGGCGCGGCGTGAAGACCGGCGCCTCGCCCTTGGCCGCCGGCTTGCGCTCGGCCGCCGGGCGCGACGCGCGCCACGTCTGCCACACATAGAAGAGCGCGATGAAGAACAGGAACACCGCGAAGCTGCGGCGCAGGATGCTGGAGTCGATGCCCAATGCCAGCTGCGCGCCCACCCAGGTGAACACAACGGCGCCCGCCGCCCCCGCCAGCGCCACGCGCTTGTCGATGCGCACCTGCTGGTTGTACTTGCGCACCGCCATCATGATGGTGGGCAGGACCATGATGAGCGCCGTGCCCTGCGCCAGCTGCTGCGACATGCCCATCAACAGCACCAGCGCGGGAATCGCGATCAGGCCGCCGCCGATGCCCAGCACGCCGCCCATGAAACCGATCAGGCCGCCGGCTGCGAGGCAGGCGGCGATAACTAACAGACTCAAGTCTTGCTCCAGCAGGCCCGGCCAGTCATGGGCGGGCAATCAGAATACGGATAATCGGACGTTGGAACCCTCGCCGCCGGCCCATGCCGCGCGGCGCGGCGTCAACGCAATTTGTCCAGCGCCGCGTCCAGCCGGTCCACGGCCCAGATTTCCAGGCCTTCAACCGGTTGGCGCGGCGCGTTGGCCTTGGGGATCAGGGCGATCGAAAACCCCAGCTTGGCCGCTTCGCGCAACCGTTCCTGGCCGCGCGGCGCGGGCCGGATCTCGCCCGCCAGGCCCACTTCGCCGAAGGCGATCAGGCCGCGCGGCAGCGGCTTGTCGCGCAACGAAGACATGATGGCCAGGAGCACCGGCAGATCGGCCGCGGGCTCCGTGATGCGCACACCGCCCACCGCGTTGACGAAGACGTCCTGGTCGAACGTGGACACGCCCGCATGCCGGTGCAGCACGGCCAGCAGCATCGCCAACCGGTTGCCTTCCAGGCCCACCGTCAGCCGGCGCGGATTGGGCGCGTGCGAGGAGTCGACCAGCGCCTGGATTTCCACCAGCAGCGGGCGCGTGCCCTCCTGCGTGGCCATCACGCAGGATCCGGCCACCTGCTGCTCATGCTGCGACAGGAACAGGGCGGACGGGTTGGCCACGCCGCGCAGCCCGCGGTCGGTCATGGCGAAGACGCCCAGTTCGTTGACCGCGCCGAAGCGGTTCTTGAAGGCGCGCACCAGGCGGAACGACGAATGCGTATCGCCCTCGAAATACAGCACGGTATCCACGATGTGCTCCAGCACGCGCGGCCCCGCCAGCGCTCCGTCCTTGGTGACGTGGCCGATCATGACGATGGCGATGCCTGTCTGCTTGGCCAGGCGCGTGAGCTGCGCCGCGCATTCGCGCACCTGCGACACCGAGCCCGGCGCGGCGCTCAGTTCGCCGCTGTAGAGCGTCTGGATCGAGTCGATGACCGCTACGGTGGGCTTCTGCTCGGACACGGCCGCCTGGATGGCCTCCAGCCGGATTTCGGCCAGCAGATTGACGTTGCCGGTCTGCAGGCCCAGACGCCGCGCGCGCAGCGCCACCTGCTCGGCGGATTCTTCGCCGGTGACATACAGCACATTGGTGGTCGTGGACAGGGATGCCAGCGCCTGCAGCAGCAGCGTGGATTTGCCGATCCCGGGATCGCCGCCGATCAGCACGACGGCGCCGGCCACGAGGCCGCCACCCAGCACGCGATCGAACTCGTCCAGCCCGGTAGGCTGGCGCGGCGTTTCGCGGGCTTCGATTTCGGACAGGCTGCGCACCGGGCTGCTCGAGGCCAGCGGCGCATAGCGGTGGGCGGAAGCGGCCGGCGTCGAGGACTCCAGCGTCTCTTCCAGGGTGTTCCAGGCATTGCAGTGCGGGCATTTGCCCTGCCACTTCGGGGTAGTGCCGCCGCAATCGGCGCAGACATATACGGTTCGGGATTTGGCCATGCGCGAAAGTGTACCGGCATCCACCTGCGGCCGCCTGCCGGAGCGTGGCCATTGCGCGCGGTCGTCCGCCTTCGCGCGCCGGTTGGGTGCGGGTTCGGAGCGCGAAGCTGTCGTTCCGCTTTCAGAAATAGGGGCACATCGAAGTTACATGATGCAAATTCAAGAAATTTCCTGCCGGATTTCTTCAAATCGCGCATAATCGGCGGGTGCAGCGCATTGTCGAACCGCCCGGACCAGGGCGGCATACCCGAAGCCGTACGCCCATCCGGGCGCAGCAGCGGGAATCGCGGCGCATTCACCTGCGGCTTTCCAGGAAGCCGCTTAAACCGGAACAGGACCCGAGCAGCGACGAGACCGCCGGATGAACCGGCGCGGCGCACGCGGAGGTCGAACGCGGATGCGCCCTGCCACCAGGCGCATGCGCGAGGAGTACGCGCATGAGCATTACTTACCGCCCCCCTTTCGACGAAGACGATGAACGGGATCTGCGCGCCCTGTACCGTCGGCCCGGCCCGGGATCCAGCCCCGAACTCGACGCGGCGGTGCGCCGCAGATGGCATCCCGGACACAGCTGGCACCCCGGCTGGGGCGCCGCCGCCTGCGCCGCGATGGTTGCTGGCCTGTTCGCCTGGACCGACATGCGAGAAGCGCAGCAAGACGTCGCAGGCCCGGCCACGCAACTGATCGCCCCCCGCGAATCAGGGGCGGGCCAGGACCGCTCCGACCCCACCTCGCCCGTCCAGGCCGAAGCGCCGTCCGCGCAGGCCGTGCCCGTCATGCAGCGCGAGACTGCGCCCCAGGGCGATGCGCCCCCGTCCCAGGCCGTCCCGGCACAGGAAGCGCCGGCGAACGGCGCCCAGCAGGCCGCCGAGGCGCCGCAAGGCGAAGCCGTTGCCGCCGAAGCCGCGCCGTTCGGCGAACAGGACATCGAGGCCCGCGTGGCCCATATCCGTTCCCTGATGCAGGCCGAGCAGCAGGACGACGCCGTGAACGCGCTGCGCGAATTGCAGCAAGGCGCGCCCGATCTGGCGCTCCCCGACGATCTCCAGGAACTGGCCGACCAGAACCCTGCCTGAAGGCGCCATCCGTCCCCAGCATCGGGCCCGCACCCTTTGCGGGCCCGACGGCCGCGCGCGCGGCGGCCCGGCCAGGACCCTCACGGCTTCTTGCTAACATACCCGCATGAGCCCGAGTTTCCACCACCGCAATCTTCCCCATCTGCTGCTTTACGCGCGCGAAACGCTGATGGCGCATTTCCGCCCCATCCTGCACGCGGCCGGCGTCACCGAACAGCAATGGCGGGTATTGCGCACTTTGAGCGAAGTGGGTTCCATGGAACCCAACCAGATCGCGCGCAGTTGCCAGATCCTCAGTCCCAGCCTGACCCGCATGCTGGCCGGCATGCAGGAGCAGGGCCTGATCAAGCGCGCGCGTTCCAGCGCCGACCAGCGGCGCCAGGAAATCTCGCTTACGCCCAAGAGCTACAAGCTCATCGACCGCATGCGCCCGCAGGTAGACGCGAAGTACCTGGAAATCGAGGCCAAGATCGGCAAGGAATTGCTGGATCGCCTGTACCGGGACGTGGACACCATGGTCGATCTGATCAAGCGCGACGCCGACGCGCCGCGCGAACCCGACGACGCGTGATCAGGCCGGAACCGGGAAGATCGCGTTGATCTGCCCCGTTCCGGAACTGGCGAAGTAGTCGGTGACGATCTCCACCGGCTTGTCGTACCCATCCCAGCCCAGCAGGCCCAGCAGCATGGCGGTATCGTGCATGCCGCCTTCGCCCACGCACAGTTCGGCGTAGTCAGGCAGCATGGCGCAGAACGTCTTCCAGTCTCCCTGGCGCCACAGCTCCACCACGCGCAGGTCCACCTGCCGGAAAAACTCGCGGCTGGTCTGGTGCATCGCAGCCTCGGCGCCGCCGTTATCATTGAAACGGTGCGACAGCGAACCGCTGGCCAGCACCGCCACGCGGCTGTCGCTGGCCTCGATGGCCTGGCGCAGCGCGGCCCCGAAACGCCGGCTGTCATCCAGCGCGTGCCAGGCACACCACGCCGCGACCGACACGACGTTGAAGCGGCCGTCGCCGTTCATGTAGCGCATCGGCACCAGCGTGCCGTACTCCAGTTCCAGGCTGTCGATTTCGTGCGACCGCGTGCCCACGCCGGCCGCGTTCGCGCACTCCGCGATGCGGCGCCCCAGCTGCGGGTTGCCCCGATAGGCGTAATCCATGTCCTTGATGAAGTGCGGCAGTTCATTGCTGGTGTAGCGGCCCTGGAAGCCGGCATTGCAATTGACGTGGTAGCCCGCATTGACCAGCCAATGCACGTCCAGCACGACGATCGTGTCCACGTCCAGGTCGCGGCACCGTTGGCCGATGATGCGGTGCCCCTGGATCGCGGCCTCCCGGCAGCCCTGGTGCTTGCCGGGAAGCTCCGACAGGTACATGGACGGCACATGCGTTACCTTGGCCGCCAGCGCGAGCTTGCCCATGATCTTGTCTCCTCGTTCTTGTGAATGCCGGCGGGCTCAAATGCCCCATTTCGGGATGTGGTGGCTGCCCATCGACACGCACACGTTCTTGATCTCGGCAAAGACCTCGTAGCTGTATTCCCCGCCTTCGCGTCCCGTGCCCGATTCCTTGGTGCCGCCGAAAGGCTGCCGCAGGTCGCGCACGTTCTGGCTGTTGATGAACACCATGCCGGCCTCGATGCCGCGGGCCAGCCGGTGCGCGCGGCCGATGTCGCGGGTCCATACGTACGAGGCCAGACCATACTTCACGTCGTTGGCCAGCGCCAGGCCATCGGCCTCGTCTTCGAAAGGCAGCAGGCAGGCGACCGGGCCGAAGATCTCTTCCTGCGCGCACCGCATCCGGTTGTCGACATCGGCCAGCACCGTCGGGCTCACAAAGTTTCCGCCCGCCAGGCTCGCGGGCAGGCCGCCGGGCCGGCCGGCGCCGCCCGCGAGAATGCGCGCGCCTTCCTGCTCGGCCAGGCGGATGTAGCCCGTGACCTTCTCCCAGTGCGGGCGCGAGATCATTGCGCCCACGTGGGTCTTTTCATCCGTGGGATCGCCCACGGCCAGGCGGCCCGCGCGCTCCGCGAACCGGCGCACGAAGTCGTCGTAAAGGTTCCGCTGCACGAATATCCGCGAACCGGCCGTACAGCGTTCGCCGTTGAGCGAAAAAATGGTGAACAGCGCCGCGTCCAGCGCCCGTTCGACGTCCGCGTCGTCGAAGATCAGCACCGGCGATTTTCCGCCCAGTTCCATCGAGTACTTCTTGACGCCGCCCGCGCTGGCCAGGATCTTCTTGCCGGTGGCCGTGCCGCCGGTGAACGATATCGCGCGCACGCCGGGATGGCGCACCAGCGCATCGCCCGCCGTGGCGCCATAGCCCTGCACCACATTCAGCACGCCCGCCGGAATGCCCGCCTCCAGGGCCAGCATGCCCAGCTGGTCGGCCGTCAGCGGCGACAGCTCGGACATTTTCAGCACGGCCGTGTTGCCCAGCGCCAGGCACGGAGCGGTCTTCCAGGTGGCCGTCATGAAGGGCACATTCCACGGCGACACCAGCGCGCACACGCCCACGGGCTGGTACAGCGTGTAGTTGAGCATCTGGTCGTCCACCGGATAGGTGTGGCCATTCATGCGCGTGCACACCTCGGCGAAGAAATTGAAGTTCTCGGAGGCGCGCGGAATCAGCTGCTTGCGCGTCTGCGAAATCGGCAGGCCGGTATCACGCGTTTCCAGCTCGGCCAGCATCGGCACGTTCTGGTCGATCAGCTCGCCCAGCCTGCGCATCAGGCGGGCGCGTTCCTTCGCGGGCGTGCCAGCCCACTTGGGGAAGGCGTCGGCCGCGGCCGCGACGGCCGCATCGATTTCGGCCTGGCCGCCGGCGGCCACTTCTTCGATAGCCTCGCCCGTGGCCGGGTTGAAGGTAGTGAAGCGGTCCGGGCTGTCGACCTGCCTGCCGTTGATCCAGTGCTTGATGCTCACGCGCAACTCCTTGGCCTTGGACTGCGCCGGAATGGCCAGCGCAAAAATAATTAACACGTTAACATTATGCCGGCCGGAACGCCCTGTCAACGGCGGGAAACCCCGAACGGGCGCCCCCTTCGCGCATTGTCGCTCCGGTTCTTTTTCATTATTATAATTAACATGCTAACTATTTTTACGGAGCAGGCCATGCCCCATATCTGGATTGAGTATTCGGGCAATCTGGCCCTGGATACGCCGGCGCTGATGCAGACGGTGCAGAACGCCGCCGTCGGCGACGGCAGCCTGTTCCCGCTGGCGGGCGCGCGCACCCGCGCCATGCGCGTGGACGACTGCCTGATCGTCGACGGGCATCCGGACAACGCCTTCGTCCACGTGGTGCTGCGCATCGGCCACGGCCGCAACGACGAACAGAAGGCCGCCCTGGGCACGCGCGTATTCCAGGCGCTGACCGCGGCGCTGGCGCCGCTGATGGCCTCGCGCCCCTTGGGCATTTCGATGCAGATCGAAGAGGCCGACCCGGTGCTCAACTACAAGCTCAACAACTACCGCGAATACCTCGCGGCGCGCGCCGCCGCCGCGATACCCATGCCGAGAACGGTGGTGGGCGTGGCGTTGAACACGCACGCGGCGCTGGCCGCGCTGGGCGACGCCGTGGATGCCGCTCCCTACAAGGGCGCTCCCAAGTCGCCCGTGCTCTACGTCAAGCCCGCCAACACCTATGCGCAGGATGGCGCCGCCATCATCTTGCCGGCCGACGTGGAGGAAGTGGAAGTGGGCGCCTGCCTGGGCGTGGTGTTCTCCCGCCGCGCCACCCGCGTCAGCGAAGCCGAGGCGCTGGACTACGTGGCGGGCTACCGCGTCGTCGCTGATCTGTCCGTCCCGCATGCCAGCTACTTCCGCCCCGCGCTCAAACAGCAATGCCGCGACGGCTTCTGCCCCATCGGCAAGGAATTCGCGCCCGCCGCCGCGGTCGCCAATCCCGACGCGCTGGATATCGAAGTCCGGATCGACGGCGACGTGGCGCAGCGCACCAGCACGGCCGGACTGATCCGGCCGGTGGCCCGCCTGATCGCCGACGTCACGCAGTTCATGAGCCTGGAGGCGGGCGACATTCTGCTGGTCGGCGCCCCTCCAGGCGCGCCGCGCGCGCGCGCCGGCCAGCGCTACGACATCCGCATCGCGCAGGTGGGCACGCTGGGCAACCCGCTGGCGGCCGGCCGCGCCGGCCTGTGACCGAAGGAACCCCGCCATGAAACATGCCCGCATTTCCCTGGACGGCGCCATCCATGCCGCGACCGAAGCCGGCCCCGGCCTCGTCCGGCTGGCCGATGGCCGCGAGCTGCCCGAAGACGCCGTAACGTGGCTGCCGCCGATCGAGCCGCGCACGACTTTCACGCTGGCCATCAACTACGCCGACCACGCGCGGGAACTGGCGTTCCAGGCGCCCGAAGAGCCGCTAGGCTTCCTGAAAGCCGCCAACACGTTCATCGGCCACCGCGCGCAAACCTTGCGCCCCGCCGACGTCGCCTTCATGCACTATGAATGCGAGCTGGCGGTGGTGATCGGCAAGACGGCGCGCAAGGTCAGCCGCAGCCAGGCCTACGGCCACGTGGCCGGCTACACGGTGGCCAACGACTATGCGCTGCGCGATTACCTCGAGAACTGGTACCGCCCCAACCTGCGCGTGAAAAGCCGCGACACCTGCACGCCCCTCGGTCCGTGGCTGGTGGACCGGGACGACGTGCCGGACCCCATGAACCTCAACCTGCGCACCACCGTCAACGGCGTCCAGACGCAGTGCGGCAACACCCGCGACATGGTGTTCGACGTGCCCGCGCTGATCGAGTACTTCAGCAGCTTCATGACGCTGTCGCCCGGCGACCTGATCCTGACAGGCACGCCCGACGGCATCGTCAACGTCCAGCCCGGCGACGAAGTCGTGACCGAAATCGAAGGCATCGGCCGGCTGGTCAATACGCTGGTCCCCTTCCCGACTTGAATTCGCCCCTACCAGGAACCCACATGCTGGACACCCATACCGTGCGCGCCATCGCCGCGCGCCTGCATGACGCCGAACGCACCCGCCGCCAGATCCGCCAGGTCTCGCTCGAGCACCCCGATATGAATATCGCCGACGCCTACGCCATCCAGCGCGCCTGGATGGACATCAAGCTGGCCGAAGGACGCGTCAAGCGCGGGCACAAGATCGGGCTGACCTCGCGCGCCATGCAGCAGGCCTCGCAGATCGAAGAACCCGATTTCGGCATGCTGCTGGACGACATGTTCTTCGACGACGGCGCCGACATACCCGCCAGCCGCTTCATCCTGCCGCGGCTGGAGGTCGAGCTGGCCTTTGTGCTGGGCAAGCGCCTGCAAGGCCCCGACGTCACGCTGTTCCAGGTGTACGACGCGGTCGACTACGTGATCCCGGCGCTGGAAATCATCGACGCGCGCTCGCACGGCATCGACCCCGACTCCAAGCGCCCCCGCAAGGTGTTCGACACCATCGCCGACAACGCGGCCAACGCGGGCGTGGTGATGGGCGGACGGCCCGTGAAGATCGGCGAACTGGACCTGCGCTGGATCGGCGCGATCCTGTCGCGCAACGCCGTCATCGAGGAAACGGGCGTGGCCGCCGGCGTCTTGAACCATCCCGCCAATGGCGTAGTATGGCTGGCTAACAAGCTGGCCGCGCACGATACGGCGCTGGAGGCGGGCGAGATCGTCCTGTCGGGTTCCTTCACCCGGCCGGTGGCCGCCCGCCCTGGCGATACCTTCAACGTCGACTACGGCGTGCTCGGCTCCGTCAACTGCCACTTCATTTGAGCGATACGCCGTCCATGGACATTTTGACCAACACTTTCAAGCGCGCCCTGCAAGACGGAAAGCCCCAGATCGGCCTGTGGGCCGGCCTGTGCAGCGCCTATTCCATCGAGATCGTCGCGGGCGCCGGCTTCGACTGGCTGGTAATCGACGGCGAGCACTCGCCCAATACCCTGCAGACCACGCTGGCGCAGCTGCAATCGATGGCCGCCTACCCCACGGCCCCGGTGGTGCGCCCCGCCTGGAACGATGCCGTCCTGATCAAGCAGATCCTGGACGCGGGCGCGCAGACGATACTGGTCCCCATGGTGCAGTCCGCCGAGGAAGCCGAGGCCGCCGTCGCCGCGGTGCGCTATCCGCCGCAGGGCATCCGCGGCGTGGGCAGCGCGCTGGCCCGCTCGTCGCGCTGGAACCGCATCCCCGATTACCTGCAGCGCGCCAACGATGAGATGTGCGTGCTGGTGCAGATCGAAACCCCGCGCAGCGTCGAGGCGCTGGAAGAGATCCTGGCGGTGGACGGCGTGGACGGCGCCTTCATCGGGCCGGCCGACCTGTCGGCCAGCATGGGATACCTGGGCCAGCCGGACCACCCGGAAGTCACCAAGGCGATCGATGACGTCATCAAACGCATCGTGCGCTCCGGCAAGGCGGCCGGCATCCTGCACAGCGGCATCGAGCAGGCCCGGCACTATCTGTCGCTGGGCGCCACCTTCGTCGCCGTAGGCGTCGACGCCATCCTGCTGGCGCGCGCGGCCGAACAGCTGGCGAGCCAGTTCAAGACCGTCGCCGCGCCCGCGGCCTCCAAGGGCCCCTACTGAGCGCCGCGCGGCGCTAGGCCGCGCCAAGAAATGCCCGCAGGGCCGCATTGAACAGCGACGGGCATTCCAGGTGCGCGGCGTGTCCGCTGTCCGGCAGGACGCACAGGCTGCCCTGGGCCAGCGCTGCCCGCAGGGCCAGCGCCGAAGCCAGCGGATGGCTGCGTTCGTGCTCGCCCAGGATCACCAGTGCCGGCGCTTGGGCCAGGCGCAGGCGCCGGCTGAAATCCACGCCCTGCGCGGCCTCGATCATCGACGCCGCGCCTGCCGCGCTCATGGACGCGCCATCCTCCAGGCACGCGGCGAAAGCCGGATGCCGTTCTCCTTCCCTGAACCAGGTCGCCAGCACGCGCCGGGCCGTGGCCCGCGGACCGTCTTCGCGCAGGCGCGCGTGGGTCTGCCCGATAGGCTCGAAGCGCGCGGCGGGGTCGACCCGCAACCCCGATCCGTACAGCACCGCGCGCCCGATCCGCGCCGGCGCGTCGCAGAGCAGCTGCTGCGCGACGAAGCCGCTGAACGAATGCCCCAGCACGTCGAAACTCGCAATGCCCAGTTCATCGGCCAACGCGAGTAGCGCCCGCGCGTAAGCGGACAACCCCTGTAGCGGCTGCGCCGCCGCGGCGCGCCCGAAGCCGGGCCAGTCCGGCGCGATCACGTCGCGCGTGCCGGCCAGCTCCACCATCAATTCCCGCCAGATCGCGGACGACGAGCAAAAGCCATGCAGCAGGAACAGCGGGCGGCCCGAGCCCCGGCGTTCGAATTCCATGGCGCCTCCTCAATTGTCCAGGACCACGCCGGACTCGCGCACCACGGCCTGCCACTGACGGGCTTCGTTGCGCCATTCCTCGGCGAACGACGCCGGAGAGTCCCGTCCGGGCACAAAGCCGTTGGCAAGATAGGCCTGGCGCACCTCGGGCAGTTCCAGCACCTCGTGCAAGGCGCCGGCGAAGCGCGCAATGCGGTCGGCCGGCGTGCCCTTGGGCGCGGCAAACCCCCACCAATTGCCCTGCACCACGTCCGGCATGCCGGCCTCGGCGGCGGTGGGCACGCCGGGCAGCCCGGCGAAGCGCTGGGGAGCCGCCACCGCCAGCGCCCGAACCTTGCCCTGCGGCATGTAGGCGGCCGCGATGCTGTAGCCCCCGATGTACATCTGGATCTCGTTCGCCAGCAGGGCCTGCACGCCCGGCGTCGAACCGCGGTAGGCGATGTGGGTCATGCCCGCGCCCATCATCTTGGACAAGCGGTAGGCCGACAGATGGGGCGTGGTGCCCATGCCCGGCGAACCGTAGTTCAACTTGCCCTTTTGCGCGCGCGCATACTGCTCGAACTGCGCGTAGTCCGCGGCCGGGACCAGCGAACCGACGTAGACGAAGGCCGGCACGTCCGCCAGCTTGCCCACGGGCTCCAGGTCCGCCAGGGGATCGAAGCCCAGCTTCCGGTACAGGAACTGGTTGATGACGAAATTGTTGGTCGCGCCCAGCACCAGCGTGTAGCCGTCCGGCTTCGCGCGCGCCACTTCCTGCGCGCCGATATTGCCGCCGGCGCCGGTCTTGTAATCCACCACCACGGGCTGGCCCAGGCGTTTCTCCAGCAGCGGCTGGATCTGCCGCATGGCGACGTCGCCCGCCGCGCCCGGCGCGTACGGCAGCACGATGCGGATGGGATGATCGGGATACTGCGCCCGGGCGGCCGGCGGCAAGGCCGCCGCGCCCAAGGCAAGCAAAACGGATACGGCGCAAGTCCGGTACGTCATGGTGTTCTCCCTGGCCGGCGGGCTGCGCCCGCCGCATGCCGGCCCGAAGGCCGGCCCTTGTTCCCTGCGTGGGCTAGAGGTCGATGCGCATCAGGTCGTGGGCCAGCCGCAGCGGGCCGCAGTAGTGCTTGCGGATGTCGGCCACGATCTCGTCCATCAGGTGCGGGCCCATCAGGTCCACCGGCAGGTGCTTGGCCGCGGCGCGCTTGAGCACGGGGCTGGTGGAATCGAAATGCCCGAAGTGCGTGGCCACCAGGCTCTTCACATTGGCCTCGCGCGCGATCTTGCCGAGATCGGTCGGGCTGGTGTGCGCATACGTGCCCACGCCGGTCTTGGCGCGATGGGCGATGAACGACTCGGGAAACGTGCATTCGTGGATCAGCAGGTCCGCATCCTGCGCCAGGCGCACCATGGCCTCGCACGGCGCGGTGTCGCCGCTGAACGCGATGACCTTGCCTTCCGCCTCCACGCGCACGCCGAAGCATTCACAGACCTCGCGCGGGATGTGCTCGACCCAATCCACCGAAATGCGGACCTTGCCGTCCTCGAAGACAACGCCCGGGCTGACTTCACGCACCTCGGGCCGCGCGGCCTCGATATTGGCCTGGCGCACCGGATAGGCGCTGCGCGCCCGGAAGTCGGTCTGGTACGCGCCGTTCTCGAACAGGTGGTCGACAAAGTGGCGCGTGCCTTTCGGCCCCAACACCAGCGGCGCGCCCTGCTTGTTCAGCATCCAGCTGGAGATCACGAAATAGGGGTAGTCGCAGATATGGTCGTGGTGCAGATGCGTCAGGAACACAAAGCCGACCTTCGCGGGGTCGACATTGGCGCGCACCATCTGGCGCGTGGCGCCCTCGCCGCAATCGAACAGATAGTGCGTATCGTCATCCAGCGTCAGCAGGATGGCGGACTGGCCCCGGTCGGGATCGGGCAGCGCGGCGCCGGTGCCCAGCATCGTGATCTTCATGGTTTCCCCTTTTTCGCAGCACGGTTGAACTGCGATCCAGTATAGGTACGGGGTGCATACAATCTAATCAATTATTAGAATGCTGTGATAACCAATTGGAATTGGAAGAATCATGCCATCGACGCCGCGGATTCCCGAACTTCGCCACATCGGCGGCCGCCTGCGCATGCGCCATCTCGACCTGCTGCGGGCGCTGTATGCGCAGGGCAGCGTGCACAAGGCCGCCGCCGAGCTCGGCATGACGCAGCCCGCCGCCAGCAAGCAGCTGCTCGAACTGGAAGACATGTTCGGCGTGCCGCTGTTCCAACGCACGCGCCGGGGCATCACGCCCACCGGCTTCGGGCACGCGCTGGCGCGCAAGGCGGACGTGCTCTGGTCCGACCTGTCCGGCGCCCGCAACGAGATCGCCGCCCTGGCCGCGGGCGCCAGCGGGCGGATCCGCGTCGGCGTGCAGCAGGTGGCGCTGCCCGTCCTGGTGCCGCGGGCCCTGCAGCGCTTACGCGCCGATCATGCGGGCGTCACTGTCATGCTGCAGGAAGGCGCGCACGACATGCTCCTGGCGGGCCTGGCGCGCGGCGAATTCGATTGCGTGCTGGGGCGCCTGATGCTGGACGCGACGCAACCCGTGTTCCGCACCGAAGTGCTGTACGAAGAGCCGATATGCGTGGTGGCGCGCATCGGCCATCCGCTGGCGCAATCCTCGCGCATCACTGCCGCCGCGCTCGCGCGGCAGGACTGGATCCTGCCGCCGCCGCAGGCGCCGCTGCGCCAGCGCATCGACGCCTACTTCGCCGAACAGGGCCTGACGCTGCGCGCCCCCATGGCCGAATCGGTATCGCTGCTAGCCAACGAGGTGCTGCTGCGCAGCAGCGATCTGCTGTCGGCGATGCCGCGCGCGGTGGCGCAGCACTATGCCGCCATGGGCGTGCTGGCCGTTCTGAGGTTCCGCCCGGACTGGACCTTGCCGCCGGTCGGCGTGGTCCAGCGGGCGCAGGTCGACGCCGCGCCGGCGCTGCAGCGCTTCCTGGACGCGTTGCGCCTGGAGGCCGGCGCGCTGGGCGCATGATGGCCCGGCGGCGCGGCCAGCGCCGCGCCGCCTGACGGCTTCACGCGTACTGCGCGAGGCCGCGGCCGAGGGACCAGTTCTCTTTCGCCACCTCCACCAGGTTCACGAACACATCCTCCGAGCGCATGCCGGGGCTTGCGCCCAGCCGTTGCGCGATCCGCTGGAACAGCGCCTTCTTCTGCTCCATGCTGCGGGTGTTGCTTGCCGTGATCTGGATGAACACGAGGTCGTCGCTGCGCGCGACATCCAGATAGGTCGCGCCATAGCGGAAGTTCGCGGCGTCATGCTCGGTCATGGCCATGAACTGATCGTCGTCGGGAACGTTGAAGGTTTCGCGCAGCGCCTGGTAGACGCCGTCGAAGATTGCCTGGCGATAGGCTTCCGGCTTTCCGGTGCGCAATGAGATATGAACAAGCGGCATCGTGGGTTCTCCATAGTGTGCCGCTTCATCTTATCTATTCTGATACGCTATCTGTCTATATATCAGTAATAAATATTTGATATGACTGAACGCACGCTCGACCTCGATGCCGTCAAGGCCTTCGTCCGCATTGCCGAGCTCGGCAGCTTCACGCATGCCGCCGAAGCCATGGGAACCACCCAGGCGGCGGTCAGTTTGAAACTGAAGCGGCTCGAAGACCGGCTCGGTTTCCGCCTGGTCGAGCGCACGCCCCGCTACGTGGAGCTTTCAGCGCGGGGCGCCGGTTTTCTGGAACATGCGCGCGAACTCCTGGCCGTGCACGATCGCGCCCTGTTCGCCATGGCGAAAGCCCGGCAGCGCCTTGCCATCGGCATCAGCGATCATGTCGCGGGGCCCGAGCTCCCCGCGCTGATCGCGCGCATGAATGCACAGGATCCCCAGCTGTTGATCGAAATCCGGATTGCCTCGTCGGGCGACCTGCTTCAGAGCTTCGACCGGCGGGAACTCGACACGGTGATCGTCCGCCTGCATGCGGGCCGCGATGACGGGAAGATCATCACCCAAGAGAAATTCGGCTGGTACGCGGCGCCGGGCTGGCAGCATCGGACCGGAGAGCCGCTGCCGCTGGCCACGATGGCGCAGCCTTGCGGCGTGCGCGCGCTGGCCGGCCAGTTGCTCGATGCGGCCGGCATACGCTGGACTGAGGTTTTCGTGGGCGGCGGCGTGATGGCCGTCACGGCCGCCGTGATGGCGGGGCTTGGCGTTGCCGCGTTGTCTCCGCGCATGCTGCCGTTCGGCGCGGTGGATGCGGGGCCCAAACTGGGGCTGCCCGCCATACCGCAATTGCCGGTCTTGCTGCACACCCGAGTCAAGGACGAGCGCGCGCGCGATGCGCTCGCCGCCCTGTCAGCGGCCTTCCGGAGCGCGGTGCGCGGCTGACGCCGCGGGTTACGAACGCCCGGCCAGGCTGCCGCCGCCGTCCACGCCCAGCACCTGGCCGGTGATGAAGCCGGCGTCGTCCGACAGCAGGAAGGCGATCGCGGCCGCCACCTCGGCGGGAGTGCCTAGGCGCTTCATGGGCACGGAAGCCAGGGCGCGCTTCTCGCCTTCGCTGCCCGCGGGGCGCGTGGCGCGGAACATTTCCGTTTCGATCGGGCCCGGCGCGACTGCATTGGCGGTGACGCCGTATTCGGCAAGTTCCAGCGCCCAGCTGCGGGTACAGCCCACCAGCGCGCTCTTGGCGGCCGAATAGGCGGTGCGCTCCATGCCGCCATGGATGGCGCGGCTGACCACATTGACGATGCGGCCCGCGCGGCGCACCTTCATGGATTCGATGAAGGCCTGGGTGACCTGCACCGCCACGCGCACGTTCAGATCCAGTACGTTGTACAAGGTGGCCAGGTCGATTTCGCCCAGCGGCTGCGGCGAAACGATGCCCACATTGTTAACCACGGCGTCGACAGGGAATTTCTCGCGGATTTCACGCAGCACCTCTTCGGTGCGGCCGGCGTCCGCCAGGTCACAGGCATAGAGATAGCCGGGAAAATCCACGTCGGTGGTGTTGCGCGCGATGCCCACCACATGGCAGCCCATGTCGGACAACCGCTGCGTGAGGGCCCAGCCTATGCCTTTGGTGGCGCCCGTGATGAGCACGCATTTGTCCTTCATGGATTGAAACCTCGCAGTCCGTTTTCTTGGTCAAAAACGGGCGCTTGAGCGCCCGGTCTTCCAAGTAGACACCATCCGGCGCCACCTGTCTTGTAAATTGCGTAGCAATTCTTGCACGCCGGACGGCCGGCTCAGGCGTCCCGCGTGACGGGAACGCGCGGCGCCAGGGCGCACAGCAGCTCGTAACCGATGGTGCCGGCGGCCTGGGCCACTTCGTCCACGGAGGGGCCGTCTTCGCCCCAGAGCGAGACGGGCGTGCCGACCCCGGCCGCGGGGATGGGCTCCAGGTCGACGATCAGCATGTCCATGGACACGCGGCCCACCAGCTGGGTGCGGATGCCGGCCACAACCACCGGCGTGCCGGTGGCGGCATGGCGGGGATAGCCGTCGGCGTAGCCGCAAGCCACGATACCGATGCGCATGGAGCGCTCGGCGCGGAAAATGGCGCCATAGCCGACCGAATCGCCCGCCTTGAGCTCCTGCACGGCGATGATTTCCGAACGCAGCGACATGGCCGGCTTCAGGCCGAAGGACACGGCTTCGGCGTCGGCGAACGGCGAGGCCCCGTAGAGGCAGATGCCGGGGCGCACCCAGTGCGTCTGCGTTTCGGAGCCGACGGCGATCTCGGCGAAACGCAGCGTGGCCGCCGAATTGCAGACGCTGATCGCGCCCGGCAGCTTATGCGTCACCGAATTGAAAAGGCCGAGTTGTTCGTTCACGCCCTGAGGACCGTCGGCGCAAGCGAAGTGGGTCATCTTGCCGACCGAGCCCAGCGTGCCCTGTTGCTGCAGCAGCATGGCGCGTTCGTGCGCCGCGGCATAGGCCGCCGGACTGAAGCCCAGGCGGTTCATGCCGGTATTGAGCTTAAGCATGATGTCGACCCGGCGCGACAGGCGCGCGCGCGCCAGCATGTCCAGCTGCTCGCGGTTGTGCACCGTGGTACTGAGGTGATAGCGGTCGACGATATCGAGGTCGGACGGGTTGAAAAACCCTTCCAGCAGCAGGATCGGCCCGCCCCATCCCGCTTCGCGGCAGCGCACGGCCTCGTCCAGGTCCAGCATCGCCAGGCCTTGCGCCTTCGAGAAGCCGGCCACCGCCTGTTCGATGCCATGCCCGTAGGCGTTGGCCTTGATGACCGCCCAGATCGAGGGCGGCAGCCCCGACGCGGCAGCGGCGGTCTGGTCGAGATGACGGCGCACGGCGGCAAGATTGTGCGCAAGGGCTGAAACGGAGACGGTGGCTGAAATTGGGCGCGGCATGGTGTGCAATCCTGTGGCGCTTAAGTCTAACTGATCCTCGCCCTTGCGGCACTGCGCCGCGCCTGGGAAAACGGCCAGCGCCCATTCACCTTAAAATGGGTCGGTCAGGGCCCCCTCGGGCCGCAATCGCACACCCGCTTTATGTCCATCGATCACTACGAGAACTTCCCCGTCGCCTCGCTGCTGCTGCCGCGCAGGCTGCGCGGCGCCGTGACCGATATCTACCGGTTCGCCCGCGCCGCGGACGACATCGCCGATGAAGGCAGCGCCTCGGACGAGGAACGGCTGAACCAACTGGCCGTGTTCCGCGCCGAACTGCATCGCATCGGCGCCGAACCCGGCTCGACGCCGGAACCCGGCCCGCCCGAACTGGCCGGCATCTTCAAGCCGCTGGCGGCCACGATCGCCCGCCACCAGTTGCCCATCACACCCTTCTACGACCTGCTGTCCGCCTTCGAGCAGGACATCAGCGTCAAACGCTACGAAGACTACGCCGCCCTGGCCGATTACTGCACCCGTTCGGCCAATCCGGTGGGCCGGCTGATGCTGCACCTGTTCGAAGCCACCAATCCGCAGAACGTGAGCGAGGCCGACTCGATCTGCACCGGCCTGCAGTTGGTGAACTTCTGGCAGGACGTGCGGGTGGACTGGCGCAAGCATCGCGTCTACCTGCCGCAGGAAGACCTGCGCCGCCACGGCGTATCCGACGACGACCTGGCCGCCTGCCGGCTGACGCCCGCGTGGCGCGATCTGATGGCGTTCGAGGTGGAGCGGGCCCGGGCGCTGCTACACTTCGGCGCTCCGCTGGCGCGCCGCCTGCCGGGCCGCATGGGCCTGGAGCTGCGCCTGGTGGTGCAAGGCGGGCTGCGCGTGCTGGAGCGTATCCAGGCGAGCGGCTACGATGTATTCATGAATCGCCCCGAATTGGGCGCCAAAGACTGGGCCATCATGTTGTGGCGCGCAATTACCTGATATGACCCCTGACGAATATTGCCAGGAAAAGGCCGCCAAAAGCGGTTCGAGCTTCTACTACGCCTTCCTGTTCCTGCCGCCCGAGCGCCGGCGCGCCATCACGGCGCTGTATGCCTATTGCCGCGAAGTCGACGACGTGGTGGACGAGTGCACCGACCCGTCCCTGGCCCGCGTCAAGCTGGCCTGGTGGCGCACCCAGATCAACCAGATGTTCGACGGCACGCCGGACCATCCCGTAACGCGCGCCCTGCAGCCGCACCTGGAAAGCTGTTCGATCACGCGCGAGCGCTTGCTGGCCGTGGTCGACGGCATGGAAATGGACCTGGACCAGACCCGCTACCTGGACTGGCCCGGCCTGCGGAAGTACTGCTGGCACGCCGCCGGCGTGGTGGGCGAACTGTCCGCCGGCGTCTTCGGCTACTCCGACCCCAAGACCCTGGTCTACGCGGAAAAGCTCGGCCTGGCGTTCCAGATGACGAACATCATCCGCGACGTGGGCGACGACGCCCGCCGCGGCCGCATCTACCTGCCGGTCAACGACATGCAGCAATTCGAGGTCAAGGCCTCGGACATCCTGAACGGCCAATACTCCGAACGCTTCAGCGCGCTGATGAAGTTCCAGGCCGACCGCGCGCGCGGCCTGTACCGCGAGGCGATGAGCAACCTGCCGGAAGCCGACCGCCGTTCGCAGCGGCCCGGGCTGATGATGGCCGCCATCTATCACGCGCTGCTCGACGAGATCGAGCGCGACAACTGGCAGGTGCTGCACCAGCGGATCTCGCTCACGCCCCTGCGCAAGCTGTGGCTGGCCTGGAAGACCTGGGTGGGCGGCGGACGCGGACTCGTCCGCCGGCTGGCACGGTGAAGGCCGCGGTCATCGGCGCGGGCTGGGCCGGTCTGGCGGCCAGTGTCGCCCTGCGCGAAGCGGGCGCCAAGGTCACGGTGTTCGAAGCCGGCCATACGCCCGGCGGGCGCGCTCGGCGCGTCTTCCATACCGAATTCGACGCGCCGCTGGACAACGGCCAGCACCTGCTTTCGGGCGCCTACAAGCACACGCTGGCGCTGATGCGCCGGGTGGGCCGCAACCCGGACGCCCTGCTGATGCGCCGCCCCCTGCGGCTGGCCAGCCTGGACGGCCGCTTCCACCTGTCCGCCCCGCGCCTGCCCGCGCCGCTGCACATGGCCATCGCCATCCTGCGCGCGCGCGGCCTGTCGTGGGTCGACCGCTGTGCCACCCTGCGCCTGATGCGCGGGCTGAAAGCCATGTCCTGGACCCCGCCGCGCGACTGGACCGTGCTGCATCTGCTGCATTACCACGGGCAGTCGGAGGCGCTGATCCGCCAGCTCTGGGAGCCGCTCTGCCTGGCCGCGCTGAATACGCCCATGGCCACGGCCAGCGCCGCGCTGTTCGCGCGCGTGCTGCGCGACAGCCTGGCTGGCAGCCGCGAAGACAGCGACATGCTGCTGCCCTGCACCGACCTGTCCGCGCTGTGGCCCGACGCCGCCGCCCGCCAGGTGACGATGCGCTATGGCAGCACGGTGCGCCAGATACGCCCGTCCCCCGAGGGCATCGATATCAACCAGGAACGCTTCGACGCGGCCGTGCTGGCGGTGCCCCCCACTTTCGCGGCCCGGTTGCTGGACGCGCCGCTGCGGGAAGCCGGCGCCACCGGCCTGCTGGAGGCGCTGAAGGCTTTCGACTATCTGCCCATCGCCACGCTCAACCTGCGGCTGGCGGAGCCCTGGCGCCTGCCCGAACCCATGATGATGCTGCGCGAGGAATCCGCCCGGGGCCACATCGGCCAGTGGCTGTTCGACCGCGCGCAGTTGGCCGGCGACACCAAGGCGGGCGAACTGGCCGTGGTGGCCAGCGCCGCCACCGGCATCGCCGACCGCAACCGCCAGCAGGTCATCGAGGCGCTGATCGACCAGGTGGCGGAACAGGCCGCCCGCCATCCCGCGCGCCTGCCCTCCATGCCGGAAGTGTCGGCGGCGGAGCTATTCATCGAGAAACGCGCGACCTTCGCGGCGGTGCCGGGCCTGACCCGCCCGCTGAATTCCACGCCCTGGCCCACGCTGGCGCTTGCCGGCGACTGGACCGACACCGGCTACCCCGGTGTGCTGGAAGGCGCCGTGCGCAGCGGCCTGCAGGCCGCGCGCGTGCTGGCTCCGCTGGCCGGCTAGCGCAGCAGGCTGGCGGTGGCCAAGCCTGCCGCCGTCAGCGCAAGCGAACCCGCCAGGCTGAAGCCGGCGTAGCTCAGCGCGGTGCCGTAAGCGCCGCGCTCCAGCATGGCCACCGTTTCCGCCGAAAACGTCGAAAACGTGGTCAGCCCCCCCATGAAACCGGTGACCGCGCCCAGCCGCACCCAGGCCGGCCACTCCGGATGCCCGGCCACCAGGGCCAGCACCAGCCCCACCAGGTAGCCCCCCGCGAGATTCACCGCGAAGGTGCCCCACGGCCAAGACTCGACGTTCAGCCACAGGCCGACCAGCCAGCGGGCCCAGGCGCCGAACATGGCGCCCACGCCCACGGCCAGGAAGTTAAGGGGAATCAGGGTTTGGTATGCGGACATCGGGAATCAGGGCGCCTTGTGCTGCCTGAGGCGGAAAGAAAAAACCAGGAGAAGTATGCCGAAAAACACGGCATAGATGCCAATGACCCAGACCAGCGCCAGGGCGCCCGCGCCGGGTTGCATGATCAGCATGCCGCCGAACAGCACGGACACCAGCCCCGACAGGCCGAGCAGCCATTCGTTGCGGATTTCCTTGCGGAAGCGGACGGCGGCGATGATCTGGAATACCCCGGACACCAGCGCCCAGATAGCGATGATGTAGAGCAGGATCAGCGCCGTCAGGCCCGGCCAAAGAAACGTGACGATCCCCGCCGCGACGCCCAGCAGGCCCACGACGATGAGCGCCCACAGCGGCTTGCCGTTGTCCCGGATGCGCACGCCGGCGACCAGCGCCAGCACGCCATCCGCCAGTGCGAATGCGCCCCATACCAGTACCAGGGCAGACAGCGTGATGGCTGGCATGAGCATGGCCATGAGGCCGAACAGGATGGCGACGACGCCGCGCAATGCCACCCACCCCCAATGACGACCGATCCGATCCGCGACTTGCTGTTCGAGCATGACGACCTCCGGTGTTTGTAACGGGTGGCCTATCTTATCGCTGCCGGCCCGCAGGCGCCACGCCGCGCCGTCCCCGCCCCGGCGGCGCCGGCGAAATCGATTGAAATCATCATCCAGCCTCAATCGCGGCATTTATAAGAGTCATTCTCATTAAATGTTAGAATCCGCGGGCTTTCACCCGATACCCCATGGACAGTCAACCCACCCCTCGCCGCCGGGCCTATTGGCTCAAGACGCTGCATCAATGGCACTGGATCAGTTCAGCGCTGTGTCTGCTGGGAATGTTGCTGTTCGCGGTCACGGGGCTGACCCTGAACAACGCCTCGCACATCGAGGCCAAGCCGGTGGTGAGCAACCGCGAGGCCCGGCTGCCCGCCGCCGTGCTGGCGCAATTGTCCCCGCCGCCCGCGCAGAAAAAGGCCCCCCTGCCTGCTCCCGTCGCCCAATGGCTGGACGACACGCTGGGCGCCGCTTCGGCCGGCCGGCCCGCGGAATGGTCCCCTGACGAAATCTACCTGTCGCTGCCGCGCGCCGGCGGCGACGCCTGGCTGTCCATCGACCTGTCCAGCGGCGACGTCGAATACGAGCGCACCGACCGCGGCTGGATCTCGTACCTGAACGATCTGCACAAAGGCCGCAACACCGGCCTGGCCTGGAGCTGGTTCCTGGACATTTTCGCCGCCGCCTGTCTGGTCTTTTCGCTGACCGGGCTGGTGCTGCTGAAAATGCACGCCGGCAACCGCAGCGCGACCTGGCCCATGGTCGGGCTCGGGGTCGTGATCCCGGTGGTGCTGGCCCTGCTCTTCATTCATTGATTCTATCGATCCGCCCTGGAGACCTCCATGCGCAAGCTGTTGTTGTCGGCCCTGCTGGCCGGCCTGATCGCCCGAACGGCCCACGCGGCCGACATCGGCCTGTCCATCGAGGTCCCGCGCCTTGACGTCGCGGAATACCACCGGCCCTACGTGGCGATCTGGATCGAAAACCCCGACCAGAGCGTCGCCACCGATCTGGCGGTCTGGTACGACGTGGCCAAGAAGAACAACGAAGGCACCGAATGGCTCAAGGACATGCGCCAGTGGTGGCGTCGCAGTGGCCGCAACCAGCAGTTTCCGGTGGACGGCGTCAGCGGCGCGACGAAGCCCGCGGGCAAGCACGCGCTGAGCTTCGACGCGGCCAGCAAGCCCCTGTCGCAGCTCAAGCCCGGCCAGTACGCGGTGGTAGTCGAGGCGGCGCGCGAAGTCGGCGGCCGCGAACTGCTGCGCATCCCCTTCCAATGGCCGCCGCAGAAGGCCGAGCAGTTGACGGCCCGCGGCGAACACGAACTGGGCGCCATCGCGCTCGACCTGAAACCCTGACTAGGAACGCAACGATGAAATCCGCCGCCAAACTGGCCGCCGCCCTGGCGCTCTGCCTGCCTTTCGCCGCCCACGCGCATGACGTCTGGATCGTGCCGTCCTCCACGGTGCTGTCGGGCACCGACAGCTGGGTCACGGTAGACGCCGCCGTCGGCAACGACAAGTTCTATTTCAACCACGCCCCGCTGCGCCTGGACGGCCTGGCCGTCACGGCCCCCGACGGCAATCCCGCCGAAGCCGAAAACCTCAACCGCGGCAAGCTGCGCAGCACCTTCGACCTGCAGCTCAAGCAAAGCGGCACGTACCGCGTGGCCGTCGTCAACGACGGCGTGTTCGCGCGCTGGAAGGAAGACGGCAAGAACAAGCGCTACTTCGGCAAGGTGGAAGGCCTGGCGCAGGCCGTGCCGGCCAAGGCCGACGGCCTGGAAATCTCCCAGAGCCTGGGCCGCGTCGAAACCTTCGTGACCGCCGGCAAGCCGACCGCCGTCAAGCCGATCGGCCGCGGCCTGGAGCTGGCCCCCGTCACGCATCCGAACGACCTGTTCACGGACGAACCCGCCACGTTCCAGATGCTGCTGGACGGCAAGCCCGCGGCGGAACTGGAAGTCAACGTCGTGCCCGGCGGCAGCCGCTATCGCGACAAGGTCGACGAGATCCCGCTGAAGACCGACAAGGACGGCAAGTTCACGGTGAAGTGGCCGCAACCCGGCCTGTACTGGATCGAAGCCGGCATGGAAGACGCCAAGGTCAGCGTGCCGCAAGCCACGAAGCGCCGCCTGTCCTACGCGGGCACCGTCGAAGTGCTGCAGCCCTAAGCCGGCGCGGCCGCATGGCGAATCCTCCTTCCTACGCCCCGCGCGGCGCGACGGTCGCCGCGCCGCGCGTCGCCTATGGCGCCATGCCGGCCCGGCCCGCGGCGCTGGCCGGAGCGACCATGGGCACCACCTGGTCGGCGCGCGTGGCCCTGCCGGCCGGGCGCACCGAGGCCGCCGCGCGGCAGGCCATCCAGGCCGCGCTGGACGAGGTGGTGGCCCAGATGAGTACCTGGGAAGCGGATTCCGACATCACGCGCTACAACCAGGCCGGCCCCGGCTGGCAAGCCCTGCCCGCCGGATTCTTCCACGTGCTGGACCACGCGCTGGCGCTGGCCGAGGATACCGGCGGGGCCTACGACCCGACCGTCGGGCCGCTGGTGAACGCCTGGGGTTTCGGCCCGCACCAGCGCGCCTTCGAGCCGCCCTCTCCCGCCGCCATCGACGCCGCGCGCCAGCGCTGCGGCTGGCGCCGCGTGCGTCTGGACGCCGGCAGGCAGGCGGCGCTGCAGGAAGGCGGCACCTACCTGGACCTGTCCTCCATCGCCAAGGGCTACGGCGTGGACCGCGCCGCGATGGCGCTCGACGCCCTGGGCATCACGCAATACCTGGTGGAAGTCGGCGGCGAATTGCGCGCGCGCGGCAAGCGGCCCGACGGCCAGTCCTGGCGCGTCGCCGTCGAAGTGCCCGATGCCAGCGACGGCCACGCGCTGGCGCTGCCGCTGGACGAATGCAGCATCGCCACCTCGGGCGACTACCGGCGCCACGCGGGCACGGGCGACGAACGCTACGCCCACACCATCGATCCCCGCAGCGGCCAGCCAGTGCGCAACCACCTGGCCTCGGTCACCGTGCTGCATCCCGGCTGTATGCAGGCCGACGCGCTGGCTACGGCCCTGACGGTGCTGGGCGAGGAGGACGGGCTGGCCTACGCCCGCCGCCACGACCTGGCGGCCCTGTTCATCCTGCGCAAAGCCCAGGCCTACCGCGTCGCCGCCACCCCGGCGTTCCAGGCCCTCGCCCGCTGAAGACATGACTCCGACCCGATTGATCGCGGCGGCGTGCGTGGCGGGGCTATGGCTGCTCCTGTGCCTCTGGGCCTGGCGCCGCGCCCGGCGCCAGGAAACGCAACAGGCGCGGGCGCTGCAGGCCCTGGACGCCCCCGTGCCCGTAGATACCCTGCTGGTCGCCTACGCGACCCAGACCGGCTATGCCGAATCGCTGGCCGAGCAGACGGCCGACTCGCTGCGCGCGGGCGGACTGACGGTGCGCGTCGCCGCGCTGGACCAGCTGGACGTGGCCCGCCTGGCCGCTTATCGCCGCATGCTGTTCGTCGCCAGCACCTATGGCGAAGGCGATCCGCCCGACGCCGCGGCGGCCTTCTCCGACCAGATGCTGCCGGCCGGGCCGGGCGAAGCCGCGCGCTGCGCGCCCGCGCTGGCCGGCGCGCAGTACGCGGTGCTGGCGCTGGGCGACAGCGAATACGCGAACTTCTGCGGCTTCGGCCACCGCCTCGACGAATGGCTCCACGCGCAAGGCGCGGTACCCCTTTTCGATCTGGTCGAGGTCGACAACGGCGACCCGGCCGCGCTGCGCCACTGGCAACATCACCTTGGGCTGCTGGCCGGACGCAGCGACCTGCCCGATTGGCAAGCGCCCGCATATCAGCCGTGGCGCCTGGCATCCCGCAAGCGGCTCAATCCGGACAGCCAGGGCGGCCCCTGCTACCTGCTGACGCTGACACCGCCCGCGGATGTGGACAGCACCTGGCAGGCCGGCGACATCGCCGAGGTCGGCCCGCGCCGGGAAGCCGGCGGCCCGCTGCACGCTCACCGCGAATACTCCATCGCCTCGCTGCCCGAGGACGGCGCGATCCAATTGCTCGTGCGCCAGATGCGCGGCGCGGACGGCGCGCTGGGATTGGGCAGCGGCTGGCTGACCCACATCGCCCGGCCCGGCGACCCGATAGACCTGCGCGTGCGCGTCAACCGCAATTTTCACGCGCCCGCCGACGGCCGCCCCCTGATCCTGGTGGGCAACGGCACGGGCCTGGCCGGCCTGCGCGCCCTGATCAAGGCGCGCCGCGCCGCCGGCCACCGGCGCAACTGGCTGGTCTTCGGCGAACGCAACGCGGCTCACGATTGGTTCTGCGGGGACGAAATCGCCGCCTGGCAACGCGACGGCACGCTGGAACGCGTGGACGCGGTTTTCTCGCGCGACCAGGCCGAGCGCCGCTACGTGCAGCATCATTTACGCGAGCAGGCGGACGCGGTGCGCGCCTGGGCCGGCGACGGCGCCGCGATCTACGTCTGCGGCAGCCTGCAGGGCATGGCCGGCGGCGTGGACGTCGCCCTGCAGGACATCCTGGGCGACGCGCGCCTGCAGGCCATGCAGCGCGACGGCCGCTACCGGCGCGACGTGTACTGAACCGGCGGCGCCCCCGCAAGGCCGCGCCCGCCGCCGCAAGATCACTGCAGCTTGATCTGCGCCTTGTCGATCACCGTCTTCCAGCGGTCGCGCTCGGTGCGGATCTGCTCGGTGAATTCCGCGGGCGTGTTGCCCAGCGGAAAGGCGCCGGTCTCTTCCATCTTGGCCGCGGTCGCCGGGTCGCGCACCGCCTGCGCGAAAGCCTGCGCCAGTTTATCGCGCACGTCGTCGGGCATGCCCGCCGGCCCCACCACGCCGTACCATGCCGTCACGTCGTAATCCTTGTAGCCTTGCTCGGCGAAGGTCGGCACGTCCGGCAGGCGCGGATTGCGCTGCGCGCCCGTGATCGCCAGGGCCCGCAGGTGATTGCTCTTCAGATAGGGCAGCGAGGACGGGAAGTTGTCGAAAATCACCGGCACCACGCCGCCTACGGTGTCTGTCAGCGCGGGCGCCGAGCCCCGGTACGAAATGCTGTTCATCTTGCCGCCGATGAGCTGCAGGAACCAGATCATGCCCAGATCGTTCACGCCGCCCGCGCCCGCGTTGGCATAGCCGTCCTTGTTGGGATTGGCGCGCACGTGCGTCACGAACTCCGCCAGCGTCTTGGCCGGGAACTGCGGGTTTACGCTCAGGATGTTGGGGCTGGTGACCAGGTTGCTGACCGGCGTGAAATCCTTGACGGGATCGTAGGCCAGGTTGGGGAACAGGTGCGGCGCCGTGCCGTGGGTACTGACCGTCGCCAGGCCCACGGTGTAGCCATCGGGCTTGGCGCGGGCCGTGGCCGTCATGCCGATCGTGCCTGACGCGCCCGTGCGGTTCTCGACCACGATCTGCTGGCCCAGGATCTCTCCGGCCTTCGCCGCGGCCAGCCGCCCGACGATGTCCGTCGGGCCGCCCGCGGGGAACGGCACGATGAGGGTGATGGGATGGTCGGGAAAGGCCGCCTGGGCGGTGGGCAGCACCGCGGCCAGCGCCAGGGCGATGCAGGTCTTGCGCATCATGGTGTTTGTCTCCTGTAGGAATGGGATGTGTTTTATTGAACAGAGCCCGCGGCATCGGCCGCCATGGCCTCGCGCCGCAGGATCCTGCCGGGCCGCGGCATGCCCGCCGCCGCCGGGAATACCTGGCTTCCGTTGACCAGCACGTGCTCGACGCCCGCGGACGCCAGGGTCGGCGCTTCCCAGGTGGCGCGGTCCTCGATGGTGTCGGCGTCGAACACCACGATGTCCGCCCACGCACCGTCGGTGAGCTGGCCGCGTCCCGCCAGGCCGAACACGCGCGCCGGCAAGGCGGTCATCTTGGCGACCGCCGCCTCCAGCGTCAGCAACTGGGCCTCGCGCACATAGCGTCCCAGCACGCGCGTGAAGCTGCCCCACAGGCGCGGGTGGGGATGCGCGTCGTTGGGCAGCCCGTCGGAGCCGACCATGCAGCGCTCGTGCCGGAAAATGCGCTGGACCTCGGTTTCGTCCATGGCGAAGTAGATGGCGCCCGCGGGGCACAGCCGGCGCGCCGCCGTCGTTTTGTCGCAGCCCCAGCGCGCCGCAATGTCGCTCAGGTATTCGCCGCCGCATTCGGGATGCGGGGTGGACCAGGTAATGCGGATATCGTCGATGATCTCGGCGCGCTCCGGGATCAGGATGGTGGAGCTGCCCGGGTACGGATAGATATCCAGCGCCACGTCCACGCCTTCGCCGCGCGCGCGGTCGATGTTGGCCAGGGTGGCGTGGCTCTTGCCCCAGTTGCGCGGCAACATGCATTTGTGGTGCGACAGGACGGTGGCGCAGCCGGTGTTGCGTCCGACGGCAAGCACCTCATCGACCGCGGCTTCGACTTCATCGCCCTCGTTGCGGATATGGCTGGTGTGCATCGCGCCGCGCGCCGCCGCCACCCGCGCCAGGCCTTCCAGTTCCGCCGCCTGCGCGGCGCCGCCGGGCTGGTATGCCAGGCCGGTGCTGAACCCCACCGCGCCGGCGGCCAAGGCATCGTCCAGCATGCGCTGCATGGCATCCTGCTCCTGCTCCGTCGGCTGCGCCGCGGGGTCGCGCATGGCGGCTAGGCGCAGGTTGGCGTGCCCCACCAGCGCCGCCACGTTGATCATCGGCTGCTGCGCGCGCAGCGCGTCGAAATAGGCGCGCATGTCGGTGAACAAGGGTGTTTCGCCCAGCAGGGCCAGCGCCGCCGCGGTATTGCCGGGCAAGGGCGCGGGTGCGCCGCTGACGCCGCAATTGCCCACGACGACCGAAGTGATGCCCTGGCTGGTCTTCCATTCCAGCCCCGGCCGCTCCACGAACATCAGGTCGTCATGGCCATGCACGTCGATAAAGCCGGGCGCCACGATCTTGCCGCGGGCGTCCACGCGGCGCGCCGCCGCAACGTCCGCCAGGTCGCCGATCGCGGCGATGCGTTCGCCCGCCACGCCCACGTCGGCGCGGCGCCGGGGGCCGCCCAGCCCATCGATGACCCAGCCGCCTTCAATAATGAGGTCCAGAGTTTGCTGCCGCATGGTTCTCCCGCCTTGATCGGGCCCATGCGGGGATGCCCCGGGACCGGTGGATGCCGAAAGAGCGTAGTATCGTCGGCCCGATCGATCTGGGAAAATTGTTTTTATTGATCCATCTATCGTGATTTGAAATGAATCGCCTGCCCAAGCACGTCACCCTGAAACACCTGACCGCCTTCGTCGCGGTAGCGCAGGAATCCAGCTTCACGCATGCCGCCAAGCGCCTGTTCCAGACGCAATCGTCAGTAACCAGCCTCGTCCGGCAACTCGAGGAAGCGCTGGCCACGCAGCTGTTCGCGCGCACCAGCCGGCGCGTGCTGCTGACGGCAGCGGGCGAGGAATTCCTGCCCCGCGTCATGCGCCTGCTGGCGGATTTCGACGGCGTGATCGAAGACGTGGTGCGCTTCGGCGCGATGGAGCGCGGGCGCGTGGGCGTGGCGGCAGCGCCGTCGGCCATCACGCAGATCATCGCGCCCGCGGCGGCAGCCTTCTCCGCCCAGTATCCCGGCGTGCGCCTGTATCTCAGCGACGACAACTCCGGCCGCATCCAGCGCAAAGTCTCCGCGCGCGAAGTGGATTTCGGCCTGACCAGCCGCTGGGCGGACGCGCCCGGGCTGCGTTTCGACGCCTTGCTGGAAGACCGGTTCGGCGTGCTGTACCGCGAGGACGATCCCGGCTTGAGCCCGGGCCGCGACGGCACGATGCGCTGGTCGGACCTGGCGCAGCGCAAGCTGGTGGGCGTAGTGGACGAGACCGGCATCATGGCGCTGCTGCGCGCCCGCGCCGATCTGCCGGTCGAGGCGGCCGCCCCCTTCTACGAAGCCTCCAGCACCACCTCGCAGGCGGCGCTGGTAAAGGCGGGGCTGGGCGTGGCGCTGCTGCCGGCGCTGGCGGCCCAGCGGGTGCTGGAGCCCGGGCTGGCCTATGCGCTGCTGGCGCGCCCGACTGTCGTGCGCACGGTATGCATCATCCGGCACAAGGAATACCCCTTGAGTCCCGCCGCCGAAGCGCTGATCGCCGCCATCCGCGATTATCTGCTCACGGCGGCGCTGCCGGCGGGCTGCAAGCGGGTTGCGGGCAACGTGGGGCGGCAGAAGTGCTAGGGGAGGTTGGGCTCGGGCGGTGTCTGCGTCCAGGGTTGGTGTCAGACACCCGTGAAGATGGCCGCAAGCCTGCGGGGCCGTCTCGTAGGGGTGTCAGACACTGCGCGTGAAGCGTCACACGGAGAAGCGTCTGACACCCCTACGAGACGCGCTCCGCTTTACCTCGGCGCTTCCCGGGTGTCTGACACCCGGCAACCCTGCGAAGCCATCTCGTAACGATGTCAGACACGGCCCTGCATCCCCGCACTGCGCATCGCGACGTGTCAGGCGCCAGGCATTCGCAGCGTTTCGTTCAGCGCGGCAAGGCCGGCGGCGAACACGCCCTTGCCCACGGCGTCCGCCACATCGCGCAATTCCGCGCCCTCGACGCGGAAATCCGCCCACCATTCCACCAGCGTGTGGCCGCTTTCGGTGATGGGATGCAGCGACACGCCGGCGACGTAGTCGCGCATGGGCAGATCGGTCTCGATGATGGAGTAGCGCAGCGCCGTGCCGGGATCGTCCAGCATCAGCAGCCGCTCGCGGACGAAGCCCGAGGGCTTGAGCGTCAGGTACCGCACCGAACCCACGGCGTCATGGCGGCCGCCCTCTTCCAGCCGGCTCTGCGCGATGCCAGGGTGCCAGCCGGCCAATCCGTCGAAATCCCGGAACCGGGCCCAAACCTCCTGAAGCGGCGCGTGGACGATGGCGCTGACATGTACGGTATGCGGCATGCGGACTCCTGCGGGCGCGCGGCCCTGGAAAAGGAAAACTGCGGGAAACGGATTCAGAAAGTCAGGTTCTTGAATTCGCGGGTGGCAGCGGTCAGGGCCTGCTCGGTGGGCAGGCGCTCCATCGAGCTGGCGCCGTAGAAGCCATGGCAATGCTTGCAGGCGCGCAGCACGTGCGCGGCATCCTCGGGTGTGGCGATGGGGCCGCCATGGCACAGGACGATGACGTCCGGGCGCACGGCCAGCGCCGCCGCGGCGATGCGGTCGATGGCGGCCACGCAATCGTCCAGCGTTAACGCCGTCTCGGCGCCGATGGAGCCGCCGGTGGTCAGGCCCATGTGGGCCACGATGATGTCCGCGCCGGCGCGGGCCATGGCCACGGCATCATCCTCGTTGAACACGTAGGGCGTGGTCAGCATGCCCTTCTTGTGCGCCAGGCGGATCATGTCCACTTCCAGCGCATAGCCCATGCCGGTCTCTTCCAGGTTGGCGCGGAAGTTGCCGTCGATGAGGCCCACGGTCGGAAAGTTCTGCACGCCGGCGAAGCCCTGGCGCTTCAGGTCGTCCAGGAACACGTCGAAATCGCAGAACGGATCCGTGCCGTTCACGCCGGCCAGCACGGGGGTCTTCTTCACCACCGGCAGCACTTCGCGGCCCATGTCGACCACGATCTCGTTGGCGTTTCCGTAGGCCAGCAGGCCGGCCAGCGAACCCCGCCCCGCCATGCGGTAGCGGCCCGAGTTGTAGATCACGATGAGGTCGATGCCGCCCGCTTCCTCGCACTTGGCCGACAGGCCCGTGCCCGCGCCGCCGCCCACGATCGGAGTGCGCGCGCGCACCATGGCGCGGAACTTGTCCAGTAGCTCGTTGCGGTCAAAATGCGGCATGGCGGCAATCCTCAGTGTGTAGCGATTTCAAGATAGTGTTCGACCGCCGTCCTGGCGAACAGCGGATCGTTGATGTGGCAAGGCACGCGCACCAGGCGGCGGTCGGCCGTCTGCTGCACATTCGCCTCCAATGCGGCGAACAGGGCGGCATCGGCCTCCGGATCCCAGAACGACTGGTCCGGCGCATCCAGCGCGGACACGCCGCCCTCGGGAATCAGGAAACGCACCGGGCCCTGGCAGCGGTTCAGCCGGGCGGCGATCCACTCGCCCTGCCGGACGTTCTCTTCCACGGTGGTCCGCATCAGCGTCACCTGCGGGTTATGGGGATAGAACTTGCGGCCCCGGTAGCGTTCCGGCACGGTATCCATGGCGCCGAAATTCACCATGTCCAGCGCGCCGCAGGAGCCCACGTAGGGCGCGCCCGTGCGGGCCACGGCGCCGAAGCGGTCCTCCGTGCAGGCCAGCACGCCGCCGAAAAGCAGGTCGCAGACTTCGGTGGTGGTCAGGTCCAGCACGCCGGCCAGCAAATGACTGTCCAGCAGCTTTTCCATCGACTGCCCGCCGGTGCCCGTGGCGTGGAACACCAGGCAGTCGTAGCGGGACTCCAGCAGCGGGGTCACCTGCTGCACGCAGGGCGTGGTGACTCCGAACATGGTGATCCCCACGGCGGGCCGGCCATCGTCCGCCGCGGCGCTGGCCGCCTGCCGGAAGGCCCCGCCGATCATGCCGGCGGCATTGGCCAGCACCCGGCGCGAAATGCGGTTCAGGCCCGCGACGTCGGTCACGGAATACATCATGGCGATGTCGGACGGCCCCACATAGGGCGCGACATTGCCCGAGGCCATCGTCGACACCATCAGCTTGGGCGTGCCGATGGGCAGCGCGCGCATGGCCGGGGTGATCAGGGCAGTGCCGCCCGAACCGCCCAGGCCCAGCAGGGCGCCGATGCCGGCGTTGCCGGCGGCATAGCGTTCGAAGGCCTGCGCCATCGCCGCGATGGCCGTGCCGCGGTCGCCGGTGAAAACGGCCCCGGCGCCATCGGGATGGCACGCGGCCACCTCCTGCGCCTGCACCTGGGCCGCGCTGGCGGCGCCCGACGTGGACACGTCCACCGATACGGCATCCAGCCCTTCCCGCTCGAGCAGGCCCACCACGTAGTCGGCCTCGTGGCCCTTCGTGTCGTAAGTGGCGGCAACGTAGACCCGCCGGTTCGAATGCGTCATGACTCCTCCGCGGGCGGCTACACTCGGTGCGCGCCTCGATATGTGAGGCCGCAAGGCCTGTAGAATCAAGAAATGAGACGAAAGAATCATACTGAGACACCCGTCTCACGTCAAACCCGATCCCCTGGCGAAAGCGCGCCGGCAAGCGCCAGCGCGGCGCGGCTCATCGCCCCCGCCAGCCCCCAGGCCGCCGCCAGCGGCGAACCCCCGCATGGGCCGCGGGCGCGCATGCGCAAGACCCTGCTGGACGCCGCGCAGCAATTGATGGCGCAGGGCATCACGCCCTCCGTCGCCGAGCTGGCCGAGCACGCCCGGGTCTCGCGTGCCACGGCCTATCGCTACTTCCCCAGCCAAAGCGCGCTGATCGCGGCGGTGGTGGACGAAAGCCTGGGGCCGATCCTGGCGTGGGATTCGGACGCGCCCGGCGCCGCCGCGCGTGTCGACGAATTGCTGCGCTTTGCCTATCCCCGGCTTGAATCGCACGAAGCGCCGCTGCGCGCGGCCATCATGGTGTCCCTGCAGCAGCACGCCGAGGCCAACGCCGGCAAGGCTGGCGCCGAGCCCAGGTTGGTGCGCGGCCATCGGGTCGACATCCTCAAGCGCGCCATCGCGCCGCTCGCCGCCGAACTCACGCCCGCCCAACAGGACCGCGTGGCTCAGGCCTTGTCGTTGGTCTACGGCACCGAAGTGTTCCTGGTGCTGAAAGACATCTGGAAGCTGGAGCTGCCCGAACTCACGGATGTGGCGCGCTGGACGGCCAAGGCCATCATCGCGCAGGCATTGGCCGAGGCGAAGGCCGGCAAGCGCTAGCGGCGGCGGCCCGCGCCGGCATCAGGCCATTGCCATCAGGCGCGCCGGCGCATACGGGCGGAAATCGCCCGGGCCGTGCGGCACAGCGGTTCCAGAAATTGCTCCACCATCTGGTCGGCCGACCGCACGCCCTGGATCCACACGATGTTCACGCATCCGTAGAGCCGCCCGGGCGCGGCCACGATAGGAACGGCGATGGCCTCCAGCCTATCGTTCTGGTCCTTGCGCGTCTTGTCGTAGTCGCCGCCGAAACGCTGCTCGCGCAGGCCGTAGCCCTGGCGGCGGGTCTGCTCCAGCAAATCGGCCACCGCCGCGCAATCGTGCGCCAGCGCGTCCCCCTCGCGGCGGCTGCGGCGCAGCGCCGCCAGGATTGAATCGCGCTCTTTCTCGGCGCAGAACGCCAGGTAGGCGCGCCCCACCGCGGACCGCAGCATATTGATCTGGAAGCCGATGTTGTCCCTGCGGATCGTGAAGTAGGACTGGCTGCGGTTGGTTTCGCGCACGATCATCGCGCTGCCGCGCCGCACGGTGAGGTCCGACGGCCAAAGCACCTCTGCCTGCAGCCGGTCCAGTTCGGGCGCCGCGCACTGGCCCAGCAGATCCAGCACCCGTGCCCGCCGGCTAGGCTCATTGAGCGTGCTGGCCGGGCAGAAGTAATCGTCGGCGATCCGCCGCCAGATCAGGCCGCGCAATTGCAGCGTGGCCAGGATGCGCAGCAGCGTGGCTTTGGCGTATCCGGTGCGCACATGCAATTCCTGCAGGCTCGCGCCCTGCGTGGCGCGCACCTCGTCCAGCACGATCAGGCCGCGCTCCAGCGCATCGATCGTCTTCACTTTCGGATTCCACCGGCTCATTCCACGCCCTTTTTCACCCAAGCCTGAATATTTCACTCAGTGAAACTCTAGCAAATCATGCTTGAGCCGCCCAGTCCCCCCGAAATATCGTGGCACCTATCGAAAGCCGTTGTGGCTGCCGGAACAGGACGAGAGGCGGGGATGAGCGGACAGGCTGCGCGCAATGTGCTCTGGATCATGTGCGACCAACTGCGTTGGGACTATCTGTCCTGCTATGGGCATCCGCGCCTGCGCACGCCCAACATCGATCGCCTGGCCGCCGAAGGCGTGCGTTTCGACAACGCCTTCGTGCAAGGCCCGGTCTGCGGCCCCTCGCGCATGTCCTACTACACCGGCCGCTACGTCACCAGCCACGGCGCGGTATGGAACTTCGTGCCCATGTCCGTCGGCGAAATGACGCTGGGCGACTACCTGCGCCCGCTGGGCGTGCGCGTGGCGGTCGCGGGCAAAACGCATATCGAGGCGGACCGGACCGGCATGCAGCGCCTGGGGATCGACCCCGCCAGCGCGGCCGGCGTCCTGGCGGCGGAAGGCGGGTTCGAGCCCTACGACCGCGACGACGGGATCTGGCCTCCGGGCTTCAGCGACGAGTCGCACCGCTACACGCAATACCTGCGCAAGCAAGGCTACGGCGGCGCCAATCCCTGGCACGACCACGCCAACTCGGCGCTGGGCGCGAGCGGTGAGATTCTCTCCGGCTGGAACATGCGCTATGCCGGCCTGCCCGCCCGCGTCGATGAGGCCGACGCCGAAACGCCCTACATGACCCGGCGCGCCATCGAGTTCATCGAGCAAAGCGGCGAGCAGCCCTGGGTGCTGCATCTTTCCTACATCAAGCCGCACTGGCCCTATGTCGCTCCCGCGCCCTATCACGCGATGTACTCGATCGACGACGTGCTGGCCGCGAAGCGGGTGCCCCGCGAACTGGAGAACGCGCACCCCGTGCTGCAAGGTTTCCGCCAGGCGGAGGTAAGCAGGAACTTCTCCTGCGACCACGTGCGCGAGACGGTCGTCCCCACCTATATGGGCCTGATCAAGCAGGTGGACGACCAGTTGGGCGTGCTGTTCGACTACCTGCGGCGCAGCGGCCGCGACCAGGACACGATGGTGATCTTCTGCAGCGACCACGGCGACTACCTGGGCGATCACTATCTGGGCGAAAAGGAGCTGTTCCACGATTGCGTGACCAAGGTGCCGCTGATCATCCGCCTGCCCGGCGCCGGCGCGCGGCGCGGCGCCGTGGAATCGCGGCTGGTGGAAGCAATAGACCTGGTCCCCACCATCCTGGACGCCATGGGCGCGGACATCCCCGACCACATCCTGGAAGGACGCTCCCTGCTGCCGCTGCTGCGCGGCGCCCAGCCCGCCGGCTGGCGCCCCGCCGTGTTCTCGGAAAACAACTATGCGTTCCGCGACTTCGTGCGCGAGCCGCTGGGCCGTCCCGCCGATGGCTGCCACACCATCATGGTGCGCGACCACGAATGGAAGTACGTCCATTTCGAAGGCCTGCGTCCGCAACTATTCAACTTGCGCGCCGACCCGGAGGAGTTCGACGACCTGGGCGCGGACCCCGCGCATGCCCCTATCCGGGAACGCTACCAGACCATGCTGTTCGACTGGCTGCGCAACCGCAAGATCCATCCCACCGTCAGCCACGCCGCCATGACGGAATGGACACGCAAGGAGGAATCGGCCGGCATCCATATCGGCAGGTGGTAGCGCAGCACGCCCGGACCAGGGCGTCTGGAAAATAATCAGGAGACAGCATGAAACCGCATTTACTTGCGCTGGCAGCCTGCATGGCCGCCAGCATGGCGTCGCACGCCCAGCCGAAAGAGGACTGGCCCACGCGCGCCATCCGCATCGTGGTCGCTTTTCCCGCGGGATCGCCGGGCGACACGGCGGCGCGCATCGTGGCCGACGCGGTGGGGCAGTCGCTCAAGCAACCGCTCATCATCGAGAACCGCCCTGGCGCGGGCGGCAATATCGGCGCGGAAGCGGTGGCCCGGTCGCCCGCCGACGGCTACACCTTCCTGGAGGCGCCCGACACCATCGTCACCATCAACCCCGCCATCTACCGCAAGCTCAATTTCAAGGCGGACGACCTGACGCCCGTGGTCGCGCTGGCGAACTTCAACCAGATGCTGGTGTGCTCGGCCTCGTCGGGCCTGCGCACGCTGGCGCAGCTGGACGCGCAGGCCAGGAAGACGCCCGGCGCGCTCAGCTACGCCTCCGGCGGCCAGGGCGTGCCCGGCCACCTGGCGATGGAGCTTTATCTGTCCGGCGCCGGCCTGAGCATCCTGCATGTCCCCTACAAGGGGCCGTCGCCCGCCACCCAGGATGTGCTGGCGGGACAGGTCCCCTGCGGCTATCTGGCGTCCCCCGTGGTCGCGCCCTATGTAGCGGCAGGCAAGCTCTACGGGCTGGCGGTATCCGGCGCCGAGCGTTCGGTCCAGGCGCCGAATGTGCCGACCATGCAGCAAGCGGGCGTGGCTGGCTACGACGCCACCTTTCGCGAAATGCTGTTCGCCCCCAAAGGCACGCCAGCCGGCATCGTGGCCCGCATGAATGAAGAAGTGGCGCGCGCGCTGGCGCTGCCGGAGGTTAAGCGGAAGCTGCAGGCCAACGACCTGGATCCCCTGCCCGAACCGCCCGACGCGACCGCGCGCCGCCTGCGCGAGGACGCCGCCAAATGGACGGGCGTCATCCGCAAGATCAACCTCAAGGTGGACTGATACGCCCGCCCCGCTCCCTCCGTCCGCGCCGTATCCGCCGCGGACGGCCTTACCGACACAGGAGGCATCATGAATACCGCAGCACCCAATACCGTCTTCGGCTCGCTGACGCACTACCGCAAGGGATCTATCGAGATCACGCAGGGCTCGCCCCGCCACTACGTCTTTTCCAACATCTTCGAGGTGGCCGCCAGCGCTGCGCCATACGAGAAAGTGGTGGTCGGCAAGAACCTGGAGTACGTCATCGAAACCCTGCGGGCCGAGGGCGTTTCCCCATGGTATGCCTGCAGCCATGACGAGTTCGTCATCCTGATGGACGGCCAGGCCGAAGTCGAATTCCTGGCCCTGGACCAGCCGCCCGCGGCCGCCGACGGCGCCGTGCCGGCGGGGCCGGCGCCCGCGGGCAAGCCCATGGGCCGTGTGCTGCTGGGCCGCGGGCATCAATGCCTGCTGCCGGCCGGCTGCGCCTACCGCTTCACGGCGCCCTATCCGGGCGTGCTGCTGATTCAGACCCGCGCCGGTGAACTGTCCGTCGAGAAATGGGCAGACATCTGCCTGCAATAGACCGCGCGCACCCACGCCCCCCCCTTTTCCTTCAGGAGTAACGACATGGCCATGCTGGACACCCCCGCGCCCACTCCCTCGTTCGCCGCCGGCAAAGTCACCGCCGGCGCTGCCGACGCCGCCACCGGCTACAAGCGCTTCGATCTCGGCGCGTTCACCTTCATCCGCGACGAATACTTCGTCAAGGTGCACTGGCCTTCCAAGGGCCAGACGCGCACCCACGCCATTGCGGCCGACGCCTTTCTGCGCGCCCTGATGCGCGACGTGGCGTGGGGCTTCTTCTACGGCTGGGTCAACTTCGATCACGTGTTCGGCACGCGCAACCACTACGGCAAGGTGGACGTCTACGCCGGTTCGTTCAACGGCGTAATGAAGGCCGCAGGCGTGGACTACACGGAGACATTCGACACCCCGCTCATCATGGCCACCTTCAAGGCGATGCTGCTCGACTGGACCAACGAAGGCTTCGATCCCTTCGCCGCCCCCGAGGAAACCGGCACCGCGTTCGGTCGCAAGCACGGCGACAACATCGCCGCCATCGAGCGCACACGCATCGCCACGCGGCGCATGCCGGGCCTGCCCGAAGACTCCCCGCTGCGCGATGACCTGCCGGTCAACCGGGCGTTCTCGGACGTGACCCAGGACGAGCCGCAGGTTCATGCCGAGCCGGGCTTCGAAGGATCGCTTCACGCCTTCAATCTGTTCAAGTATCTGTCGCGTTCGGACGTCACCTGGAACCCCTCCGTCACTTCCGTCTGCGGCGCCAGCCTGTTCTGCCCCACCACAGAAGAGTTCGTCCTGCCGGTCTTTCACGGCAATGACCGCGTGGAGTGGTTCCTGCAGCTGTCCGACGAGATCGTCTGGGACATCGGCGACAAGGACACCGGCGCGCCGCGGGCCCGCGTCACGATGCGCGCGGGGGACATCTGCGCCATGCCCGCCGACATCCGCCACCAGGGATATTCGACCAAGCGCTCGATGTTGCTGGTCTGGGAGAACGCGACCCCCGACCTGCCCCAGCGCTATGAAAGCGGCGAACTCCCGCCCTACCCGGTCGAGTTCTGAAGTCCCCAATCCTACTCGCAGCGAGTCCTCAACCATGCAGAACAAACTCTTCATCGACGGCCGCTTCGTGGACGCGGCCGCCCGCGGCACGATAGACGTGCTGAATCCGCACGACGGTTCCCTCATCACCGCCATCGCCGCCGCCGAGGCGCAAGACGTGGACCGCGCGGTGCAGGCCGCCCAACGCGCGTTTCCCGCCTGGTCGCGGATGGGGGCCGCCGAACGCGGACGCCTTCTGCTCAAGCTGGCCGACCTCATCGAAGCCAACGCCGAGGAGCTGGCGCAACTTGAAACGCTGGACACCGGGCACCCGATCCGCGACACGCGCGGCCTGGACGTGCCGCGCACCGCCGGCTGCTTCCGCTATTTCGGCGGCATGGCCGACAAGCTGCAGGGCAGCGTCATCCCCGTCGAGGCCGGCTTCCTGAACTACGTGCAGCGCGCGCCCATCGGCGTCGTGGGCCAGATCGTGCCGTGGAATTTTCCCCTGATGTTCACCAGCTGGAAACTGGGGCCCGCGCTGGCCGCCGGCAACACGGTGGTGCTCAAGCCGTCGGAGCTAACCCCGCTGTCGACCCTGCGCGTCGCCGAGCTGATGGCCGAGGCAGGCTTTCCCGACGGCGTCGTGAATATGGTTCCGGGCTACGGCCACACCGCGGGCCAGCGGCTTGCCGAGCATCCGGACGTGGGCAAGATCGCCTTCACAGGCTCGACTGCCACCGGCCGCCGCATCGTCGAGGCGTCCAAGGGAAATCTCAAACGCGTGCAGCTGGAACTGGGCGGCAAGGGCGCCAACATCGTGTTCGACGACGCCAATCTCGACGCCGCCGTCAACGGCGCCGCCTGGGCCATCTTCCACAACCAGGGACAGGCCTGCATCGCGGGCTCCCGGCTGATGCTGCACGACAGGATCGCCGATGCGTTCCTCGAGCGCTTCACGGCGCTGGCGAACTCCATCCGCCTGGGCGATCCCCGTTCCCCCGATACGGAAATGGGTCCGCTGACCTCGGCCCAGCACCGCGACAAGGTGTTGTCCTACGTGAGCATCGCCGCCGAACAGGGCGCGCGCGTGCTGGCTGGCGGCAACGCGCCCGGCGGCGAGCTGTCCGCCGGCTACTACGTCGCCCCCACCATCGTGGAAGCCGGGCCCCGGGACCGGGTCGCGCAAGAGGAAGTGTTCGGCCCCTTTGTCACCGTGCTGCGCTTTGGCAGCGACGACGAAGCGCTGGCCATCGCCAACGCGACCGACTACGGGCTGGGCAGCGGCCTGTGGACGCGCGACCTGGCGCGCGCCCACAAACTGGCAGGCGCCATCCATGCGGGCATGTGCTGGATCAACTGCTACAAGCGGGTCAATCCCGGCAGCCCCTTCGGCGGCGTGGGCCAGTCGGGCTACGGACGCGAAATGGGCTTCGAAGCCATGCATGACTACACTGAAGCCAGGTCCGTGTGGGTCAATGTGGACGCCGCCATGCCGCCGCATTTCAAGCGCTGAGGAACCGCCATGAATACCGCCATTCAAAACGCCGAAACCGCCTTGACCGACACGGTCGCCGCGGCCTTTGCCCCGACGCCTGATCCACGACTGCGGCAGTTGATGCAGTCGCTGGTGCGGCATCTGCACGCCTTCGTTGCAGACGTCGAGCCCACCGAGGCCGAATGGATGGCGGCGATCCGGTTCCTGACCGAAACGGGCCAGATCTGCGACGGCGCCGTGCGGCAGGAGTTCATCCTGCTGTCCGACACGCTGGGCGTTTCGATGCTGGTGGATGCCATCAATCACCGCAAACCGGGACAGGCCACCGAAAGCACGGTGTTCGGTCCCTTCTACATGGCCGGAATGCCGGAGCGCGAGACGGGCGAAAACATGGCGCTCACGCCGGGCGAGCCGGCGCTGGTGCACGGGTACGTCCGGGATACCGAAGGCCGGCCGCTGGCGGGCGCCGTCCTCGACGTCTGGCAAACGGCGGCCAACGGCATGTATTCGGGCCAGGACTCCGCCCAGCCCCACGGTAATCTGCGCGGCCGCTACCGTAGTGGCGCAGACGGCGCTTTCGCGATCCGCACCATCCTGCCAGTGTCCTATCCGATCCCCGGCGACGGGCCGGTCGGCCGCATGATGGCGGCCACCGGCAGGCACATCTTCCGCCCCGCGCACCTGCATTTCATGATCGACGCGCCGGGGCACCAAAGGCTGGTCACCCATCTGTTCAACGCCGAAGATCCATATCTCGCATCGGACGCGGTGTTCGGCGTGAAGCCGTCGCTGGTCCTGCAATACAGCCGGCAAGGCGCGGACTCTCCCCTGGCCAAGCGCTTCGGATTCGATTCTGACTTTCACGAGGGCCTGTATGACTTCGTGCTGCCCCGAGCCTGACCCCGGCGCAGCGCTCTGCCGCGTCGAGGACATCCCCGATGGCGGATCCCTGACGATGTCCGTCGCCGCGCGGCCGGTGATCCTGCTGCGGCGGGGCGAGGCGGTCTGGGGCTACCTAAACCGCTGCCCGCACTTCTCCGTCAAGCTGGACACCGCCCACGGCGCGGTCCTGACCTATGAGGGGCAGGTGCTGATGTGCGCCCATCACTCGGCCCTGTTCCGCTTCGAGGACGGACGGTGCATCGAAGGCCCCTGCCAGGGCGCGGCATTGGATCCCCAGCCCCTGCGCGTGGCCGGCGGCCGCGTCTACGCGGCGGACTCGGATCCACGCGGCACGTGGGTGTTGCCGCGCACGCCCGCTTCTTGCGCAATGAAGAACCACGGCCCCTAGCGAGCGCCTGCCGGCTTGGACGCCCCGCGAGGCTTCACCGCGCTTCCAGGCTTGCCGTCCGCCGCGCCATGCTGCGAGACGAAAAGATTGCGGACGTGCTGCCACGCATCGTCCAGATGAACCTTCATGCAGGCCTGCGCGGCCTGCGCGTCGCGCCGCGCCAAGGCGTCCAGGATGGGCTGATGCGTGGCCGCCACCATTTCCGGGTCCTGGTACACGTTGTCGATCAGCGAAATGATCATGCGCATCTCGGTCTGGGTGCTGGAGAACAGGCGCAGCAGGTACGCGTTGCCCGACAGCTCGCAGATCAGCGTATGGAAACTCAGGTCCAGCTCGATGCGCCGGTGCTGCGGCGCATCGGCCGCTTCGGCAATCATCAGCGCCAGCAGTCCGCTCAGGCGCGCCATGCCGGCCGCATCCGCGTGTTCGCAGGCAGCGGCCACGGCGGTCAGTTCCAGGCTCAGGCGGACCTGGAACAGGTCGTCGATCTCGCGCACCGACATCTCGCGCACGAAAAAGCCGCGGCGCGGCTTGGATACCAGGATGCCCTGCCGCTCCAGGCGCCGCGACGCCTCGCGCACCGGCGCGCGGCTGATCGCCATCTGCCGCGCGATCTCGGCTTCGACCACTCGGCTGCCTGGCGGCAGGCGCCCTTGCACGATGGCCTGGGTCAGCCGGTCTTCGACCACGCCGACCAGGTCGGGAACGTTGACGGATTCGAAAGGACTGGCGGCGGCCGGGGTCTCGGGCATGGCGTGTTCTCAATCTGAGGTGAGGAAAAGCGGACAGGCGTCAGCTATATAGCACCCCGCTATTTTGGAGCATATCAGTGTTACTGCTAACTGTCGACAGTTGACTATCGACGCATAATGCCTCGCATCCGGTCCGCCATCGCGGCCGAACTCGACCAAGGAACGCATTGAATGGTTAATTCCCTCGACTCCGCGCCGGAATCCATGAGTGCGGCGGAGTGGCAGACCCGCCAGGACCTCGCCGCCTGCTATCGGCTGACCGCCCATTTCGGCATGGACGACAGCATCTACACCCATATTTCGGCGCGGGTGCCTGGCGAGGAAGGCGCCTTCCTGATCAACCCCTACGGCCACCTGTTCCGCGACATCACGGCGGATTCGCTGGTGAAGGTCGGCATGGACGGCACGGCAGTGGCGCCCACCGCCTACGACGTGAATCCGGCGGGCTTCACCATCCACAGCGCGGTGCACATGGGGCGCCCCGAAGTGGGCTGCGTGCTGCACACCCATACCGTCGCCGGCGTGGCGGTCTCGTCGCTGGCCTGCGGCTTGCAGCCGGTGAACCAGTGGGCGCTGCAGTTCTACAACCGCGTCGCGTACCACGACTACGAAGGCATCGCCCTGGACCTGGACGAACGCGAACGGCTGGTCGCCGACCTGGGCCAGCACAAGGCCATGATCCTGCGCAACCATGGCCTGCTGACCATCGGCGCCACCGTCGCCGAAGCGTTCATTCTCATGCTCAACCTGGACCGCGCCTGCCGGGTCCAGCTCGCGATCCAGTCGACGGGCCAGGCGACCTATCCGGTCAGTCCGCAAGTCAGCGAGAGAACCGCGCGCCAATACGCCAGCGGCGACACCAACCGCCTGCCCGGTTCCGCAGACCCCAGCGAACGCGAATGGCGCGCGCTGCTCAAGCTGGTGCCCCCGCTATCCAGCGCTCCCGCGGCACCGCGCGCCTGAGCCGCCCGCGTTGCCCTTTCTTGCCGCCCCGGCCCGACACCAGGAGAACCACATGAATCGTCGCGACTTTCTGATCGCCAGTGCTGCCACGGCTGGATGGTGGAGCGGCAGCGCCGCCCTGCCCGCATGGGCCGCGGCCGCCCGCAATGGCGTGCTGAACATCGCCGTGCAGCCGGAGCCGCCCGGGCTCATGCTGGGCATCATCCAGAACGGCCCGACCCAGATGATCGGGGGCAACATCTATGAAGGCCTGCTGCGCTACGACGAAAAATTGGAGCCCATGCCGGGCCTGGCGGCCTCCTGGACCGTGAACGACGCGGCCACCGTGTACACCTTCAAGCTGAAGGAAGGCGTGCTGTGGCATGACGGCAAACCCTTCGACGCGCACGACGTGGTGTTCAGCGTCGACCAATTCCTGCGCAAGACCCACGCGCGCCTGCGCGCCGGCCTGGCCTTCGTGGACAGCATCAAAGCGCTGGATGGCCACACGGTGGAATTCCGTCTGCCGCGCCCTTTCGCCCCGTTCCTGGGACTGTTCGAGGTGGGCACCATGCCCATGGTGCCGCGCCACCTCTACGAAGGCACCGACTTCCAGAACAATCCGGCGAACAACACGCCCATCGGCACCGGCCCCTACAAGTTCAAGGAATGGCGCCGCGGCTCGTTCATCCAGCTGGTGCGCAACGAGCAGTACCACGAACCCGCCGTGCCCAACGTGGAAACCCTGTACTTCCACGTGATCCCCGACGCGGCCTCGCGCTCTGCGGCCTTCGAGTCCGGCAAGCTGGACGTACTGCCCGGCGGCACCGTCGAATACTTCGACATCGAGCGCCTAAAGGCGCTGCCCAACGTGGAGGTCACCACCAAGGGCTGGGAGTTCTTCGGCCCCCACTCCTTCATGTGGCTGAACAACCGCAACCCCGTGCTGGCCGACGTGCGGGTGCGCCGCGCCATCATGTACGCGCTGGACCGCGAAGCCATGCGCAACGTGGCCTGGTACGGCTTCGGCAAGGTCGCCACGGGTCCGTTCAACAGTACGGTGCGTTATCACACCGATGAGGTGACCAAGTATCCGCGCGACCTGTCCCGCGCCAGGCAACTGCTCAAGGAAGCCGGCTACAAGGGCCAGACCCTGCGCCTGCTGCCGCTGCCCTATGGCGAAACCTGGCAGCGCTTTGCCGAAATCGCGCGGCAGAATCTGGCCGAGGCCGGCATCAAGCTGGAGATGACCGCCACCGACGTCGCAGGCTGGAGCGAAAAGACCGCCAACTGGGACTACGACATCGCCTTCTGCTACCTCTACCAGTACGGCGACGCCGCGCTCGGCGTCAGCCGCAACTACCTCACGTCCACCATCGCCAAGGGTTCGCCCTGGAACAACGTCGAGGGTTACAGCAATCCCAAGGTCGACGATCTGTTCGAACGCGGCTCGCGCGAGGCGGATCCGGAAGCGCGCCGCCGCCTGTACGAGGAAGTGCAGCGCCTGCTGGTAGACGACGTGCCCGTGGCCTGGCTGCTGGAGCTGCAGTTCCCCACCCTGTACCGCAACAACATCAAGAACCTGATCAATTCAGGCATAGGTTTGAACGACAGTCTGGCGCGCGCCACGCTGGCCTGATCGCGGCAATCCAGTCAGGGGGAACGCCATGAAGAAACTTGCCTACCTGATGCGCCGCGTCGTGCAGGGCCTGCTGGTGCTGGCCCTGATCGCGGTCATCAATTTCCTGTTGATCCGGGCCGCGCCCGGCGATCCCGCCGCCGTCATGGCGGGCGAAGCCGGTGCGACCGACGAGGTCTTCATGGCGCAGCTGCGCGAGCGCTTCGGGCTGGACAAGCCCTTGCCGCAACAACTGGCTAACTACCTCGGGCATGCAGTCCGGCTGGACCTGGGCGATTCCTACCGCCAGCAGCGGCCGGTGATCAGCCTCATCGCCGAACGCCTGCCAGCCACGCTGCTGTTGACGATGACGGCGTTCGTCATTTCGCTCTCCATGGGGGTAGCGCTGGGCGCGTGGACCAGCGCCCGCGCCGGAACCTGGGTGGACAGCCTGGTCAGCACGCTGTCCATGCTGTTCTACGCCACCCCGCTGTTCTGGCTGGCGCTGATGGCGGTGCTGCTGTTTTCCGTCAAGCTGGACTGGCTGCCGGGATTCGGCTTCGAGACCGTGGGCGCGGGCCATGCGGGGCTGGCGCGCGCGGCCGACATCGCGCGCCACCTGGCCCTGCCCGCCGCCACGCTGGCGCTCTTCTACATGGCGGTCTATGCGCGCATGACCCGCACGTCCATGCTGGAGGTGGCGCAGATGGACTACGTCAAGACCGCGCGCGCCAAGGGCCTGTCGCCGCGCCGCATCCAGCGGCACCACATCCTGCGCAATGCGCTGCTGCCCGTCATCACCCTGGCCGGCATCCAGGCCGGTTCGATGGTCGGCGGCACGGTGCTGATCGAAACCGTCTTCGCCTGGCCCGGCATCGGCCGCCTGATGTTCGATGCGCTGGTGCAGCGCGACTACAACCTGCTGCTGGGCACCTTCCTGATCACTGCCGCACTCGCCGTGGCGTTCAACATCGTCACCGACCTGCTCTATACGTTGGCCGACCCAAGGATAGAACTGCAATGAACAACGGATTCTGGCGGCGCTTCCGCCGCAACAAGGGCGCCCTGGCCGGCCTGGCCGTCATGGCGGCGGTGCTGCTGCTGGCCCTGGCCGCGCCGCTGATCGCCGCGCACGATCCCTGGGCCATGGTGCAGCGCCCCTTCCTGCCCCCGCTCGACATGGCCAGCCTGCCGTTCGGCACCGACACCATGGGCCGCGATATCGGTTCCGGCCTGGCCTACGGCGCGCGCGTGTCGCTGCTGATCGGCCTGATCTCCACGCTGGCCGGCCTGCTGATCGGCGTGTCGGTCGGCGCGCTCGCCGGCTACTACGGCGGCTGGATCGACACCGGCCTGATGCGCTTCACCGAACTGTTCCAGGCCATACCCAGCTTTGCGCTAGCCATTGTGCTGGTGGCGATATTCCAGCCCTCGGTCGGGTCCATCGTCACCGCCATCGCGCTGGTCTCCTGGCCTCCCGTGGCGCGGCTGGTGCGCGGCGAATTCCTGACGCTGCGCCACCGCGACTTCGTCCACGCCGCGCACCTGGCCGGTGAATCCAACCTGCGCATCATCGTCACCCAGATCCTGCCCAATGCCGCGGCGCCCATCGTGGTCATGGGCTCGCTAATGGTGGCCACCGCCATCCTGCTGGAATCCAGCCTGAGCTTCATGGGCCTGGGCGACCCCAACGTCATGAGCTGGGGCTACATGATAGGCGCGGCCCGCACCGCCTTGCGGCAGGCCTGGTGGATCAGCCTGTTCCCCGGCGTGGCCATCCTGCTGACCGTGCTGGCCCTGAACCTCGTGGGCGAGGGCCTGAGCGACGGCCTCAATACCCGTCTGGACGCGAGGAGCCGCGCATGAGCCCTACCCCGAGCCTGCTGGACATCCGCGGCCTGAGCATCCGGCTGCCCGCCGGCGCCGACCGCCCGCTTGCGGTCAAGGAGGTCAGCCTGTCGATCGCGCCCGGCGAAACGCTATGCATCGTGGGCGAGAGCGGATCGGGCAAGTCCATGATCGCCAACGCGGTGATGGGCCTGCTGCCGCAGCCCCTGGTGGCGCCGGTCGCGGGCAGCATCGCCTTCCAGGGCCAGGACCTGCTGGCGCTGCAGGAACCGCAATGGCGGACACTGCGCGGCAACCGCATCGGCATGATCTTCCAGGACCCCATGTCCGCGCTCAATCCGGTCATGCGCATCGGAGATCAGCTGGAAGAGGCGCTGGACGCGCATCTGAAGCTCACGCCCGCCGAGAAGCGCGCACGCATCGTTTCGGCCCTGCGCGACGTGCGCCTGCCCGATCCCGAAGGCATCGCGGCCAGCTATCCCGGACGCCTGTCCGGCGGACAGCGCCAGCGCGTCATGATCGCCTGCGCGCTGATGCTGGAACCCGCCCTGCTGATCGCCGACGAACCCACCACCGCGCTGGACGTCACCACCCAAGCGCAGATCCTGGACCTGATCCGGGACCTGCAAACCAAGCGCGGCACCGCGGTGCTGTTCATCACGCACGATTTCGGCGTGGTCTCGCAGATCGCCGACCGCGTCGCCGTCATGCAGCTGGGCGCCGTCGTGGAGGCCGGCACGGCCTCCGACGTGCTGGGCGATCCGCGTCACGAATACACGCGCAGGCTTATCGCCGCCATTCCCCATGGCATGCCGCCCGCCGGCCGGAACGCCGCCGTCCATCCCGTCCTGCTGGAGGTCCGCAACCTGCGCAAGACCTATGTCTCTGGCGGCGGGCTGTTCCGGCGCGGGCGGGAAGTGGCAGCGATGCGCGACATCAGCTTCAGCCTGAAGCGCGGCGAAGTGCTGGGCCTGGTGGGCGAATCGGGCTCCGGCAAGTCCACGCTGGGGCGTTGCGTGGCGGGCCTGCTGTCCCAGGACGGCGGCCAGATCGTCTTCAACGGCAAGGCGGACGGCTCGCGCCCAGCCCCCGGCCGCATTCAGATGGTGTTTCAGGATCCCCAGGCCTCGCTCAATCCGCGCCACACCGTCGGCCGCTCGATCATGGCGGGCCCGCTGGCCCAGGGCATGGCGCCCGGCCATGCGCGCGCGCGAGCCGCGCAATTGCTGCAGCTGGTCGGGCTCCATCCGGACGCCGCCGTGCGCTATCCGCATGAATTCTCCGGCGGCCAGCGCCAGCGCATCGGCATCGCGCGCGCCCTGGCATCCGACCCCGAACTCATCGTGGCCGACGAACCCGTATCGGCCCTCGACGTCTCGGTGCAGGCGCAGGTGCTGGCGCTGTTCGCCAGCGTGCGCGAGCAATTCAAGCTGAGCATGCTGTTCGTGACCCATGACCTGCGCGTCGCGGCGCAGATGTGCGACCGCATCGCGGTCATGCAGCAGGGCCAGATCATCGAATGCGGGCCGGCGGCGCAGGTGATCCAGGAACCCGCCCAGCCCTATACGCGCGAACTGGTGCGGGCGGTGCCGGATTTCGCCGCGATCGTCTCCGGACGCGGCAGACGGGCGGTGGCGGCATGAGCGTCCCGATCCTGCCCCCGGAAGCCGGCCGTCCGCCCTGCATTGCGCTGCTCAGCCGCGTGCTGGACATGCGCTATCTGATGCCCGCCTTCCAGGCGCTGCGCCCCGACATCGAATGGCGCACCGGCGATGCCCTGGGCAAGCCGGAAGACATCGACGCCGCCGTGTGCTGGCAACCGCCGCATGGCGTGCTGAGGACCCTGCCCAACCTGCGCCTGATCCAGTCCATCGGCGCGGGCGTGGACCACATCTACGCGGATCCCGCGCTCCCGCGGCATGTGCCGGTCTGCCGTGTGGCCGAGGCGGGCATGACCGCGGGCATGAGTACCTATGTAGCCTGGGCGGTCATTAACCGCCACCGCCATTTCCCCGACTACACGCGCAACAGCGTCCAAGGCATCTGGCGCGAAAGCCCCATCGTGCCGCCTTCGGAACACCGGGTGGGCATCGCGGGGCTGGGACGCCTGGGATTGGCCGCTGCGCGCGCATTGGCGGCCCTGGGCTACCGGGTCTCGGGATGGAGCCGCAGCCCCAAGACGGATCTGCCGGAAGGCATCACCGGCTATCACGGGGCCGCAGGGCTGCCGCCACTGCTGGCCGCGGCCGACACGCTGGTATGCCTGCTGCCGCTGACGGACGATACCCGCGGCTTCCTGAATGCGGACACCTTTGCCCAAATGCCGCGAGGCGCCCACGTCGTCAACGCGGGCCGCGGCGAACACCTGGTCGCACAGGACCTGCTGGCGGCGCTGGCGTCGGGACAACTGGGCTACGCCACGCTGGACGCCACGCCCGAAGAACCCTTGCCGCAAGGCCATGCGTTCTGGAACCATCCCGGCATTCTGGTAACTCCCCACATCGCCACGCGCACCCCGGCGGAGGCCATTGCCCGCCAAACGCTGGAGAATCTGCTGGCCGTGCAATCGGGCAAGCGGCCCGAAACCTGCGCCGACGCGGCGCGGGGGTATTGAGGCCGCGGACGGCCATCGGTCAGCCAACGAAAAAAAAGCCCGGCATGCCGGGCCTTTTCATCACTGCAAGGTTCGCGTGAAGACGAACTGTCCGTCCTGCCAGTCCACCGGCACCACGTCGCGCGGGCCGAAGCGGCCTTCCAGGATCAGCCGCGCCACCGGGTTCTCGATCTGCTGCTGGATCGCGCGCTTCAAGGGGCGCGCGCCGAACACCGGATCGAAGCCGGAACGGGCCAGCTCCGCCAGCGCGGGCTCGCTCACTTCCAGGCGCATCTCCTGCCGTTCCAGGCGCTCGCCGAGGCGGCGCAACTGGATGCGGGCGATCGACTCAATGTGCTGCGCTTCCAGGCCATGGAACACGACGACCTCGTCGATGCGGTTCAGGAACTCGGGACGCAGCGTCTGCTTCAGCTCGTCCCACACCACTTCCTTGATCACTTCGTACGGTTTACCGGCCAGGGTCTGGATATGATGCGAACCCAGGTTGGACGTCATTACGATGACCGTGTTGCGGAAGTCCACCGTGCGGCCCTGGCCGTCGGTCAGGCGGCCGTCGTCCAGCACTTGCAGCAGCACGTTGAACACGTCCGGGTGCGCCTTTTCCACTTCGTCCAGCAACACCACGCTGTACGGTTTGCGCCGCACGGCCTCGGTCAGGTAACCGCCCTCTTCGTAGCCCACGTATCCCGGCGGCGCGCCGATCAGCCGCGCCACGGAATGCTTCTCCATGAATTCGCTCATGTCGATGCGGATCATGTGCTCTTCGGAGTCGAACAGGAATTCCGCCAGCGCACGCGTCAGTTCGGTCTTGCCCACGCCGGTGGGCCCCAGGAACAGGAACGAGCCGTAGGGGCGTGACGGATCCGCCAACCCGGCGCGCGAGCGCCGGATCGCGTCGGACACGAGGCGCACGGCTTCGTCCTGGCCCACTACCCGCTTGTGAAGGTATTCCTCCATGTGGAGCAGTTTGTCGCGTTCGCCCTGCATCATCTTGGATACCGGAATGCCGGTGGCGCGCGACACGACTTCGGCGATTTCCTCGGCGCCGACGCGGGTGCGCAGCAGGCGCGGACGCCCGTCACCGCCCTCGGCCTCGTCGGCCGCTTCAGCGGCGCCCACTTCGGCTGCCTTCAGGCGCGCCTCCAGGTCGGGCAGCTTGCCGTACTGCAGCTCCGCCAGCTTGTCGAACTGGCCCTTGCGCTGCAGCTCCGCCATTTCGGCGCGCACGCTGTCGATCTCTTCCTTGATGGCTTGCGTGCCCTGGACGGCAGCTTTTTCCGCTTTCCAGATTTCCTCGAAGTCGTTGTACTCGCGCTGCAGCTTTTCCAGCTCGTCCTCGATCACGCCCAGGCGGCGCTTCGAAGCGTCGTCCGTTTCCTTCTTGACGGCCTCGCGCTCGATCTTGAGCTGGATGATGCGGCGGTCCAGCTTGTCCATCACTTCGGGCTTGGAATCGATTTCCATGCGGATGCGCGCACCGGCTTCGTCGATCAGGTCGATGGCCTTGTCGGGCAGGAAGCGGTCGGTGATGTAGCGGTGCGACAGCTCGGCCGCGGCCACGATGGCCGGGTCGGTGATCTCGACGCCGTGGTGGATCTCGTAGCGTTCCTGCAGACCGCGCAGGATGGCGATGGTGGATTCCACGTCGGGTTCATCGACCAGCACCTTCTGGAAGCGCCGCTCCAGCGCCGCATCCTTCTCGATGTATTTGCGGTATTCGTCCAGCGTGGTCGCGCCGATGCAATGCAGCTCGCCGCGCGCCAGCGCCGGCTTGAGCATGTTGCCCGCGTCCATCGCGCCTTCGGCCTTGCCCGCGCCCACCATGGTGTGCAGCTCGTCGATGAAGACGATGTTGCTGCCGTCGTCCTGGGAGAGTTCCTTCAACACGGCCTTCAGGCGTTCTTCGAACTCGCCGCGGAACTTGGCGCCGGCCAGCAGCGCGGCCAGGTCCAGCGACAGCACGCGCTTGCCGCGCAGGGTTTCGGGGACCTCGTCGTTGACGATGCGCTGCGCCAGGCCCTCGACGATGGCGGTCTTGCCCACGCCGGGTTCGCCGATCAGCACAGGGTTGTTCTTGGTGCGGCGTTGCAGGATCTGGATGGTGCGGCGGATTTCGTCATCGCGGCCGATGACCGGATCGAGCTTGCCCTGGCGGGCGCGCTCGGTCAGGTCCATCGTGTACTTGGAGAGCGCTTCGCGGTTGGATTCGCCTTCCGCGCCGGACACGTTCTCGCCGCCGCGGACGGCGTCGATCGCGGCCTCCAGGGCCTTTTTCTGCAGGCCCGCCTCGCGCAGGATGCGGCCCGCCTCGCCCTTGTCGTCGGCCAGCGCCAGCAGGAACAGTTCGCTGGCGATATAGGTGTCGCCGCGACGCGCGGCTTCCTTGTCGGTGCGCGTGAGCACGCCCTGCAGGTCGCGGCCGACCTGGACGTTATCTTCGCCTTGCACCTGCGGCAGGGACTTCAGGGCGCTTTCGATGGCCGGCTGCAGCCGGTTGACCGCGACCCCGGCGCGCGCGAGCAGGCTGCCCGCGCCGCTGTCGGAATCCGACAGCAAGGCGGAGAGCACATGGACGGGCTCGATATAGGGGTGGTCGTTGCGGGCGGCCAGACTCTGAGCGTCGGCCAGGGCTTGCTGGAACTTGGTTGTCAGTTTGTCGAATCGCATAATGGTCATTTGGCTTGTTGGGGAGCCTGACCGATACGTGCCGGCGGGCTCGATAAGCTGAATATGTGGCCGGATGGGAAAATTTCAACACCCTGCCCATGCCATGGTTTTATCGACGTGCAGCAACAATCTGATTTATGAGCATATACGTTTTTGTCTACGGCACGCTACGCGCGGGCGAAATCAACGACCTGGCGCAGGCCGCCGCCCGGCGGGGGCTCCCCGTGGCCCGCTACGTCGGCGCCGCCAGCGTGCCGGGCCGCCTGGTGGACTTCGGCGACTGGCCGGGCCTGATCCCCGTCGATGACGGCCGGCGCGTGCGGGGCGACGTTTTCCAGGTGGAACCGGCGCTGATCGCCCTCATGGACGAGATTGAAGAATATGACCCCGGAAAACCAGGCTGCTTCGTCCGGCGGGAGATCGCCGCCCGCCTGGAATCCGCCGCGGATGCCGCCGCCCCGGCGCCGGCCGGGTACCTGGCTTGCCAGTACTATCCGATAGACCCGGCCTTGCGCGGCGCGGCGGTGGACATCGCGGCCGACGATTGGGTCTGTTACCGGCTTGCGCGGCCGGCCCCGGACGGCCGGTAAGACGCCCGTAGTAACAACAGACTACAATGAATATTGTCTTCACGCTTTACACCCATTCCGGCCCGGTCCGAGCAATGGGCACTATAAAGGTCATCGTATGCAAAAACGGGTCCCCGTTGCCCCTGATGCCGCCCACTGTTCCACATGCATGCTGGGCCACGTGTGCGTGCCTGTCGGCATGGCAGCCGCTGAAGTAGAAAAGCTGGACGAACTGGTCAAGGAGCGCGTGCGCCTTGAAAAAGGCAAGCCGCTCTATTCGCTGAACCATCCGCTCGACGCGGTCTACAGCGTGCGTTTCGGCAGCCTCAAGACGCAGCTCGAAGACGCCACCGGCCAAATCCAGGTCACCGGTTTTCACCTGCCCGGCGAAATCGTCGGCATGGACGGCATGCTCGACGGCAAGCACGTCTCGACCGCCGTCGCGCTGGAAGATTCCGAGGTCTGCGTCATCCGCCTGTCCGATATCGATCGCGTGGCGACGCACCTGCCGTCCCTGCAGCAGCAGTTCCGCCGCCTGATGAGCCGCGAGATCAACCGCTCGCACCAGATGCTGGCGTCGCTGGGTTCCATGCGTTCCGAGCAGCGCCTGGCCGCGTTCCTGCTCAACCTGTCGCAACGCTATGCATCGCTGGGCTATTCGTCCACGGAGTTCGTGCTGCGCATGAGCCGCGAAGAAATCGGCAACTACCTCGGCCTGACCCTGGAAACGGTCAGCCGGCTGTTCTCGCGTTTCGCGCGCGACGGCCTGATCAAGATCAACCAGCGCGAAGTACGCATCCTGGATCTGCCCGCGCTCAAGCAGCTGCTGGGCCAAGAGAGCTGCTGAACGCCCGCCGCGCCATGCGCCGCGCGCCCGTTTCCCCCATGCGCCGCGCGCCCGTTTCCCCCATGCGCCCGGCGCGGCCCGGCCATGCCGGCGCGGCGCGCGGCATGGCTGCGATGCTCGCCCTGGCAGCCTGGCTGGCGCCCCTCGCGGCGCGCGCCCAGACTCCCCTGCCCGATCCCTACGACTACGACGAAACCGTGCCCGCGCCCAAGCGCGCGGCGCCATTGCACTGGCAGGCCGTAGAGTTGGGCAAGGCGGGACACCGGTACAAGATGCCGGTCTACGCCAACCGCAAGCTCGACCGCGACGACCTGCGCGGCATCCGGCAGGTCATCGTCGTGATCCACGGCGTCAAGCGCGACGCCGACCGCTATTACGAAACCATCGACGAACTGCTTGCGCGCAATCCGGCGAGGGCGCGCGACACGCTGATCCTGGCGCCCCGCTATTCGGGCGCGATCGACTCGGGTTTCGGCGGCATGGCGGCCTGGCGCAAGGCCAGCTGGGAAGACGGCGAAGACAGCGTACAGGCCGCCGGGCGGCCCGCCCCGGTCAGCGCGTTCCAGGTACTGGACGACCTGCTGCGCAGCCTGGACGACCGCAAGCGCCTGCCCGCCCTGGCCGGCATCGTGGTGGCGGGGCATTCGGCCGGCGCGCAGCTGGTGCAGCGCTACGCGGTGCTGAACAATGTCGACGGCCCGCTGCGGCGCGACGGGCTGGGGCTGCGCTACGTCGTCGCCAACCCGTCGTCCTACCTGTACCTGACCAACGAACGCCCGCGCGCCGACGGCAAGGGCTACGCGCCCTACGAACGCGGCATCTGCCCGACGTACAACCAGTACAAGTATGGCCCCGACAAACTGCCGCCCTACTCGCGCGAGACGGACGAATCCCGGCTCTTCGTGCGCTACGCGGCCCGCGACGTCACCTATCTGCTGGGCGGCGCGGACAACAACCCCGAGCACCGCCTGCTGGACAAGACCTGCGGCGCGGAAGCCCAGGGCGCCACCCGGCTCGCCCGCGGCGTGGGCTACGCCCAATACGAATACCTGCTGGCCAGCCGCGGCGCCAAGCCCGTGCCGCTGCACCGGCACGCCTACGAAGTGGCGGGCGTCGGGCACGACAACAAGGGCATGTTCGGCTCGGTCTGCGGCGTGCGCGCGCTGCTGGGCGACGACGCCCAGGCGGCCGACGGCGCCGCGCCCTGCGAGGCCATCAAGCCGCGCGCCAGGTAAGGCCGCTCTCCGCCGCACGGCACACAGCTGATTTTTCGCTTGACAGGCCCGCCATGCCGGCTCAATACTTAACCTTATGGTTAACTTTAACGACGACACGCTCGACGGCATCTTCGCGGCGCTGGCCGACGGCACGCGCCGCCGGGTGCTGACCGACCTGGAACAAGGCGCGGCGTCGGTCAGCGAACTGGCCCGGCCCCACGCCATGTCCCTGCCCGCCTTCATGAAACACCTGCGGGTACTGGAAGACGCCGGCCTGATCGCGCGCGCCAAGGACGGCCGCGTGGTGAATTGCACCCTGTCGCCGGAACCGATGCGGGCGGCATCCGACTGGCTGGCCCGCTACGAGAAGTTCTGGAGCGGGCAACTGGATTCGCTGGCGCGGTACCTGTACCACGAGGAGGAGATCCACCCATGGAAAACCGAGACACCCCGCAAACCGCAGCCCCCATCGAGCTCCGGCTCACGCGGCGCTTCGACGCCCCCGTCGAACGCGTCTGGCGCGCCTGGACGGACCCGCAAGCGCTGATGCGCTGGTTCGGGCCCGCCGAAACCCGGCAGGTCCTGGTGGCCGAGACCGACGTGCGCGTGGGCGGCGCCTACCTGGTGGGTTTCTCCACCGAGGACGGCAAAGAACATCACGCCAGCGGCCATTACCGCGAAGTCGAGCCGCAACGGCGGCTGGTCTTCACCTGGGCCTGGCGCGACGCGCCCGGCGAGGTTTCGCTGATCACCCTGGAATTCACCCCCACGGGCGGCGGCACCGAGCTGGCCTTCCTGCAGACCCCGTTCGTCGACCAGGCCACCCGCGACAGCCACGACCATGGCTGGTCGGGCGCGATGGATCGGCTGGCGCGACATCTGGCGGACGCGGCCTGACGCCCATCCGCCCCTTACCGGGCCGCCAGGCCCACCCCAAGGAGCCGCAGATGCAAACCGAACATCCTGTCGTATCCCAAGCGCAGTGGGACGCTGCGCGCGAGGCGCTCCTGCGCCGCGAAAAAGAATTGACCCATGCCCAGGACGCGCTCGCGCGCGAGCGCCAGGCCCTGCCCTGGGTCAAGGTGGAAAAGCCGTACCGCTTCAAGGGGCCGGATGGCCCCGTCACCCTGGCGGATTTGTTCCAGGGCCGGCGCCAGCTCATCGTCTATCACTTCATGTTCGACCCGGACTGGGAAGAAGGCTGCGTGGGCTGCTCGTTCCTGGCCGACCACATGGAGGGCGCCCTCATGCACCTGCGCCAGCACGACGTGACGGTGGCGGCCGTATCGCGCGCGCCCTACGCAAAGCTGGACGCCTTCAAGCGGCGCATGGGCTGGCGCTTCGATTGGTATTCGTCGCATGGCGACGACTTCAACTTCGACCTGCGGGCCTCGGTGCCCAAGCCGGACGGCGAGGTCGAGGAGCGCCCCGGCGCCAGCGCCTTCTTCCGCGATCCGGACGGCGAAATCTTCCGCACTTATTCGGCCTTCGAGCGCGGCGTGGAACGGCTGGCGGGCGCGTACAACTATCTGGATCTGGCGCCGCTGGGCCGCAACGAGAACGGCCCCAACTTCAACCTGGGCGACTGGGTCCGCCATCATGACCGCTACGACAACGCGCCGCATGCCTGCCACGCCTGCGGCTGATGGCGCACCGCGCGCCCGCGCGGGCGCTGCCGGCCTGTGGCTGGCCTGCATGGCGGCCATGGCTGCGGGTCTCTGGATCGATACGCTGGGCAAGCCCGCCGCCCTGCTGGCCAGCGAATGCGCGGCCCCCGGCAGCCTGGCGGACATGGCCTGGCGGCACGCCTGGCTGATGCCGGCAAGCAGCATCGCCATGCTGGCGGCCGCGCTGGCTCCATGGCCTGGCGCGCCAGCGCTAGGAACGCGCCTGGCCTGCGCGGTGTCGATGAGCGCAGGCATGATCCTGGGCGCGCAGCTGGGCATGGCGCTGGCCTTGCCGCTGGGCGTGGCGCCGTTTGCCGGCATGGTGGCGGGAATGGCCGCCGGCATGGCCGCCGCGCTGCTGGCCGCCGGCTCGCCCTGAAAACAGCAGGCCCTAACGCCGCGCGCCGGTCAGCGGGCGCTGCGCCGGCGGCGCGGTCTCGATCGGCGCTGCCAGCGGCGCCTGTATTTCCAGCGGGGAAGCGGCCTGGGCCACGCAAGGCAGGATCCAGCCTTCTTCTTTTTCGTCGCGCGACAGGCCGGGCCATTCGATGCCGTACACGACGGAGCCTTCCAGCATCAAGCACATGCAGGCGCGGCAGGTGCCGTTGCGGCACGAGCTGGGCAGCTTGATGCCCGCGGCCTGCGCCGCCAGCAGCACGGACATGCCGGCAGGCACATCGAAACGCTGGCCGGAAGGCTGAACAAGGACCGGAAACGATTCGGACATGGGAGAACGGGCCGCTCGCGCCTCAGCCGGCGTTGTTTTGCCAGTCCAGCTGCCAGGCGCCGGACAGTACGTTCTGCATCCACAGCACGCAGGTCAGGGTCTTGGCGTCGGTGACTTCGCCCTTGCGGCAGGCCTCGACCAGCTCTTCGGGCCGGGCGCTGGCCACATCCAGGAATTCGTCCTGGTCCAGCTGACGGGGCCCGGCGCGCAGATCGCGCGCGAAAAAGATGTGGATGATTTCCGTGGAGTACGCGATGGCCAGGTGCAAGGCGCCGGCGTGCGCCCATTGGCCGGCCGTATACCCCGTTTCCTCCAGCAGCTCGCGCTTGCCGCAGACCAGCGGGTCTTCGCCCGGATCCAGCTTGCCCGCCGGGAATTCGGTCATGACGCGTCCGATGGGATAGCGGTACTGGCGTTCGAGCAGGACGCGGCCGTCTTCCAGCAGCGGAATCACCACGACGGCGCCCGGATGCACGACGTACTCGCGTATGGCCGTATTGCCGTTGGGCAGGCTCACCGTGTCGCGGCGGATCTTCAGGAAGCTGCCGTCGTAGGGCGCCTCGCTGGCGACGAGCTTTTCAACGAGATGGGAATCGGGTTTGAGGGTCATGACGGGTTCCAGGGCCAGGCGGAACGCGCGGGCGGCGTGGGCCCGCGCCGGTGAGCATGCAGCTTACCATCGCCGCCATGACACTCAGCCGAACTTGCGGCGGGCGTCCAGCGCCAGGCCGGCGCCAATGCTGCCGAACAGGTCGCCTTCCACGCTGCGCGCCTCGGGCACCAGCGCCGACACGGCCTCGCGCAGGCGCGGCACCCGGCTGGAGCCGCCGGTAAAGAACACCGTATCCACATCCGCCGTCGCCACGCCGGCATCGCGCAGCAGCGCGCCCACCGTGGATTCGACCTTCTCGATCAGGCGGCCCACGCAGGCGTCGAACGACGGCCGCGTCACCTCCACGCCCAGGTCCGGCGCGATGCGCGACAGGTCGATCCGCGCGGCGGGCGATTCCGACAGGGCGATCTTGGCCTCTTCCACCTGCACCGCCACCCAGTGGCCGGCGCGCTCCTTGACGAGGTTGAGCAGCAGGTCGATTTTCTCGCGGTCGCCGGCTTCCGCCCGGATGAAGGCGAAGTGCTCGGCCGCCTTGCGGGTATAGGCCTGATTGATGGTGTGCCAGCAGGCCAGGTTGCCGTATTGCGTGGACGGCACGTCCTTGCCGCTGCGCAGCTGGCTGCCAAGCCCGAGCAGGGGCATCACGTGCCCCAGGCTGAGCTGCTTGTCGAAATCCACGCCGCCGATATGCACGCCGCCATAGGCAAGGATGTCGTCGCGCCGGTCGGCCTTGGCGGCGCGTCCGGGCCCCAGGCGGATCAGCGAAAAGTCCGACGTGCCCCCGCCGATGTCGATGACCAGCACCAGTTCTTCGCGGTCGATCTGCGATTCATAGTCGAACGCCGCGGCCAGCGGCTCGAACTGGAACTCGATGTCGGTGAAGCCGACGCTGCGGGCGATCTCGCCCAGCGTGTCCTGCGCCGTCTGGTCGGCGGCGGGGTTGTCGTCCACGAAGAACACCGGCCGGCCCAGCACCGCGCGCGTAAAGCCCCGGCCCGCCGCCATCTCGGCGCGCTGCTTCAGTTCGGCGATGAACCGCGTCAGCAGGACGCGGAACGGAATCGAACGGCCCTGGACTTCCGTCGAACCGTCGATGAGCGAGCTGCCCAGCAGGCTCTTCATCGAGCGCATCAGGCGCCCGTCATAGCCCGCCAGGTAATCGGAGATGGCCGCCCGGCCATAGCTGACCTCGGCGTCCTCGTCGTGAAAGAAAATGGCCGAAGGCAAGGTGGTCTTGCCGTCTTCCAGGGCGAGGAGCGCGGGTTGGCTGGCACGGCTCCAGCCTACTGTGGAATTGGACGTGCCGAAGTCGACGCCGCATGCGGTGGAAATCATGGAAAGCTCTGGGACTGAAAGCAAAACGGCGCACAAGTGTACCCGCTACGCTCCCCAAGTCCCAGCAGGGACCGCGCCGCGCCCTACGCCAGGGCCTTCGCCGTGAAGGCCAGGGTCACCACCGCCACCGCCAGGCCGGCCGCGAAGCCGCCCGCGTAGCCAGCGTACGCCGCCAGGCCAGTCATCAGGGACGAGGTCAGTATTTCGCCCAGGTCCCTGGCGCTCTGGACCGCGGTCATATCGGTGCCCGCCTGAACGCCGCGGCGCGCGAACCGCATGGCCAGCGTCATCAGGGCGACGGACGCGGCCCCCGCCCCGAAGGAACCCAGCGCCTGCGAGGCATAGGCCAGGCCCACCTGCCGCGGCGCCCAGTCCAGGGCCTGCGCCATCCAGCCCAGCGCCGCCACGGCGGAGGCCGCCAAGCCCAGCGCCAACGCCACGCGCGCGCCCAGCCTGCCGATCAGCCAGGCGCCCCCGCCGCAGCCCAGCAACACGGTGATCACGCCGCCCGCCATGCCGATGCGCCCCACATCCTCGACCTGCCAGCCCGCATCCACCAGGAACAGCCTGGACAGCCCGTAGCCCGCCACCGCCGTCATGGCCGACAGGAACGCGGCCGCCGCCAGCGCCCACGCCCCGGGGCGGCGGATGAATCCCGACAGCGTGGCCCGCGGCCGGGCGGGCGCCATGGCGGCATCCGTCTCGCGCCACGTGGCGGCCAGGAACAGACTAAACGCCACGGCGGCCGCCAGCGCGGCGGCGGCGCCCGTCTGGCCGATATAGCCCGTCATGATCAGGCAGCCCGGGCCGCCGAAGAAAAAGCCCATCATCGTGCCGCCCACCTGCGCCGCGTTGGCGCGCGCCAGCGCCTGGCCTTCGAAGCGCTCCGCGGCCAGCCCGTCGGTAGCGATGTCCTGCGTGGCGCTGGCCAGGGACGCCACCGCCATCAAGGCCACCACCCAGGCGGCATGGGCGGTGGAGATACCCAGCAGCGCCACGCCCGACAGGCAGGCCAGGACCATCGCCTGCATCGGAACGATCCAGCTGCGCCGCCGCCCCATGGCCGGATGCCAGCGGTTGTCCACCGCCGGCGCCCACAGGAATTTCAGGACCCACGGCAGGCCCACCAGCGGCAGCCAGGCCAGCGCATGCAGGTCCGCGCCATCGCGGCACAGCAGCGTGGGCAGGGCCTCCATCGCCACGCCCAGCGGGATGCCTTGCGAAAAATACAGGGCCGCCACCATCAGGAACAAGCGTCCGTTCGCCTTGCGGTTCATCGTCAGGATTCCAGTTGCGGTTGCGCCGCCACGCGGCGGTGTTCGCTGCCGTGGCCCGGCGTCACGAACAGGATTTTTCCGGGACAGGCGATATGCAGGCGGTGCCACACGCCGCGCGGCACCACGGCGCAGCGCCGGCGGTCCAGCAGCACGTCGGTTTCGGCGCCGCCTTCGCCGGCCAGCGTCAGCACCGCGCGGCCTTCCAGGACGCACAGCATTTCTTCGCCGCCCGGATGACGTTCCCACACATCGCCGTGGACGTCGGCGTCGCTGGCAACGGCCTTGATGCCGACCAGCCAGCCTTCGCCGTCCGACAGGCTGCGGCGCTTGCCGATTTCGCGCAGGGCGCCGTCATTGCCAAGCGCCATGAAATGATCGAGCCAGTCGAAGACCGGCGGTACGGGATGGGACTCTGCCTTCATCGTGTTGCCTTCCTGGAGGTGATGGCGGGCGGGCGCCCGCCGGTGTGGTTCAGTACTGGGCGCGCAGCGTCAGCATGACGTTGCGGGGTTCGCCATAGCGGTTGTTCCAGGACGTGCCCGACAGGCTCTGGTAGTAGCGGCGGTCGAACACGTTGTTCAGGTTCAGGGAAGCCGTCAGGTGCTTGTCCAGCCGGTACGCCATGCGCAGGTCCACCAGGGTGTAGCCGCCCTGGCGCAGCGTGACGGGGCCCGAGACGGTCGAATAACCCGACTGCATCTGCACCCCGCCGCCCACGCTCAACCGGCGCTCCATGGCCGGCAGCGCGTAGTTCGTCCAGAGGCGGAAAATGTGCTTGGGCGTGAAGCTGGCGAACGGCTGGCCGTTGGAGACGGAATCCGACAAGTACTTGCTGGTGTTGAACGTGTAGCCCGCGGCCACCGTCCAGTACGGCGTGACCTGGCCGCTGGCCTCGGCCTCGAAACCGCGGCTGCGGACTTCCCCGCCCGAAACGTAGTAGCAGTTGTTGCCCACGCATGGCCAGTCGGGGTCTTGCTGCGCGCGGTTCTTCTGCTGGATATGGAACACCGCCAGCGACACGTTCAACGCGCCGTCCGCCAGGGCGCCCTTCACGCCGGCTTCGTAGTTGGTGCCGGTGACCGGATCCAGGGGCTTGCCGTCGCGGGTCAGCTGGCTTTGCGGCTGGAACACCTGCGCATAGCTGCCATAGAGCGACCAATCCTTGTCCAGATCGACGATCAGCCCGCCGTAGGGCGTGAATTCGGGGTCGATCCGCTGGCGCGCGCCCGGGGCGCTCTGGTTCCACCAACTCATGCGGCCGCCCAGCACCAGGGTCACCGGATCCGCCAGCGAAAAGCGGCCCATGGCGTAGATGCCTTGCTGCTTCAGGCGCGTTTCGCCGGGCGAGGTGTAGGGGCCCACGCCGGGCTCCGGCACGCTGTGCGGATCCCAGTCGAACACGTTCACCGGCACGTTCAGCGCCGGGGTCAGCATGCCGGTGTACTGCTCGGACGTGGTGCGCTGCGCATTGCCGCCCAGCAGCAGTTCATGGCGCCGGCCGAACCACTGCACCGGCCCGCTCACGTAGGCATCCACGCTGGCCTGCGTGTTGTCGAACTTGTACGCGCCGCCCATCAGCCGCGAACCCAGGCCGGTCTCTCGGTCGATCGCGCCATAGGCGCCCGCGTACTTCAGGTTGCTGTCGGCCGTCAGGTAGTTGGCGCTGATCTTGGCCGTCCAGCCTTCGCCGAAACCATGCTCCAGATCGGCGAACACTCGCGTCGTATCCCAGTTGAAGCGGTCCCACGCGGCGTCCAGATAGGTCGAGCGCGGCAGCCCGATGTCGCCGCCGTCCGAATAGCGCGGTACGCCCGCCATGTTGGTCGTGGACCGAATGCGCTGGTATTGCAGGCCGGCCGACAGCACCGTGCGCGGCCCGAGGTCCACTTCGCCGATGCCGTAGAACAACGCCGATTGTTGGTCCGCCACATCGTAGAAATAGCCGCGGTCCTCGACCGCGCCGACGATGCGCCCGCGCACGCTGCCGCTGGCGTTCAACGGCCCGCCCAGGTCCGCCTCGACGCGGTAGCGCTCCCAGCTGCCCGCGCTGACCGTGCCGTTGAATGCAAACTCGCGCTGCGGCCGCTTGCGCACCAAGTTCACGGTGGCCGCCGGGTTGCCCGCGCCATGCAGCAGGCCATTGGCGCCGCGCAGGATCTCCACGCGCTCGTACACCGCCATGTCCCGAGGCGACGCCGCCATGTTGCCCATCAGGACCGGCACGCCGTCCTGCTCGAAGGAGTCGACCTTGAAGCCGCGCGAGTAATACGCCGTGGTCAGCAACTGGTAGGGCTGCACCGTGATGCCGGTAGCGTGCTGCATGACCTCGTCCAGGCTTTGCAGGTTCTGCTCCTGCATCCGCTCCAGCCCGATCACCGTGACCGATTGCGGGATCTCGCGCACCGACAGCGGCAGCTTGCCCAGCGTGGCCGTGTCCGGCGCGATGCCGTCGCCGCTGACCGTCACCGCCGGCAGCGATTGCGCCGCCTGCTCCTGCGCCTGGACCGGCGCGGCCGCCACCGCCAGCCACAATGGCCATTGCAACGCCCGCGCCGCCTTGCGGCGGGCCTGGCCCGCCCCCGTCTTCGACTCTTTCCGCACTGCTATCCCTCTTTATTCGTTACTGAGAATTATTCTCAAGTAATTCTAGAGAGGAAGGAAAGCGTGCGCTGGCGATTGCGGAAGTCTTGCTGGCGATTGCGGAAGTTTCGCGGAGGCGCCGGAGTCAGGCGCGCGGCGCGATGCTGCTGGGCAGCGCGCCGTAGCGGCGCTGGAAGGCCTTGGTGAAGTGCGAGTCGGTATAGCCGCAGGCGTAGGCTGCCTCCGACACCGAAAGCGCGCCTGCGGCCAGCAGCGCGTGCGCCTGCTCCATCCGGCATTCGCGCACGTAGGCGTAGACGCTCATGCCGAACAGCTTGCGAAAACCCGTCGTGAGCTTGTTGACGTTGATGCCCGCCTGCCGCGCAAGTTCCGGCAGCGAGGGCGGATCCTGCAGGTTCGCGGCGACCAGTTCGCGCGCGTGATGCAGGCGCTCGACATCGCCGCGCGCCAGGCCGTGGGCGGGCTCGTCCGGCGCCGCCGGCCGCAGCGCGCCGAATGCCAGCGCCGTCAGTTCCAGCGCCTTGCCCGACAGGTACATGCGCTTGAGCGCCCCTTGCACCGGGCAGGCCAGCATCTGGTTGCCCAGCGCCTGCATGGCGGGCGCGACCCGCAGGTTGGCGTCGGCATAGGGCTGTCCGGCGGCCGACGCGCGCAGCAACGCGGCCAATTGCGCCGGTTCCATGGAGAGCGCGTCCCGCAGGTTCTCCAGGCCGGTGCGCAAGGACACGAACCGCAAGGCCTTGTGCGCGCCGAATTCGTGCTCCATACCCATGGCGTCCTGGCACAGGCTCAGGTGCAGCGAGGGCCCGCTCACGCGCCTGGCCGGGGCGCCGCACACGCTATAGCGCAGCTCGCCGTCCAGCACCAGCACCAGCTTCAGCCCGGGTTCCAGGCGCTCGTGCACCCGCTCGTCGCGGCCGAAGCGCAGCGTGCCGCCGGCCAGCGACATCGCGGGCGTGGCGGCCGATACGGTCCAATCGGGTTCGGGGCGGGTGGCGGTCACGGCAGCGGTTCCCCGCCATGTTGATGAGATTGAATATTATTACCGTTTAACCAAAACGGAAAGCCGGCCGCCCGCCGGCGGCCCAGGCTTCCCTACTGCTGCTGACGGCGCTGCTCCAGTTCCTTCAGGCATTGCGCCACGCCAGCCTGCATCTGCGCGTTCGATACCGCGGCGCGATCCGACACTTCGCGGCAACGCACGTATTCGGCCTGGCTTTCCGGCGTATCGCGGATGATCGCCGGCGCGGCGTTGGGATCGGGCGTGACCGTCATGCGCAATGTGGAAGGCGGCGAGAGGCTGCCGTCCTTGGAGCGCACGCTGGGATATTGGTATTCCTGCGTGGCGGGCGCGGCATTCTGCGCTTGCGCGACGCCGGCCGCGCACAGCGCGGCCAGCAGGAACGCGGAAACGCGGAGTTTCTTCATCGTCGGGCCGCCCCAGGATGAAGAGCCCTCTTCCGAGGGGCGGTAAATCCGCATCGCGGGCGCAGCGTGGGGGGTATTCGTCATGGCAACCTCTCTTCGATGAACCGGCGCGCCGAAGCCAGGGGCCGATGGCCCGGCCCGGCACGCGACGCAATATCGTATCCCTGCCCGCTGCCGCGCGACGCTACATAAGCCTCTACAGTTGTTTCCTGGAGTTTCGCGCCCAAGCGCTACAACGCTTGCCTCAGGGCTTGCCGACGGACTTGCCGGCCGACTTGCCGGCGGGCTTGCCCTGCGACTTGTCCGAAGGCTTGCCGGCGGACTGGCGCAGCGGCGTCAGCAGCGACGACAGGCCGTTGTGGTCCAGTTCGAGCATCAGCGCCAGCAGCCGCCCCAGTTCGCCTGGCGGAAAGCCCTTGCGCGCGAACCAGGCCAGGTACGGCCCAGGCAAATCGGCGATCAAACGGCCCTGGTACTTGCCGAAGGGCATGGTACGCGTAACCAGCAGGGACAGCAGTTCAGGATCCATGCCGGTCACCGCGCGGCCGCGCCGAAGACGATACCGGCGGCATCCGCTAGCGGCGGAGAGTTTTCGAACAGCGCGCGCTGCACGTCGATCACGATCAAGGCGGATTCCATGGCATTCCCGGAGTGGCAAGTGCCGCCCAGTCTACCGCCAAACCAGGCGGCGGCCGATGCGGTTCAGCCGCACTCCGCTCCTGTCGTTTCCGGCGGCCAGGTGCGCGCGTACATCCAGAAATGGCGCGGCTCGCCGCGCACCACCCGGTACGCGTGCAGCAGGCCTTCCCGCCGGAAACCGCAACGCTCCAGCACGCCCGCCGAAGCCGCATTCGAATCCAGCACCGTGGCCTGGATGCGCGCGAAGCCCAGCGTTTCGAGCGCCCAGCCCGTCAAGGCCGCGCACGCCTTCGTGGCCAGGCCCTGGCGCCAATGCGCCGGCGCGATGTCGTAGGCGATCTCGGCGCGGCGTTGCGGCAGCGCGATCTCGTTCAGGCCGATGGTGCCGACAAGCCGGTCATCCGGACCGGCGATGGCGAGCCGCATGCTGTGCGACTGGCCGGGCTGCGCGTAGGCCCGGATCAGGTCGGCCAGGGTCTCCTCTCCGTCCAGCCGCCAACTGGTGTGGCGCGTCGCTTGCTCGTTCCGCAGATACGCATACCAGTCGGCAGCGTCCTCGCCGCGCATGGCGCGCAGGCGCATGCCCGGCACGCCCAGGCCGGGATAGTCTTGGGGCCAATCGGCAAAGGTCGGCAACATCGCAGTTCCATGGGAAAGGCGGCAATGCCGCCATTACGCGCAGCCTATCAGGCGGCCGCGGCACGCCTCAGCCCGCGTACACGATGCGGGGTTCGCAGCGCACCGGGAAGTTCACCGAATTGGCGATGAAACAGAAATGGTGCGCCCGGTCGTGCAGCTCCGCGGCCAGCGCCGCGTCGTCGCCGGCAAGAATGGTCACCGCGGGCCGCAGCGTGACCCGGGAGAACGCTCCGCCCCGCGCGCGGTCTTCGACCATCACGCCTTCGGCATCGTCCCGGTAGGCCACCACAGTTACGCCTTCGACGGCGCAGAAATGCAGGTACCACAGCTTGTGGCAGGCGGACAGCGACGCCACCAGCATGTCCTCGGGATTCCAGCGCGCGGGGTCGCCCCGGAACGCGGGATCGGACGAACCCGGCACATCGGGCTTGCCCCCGGCCTGGATCAGGTGATCGCGGGAATAGGCGGCGTAGTTGGAAGTGCCGGTGCCGGTGTTGCCGGTCCAGTCCACGGTGACGTGATAGCGGTGTTCGCCGTTCATGGGGATCGTCCTGGTCGAGGGTCGTGCCGCCGGGCGCCCCGGCGAAGCAAGAGGACAAGCGTAGCGCATGCAGGCAGAGGGAAGAAAGCCCGCGGTCTTACAACCCGTTTCAGCACCGGGGCGTCACTGTCCGTATCGTGAACGCGTTTTCCACACAGGAGCTCGCCATGATGAAAACCACCCTGACCTGCGCCCTGACGCTTGCCCTGCTTGCCGGTTGCGCCCCTTCCCAGACCCGCTCCGGCCTCGGCGCCCCCCCCGACGGCCACACCGCCCGCAACTCCCTGGATTGGCCCGGCAGCTATGAAGGCACCCTGCCCTGCGCCGACTGCCCCGGCATCCGCACCCGGCTGACCTTGGAGCAGGACGGCCGCTACGAAAGACAGACCCAGTACCTGGACCGCGAGCCGCAGCCCGAAGTCGTGACGGGAAGCTTCAGCTGGGAATCCGACGGCAGCACGATCCGGTTGGATGCGTCGGGCGACAGCCAGCGCTATTTCGTCGGCGAAAACCAGGTGACCATGCTGTACCGCGACGGCACGCGCCCCACCGGCCCGCTCGCCCCGCACTACATCCTGCGCCGCGCGCAGTAGCCGGCCGCGCAAGACGCGCGCTTCCGGCTATGCTTGCCGCTATGCCCGCGCCTTCGGCGCGGCCCCTCCCGCCAAGAAGGAAACCATGAAGACCGACCACGAGCTGCTCTCCGCCTTCGCCCCGACGGGCACGCTGCGCGCCTCCATCAATCTGGGCAATCCCATCCTTGCCAATACCGACCCCGCCACCGGGCGGCCCGGCGGCGTCTCGGTGGACCTGGCCACGGAACTTGCGCGGCGCCTGCAGGTGGAGCTGGAACTGGTGGTGTTCAAGTCCGCCGGCGAATCCGTCAACGCGGTGGCCGCCGAGCAGGCGGACGTGGGCTTCTTTGCCATCGATCCGCTACGCGGCGAACAAATCGCCTTTACCGCGCCCTATGTGGTTATCGAAGGCGCGTACCTGGTCCGGCAGGACTCCTCGATAACCGCCATGGACGAAGTGGACCGCAAGGGGCAGCGCGTGGTGGTCGGCAAGGGCAGCGCCTACGATCTCTACCTGACGCGCGAGCTCAAGCAGGCGGAGATCTTCCGCGCGCCGACGTCGCCCGCCGTGGTCGACACCTTCCTGCAAGAGAACATGGAAGTCGCCGCCGGCGTGAAGCAGCAATTGCAGGCGGATGCGCAGCGCCTGGGCGGCCTGCGCCTCCTGGACGGCCATTTCATGCTGATCCGCCAGGCCATGGGCGTGCCCAAGAGCCGCGGCGACAAGGCCAGCGCCTACCTTGGCGCGTTCGTGGAAGCCATGAAGAAATCGGGCTTCGTGGCCGAAGCGCTGGCGCGCCACCAGATCCAGGGCGCGGCCGTGGCGCCGCTGGAACCGGCGCCCGGCGCCTGAACGCGCGGCGGCGGCCCTAGCCGCCGTCCCGCAGCATTTCCCGCAGGCGGAATTTCTGTACCTTGCCGGTCGGCGTGCTGGGCAGGCTGTCGCGCACCTCCAGCCGTTCCGGGATGTACTGCAGCGCCACGCCATGCCCCTTCAGAAAATCCACCAGCCCGGGCAGCTCCAGGGCGCAGCCGGGCTTGAGCGTGACCACGGCGCACGCCCGTTCACCCAGGCGCTCGTCCGGATAGGCCACGATCGCCGCCTGGCCGATGGCCGGATGCCGATACAGCAGGGACTCGATTTCAACCACCGGGATGTTCTCGCCGCCGCGGATGATCACGTCCTTGCTGCGTCCGGTGATGCGCAGATAACCCTGTTCGTCGATGCGGGCCATGTCACCGGTATCGAACCAGCCCTCGGCGTCGGTTGCGTTCAGCTGGGGCCGCTTCAGATAGCCGCCGAAGTTGGAGCAGGAACGCAGCCACAAATTGCCCACCACGCCGGCGGGCTGCGCCGCGCCGGACGCGTCCACCACCTTGATCTCGACGCCTGGCAGCGGGCAGCCGTCGCTGGTGTAGGCGCGGACGTCGTCATCTTGCGGCCGGGTCAGCGTGACCGCGCCGTTTTCCGTCATGCCCCACGCGGAAATGATCTTCGCCCCCAGCACCTGCCGAGCCTGCTCCACCAGCGGGCCCGGAATCGGCGCGCCCGCGCACAGGAAGGTGCGCAGCGTGGGCACGCCCTGCCCCGACTGCGCGACCTCGCGCGCCAGGTCCGTCAGAAACGGCGTGGACGCCATGCTGAACGTTGCCCCGTGCTCGCGGATCAGGCCGGCCGCGGCGGCGGGGTTCCAGACGTCCAGCGTTACCGCTTCGCAGCCCAGGTAGAGCGGCATCATCAAGCCGTACATGAAGCCGGTCTGGTGCGCCATCGGCGATCCCATCAGCACCACGTCGTCCGCGCCCAGCCCCAGGCGGTCGGCATACGCGGCGATGTTGGAGAACGTGGTGTTGGCCGTGTGCATTACACCCTTGGGCTCGCCGGTGGTGCCGGACGTGTAGATCAGTTGCGTAACGTCGTCCGGCCCCGGCCGTGAGCGGCCGAGGATATCGCGCGCGCCGGCTTCCGCTTCCCAGCGGGGTTCAGCCAGCAGCGCTTCGAAACTGCCGGGACCGGGGCCGCCCACCGCGATCACGCGCTCCAGGTTCGGCAGATCGGCGCGCAAGCCTTCGGCCATCGCGGGATAGTCGAAACCGCGGAACCGCTGCGGCACGATGAAAACGCGCGCCTCGCCATGGCGCAGCATGAAAGACAGCTCGCGCTGCCGGAAGATGTGCATCAACGGGTTCATCACGGCGCCGATGCGCGAGCACGCCAGGTAGGTCACGACGAATTGCCAGCCGTTGGGCAACTGGCAGGCCACCACATCGCCCGCCCCGACGCCGAGCTTCACAAGCCCCACCGCCACCCGGTCGGCCATGCCCGCCAGTTCGCGATACGTGAAGCGCCTGACGTCCGCACTGTCGGTATGCACGGCCGTCAGCGCCGGCTTGTCGGGGTGCGACGCCACGCCCCGGTCCAGGAAGTCATTGATGGTGCGGTCCCGCCACCAGCCGCGCGCAACGCTTTGCTGCCGTCTCGGCGCAATCAGTACAGCATCGAATTCCATGTTTTTCTCTCCGATGGTATCCAGGCCGGCTTCAGGCCGGCACCGCCTCGCGCCCGGCCCGGGTGCGCGCAATGATGGTCTTCATGATCTGCGCCGTGCCATCTCCGATCTGGAAGCCCAGCACATCGCGCAGGCGCTGCTCCATGACGCCGCGGTCGTAGCCGCCGTGGCCGAACGTCAACAGGCATTGGTGCACCACGTCGTAGGCCAGCTTCGGCCCCCACCACTTGCACATGGCGGCCTGCGCGCTATGCGGCAGCCGGCGGTCTTTCAGCCACAGGGTCTGCAGGCACAGCAGGCGCGCAGCCTCGACCTGGGTTTCGCCTTCGGCCAGCGGATGCGACACGCCCTGGAACGCCGACAAGGGCTTGCCGAAAGCCTCGCGCTGCGCCGCGTGCGCCCAGGTCTCGTCCAGCGCGGCCCGCGCAACGGCCAGCACCTGCAGGCCGATCAGCGCGCGCGAATAATCGAAGCCCTGCATGACCTGGACGAAGCCCTCGCCCTCCTGCCCCAGCAGATGGTCGGCCGGCACGCGCACGTTCTCGAAGAACAGCGAACCCCGGCCGATCGCCCGCTGCCCGTGGCAGTCGTAGCGATTGCGGGTAATGCCCGGCAGGTCCATCGGCACCAGCAGAGCCGTGACGCCCCGCGCGCCGGACTCCACCGTGCCGCTGCGGCCAAACACCACCGCGGCGTCCGCCTGGTCGGCGGCGGAAATGGACGCCTTTTCGCCATTGAGCACATAGTGGCCCGCGCCGCGCTCCACCCGCAACCGCAGGTTGGCCGCGTCGGATCCGCCGCGCGGCTCGGTCAGCGCAATCGCAAGCAGCGCCTCGCCGCGAGTCAGGCGAACCAACCACGGCCGCGCCACTTCCGGCTTGCCGTGCTGCGCCAGGATCTGGCCGTTCAGGGATGCCAGCAGATTGATGTACGACAGGCTGAGGTCCGCGCGCGCGATCTGCTCGTGGATCACGCCGGCGGCCAGGCTGCCCAGCCCCTGTCCGCCGTGCGCTTCGGGCAGCTCGGGCGCGATGAAACCCATGCCGCCCATCTCCAGCATCAGCCCGCGGTCCAGCGTCCGCGTCGCGTCGCGTTCAAGAAAGCCCGGCGCCACGCGCCCGGCCGCGAAACGCCCGGCGTGCTCCGACAGCGCCGCCAGGTCCTCGTCGATATAGGGATTCATCTCGTCTCCTGCGGCCCGCCGGACATGGCGGCGAGCGCGTGCGTGGGCGCGGCGCTACTTGGCGTAGCGGCGGAAATCGGGCTTGCGCTTTTCCTGGAAGGCCTTCACGCCTTCGCGCGACTCGTCCGTGTCGTAGTACAGCTTCAGGGCGTACATGCCCATACCCGCGATGCCCGCCTGGTGCGCCGTATCCATGTTGAACGACCGCTTGGCGATCGCGATGGCGGTCGGGCTCTTTTCCATGATTTCGTCGCACCATTTCTGCACTTCGGCGTCCAGCTGGTCCGGCGGCACCACGGCATTGACCAGGCCCATGGCCAGCGCTTCGGCGGCGGAATAGCGGCGGCACAGATACCAGATTTCGCGCGCCCGCTTCTCGCCCACCACCCGCGCCAGAAAGGCGGTGCCGTAGCCCGGATCCACCGAGCCCACCTTCGGCCCCACCTGGCCGAACACGGCCCGCTCGGACGCGATCGTGAAGTCGCAGAGGGTGCACAGCACATTGCCGCCGCCGATCGCGTAACCCTGCACCCGCGCGATGACGGGCTTGGGAGCGTCGCGGATGGCGCTGTGCAGTTCTTCCATCGGCAGCCCGATGGTGCCGCGCCCGTCGTACTGTCCGGCGTGCGCGGACTGGTCGCCTCCGGTGCAGAAGGCCTTATCGCCGGCGCCCGCCAGCACGATCACGCCGATCTCCGGCGCGTAGCCCGCGCGGTTGAGCGCGTGAATGAGTTCATCGCAGGTGCGCCCGCGGAATGCATTCATCCGTTCGGGCCGGTTGATCGTGATCCAGGCCGCGCCGCTGCGGACTTCGTAGAGGATGTCTTCGTAGTTCATGGGAGATGTTCCAGGAAAGAAGGGAAACGGCCCGCTCAGCCGTTCATGGTGAGGCCGCCGGAGACGCTCAGCACCTGCCCGGTGACGTAAGCGGCGTCGTCGCTGGCGAAGAACAGGATCGCGCCGGGCAGGTCTTCCGGCTGGCCGATGCGCCCAAGCGGAATGGCCCGCGTAAAGGCCTCGACCAGCTTCTCGGGGTTGCCGGCGCCCTCCTTGTAGGCGGCGAACAGCGCGGTGTCGGTCGGCCCCGGGCACACCACGTTCACCGTAATGCCGTGCCGCGCATGCTCGCGCGCGATGGTCTTGGAGAACGCCACCAACCCGCCCTTGCAGGCCGCGTAGACGGCCTCGCCCGACGAGCCCGCCCGGGCCGCGTCGGACGCGACGTTGACGATGCGACCCGCCTTGCGCGCCGCCATGCCGGGCAGCACCGCGTGATGCATGTGCAGCGCGCCCACCAGGTTGATGGCGATGAGCCGCTCCCATTCGACGGGCTCCGTTTTCGTGAAGGGTTTGAAGATGTCCCAGCCCGCGTTGTTCACCAGCACGTCGACCGGGCCCAACCCCGACTCGACCGCGGCGACGGCAGCGTCGACCTCGTCGCGGCGCGTGATGTCGCAGCGCAGGGCCAGCGCCCGGCCGCCCTCGGACTCGATGTCGGCCGCGACGGCGCCGGCCGCTTCCGGATCCAGGTCCAGCACGGCCACGGCCGCGCCCTCCCGCGCCAGGCGCCGACAGGTGGCCCCGCCGATGCCGCCACCGCCGCCCGTCACGATCGCCGTCCTGCCGCTCAGTCTTTGCATGATTTCCTCTGCCCAGGTTGCGGGGCTTGGTATCCTTACCCGACTGGCTGGATACGCCACCCAAATACGTAAATATGTTTACCTATATTAGCGACCGTCGATACAGGTAATCAAGGCTGGAAACGCAAAGCACCCACTATGGAAAACCCTAAAAAAAACACAGAAATCGCGCGAATGGAGCTGGCCAACCGCTTGTTTTTCAGGTTGTATCAATGCGCAAACATGCTGCATAAAACCGGCAGCCGGGCAGTGGAACACCTGGGGCTCACCACCCAGCAGTGGGCGGTGCTGGGCGCGCTGTCGCGGCCCGAGGCGCAAGCGGGCATCAGCGTGGGGGATCTGGCCCGCTACCTGATGGTCAGCCGGCAAAGCCTGTCGGGCCTGATCAGCCGGATGGAGCGCGACGGCCATATCGCCAGCGCGCCCGACGGACGCGACCGCCGCTCGCGCCTGGTCACCATGACGGAATCCGGCCGCAAGGTCTGGACGCAGGACGCGCTGCCACGCATACACGAATACTATGAAAGCGCGCTGGACGAGTTCTCGATGGGAGACCTCAGCCACACATTGCACTATCTGCTGAAGCTGCTGGAAAACATGCAGCGCCTGGACGACGCCGCGCCGCGCGGCGAAGAACAATAGGCTCGCGGCGCGCCGCGAGCCCGTTACCGCTCAGTGGCTGATCATCCAGGGCCTTGCGCCCGCGAATGATTTCGCCCCGTCCGGGGCCGTGCGCGTCTTGCCGGCCTTGCCGCCGCCGGAACAGCACCCGCAATTCATGCCGTGGCCCGAGCGCGAGCTGCGCGGCTCGTGCGCGCTGCGCTCGTTGGCCGCGCGCGCCCGGTTCACGGCGGAAGACAGCGCCGAGATCGCGGGCGCCCCGCCCACGATGCGGCCTGACGGCTCTCCGCATTTCGGGCAGGCGGCCGGATCGCGCCAGCGTGCCAGGGGCACCAGCGCCGCGAATTCGCCGCAGCGGCCGCAGGCATAGTCGTACATGGGCATCGCGGTCTCTCCTAGCGGTCGCGGGACAACGGCATATCGACGCCGCCCTGGATGTGTTTGACGGGACCTGACGCGGACGGCTGGATGTCGAAGTCGAAGATCTCGGTCGGCAGCCACAGCGTCGCGCAGGAGTTGGGAATATCGACAACGCCGCTGATGTGCCCCTGCACCGGCGCGCAGCCCAGCAGGGAATAGGCCTGGGCGCCCGAATAGCCGAACTTCTTCAGGTATTCGATGGCGTTCAGGCAAGCCTGGCGGTATGCGACGTTCACGTCCAGGTAGTGCTGCTTGCCCGACTCGTCCACCGAGATGCCCTCGAAGATCAGGAAGTCCTTGTAGGCAGGCGCGATCGGGCTGGGTTTGAAGATGGGATTCTTGATCGCGTATTTCTCCATGCCGCCCTTGATCAGCGACACACGCATGTGCACCCAGCCCGCCATCTCGATGGCGCCGCAGAACGTGATCTCGCCATCGCCCTGCGAGAAATGCAGGTCGCCGACCGACAGGCCCCCGCCCTTCACATAGACCGGGAAAAAGACGCGGGCGCCGCGCGAAAGATCCTTGATGTCGCAGTTGCCGCCATGTTCCCGCGGCGGCACCGTGCGCGCGCCCTCGGCCGCCGCGCGGTCGCGGTCCGCGCCTTGCAGGCCGCCCATGTGGGCGGTCTTGGGCGCGGGCGGATTGGCCAGCGGCGGCACGCGGTTCGGGTTGGTATCGATCAGCGCCTGCTCGCGCCGGTTCCAGGTATCCAGCAGCTTTTTGTCGGGCAGGCAGCCGATCAGCCCCGGATGGATCAGGCCCGCGAAATTCACGCCGGGAATATGCCGCGACGACGTAAACATGCCATGGAAATCCCAGATGGACTTCTGCGCATGCGGAAAATGCTCGGTCAGGAAGCCCCCGCCATTATTGCGGCTGAAAAAACCGTTGAAGCCCCACATGCTCTCGGGCTTGGCGCCGATATCCAGGAGGTCAACCACCAGCAGGTCCCCGGGTTCGGCCCCTTCCACGCCCACCGGGCCGGACAGGAAGTGCACCGTGGTCAGATCCACGTCGCGGACGTCGTCGGCGCTATCGTCGTTCTTGATCGCGCCGCCGGTCCAGTCGTAGGTTTCCAGGACGAAGTCATCCCCCGGCTTCACCCACACGGCCATGGGAATGTCCGGATGCCAGCGGTTGTGGATCTGCGCGTTGTCGTAGGGGGATTGGGCCAGATCGACCTTGATGAGCGTGTCAGTCATTCTCTTTCATCTCCAGCGTAACGTGTTGATAAAACAGAAATTTCCATCACCGATCCGCTGTTGCCCGCGGGCAACTCGGCCCGCCGGCGGATCGTTGATATGTGAAGCACAGTAGGCGAGATTCGGGCAGCCGTAAACTGGGATTCCGACCAGTAGAAGATATCTGCCTGGCCGACCCTATACTGGCCCTTCCGCTGGCAACGTCACATCGTCCAACAACCTGCTGCGCGTGCGCAGAAATCGGATCCATCATGGCAATCTCAACCGCAATCACCGCCATTCTCGTGGCGCTTCTGGTCGGCGCAATGAGCCCTGGCCCGAGTTTCGTCGTCGTTGCTCGAACCGCGGTGGGCTCCTCGCGTCAGGCCGGTCTGGCCGCGGCGTTGGGCATGGGGGTGGGCGGCGTCCTGTTCAGCGGCGTGGCGCTGGTCGGCCTGTACACGGTGCTGGCAACGGTCGGCTGGCTTTATATCGGCCTGAAAATCGCCGGGGGGCTGTACCTCGTGTATCTCGCGTGCAAGATGTGGCGCGGCGCCAAAGAGCCGCTGGCCCTGCACGGCATCCCGGGCGGACAAGGCACCCGCAAAGCCTTCCTGACGGCCCTGGCCACCCAGCTCAGCAATCCCAAGACGGCCATCGCCTATGGCAGCATCTTCGCTTCGCTGCTGCCGCACAACCCACCGCTGTGGTGCTACTTCGCGCTGCCGCCTCTGGTGTTCCTCGTGGAAGCGGGTTGGTACTCGACGGTAGCCTTATGCCTGTCCAGCCGCCGTCCCCGTGAACTGTATCTGCGGTCCAAGGCCGGCATCGACCGCGTGGCCGCGGGCGCCATTGGCGGCCTGGGCCTGCGCCTGATCTGGACGGCGCGCGTCACGGACTGACCGCCGGGCAGCATTCTGCCGCCGCGCACGGTTGCCGCAATCCTGCGCAACCCGGCGATGGGACTTGCGCCATCAGCTCCCCTGGCGCCGCAACACCATTGCGAATCCATATCGATTTATTTCATCCCCCCCCCTCTGGCCGTCTACTTTTGAAGGATGCCCGTCATGCACGATGACATCCGAAAGCAGACGCCAGGCGATAGCCAGGCAAAGCGCCACGGGAACATGCGCCTGCAGGCAACTCCCTTACCCGAGGCAGGCGCGCCGATGAAAGCATCACCGCAGCCGCAGTACACCTGCTCATTGCCGACGGGCGAGCTCGTGACATGGCTCCAAGGCGGCAAATACCGGCTGCCCGACGACACGATAGCCGTCGCCGTCGCCCATCGCCCCCCAAGCAAATGACCACCACGCCTGGCCTCAGACGGCTGGCGCGCCCGCGGCCGGCCATCAGGACTGCCAGAGCCCGCGGAGGCGCCGGCGAGGCTGGCGCGCGGCGCGCAGCAGTTATGATGCAGACCGTTCCGTCCGCAACGCCAAGGTTTCACGCATGCCCGCTTTTGCCCGCCGTCTTTTCGCCGTCCTGTTGTTCTCCGCCGCCAGCGCCGCCGCGCACGCGGCCAGCAGCGAATGCGTGGCCGAAATCGAAGCCGCGCGGGCGGACATTGCACGCGCGCAAGACGTGCAGCGCACGCGCGAAATGGCCAACGACCTGCAGTTGAACCACGCGCTGTGCCAGGGCCGACTGGACCTGCTGGATGCCCGGTTCGCGCTGGCGGACGAGTTCGAGGCCTGCCGCCGCGATGGCGTGGCGTTTCCGGAGAAAACCGTGCGCGCCATGACCGACGCATCCGACGAATTGACGGACCTGAAGGCCGCGTGGATCAGAACCTGCGGCCCGCAGATGAAGGATTGACCGGGGAGCCGCGCCCTTGCCAACGGCGCGGCTCCTGCCAGCCATATCAACGCCGCTGCAATTCCGTCGGCGCCCGGTTGCCGAATCTCAGCGGATCGCCATGTGCCGAGGTAAAGCCGTATAGCTCTGGACTGGCAGGGCCTTCTTCCCACATCGACGGCCCGTCCGCCCAGATCAGCAGGCTGGCGCCGTAGCGCGACGAGAAGGTGAGCTGCGTGCCTGGTTCCATGACGACGAAATCCCCCGCCCTGGCGTGCGTAGCCCTATCGTTCGCCGCAAGCGTGAGGTCGCCGCCCAGCACATACATGTCGACCAGCGCCGTCAGGCGATGCGCCGGCACCGTGGTGCCCGGCAGCAGCATCAGCTGGGTCACCCGGCGCGTATGAGGCGTGTGGGCATAGTCGTATACCAACCGCCGCGTCAGCCCCGCCACGCGGGTCCCCGTCACGGTGACCGAAGCCACCGCGATGTTCAGATCCGGAAGATGTTCCGGAAACTGGTTGTCGAACTCGGCGTGGCGATTGCCCGCGTGCAGCGAATGCTGGATGTCGGGACCATAAGCCACGGGCCCTTCCATGCGGCCTACAGAGAGAGTCGCCTGGTAGGCAATGGCGTCATGCGTCGATCCCGTGAAATTGATTCCGAGTTCGCCCGCCGCGGTGGTGCCTTGGTAATCGGTCAACCCGCCCGCCAGGAAATAGCTGAACGCCGGTCCCAGATGCTGATGCACGCCCGTGCGGGTCAACGTGTCGAAAGACATGAATCCGAACGAATGGCCCGTACGGTCGTCCCTGCGCACGATCTTCTGCGCCAGCCCGCTCTTGCCCACGCCCTGCCAGGGCTGGTCCGAAACATCGAATACATACACGCCTGGTTCGCGCTGCCCGCGCGCTGGCGACTTTGCCTCTGGCAATGTGTCCACGTCAGTCTCCTCGTTCTGTTTCAACACCCATATATTATCAATTGATAATATATAGGCACAACCGTTTCCGCTGCGCCGGCGCCCTCGCCTCCCCGTCCGGCGCGGTGCTCGCATAGAATCTCCGCTTGCACACGAGCCCGCAACGCCCCATGCACTTCAAAGAACTCGCCGCCTACCGGGTACGCCGCATCGCCGAATCCATTCTGGGAATGGCGGAAGAACTGTTCGCACGCCATTTGGGCATACGCGCGTTGGAATGGCGCGTGCTGGTAAAGCTGGCGGAAGCTCCCGGCAGCATCTCGACCGAAATCGGCCGCGACATGCTGCTGACCCCCGTGCAGACCGGACGCTGCCTTCAGAAGCTGCGCGAAGTGAACATGGTCGTGGCCATGCCCGATCCGGACGATGGCCGCGCCACTCGCTATACCCTGACCAACCCGGGACGCCGCGCGCAAGAAGCCGGCACCCGCATCGTCCTCGAAGTCCAGCGCCATGCTCTGCGCGATTTCAGCGCCGTAGAGATCGTGGCGCTGAACAATCTGCTGGAACGGCTGATGGCCAGTTCCAGCTATGACGAGGACGACGTCGAACGCCTGTCCGCGATTCTGTTCGAAGGCAAGCGCGGCCAGGCCTGAGACCTAGCCGCGGGCCCGGCGGTAGTCTTCGTAGGAGCTTCCGGTCACCAAGGATAGTCCGCCGTCCACATCCAGCGTGGTTCCGGTGATCATGCGCGCCGCGGGGCTGCCCAGGAACAGGATTGCCTCCGCCACGTCCGCGGGACTCATCCAGTCGCCCAAAGGCACCATGGCGGCAACTTTCCGGCGCTCGTCCATCGGAATGTGCCGCTCCGTCATGGCGGTCAGCACGGGCCCGGGACACACGGCGTTAACGCGGATGCGCTCCGCGGCCAGTTCGAATGCGGCATGGCGCGTCAGCCCCAGCACGCCGGCCTTGGCCGCGGTGTAGCTGACGCCACCGGTGTACGACACCCGCTTGGCTGCCAGCGAGGCCACGTTCACCACCGCCCGGCCCTCGCCAGCCTTCAACAGGGGCAGCATCTGCTGCAGCATCAGGAACGTGCCCGACAAATTGACGTCCAGCACCCGGCGCCATTCCTCAGCGGACGTCGTGTCGAACAGGCCGCGAGATACGATGCCGGCGCTGTTGACCAGCAGATCGACGCTACCCACCGCGGCCAGTCCCTCCGCGACGGCTGCGCGTATGGAGGACTCCTGGGCGATGTCGACCGGCACCGGCGTCATCGTCCAGCCATGCGCGCCGAAGTCCGCTCGCATGGCATCCAGCGCCTCCTGGTCCCGATCCAACGCCAGCACGCGCGCGCCGCGCGCCGCGGCGGCATCGGCGGTGGCCCGGCCAATGCCGCTGCCCGCGCCGGTGACGGCCACGGTCTTGCCGAGGAAGTAATCCATAAAGCACTCCTTTTTCCTTGGGCGCGATAGCCTAGGGATAGTCCTAGGACACGTGACTCCACTTCTGCGCCCGATGCCGATATATATTATCGTTTGATAATAACTTTACGCGGCCAAGATCGCGTAGTCAATGGAGACATTCATGAGCAGCACGCTGCAATCGCCCATACCGGCCCCCGTCGATCGAACCACCGACTCCAAAATATTCTGGCGCTTGATCCCCATCATCCTGGTCAGCCTGGTCGTGAACCAGCTGGACAAGGTCAACGTAGCCTTCGCAAAGCTGGAGATGGCGCCCGACATAGGATTGAGCAGCGCGGCGTACGGACTGGGCGCGGGCATTTTCTTCATCGGCTATTGCCTGTTCGAAGTGCCGAGCAACATGCTGCTGCACCGCCTTGGAGCCAGGATGTGGATCACGCGCATCATGGTGACCTGGGGCATCCTGTCGGCCTGCACCATGTTCGTGACCGGGCCCATGTCCTTTTACGTCGTGCGGTTCCTGCTCGGCGTGGCGGAAGCCGGCTTCGCGCCCGGCATCATGCTCTATGTCAGCCAGTGGTTTCCTGCGCGCACGCGAGGCCGGGTCATCGCCACATTCATGACGGCGCTGCCCATATCTGGCGTTATCGGCAGCCCGCTGTCCGCCTGGCTGATGACCGCGTCGCCGGACTTCCTGCCGATCAAGGGCTGGCAATGGATGTTCCTGTGCGAAGGCCTGCCCGCCGTCTTTCTTGGCTTCCTGTTCTGGACGATGGTGCCGGACAGGATCGATGACGCACGCTGGCTCACCAGCCAGGAGAAAGCGGCGTTAAAGGCGGAAGTCGGCGATACCGACCAGCACCGTTCGGGCAGCTTTGCGCGCGGCCTGTCGGATGGACGCGTCTGGATGCTGTGCCTGATCTACTTCCTGTTTGTCGCGGCGCTGTATGGGGTCAGCTTCTGGCTGCCGACCCTGATCAAGACATTGGGATTCTCGGACCTGCGCCAGATCGGATTCCTGACCGCGCTGCCCTACGCGGCGGCCGTCGTCACCATGCTGGCGCTGGCCTGGAATTCCGACCGCACCGGCGAACGGCGCGGCCACCTCGCAGCGGCCGGCCTGCTGGGCGGAGTCAGCCTGGCGCTCAGCGTGGTCTGGCATGCGGATCCCTGGTGGTCGTTTGGCGCGCTGATCGTGGCCATGGCAGGAATCGTCACCACCATTCCGCTGTTCTGGAACCTGCCGACCGCGTTTTTGAAAGGAGCGACCGCGGCAACCGGGTTTGCGCTGATCACGTCGATCGGCAATCTCTCCGGGTTCGTCGCGCCGTACATGATGGGGGCAGTCAGCGAGGCTACCGGAGCCACCGCCATGGGCATGTACACGCTGGCGTGCGCGGCCTTCGCGGGCGTCGTGTTTACGCTGCTGGTCCCCGCCCGGTTGGTGGAGCGCGTAGGAGGCCGCCGATGAACCGCGCGGCCGCCTCTGTTTCGCCCCGCGTCGCGCTGGTCACGGGCGGCGCACAGGGAATCGGCCGGGCGATCGCTTCCCGGCTGGCGGCGGACGGCATGATCGTGCTGATCGCCGACCGGGACGCACCGGGCTCGGAAACGCTAGCGGCATCCTTGCAACAACAGGGCTCCCGCGCGCATGCGCTGGCAATGGACGTAGGAAATCCGGCGTCGATCGCCGCGGTGTTCAACGATATCGAGCGGAACCATGGACGCTGCGACGTACTGGTCAACAATGCCGGCATGGCGGGCGCCCGGCCGTTCATGGATTATCCGTTGGAACTCTGGTCCCAGGTATTGGCCGTGAACCTGACGGGGCCGTTATTGTGCGGGCAGCGCGCCGCGGCATTGATGGCCCGGGCGGGCTGGGGCCGCATCGTCAACATTGCGTCGATCAGCGGCGTGCGCGCCAGCCCCGGCCGCAGCGCCTATGGCGCCTCCAAGGCGGCGCTGATCGCGCTGACGCGGCAGATGGCCGTGGAGCTCGCGCCCCTGGGCATCACGGCGAATTGCGTGGCGCCCGGCCCCATCGAGACGCCGCTGACTCGGGACCACCATACGCCGCAGACCCGGCAGTCGTATTACCGTAGCGTGCCGCAGCGCCGTTATGGCGAACCCGAGGAAATCGCCAGCGCCGTGGCCTTTCTCGCAAGCGACGGCGCTGCCTACGTCAACGGCCATACCCTGGCCGTGGATGGCGGCTTCCTGGCAGCGGGATTCCTGGAAACCTGAGCATTGCGGAGACCGCAGGCAAGCCCGGCAGCTCTGCGGATTGGTCAAGCTGCCTGCTTGTCGCCGCTTTGCGGGTAGAAGATGGCCCGGCTGGGATCGAAGCCGTAGCGGTGCTCGAATTCAGTGGCGTCCGCGGCCAGCGCCAGCACCGAATCCATGATGAAGTCGGCCTTCGCGTCCGGCAGCAGCACACTGAAGTTCAGCCGGACGAAACCGGGTTTTTCGATTTCACGGCCATCGAGAATGGCCTGGCGCATGCGGCTGGATTCGGCCTCGCCGATCCCCAGCAGACGGTGGACGTAGGGGCCGGCGCAGGCGCAGCCGCCACGGGCCTGGATGCCGAAGCGGTCGCTCAGCATGCGGGTCACCAGCTGCTGGTGCACGAAACCGCCCTTGCCGTTGCGCACCCGGAAGGAAAAGATCGGCAAGCGGTTAGCCGTGAGCAAACCCAGCAGTTCGAGCTGCGGCGCGCCCTTCCAGCTGGCCAGCGCGCGCTGGACGAAATACGCATTCCGCTCGCGCATGAAGTCTACCCCCAGCGCCTCTTTCACCAGCAGCGCCAACGCGGCGCGGATATCCCCGACCACGTTGGGCGTGCCGGCTTCCTCGCGCGCTTCCAGGCTGCCGCTGTAATCGTGGCCGGCAGGCGACACGAACTTTACGGTGCCGCCGCCGGGCCAGGTGGGCTTGGTATCGAGGACCGCGTCGCGGCGCACGATCAGCACGCCCGATGCGCCGGGCCCGCCGATGAATTTGTGCGGCGAGAAGACAATCGCGTCGATGCGGGCGTCGGCGGCGGGCGACATGCTGACGGGCAGGTAGGGCGCGCCGCCGGCATAGTCCCACAGCATTTTGGCGCCCGCCTGCTTGACCCGCCGCGTGATCCCCGCCACGTCCGCCACGATACCCGTCACGTTGGAAGCGGCGGACAGGGCGCAGATGACGAGCGCGTCGCCGGCGCCGGCCAGGGCCGCGTCGAGCTGGGCCAGGTCGGGACCGCCTTCCGGGCTTTCCGCCACTTCGATAAGTTCGGCTCCGCACTCGCGCCAGGGCAGGATGTTCGAATGGTGCTCGTAGGGCCCGATGATGACCCGGACCTTCCTGCCGGCCGCCAGCGCGGCGGGCACGCCGAACAGGTGCACCAGGCGGTTGATGCCCGCCGTGGCGCCGGAGCCGGCGAAGATCACCGCATGTTCATCGCACGCGCCGCAGCAGCGGGCGATCGCCGCGCGCGCTTCGCGGCGCAGCCGCGTGATGTAGCCGCCGCAGAAAGAGGCCTCGGTGTGCGAATTCGCGTAGTACGGCAGCACCTGCTCCAGCACGAAGCGCTCCACCTGCATGAGCGCCCGGCCCGAAGCGACGTAGTCGGCATAGACCAGCGGCTTGGCGCCGTAGGGGCCGTCGACCAGCGCGTCCTTGCCGATCAGCCCGTCGGCGAGCGCCGCGACGACGTCGCCCGTTTTCAGGCTAGCTTCGAACTGCTGCAATGGCCGCGCTGCGGCCGGGCTGGGCTGAGTGGAGGGGGCGTTCATGGGGAAAGAGTTCCGGTCTAGTTCGAAATATCATACGATGGATACCTCGTTGAAACATCACCGAAATTTTGCCTAGAATCGCTAAAAACGGGTCATTTGATCTTAATAATGGAAAAAATAGACAAACTTGATCTAAGCATCATCTCCTGCCTGCTGAAAGACGGTTCCCTGTCGCAACGCGAGCTCGCCGATCGCGTCGGACTTTCGCAGAACGCCTGCTGGCGCAGGCTGCAGCGCCTGAATGCCTGCGGGATCATTCGCGGCACGCGGGCCGAGGTCAATCTGGTGGAGCTGGGGCTGGACCTGACGGTGTTCGTAATGATCCGCACCAGCCACCATGCCAAGGACTGGGCCGACGGTTTCCGCCGCCACGTCGAGCGGCTGCCCGAGGTGACGGAGTTCTATCGCATCGGCGGGGATTGGGACTACCTGATCAAGGTGGCCTGCCGGGGCATGGCCGGGTACGACCGCTTCTACCAGAAACTGATCACGGACTTCGAACTGTCCACCGTGACCGGTTTCTTCAGCATGGAAGCCATTATCGAGAACCGGCCTCCGGACCTGCGGCAGCTGGAAGCCTAGCGCTTGCAGGTGGCACGGCGCCGGCATGGGCCGCCGGCCGGCGCTTCAGCAGGAACAGGAACGCGTGCTGGAATGGATCGTCGATGCGGTGCAGCGGGCCGGCCACGCTAGGGATGGGCGGCGTGAATGCATCGAACAAGCCAAGCGCCATGGGCAATACCGGATAAGGCGCTCGGTCGGCCCGGTCGTTGTAGCCCAGCACCAGCAAGCCTCCTGGCTTCAGCACCGCTTCGCAATTTTCCAGCAGTTGCCTGCACCCCCCGGCCTCGTCGATCCCGAAACCCAGCAGCCCGTTCGCCACCACAACATCGAACACATTGCCGCCGTAGTACTCGGCCATGCGAATGGCGCTGCCCGTCCAATGCCTGCCGGGCTGGCCGTACACCGCCTTGCGCGCCTCGATATCCAGCGAATGGAACTCCGTATTCAATAAGCGGGGATAGTGCCAGTTGTGCTTGTCGATACCCACGAACAACGTCTTGACCGGGCAGCGGGCCTCTGCTGCCATCCGGTTGATATAGCCGAAAACCGACTCTTCCAGAAACTGGCGGTTCGCGGCGCGCAGCCTGAAGTCCATGCCCAGCCTTTCAGCCGCCCGCGGAGACAGCTTGAACAGTGCCCTCTTCAGCAAATAGCGCAGCTTGCGCATCCCCTATTTCCTTTCCGTGCCATGAACCGGCGCCGGAACGCGCGAACCGCGGCCGCCTGCCTGCAAGGAAAGATATCCAGGCGCGGCAATAGCAGATATAGGATCAGGCTGATTCTGGAATTCCTTGATGGTTTTAGTTTCCGAGCGCGGTGCCGTTCTACAGGGGAGCACGAACAAAACAAAGGAGAACCCAATGAATATCGGCCTGAATACCGCCGCCCGCCTGTTTGCGGCCGCCCTGACGACCAGCGTTCTGTTGGGCGCCAGCCCGAACGCGCTGGCCCACCCAGCAAACTACAAGAACACGCGCGAATACCAGGACGCCTTTGCTTGCGGCAAGGAATCCCTGGAAAGCGATCCCAGCGGCAATTCCGCGGTGTCGTACTGCGTCGGCAATTCGCGCGACCCGTCCAGGATCGAGATGCAGGCCTACAAGGACGCCGTCACCGCCGCCAAGCGCCCTGCCGCGCAGGCCACGGCTTGCACCTTCGGATACGGGGTCTACCAGGCCAATGGCTCACGCGCCGACAACTTCGAAGAAGGCCCGCAGAAGGTCACGACCATGAAGCAGGTCGCCCTGCTGGCGTCCGGCCGGGAAATCCAGGTCTTCGACGCCCAGGGCAGGTCCATTCCGCTGAATATCCTGCAGCAGTGGTTCAAGGGCACCGCCAAGGGGATCAGCCTGACGCCCCTGGCGCTGAAGACCTGCTCCAAGCAGCAGATCGGATAAGCGGATATTTCTATTTCAGGCACGGAGGCCGGTGGCGAGGTGGACCCGACGAAAGGAATCGCCGTCGGCACGGTATTCGAGCGCGCCGCCTTTATCCCGCATGGCGCCTATTTCCATATCACGTCCTTCGACGACAAGCGGATCATGCTGGAAAGCGGCAGAGGCGGCGGCAAGCCGGCCATCGTCAACAAGGCGCCCAAGGGCGTGGGCAGCACCTTTGGGCTACAGCTTCCGCCCCCCAAAAAAAAGGTCACCCGCTGGGCTCTGGATTACGGCCAACGCATCAAGGTGTCGGAAGGCTACAAGCAGACCACCGATTTGGTCGCCTGACGAAGGGTATAGGACTAGCGCCATGCACGCCCCGATCATCCTGCGGCGACTCGCTTGACTGCGCCCAGCATCTTAAACCTCTGATTTCAAATAGGTTCCCCTGAAAATTCGTGGGGAAACCTCAGAGGTTGACACCTTGTATCTTGGTCGGCGTGGTGATTAGCTATCACCACAGCGGATTCGAGCAGCTTGTTCTGACACCCAAAGCTTGGACTTTGTTTAGTAGATTAAGCCTCGAATCCGCACCTCTGAGCCGGCTGGACACTGGACGGTAGCCTAGGGCATTGGGACCCTGTATGTACAAGGAAAGTGGGCGCAGCGGCTTCTTTGGTATTGGCAAGGGAGCTTAAGTCTATGTTTTTTCTGGGAATCGACGTCTCCAAAGCGAAACTGGATTGCGCGCTGCTTGGCAGTGACGGAGACAAACGCAAGACCAAGGTCGTCCCCAACTCGGTGGCCGGCATCCAGACGTTGCTGCAATGGCGCGCCAAGCAAGGAGCCCAGCCGCAGCAATTGCATGTCGTGCTTGAGCCGACGGGGCTGTATCACGAGCAGGCCGCCACCGCGCTGCATGATGCTTCGGCCAGTGTGTCGGTGGTCAATCCGGCCCAGGTGCGCAACTTTGCCGGTGCGCTGGCCGTGCGCTCCAAGACCGACGGGATCGATAGCTACGTGCTGGCCCGCTACGGTCAGGCGCTCAAACCGGCGCTGTGGCACCCCGCGCCCTTGCATGCGCGGCAGTTGCGCGCCTTGTTGGCGCGGCGCGAGGCACTGAGCAAGGACCTGTTGCGCGAACTCAATCGTCAGGAGAAGACGCAGTTCAGTGATCCGCCAGCCTTGGTCGAAGGGTCTATCGCCAAGGCCATCATGTTCCTACGCGAAGAGATCAAGCGGCTGGAACGTGCCATTGACGATCACATCGATCGTCATCCCGACCTGAAGGAAGACCGGGAATTACTGACCAGCATCCCGGTCATCGGTCCGCGGGCCAGCAGCGCGATCCTGTCGATCATGCATAGCAAACGCATCGAGTCTGCCCAGGCCTTGGCCGCCTATCTGGGCCTGGTGCCGGTGCAACGCCAGTCAGGCACCAGCCTCAATAGCCGGCCGCACCTGTCCAAGACCGGCCCTGCCCGGGTGCGTGCCACGTTCTACATGGCCGCCATCGTGGGCACTCGGCGAAACCCTCATATCCAGGCCCTTTATGCGCGCCTGCTGCAGGCGGGAAAAAGCAGAATGGCCGCGCTGGGCGCGGCCATGAGAAAGCTGGTGCATCTATGCTTCGGCGTGACCTGCTCCCCGTGGTTAGTACGAAATCGATGTAGAGTCCGTTCACAAAGGAACGGTAATGAAGAAACGATTTACGGAAGAACAGATCATCGGGGTGCTGAAGGAGGCCGAGGCAGGGGCCAAGGTGGCCGAAC
>NZ_UFQB01000008.1 GCF_900496965.1 Achromobacter agilis
CGGCACCGGCGCGGACGCCGCAACGGCGGCGGGTTCGGGCGCCGCGGCCGGTGCGGCGGCCGCCGGAGCGGCTTCGCGGGCAATGCTCAACTGGTCGCCATCGACAATGAAGCAGCACACGGCTTCGATATCGTCCGGCGTGCAGGTGCTGTCCATCCAGACGGTCAAGGCGCCGTCCGCGCGTTCACTGGCCGTGACCGTGCCCAGATTGCCCATTTCCTCGAGCAGGGACGCCGCATCCTTGTCGGACACCTTGGTGATCCGCACGCGCAGCGGCACGCTGCCCGCGTCCGCGGGAGCCGCTTGCGGGGCGGGCTGCGTAGCGGCCGGCTGCACGGGCGCGGGCGCCGGAGCGGCGGCCGCCACGGCGGGAGCGGGAGCCGGCGCCGGAACCGGCGCCGGCGTTGCCGCGGCGGGATCCTTATGCTCCAGCGCAAGCTGCCTCAACACGGCGCAAATACGCTCAAACACGGCTTCATCGGGCTCTTCGGAGGCCCGGTAGGCATCCAGCTGGCTTTTGAGCACGTCTTTCGTTTCCAAGAAAATATCAATCATGTCCGTACGCAGCGCCATTTCGCCGCGACGGATCGCATCCAGGAGGTTCTCAAGCAGGTGGGTCGTGCCCGCCAGCTGCGTAAAGCAGCCGAACGTCGCGGCGCCGCCTTTGATCGAATGGGCCGCACGGAAGATGGCGTTGAGCTGTTCGATGTCGGGCGCGCCCACATCCAGCTCAAGCAGCAATTGCTCCATCTGCGCGAGCAGCTCGTCCGCCTCGTCGAAAAAGGTCTCGTAAAACTGACTGAGGTCCAAACCAGAACTCATGACCCGTACGCCTTCATAAATGAACCTGCTTACGCGCCGGCCTGCTCGTCGAGCAGTTCGGACGCCAATTCGACCAGCACATCGGGGTCTACCGGCTTGGACAGCCACCCGCAAACGCCCAGGTCCCGGGCTGCCATCTTGCTGTCCACGTCGTCTTCGGTGGTCAGCACCAGCACCGGCACGTCCAGGTACTGGTCTTCTTCGCGCAGCCCCTGGATCAGCTCCAGGCCGCCCATGACCGGCATGTTCCAGTCGCTCACCACCAGGTCCACCGGGTGGCGCTTGGCCATCTCCAGCGCTTCCTGGCCGTTGCCGGCCGTCAAGACCGTCCATCCCGCGCCTGTCAACGTGGCCTGGACGATCATCCGCATCGTCGCCGAGTCGTCCGCCACCAGAATCGTTGCCGCCATTGCTATCGAACCCCTTCGGCTGGCGGGTTGCTCTCCGCTTCGCCTGGTTTGGTTGCCGTCGTGGCCTGGACCGCCCCCTGGGCCGCGTCCACTGCCGTTCCCACCTCCCGGGCGTCCTTGGCGGTCACGTCCGCGGCGGCGGCGTTCTCGCTTTCGATGCGCCGCTGGGTGCTCTGATTGAGCACCACGAGGCTGATACGCCTATTAACGGCTGCATACGGATCATCTTTAACCAGACTCATGCTGGAAGACAGCCCCTGGATGCGCATGACCTTGCTTTCGTTCATGCCGCCGGCCACCAGTTCCTGGCGCGAGGCGTTCGCGCGGTCCGCGGAAAGCTCCCAGTTGCTGTAGGCGCGCTCGCCGCGCGCATACTGCGAGGCGTCGGTGTGGCCCGAAATGCTGACCTTGTTGGGCAGCTCATTCAGAACCGGCCCCAATTCCCGCAGGATGTCGCGCATGTAGGGTTGCACTTCGGCGCGGCCGGTGGCGAACATCGGGCGGTTCTGGTTGTCGATGATCTGGATGCGCAGGCCTTCGGTCGTCAGGTCGATCAGCAGCTGCGGCCGGAAGCTCTTCAGCACCGGGCTGGTTTCGATGACGTTCTCGAGGCGTTTTTTCAGGTTTTCCAGGCGATGCTGCTCGCGGCGCTCGGCGTCGCCCATGGGCTGGGCCTCGACCCGGTTGCCCTGGCCGCGGCGCACGTCGCCGTCGCTGCGCAACGGATCCTGACCGCCGCCGGGCACCGCGCTGGTCTCGGCCGAACTGCTGGGCCCGCCCGTGATGGCGACGCGCAGCGGCATGCGGAAGTACTCCGCGATGCCCTTGAGCTCTTCGCGCGGGACGACGCTGATCAGCCACATGACCAGGAAGAACGCCATCATCGCCGTGATGAAGTCGGCGTAGGCGATCTTCCAGCTTCCCCCGTGGTGCTCGCCGCCCTTGGACTTCTTGCGGCGAATGACCACACGGTGGTTGTTTACCGTGCTCATGGCCCGCTCCGTCAGGCCTTGCCGGTGGCGGCCGACTTGGCTTGCCGGACGTGCTCTTCCAGCTCACCGAAGGTCGGGCGCACGGCCGAGAACAGCACCTTGCGGCCAAATTCCACCGCCAGCTGGGGCGGATAGCCGTTCATGCTGGCAAGCAGCGTGGTCTTGATGCATTCCAGCACCTTCATGGCTTCGTCGCTGCGGCGCTCGATGCGCGAGGCTAGCGGCCCCACGAAACCGTAGGCCAGCAGAATGCCCAGGAAGGTGCCCACCATGGCCTTGGAAATCAGGTCGCCCAGGATCGCGGGGGGCTGGTCCACGGCGGCAAGCGCCTTGATCACGCCCAGCACCGCGGCCACGATGCCGAATGCCGGCAAGCCGTCGGCCATCTGGTGCAACGCCTTCGCGGGGACTTCGCGTTCGTGGCGGTAGGTCTCGATTTCCTCGTCCATGAGCGTCTCGATTTCGAACGAGCTCATGTTGCCGCTGATCATGATGCGCAGGTAGTCCGTAATGAACTCCATGAGTTTCGCGTCTTTGGCGATGCGGGGATACTCGCTGAAAATCGGGCTGGATTCCGGGTCTTCGATGTGCGATTCGATCGCCATCAGGCCCTCGCGGCGCGCCTTGTTCAGCAGCACGTACAGAAGCGCCATCAGCTCCATGTACACGTCCTTGCCGTAGCGCGAGCTTTTCAGCGCGTCGGGCAGCGCCGACTTCACCAGCATCAGCGACTTTTTGCTATTGCTGGCAAGGAAGGCCCCGAAGGCCGCGCCAAAGATCAGCGTCAGCTCGAACGGCTGGTAAAGCGCGCCCAGGTGGCCGCCCAGCGCGATGAAGCTGCCGACGACCGACACGGCCACCACGAGAAAACCGATAACAATCAACACATCAGGCCCCTGCCAACGAAGTCTAAGAATGCCCCCACGCCGCGCCTTCGGCTTGCTGCCCCCCAAGGGGGCTTTTCTGCCTTGGGGCGGCCCGGCGGTAGAAATGCCCCCACGCCGCGCCTTCGGCTTGCTGCCCCCAAGGGGGCTTTTTTTGCCTTGGGGCGGCCCGGCGGCAAAACACCGGCGTCAATGATCCCCTGTTCCCCCCGACCCAAAAAGGCGGGTTACGGGGAGTTTTCCAGGGCTTTTGATGTATTTGGAAACCGCCGGTCAGGGCCGGGCGGCGTTCGCGACGGACGCGGAACGCGTGCTGGCGCGCGCCTTGGCCGCGGCGCGCGTCTTGCCCGCGCGGGGTGGCGGCCGGCAGATCGCGCACACGAAATCCGACTGGGGATCGTGGGCGTGGGCAATGAAATGGCCGCCGCACTGACGGCAGGCGGACAGTTGCAGCATGCCGCTGTCGAAGAACCGCACCAGCATCCAAGCCCGCGTGAAGCTCAGGACGGGTTCGGCCGATTCCGAGGAATCCAGGCCGGCGTTTTCGAGATAGAGGCGGTAAGCGTCGATCGTGGCGCGTATGCCCTTGCTGCTCGTGCGCGTATTCAGGAACGAATACACGTTGTAGAAGAGCGACGAATGGATGTTCGGCAGCCAGGTCATGAACCAGTCAACCGAGAAAGGCAGCATGCCCTTGGGAGGCGAGCAGCCGCGGATCTCACGGTACAGGCGCGCGAGGCGGTCATGGCTGAGGCTGGTTTCAGCTTCCAGCACCTGCAGCCGGGCTCCCAGCGTGATCATGGAACTGGCTAGCAGAATATCGTCCGCTTCCTGGGATACGCTCTTGGAGGCCATTACACGTGTTTCCGAGTGGAATTGATCAGGCCGTCAGGCCAATTCTTCGACAGGTTGCTTGGCCAGCAGGATCGTTGCATGTGCTTGCTGCAGCGCACCACCGAGGACGTCGTGGGTGAGCGCGGACAGCAGGCTGTAGTCGTCGAAGCGGAAGCGGCACAGCAGCGAGCTGGAGCTGGCCAGCTTGACGAGCTGGGCGGGCGAAAGGCGCATCAGGATATCGGCAACTTCGTTGCTGAATCCCAGGCGGAACATGGATGCGGCGTAATCATCGCGGAGCATGCGCTGAGCAAGTAACAAATATGACAAGTTGACTTCACGAATGTCTGCCAGCAATGAATTTTCGACTTGTTGCACGCCCAACTCCCTAGTTCCGATCCCGCCCGCGGGGCTTCGATAAGCAAAATGTTCGGCAATCACGGTTGCCGAAGGTCCAGATACGCCCTGCTTTAATGCGAAATGTATCATTTATTCGCAATTTAAGTAAAATTTACCACAGGTGATGTCATTTTCTATGACTTATATGACAAAACTTTGTTGATATTGCGCAAGTTACCTTTTTAGATACACATTGACATATAAATTTCTCACAAAATTTACGTCAATTAGGAAAACAAGCAATCAAAACATTGCGTTCTTCGGGGAATGAAACGGATTCCATTGCCCACAATGGCACCTTGCCGATCACTCAACTCTGTCCGCTTTAGCTTCCGCGCGTTTGTCGACAATGTCGCAAATTGACAACATTCGACAACGCGTCTTGATGGACCCCGCCCGACATTCCGCAATGCTCCACGCAGAAGACAGCTTGGTCGAATATGCCCCGCTAGTGCGGAAGCTGGCCCTGCAATTGCTCGCCAGGCTACCGGCCAGCGTAGAACTCGACGACCTGATACAGGCCGGCATGATCGGCCTGCTCGATGCCGTCCGCCGTTACCAGGAAACCGCCGACGCCCAATTCGAGACGTACGCCACGACCCGTATCCGTGGCGCGATGCTGGACGAGCTGCGCGGCCAGGACTGGCTGCCGCGCAGCGTCCGGGCCAAGGCACGCAAGATCGAGCAGGCCATCCAGCACCTGGAGCAGCGCCTGATGCGCGCCCCCTCCGAAGCCGAGATCGCGCAACAACTCGACATCCCTCTGGGCGAATACCAGACCCTGCTGCATGACGCCCAAGGCGTGCAGATCGTCCACTACGAAGATTTCACGACCGAACCCGACGCCATCACGGGCCAGGCCGACTGGTCGGCCACCCTGAGCTACGGCTCGGCCGACGGCAATCCGCTGGACTCCCTCCTGGCCGGCGACTTCCGCCAGGCGCTGATCCACGCCATCGACGCCCTCCCCGACCGCGAAAAGCTGCTGCTGTCGCTGTGCTACGAGCAAGGCCTGAACCTGAAGGAAATCGGCGCCATCATGAACGTGACCGAAGCGCGCGTCTGCCAGCTGCGCTCCCAGGCCACGGCCCGCATCCGCGCCAAGCTGAAGGAACAGGCCTGGCAGGAACTGCCCCGGGAAGGGCAGATCGCGCAGGTGATTTAGTCCTATAGATGGACTTCCCGTCCGTGTCTGACACCCCACGCACCGACCGTCAAGCTGCGCAACGGCTCCCGGGTGTCTGACACCAGCGCCTCTGATGCCTCTCTCTATAAGAGGCATCAGAGGCGCCCCGACAAAGACGCCAAACCGCGAAAGCCGCCCTCATATCCGCCGCCGGCCGGACACTACAAAAATTTCGACTTCCGCAAAATTGCCCTAAAGATTGATTTGAGGCTGCCGTAATCCTGGCAACGGAGCAATTCGAAGACGCAAGAAAACGAATTTTTCCCGTTACACCGATGGGCGGCCTCGCTGCCCAGTTTGAAGAAGCCTTTCTCTCTTGGGAGCCTCACATGGCAGTCATCAATACCAACTATCTGTCGATGGTTGCGCAAAACAACCTGAACAAGTCGCAATCGTCGCTGGGCACCGCCATCGAGCGCCTGTCCTCGGGCCTGCGCATCAACAGCGCCAAGGACGACGCCGCCGGCCAAGCCATCGCCAACCGCTTCACCGCCAACGTTAACGGCCTGACGCAAGCTGCTCGCAACGCCAACGACGGCATCTCGATCGCCCAGACGACCGAAGGCGCGCTGAACGAAATCAACAACAACCTGCAGCGTATTCGTCAGCTGACCGTTCAAGCCTCGACCGGCACGAACTCTGACAGCGACCTGGCCTCCATTCAAGCGGAAGTTCAACAGCGCCTGGACGAAATCACCCGGGTCTCTGAACAAACGCAATTCAACGGTGTAAAGGTTCTGGCGAAGAACGACACGTTGAAGATTCAGGTTGGCGCCAATGACAATGAAGTCATTTCGATCAACCTCAAGCAAATTGATGCCCAAACGCTCGGTTTGGCCGACCTGACGTTGACTAAGCCTTTTGACGCGACCAACGTCGGCGCAACCGCCGTGACCGAGGGTCGTGTGGGCGCGGCAGTGAACATCACCGCAGCCGCTGATACGAACGCCGCTCCGCTGGATGCTGAAGGTGTTTTCGCGCTGAAGGATGGTAGTGGCTACGTCGTGAAAGCAAACGACGGGAAATACTACGCCGGTACCGTTTCCACTGGCACGGGCGATGCGACGGTCGCATGGGACTCCACTGGCGGCACTAACGAAGTTGCCGCTACCGATGTAGACACTTCCGCGCCGGTCACTCGGGTCAAGGAAGAAGTTTCCTTCACCCTGCCCACCACCGGCGCCCCTGCAGGGCTGGAAGTTCGCGCAGTCACTGGCGACGACAAACGCTCGTATGTCTTGACGGATACCGCCGGGAAATTCTACGAAGCCAAGTTTGACAAGGATGGCAATGTTAGCGTTGGTGTTGAACTCAGCACCAAGCTGGAAACGATTGACCCTCTCGCCGCTATTGATCAGGCTCTCTCTGACGTCGACAATCTGCGCAGCGACCTGGGCGCCGTTCAGAACCGCTTCGAATCGACCGTTGCTAACCTGAACAACACGATCAACAACCTGTCGGCCGCCCGTTCGCGCATCGAAGACGCCGACTACGCCACGGAAGTGTCGAACATGACCAAGGCGCAGATCCTGCAACAGGCTGGCACCTCGGTTCTGGCGCAAGCCAACCAAGTGCCGCAAACCGTTCTGTCGCTGCTGCGTTAATCACGCCGCAACGCCTGACGGTAGCGCAGGCGCGGGCCTGATCGGTCCGCCCTGCGATCCGCGGAGCCGGGATATCCCCGGCGCTCAACACAAGCCGGCGCCTGCCGGCTTGTGTCTTTTCAGATCGATCCAGTTTCAATCCGCTCATCGCCCCAAGGGCAGGTAGCCCGGCGACAAGCGCCATGACCGACCGGCGGACGCAAGTCTCTCGTGCCCATACCCCCTCGCTCGCGCCCAACCGGTGCCCGCACTACGATGTCACTACCTCACCGGCGCTTTCTTCGCGCGACACATACTCGGCGAGCCGCCTCGTGGAAATGGTCTGGCCTGCTTGGCTTGTTGCCGCTGTTGACGGCTCTGGCTTTGATCCCGCCCTTATTGCTGATCTGGTTTCATCTCGCTGATCTGCACTTCCTGCAGATAATGCCATTGTCGGTCGGCGGGGCCGCCAGCCTGGGAACGGTGCTGCTCTTTGGTCTGGTCATGCTTACATTCACGGCGCTGTGCTTGGTCCTGCCGTCCTTGCTCATCGCGCTGGCAGTCGCCCCTTATGGGCAGGGAAACGTCCCCAGGGCGGTAGCAATCGCCTGGGCCGCAACCAGCGGAGTACTTGTTGTCGTGTGGTTCATTTCCGCGCACAGACCGAACTTCTACTCCGCCTTCATGTTCTGGCCAACACATCTTGCCGCTGGCGTCTTCATCGGGATATGTACGCTTTGTGCCGCCTACCCGCGTCGCAATGATGGCCGTGCACGCTCGACGGGAACTGTGGCCGCCGCCCTGTTGAAAAGTCCGTTGATCGTGGGTTTTAGCGCCGGTTTATGCGGGTTGATCGCGTTTTCGACGTTGATACTCACCATCAGGTTTCTGGCTCAGGACTTTCTTGTCGGACCGCTTCCCGGTTGGGGGAAAACAGCGCTTCCGCTACTGATCGCTTTCGTTGTTTCGCTCGGTCCCGGCTTGGTCTATGTATGGGCCAACCGAATGGGATCCGCAGGCATGAACAAATCGGAACTGGCGGTGCTGATGCTAATGGCCACGTTCGTCATGTTCATGATCTCTTACTCGGCATGGCGGGAGGTTCGGCACCAGACCTTGGTCGCATCAGGCATAGTCGGCAACCCCACAAGCCCGCAACTGCATCGACTGCCTGACAGCTGGAACAAGCAGGACGAACAAATAGTGGCCGATGCATTCGCACCCAAACACTGCAAACTCAGCTCGAAGCGACATCCGGCCGGCGACTCCCCTCCTACGCGATGGATATGCGGCTATCAGAACTTCTCGTTCGGGCGGGCCAGGTTGATCTGCAACCATCCCTACGTGGATGCGAACCTCCAGTTCACAAACGAAAACCTGACCTGTGTCCTGTATATCGACAACGCACTGGCCAGCCTGGTCATCTTGCCTCCCCCGGGTCCCGCCAAGCCGGCGGAAAAGGCGATGAAGGCACCGCCCGCCGAGGGCTCGTCCCGATCGAGAAAAGACGAACCAAGGCCATGCGGCGGTTTTATGCGTCTGTTCGCGATTTCAATTGAGACCCAATTGCCTCATAATTACCACCGTACGATTTTGTATCTATAGTTTTCATAACATGACCGCGACGCCCCCAGATCCACTCGCTACGCAGCACAGCAGCATCACGGATCCAGACTCTCAGGCGCCGATGGATGAGCAGACTTTGCGTCTGCGTGAAGAAAACCGCGCCCTGCGCGAATTGCTGGCCGCGCAGGCACAGGCCGCGCTTCCCGTCCAGGAACCCGGGCTGCTGCGGCGGCTGTGCTGGTGGCTGATTTCGGCGCCCGGCGCGGCGCTGGTGGGCTGGCGCAGCCTGCTGGGCCGCGACGAGGCGCGGCCAATCACTGGCAAGCGCGTGGGCTACGCGACATTGACCGTGCTCTATACGCTGGCGATCTACGGCGCGCTGGTGCTGCTGGTGGTGTCGTGGAACTCTCCGAACACGCCGCGTACCGGCTCCGCGGCGGCAGGGCCGGTGCGGGTGCCGCTGAAGCCGCTTCCGGACAGCGGCATCGATGCCCCTGCTCCCGAAGCGAGCCCTGCGCCCGCGCCTTCCATCGAGCCCGGGACGGACGGGGGGGCCGAGCCCGAACCAGAACCCGTTTCAAGCGAGGCGCGGTTGCCCGTGCCTGCTGCGGCGTCTGCCCTTCCAATCATGCATTCGAGCGAGCATGCCGCCGCCCCGGCGTCGCCCGCGCTTGCCCTGGAACCGCCGGCGACGCCGTATTCCACCTTGCGCATGACGGAGATTCCGGCGCAGGACCCACTGGCCTGGCTGGATGCGCTCAGGGGCGAATTGGCGCTGTGCGCGGAACTGGGCTTTTTCGAGCGGCCGGATTGCGCCTGGGCCGCCCGCCGGCAGTACTGCGAACCCAATCGGGCATGGGGAATGGTCAAGGAATGCCCGCACCGGCCTTGAGTGGTGGCCGTAGGGCGCACCGGCGGCCTGTTGGGTGTCAGACACCCGGGAATGGCCGTTTCAGCATGTCATGACGTCTCGTACGGGTGTCAGACACACCGCGATGAGACGCCTGGACGGGCCCCTCGGGTGGAGCCGCTGGCGCCTTGGTGCGCCTGTTCTGGTGTCTGACACCCGTACGAGACGGACATCAAGCTACGGCGATGTCAGTGGGTGTCTGACACCCGCGCACAAGGATGCTGAAAACATCCCTACCGGCCTCCACGCACTGCGCTGAACGCCTATCGTGGCCTATGTTCAGACCACGCTCGCACAATCATGGCCAGGCTTCCCCGCATTCTCATCGCGCATCAATCCCACCATGTCGTGCAGCGCGGTCATCGGCGGCAGGTCGTTTTCGATGGCCCGGATGACTATCGCGCGTATCTACGCGATTTGCAGACCTACCGCGTGGCGCTGGGTGTGGCGCTTCATGCATGGTGCCTGATGCCCAACCACGTGCATCTGCTGCTGACGCCGGGTGACGATCCTCGGACGGTCTCGATGCTGATGCAGCGCGTGGCAGGGCGGGCGACGCGGCGCTGGAATGCCCGGCGGGATGCCGGCGGATCCCTGTGGGAGACGCGCTTCAGGTCGCGGGTCATAGACAGCGAGCGATATGCGCTTGAGTGCTGCCGCTACATCGAGATGAATCCCGTGCGGGCCGGTTTGACCAGTTCCGCTTCGGATTACCCATGGACCAGCTACCGGGCGCGGATGGGGCTGGCCTGCGGCGAGAGACTGGATTTTCATCCTCTGTACCTGGAGATGGGCGCGGATCAGGCGGCCAGGCGGAAGGCTTATGGGGAGTGGTGCCGGCATGCGGAGTGAAAGCGCTTGATTGGGGCGGCCGTGGCATCGCCGTGGTGTCTGACACCTGGGAGGAAGCGATGCAGCTTGCCAGGGCGTCACTTAGGGTGTCAGACACTGGGTAGGCGGCGACATCGCCGCGGCTTGCGCAACGAATGCTTTGCATCAAACCGTAAGACTGCGCAATAATGCTGCGACCCGGTTTGTGCCGGGCTTTACGCATTGGGAATGCCTGAACATGGATGCTTCGATCAGCAATACCGTCAATACCGCCCTGGCCTTGCAGGACGTGAATCTCAATCAGGAGATCCAGGCCCGCGTGCTGAAGAAGGCCTTGAACGCGCAGGCGGATACCGCGCTGACGCTGATGCAGTCACTGCCCGTGCTGGCCGTGGACGCCACGCTGGGTTCGCGGATCGACACCCACGCCTGATCGCGCAGCGACACGCCCACACCCGATCCCGGGTCGACGCACCCTCGCCTAATCGCGGATCGAGACACACGCGCCGGATCGCGAATCGACACACCCACGCCTGATCACGGATCGACGCCCGCGCCTGATCGCGTGCGACGCGCCTTCCAGAATACTGCGGCGCTCCAGGCCACCTTCTCGGCTTGCTGCTGGTCGCAAGCGTTGCAGTCGGTGCCGCGCAATTCGGCGGCCAAAAAAAAGCGCCGGTCCCTGAACGGGGCCGGCGCTTTTTTGCGTCAGGCGACAGGCCGCCTGGCGTTTACTTCTTCTTCATCGGAGGCAGGTCCGTGCAGACGCCTTCCGCCACTTCCGCGGCCATGCCCACCGATTCGCCCAGGGTCGGGTGCGGGTGGATGGTCTTGGCGATGTCGACGACGTCGGCGCCCATTTCCACGGCCAGGCACAGTTCGCTGATCAGGTCGCCGGCGTGGGTGCCCACGATGCCGCCGCCCAGGATGCGATGCGTTTCCGCGTCGAAGATCAGCTTGGTGAAGCCCTCGTCGCGGCCGTTGGCGATGGCGCGGCCGGAGGCGGCCCAGGGGAACACGCCCTTCTCGATCTTGACGCCCTGCTTCTTGGCTTCGTCTTCGGTCAGGCCGACCCACGCCACTTCCGGATCGGTGTAGGCCACCGACGGAATAACGCGAGCATCGAAGAACGACTTCTGGCCCGCCGCGGCTTCCGCGGCCACGTGGCCTTCATGCACCGCCTTGTGCGCCAGCATGGGCTGACCGACGATGTCGCCAATGGCGAAGATGTGCGGCACGTTGGTGCGCATCTGGCGATCGACCTCGATGAAGCCGCGGTCGGTCACGGCGATGCCTGCGCGGTCGGCGCCAATCTTCTTGCCGTTGGGGCTGCGGCCCACGGCCTGCAGCACCAGGTCGTAGCGCTGGGGTTCCTTGGGAGCGCCCTCGCCTTCGAAGCTGACGTAGATGCCGTCCTTCTTGGCTTCGGCGCCCACCGTCTTGGTCTTCAACATGATGTTGTCGAAGCGGCCGGCGTTCTTCTTCTGCCAGACCTTGACCAGGTCGCGGTCGGCGCCCTGCATCAGGCCGTCCAGCATTTCCACGACGTCCAGGCGCGCGCCCAGCGTCGAGTACACCGTGCCCATTTCCAGGCCGATGATGCCGCCGCCGATGATCAGCATCTTTTTGGGGATTTCACGCAGCAGCAAGGCGCCGGTGGAATCGACGATGCGATCGTCCTGGGGCAGGAACGGCAGCTTCACCGACTGGCTGCCAGCGGCGATGATGGCCTGCTTGAAGCGAATGGTCTGGGTCTTGCCATCGGCCGCCTTGACCGTCAGGTGGTTGGGGTCGGCGAATTCGCCCACGCCATGCACCACGGTGACCTTGCGAGCCTTGGCCATGCCGGCCAGGCCGCCGGTCAGCTTGGCGACCACGCTGTCCTTGTAGCCGCGCAGCTTGTCCAGGTCGATCTTGGGTTCGCCGAAGCTGATGCCGTGGGCAACCAGCTCGCGGGCCTCGTCGATGATGGCGGCGTTGTGCAGCAGCGCCTTGGACGGAATGCAGCCCACGTTCAGGCAGACGCCGCCCAGGGTGTCGTAGCGTTCGACCAGGACCACGGACAGGCCCAGGTCGGCGGCGCGGAAGGCGGCGGAATAACCGCCGGGGCCGGCGCCCAGGACCAGCACGTCGCACTCGGCATCCGCCGAACCCTTGTAGCTCGATGCGGCAGGGGCCGGGGCCGCTGCGGCAGCAGGCGCCGCGGCCGGAGCCGCAGCCTTGGGCGCTTCCTTGGCAGCCGGCGCGGGGGCCGCATCGGCGGCCGCTTCCACTTCCAGCACGACAGCGCCCTCGGCGACCTTGTCGCCGACCTTGACGCTGATGGACTTCACCACGCCGCCTTGCGAGGCTGGGATTTCCATCGAGGCCTTGTCGGACTCGACCGTGATCAGGCTTTGTTCGGCCTTGATCGTATCGCCCACGGCAACCAGCACCTCGATGACTTCCACTTCCTTGAAGTCGCCGATGTCCGGCACTTTGATTTGAACGGTATTGCTCATAGGGCTCCCCGTTTACAGCGCGATGCGGCGGAAGTCGGCCAGCAAGGCGCCCAGATAGGCGTTGAAGCGGGCAGCGGCGGCGCCGTCGATGACGCGGTGGTCATAGGACAACGACAGCGGCACGATCAGGCGCGGCACGAATTGCTTGCCGTCCCACACGGGCTTGTGCGAGGAACGCGACACGCCCAGGATGGCCACTTCAGGCGCATTGATGATCGGCGTGAACGAGGTGCCGCCGATGCCGCCCAGGGACGAAATCGAGAAGCAGCCGCCCTGCATGTCAGCGGGCGAGATCTTGCCTTCGCGGGCCTTCTTGGACAGGTCGGTCATTTCCTGGGCGATCTGCAGGATGCCCTTCTTGTCGGCATCGCGGATCACCGGCACCACCAGCCCGTTGGGCGTGTCGGCGGCGAAGCCGATGTGGTAGTACTGCTTGAGCACCAGGTTGTCGCCGTCCAGCGAGGCGTTGAACTCGGGGAACTTCTTCAGGGCCGCGACGACGGCCTTGATCAGGAAGGCCAGCATCGTGACCTTGATGCCCGACTTCTCGTTTTCCTTGTTCAGCGTCACGCGCAGCGCTTCCAGGTCCGTGATGTCCGCTTCGTCGTTGTTGGTGACGTGCGGGATCATGACCCAGTTGCGGTGCAGGTTCGCGCCGGAGATCTTCTTGATGCGCGACAGCGGCTTGGCTTCGATCGGACCGAACTTGGTGAAGTCGATCTTCGGCCACGGCAACAGGCCCAGCGCGGCGCCATCGGCCGAGCCGCCCGCGGCGGCCACCGGGCCGGCGGCCAGCGCCTGCTTGACGAAACCGCGCACGTCGTCGGCGGTAATGCGATCCTTGGGGCCCGAGCCCTTGACCTTGCTGAGGTTCACGCCCAGTTCGCGCGCGAACTTGCGCACCGACGGCGAAGCGTGCGGGAGCTGGCCCGGCTTCAGGTCGGCATCTTCGAGCGCGGCGGCCGGCGCCGGACGCTGCGCAGGCGCGGCGGGAGCCGGAGCAGCCTCGGCCTTGGCGGCCGGAGCGGGAGCGGCTGCTTCGGCCTTGGCCGCGGGAGCCTGCGCGGCGGCGGGGGCCGAACCCTCGACGACGACCACGACGGAGCCCTTGGCAACCTTGTCGCCAATCTTGACCTTCACTTCCTTGACGACGCCGCCCTGCGAAGCGGGGATCTCCATCGAGGCCTTATCGGACTCGACAGTGATCAGGCTCTGCTCGGCCTTGATCGTGTCGCCCACCTTGACCATGACCTCGATGACTTCAACTTCCTTGAAGTCGCCGATGTCCGGCACCTGGATGTCGACCGGGCCGGTGCTGGCCGCGGGCGCCGCGGCTTCAGCCTTCGGCGCTGCTGTGGCGGCAGCCTTGGGCGCTTCGGCGGCGGCCTTGGGAGCCTCCTTGGCAGCCGGTGCGGCGGCCGCGTCGGCAGCTTCCACTTCCAGCACGACGGCGCCCTCGGCGACCTTGTCGCCGACCTTGATGCTGATGGACTTCACCACGCCACCCTGCGAAGCCGGGATTTCCATCGAAGCCTTGTCGGATTCAACGGTAATCAGGCTCTGCTCGGCCTTGATCGTGTCGCCCACCGCCACCAGCACTTCGATGACTTCCACTTCCTTGAAGTCGCCGATGTCGGGAACCTTGATTTGCACGATGTTGCTCATGTCTCTTTACCCTCAGGCGTGTTGCGGGTTGGCTTTGTTCACGTTGATGCCGTACTTCTTGATGGCTTCGGCAACCTTGGTGGCCGGCACCTTGCCTTCGTCGGCCAGCGCGCGCAGCGCGGCGACGACGACGAAGTGGCGGTCAACTTCGAAGTGCTCGCGCAGCTTCGAACGGAAGTCCGAACGGCCGAAACCGTCGGTGCCCAGCACCTTGTATTCGCGGCCCTTGGGCACGAACGGACGGATCTGGTCGGCAAAGAGCTTCATGTAATCGGTCGACGCGATGATCGGGCCTTCCGTCTTGGCCAGCTGCTCCGTGACGTAAGCCACCTGCGGCTTCTTCTCTTCGGGGTGCAGCATGTTGTGGCGCTCGACATCCAGGCCGTTGCGGCGCAGTTCGGTAAAGCTGGTGACGCTCCACAGGTCCGAGGCCACGCCCCAATCGGCTTCCAGCAGTTCCTGGGCGGCCATGACTTCGCGCAGGATCGTGCCCGAGCCCATCAGCTGGACGCGGTTCTTGCCCTTGCCGTGCGACTTCAGCTTGTACATGCCGCGGATGATGCCTTCCTCGTCGCCCTTGGTCAGACCGGGCTGCGGGTAGTTTTCGTTCATCACCGTCAGGTAGTAGTAGACGTTTTCCTGGTCTTCCACCATGCGCTTGAGGCCATGCTGGATGATCACGGCCAGCTCGTGGCCGAACGTCGGATCGTACGAGACGCAGTTCGGGATGGTCGAGGCCAGGATGTGGCTGTGGCCGTCTTCGTGCTGCAGGCCTTCGCCGTTGAGCGTGGTGCGCCCGGCGGTGCCGCCCAGCAGGAAGCCGCGGGCCTGCATGTCACCGGCCGCCCAGGCCAGGTCGCCGATACGCTGGAACCCGAACATCGAGTAGTAGATGAAGAACGGGATCATGATGCGGTTGTTCGAGGAGTACGACGTGGCCGCCGCAATCCAGGAACTCATCGCGCCCGCTTCGTTGATGCCTTCCTGCAGGAGCTGGCCGTCGGCCGCTTCCTTGTAGTACATGACCTGGTCCTTGTCGACCGGCGTGTACTTCTGGCCTTCCGGCGCGTAGATGCCGATCTGGCGGAACAGACCTTCCATGCCGAAGGTGCGCGATTCGTCGGCCAGGATCGGCACGACGCGCGGACCCAGGTCCTTGTCGCGCAGGATCTGGTTCAGGACACGCACGAAAGCCTGCGTCGTCGAGATCTCGCGGCCTTCCGCCGTGGGCTCGAGCACGGCCTTGAAGGCGTCCAGCGCCGGGGCCTTGAGCTGCTCGTCGGCCTTCTGGCGGCGGTGCGGCAGATAGCCGCCCAGCGCGGCGCGGCGCTCGTGCAGGTACTTCATTTCGGGCGAATCTTCCGCCGGCTTGAAGTACGGCAGGTCGGCCAGCTTGTCGTCCGGGATGGGGATGCCGAAGCGATCGCGGAATTCGCGGATCGAATCCAGCTCCAGCTTCTTCTGCTGGTGGGTCGGGTTCTTGGCCTGGCCGACGTGGCCCATGCCGTAGCCCTTGATGGTCTTGGCCAGGATCACGGTGGGCTGGCCTTCGTGCTTGGAGGCGGCGTCGAACGCCGCGAACACCTTGTGCGGATCATGGCCGCCGCGGTTCAGGCGCCAGATGTCCTCGTCGCTCATGCGCGACACGGCTTCCAGCAGCTTCGGATGCTTGCCGAAGAAGTGCTCGCGCACGAACTTGCCGTCATTGGCCTTGTACGCCTGGTATTCGCCGTCCACGGTGTCTTCCATGATCTGGCGCAGGATGCCTTCCTTGTCGTGCGCCAGCAGCGGATCCCAGTAGCCGCCCCAGATCAGCTTGATCACGTTCCAGCCCGAACCGCGGAAGTCGCCTTCCAGTTCCTGGATGATCTTGCCGTTGCCGCGCACCGGGCCGTCCAGGCGTTGCAGGTTGCAGTTGATGACGAAGATCAGGTTGTCCAGCTTTTCGCGGGCCGCCAGGGCGATCGCGCCCAGCGATTCCGGCTCGTCCATTTCGCCGTCGCCGCAGAATACCCAGACCTTGCGCTTGCTCGTGTCGGCGATGCCGCGGGCGTGCAGGTACTTCAGGAACCGCGCCTGGTAGATCGCCATCAGCGGGCCCAGACCCATCGACACCGTCGGGAACTGCCAGAAGTCCGGCATCAGCTTCGGGTGCGGGTACGACGACAGGCCCTTGCCGTCCACTTCCTGGCGGAAATGGTTCAGCTGGTCTTCGCTCAGGCGGCCTTCGAGGTAGGCGCGCCCGTACATGCCCGGCGAGGTGTGGCCCTGGAAGTAGACCAGGTCACCGCCGTGGGTGTCGTCTTCGGCGTGCCAGAAGTGGTTCTGGCCGCAGCCGATCATGGTGGCCAGCGAGGCGAACGACGCGATGTGGCCGCCCAGGTCGCCGCCGTCGGCGGGGTTGTGCTTGTTGGCCTTGACCACCATGGCCATGGCGTTCCAGCGCACGTACGAACGGATGCGGGCTTCCAGTTCCAGGTTGCCCGGATGCGCCGGCTCCAGGCCGGGAGGAATGGTATTGACGTACGCGGTGTTCGGCGAGAACGGGATATGGGCGCCGGAACGGCGCGCTTCGTCGATCAGGCGTTCGAGCAGATAGTGGGCGCGCTGCGGTCCTTCACGATCAAGGACTGCCGCCAGGGCTTCGAGCCACTCCTGGGTTTCAAGGGTGTCTTCGTCGTTGGCAGCCTGTACGGCACCAGCCTGGGCGAAAGAGGACATCGTGTGTCTCCTGTTGGGGTTCGTGACCACACCCGCTTATTTATCTACTCGCGGACCTTGCATGGTAGCCGGGATCATCCGGGCTACCATGCAAGGCATGGGTCTGGGTGTTCTATAGACCAGCTAGAGTCTGCTCAGCCGGCATTCTAAGAAAGAAGAGTAACCGGTCGCAAGGAAAATTTCATGTTGCGGTACGGCATTTCATAATGCGGAAAATTGACCACAAGCTGAACGCTTTCGCCTCATACTTTTTAGTATGTCCTCCAAAAGGAGGTGTTGATTCCCGGCAATTCCCTGCCAACACGCACTAAAATGCGCGGTCTATCCGGCCCGAATTCCATGTCCAGCGCGCCCAAGTCCAATATTCCTACGCCGTTCCACGATCACGCCCGCACCCGCCGGCGGGGCGTGTACTGGGTCACGCCAGCGATGGTGCTGATCCTCTATATCTGCGTGATGGCGGTGTTCTTCTGGTTGCAGCGCATCCATGACGACAGCGTCATGTTCGTCACCATCGACCAGGAAATGCGCCAGCAGCGCCTCATCTGGGTGGTGCTGGCCCTGTCCTGCGTGATCGTCATCAGCCTGCTGATGCTGTGGCGGTACACGCGCTTCCGCTCGTCCGCGGAAGCCGCCCTGATCGCCGAGACCGGCTTTCGCCGGGCCATGGAAAACTCCATGTCCACCGGCATGCGCGTGCTCGACATGGAAGGCCGCATCGCCTATGTGAATCCGGCGTTCTGCCGCATGATCGGCTGGAACGAGGCCGACCTGATCGGCCGCAGCCCCCCCTTCCCCTATTGGGTGCCGGGCCGCCACGAACAGCACCAGCACACGCTGGACGTGCTGATGTCCGGCAAGACGCCCAGCAGCGGCCTGGAAGTCGAAGCGCAGCGCCGCGACGGCTCCCGCTTCACGGCGCGCATGTACGTGTCCCCCCTGCTGGACCCCAATGGCAACCAGATCGGCTGGATGACCTCCATGACCGACATCACCGAGCCCAAGCGCATCCGCGAGGCCCTGACCGCCGCGCACGAGCGCTTCATGACGGTGCTGGAAGGCCTGGACGACGCCATTTCGGTTACCGCCGACACCCACGACGGCCTCGAGCTGCTGTTCGCCAATCGCACCTACCGCCGCGTGTTCGGCGCGCAGACAGGCGGCCACGACGAACTCCTGGCCGGCCGCCGCGGCCGTTTCACCGACGAATCCGTAGAGGTCTTCGCACCCTCCGTGCAGCGCTGGTTCGAAGTGCACCACCGCATGCTGGCCTGGACCGACGGCCGCCGCGTGCGCATGCAGGTGGCACGCGACATCACCGAGCGCCGCGTCCACGAAGAAGCCTCCCGCGTGCAGCAGGAGAAGATCCAGCTCACCAGCCGCCTGACCACGATGGGCGAAATGGCCTCGTCGCTGGCGCACGAACTGAACCAGCCGCTGACCGCCATCGCCAACTACAGCATGGGCGCCGTGGCGCTGGTCAAGGCCGGCCACACCAGCCCCAACATGCTGCTGCCCGCCCTGGAAAAGGCCGCGTCGCAGGCCGAGCGCGCGGGCAAGATCATCAGCCGCATCCGCGAATTCGTGAAGCGCAGCGAGCCCCGCCGCCAGCGCGTCGCGATCGGCCGCATCGTGGACAATGCCATCGGTTTCGCCGAGATCGACGCCCGCAAGCGCCGCATCCGCATCGACAGCTTCGTGCCGTCGAACGCGCCGGACGTGCTGGCCGACCCCATCCTGATCGAACAGGTGCTGCTGAACCTGCTCAAGAATGGGCTGGAGGCCATGGAAAAGAGCGAGTCCGACGAGCTCAAGGTCGCGGTGATCCTGCACGACCAGCATATCGAGGTGGCGGTGGTCGACCGCGGCCACGGCCTCGCCGAACCCGAACGCCTGTTCGAACCCTTCTTCAGCACCAAGACCCAGGGCCTGGGCATGGGGCTGAATATCTGCCGTACCATTATTGAATCGCATCACGGCCGCCTGTGGGCAGACCCCAACCCCGCCGGCGGTACCATTTTCCGCTTTACCCTGCCCTGCGCTGCGACCCAGACGCAGGCCCAGAACGATCAGTCCGAGGAGTTGCACGCATGAACACGCCCCACCTGTCGAGCACGGTATTCATTGTTGACGACGACGAAGCGGTACGCGATTCGCTGCGCTGGCTATTGGAGGCCAATGGTTATCGCGTTCGCGCCTATGCCAGCGGCGAATCCTTCCTGGAAGACTATGACGCCAGCCAGGTCGGCGTCCTGATCGCCGACGTCCGCATGCCCGGCATGAGCGGCCTGGAACTGCAGGAACAGCTGATCGCCCGCAATGCCCCGCTGCCCATCGTGTTCATCACCGGCCACGGCGACGTGCCGATGGCCGTGTCGACGATGAAAAAAGGCGCGGTCGATTTCCTGGAAAAGCCGTTCAATGAATCGGATCTGCGCGAAATCGTGGCGCGCATGCTGGAGCAGGCGACGCAGCGCGTCAGCAAGCACCAGGCCCAGAAAGACCACGAAGCCATGCTGGCGCGCCTGACCGCGCGCGAGCAACAGGTGCTGGAGCGCATCGTCGCCGGCCGCTTGAACAAGCAGATCGCCGACGACCTGGGCATCAGCATCAAGACCGTCGAGGCGCACCGCGCCAACATCATGGAAAAACTTGAAGTGACCACCGTAGCCGACTTGATGAAAGTCGCCTTGGCCAAACCCGAGGCACATGCATGACAGCAAGGATTATTGACGGCGCCGCCTTGTCGCAGCGCATCCGCGAAGACGTCGCGCAGCGCGTAGCCGCCCTGGCCGCCAAGGGAACCCGCCCCGGCCTGGCCGTGGTGCTGGTGGGCGAAGACCCCGCCTCCCAGGTGTACGTGCGCAACAAGGTCGCCGCCTGCGAAAAGGCCGGCCTGCACTCCGTGAAGGAGCAGTACCCCGCCGACATGACCGAGGCCGACCTCCTGGCCCGCATCGGCGAACTCAACCGGGACCCGTCCATCCACGGCATCCTGGTGCAGTTGCCCCTGCCCAAGCACATGGACTCCCACAAGGTCATCGAGGCCATCGCGGCCGAGAAGGACGTGGACGGCTTTCACATCAGCAACGCCGGCCTGCTCATGACCGGCCAGCCGCTGTTCCGCCCCTGCACGCCCTACGGCATGATGAAGATGCTGGAATCCGAAGGCGTGGCGCTGCGTGGCGCCGAGGCCGTGATCGTGGGCGCCAGCAATATCGTCGGCAAGCCCATGGCGATGCTGCTGCTGCAGGCGGGCGCCACCATCACCATCTGCAATTCCAAGACGCGCGACCTGGCTGCGCAGACCCGCCGCGCCGACGTGCTGGTGGTCGCCACGGGCAAGCCCGGCATGATCGACGGTTCGATGATCAAGCCCGGCGCCGTCGTCATCGACGTGGGTATCAACCGCGGCGCGGACGGCAAGCTCTGCGGCGACGTGGACTTCGCCTCGGCCAAGGAAGTGGCCGGCGCGATCACGCCCGTTCCGGGCGGCGTGGGCCCAATGACCATCGCCATGCTGCTGGTCAATACCGTCGAAGCGGCCGAACGGGCGGCGGCTTCCTGAAATTGCCGATCTGTGTCCGACACGCCGGGGAGATGTCCGTTGTGTCTGACACCCGAGGAGATGACCGTTGCTTTGCCTGGGCGTTCCGTGGGTGTCTGACACCCGGGAACGATCCTGGCAGCCTGACGGTCATCCCGTAGGGGTGTCAGACACTTGTGTCGAGCCTGCCTCTCCGTGGGTGTCTGACACCCGGGAACGATCCTGACAGCCTGACGGTCGTCCCGTAGGGGTGTCAGACACTTGCGTCGCCACGGTGTCAGACACCTGCTCCACCGCCTTCGCCGGCGCACCTTGCATTCGGGTATTTCGTCCCTACCTGATCTTTATCCATCGCCCGCCCTCATTCACGCCGCTACCGCTATGTCCCAGAACCCCTTGCTTGCCCCTGTTTCCGATCTGGTCGATTACGCGGCCGTCAAGCCCGAACACATCGTGCCCGCGGTCGAAGCACTGCTGGGCATCGCCCGCCAGGCGGTCGACCAAGCTGCCGACGCCGCGCTCGCGCCCACCTGGGAAGCCGTGGTAGAGCCGCTGGATACCGCCTCGGAACGCCTGTGGCGCGCCTGGTCGGTGGCCGGCCACCTGAACGCCGTGGTCAATACGCCGGCGCTGCGCGAGGCCTACAACGCCGCCCTGCCCCTGGTGACCGAATTTTCCACCTGGGTCGGCCTGCACGAAGGCCTGTACAAGCAGTACCAGCGCCTGGCCGCCGCCCCCGATTTCGCCACCTGGACGCCGGTGCGCCGCCGCATCGTGGAAATGGCCCTGCGCGATTTCCGCCTGAGCGGCGTTGAGCTGCAAGGCGCCGACCGCGAACGCTACGCCGCCATTTCCGACCGCGAGGCCCAGGCCTCGCAGAAGTTCTCCGAAAACGTGCTGGATTCGATCGATGCCTGGTCGCTGCTGATCGAGGACGAGTCGCGCCTGGCCGGCATTCCCGCCGACGTGCGGGCCGCCGCCCGCGCCGCCGCCGAGGAAGACGGCAAGCCGGGCTGGAAGCTCACGCTGAAGATGCCCTGCTACCTGCCCGTCATGCAGTACGCCCAGGACCGCGCGCTGCGCGAGGCGCTGTACCGCGGCTACGGCACGGTGGCATCCGAACAGGGCGACGCCAAGTTCGACAATTCCCCCCTGATCGAAGAGCTGCTGGCGCTGCGCGCCGAAGAGTCCGGCCTGCTCGGCCTGGGCACCTTTGCGGCCTTGCGCCTGCAGACCCGCATGGCCCGCGACGCCCAGGAAGTCACCGTATTCCTGCGCGACCTGGCGGCGCGCGCCAAGCCCTTCGCCCAGCGCGACCTGGCCGAGCTGAAAGCCTATGCCGCCGCCGAGCTCGGGCTGGACGAACTGCAGCCCTGGGACGTGCCCTACGCCTCCGAGCGCCTGCGCGAGTCGCGCTACGCCTATTCCGAGGACGAAGTGAAGCAATACTTCACCGAACCGCGCGTGCTGGCGGGGCTGTTCGACGTCATCGAAACCCTGTTCGACGTGCGCCTGGCGGAAACGCCGGTGTCGTCGTGGCATGGCGATGTGCGCGGCGTGCGCGTGGAAAGCCCGGACGGCAAGCTCATCGGCCACCTGTACCTGGACCTGTACGCGCGCTCCGGCAAGCAAAGCGGCGCCTGGGTCGACAGCGAACGCACGCGCCGCGTCGTGGCCGGCAAGGTGCAGACGCCCATCGCCTACCTCACCTGCAACTTCTCGCGCCCCAACGGCGACCGCGCCGCCGTCCTCACGCACGACGACGTCATCACGCTGTTCCATGAAACCGGCCATGCCCTGCATGCCCTGCTGTCCGAGGTGGACGAGCCGGGCGCCGCGGCCTTCGCCAGCGTGGAATGGGACGCCATCGAGCTGCCGTCGCAGTTCATGGAGAACTTCTGCTGGGAATGGGCCGTGGTGCAGAAGCTGTCCGCCCACGTCGACACGGGCGAACCCCTGCCCCGCGCCCTCTACGACCGCCTGCTCGCCGCGCGCAACTATCAGAGCGGCATGCAGACGGTGCGCCAGATCGAATTCGCGCTGTTCGACATGCTGATGCACGATCGCGCCAAGGGCGCCTCCATCGGCGAAGTGCTGGACCTGCTGCAGGAAGTGCGCAAGGAAGTGGCGGTGCTGTTTCCGCCCGCCTGGCACCGCTTCCCGCATGCCTTCTCGCACCTGTTCGCGGGCGGCTACGGCGCCGGCTACTACAGCTACAAATGGGCGGAGGTGCTGTCGGCCGACGCCTATGAAGCGTTCGAGGAAGCGGCCCAGGCCGGCAATGCGCTGGGCACGCTCGATCCCGTCACGGGCGCCCGCTTCCGCCGCGAAGTGCTTGCGGTGGGCGGCTCGCGCCCGGCGGCCGAATCCTTCGCCGCCTTCCGCGGACGCGCGCCGCGCATCGACGCCTTGCTGCGCCATAGCGGCATGACGCCCGCCTGACGCGCCCCTGCGTCGGCATCGGACGGCCCGCCCTGCGCGGGCCGTTCCGCTTTCGGGGCGCGGCTTGCGGGTAGAATCGAAAGGTTTACCCTCCAACCGGCCTTCGGACTCATGCGACACCTCATTTCCGGCCGCGCCTGGCGCGGTCTGCTGCTGGCTTTGTGCGTATTCCTTGCCGCCTGCGGCGACAGGAACGTCGATTGGACGCTCTACAACGTGAAGGGGCACCTGCCCGACCTGAAATTTTCGCTCCCGGGCGCAGGCGGCAAGACGGTCAGCAGCGACGACCTGAAGGGCAAGACCGTGCTGTTGTTCTTCGGCTACGCCAGCTGCCCGGACATCTGCCCCACCACCATGGCGCAGCTGACCGCCGTGCTGCAGAACCTGGGCGACAAGGCCCGCGACGTGCGCATCCTGTTCGTCAGCGTGGATCCGCACCGCGACACGCCCGACATCCTGCAGGCTTACGTCAATGCCTTCAACAACAACGCCATCGGCGTGACCGGCGACGAAAAACAGATCGCCGACCTGGCGCGCCGCTACCGCGTGGCCTACCAGATCGAGAAGCCCCGCCCGGGCGACGACGCGGACATGTACGAGGTCACGCACAGCCGCGGCGTGTACATTTTCGACAAGGACGGCAAGGCGCGCCTGCTGGCCTCGGACACCGACAGCATCGAAGCCCTGACCAAGGACGTGCGCCAGCTCATCGACCTGACCTCCTGAGGCGGCCGGCCGCCGCATACCAGTTGTTACAGCCGGCACGACCGGGGCATGGGTATCATCTGTGCACACTGCCCCTTTTACTCTAGCCAAGGAGTACGCGCATGAGCATCATCATCATGATCATCGTCGGGTTCATCGTGGGCCTGATCGCCCGCGCTGTCATGCCCGGAGACCAGAACATGGGAATCATCATGACCACCATTCTGGGTATCGTCGGCTCCGTGGTCGCCGGTTTCCTGGGCCAGTCCCTGGGCTGGTACGCCCCGGGCGAGCCAGCGGGCTGGATCGGTTCGGTCGTCGGCGCGATCGTCGTGCTGTTCGTGGTTGGCCTGATCGCCAAGAAGCGCGCCTGACACACGCGCCCCAAGGAAAACGCCCCCTTTCGGGGGCGTTTTTCATTGGCAGGCCGATCGCGGCGGCCGGCCGGTTCTGCTACTCGGCGGCGCCATCCGCGGCTAGCCCGCCTGCGCCGGAGCGGCCGGCGCCGCAGCCGTGCGCTCGGTCCAGCCGCCGCCCAGCACCTTGTACAGGGTGACCAGATTGGCCAGGCGCGCCAGGCGGGTATCGACCAAGGCCTGCTGCGCGCTGTAGAGCGAACGTTGCGAATCCAGCACGCTCAGGTAGTCGTCGATGCCTTGGCGGAAGCGCTGGTCGGACGCGTCGTAGGCCCGCTGGTTGGCGGCCACCAGCAATTGCTGCGCCTGGATCTGCTCGTCCAGCGTGCCGCGCCCGGCCAAGGCATCGGCCACCTCGCGGAAGCCCGTCTGGATGGACTTCTCGTATTGCGCCACCTGGATGTTCTTCTGCACCTTCGCCAGGTCCAGGCCGGCCAGCAGCGAACCACCGGCGAAGATCGGTACGGTGATCTGGGGCACGAAGCTCCAGGCGCCCGAACCGCCTTCGAACAGGCCGCCCAGGCTGGCGCTGGCCGTGCCGGCCGAGCCGGTCAGGCTGATGGTCGGGAAGAACGCGGCGCGCGCAGCGCCGATATTCGCGTTGGCGCCCTTCAACTGGTGCTCGGCCGCGCGGATGTCCGGGCGCCGCGCCAGCAGGTCCGACGGCAGCCCGGCGGGCAGCGTGGTCGGCAGCATGCCGTCGTCGAGCTTGACCGCGCTGTCCAGCGCCGCCGTCATCTCGGGCGACAGCGGCTGGCCCACCAGCAGCACCAGCGCGTTGCGGTCCTGCGCGGCCTGCCGCGTGTACTGCGACAGGTTGCGCTGCGCGGTCCGCAGCGACACTTCCGCCTGGCTCAGGTCCAGCGACGTGGACAGCCCCTGGTCATAGCTCTGCTGCGTGAGCTTGAAGGAATCCTCCTGGCTCTTGAGCGTGTCGCGCGTGAGGGCCAGGAGTTCCTGGTCGGCGCGCATGGTCAGGTAGGCGTTGGCCACCTCGGCGATGAGCGTAAGCTGGGTCGCCGTACGCGTTTCGTCCAACGCCAGGTAGGACTCCAGCGCCTGTTCGCTCAGGCTGCGGATGCGGCCGAACAGGTCCAGCTCCCAGGCGGACATCGCGGCGCCGACCTGGTAGCTGTGGCTGGTGGTGGCGCGTCCGCTGGCAGACAGGTCCGCCGGCGTGCGCTGGGCGGTTTCCTGGCCCGCGACGCCCACGCTGGGCATCAGATCGGCGCGCTGGATGCGGTACTGCGCACGCGCCGCCTCGACGTTCAGGGCCGCCACGCGCAGGTCGCGGTTGTTCGCCAGCGACTGCTCGATCAACTGTTGCAGCAGCGGATCGCCGAAGAAATCGCGCCAGCCGATATCGGCCGTGGACAGGCCGCCCGGGTCGGCCGGCTGGGCCGCCTTGTAGGCCTCGCCCGCGGGATAGGCCGCGTCGACCGGCGCGTCGGGGCGTTCGTAGGTGGGGGCCAGCGAGCAGCCCGCCAGGGCCGCCGCCAGGGACACAGACAGCAAGGTTCTCATCGGGAATTTCATTGCGATTGTCCTTCCGCGGACACGTCCTGCGAGCCGTTGGCGCTGACGTCGTGCTTGTCGAGGTTTTCGCTCATGCGCTTGACCTTGAACACGCGCAGCATGATCACGAAGAAGGCCGGGACGAAGAAGATGGCCAGGAAGGTGCCGGTCAGCATGCCGCCGATCACGCCCGTGCCGATGGCGTTCTGGCTGCCCGAACCGGCGCCGGACGAGATCGCCAGCGGGGTCACGCCCAGGATGAACGCCAGGGACGTCATCAGGATGGGACGCAGGCGCTGGCGGGCGGCATGGATGGCCGATTCCGTCAGGCTGGCGCCCGCCTCGTAGTGCTCTTTGGCGAATTCCACGATCAGGATCGCGTTCTTGGCCGCCAGGCCGATGGTCGTCAGCAGGCCCACCTGGAAGTACACGTCGTTGGACAGGCCCCGCATCAACGTGGCGAGCAGCGCCCCGATGATACCCAGGGGCACCACCAGCATCACCGCGGACGGGATCGTCCAGCTTTCGTACAACGCGGCCAGGCACAGGAACACCACGATCAGCGAAATGGCGTAGAGCGCCGGCGCCTGGGCGCCGGACAGGCGTTCTTCGAACGACAGTCCCGTCCATTCGAAGCCCACGCCCACCGGCAGCTTGGACGCCAACCGTTCCATTTCCTCCATCGCCGCGCCCGAGCTGTAGCCCGGCGCCGCCTGGCCCTGGATGTTATAGGACGGCACGCCGTTATAGCGGTTCAGCTTCTGCGGGCCGAAGCTCCAGGTGGCCTTGGCGAACGCCGAGAACGGCACCATATCGCCCGCGTTGTTACGCACGTACCACTTGTTCAGGTCTTCCGGCAGCATGCGCGAGGATGCCTCGCCCTGCGCGAACACCTTCTTCACGCGGCCGCGGTCGATGAAGTCGTTGACGTACGACGACCCCCACGCGGTAGCCAGCGTGCTGTTGATGTCCGACACCGCCACGCCCAGCGCGCGCGCCTTTTCGCGGTCGATGTCGAGCTGGTACTGAGGCGCGTCTTCGATACCGTTGGGGCGTACGCCACGCAGGATCGGGCTCTTGGCCGCTTCGCCCAGCAGCTGGTTGCGCGCGGCAAGCAGCTTCTCGTGGCCCACGCCGGCGCGGTCCATCAGCTGGAAATCGAAGCCGGTGACGTTGCCCAGTTCCATCACGGAGGGCGGCGGCACCACGAACAGCTGGGCGCGGCGTTCGGTCTTGGCGAAGTGCGCGTTGGCGCGCCCCGCCACGGCGCCGGCCTTGAGGCGGGCGTCGCCGCGTTCTTCCCAATCGCGCAGCTTGATGAACAGGATGGACGCGTTCTGGCCGCGGCCGCCGAAGTTGAAGCCGTTGACCGCGAACACGGAAGTGACGGCGTCCTTTTCCTCGGTCAGCAGGTACTTGGTGGCGTCGTCGATGACGGCCTTGGTGCTTTCCGCCGTGGCGCCGGCCGGAGTCTGGATCTGGGCGAACAGAATGCCCTGGTCTTCGTCCGGCAGGAAGGCGGTCGGGATGCGGGTGAACATCCAGCCCATGGCGATGACCAGCGCCAGATAGATCACCATCAGACGCTTGCTGCGGTTCAGCCCGCGCGCCACGGTGTTGGCGTAGCCATGGCTGCTGCGATCGAAGGCGCGGTTGAACCAGCCGAAAAAGCCGCGCTTCGCGCCATGGTGGCCCTTGGGGATGGGCTTGAGCAGGGTCGCGCACAAGGCCGGCGTGAACACGATGGCCACGATCACGGACAGCACCATGGAGGACACGATGGTGATCGAGAACTGGCGGTAGATCACGCCCGTGGAGCCGCCGAAGAAGGCCATCGGAATGAACACGGCCGCCAGCACCATGGCGATGCCGATCAGCGCGCCGGTGATCTGCGACATGGACTTGCGGGTGGCCTGCTTGGGTGTCAGGCCCTCCTCCGCCATCACGCGCTCCACGTTTTCGACCACCACGATGGCGTCATCCACCAGCAGGCCGATGGCCAGCACCATGCCGAACATGGTCAAGGTGTTGATGGAGTATCCGAATGCCGCCAGCACCGCGAACGTGCCCAGCAGCACCACCGGCACGGCCAGCGTGGGGATGATGGTGGCGCGGAAGTTCTGCAGGAACAGGTACATCACCAGGAAGACCAGGATGATGGCCTCCACCAGCGTCTTGAACACCTCATGGATCGACAGGCTGACGAACGGCGTCGTGTCGTACGGATAGACGACGTCCATGCCCGGCGGGAAATAGGGCTTGAGGTTGTTGATGGTGTCGCGCACCGCCTGCGCCGTATCCAGCGCGTTGGCGCCCGGCGCCAGCTTGATGGCCAGGCCCGAGGCGGGCTTGCCGTTGTAGAAGCTGTCGATGGCGTAGGTCTGCCCGCCCAGCTCGATGCTGGAGACGTCGCGCAAGCGCACTTGCGAACCGTCGGCGTCGACCTTGAGCAGGATGCTGCCGAAGTCTTCCGGCGTCGACAGACGCGACGGCCCGATGATGGTGGCGTTCAGCTGCTGGCCGCGCACGGACGGCAGGCCGCCCAGCTGCCCGGACGACACCTGCACGTTCTGCTCCTTGATCGCCGTGACCACGTCGACCGTGGTCAAACCGTAATTGACGAGCTTGGCCGGATCCAACCAAATGCGCATCGCGTACTGCGAGCCGAACAGCTGGAAGTCGCCGACGCCCTGCGTGCGGCTGATGGGATCCTGGACGTAGGACGCGACGTAGTCGGCCAGGTCGTCCTTGGTCATCGTGCCATCGGTGGACACGAAGCCCGCCACGATGAGGAAGTTCTTGGTGGCCTTGGTGACGCGGATGCCCTGCTGCTGGACTTCCTGCGGCAGGAGCGGCTGCGCCAGCGACAGCTTGTTCTGCACCTGCACCTGCGCCGTATCGGGGTTGGTGCCCTGGGTGAAGGTCAAGGTGATGGACATGCTGCCGTCGGAGTTGCTTTCCGACGAGATGTACTGCAGGCCGTCCAGGCCATTCATCTGCTGCTCGATCACCTGCACCACGGTGTCCTGCACGGTCTGCGCGGAAGCGCCCGGGTAGGTCACCGCGATGCCGATGGCCGGCGGCGCGATGTTGGGATATTGGGAGACCGGCAGCTTCAGGATGGACAGCGCACCGGCCATCATCAGCACGATTGCGATCACCCAGGCGAAAACCGGCCTATCGATAAAAAACTTTGCCATGCAAGGCTCCCTGACTACTGCTGCTTCGCCGCGGCGGCCGCTTGCGGTTGTTGCGTTTGCGGCGCATTGGCGCTGGCCTCGGAAGCGATCACTTCAACTCCCGGGCGCACCATCTGCACGCCTTCCACGATGACCTTGTCGCCGGCGGCCAGGCCGTCGGTGACCAGCCACTTGTCGCCGACGGTGCGGTCGGTCTTCAGTTCACGCAGTTCGACCTGGTTCTTGGCATTGACCACCAGCGCCGTGGGCAGGCCGCGCTGGTTGCGCGTCACGCCGCGCTGCGGCACCAGCAGGCCGTCGGCGGCCACGCCGTCGGCCAGGCGCGCGCGCACGAACATGCCCGGCAGCAGGCGGCGGTCCGGGTTGGGGAACACCGCGCGCAGCGTGACCGAGCCCGTGCCCTGGTCCACCGTGATTTCCGAGAACTGGAGCTTGCCCTGCTGCGCGTATTGCGAGCCGTCTTCCAGCGTGAGCGTGACGAGCGCGGACTGTTCGCCGTCGGCCTTCTTCAGCTGGCCGCTGGCCAACGCATTCTGCAGGCGCAGCAGCTGGACGCTGGATTGGGTGACGTCGACGTAGATCGGGTCGATCTGCTGCACCGCGGCCAGCGCCGAGGTCTGGTTGGCCGTGACCAGCGCGCCCTCGGTCACCGCCGAGCGGCCGATGATGCCGCCGATGGGCGACAGCACCTTGGTATAGACCAGGTTGATGCGCGCAGTCTCCAGCGCGGCCTTGGCCGACAGCACGTCGGCGGTGGCCTGGTCACGCGAGGCGACCGCGTTATCGTAGGTCTGCTGGCTGACGGCGCGGGTGGCCACTAGCGGCTTGTAGCGCTCGGCCAGCAGCGCAGCGGTTTTCTGCTGCGCCTGCGCGCGCGCCAGCGCGGCCTTCTGGCTGTCGAGGCTGGCCTGGTAGAGCGCGGGATCGATCTGGTAGAGCTGCTGCCCCGCCTTGACCTCGCCGCCTTCGGTGAAGAGCCGCTTCTGGACGATGCCGTTGACCTGCGGCCGCACCTCGGCCACGCGGAACGGCGCGGTCCGGCCCGGCAATTCGGTGGTCAGGGAAACCGGTTGCGCAGTAAGAGTCACGACCGTTACCTGTGGCTTGCCCGCCTGGGGCGCCTCTTGCTTCTTGCCGCAGGCGGCCAACGTGAGTGCCGATGCCGTCAACGTGGCAATTGCCGCGCCGCGCCACATAGCGCTTTTCTTATTCATAGATTGCATTCCCGATTTCCAAAAAAGTACCCATGCCGCACCCGTCGCGCGGGGCCAGCGGCCCCTCTGCAGAGCGGTTTTGCCTTGGGGCGGCTCCGGCGGAAAAAAGCGCCCCCCCCGGACCGAGCGGATGCGGTCCGCGTGAATCGGCCGGGTGGATTTGCCTCGAACACGCAGGCTGGGCTTTGTCGCATTGCTGCATTGCAGAACCCGCATTCTGAGTTATCCCGCCCCAGAAACAAAGGGGCATGTTGAGAAAACATCATTCCATTTATGGGACAATTTCCAAACCCTTGATATGACAGAATTCCGCCATGAAACGCTTGCAAGGCATGGAACTTTTCGTCGAAGTCGCGAAAACGCGCAGCTTCAGCCGCGCCGCGGCGACGCTCGGCGTCCCGAAGTCGACCCTGTCGCGCCAGGTGGCCGAACTGGAGCGATCCGTCGGCCTGCGGCTGCTCAGCCGCACCACGCGCAAGGTCGAACTCACGGACGCCGGCCGCCTGTACTTCGAACGCTGCCAGCACATCGTGGCGGAGGCGCAGATCGCCCATGAAGAACTGCAGAAGCTGGTGGATACGCCCGCCGGACCGCTGCGGGTGAACATGCCGGCGGATTTCGGCACGGATTTCCTGGCTGAATCGTTCATGGAATTTTCCCGCCGCTACCCCGACGTCACCTTTTTCCTGGATCTGGCCAATCCGGACCACGCGTCGCGCGTGTTCCAGACCTGCGATATTTCCATCGAGATCGGCGAACTGCCCGACTCGACACAGATTGCGAGGCTGCTGGGCATGCTGCCCGCCCATCTGTACGCCTCGCGCGACTACCTCGAGAAACACGGCGAACCCCGGCACCCCAGCGACTTGACCCGGCACGAGTGCATAGAGTTCCGCGCGGAAGGCGCCGGACGCGTCACCCGCTGGCCATTGACCAATGGCAGCCAGCACATCGAATTCACGCCAGGGAACCGCTTTTCCGTCAACGGCGTCGCCATGGCCCGGCGCCTGGCCATGCTCGGCGCGGGTATTGCGGTGCTCGTGGGCGGCCAGATGGCCGAACAGCAATCAGGCCAATTGCAGCGGGTGCTGCCGGACTGGCAGTTGGGGCCGTTCCCGGTCTACGCGGTCACGGAGACGCGGCTTCTCCCCGCCAAGACCCGGATCTTCATCGAATTCCTGATGGAGCGCCTGGGCAGCAGCGGGCAGGCGAAGGATACTCCCGCTTTCATGACATAGCCCCGAATCGGAAACAGACTGAAAAAACTCGCGCTCACCGGCAACTGATGTCGGGAAAATCGATCAATCGGGGCTGGGAAAACCTTCAGAAACGCTCGTCTTCGCGCAGGTAGCGCCATTGCCCCAGCGGCAGGTCGCCCAGCGACACCCGCCCGATGCGCACGCGCTTCAGGCCCACCACTTTCAGGCCGACCAGTTCGCACATGCGGCGGATCTGGCGTTTCTTGCCTTCGCGCAGCACGAAGCGCAGCTGGTCGTTGTTCTGCCAGCGCACCTGCGCCGGCTTGAGCGCCTTGCCATCCAGCGACAGGCCGTGGTTCAGGAGCGCCAGCCCGTTTTCGGACAGGCCGCCCTGCACCCGCACCAGGTACTCCTTGTCCACGCTGGAATCTTCACCGATCAGGTGTTTGGCGATGCGGCCGTCCTGCGTCAGCACCAGCAGCCCTTGCGAATCGATGTCCAGGCGGCCGGCGACCGCCAGCCCGTCCAGGTGCCCGCGCTCGAAGCGCCGCGGCTCGCGGTCGCCCGCGTAGCGCGAGCGGGCATCGATCAAGGCGACGGCGGGCGTATAGCCCTTCTCGGCCTGGCCCGACACATAGCCCACCGGCTTGTTGATCAGGATGGTGACGCGCGAGGTCTGGCGGGCCTGTGCGGCGCGTTCCAGCGTAATGGCCTGATCGGGGAACGCCCGGGCGCCCAATTCGGACACCACGACGCCGTCCACGCGGACCCAGCCGCGTTCAATATAGGCGTCGGCCTCGCGGCGCGAACACAGCCCACGCTCGGACATGAGCTTGGAGATACGTACTTTTTCCATGGGCGGTATTGTATGCGGACGCGTGTAACGGACGCGTGTACCGGACGCGGCTGCGGCAATGCGCCGCAGGGCGGGCGCCCGCGGCGCGCAGCGCTCTTGGCATAATACGCAGCCATGACTAGCCAAGCAGTACTTCCCCCTCCCCTCGCTCCGGGCTGGCTGGCGGCCGCCCCGCCCTTGTTGCCCCCCGCCATGCGACATTGGCTGTTCCGTCCCGGCGCGCTGACCGCCGGCCTGCGCCAGGTGGGCCACGTCCGCCTGCGCGTGCTGGCCGAATACTCCGACGGCGCGCCGCCGGACGAGGCGCGCGCCATGCGCATTGCCCCCGGCAGCCCGGTCTGGGTGCGCGAAGTATTGATGTCGGTCGACGGCGTGGACAGCGTGCCGGCCCGCAGCCTCACGCCGCTCACGGCATCGCACGGCGCCTGGCAGGGCATGCGGCGCCTGTCGACGCGGCCGCTGGCGGACATGCTCTACCACGACCGCACAGTCATCCGCTCGCCCTTCGCCTGCCGCCGCCTGGCTTCGCCGGTGCCCTTCCATGCGACGGCCTTGCAGGCGCTGCACGCCGGGCGCCAGGATCCCGAAGCGGTCCGCGTCTGGGCGCGCCGTTCGGTGTTCTGGCGCATGGGCCAGCCGCTGCTCGTGGCCGAATGCTTCCTGCCCGGCTTCTGGAACCTGACCGCCGGCCGGGCGGCGCCTCCGCTGCAACCCCACCAGCGCACGCCGGGCGCGCGCTAGTTTTTTCCGTCTCGCCTTTACACGCGCCTGTTGGCGCGCGCATAGTTTCCAATAACGGAAACTATTGGAAAGGCAATGGAAACCTCGCAGCGCCCGCTCGATCTGCTGTTCACCGCCCTGGCCGACCCCAACCGGCGAGCCATGGTGGAACAGCTCAGCCGGGGCCCCGCCACCGTCAAGCAACTGGCCGAACCGGCCGGGTTGAGGCTGCCTTCGGCGGTCAAGCACCTGCAGCTGCTGGAACACGGGGGCATCGTCATGTCGGAAAAGGCCGGGCGCAGCCGGACCTACCGCATGCGGCCCGGCGCTTTCCGCCAGATCGACGATTGGGTGCGCCAACGGGAGGCCGCGATGGAGGCGGCCTTCGACCGCCTCGTGCTGGCCATGCACGATATCCCTCCTGAGGACGACACACTATGACCCTCCCTGCCATCGAACACGCCACGTTCGTCATCGAACGCGAGCTACCCGCCAGCCCGCGGGACGCTTTCCGCTTTTGGTCGGAACCCCGGCTGAAGGAGCGCTGGATCGTTTGCCACCCCGACTGGACGGTGCAGGAAGAACACTTCGACTTCCGTGTCGGCGGAACGGAACTCAAACGCTGGCGCACCTCCGAAGGCGCGGAGCAGACCTACCGGGCGGCCTATCTCGACATCGTGCCCGGGCAACGCCTCATCTGCGCCTACGAAATGAGTGCGGGCGGGCAACGCATATCGGCCTCGCTGGTCACGGTGGAGTTCGTGCCCGCAGGCGCGGGCACCCTGTTGCGCTTCACCGAGCAGGTTGCCCTGCTGGACGGCAGCGGCGTGCAAGGGCGGCGGATCGGCACGGAAACCGGCCTGGACCGCCTGGCCGAGATAGTCCAGGCCGGCGTGGCCGAACTGCATTGACGGCTGCGGGCCGCGCGCGGGCGCCCTCGCCGGGACGCCTGCGCCTTATCCCTCGTAGGCCTTGCCGCGCGCCAGCAGTTCCGGCGTGCCGATAACCTCGTTCAGCCCGTCGAAGTCCAGCATCCCGTCGCGCCACGGCGCCGTGGTGCCGTGGCGGCGCAGGCTGGCGTAGTAGCCCTGCAAGGTGTGGGCCACGGCGCGCGCAGTGCCACCCGGAAAGATGACGATGCGGAATCCCAGGGCGGTCAGGGCCTCGGCGCTTTGCACCGGCGTCTTGCCGCCTTCCACCATATTGGCCAGGAGCGGCACGCGCCGCGCATAGCGGTCGCAGGCCGCCTGCATCTGCGCGGGCGTGCGCAGCGCCTCGATGAAGAGCGCATCCGCGCCGGCTTCCAGGTACTGGTCGGCGCGGTCCAGCGCGGCCTCCAGCCCTTCCACCGCAACGGCGTCCGTGCGCGCCAGGATCAGCGTCGACGCGTGCACGCGCGCGTCCACCGCCGCCCGCAGCTTGCCGCACATTTCGGCCGCCGGGATCACCGTCTTGCCGTCCAGGTGGCCGCAGCGCTTGGGGAAGGTCTGGTCCTCCAGCTGGATCATGGCCGCGCCCGCGCGCTCGAAGCCGCGCACCGTGCGCTGCGTGTTCAGCGCATTGCCGAAACCGGTGTCGGCATCCACGATGACCGGCGCCGACACGCGTTCGGTGATGCGGGCCAGCGCGTCTTCGACTTCGGTATAGGTGGTCAGGCCGATGTCCGAGCGGCCCAGCCGCGTATAGGCGATCGACGCCCCGGACAGATAGAGCGCGCCGAAACCGGCCTGCTCGGCGATCAAGGCCGACAGGGCGTCATAGATGCCCGGCGCCAGCACGGCGCCGGCCGCGAGTTGCGCTTTCAGATTCTGGTTCTGCATGGTTGATTTCCTGAGTCCTGGACGAGCTCGCGTTTCAGCAATGCCGCCGCGGTGGCCGCGGCGATATGTCCGCCCGCCACCGCGCTGAGCAGGCCATTGCCGGACAGGTAGCCCGACACGTCGTTGCCCGACACGCCGCGGGCGGCGCCGCCCGCCGCCAGCAGGTTCGGCAAGGCCAGGCCGGCGCGGTCCAGGACGCGGCATTGCGCGTCGATGTCCAGCCCGCCCTGGGTATGGAACAGCGCCCCTGTCACCTTGACGGCGTGGTACGGCGCCTGCAGCGCGCGCTCGAAGCGCCGGCCGTCCACGCCCAGCCCGCCGGGACGGACATCCGCCAGGGTCCGGCCCAGCGTGTCGGCGCCACAACCGATCAGCGCGGCCAGCGCAGGCAGGTCGGCGCAGGTCTTCAGCGCCTGGCCGGCCTCGGCCTGGACGAAGTCGGGAAACCCCCGCGCCAGCGCCAGCGTGCGGCTGTCGAATACGTTCCAGGCCACGCCGCCCGGCTGGGCGAGCACGTGGACGGCGGCTTCGGAATAGCCGCGGGTCTCGTCGTGGAAGCGGCGCCCTTCGCGGTTGATCTGCACCCCGCCATCCATCATGACTGCCCAGGAGACCAACGCGCCCTGCGGCGTGGCCCAGGAGCCGTGGCCCTGGTAGCCGCCCAGGTCGGCCAGGCGCGCGCCCAGTTGCCTGCCCCACTCGATAGCGCTGCCGTCGTTACCGGCATGGCCGCCATAGACGGCATCGCGCATGGCGGGCAGATGCTCGCCCACCATCGCCGCGTTGCCGCCAAAGCCATTGCAGGCCAGGATCAGCACATCGCAGCCGATCACGTCCATCGAGCCGTCCGGCCGCTCGCAACCCACGGCCGAAATGCGGCCGTCCTCGTCCGCCCAGATCCGGCGCGCCAGCGCGCGGGTCAGCAGATACGCGCCGGCTCCCGTGGCCGCGCGCTCCAGCGCGGCGACCAGCGCCGCGCCGGTGCGCTCGGGCAAGGTATGCATGCGGCGGGCGGTGTGGCCGGGATAGAGAAACCCGTCCAGCACTTCGAAGGCCAGGCCATGGCGCGCCAGATTGTCCAGGGCGGCGGCCGCCGCGCCGGTATAGGCGGCAACCAGGTGCGGCGCGGCCGTGCCATGGGCCTTGGCCTGAATGTCGGCGGCAAAGCGCGCCGCGTCGTCCTCGATGCCGGCGGCGAGTTGCGCCGCCGATCCCGCCGCCGGAATGAAGCCGGACGACAAAGCGGTGGAGCCGCTGGGCACGGCATCGCGTTCAATCAGCACGGTCTCGATGCCGGCATCGGCCAGACGCAATGCCGCCGTCAGCCCGCAGGCCCCCGCGCCGATGATCGCCACGGGCACGTGCATCGCATCCGCGCCGGGCGCGGCGCCGCGCAGAACGGCGGGCGAACTCATTTGGCCAGCCTGCCCAGGAACTCCTGGCACGTCAGCACGTCGGCCACCGTGCGCAGATCCGCCAGGGCGGCATCGTGCATGGCGGGCGTGGGCGCGGCGCAACCGTCGGCCAGTACCGACACGTGATAATCGCGCATATGGGCATCGCGCGCCGTGCTGGCCACGCCGCCATTGGTGACGATGCCGGCGACCACCACGTTGGCGATCCCGGCGCGGCGCAGCACCCAGTCGAGCTGCGTGTTGAAGAAAGCCGAATACGCGACCTTCCAGACGGACACGTCGACCAGCCCGTCCAGTTCCGCCACGTTGGCCTGCCCGGCCGAGCCCGCCGCGAAATCGCCCTTCCGCAGGAACGGACGCAATTGCCTCAGGTGCGGCGAGATCATCGGTTCGCCATGCGCGTCCGGCCACAGCGTGAATTGGCTGGCCGCGACAAAGCCGCCTTGCGCCTTGAGCGCGCGCGCCACCGGCGCCACCCGCGCCGGCAACGCGCGCGCCTGCGGGCTGACGGCACCGCCGCGATCATAGGCGCCGCCAGGCGCGAGAAAATCGTTTTGCAGGTCGATGACGACCAGCGCGGTGCTGCGGGGATCGAAGGAAGACATCATCCGCTCCTAGGAAGCCTGGCGGGCAATCAGCAGATTGCCCAGGAAATCGACGCTGCCGGAGAAGCCCGGCTCGATCCAGATGGTGGTGTCCGGCTGCTCCAGGATGGCCGGCCCGGCCACCTCCGCGCCCACCGGCAGGTCCAGGCGCGCGTAGCGCACCGCGTCGCGCCACTGGCCGGCGTGGAACACCGGCTGCGTGCCCAGCGCCGCCGGCATGGTTTGGCCGGTCGGCGCCAGCAGCGTCAGGTCGAACTTGGGCCGCTGGCCGATGCGCGCATAGCGCAGGTTCAAGATCCGCACGGGAATGCCGGTCAGGCTGCGGCCGAAGGCCGCGAGGTAGGCGCGGTCGAAGGCGGCGGCGATGCCGGCGCGGTCGAGCTCGCCGCGGCCGACCTCGACCCGCACAGTGTGGCTCTGCCCCACGTACAGCATGTCCAGCTCGATGCTCTCGCGTATGCCCTCGAAGGCCACGCCGGCGGAATCCAGCCGCTCCTGGCAGGCCAGCGCCAGGCCGTCAATGCGGGCCAGCAGGTCCGTCGCGTCCAGGGCGTCCAGCGCGACGTTCAGAGTCTGCACGCCGTCGTGGCGCATGTCCGCCATGACGCAGCCCAGCGCCGAGGTCACGCCGGGATAGCGCGGCACGATGCCGCGGACGGCATCCACCTCGTTCATCATGGCGCAGACGTGCAGCGCGCCGCCGCCGCCGAACGGCATGTAGGCGAACTTGCGCGGATCGTGGCCGCGCTCGATGGACACGACGCGGATCGCGCCCGCCATCTTGGCGTTGGCCACGGTGAGTATCGCTTCCGCCGCGGCGTATGCGTCCAGGCCCAACGGCCCGGCGACGTGCTCCTCGATCGCGGCGCGCGCCAGTTCCACGTCCATCGTGGCCAGCAGGCCGCCGCCCAGCGGGCGCTCGGCCGCGATGCGGCCCAGCAGCACATTGGCATCGGTGACGGTGGGCCGAGTGTTGCCCCGGCCGTAGCAGGCCGGCCCCGGCACGCTGCCGGCGGACTCGGGCCCCACCTGCAGCAGGCCGCCAGCGTCCACGCTGGCAATCGAGCCGCCGCCGGCGCCGATGGTTTCGATCTGGATCATGGGCGCGCGCACCACCATGCCGAAATCGATGGCGGTCTGCGCCGACAGCGAGGCTTCGCCGCCCGCCACCAGCGACACGTCGAACGAGGTGCCGCCCATGTCGCCGCTGACCACATCCGGAAAGCCTGCCGCGCGCGCGATGGCGGCGCAGGCGATCACCCCCGCCGCGGGACCGGAGAGCGCCGTGCGCACCGGCACGTCGCAAGCCGTCTGGCGTGACATCACGCCGCCATTGCTCTGCACCACCAGCAATTCGCCGTCGAAGCCATTGGCGTTCAAGTCGGATTCCAGCCGCGTCAGGTAGCTGCCCACCACCGGCTGCAGCGCCGCGTTGAGCGCCGCCGTGGAGCAGCGTTCGAACTCGCGGATTTCCGGAAGCACCTCGGTAGCGGCGGTGACATTGCCATTGGGCCAGACCGCGCGCACGCGCGCCGCCGCCTGGGCCTCGTTGGCCGGATTGGCGTAGGCGTTGACGAAGAACAGGCAGACGGCCTCGCAACCCTGCGCCAGGAGCTCGCGGGCCGCCGATTCCACCTGGTCCAGGTCCACGGGCGTATGCAGGGTGCCGTCCGCCAGCACTCGCTCATTGACTTCCAGGCGCAGGTCGCGCGGCACCACCGGTTCGTAATTGCCGCGCAGGCCCCAGGTCTGGGGCCGGTCGCGCCGCCGCATTTCCAGTACGTCGCGAAAGCCCGCCGTGGTGATGATGCCGGTGCGCGCCACCTTGCGTTCCAGCAGCGCATTGGTGCCCACCGTCGTGCCATGCACGATGGTGGCGATGGCGTCGGCGCCGTCGGCCACGCGGGCGATGCCGTTCATGAAGCCGCGCGCTTCCTCGCCGCGCGTGGAAGGCACTTTCACCACGCTTGCGGTGCCCGCCGCCTCGTCCAGCACGAAAATATCCGTGAACGTTCCGCCCACGTCCACGCCCACCACCAAGCCTTGTCCCGCGCTCATGCCGCCTGCTCCTTCAGAATTGCGCTCACGTATCCCATTTTGCGGTCGTGCTCCCGCGCCGCCGCCGGCCGCGCTGCCGGTTCGCCGTAGCCGCCTCCCCCCGGCGTCTCCAGCCGCACCCGGTCGCCGCGCCGCAGCTGGATGCCCAGCATCTTGGAGCGCATCGGCGGCACGAGCCATTCGCCGCCCTGCTGGTAGCGGAACACGTTCAACGCCGCATCGCCGCCGCCGGCGATGCCTTTGGGCGCGCTGCGGCCGCGTTCGCCGAAGATGAACGCCTCGGCGCTGTCTTCCAGCAATTCGATTTCATAGATGGCGCCCAGGCCGCCGCGATGCGCGCCGTCGCCCGCCGAATCGGGGCGCAGGGCCCATTGCGTGAAGCGCACGGGATACGCCGCTTCCAGGATTTCCAGCGGCGGGATCGTGGCCGTGGAAATCGGCGCGTTGCCGTGGCTGAGCCCGTCGCCGTCCGAATGGCCGCCGTGGCCGCCGCCGAAGAAACTGAACATGACCCAGCGCTGGCCGCGCCGGGCGGCGTCGCTGCGGTAGCCGGCGATCGACAGCGCGTTGATCGTGCCGTAGGCCTGCCCCATCGCGCGCGCCGGCTCGGCCTGGGCCATGGCGCAGAAGATCACGTCGATCATGCGCAGGATGGTCTCGGTGTAGCCGCCCACCGGGCGCGGGCGGTCCGCCGAAATGAGCAGGCCGTCCGGCAGCACTACCTCCACGGCGTCCAGCACGCCGGCGTTGGCCGGCACATCCGGGAACAGGTGCTTCAGCGCCACGTAGCAGGCGGCGATGGCCGTGGCGCGGGAAATATTGACCGGGCCGGCGCAGGCCGGCGAGGTGCCGTTGAAGTCCAGCACCAACCGCTCGCCCTCAATCTTGAGCTTGAGCGCAATGCGCAGCGGCTCGTCGCGCACGCCATCGTTGTCCAGGATGTCTTCGAAGGCGTAATCGCCGTCGGGCAGGCGCGCGATGTGATCGCGCATCAGGCGGCGCGCCCGCTCGCGCAGCGTGTCCAGGGATTCCAGCACCGTGGCGTCGCCGTATTCGTCCAGCAGGCCATCCAACCGGCCGGCGCCCAGTTCCAGCGCCGCCAACTGGCCGTTCAGGTCGCCCCACAGGCTGTCGGGCAGGCGCGTGTTGGCCTTCAGGATGGCCAGCACGTCCAGGTCCAGCACGCCGGCCCGCACGATGCGCACCGGCGGGATCTGCACGGCTTCCTGCCAGCATTCGGTGGCCGCGGGGTTGTAGTTGCCCGGCACCGCGCCGCCCACGTCGTGCCAGTGGGCCGCCGACGCCAGGAAGCAGAACAGCGCGCCGCCGCGGAACACCGGCCGGACCAGCTTGAAATCGTTGGCGTGGGTGCCGCCCTCGTACGGATCGTTGAACAGCCAGACGTCGCCGTCGACCATCCCGCCGCGCTCGGCGGCCGCCTTGGCCGCGGCCTTGACCGCGAAGGCCATCGCGCCCACGAATACCGGCAGCCCGGACTTGCCCTGCACCAGCGTCGCGCCGGTGGCCGCGTCGTACATGCCATGGCAGGCGTCATGGGCTTCGGCGATGATGGGGTTGAATGCGCTGCGGTACAGCGTGGCGTCCATCTCGTCGGCAATCTGTTCCAGGCGGCCCTTCAGGACAGCGAGTGTGACCGGATCTAGCATGGGGTTCTTCCTAATGGGATTTGCGCTGTTTCAGCACGTTCAACAGTCCGCCGGCCTGCACCATTTCCAGCAGGAAGCCAGGCACGGCATCGCAATGCAGTTCAGCGGGTTCGCCCTGGACGCGGCCGATGCGCCCGGCGGCGGGATCCAGCGTGATGCGCTCGCCCTCGGCCAGGGTCTCGGCCTGGGCGCAGGTCAGCAGCAGCAGGCCCACGTTGAACGCATTGCGGAAATACAGGCCATTGAAGGACGGCGCAACCACCGCGGCGATGCCCAGGCGCACCAGGGCGGCCGCGGCCTGCTCGCGCGACGAGCCGATGCCGAAGTTCGGCCCGGCCACCAGCACGTCGCCCGGCCGCGCCTGCGCGGCGAACTCCGGCCGCACCCGCTGCAGGCAATGTCGCGCGATCTCATCGATGCCGAACTTCATGTAGGCGCCCGGCGCCAGCGCGTCGGTATCGATATCCGCGCCCACGCGCCAGACGCGGTGCGTCGTCGATGGATCGGTCATGCCATGAACTCCCGGGGATCGGCGATGCGGCCGGCGACGGCCGACGCCGCCACCGTATAGGGCGAGGCCAGGTAGACCTGAGCGGTCTCGGACCCCATGCGCCCCTTGAAATTCCGCGCGGTCGTGGAAATGACGCTGGCCCCATCGGGGATCGATCCGCCGTAGCCCGCGCAGGCGCCGCAAGTCGTGGGCAGCACGTCGGCGCCCGCGGCGATCAGCGTCTGCATGATCCCCTCGCGCTCGGCCTGCTGCTGATCCTGCCGGCTGGCGGGCGCCACCATCAGGCGCATGCCGGCGGAAAGCCGCCGTCCGCGCAGCACGCTGGCCGCGGCGCGCAGGTCTTCCAGCTTGGCGCCGGTACAGGCGCCGATGTACGCGACCTGCACCGGCACGCCGCGGTACTCGTCCACGCCGCACGCGTTGGCCGGGCTGTGCGGCGCGGCGACCTGGGGCGCCAGCGCCGCGGCGTCGAAATCGTGCCATTCCGCCGGGGCGCCTTCGTCGCTGCGCCAGCGCGCCAGATCGAGCGCAGCGGTGACGCCCGCCTCCCGCAGGTAGGCTTCCGTGGTGTCGTCCGGCGCGATCAGCCCCACCTGCGAACCAAGCTCGGCGCTCATGTTCGACAGGGTCATGCGCTCCTGCATGGACAGCGCGCGCACGGCTTCGCCGCAGAATTCCACGGCCTGGTAGCGGCCGCCGTTCATGCCGTAGCGGCCGATCATGCGCAGCATCATGTCCTTGGCGGTCACACCGGCGGGCAGCCGGCCGCTCCAGCGCATCATCAGCGTCTGCGGCACCTTCACCCAGATCTTTCCGGTGACGGCCACACCCAGCATTTCAGTGCTGCCGATTCCGAACATGTACGCGCCGAACGCGCCGCCGGTGGGCGAATGCGAATCCCCGCCCACGCAGAACATGCCCGGGCGGATGTGCCCATGCTGCGGCACGACCACGTGGCAGATGCCGACCGAGTCATACACGTTGGGCAGTTGTTGCCCCGCCGCCCAATCACGGGCAATGCGCACGATGCGGCGCGATTCGTCGTCGGATTCCGGCACGTAATGGTCGATCACCAGCACCACCTTGGACGGGTCCCACAGCGCGGCGCCCAGTTCCTGCAGCATGGGCTGCAGGCGGCGCGGACCGCTGGAGTCGTGGAACATCGCCAGGTCCACCTGGCAGGTGACGATCTCGCCCTCGGCGACCGCGTCGCGGCCGCAGGCCGCCGCGATCAACTTCTGGGCCAGCGTTTGAGGCTCGGCCATGGCTACATCCCGAGATAGGCCCGGCGCACGTCGTCGCTGGCCATCAGTTCCGAGCAGGCGCCGCTATAGCGCACCGCCCCGTTTTCCAGTACGTAGGCCCGCTGCCCCGTCTCCAGCGACTGGCCCACGTTCTGCTCGACCAGCAGGATCGCCAGCCCGTCGCCGTGCAGCCGCTGAATCAGGCCGAACAGTTCTTCGACCATCAGCGGCGACAGGCCCAGCGAGGGCTCGTCCAGGATCAGCAGGCGCGGCTCGGCCATCAGGCCCCGTCCGATGGCCAGCATCTGCTGCTCGCCCCCGGACATGGTGCCCGCCAACTGCGCCAGGCGCTCCCGCAGGCGCGGGAAGATGGACAGCACTTTCTCCAGGTTGGACGCCCGGCGTTCGCGCGCGCGGGTGAACGAGCCCAGTTCCAGGTTTTCGCGCACGCTCAAGTTCGGAAACACGCGGCGGCCCTCCGGCACCTGGATCAGGCCCGCCTGGACCACTTCCCGGTAATGGCGGCCGGTCAGGTCGCGCCCGTCGAAGCGGACCGATCCGCCCCAAGGCTTGCACAGCCCGCACACCGTATTGTTCAACGTGGATTTTCCGGCGCCGTTGCTGCCCAGCAGCACCACGATCTCGCCGTCGTTGACTCGCAGGTCCACGCCGCGCAGCACTTCCATGCGTCCGTAGCCGGCCCGCAGGCCCTTAACTTCCAACAGTGCGCTCATTTGGTCGCCTTCGTGCTTTGCACTCCGGTATTCGCCCTTGGGGCGGCCCGGCGCGCTCATGCCCGCGCTCCCTGCGCGGCCAGCCTGGCCGCCGCGCCCTGGCCCAGGTAGGCCTCGACCACCGCTGGGTCGCGCGTGACTTCGCCTGGCGTGCCAGATGCGATGAGCCGGCCCTGGGCCAGCACCCACACATGCTCGGCCAGGCTCATCACCGCGCGCATCACGTGTTCGATCATCAGCACGGTGACACCGTCGTCCACCAGCCGCTTCACCACGGGAATCATCTCGTCGATCTCGCTGGGGTTCAGCCCCGCCAGCACCTCGTCGAGCAGCAACAGGCGCGGCTGCGTGGCCAGCGCGCGCGCCAGTTCGAGCCGCTTGCGCCCGGCCACCGTCAGGTCGGCCGCCGGCCGGTCCAGCTGGGATTGCAGGTTGACGCGCGCCGCGACCGCTTCGGCCGCGGCCAGCGCCTCGCGCCGGTTGCCCAGGCGCAGGTGCGCGCCCACGGCGATGTTCTGCCGCACCGTCTGCGCGCCGAAGGGCTGCACGATCTGGAACGTGCGGGTGAGGCCCAGCCGGGCCGATTCATGCGGCGGACGGCCGGTGATATCGCTGCCCGCGAAATGCACGGAGCCGGTTCCGGGCTTGAGGAAGCCCGACAGCAGGCCGAACAGTGTGGTCTTGCCCGCGCCATTCGGGCCGACCAGGGCGGTCAGCGACCCCTGGGGCACATCGAGGCTGACATCCTGGACCGCTTTCAGGCCGCCGAAGGTAATGGAAAGGTTGCGCGCTTGCAGCAGGATCTCAGGCACGGGCCCGCTCCTTGACGCCGACCAGCCGGCCCAGCGATTGGCCGCAGCCGGTGATGCCGCGCGGCAGGAACATGACGATCACGATGAGGATCGTGCCATAGATGACCATGCTGATGCCCGGCAGTTCGCCGAACAGGTTGCGGGTCACGTCGCTCAGGGCATGCAGGGCCACCGCGCCCAGCACCGGCCCCCACAAGGTGCCCAGTCCGCCCACGATGGCGCCCACCAGGGCCTCCACCGAGACGGCCGGACCGAACGCGATGCCCGGGTCGATGTACTGGAATACCTGCACGTAGAAAGCGCCCGCCGCGCTCATGAACGCCGCCGACAGCGCGATGCCGCCCAGCTTGACGCGCAGCGGATTCACGCCGATGGCGCGCGCCGCGTCCTCGTTGTCGCGCACCGCCTGCAGGTAGGCGCCGAACCGCGAGTGGCGCAGCCAGGCGGTGACGGCGAGCGCCAGCAGCACGAAGGCGAGCAGCAGATAGATGTAGCCGCGGCGTGAACCGAACTGCATATTGGCCGCGCCTTCCTGCAACGGCACCATGAGCCCGACGCCGCCCCCGGTGAACGAGGCCGACAGCGCCAGGATGCGGAACACCTCGGCGAACGCCAGCGTCACCAGCGCGAAGTAGGAGCCCTTCAGGCCGTAGCGGAAGGTCAGCCCGCCGACGGCGAGGCCGGCCAGCGCGCCCAGCGCGATGCCCAGAGGCAGGACCAGCCACGGGTTCAGGCCCAGGTTCAGTTGGCCCAGCGCCTGGGCATAGGCGCCCACGCCGAAGAACAGCGCATGGCCGAAGGACAATTGCCCGCCATAGCCGCCCAGGATGTTCCAGGCCTGCGACAGCAGGGCCGCGTATAGCGACATCATCACGAAGGTCAGCGTCACGCCTGACTGCGTCAGCGACGCCACGGCCGCCAGCGCCACGCCGAACAACGCAATTGCGAAAAGATCCCTGCCCATGCTCAGCTCCTCGCCCCGAACAGCCCCTGCGGGCGAAACAGCAGCACCGCGATGAAGATCGCGAAAATGCCCATCTGGCCCAGCGAGTCGCCCAGGAACAGGCCTCCGATGGACTCCACCACGCCGATCAGCAGGCCGCCCGCGAGCGCCCCGGCGAAACTGCCCATGCCGCCCAGCACCACGATGGTGAACGCCACCAGCACGAAGCCGCCGCCGACCTGCGGATTCACGTAATACGCGGGCAGCAGGAAGCACGCCGCCGCGCCCAGGCAGGCCATGCCGATGCCGAACGACAGCGCGTAGACTTTCTCCACGTCGATGCCCATCAGCCTGGCGCCCTGCTTTTCCTTGGCCACCGCGCGGATGGCGCGGCCCAGGTCCGTGCTGCGGATGATCCAGAACAGCACCGCCGCCACCGCCAGCGCGCCGCAAAAGGCGATGACCTTGGGCAAGGCGATCATGGCCGGGCCGATCTCCACCGTGGACAGCGTGTAGGCGGTGTCGATGGTGCGCGTGTCCGACTTGAACCACACCAGCGCCAGGTTTTCCAGCACGATGGCCAGGCCCAGCGTCACCAGCAGGATGTTCTCGTCCTTGCCGTGGCTGGCGCGGTTGATCACGAAGCGCTGCAAGGCATAGCCCAGCGCGAACATCCCGGCCACCACCAGCGGCAGGGCCGCATAGGGATCGATGCCCAGCCGCTCCTTCAGCAGATACACGGCATACAGCGCAACCATCAACGCGGCCCCGTGGGCGAAGTTGATGATGTGCAGCACGCCGTAGATCAGCGTCAGCCCCAGGGCGATCAGCGCGTACACCGCGCCCGTGGTCAGGCCGTTGAGCACCGAGGAAAAGAGGATGGCCGGGTCCAGCATGCTCAGGCCTTCAGCGGGAAGATGGGGTCCGCCTGGCGGTAGTCCGCCGGGATGACCACCTTGATGTCGCCGCCGATCACCTGCGTCAGCAACGGCTGCGCGCCGGTGTTCTGGCCGTTCACGAACTTGGTCGGCCCGTAGGGCATGATGTTGTCCGAGAACGTGCTGGACGCCAGCGCGTCGATGATGGCGGCGCGGTCGGCGGACTTGGCGCGCTCCAGCGCGTCCGCCAGCAGCAGCACCGCGGTGTACGTCATGAACACTTCGTAGCTGAAGTAGGCGCCCTTCTCCTCGACGCGCGCCTTCAGCGGAGCGACGCGCGCGTCCTTGGGATTGAACCAGTGGTTGCAGTCAATGATGCCGTTGGCGATGTCGGGGAATTCCTTCAGGAACTTGTAGCTGGACGCCGCGCCCCCGAGCACCGAGTAGATCGCCTTGGGCTGCACCTTCTGCTGCTTCATCGCGCGCAGCAGCAAGGCGTACTCGTTGTAGTAGTTGGCCGGAATGACAATGTCCGGGTTGAGGGACTTCATGCGCAGCACGATGTTGTTGAAGTCGCGGGTGGGGTTCGGGTGCTTGACCACGTCCTTCACCTCGAATCCATGCTGCGGCAGCGACTTGGACAGCAGCGCGGCCGTGCCCGTGCCGAACAGCGAGTCCTCGTGCACGATCATCACCGTCTTGGCCGGCTTGCCCGCGGCGTCGTTCAACGCGGCCAGGTCGGTGATCGCCCGTTCGCTACAGGCGCGATAGCCCGGCCCGAAACGGAAGGTGTTCTTCAGGCCCCGTTCGACGATCTGGTCGGCCACGCCCACGTCCACCACGTGCGGCAGGTTGTACTTGGCCGCGGTCTGCGTCGTGGCCAGGCAGATCGCCGAGGCGTAGGCGCCGACGATCGCCGACACGCCGGCTTCGTTCATCTTCTCGACTTCCGCCGACCCCGCTTCGGGCCGCGATTGCGCGTCGCCGAGCACGGCCTCCAACGGCGCCCCGCCCAGCGACTTGATGCCGCCCGCCTTATTGATGTCCTCGACCGCCAGCAAGGCGCCCAATCGGCACTGCTGGCCCGAGTAGGCGAGCGCGCCCGTCACCGGATGCAGGATCCCGACCTTCACGGGCTTGGCGCCCTGGGAGCGGGCCACCCACGGCGCCGACACCAGGGCGGCCGCGGCGGCGGATTGATATAGGAAAGTGCGGCGCGAATTCATGGGCGATCTCCGGAGGGTTCAATGGAATTGGGCCGACAGCTCTTCGCTGACCCAGACCTTGGCGTCGATGCTGCCGACGCGTGACAGCTGCAACTGGTATTGATAGCGGTCGGGCCGGTAGAGGCCCTGCAGAAGCTGCACGGGCCGGTCGTCCACGTCGCGCACGAGCCGCGTCACGGCCAGCAGCGCCGATCCCACGGCCACGTCGAGGTGGCGAGCGACCTGCGCGTCGGCCAGCCGCGCCGAGATGGTCTGCGTGGCGCCGCCGAACTCCACGCCGGCGGCTTCCAGCAGCATCAGCAGAGGCTCGCGTTCAAGGTCCTCGCGCGTGAAGTCGGCGACGGACTGCGGCACGTAGGTCGTGATGTGGGACAGCGGGCCGGCCTCGGTGCTGCGCACCCGCAGGCTCTTGTGCAACGGCGCCCCCACGGGAATGCCGAGCGCCTCGGCCACGGCGGGCGGCGCCGACACCAGCGCGCTGTCGAGCACGCGCACCGAGGTGCGCAGGCCCATGTTGACAATGTTCTCCAGCAGCCCGGTCAGGTGCGCCTTCTGCTGCGGATTGGGCTTGGGCTGGCCGGCGGGCGCGGCGGGCGCGCGCAAGGGCCAGGTGCCCAGCCCGGGCCGGCGCGACACCAGCCCGTCGGCCACCAGCATCTCCATCGCCTTGCGGATGGTGATGCGGGCCACGTCGAACTGCCCGGCCAGCGCGTGCTCTCCCGGAACGCCTTCCTGGTCGAAGCGCCCTTCCTGCAACTGTTCGCGCAGGATGAGATAGATCTGGTGGTACTTCGGAAGCGGTAGTGAGGTTCCCATGCAGGGAACTCTAGGGGTGTCCTAATGTACCGTCAATGGAACAAATGGCCCTGCGGGTTGTTCTATCGGGAAAACACTGAGGGTGCGGATTCGATGCGGTTGCGCCCGAGCTGCTTGGCGTTGTAGAGGGCCCGGTCGCTGCGGATGAGCGCCAGTTCGGCATCCGCGTCCAGCGTGTGCATGGTGGAAATCCCGATGCTGACCGTCAGGGGTATGTGGCGCCCGTCCGAGGAAAACGGCGTATCGGCGATGCGTTGCTGCACCCGCGTCGCGAAGGCGCGCGCGCGTTCCAGATCGGTGTCCGGCAGCACCACGGCGAACTCCTCGCCGCCGATGCGTCCCACCAGATCGACCGCGCGCAGCTGCGCCCGCAGCGTATTGGCGAAATGCTGGAGCACGCCGTCGCCGATCGCGTGGCCCCAGGTGTCGTTGATGTGCTTGAAATGGTCCAGGTCGCACATCAGCACCGCGGCGCAATCGCTGCCGTGCCGCTTGATCCGCGCCAGCTCCGCCTCGATGCGCGACATGAAATGGCGGCGGTTGGGCAAGGTGGTGAGGGCGTCGGTGGCGGCCAGTTCGCGCAATTCGAAATCCGCGCGCTTGCGATCCGTGATGTCGGTCACGAAGCCGTGCCAGACCACGGACCCGTCGGGTCCCTTGCGCGGGGTGGCGTCGCCCTGGCGCCAGCGCAGGCCCTGCCGGGGCAGGCAGACGCGGAACTCCAGGTGCCAGGGCGTCTGGGCCGCGGCGGCGGCCTGCAGCGAGGTGTGGTAACTGACGAGATCGTCGGGGTGGACACGCTGCTCGATCGCCGCGGCGCTGTCCTGGACATCGTTGGGCGTCAGTTCGAACATGTCCCAGATGCCCGCGCTGACGTAGAGGAACCGCGACCCGCCTTCGGGCCGCTGCCCGCACTGGAACACCATGCCGGGCACTGCGTCGGTGAGGTTGACCAGCAGGTCGGCCGTGCGCTGCAGCCGCTCCGACATCGCGCGCATGGCGCTGATGTCGGTGGTGGTGCCCATCATGCGCAGCGCGTTGCCCGCCTCATCGCGGCTGACGACCTTGCCGCGGCTGCATATCCATTTGTAGGAGCCGTCCTTGCAGAGGATCCGGTGCTCGACCTCGTAGTTTTCGGTCTTACCCTCGAAGTGCGCCTGCATGGCCGATCGGACGTATTCCGCGTCGTCGGGATGCAGGCGCTTGTAGGCGTCTTCGATGCGGTTGGAGATCTCGAATTCTCCATAACCCAGCAGCGCCTTCCAGCCCACCGAATAGGTGATTTCGCCGGTGACGACATTGCGGTCCCAGACGCCGGTGCCGCTGCCGGCGATTGCCATCGACAGGTTGCGGGCCTCGTTGCGCCAGCTGTCTTCGGCCGCCCGGTCGGCCGCCAGCGCCCGGCGCTTTTCCACCGCCGCGGCCGCCAGCCCGGCGAAATCCTCCAGGGCGCGCCGGTCGTCTTCGCTGAAACCCCGCGCCTGCCCGTGCAGCAGCCGGAAAGTGCCCAGCTGCCTGCCGTCGCTGCCGCGCAGCGGGCATTCGGCCGTAAAAGGGAGCGTTCCAGGCGCGGCGCCCGCGGCGGGCGGCGCGCCGGCGCGGGCTTGCCACACGCCGTCGGCGTCGCTGCAGGCCACCAGCACCATATCCACGCCGAACTGACGCCTGGCCAGACGGGCCAGCCTGTCCAGAGGGCCGTCGGGCTCAGCCTGAGCCCCGCCCGCGCCCTTGGTGGGCGCAGGAGCAGGTGCGGATGGAAAATCACCTGTAGCGGACATTTCTGGCCTGATCAGCGCTGGATTCATCGACACGGCGAGGCTACCCGCCGTGAATGACATTTTGTCACGTTACGCACCAAAATGGCATCATTTTGAACGATATGATCGTTGCCCTATGCGTCTCCCAATTTGCACGTCCTTTTCCTGGTTCCGGCTGCTCGCGCTGACGGTCCTTGTGGCCCTGCACGCTGGCGTCGCCAACGCCCAGGCCTTCGACCGCCAGGCCGAAAACCAGCGCTATCGGCAATGGCTGAGCGATTTCAAACAGGACCTGGAACGCCTGCGCCAATCGCCCGATCCGACCGATGCCGACGTGGACCGCCTGTTCGCCCGGACCGTGGTGCCCGGCTCGCGCGCAACCCAGCTCGCCAAGGAACTTGCCAAGGCCCCCGGCGGCACGACCAGCGGGGAAATCCATTTCGTGGGCATCCTGCGCCTCTTCCTGGGCGTCCTGTCCGACGCGGTGGTGGCCGGCGACGGCGGCGTCTTCCCCGAAACGCAGGCCGGCTACCGCAAGGACACGCTGCGCGTGCGCTATATGCACGTGGACGGCGGCGGCCGCCTGGAGCCCTACTTCAGCAACCCCGAGGTCTTCACGCCCTATCGGCTGCCCGAATCCGGCACCTTGGCGCGCGACGCCTACCCTTTCCTGCTGTTCGAAGACCGCGACGGCAAGCTGCGGCTGGGCGGCGTATCCATGGAGTTCTGGGAACTGGTGAGGTTCATGGATGCGCTGCAACATGCGTAGGCAACTTATCCTGGCGCTGGCCGCCGCGCTGCATGGCGCCCCCGCCTGGGCCGCCTGCGGGTCCGCCGACGCGGACTTCGCGGCGCCGACGGCGCTGGCCGAGTCGCCCGTCTCGGTCGATCTGTCCGACGAGCGCGTCCTGCTGGGCCGCAACGGCGAACGCGTCGCGACGCGCCGCGCTCCGGTCTGGACGGCCGAGCGCGGCGATCCGCTGCCGCAAACCTGGATGGACAAGGTCGACTGGTCCGCCTACCGGCTGGATGGCGACGATGCCGGCGTCGCCCCCACGCGGCTCTATTTCGACGCGGACGGCCGGCTCTGCCGCGCGCTGCGCTACGACGTCCCGCGGCGCGGCGGCCGCGCGGCCGCCCCATTCCTGACGGGCGGCTTCGCGTTCGAGTATGACGCCAAGGGGTCGCTTGCGCGCGTGGTCGAATACGACCAGACCGCGTACCGGAAACCCGCGATTTACTCGGCCGTGCGCCAGACCTGCCTGAAACGCGACGCGCAAGGCGCGCTGACCGCATTGATCGAAGGCCCTTGCGACAACGCCCGGGTCCCGGCGGCGAGCCGGTATTTCCTGCGCGACGCCGCGGGCCGCCTGCTGCGCGTCATCGACACCAACGTGGAAGGCCGCGCCGTGGCGGTCCAGGCCTATGACGGCCAGGGCCGGCCGCGGCAACGCTATCTCAATCTGTACTCCCGGTATGCGGCGCCGGGGGACGGCAACATCCCCTACCCCTACGCCGAGCCCCCGCCCAACGACGATTCCCTTTACGTGCTGGAACGGGAGCGGCTGTCGGGCCTGGTCACCGAGGTTCCCGGAAACAAGTGGCGCATCGTGCGCATCGCCGACGAGGTGCCGGTGGACGACGCCGACATGCCGTCCTGGAATCCACAGGCCCAGACCATACTGGCCGAGGGTGTGACCGATCCGGAGGGCCGCGCGCCGCTCGAACCCGCTGCCCAGGAAAAGGTGTGGCAGGCCATGCACGACAAACCGGGCCGGATCTTCTGGTACCCGGATCCGATGACCCGGATGCTGCTGGTGCCGGCCATGCCGCAGGCCCGCTGGCAGGCCTGCTCGGATCCCGCGAACCTGGCCGCCGACGCCTGCGGCTGACGCGTTCAGGCGGCCCTGGGCCGCGTGTCCACGGCCAGGCACAGCAAGGCGGTCAGCAGGGCCAGGCCCACGTGCCCGGCGTAGATCGGCGAAAAATCCTCGTGGCGCGCGACGCCCTGCCCCAACAGCAGCACCGTAACGGCCACGCCCAGCACGCCACCGATCTGGCGGGTGGCCTGGTTGACCGCGCTGCCCACGGCGTAGTGCTGGGCGGGCAGGCGGTTCACCGCGGCGCCCGACAGGGATGGCAGCACCATGCCCACTCCGATGCCGCTCAATAGCAGCCCGGGCAGCCACTGGCTCAGATAGGCCGGCTCGGCGCCGGGCACCAGCAAAAACCACAGTCCGCTGGCCGCGTAGACCAGCGACCCGCCCACCAGGAAAGGCCGGTGGCCCATCCGCGCCGCGAGCCTGCCGGTCAGGATCGCCGTCGGCATGACCAGCAGCGGGCCGGGCGTCACGGCCAGGCCGGCGCGCGGCAGGCTGTAGTGCCACACGCCCGTCATGTAGAAGAAGAAGGCGAAGAACATCATCGCGAACGCAATACCGAAACTCAGCGTGGCCAGGTTCACGTAACGGTAGGTACGGTGGCGGAACAGCGCCAGGTCGACCAGCGGATGCGGCGTCGCCCGGGCCCAGAGGACGAATGCGACGAGGGACGCGATCCCGACGGCGGCAGCCACGATCAGCTCGCCGCGCGCCCAGGCCGGCGATTCGGACTGCACGATGGCTAGCGCCAACGCGCCCACCCCCACGATCAGCAGCGCCATGCCTACGCCGTCCACCCGGCGCCGGGCGTCCGGCCTCACGGATTCCTTGAGCAGGCCGGCGCCGAACCACAGCGACAGCGCGCCCAGCGGCAGGTTGATGTAGAAGGCCCAAGGCCAGCCCGCGACGTCCACCACGAAAGCGCCCAGGCTGGGCCCCACGGCCGCGGCCAGCCCGCCCACCGCGCCCCACAGGCTGACCGCCACGGCGCGCTGCGAGGCCGGAAAGGCCGCCAGCACGATGGACAGCGAGGCCGGCGTCAGCAGCGCCGCGCCGACCGCCTGCAGCACGCGCGCAGCGATCAGCCAGTCTTCGCTGCCGGCCAGGCCGCAGGCCGCCGACGCCGCCAGGAACAGCACCACGCCGCCCATGAACATGCGCTTGCGGCCGTGGGTATCGGCCAGGCCGCCCGACGGAATCAGCATGGCGGCGAACACCACCGTATAGGCGTTGAGCACCCAGGACATATCTGCCGCCGAGGCGTCGGGAAACCCGGCCCGCAGGGCCCCGAAGGCGGCATACAGCATGGTGCTGTCCAACGACACCAGGAACACGGCAATACTGGCCACCCAGAACACGGGCCAGGGAGAGGCCGCGGGTTGGGCGGACGGCGCGGCGGAAGTTGTGCAAGCATGCATGGCGCGGCGCCCCTCAGGCTTGCAGGTAGATGGGAGGACGGGCGGACAGCCCTTGCTTGACCTGGCGGCTGGCGTCGTCGGCCAGCACCTCTTCGTCGCCGGCCTCCAGCGCGTCCAGCGCCTGGCGCACAATGGCTTCCGGGGTGGATTTGGGTGCTTCTATCCCCCGCGTCAGGTCCGTATCGACGAAGCCCATGTGCAGACCCAGCACCTGGGTGCCCTGGTCCCGCAGCTCATGGCGCAGCCCGTTGGTCAGGGCCCAGGCGGCGGACTTGCTCATGCCGTAGACGCCCAGCAGCGGACGATTGATCCAGCTGGCGATCGACAGCACGTTCAGCAGCGCGCCTCCGCCGTTGGCGGCCAGCACGGGCGCGAAGGCCTGCGCCATCAGCAGCGGGCCGATCAGGTTGGTCTCCAGGTGGCGGCGGGCCGAATCGGCGCTGTCCGGCGCCAGAAAGCCCCCCGTGGCGGCAATGCCCGCGTTGTTGATCAGCACCGTCGCGTCCCCCGCGCGGGCCGCGGCGGCGGCCACCTCGTCCGGGCGGGTGACGTCGAGCTTGACGGGCTCCACGCCCGCCAGCCGCACGGTCGACGGATCGCGCGCGGCGGCGTAGACCTTGCGCGCACCCCGGGCCAGGGCTTCGCGGGCGAAGGCCAGGCCCAGGCCGCGGTTGGCCCCGGTGATGAAAACGACGGCGTTCTTGAGTTCCATGATGGGTTCCTCGTTGCGGCAGCGCCGCAGAGATGGGATGGCTCTACAAGCCACAAATATGATGATCATCATATTTGTGGCGGACAAAAAGGTCGCGCAATGCGGCCCTGGGAAACAATCAGCGGGCGGACGGCCCTTCGTGGTCGTACTGGGCCAGGATGGCCTTGCGCGCGGATGCCAGCACCTCCCGGCCTTGAGCGTTGTCGCCCAGCGCGCGGGCCAGTTGCAGAGCGCCCACCAGGGTACTCGTCACGGCTGCCGCCGCGTGTTCGCCCGCCGTGGCCGGCAGCACCTGGCGGACGCCTTCGAGCAACCGCTGCACCCGGGCGGCCCCGGCCTCGCGCACGTCGGCCGACTGGCGCGGAATCTCCGAGGCCAGCGCCGCTACCGGGCAGCCGCGTTCGCAACCGCCCAGGTGCGCCTCGCTCAGGTAGGTATCGACCCAGGCGCGCAACGGGCTCGCGCCCTCGGCGCGCCGCTGCGCCATGCCTTGCGACAGGCGGTCCGCGCCATCGCGGCCCGCCCGTTCCATGGCGACCGCGAGCAGCGCGTCGCGCGAAGGGAAATGCGCATAGAAGCCGCCATGGGTCAGCCCGGCCTCTTTCATGACCTCGGCCACCCCCACCCCCGCGCACCCCTCGCGCCGGATCGCGCGCGCGGCGGCGTCCACGATGCGTTCGTGGGATAGCTCCTTGCGGGTGGCGGGAAGGTTCATGGCCTCTGGCCAAAAATATGATGATCATCATATTAAAAGCCCGCAGCCAGGCGCGCAACTGTTTTTTAGCGGGGACGGGCCTTAACGCCAGACTTCGGGTTCGATGCTGACTTCGCCCTTGTCGGCCGAAAAATACACCACCCCGTCCGAGATATTGGCGTTCAGCTGCATGGTCCGCTCGGCCAGCGCGGCCAGGGCCTTGGTCTGCTCCACCGGCAGGTTGACGACCTTGAGGTTGCGGGTGCGCTCGAGCTTGTTCTTCACGCCGTCCCACCAGATCTTGCTGGCGGAACCGCCGTAGCAATAAATGATGACTTCCTCGGCGCGGCCGCAGGCGCGCAGGATGCGGCGCTCTTCGGGCTGGCCGACTTCAATCCACAGCTGGACCGCGCCCGTCAGGTCCTTGGCCCAGAGGTCCGGCTCGTCGGTGTCGCTCAGCCCCTTGGTGAAGGCCAGTTCCTCCTGCGCATGCAGGGCGAAAGCCACCAGGCGGACCATCATGCGCTCATCGGTTTCCGAGGGGTGGCGGGCCACCGTCAGCGAATGGCTGCCGTAATAGTGGCGATCGGTGTCGGCGACGTTGAGTTCGGCCTTGTAGATGGTGGCGCGCAGGGCCATGGCGAGAATCCGTTGAATGAAGCAAATGACTGAAGGCCGCCATGATACCGCCTGCCGGGGCGGGATCCGGCCGGCTTGCGCCCGGACAGCCCGGCGCTACACTGGTCGCCTGCCTGGATCCCTTCCCTCCCCCACGCCCATGACCGCCACCGCAGCCTTGCTCGCCTTTACCCTGGCCGCCGCCATCCTGACCATCACGCCCGGCATGGACAGCGCCCTGGTGCTGCGCACTGCCGCCGTCGAAGGCGGCCGGCGCGCCTTCATGGCCGGCCTCGGCGTCGCCGCCGGCTGCCTCGCCTGGGGCGCCATCGCGGCGTTCGGGCTCGGGTCCCTGCTACTGGTATCCACCCTGGCCTACGACACGCTGCGCATCTGCGCGGCGCTGTATCTGTTCTATCTGGGGGTAAAGCTGCTGTGGGGCAGCCTGAAGGGCGGCAAGTCCGCCGCGGGCGGCCCTCAGGCGGCGCGGCCGCCGGCCGCGGCCAGCGCCGGCGGCTGGTTCATCCGCGGCTGCCTGACCAACATCCTCAATCCCAAGGTCGGGATCTTCTACATCACCTTCCTGCCCCAGTTCATTCCCTCGGGCGCGGACGTGCTGCGCTTCAGCCTGCTGCTGGCCGCCATCCACGCCCTGCTGGGCGTGGCGTGGTTCGCGCTGCTGGTGGCCGCGACGCGCCCGCTGGCGCGCTGGCTGTCGCGGCCGGCCGTGATGCGCGGCCTGGACCGCATGACGGGCGCCGTCTTCATCGCGTTCGGGTTGAAGCTGGCGCTGGAAAAGCGCTAAGGGTTCGGGCCAGACGCCGCGGTCGCCAGAAAATCACAGGCAGCGGCGGACCAGATCCAGGATCCAGCCCGTTACCGCCTCGGGCTGTTCAAGACTTGGCAAATGAGCGGTGCCCGGCAGCTCCTTCCCCTGCGCGTCGGGCAGCATCGCGGCCACGGCGCGGCCGCGTTCCTGGATATGCGGAAAGTCCAGCGTTCCCCAGATGACCAGGGATGGCACCGCAATCTCGTCCAGGCGGCTGAAAATCGGCCAGTTGTCGGGATTGACTCCCCCTGGCGCAGCACGCAGCGCAATGGCGTTCATATCCAGAAACAGGCGCCGGGCGTCTCCCTCTACCCGTCCTTCCGGCGCCAGCGGGCCGTCCAGGAAGAGACGCGCCTTTATATCGTTCAGGCGATCCAGGTCTCCCGCCGCCTCCGCCCGCTTCTGCTGCGCGACCATCTCCGCCAGATCGGAAGAGTAGACGGCCTCCGACGCGCCAGCGACGGTCGGCGCGATCAGCACAAGGCCGCGCACTCGCGACGGATGCATCAGGCTGGCGCCCAACGCGATATTCGCCCCTTGCGAGCACCCGACAAGAATGGCCGGCGCCGCGCCAACCGTCGCATCGAGCACCGCAACCAGGTCCGCGACGGCGGAGTAGTCCTCCGCCGCCGAAGCCGTGCCCCCAAAACCGCGCCGGTCATAGGCAATGGCGCGGCAGTGCGCGCCAACAGCGTCCAATTGCGGGCGCCACATGCGCTTGTCGCAGACATTCGCATGAAGAAAAACCACCGCCGGGCCGCTTCCAACGATTTCAGCGGCCAGCGTGGCGCCGCCTGAGACTACCTTGAGGGAGGAGTTCATGAGGTCTCCGCGTGGTCGGGTTCCGATCGTGGCAGAGTGTCTCACAGGTGCCGGGGGAGCGTTTGGCTGGTGGGTGTCTGTGTCTGACACCCGCCACAACGCTCAATACACCCCGATGGCGTGCCGCGCCACGAAGTGGCCGTCGCCCACGGCGACCAGGGGCTGGACCAGCGGGTCGTCGCCTACCTTGCGCACCGGGCTGGGGATCTCGTCGACCAGCAGCGAACGTTCGCGATGGCGCCGCTGCGGATCGGCGATGGGCACCGCCGCCATCAGCTTCTTCGTGTAGGGATGCTGCGGGTTCTCGAAGATCGCCCGGCGCGGCCCGATCTCGACGATCTGCCCCAGGTACATCACTGCTACCCGGTGGCTCACGCGCTCGACCACCGCCATGTCGTGCGAAATAAACAGGAACGACACGCCCAGCTCGCGCTGCAGGTCCAGCAGCAGGTTCACGATCTGCGCCTGGATCGACACGTCCAGGGCCGACACGGATTCGTCGGCGATCACGACCTTGGGGTTCAGCGCCAGGGCGCGCGCGATGCAGATGCGCTGGCGCTGGCCGCCCGAGAACTCATGCGGATAGCGGTCGATCATTTCCGGCACCAGCCCGCACTTGTCCATCAGCCAGCGAACGCGGTCCTGCGCCGCCTTGCCGCGCGCCACGCCGTGGATCAGCAACGGCTCCATGATGGAGTAGCCGACCGTCATGCGCGGATCCAGCGAGGCGAACGGGTCCTGGAAGATGAACTGGATGTGGCGGCGCAGCGTCTGCATGGCGCTGCCGCGCAAGGCGCCAATATTCTTGCCGTCGAACTCGATCGTGCCGCTCTTGCTCTTGACCAGCTGCAGCAACGAACGGCCCGTGGTCGTTTTGCCGCAGCCCGACTCGCCCACCAGCGACAGGGTCTCGCCGGGATAGAGGTCGAAGCTGACCTTCTCCACCGCATGCACGCGCCGCTGCACCCGGCCCAGGATGCCGCCGGTGATGTCGAAGCTGGTGGTCAGGTCGCGCACCTTCAGCACGGGGCCGTTCTCGCGGCGCACCGTGGACGCCGCCGCGGCGGGCGCATCGGCCGGCCGCGGCGCGGCGGCCTCGTCGACGCGCAGCAGCGGGAACGGCGCGGGCTGGTCGGTGCCTTGCATCGCGCCCAGGCGCGGCACGGCCGACAGCAGGGCCCGCGTATAGGCATGGCGCGGGCGCGCGAAGACTTCGTCCGAGCCGCCCTCTTCCACCTTGTCGCCCCGGTACATGACCAGCACGCGATCGGCCACCTCGGCCACCACGCCCATATCGTGCGTGATGAAGATCACGCCCATGTCCATCTCTTCCTGCAACTGGCGGATCAGTTGCAGGATCTGGGCCTGGATGGTGACGTCCAGGGCCGTGGTCGGCTCGTCGGCGATGAGCAGCTGCGGCTTGCACGACAGCGCCATGGCGATCATGACGCGCTGGCGCATGCCGCCCGACAATTGATGCGGATAGCGGTCCAGGATGGCGCGAGCCTCGGGAATGCGCACGCGCTCCAGCATGCGCAGCGTCTCGGCGCGCGCCGCCGCCGCGTCCAGCCCCTGGTGCAGCTGCAGCGCCTCGGCGATCTGGTTGCCGGCCGTGAAGCTGGGATTCAGCGAGGTCATCGGCTCCTGGAAGATCATCGCCACGTCGGCGCCGCGCACGCGCTGCAGCTGGGAGTCCGGGGCGTTGAGCAGGTCCAGGACGTCGCCATTGCGCCGGCGCAGCAGCATGCCGCCGTTGACGATCCTGCCGCCGCCGTATTCCACCAGGCGCATCAGCGCAAGCGAGGTTACGGACTTGCCCGACCCGGACTCGCCCACGATGGCCAGGGTTTCGCCGCGGTCGACGTGGAAGGAGACGCTGCGCACTGCTTCCACGGTGCGTTCGGGGGTCTTGAAGCGCACGGTCAGGTCATTGACCTCGACGACGCGTTTGGGATCCATTGTTGCCATATCGATTACTTGTCCTGACGCGGATCGAGCGCGTCGCGCAGCCCGTCGCCCAGCAGATTGAAGCCCAGCACCGCGAGAAAAATGGCGGATCCGGGGAAGATGGACATCCAGGGCGCCTGGGTCATGAAGTTCTTGGCGGTGTTCAGCATCGAGCCCCACGACGGATTGGGCGGCTGCAGCCCCAGCCCCAGGAACGACAGGCTGGCCTCGGCGATGATGGCCGTGGCGATCGTGATGGTGGCCTGCACGATCAGCGGCGGCATGACGTTGGGAAACACGTGCCGGCCGATGATGCGCAGGTCGGACGCGCCCAGCGCGCGGGCGCTCTGGACGTAGTCCTCGTTCTTGACCGCCAGCACCTGCCCCCGCGTCAAACGGATGAACTTGGGCGCGGCGGACACGCCGATGGCGATCATGGCGTTGGTCAGGCTGGGCCCGAGGAACGCGGCCAGCGCGATGGCCAGGATCAGGAAGGGAATCGCCAGCAGCGCCTCGGTGGCGCGCGAGATGATGCTGTCGGTCCAGCCGCCGAAATAACCGGCGGCCAGGCCGAACGGCACGCCCACCACCAGCGCGATCAGGACGGACACCAGGCCGGCCATCAGGGAGGCGCGGGCGCCATAGACCATGCGGCTGAAAATGTCGCGGCCCAGTTCATCCGTGCCCAGCCAGTACGACGCCGAGGGCGCCTTGCGGATCGTGGTGAAGCTGGTCTGGAATGGATCGTGGCTGGCGATCAGCGGCGCCAGCACGGCCAGCACCACGAACAGCAGCACGATCCCCAGGCCCAGCATGGCGATACGGTTGCGTTTGAATTTTGCCCAGGCGCGATTGCGGCTGCGGGGCGGCGTGACGGCTGCGGCCGTTGCAGGAAGTGCGCTCATGAATGCCTCAGGCGGGGATTGACCAGGATGTAGAGGATGTCGGCCAGCAGGTTCATCACAATGAAGCCCACCGCGACGCAGAGCACCACGCCCTGCACCACCGCGTAGTCGCGCGTAAAGACCGCGTCGACGACCAGTTTCCCGAACCCCGGGATCGTGAAGACCTGTTCGGTCAGCACGGCGCCCGCCAACAGCTCGCCGAACAGCAGCGTCACCAGCGTGACAATGGGCATCAGCGCGTTGCGCAAGGCATGGCGCAGCACCACCCGGCGCGGCGACACGCCCTTGGCGCGCGCGGTGCGCACGTAGTCGGCCGACAGCGCCTCCAGCATGGACGAACGGGTATGCCGCATCAGGTAGGCCGCGATTGCCGTGGACAGCACCAGGGACGGCATCAGCATGGTCTTGATCGACAGCCAGAAATCCTCGGACGGCGATACGTAGCCCGACGCCGGCAGCAGCCTCCACTGCACCGACACCACCATGATCAGGATGATGCCCAGCCAGAAGTTCGGAATGGACATGCCCGACAGCGCGGCGATGTTCGCCCCCATTTCGATAGGCTTGCCCTTGCGCACCGCGGCCAGGATACCCATGGGGATGCCGATCAGCAGCGCGAAGAACATGGCCATGGCGGCCAGCTGCAGCGTGACCGGCAGTTTCTGGCCGATCAGCGTGGTGACGGGAACATCAGTGCGCAGCGACTTGCCCAGGTCGCCCTGCAGGACCTGCCCGGCCCACGCGGCGTACTGCACGGGCAGCGGGTCGTTCAGCCGGTATTTCTCGCGCAGGTAGTCGAGGACCGCCGGATCGCGCTCTTCGCCGGCCAGGGTCAGCACCGGATCGCCCGGCAGGATTTTCTGCAGCATGAAGACGATCATCGACACCAATATCAATGTCGGTATCGCGACGATCACGCGGCGCAAGATGAGTTTAAGCATATGGAAACCGTGAAACAGGAGCGGCGGGCGGCGCCAGCCGGACTAACGATGCGGCCGCCGCAAAGAATAACCGGACGCGCAAGGCGCGTCCGGCTGAGGCGGCCGGAAACAGCCGCCCCGTGGTCACTTCTGCGCGAATGTCATGCCTTTCAGCCGGATCATGCCGTCCGGATAGGGCGTGAAGCCCTTCACCTTCTTGGCCAGCGCGAAGGGCCAGGGCTGGTAATAGTTATACACCCCGGGCAGCTCGTCCTGGAGAATGGCCTGCGCCTGGTCGTAGATGGCGCGGCGCTTGGCTTCATCGGGCACGGTGCGCGCCTCGTTCAGCAGCTTGTCGACCTCCGGGTTGCAATAGTGGCCGTCGTTCAGCGCGCCCTTGCAGGTGACGAAAGCGTGGATATTGCCGTCCGGATCCACCCGGCCCGACCATCCCAGCATCACGACCTGGAAATTGCCGCCGGCCGATTCCTTCTGCAGCGCCGCGTACTCCGTGGGCCGCAGCGACAGGTCGAAACCCGCCTCGGACGCCATGGCCTGGACGATCTCGGCGATCGACGAGGTGGTGGTGTTGTTGCCGAACATGACCTCGGCCTTCACCCGGTCGAAGCCTGCCTGCTTGAGCAGCGCGCGGGCCTTGGCGACGTCGCGCTTGGTCGGCGGGAACTTGTCGCTGTGGTAGGGGCTGGCGGGCGGGAACGGCTGCTGGGCCGGGTCGAAAATGCCGCCGCCGGCCACTTCGCTGATGGCGTTGCGGTCGATGGCGTACTGGAAGGCCTGGCGCACCAGCTTGTTCTTGAACGGGTTGTCCTCGGCGCGCTTGCCGTTGGCCACGTTGAACATGAACTGCTGGAAGCCCAGGCCGGCCACGGGCGCGAACGTCAGGCTGGCGTCGCTCTTGACCTGCGGCACGTCGGAGGGATTCAGGCGTTCCAGCATGTCCAGGTCGCCTGCGCGCAGGTTGGACAGGCGCACGGTGGTGTCCGGGATCGGCAGGAAGGTGACGCGCTTGAAGGCGTAGTCCGCCGCGCCGTAGTACTTGTCGAATTTCTCCAGCACGATGCGGTCGTTCTGGATGCGCTCGACGAACTTGTACGGCCCGGAGCAGATGGGCTTGCGCCCCACGGCCGCCACGTCGTCGGTAAAGGTCTTGGGCGACAGCATCATGCCGGCGCGGTCGGACAGCTGAGCCAGCAAGGTAGCGTCCGGCTTCTTCAGCGTCAGCACCAGCGTGGCGGCGTCCGGCGCCTCGACCTTCTCCACCGAGGCCAGCTCGCCCTTGCGCAGGCTGTCCGGCAGGGTCATGGCGCGTTCCAGGTTGGCCTTGGCGGCCGCCGCGTCGAACTTCGTGCCGTCGTGGAACAGCGCGTCCTCGCGCAGCTTGAAGGTCAGCACCTTGTTGTCGGGGCTGAACGACCACGACGTGGCCAGCTGCGGCACGAAGTGCAGCTTGGGGTCGATGTCGATCAGCTTGTCGCACAGCGACGTGAACACGATACGGCCCACATAGGTGCGCGCCCGGTGCGGATCCAGGACGTCCGGATCTTCCTGCAGGCCGATCCGCATGTTCTGGGCGGACGCCGCGCCGGCGGCCAGCGCCAGCAAGCTGGCGCCGAAGGTCAAGGTCAAGCGTTTCATTGTGTTTTTTCCCCTTGTGGTTGCAGTGCGTACATATTTTCCGCAGCGTGGGGGCTTATCAGAAGCCCACGGCCTGCCCGTCGCGCCGGCTGTCGCTGGCGGCGACGTAGCCCAGCTCGTTGTCGCTTTCAGACATGCGCCAGATGAACTGGCCCGCCCCGAAATCCATATAGGGATCGTCGACGGACTTCAAAGCATGCCCGAGGTCTTTCAGGCCCGCAATGGTAGAAGCCTTCATATTGGTCTCGATATCCAGCGTGAAGTCGCGGTTGACCTTCCAGCGCGGCGCGCAGCAGGCGGCCTGCGGATTCTGGTGGTAGTCGATCATGCGGATCACGGTCTGCATGTGGCCTTGGGGCTGCATGTCGCCGCCCATCACGCCGAAGCTCATGACCGGCTTGCCGCCCTGGGTCAGGAAGCCGGGGATGATGGTATGGAACGGGCGCTTGCCGCCTTCGACCACGTTGGCCGACTGCGGATCCATCGAAAAGCCCACGCCGCGGTTCTGCATGCTGATGCCGGTACCCGGCACGACCACGCCCGACCCGAAACCCATGTAGTTGGACTGGATGAACGAGATCATCATGCCGTTCTCGTCGGCGGCGGTCAGGTAGATGGTGCCGCCGGCGTGCGGGCGGCCCGCCTCGAAATGGGTGGCGCGGTCCAAGCGGATCAGCTTGGCGCGGCTGTCCAGGTAGGCGTCCGACAGCATCTGTTCGGGCGTGACCTGCATGGAGCGCGGATCGGCCACGTACTTGTACAGGTCGGCGAAGGCCAGCTTCATGGCCTCGATCTGGACGTGCTGCGATTGCGTCGAATCCACCGGCATGTCGGCCATGTCGAAGCGCTCGACGATGCCCAGCGCGATGAGCGCGGCGATGCCCTGCCCGTTCGGCGGAATCTCGTGCAGCTCGTAGCCGCGGTACGACTTGGAGATCGGCTTGACCCATTCCGGGCGGTAGCCGCGCAGGTCTTCCAGCGTCATCGCGCCGCCGCATTCCTTGCTGAAGGCGGCGATGCGCTCGGCCAGCTCGCCTTCGTAGAAGTCGCGGCCCTTGGATTCGGCGATGCGGCGCAGCGTGTTGGCAGCGTCGGGGAAGCGGAAATGCTCGCCCACCTTGGGCGCGCGGCCTTCGGGCAGGAAAGCCTGGGCGTAGCCGGGCTGCGAGCTGAGCTCTTCCGCGGCGGCGGCCCACTTGTGCGCCACCACCGGCGGCACGGCGTAGCCGCGCTCGGCGATCTCGATGGCGGGCTCGAACAGCTGCTCGAAGGGCAGCTTGCCCAGTTTTTCGTGCAGCGCGGCCCAGCCGGCCACCACGCCCGGCACCGTCACCGCATCCCAGCCGCGCTTGGGCTGGATGGCCAGGCCATTGGGGCCCACGCCGTACTTGCGCTTGAAGTACTCGACGTTCCAGGCGGCCGGCGCCACGCCGGACGAATTCAGTCCGTGCAGTTCCTTGCCGTCCCAAACGATGGCGAAGCAGTCGCCGCCCAGGCCGCAGGAAACCGGTTCGACCAGCACGATCGTCGCGGCCGCGGCAATGGCGGCGTCCACGGCGTTGCCGCCCTTGAGCAGCATGCGCAATCCCGCCTGGGCTGCAAGCGGGTGCGACGTGGAGACCACGTTGCGGGCAAACAGCGGAATGCGGACGGAAGGATACGGGTTGCCCCAGTCGAAGGATTTCATGTGGCTAGTCTCATAAGGGATTGGTGTTCATAGACCCTGGCGAAAGTACTCTTGTGATCTAATTAAATCAATTTGATTTTTTGTTCCGTCATAAAAGATTTTTTTATGAGTACGATCCGGTTCCTGCGCACTTTCCTGGCCGTCGCGCACCACGGCTCTTTCTCGGAAGCCGCCGAACAGGTCGCCCTGACCCAGGCGGCCGTCAGTTTCCAGATGCGCGCGCTCGAGGCCGAACTGGGCCGGGAACTGTTCGACCGCAGCGGCCGTCTTGCCATTCTTAACGCAGCCGGCCGGGAATTGCTACCGGAAATCAAGCACTTGCTGGATTTGTACGACCGTATGAGGCTGCCGCGCACCGTTCCGGGCGAGCTCGCCGGCTCGGTCTCCGTGGGCAGCATCGTGTCGTGCATGGGCACCCTGTCCAAGGTGGTGTCAGGGATGAAGAAGCGTCATCCCAAGCTGGATGTGCGCATCCTGTCGGGCAAGGCCAGCGAACTGGCCGGCAAGGTTGAGGACGGCGAACTGGACGCGGCCTTCCTGGTCGAGGCCGGCCGCAAAATGGCCAGCACCCGCTGGACGGCGCTCTATGAAGAAGAGATGGTGGTCATCGCGCCGCGTTCGGCGCCGGGCGGGGACGCGCGCCAGGTGCTGGCGTCCAACCCCTTCTTGCGGTTCGACCGCACCCAGCGCACCGGCCTGCAGATCGACCGGCTGCTGCGGCGCCTTGCGGTGCCGCTGGACGAATTCCTGGAGCTCAACGCCATTGAAACGCTGGTGGAACTCGTGCGGCAGGAAGTGGGCGTGACCTTGCTGCCCCTGATCCACGGTTCCAATTGGCAGCAGAGCCCCGAGCTGCGGATCCTCCGCCTGCCCCGGGATCTGGGGCCGCTCTCGCGCTCCATCGGCATGCTGGAACGGCGCGAGCACGCCCGCCAGGGCATCACGGCGGCAATCTGCGCAAGCTGCGTCGCGGCGTTCCGCGAACGCGACGCGCAGACTGCCGCCTAGGGCCTGTAAACAGGCCCCAGGCCTCTTACAGCGTCATTGCCGGGTCGGTCACCGAGGGCCGGCCGGTCTCGACGCGGCCGGCGAAGCGGCGCAGGTAGGCGGGGTCTTCCTGCAGGCTCGCCGTGAAGTCGTACCAGCCGCCGCTGCCGGACAGGGCCCAGTGCTGCTCGACCTGCCCGCCCGCGGGCACGGTGAGCGTCCAGCGCTCATGGTTGGCGTAGTAGGCGTTGGGCGCGACCACGAAGGTGCACGGCGCCGTGCCGCCATTGACGAAGCTGACATAGATGTCGCCGTTGGCGACGTCGTAGCAGACCCGGATCTCGGCATTCAGGCCCGCCGTGCGCGCCAGCGCAAGGTCACCCGCGAAGTGCCGGTGATAGCCGTTGGGGCCCAGCACCCACAGGTCGTATTTGCCGCCGTCGGCCGCGGCGTCCCAGATGCCTTCGAGCTGCTTGTCCGGCTCCACCGTATAGCGGCGCGGCAGGCGGTCCAGGTGCAGGCGGTCATACACGTGGAAGACCGCCGCGGCGGCGCCGGTGTTGGCGCAGATCAGGCGCATGGCGCCCGTGCCGGGTTGGGCGCGGCCGCTGGTGTGCAGTTCGTACGGCAAGGCGCGGGAATAACGCACGCCCTTTTCCTGCACCGGCCGGCCCTGGGTGGACGGATCCGGCAGCGGCACGGCGGTCAGCGCCTGCTGGTCGGCGCGCACCTGGTCGGCGCCCGCGCGGGTCAGCAGGTTCAGGTCGGGCAGCTTTTCGTCGTTGGGCGTGGCGAAGTTGAAGGCCGACGTCAGGTCGCCCAGCACGGCGCGGCGCCACGGGCTGATGTTGTCCTCGGCCACGCCGAAGCGCGCTTCCAGGAAACGCAGCACCGACGTGTGGTCGAAGGCCTGGGAGTTGACCCAGCCGCCACGGCTCCAGGGCGACACGATGTACATGGGCACGCGCGGCCCCGGACCGTAGACGCGGTCGTCGGCGGCATCCTGGGCGGACGGGCGCGTGTGGCGTTCCAGGTCGGTATTCACCGTGGACGCGCCGGCCATCGAGCCATCGGGGTTCAGCGACGGCGCGGCGGGCGGCGGCACATGGTCGAAATAGCCGTCGTTCTCGTCGAAGTTGATGAGCAGCACGGTCTTGCTCCAGACCTCCGGATTGGCGGTCAGGGCGTCCAGCGCTTCCTGGATGTACCAGGCGCCCTGAATGGGGCTGGACGGGCCGGGGTGCTCCGAGTACGTGGCCGGCGCCACGATCCACGACACCTGCGGCAAGGTGCCGTTGGCCACGTCGTCGCGCAGCGATTGCAGGAAACCGCCGTCGGGCATGGTGTTTGCCGTGCCCTTGTACAGCGGGTTGGCGGCGTCCGCGGCCGGCGTCCATGCCGGATACGGCGCGCCATTGCTGCCGTTGCCGGCCAGTTCGTTGGCGCGGCGGTACTGGCGGAACCCGGCCAGCGAGTTGTCGCCGAAGTTCTCGGGCAGGTTCTGGTAGACCTTCCAGCTCACGCCCGCTTCCTGCAGGCGCTCGGGATAGGTCTTCCAGGTCCAGCCGGTGGACGAGGCGCCCAGGCTGTCCCACTGGTTGCGGGTGGACGGGCCGTTGCCCTGCGCCAGCGGGTCGTTGGTGCCGGTCCAGAGGAACAGGCGGTTGGTGTTGGTGCCGCCGTGCGTCGAGCAATGGTAGGCGTCGCACAGCGTGAACGCCTCGGCCAGGGCGAACTGGAATTCCACCTCTTTCTGGCGGTAGTAGCCCATGGACTGGTTCTGCTTGTAGCGCGGCCACTGTTCCATGCGCCCGCCGTCCCACGCCAGTTGCGCGTCCAGGTAATCATGCGGCGTGCCGGCCACGCGCTGGGCATTGCCCTGCGTGCTGTCCAGGTGATACGGCATCACGACACGCGTGCCGTTGTTCTGCTCCCAGACCGAGCGCTTGTCGGGCAAAGGAATGGTGATGCGGTCGCCGAAACCGCGCACGCCCTTGAACGTGCCGAAATACATGTCGAACGAGCGGTTTTCCTGCATCAGGATAACCACGTGCTCGACGTCATTGATGGTGCCGGTGCGGTTGTTGGCCGGAATCGCCAGCGCACGGCGGATGGCGGGCGGGAACATCGACAGCGCGGTCAGCCCCGCGGTCGAGGCGGCGGCGTTGCGCAGGAACCGGCGCTTGCCGGCGTGGACCTGGTCTTTATCGGACGTCACGGATTCTATTTCCTATGGATTCGAGGGAAGCGGGCTCAGGGCGCGCAGCGCAATTCGGGCTTGGTCGGCGTGGGCGGCACCGGGGTCGGCGTCTCGGGCTGGCCGCCATTGCCCGGAGGCTCGCTGCCATCGCCGTCGTCGCCACCGCAGGCGGCCAGCGTGGCGCTCAGCATCAGCACCGCGCCGAGGCGCATGAAACCGCGCAAAATCATGGACTTGCTCATCGTTTTTCTATCCTTGGAACATCAGGGAAACAGTTCGGAAACGGACTTGCCGGACAGGGCCAGGGATTTCACCTCGTCTTCCGTCAGGGCGCGCGACCAATAGGCCAGGTCATCGAAGTACATCGTGTACGGGCCCTTGGTGCCGGCGCAGCAGATGCCGTAGGTGCCGCGTCCGTCTTCGTTCAGGCCCAGGTGCGGCCCGAAGACGCCAGCGATCTTGCTCAGGTCCACCGCGGCCGTTCCGACGGTGCGGCTGGAATAGCCCAGCTCACTGTCGTAGACCGAAGCCGTCAGGGTCTTGGCCGCCTTGTCGACGGTCATCGCGATGTAGACCGGCTTGTTCGCGGTGAACTTCACGTTGTTGATGTCGACCCGGGCGCCGCCGCCCGCCAGGTTGAAATACAGCACCGGGCCAGCCCATTGCGCGATGGTGATACCGGGGTTGCCGCCGGAGTTGTAGTCCTTGTTGCCCAGGATGGAACGGTCGTTGGCCGTGCCGTCGGACTGGTACCAGAAGCCGATGGTGAAGGCCGACGACGCGTCCAGCATGCCCGCCGGATAATCCAGCTTGAAGGCGCCTATCGGGTCCCCGCTGCGGTCGTTCTTGAACATCTTGCCGAACACGCCCGCGTCGGCGTAGGCCGGCGCCTGCACGCCGTCATAGGGCGTGATGGTTCCGCCGCCCGCGGCCACGTCCGTGACATTGCCTTCGAACGGGAACAGCATCGTCAGGCCGGTACGCAGCGAGGCCAGCAAAGGCAAGGGCTTGGTGTAGGCGACCGTGGCGCGCACCGCCGTAATGGCGCTGCCCACGGACATGCTGTAGTTCAGCGTGTGCAGGCCTTCGGTATCGAACGACAGATCCTTGTCGACGTACTCGGCGGCCGTCCCCGGCACGCGCGCTATCTCCGCGCCGTCCCGGCTGATCACGATGTCGCCGGTGGGCTCGCCGACGCGGACCCAGTTCAGTGTCACGCTCTTGTTGTCCATGGACGTGCGCGCCGAGGCATTGCGCAGGGCCAGGGAACCGGAGAGAGACGTGCCCGCCATGTCGTAGCCGGCCGCGGCCGGCAGCGCGCCCAGGTGCTGCAGCAGGGTCGGCGCCACGTCGGCCGCGCTGGGCAGCGCATACCAATTGTTGTCCCACAGGCCGTCGAACGAAGCGTCATCGGCGCTGCCGCCGAGCAGCGCCGGCTGGTTTGCCGCCAGCAGGATCGTCTTGTTCGACGAGAAGGGCCGGCCGTCGCTGGCGCCGGTCTTGCCCAGGCCGTGGCTAGAGGCCACGACGACCAGCCAGTTCTCGCCCGGATGGTCCGCCTTGCGGTCGGCGATCTGCTTGGTCAGGGTGCCGATGGCGGCGTCCGCATGGCGGATGGCCTCGTCGTACGCGCCGCCGAAGCCGGACTCCGACGCGACGCGCTCCGGCGCGCCGAACTGCGCCACCACCACGTCATAGCCTTCCGTGATGCGATCGCGCGCCTGGGTGGCCACGCAATCGTCGACGCCGGCGCAATCGGTCAGCGCCTGCAGGTAGCCCGCGTCGCGGTCGCCGCCGACGAGTCCGGCCAGCAGGGTCGAATTGAAGGCGGCGGCGGTCCGCGCCTCGGGCAGCGCCGCCTTGACGCGCTGGAACAGCGTCGGCGTCTTGATCGCCTCGCCCTGCACCGTGTAGCGCACGCCGTGCTGGTCGGCCCACTGGCCCGTCAGCAGCGTGGCCCAGCCGGGCGCGGGCAGCGTGGGCTGCTGCGTGACGGCGCCCGTCACGCCGCCGGTCCAGGCGCGCGTGGCGGTCAGCTGGCCGATGCTGGCGAGCGACTGGTCGGCCACCCCGCGCCGCATCGCATCGTAGGTCAGGCCGTCGACGCCGATGAACAGCACCTTGTCGGCCCGGGTCTGGTCCGGCTCGGTCACGGGAGGCTGCGTCGGCGGCGCCGTGGCGTCGTCGCTGTCGTCATCGCTGCCGCCGCAGCCGGCCAATGCGCTGGTCGCCAGCAATGTGGCGCACCATTTTCTCCAATCCAATGCTTGCATGCTTCTCTTCTCGCTTCATGAACAGGTTTTGCGTTGGCGCACATGGTGGCCGCCAAAAGTGAAAGGCCCGTGAAGCGGAAAGGAGAAAGGCTGATCGAGGGATCAGGATTTTTTTATCTAGGGAGTAGTTGAGAGGGACCGGGTGCTTATGCGGGGGGTGAGTGCCAGACACCCGGGGAGCATTGGGGCTAGTCTTCAGGGCGGTTCGTAAGGGTGTCAGGCACTTGCACTTTCTGGCCGCCGCATGCTCCGCCAGGTGTCTGACACCCTGGTGCGCCGCCCGCCCCTGCACGACGCCCGTCAAAGGGTGTCTGACACCACACCATCAACGCTCACCATCCTGTCACACACCCCCGCTATAGTCCCCGCGTCGACCCCAGCCGTTCCGCACCCCATGTCCTTCTCCCTGCGCTCCGCCCTGCCCGCCGCGCCCGCGGCGTTTCGTGTCATCGCCATACTTGCATTGGCCACCGGCGTGGGGGTGTGGGGATCGATCCTGCTGGCGCCGCGCCCCGCGTCGCTGCCGCCGGCCGTGTCCGCCGCGGCCGCGCCGCGCGCCGCCGACAACACGTCCGTGGCCCTCTGGTTCGGCAAAGACGAAGCCATGCGCACACAGATCACCGTGCTCGGCGTCATCGCCGCGGGCCCCGACGGCGCCGCCGTGCTCAGCATCGACGGCGGCCCTCCCCTGGCCTGGCGCGTCGGCAACGAGGTCGCGCCGGGCATCGTGTTGCGCGAGGTCGCCGCGGACGCCGTCACCGTCGAACAAGCCGGGCGCGGCAGCCGCCTGGCCGCGCCGGCCTCTCAGCCCGCCCCGGCCGGTATTGCGCACGCGGGCTGAAGCAAGGCAAAAGCCCGGCCGCCAATATTGCTGTCATATTTCATGACCACAATCCTGGACTTCTATTGAAGACCGGAGTTGCAAAGTGCGTCAGTTACCGCGCGGGCTTGCCCGCCAGCAAGGCTTCACCCTCATCGAGATCATGGTGGTGATCGTGATCATGGGAATTCTTGCTGCGTTGATCGTCCCCCGCGTGCTGGACCGTCCCGATCAGGCGCGCCAGGTGGCCGCTCGGCAGGACATCGCCGGCATCATGCAGGCGCTCAAGCTCTACCGCCTGGACAACGGCCGCTACCCCACCACGGCACAGGGCCTGCGCGCGCTGGCCGAAAAGCCCGAGGGCGTCGCCAACTGGCGCGGCTACCTCGACAAGCTGCCCAACGACCCGTGGAGCCATCCCTACCAATACCTGAGCCCCGGCGTCAAAGGCGATATCGACGTGTTCTCGTTCGGCGCCGACAACAAGCCCGGCGGAGAGAACGGCGATGCCGACATCGGCTCCTGGGAACTCTGAACGCGGCTTCACGCTGGTCGAAGTCCTGGTCGTGCTGGTGATCGTGGCCATCGCGGCCAGCATGGTGAGCCTGTCCGTCGGCAAGGGCGAGAACCGCCTGCGCGGCGACGCCCAGCGCCTGGCCGACGCCTTCGCCGTGGCGCAGAGCGAGGCCCGCAGCGACGGCCGCCCCATCCGCTGGCTGCCCAGCGGGCAGGGCTGGTCCTTCGAGCGCCGGGGCCGGCTGCCCGGCACCAGCGCCGAAGAAGACACCCCCCTGCCCGTGGACAGGCTGGAGCGGGACGACGTGCTGCGCCCGCAAGCCTGGTCAGCAAGCCCGGTGGAGCTGCGGCTCGACCCGGACCGGCCCCTCGTCTTCAACACGGAATGGGTTGCCGCGCCCATCACGCTGACGCTGCGCGCCGGAGACGCCCGCGTCGTCCTCCAGCGCGACGCCGCGGGACGCTATGACATCCGCTGAAACGCCCCGCCGCCCCGGCCGCGAACGCGGCTTCACGCTCATCGAAGTGCTGGTGGCCCTGGCCATCATCGCCGTCGCGATGGGCGCGGCCCTGCGCGCGACCGGCGTCATGGCGGCCAACAACCGCACCTTGCAGGACAAGACGCTGGCGCTGCTGGCCGCGCAGAACGCGCTGGCCCAGCTGCGCCTGGAACAAGTCCTGCCGCGCGCGGGCACGCGGACCATGCCGTGCGAACAGGGCGGCCGGGCGCTGCAGTGCGACCTGGAGTTCACGAACTCGATGAACCGCAGCTTCCGCCAGGTCTCGGTGCGGGTGCGCGATGCGTCCGCGTCGCGGCCCGACGCCGTCCTGCTGCAGCTGGACGGCCTCTTGTCCGGCGTCCGATAGCCATGCGTCCGCCCGCCCGCTCGCAAGCCGGTTTCACGCTGATGGAAGTGCTGGTGGCCCTGGCGCTGATGGCGCTCGTCAGCATCATGGCCTGGCGCGGCCTGGCCAATATCTCCAGCGCCCGCGACCGAATCGAGGAACAGGCCGAGGACACCGACGCCATCGTCCGCGCGCTGGGACAGATCGCCCGCGACGTGGAGCTGTCCTACACCGGCCCGCCCTTCGAGGCAGCCGGCCAGGACGTCCAGGCCTACACCAGCGGCCTGCGCCTGCTGCGCCGCACCAGCGGCGGCCAGACGCTCGAAGTGCTGCGCCCCGATCCGGACGGAAACGGCCTGTGGCAGCGCGTACACTGGCAGGTCCGCAAGGACGGCCTTTGGCGCGCGGGCGGGCAATCCGCCGCGCGCAGCCCCTTGCCCGCCCCCGACGCCGGCATCCTGCTATTGCCCGGCGTGCGGTCCCTGAAACTGCGCGCCTGGGTGCCGGGCAGCGGCTGGGTCGATGCGGACGCCAGCTTCGCGGCCTCGCCCACCGGCATAGAAATCACGCTGGAGCGTGGCGCGGCCTCGGCGCCGCAGCGCTTCAGCCGCATCCTGGAGCTGCCGTGAACGCCGCCGCCAAACGCGAACGCGGCGCGGCGGTGGTCAGCGCCCTCATCATCGTGGCCATCGTCGCGGCGCTGACCACCAGCCTGTTCCAACGCCAGACCGCCAGCACCCGGCGCGTGGAAAACGAGCTGGCGCGCGTACAGGCGCGCGCCATGCTGGCCGGCGGCATCGACTGGGCCCGGCTGGTCCTGCGTGACCATGGCCGGCGCGAACCGATCACGCGCGGCGACCAGATCTGGGCCACCCCCATCCTGGACACGCGCATCGAACGGCCCGGCGACGACCGGGTCGCCGTGTTCTCGGGCCGTGTCCAGGACGAGCAAGGCAAATACAACCTCTACAACCTGGCCGCCAACGGCGTGCCGCAGCCCGAGCAGGAACAGGTCCTGCGCCGCCTGTTGGCCATGCTGCAGCTGCCCGATGCGCTGGCCGGGCAAATCATCGACATCGTGGCGGCGGCGCAGCCGCCCGCGCCGCCCGCCGACGCCCCCTCCGCTCCGCAAGGGCAAGCCGGTACCGCACCCGGCGCCCGCGCGCCGCTGCCCCGGGGCGTGGACGAGATCGCGGCGCTGCTGGCGCTGGACCCGCCCGCGCGCAACGAACTGCGCCGCACGATGACGGTGCTGCCCGTGGCCACGCCGGTCAACGTCAACACCGCGCCTCCCGAGGTCATCGCGGCCCTGGTGCCGGGCATGTCGCTCAGCCAGGCCCGGGCCATGACGGGCGAGCGCGACCGGGGCAACTGGTTCAACAATACCGGCGACTTCGCCAACCGCCTGGCCGGCACCGGCATCAAGGCCCCCGCGCCCACCGTCGCCACCAGCAGCGGCTGGTTCCTCGCCATGGGCACCGTTACCTACGAACGCGCGCGGATCTCCATGCACGCCCTGATGCGCAGCACCCCGCCGGCCGCACCCGACACGCTATGGACAAGAGAAAACCCCTGAAGAACACCTTGCGCATCGCGCTGCCCGCCCTCGCCGAGTTCGGCGGGGATTCCCCGCTGCCCTACGCCTGGTTCGACCGGCGCGGCCGCTGCGCGCGGCAGGGCGAACTCACGCTGCACGCGCTGGGCCACGCCTACCCGCAAGCCGCCTGCGAAGCCGTCCTGCATCCCGCGGACGTGATCGCCACCACGGTGCAGATCCCCGCCGTCGCCCGGGCCCGCTACGCGGCCGCCGTCCAGGGCGCGCTGGAGCCGCTGGTGCTGAGCGACATGGATGCCTTGGCGATCGGCCACGGTCCGCGCGCCGCCGACGGCTCCGTGCCGCTCGCCTGGGCGGCCCGCGAACCCGTGCGGCGCGCCTGGAGCCTGCTGAACGCCCAGGGCCTGCGCGCCCATGCGCTCATCGCGCCGCAGACCCTGGGGCCCGACACATCCGCGCCCCTGCGCGATCCGGCCGATCCGCGCTGGAACGCGCCCTCTCCTTCCTGGTCGCTGGCCATGTCGCAGCTGGCGCCGGCGCGCGCCTCCCGCTGGCGTCCCGCCTGGCGCTGGGGCGCGGCCGCCGCCGCGGTATGGATCGGCGGGCTGAACCTCTACGCCTCGCAACTGCGCGCCGAGGCGGACGCGCTGCGGGACGGCATGCACCGCCAGGTGCTGGCCGCCTTCCCCGGCCTGCCCGTGGTGCTGGACCCCGCGCGCCAGGCGCAGCAGGGCCTGGATGCGCTGCAATCCAACCGGGGCGCGGCCAGCGCGGGCGACTTCCTGCCGCTCGCCAGAGCCGCGGCGCAGGCGCTGCCCTTCGCCGCCGACAAGGTCGCCCGCCTGACCTACGCCGACCAGGCGCTGACGCTGCAGCTCGCCGACGCCGGCGAGCAGTCCCAGCGCGTCGCCGAAACCCCTGCGTTGATCCAGCAAGCCGCCGCCCTGGGCCTGAAGCTGGAACGCGCCGATACCGATCACACCTGGCGCATTGTGCGCGCTCAGCCATGACTCCCCTTTCGCAACGCCTGCATGCCGCCTGGCATTCCGTCCGCAAACCCCTGGACCCCGCGCTGGCGCGCGCCCGCCAGCGCTATCGGGCGCTGGCGCCGCGCGAGCGGCGGCTGCTGACCGGCGCCGCGCTGGTGCTTGGCGCCGCGGTGGTTTTCGTCACCCTGATCGAACCGCCCCTGAACACGATGCGCAAGCTCCACGCGGAGCTGCCCACGCTGCGCGCGCAGGCGGCAACGGTCGCCGACCTGAGCGCCCGGGCCACGGCGCTGCGGCGCCAGTCCGCCACGCCCGCCGGCGCCGTGCCCTCGCCCGCCGAACTTGCCGCATCGCTGGAACGCGCGGGGCTGCCCGCCGCGCAATGGACGCTGGGCGAGCCCGAGACGGGTCCGGGGGTGCTGTTGACCCTGACCCAGGCGCCGTCGTCGGTGCTGCTGCGCTGGCTCGACGGCGCGGCCCGCGACTGGGGCCTGGGGATCCAGCAGGTCGACCTGGCCCGCGCTACCAACGCCTACGGGCGCCCGCTGCCTGGCCTGGTGAATGGCAAGGTGACGCTGGCCCTGCCGCCCGCCACGGAGCGGCGCTGACATGGCCGGATCGCGCTTTTCCCGCAAGGGCGCCGCGCTGGCGCTGGCCGGCGCGGCCTGCGCCGCCGCCGCCGGCGCCGCCGTCATGCCCGCGCGCTGGCTGTTCTCGATCTTGCCCGCCGACGCGCCGGTGACGCTGGCGGACGCCAGCGGCACCCTGTGGCGCGGCAGCGCATGGATCGCGCTGGGTCCCCCGGGGGTTCGTCGCATGCTGCCTCAGCCTGTGCAATGGCAATGGCGCTGGAACACGCTGTCCGTGGAAATCACGCACCCCTGGCTGCAGGGGCCGTTACGCGCGGCGCCCGGCTGGAACGGCGTGTCGCTGTCCGCCCAGACCCTGCGCGCGCCCGCCTCGGTGCTGGCCGCGCTGGGCGCGCCCTGGAACACGCTTGCGCCCCAGGGCATGCTGGAGATCGCCTGGCAGCCCCTGCGCCTGGGCGCCGCCCTTCCAGCGGGCCCGCTGGCCGAGCTGCGCTGGCGCAATGCCGCCACCGCGCTCGCGCCGGTCGCCTCCGTCGGCACTTATGTGCTGCGCGTACAAGGCGGCAAGGCGGGCGCCACATTGACCCTGAGCACCGAAAACGGCTTGCTGGACGTGACGGGCCAGGGCAGCGCCAACGGCCGCGGCGTGCGCTTCCAGGGACAGGCGAGCTATGCCCGCACGGCCGGCGAGGCCGACCGCGCCGCGCTGGACGGCCTGATGTCCATGCTGGGGCGGCGCTCGGGCGACACCGTGCAATTCGGCACGTAGGCGCCGGGCGCCAGCGCTACGCGTCGCGCGTGACGCGGACGATTTCCTCGGGCGAGGTCTGCCCGCCGTCCACCCAGCGCTGCCCGTCTTCGCGCATGGTCCGCATGCCCGACGCGGCGGCCGCGCGCCGCAGCTCGCGCTCGTCGCGGCCTTCATGGATCAGCCGGCGGGCCTCGTCGTCCACCGTGAAGAGCTCGTGGATGCCCGAACGCCCGCTATAGCCCGTGTGATTGCAGGCCGCGCATCCCACCGGATGGAACACGCGCGCACCGTCCTGCATGGCCGGCTGCCTGCACTCGGGGCACAGCTTGCGGACCAGCCGCTGCGCCAGCACGCCCAGCAGCGAGGAAGCCAGCAGGAACGGCTCGACGCCCATGTCGGTCAGCCGGGTCACCGCCGAGACCGAATCGTTCGTGTGCAGGGTGGCCAGCACCAGGTGGCCGGTCAAGGACGCCTGCACGGCGATCTGCGCGGTTTCCAGGTCGCGGATTTCGCCGATCATGATGACGTCGGGGTCCTGCCGCAGGATGGCGCGCAGCGCCAGCGCGAAGCTCATGTCGATCTTGGCGTTCACCTGCGTCTGGCTGATGCCCGGCAGGTCGTACTCGATCGGGTCTTCCACCGTCAGGATGTTGCTGGTGGCGGCATCCAGCCGGCTCAGCGCCGCGTAGAGCGTAGTGGTCTTGCCGCTGCCGGTGGGCCCGGTCACCAGCACGATGCCGTGGGGTTGCCGGATCAGTCGGTCCAGTTGCGCCAATACGCCCGGGGCCATACCCAGCCGCTCCAGCTGCAGGCGCCCGGCTTCCTTGTCCAGCAGGCGCAGCACGGCGCGTTCGCCGTGCCCGGTGGGCAGGGTCGACACGCGCACGTCTATCGGCCGCCCCCCCACCCGCAGGGCGATGCGGCCGTCCTGCGGCAGACGCTTTTCGGCGATGTCCAGGTGCGCCATGATCTTGATGCGCGAAATCAGCGCCGCGTGCAGCGCCTTGCGCGGCGACACGACGTCGCGCAAGGTGCCATCCACCCGGTAGCGCACCACCGAATGGGTCTCGAACGGCTCGATGTGGATGTCGCTGGCGCCATCGCGCGCCGCCTGCGCGAAGAGCGCATTGATCATGCGGATCACGGGCGCGTCGTCCTGCGCTTCCAGCAGGTCCGCAACCTCCGGCATGTCCTGCAGCAGGCGGTCGAGGTCGATCTCGTTCTCGGCCACCCCCATGACCGACGCCGCGTCCTCGGAATGGCTGTAGGCGGCCGTCAGCAGGGTTTCGAGCGCCTCGTCGTCTACCTGGGCAAGAACGATGTCGCCGTGGCAGCGCCGGATCTCCCGGACCGCCCAGTCGGGCGTGCGCGGGCTGACCGTCAACTGCGCCCGCCCTCCCCGCAGCGACAGCACCGCGCGCTGCGCGCGGGCCCAGGCGTAGGGCAAGGGATGCGCGCTCATAGCTGCGAAACCACTTCGCTCTTGTAGCCCAGCTCGCGCAGCAGCGCGGTGGCGGTGGAAATGGTGCCCGGATCCTTGGCCACCTGGCTGCGCACCACGTAACCCATGCCGCCGGGGCCGAGCTGCACGTAGGCCTGCAGACCGCTGGCGCGCACCCGCTGCGCGATCTTGTCGGCGTCGGCCCGCGCCTCGACGGACGCGAACTGCAGGGTGGCGCTGCTGCGGTCCGCCTCGCCATAGAGCGACTCGGGATCCACCGCCACGCTCACGCCCCGGGGCAGGTTCACGCGGATCGGCAGCGACGGATCGCTGGCCTGCGGCGCCGCGGGATACTGCCGCACAGCAAAGGATTCCACCGTGACGGGCGGCGGACGACGCATCGTATCGGCCAGTTGCTCCGGCCGCATGTCGTAGGCATTGTTGGAGACCGACGGCGCCGATCCCGGCGGCGGCAGCATCGGCGCCTGCAGGTCCGGCAGCAGCCAGTGCTTGCCCGGCTGCGCGCCCGCCTGCGCGCGGCGCATATAGTCGTAGCGGTCCATGGTGACGCTGGCGCTGCGGCGCGCGTCGCGCACCACGTAGGGCCGCAGGAACACCATCAGGTTGGTCTTGGTGCGCTTGCGCGTGTCGTAGCGGAACAGCGCGCCAAGCACCGGGATCGAGCCCAGGCCCGGAACGCTGTCCGAACTGAGCGACACGCTGTCTTCCAGCAGGCCGCCCAGCACAATGATCTGCCCATCGTCGATCAGCACGCTGGTATCGATGGCGCGCTTGTTGGTAACGATGCCGGTGGTGGGCGATGAGCGGGTTTCGTCGATGCTGCTGACTTCCTGGTAGATGTCCAGCTTGACCGCGCCGCCTTCCGAAATCTGCGGCCGGATGTTCAGCTTCAGGCCCACGTCCTCGCGCTCGATCGTCTGGAAGGGATTGGAACTGCCGTTGCTGCCCGAGGTCACGTACTGGCCTGTCACGAAAGGCACCGTCTTGCCCACCAGGATGCTGGCCGACTGGTTGTCGAGCGTCAGCAGGTTCGGGGTGGACAGGATGTTCGCCTCGCCCGTGTTCTGCATGGCGCGCGCCAGCACGCCCAGGTTGATGATCTCGTTGCCCAGCACGTCCACCGTGCCCTTGACCACGCCCAGGCTCAGGCCGTTGGCCAAGGTATCGATGGAGGTCGGGCCGGTGCCCGTGATGCCGCTGCCGCCCAGGTTCGTCCCGCCGATGAAGCTGGTGCCGCCGCTGTTGATGTTGCCCGCGCCCGTCATCCACTGGATGCCGAATTCCGCGGCCTTCTCTTCGCTCACCTCCACGATCAGGCTTTCCACCAGCACCTGCGCCCGGCGCTGGTCCAGCTGGTCGATCACTTCGCGCAGGCTGCGGTACAGCGGTTCGGGCGCCGAGATGATCAGCGAATTGGTGGCGGGATCCGCCTGGATCGTGGCGCCGCCGGCCGAATACGACACCGCTTGCGAGCCCGTGTCTTCACGCGCGATGCGTTCCTGTTCGCCCGACAGCCCGCTCTTGCCCGAACCCGACCCGCCGGACATGCCCATGCCCTGCTGGGCCATGTTGCTGCCGGCCGTGTTCTGCGGGCGCGCGCCGGACTGGGCGGCGCCGGTTGCGCCGGCGCCGTTGCCCGCGCCCGGCGCGGAATTCGCCTGGCCCGCCAGCAGGCCGCCCAGCACTTCCGCGATACGCGTGGCCTGGGCGTTGCGCATGTACACCACGTGCAGGTTGCCCCCACGGTTCTGCTGCGCATCGAGCTTCATGATCAGGTCGCGGGCAAGCCGCGTGCGCGCCGGACTGCCCGCGCGGACCAGCACGCTGTTGCTGCGCGGGTCCGCGACCACCGCGATGCGCTGCGTCGGATCGCTGCTTTGCGTGTCCAGCAGCTGCGAGGCCAGCACGGCGATGTCCGACGCAATGCCCGACCGCACCGGCACCACGTCGGTATCGATGGAACTGGGCACGTCGATGCGCGCGATGACGCTCGCAATCCGTTCCAGGTTGTCCGCGTAATCGGTCACGACCAGCGTATTGTTGCCGGGATAGGCGTTGATGGGATTGTTCGGCGGCACCATGGGGCGCAACACCGGCACCAGGTTCGCCGCGTTCTCGTACTTCAGCGGAAACACGCGCGTTAGCATTTCGCCGCTGTTGCCGCCCCTGCCCTTCGCGAACGCCGAAACGGGCACCGGCGCCGGCGGCTTGCCCGCGCCGCTGCCGGACGCGCTGGGCGCCAGCCTGGGTTCTCCCACCACCGCGCTGCCCTGCAGCTTGGCGTCGGCCTCTGGCACCACGCGCGTCACGCCGTCAACGTCGACGATGGCAAAGCCTTGCAGGCGCAGCGCGCCCGTAAGCATGGCCAGCGCCTGTCCGCTGTCCACAGGCCTGTCCGACACCAGCGTGAGCTTGCCCTTGACGCGGGGATCCACCAGGAAGTTGCGCTGCGTGAACAACGACAGCGCGCGCAGCACGGCGGGGATGTCCGTGTCGACAAAATTCAGACTGACGCGATTGTCGGCCTGTTGAGCGTAAGCCGGGCTGGCCGCGGGTCCGAGTTGGCTTGCGGCCAGCAGGACCGCAAGGCTGAATTGCGCGATGTGACGCATGACGGGATAGGTGCCTGAAACGTGAAATCGAGTGAAAAAACGTGAAAGCGCGTCGGAGTATACGGGGTGACACTGCAACACTACGGTCATAATCCAAAGGCAAGGTGACGGCCTGGAAACCCTTTGAATACGGGCCTCTCGCGCGATCGCACGCGCGTGCGGCCCACGCTTTTTTTTCAACCATGCCATCCTTCCGTTACGAAGCGACCGACGCGCTGGGAAAAATCGTGCGCGGCACGATCGATGCCGACTCCGAGCGCGGCGCGCGCAACCAATTGCGGGGCCGCGGCCTGCTGCCGCTGTCGACCTCCCCCGCGGCGCGCGCCGAAGGGCTCGGCGCTTCGCTGCGCACGCGCCTGTCGGATGCCGACCTCGCCTGGATCACGCGCCAGCTCGCCAGCCTGCTGGCCGCGAGGCTGCCGCTGGACGCGGCATTGAGCGCGACGCTGGAACAGGCCGAGAAGAAACACATCGCCGCCAGCCTGGGCGGCGTGCGCGACGACGTGCGCGCCGGCCACCGGCTGTCCGCGGCGCTGGCGGCGCGGCCGCGCGACTTTCCCGAGATCTACCGCGCGCTGATCGCCGCCGGCGAAGAGTCGGGCGACCTGGCGCAAGTGATGGAGAAACTGGCGGACTACATCGAAGAACGCAATGCCTTGCGCAGCAAGGTCATGACGGCGTTCATCTACCCCGCGGTCGTGGCCTGCGTATCGGTGATCATCGTCATCTTTCTGCTGGGCTATGTGGTGCCGCAGGTGGTGTCCGCGTTCAGCCAGGCCAAGCAGGAGCTGCCGCTGCTGACGCGGGTGATGCTGTCGTTGTCGGACTATGTGCGCGAATGGGGCGTAGCCACGGGCGCGGCGCTGGCCGCGGCCATCGTGCTGTGGCGCTACACGCTACGGGCGCCCGCCGCCCGGCGCGCCTGGCATGCCCGCGTGCTGCGCCTGCCGCTGGCCGGGCGCTTCGTGCTGGGCGTGAACGCGGCGCGCTTCGCCTCCACACTGGCCATCCTGTCGGGCAGCGGCGTGTCGCTCCTGACCGCGCTGGAGGCCGCGCGCCGCACGCTGGGCAACGACGTGCTGCGGCTGGCGGTGGACGACGCGTCGGCGCGCGTGCGGGAAGGCGCCGCGCTGTCGGCGTCGCTGGGCGCGCAGAAAGTGTTCCCGTCCCTGCTGGTGCATCTGATCGCCAGCGGCGAGAAGACCGGCCGCCTGCCCGAGCTGCTGGACCGCGGCGCGCAAAACCTGTCGCGCGACCTGGAGCGACGCGCAATGGCCATGACGGCCCTGCTGGAACCGGCGCTGATCCTGCTGATGGGAGGATTCGTGCTGCTGATCGTGCTGGCGGTGATGATGCCGATCCTGGAGATGAATCAGCTTATACGGTAGGGGGTGTCAGACACCCGGGGGAACTGTCTTGTGTTTGGGGGACTGTCTCGTAAGGGTGTCAGACACCTGGCTTCATGCATGCAGGGGTCCGACATCCGGCTTCGTGCGTGCACGGGTCCGGCACCCGGCTTCTTGCATGCAACGGTCGACACCCGGCTTCGCGCATGCAAGTGTCTGACACCCCTACGAGACGCCCTTCATCCTGCGCAGGCGCTACCCGGGTGTCTGACACCCCCATACAAAAAAACTACAGCGCCTCTTCGTCGCTTTCGCCCGTGCGAATCCGGATGGCCTGTTCCACGGGGGTGACGAAGATCTTGCCGTCGCCGATCTTGCCGGTACGCGCGGCCTTGACGATGGCTTCGATGGCGGCTTCGACCTGGCTGTCCGGCAGCACGACCTCGACCCGGATCTTGGGCAGGAAGTCCACCACGTATTCGGCACCGCGGTAGAGCTCGGTGTGGCCTTTCTGGCGGCCGAAACCCTTCACTTCGGTCACGGTCAGGCCGCTGACGCCGACTTCGGCCAGCGCTTCGCGGACTTCGTCGAGCTTGAAGGGTTTAATGATGGCGGTGACTTGTTTCACGTTGGTCGTCCTGGTTTTTCGATCTGTTGCGGCGCCCGGCGGCGGCATGGCCGCCAGGCGCGATGGATAAGAGAATACCACCGGCCCCGCCGGGCAAAAGCGGGGCTTGCCGGCGGCGGGAGTACCCTGCCGCCTACGGCGCCTCGTCCGGAATGCGCTCGGCGTCGCGCATCCACACCACCGACTCCGAGTCGCTGGGCGCGCGCCAATCGCCGCGCGGAGACAGCGAGCCGCCGGAGCCCACCTTCGGAGCGTTGGGCACGCAGGTGCGCTTGAACTGGCTGAGGCGGAAGAACCGGTCCAGGAAGATCTTCAGGTTGCGCTTGATCGCGGCCAGGCCGTACTGGTTGCGCACGACGTGCCCGCCCTCCGGCCAGGCGCCGGCCTCGCGGTCGCGCCACGCCGCCAGCGCCAGGAACGCAACCTTGGTTGGCGCGAAGCCATAGCGCAGCGTGTAATACAGATTGAAGTCCTGCAGTTCGTAGGGGCCGATCGAATCTTCGCTCTTCTGGACCGGCTTGTCGTCCGCGCCACCCGGCACCAATTCGGGGCTGACGTCGGTTCCCAGCACGTCCAGCAGCACCGCGGCGCCGTCATCGCCCAGGCGGCCGGACTCGGCCACCCAGCGCACCAGGTGCGTGATCAGCGTCTTGGGCACGCTGGCGTTGACGCTGTAGTGCGACATGTGGTCGCCCACGCCGTAGGTGCACCAGCCCAGCGCCAGTTCGCTCAGGTCGCCCGTGCCGATGACGATAGCGCTGTTGAAGTTCGCGATGCGGAACAGGTGGTTGGTGCGTTCGCCCGCCTGCACGTTTTCGAAGGTAATGTCGTAGACCGGCTGGCCGTCCGCGTAGGGATGGCCCAGGTCTTTGAGCATCTGCAGGCAGCTCGGGCGGATGTCGATTTCGGACGCCGTGCAGCCCACCACGGCCATCAGCCGGCGCGCCTGCTGCAGCGTGCGGGTGCTGGTGGCGAAGCCCGGCATCGTAACCGCCAGGATGTTGGCGCGCGGCAGGTCCAGGGCATCCATGGCCTCGGCGCAGACCAGCAGCGCATGGGTGGAGTCCAGCCCGCCGGAAATACCGATGACGACCTTGGACATGCCGCTGGCCGACAGGCGCTGGACCAGGGCCTGCACCTGGATGCTGTAGACCTCCTTGCAGCGGGCGTCGCGGCGCTGCGGATCGGCCGGCACATAGGGGAACCGCGCAACGCGCCGCTCCAGCGGCAGTTCGGCGTCGTCCAGCGGCGGCTGCACGGGAACCGGCACGGTGCGGAACTTGCGGATTTCGTCCTGGTGGCGCCGCGCCGACTGGCCGAAGGTCGTCTGGCGCATGCGTTCGCGCGACAGGCGTTCCAAGTCCACGTCCGAGAAAAGCAGATGGGAATGGCCGAGGAACCGCTCGGACTCGCCCAGCAATTCGCCGTTTTCGTAAATGAGCGCCTGGCCGTCCCAGGCCATGTCGGTCGAGGACTCGCCTCGGCCGGCCGACGTGTACATATAGGCGGACAGGCAGCGCGCCGATTGCTGCGCCACCAGCTGGTGGCGGTATTCCGACTTGCCGACCACGATATTGGAAGCCGACAGGTTGACCAGCACCGTGGCGCCGGCCAGCGCCGCGAACGAGGACGGCGGGATGGGCACCCAGACGTCCTCGCAGATCTCGACGTGGAACTGGAACAGCGGCAGCTGCTCCATCTGGAAGACCAGCTCGGACCCGAACGGCACCGTCTGCCCCAGCAGGCGGATCTCGGTCGCGGCGGCGCAATCGGCCGCGCTGAACTGGCGCGCCTCGTAGAATTCGCCGTAGTTGGGCAGGTAGGTCTTGGGCACCACGCCCAGCACCCGTCCGCCCGCCGCCACGATGGCGCAATTGAACAGCTGGTGGGCCACCCGCAGCGGCGCGCCGACGATGATGGCGATGTCAAGCTCGGCCGTCGCCGCCACCACCTGGGCCAGTGCCGCCTCGCAGGCGTCCAGCAGGGCCTTCTGGTGGAAGAGGTCGTCGCAGGTATAGGCCGACAGGCCCAGTTCGGGAAACGCCGCCAGCACCGCGCCGCCCTGGGCGGCCTGCTGAGCCAGCAGGATGGTCTGCGCGGCGTTGAATGCCGGGTCGGCGACCCGGCATTCGGGCACGCCGACCGCGACCCGGGCGAAGCCGTGGGAATACAGGTTGAAGAACGGGTTCGACATCAGCTAGGGCCTATTGACGGCAATAGGCCAAATTATCTCACGCGCCCGCGGCGCCCTAGCGCGGCATCTTGGCGTCGGTGAGCCCGCGTTCGGCCGAGGACGCCAGCGCCGACTGCAAGGCGCCCTCGCGCAGATAGCTCCCCATCGCGCCGATGTCGGCGCCGGACGGCTGCTGGTACAGGCGCAGCCCCAATTCGGGGAGGATGGCGAGCAGATGGTCGAAGATGTCGCCCTGAATGCGCTCGTACTCCACCCAGGCGGTCACAGCGGTAAAGCAATAGACCTCGACCGGGATGCCCTCGGAGGTGGGCTCCATCATGCGCACCATCATCGCCATGTCCTGGCGGACTTCCTGGTTCTGCTTCAGGTAGGCCAGCGCATAGGCCCGCAGGGTGCCGATATTGGTCAGGCGGCGGCGGTTGGCCGGCACGCTGGCCAGTTCCCCCATGGTCTGGTTGGCCTGGGCGATATCGTGCGTCTTGGCGTGGAGATAGTCGTGCAGCAGGCGAAAGCACATAAGCCGCTGAGACTCTTCCTCGGTCAGGAAGCGCACGCTGGCGGCGTCGACCCGCATGGTGCGCTTGATGCGCCGGCCGCCCGACTCGAACATGTGCCGGTAGTTGCGGTAGCTTTCCGAGAACAGCTTGTAGGTGGGCACCGTGGTAACGGTGTTGTCCCAGTTCTGCACCTTGACCGTATGCAGCGCGATGTCTTTCACGAAGCCGTCGGCGTTGGACTGCGGCATCTCGATCCAGTCGCCGATGCGCAGCATGTCGTTGCTGGTCAGCTGGGTGCTGGCCACCAGCGACAGCAGTGTGTCCTTGAACACCAGCAGCAGCACCGCGGACAGCGCGCCCAGGCCGGAGATCATCCAGAGCGGCGAGCGGTCGATCAGGATGGAAAGCACCAAAACGGTGCAGACGGCCATCAGAATGAGCTTGCTGATCTGGATATAGCCCTTGATGGACCGGGTCTGCGCCCGGGTCGTGGCCGAATAGGTATCCTGCCAGGCGCTCAGCACGCCCGAAAACGCCACGAACACGCAGACCCAGGCGCCGGCGTGGGCCAGCCGCCCCACGACCGTCACCGCCCGCTCGACGTGCGGCACCAGGCCGATGCCCAGCGACACCACGGCGAACGGCACGGCATACCAGAGGTTCTGGTAGGCACGGCGGCGCTGCAGGGCCTTGTCCCAGTCTCCGCGGCCGCTCAGCACCAGCACGCGGTGCGCCAGCAGCAGCACGACGCGGGCGACGACCCACTGGATGAACAGCGCGATCAGGATCAGCACGCCTATCCCGACCAGCGTCTGCGCCCAGGCTTCACGCGGCAGGTGGGTATCCAATTGGGTGACTAGCTCTTCCCATTCCAGGGGCATAGGGTCTCTTCTCGCTCTAAGTTCTTGAAACTAACCACGGATTATCCGACAAGTCGCCAGGACCGCAGGCGCCCGGCCCCGAAAACCCCGGTGTCCGTCGCCCGGCGCCGCGCGAGGCCCTATAATTCCGCCCATCATGGCAAAGACTCCCTCCCCCGACCAAAACCAGTTCGCCAACAAGGCGCAGGCCTGGTCCGCCCGGTTCTCGGAACCGGTTTCCGAACTCGTCAAGCGCTATACGGCGTCCGTGGATTTCGACAAGCGCCTGGCGCGCTACGACATCCAGGGCTCGCTCGCGCACGCGGACATGCTGGCCGCCCAGGGCATCATCGGCGCCCAGGACCTGGCCGACATCCAGCGCGGCATGACCCAGATCCTGTCCGAAATCGACGCCGGCAGCTTCCAGTGGCTGCTGGACCTCGAAGACGTGCACCTGAACATCGAAAAACGCCTGGTTGAACTGGTGGGCGACGCGGGCAAGCGCCTGCACACCGGCCGCTCGCGCAACGACCAGGTCGCCACCGACATCCGCCTGTGGCTGCGCGCCGAGATCGACAACCTGCAAGACCTGCTGCGCCAGTTGCGCCACGCGCTGGCCGCCGTCGCGCTCGAGAACGCCGGCACCATCATGCCGGGCTTCACACACCTGCAGGTCGCCCAGCCCGTCACCTTCGGCCACCATCTGCTGGCCTACGCCGAAATGTTCGGCCGCGATGCCGAGCGCCTGGCCGACTGCCGCCGCCGCGTGAACCGCCTGCCGCTGGGCGCCGCCGCCCTGGCCGGCACGTCGTTCCCGATCGACCGCGAGCGCGTCGCCAAGACCCTGGGCTTCGACGGCGTCTGCCGCAATTCGCTGGACGCCGTGTCCGACCGCGACTTCGCCATCGAATTCTGCGCCGCCGGCGCGCTCATCATGACGCACGTCTCGCGCCTGTCCGAAGAGCTGGTGCTCTGGATGAGCCCGCGCGTGGGCTTCATCGACCTGGCCGACCGCTTCTGCACCGGCAGCTCGATCATGCCGCAGAAAAAGAACCCCGACGTGCCCGAGCTGGCCCGCGGCAAGACCGGCCGCGTCAACGGCCACCTGGTCGCCCTGCTGACCCTGATGAAGGGCCAGCCCCTGGCCTACAACAAAGACAACCAGGAAGACAAGGAAGGCCTGTTCGACACGGCGGACACGCTGCGCGACACGCTCACCATCTTCGCGGACATGGCCGGCGGCATCAAGGTCAAGGCCGACAACATGCGCGCCGCCGCCCTGCAGGGCTTCGCCACCGCCACCGACCTGGCCGACTACCTGGTCAAGCGCGGCGTGCCGTTCCGCGACGCCCACGAAGTGGTCGCGCACGCCGTGCGCGACTGCGAACAGCGCGGCTGCGACCTCGCCGACCTGTCGCTGGCCGACCTGAAGGCCTACCACGCCAGCATCGGCGAAGACGTCCACGAGGTCCTGACCCTGGAAGGCTCCGTCGCGGCCCGCAAGCACGTGGGCGGCACCGCGCCCGAGCGCGTGGCCGAAGAAGCGAAGCGCGTGCTGCAGGAAACGGCGGAGTAAGGGCTGGTTTTCTCCGACGCAAGATGATCGGCCCCGATTTATCGGGGCCGATTTTCATTGGGGCGTCAGATAGCGTATGTGTACGTTCCCTCAGCCGCCCGCTACACGATCCTCAGCGACTCCCCCAGCATCTCGACCACCGCATCCACCTTGGGCAGCAGCTGCTTGCTCAACGGCCACACCAAATACAAAGGCAATCCCTCGGTAGCCAATTGCGGCAGCACTTCGACCACCCGGCCGTCGCGCAAGGCGTCGGCCGCCAGCCAGGTCGCCAGTTGCGCGATGCCGAAACCGGCGGCGACGGCGTCGACCTGGGCTTCTGCACTGTCCAGCGCCATGACGCCATCCACCGGCCGCAGGCTGGCCGGCCCCGCGCCCTGCGCGATCCTCCAGGCGGGCGGCTCGCCGTCCGCGCGTCCGTAGGCCACCGCGTCATGTTGCGCCAGATCGTCGGCCGTCAGCGGCGTGCCGCGGCGCTCCAGGTATTGCGGCGACGCGCAGAAAATCACGCGCTCCGCGCCCAGGTGGCGGTGGCCCAGGCCGGGCGCCCACTGCTGCGGCCCGCCGATGCGCACCGCCACGTCTATGCCTTCTTCGGCCAGATCGACGAAACGGTCCGTGAACGACACGTACGGCCGCAACTGCGGATGCCGCCTGGCGAACTGAAGCAGCAGCGGCAGCGCCACCCGCCGGCCGAAGGTCGCGGGCAGGTCCACGCGCAGCCGGCCGACGGGCTCCTGGCGCTGCGCCGCCAGCACCGCCTCGGCTTCCTGCAGTTCGGCCAGCACGCGCACGCAGGTGCGGTAGTAGGCGCTGCCCGCGTCGGTCAGCGCCAGGCGGCGCGTGCTGCGTTCGAACAAGCGAGTGCGCAAGCGGGCTTCCAGCCGAGCCACGCTTTTGCCCACGGCCGAGGCGGTGAGGTTGAGCCGGTCGGCGGCGGCCGTGAAGCTGCCGGCGTCTGCGGTGGTGACGAAGGCTTCGATACCTTTGAGGCGTTCGGATGGGATCATGGGGGGAAAATTAGGGAATCAGATTCCTAAATCAATAGAAAAAATGCCCGAGATAAGAAATTCTATCTCCAATATCCTTCAGGGCCGTATCACGCCTTGAACACCCATCCATGCTCGAATCCTCCCTGGCCTCCCCATCCGCCCCTGCCCGCGGGAACGCCCTCTCCATCGGCATCCTCGCCATCGCGGCTTTCGTCATCGTTTCGACGGAATTCCTGATCGTGGGATTGCTGCCCGAACTGGCCCGCGACCTGTCCCTATCCGTTTCCGCCGCGGGCCAGCTGGTGACGCTGTTCGCGTTCACTGTGATGCTGTCCGGTCCGCTGCTGACGGCCGCGCTGTCGCACCTGGAGCGCAAGCGCCTGTTCGTGGCGATTCTGCTGGTCTTCGCCGCCTCCAACGCCTTGGCCGCGGCCGCGCCCAACATCTGGGTGCTGGCGCTGGCGCGCTTCATTCCTGCGCTGGCCCTGCCGGTGTTTTGGGGCATGGCCAGCGAAGCCGCGGCGCAACTGGCCGGCCCGCGCCGCGCCGGGCAGGCGGTGGCGCGCGTGTACCTGGGCATTTCCGCCGCCCTGCTGTTCGGCATTCCGCTGGGCACGCTGGCCGCCACGTCCATAGGCTGGCGCGGCAGCTTCTGGGGCCTGGCCGCGCTGTCCCTTGCGCTGGCCGCGCTGATGCTGGCCTGCATGCCAGCCTTGCCGCGCCCGCCACGCGTCGGCTTGCGCGAGCAGGCGCGCATTCTACGGGATCCGCGCATGCTGGCCCACATCGCACTGTCCGTGGCGGTGTTCACCGCGATGTTCGCTGCCTATACCTATCTGGCCGACGTGCTGGAACGTATCGCCGGCGTGCCGCCGGCGCAGGTCGGATGGTGGCTGATGGGCTTTGGCGCGGCGGGCTTGGCGGGCAATTGGCTGGGCGGACTGGCGGCGGACCGCAATCCGCTGGCCGCGACCCTGGCGTTCACCCTGCTGCTGGGCCTGGGCATGATGGCGGCGGTGCCCCTGGCCTCCTCGCTTGCCGGACTGCTGCCGGCGCTGGCCGCCTGGAGCATCGCCAACACGGCGCTGTATCCGGTCTGCCAGGTGCGCGTGATGAAGGTGGCGCCGCAAGCCCAGGCCATGGCGGGAACGTTGAACGTGTCGGCGGCCAATGCCGGCATCGGCATCGGCGCCATGCTGGGCGGCTTGGCCATCGCGCAGTGGGGCCTCGGCAGTGTGGGCTATGTCGCTGGGGCCGTGGCGCTGCTGGCGGCGTTGGCGGTACCCGCCATCGCCCGGCTGCGGCCATCCGTGGCAGCCTGATCCCGACCAATGCGGACGATGCCGGGCGCCCGCGAGCCGCGGGCATGCAGGCGATGCCCAGCGGCCGCTGGCATCAGGCATACCGGTCATGCTCAACTGCCGCCAGCCTCAGGCTTGCAGGCGAGCCTCAGCGGCCGCCGGCCTCGGCTGTACAGGCCGGCGCGGCGCACACCGCGGGCGCCTTGATCAGGAACTCCTTCAGGCTGGCGACGTTGTTCTTCTTGAAAATGCGATTCTTGTAGGTCACCACGGTGGTGGGCGACAGGCCCAGTTCGCGCCCCACTTCCTTGGCGGTATGGCCCTGGCGTAGCAGGTCAGCTACCTGGATCTCACGCAGCGACAGGCCACTGCACCAGGACGGCGTGCGCGGCGCGTCCGCATCCGCGCGGCACAACTGGTGGTGGCGCCGCGCCAGCGCGATCAGCAGGGGCGCGCGCCCGCGCATCAGTTCGGCCACGTTCGGTGAATGGGCATGCGAGAAATACAGGTTCAGGTAGCTGATGCCCTCGCTGCGGGAACCGATGAGCGAAATCTTGCTGGCGAAGCCGGGGCGCTCGAACAGCAGGCGGCGGTACTCGTCGTCCGCGATGCGCTCCGGGGACGCCGTCTGGACGACCAGGTCCGGATGATGGCCGGGCTGGCAGGCCATGTCGCGCAGCAGGCCGTAGTTGGGATCGCGCCGGTAGAACTCGTTGTCCACGAACACGTTGGTGGTCCATTCGATCAGGGACTGGTTCAGCAGGCTGGCCGCCGACGAATACTGCACCAGGCCTTCGTGGCCGTAGAACACGTGCGACACGTGGTCGGCAGCTACGGTCTCGCGCAGCGCCAGCAGCAGCGTGGCATGGAACATGGGGCCGCCCAGGTCCATGACGGCGGACTCGGCCCAACGGTCCGGCCCCCCGCCCGCGGGCATAGGGTTGTGTGTCTCTTCCATGGTGTCGTTTTCCCCCGCTTGCGCGTGTTTTCCCGATTCTAAGGTCATCCTCCGCCGCCGCGGTGTCCTCTTCCGTGAGGACATGACGGGCCCGCGTGGCGCTCCTAGAGTGGTGCCTGCATCGAAACCACATCGAACTAGGGAAAACGATGAAAGAGCTTCCCATCTATCCATACGTCAGGCCCGATGAAATGGACCGCCCGCGCCGCGAGCCGCATCCGGTGGCCGTCGTGGGGGCCGGATTGACCGGCCTGACGCTGGCGCTGGACTTGGTGCGGCGCGGCATTCCCGTGGTCGTGCTGGACGACGACAACACCGTCGGCGTGCGCGGCCTGGCCTCGCGCGGCATGGTCTGGGCACAGCGCACGCTGGACATCTTCGACCGGCTGGGCATGGCCGGCGAGGTGGTCGGCAAGGGCGTACGCTGGAACGTGGGCCGCGTGCTGTGTCGCGACCAGGCGGTGGCGTCCTTCACGCTGCAGGACCAGCCCGACATGCGGCACAACGGCTTCGTCAACCTGCAGCAGTACTACCTGGAAGCCTTCCTGGTGGATGCGCTGATGCGCGAGCCGCTGGCCGAGCTGCGCTGGCTGAACCGCGTCGCCGGCATCGAGCCGCAAGCCGAAGGCCCGGCGACTTTGCAAGTGGAAACGCCCGACGGCGCCTATACCTGCCAGGCGCAATGGGTGGTCGCCTGCGACGGCGCCAAAAGCGCGGTGCGCACCATGCTGGGCTTGAGCCCGCGCGTATATGACCAGACCGAGGACCGCTGGATCATCATCGACGTCGTGCTGCGCGACACCGCCTGGCCGGAAGAGCGCTGGACCTGGCTGGACGCGCGCAGCAACCACGGCCGCGCGGTCTGGCGCCACAAGATGGCCGACGACACCTGGCGGCTGGACTTCCAGCTGCGTCCCGACGAAGACCCCGCCGAAGCGGCCACCGACGCGGGCATGCGCCAGCGCGTCTGGGACCTGCTGGGCGAGCGCGTGGAGTTCGACATCGCCTGGCACGGCGTCTGGGCCTACCGCCATGAATGCCTGGACAGCCTGCGCCATGGCCGCGTGCTGTTCGCGGGCGATTCGGCCCACCTGGTCGCGCCCTTCGGCGCGCGCGGCGGCAACGGCGGCATCCAGGACGCCGACAACCTGGGCTGGAAGCTGGCCCTGCTGCTGCAAGGCCGCGCGGGCGAGTCCCTGCTGGATACCTACAGCGTGGAGCGCAAGCACGCGGCGATGGAAAATATCCGCCAGGCGCGCCGCTCCTCGCGCTTCGTCTATCCGGGCGCGGCCCGCTCGGCCGCGCTGTGGCGCGACGCCATCATCGACCTGGCGCCGCGCCACGCCGTCGCCGCCCGCATGATCAATACCGGCCGTCTGTGCATGCCGGCCGTCTATCCCGCGTCGGCGCTGGCTTGCGGCACCCACGCCCTGGCCGGGCGCGCGCTGCCCAACGTCGTGCTGCGGCAAGCGGATGGCCTGACCTTGCACGGCCTGCTCGGCCCCTGGTTCACGGTCCTGGTGTTCGGCAATGCCCTGCCCCCCGGCGCGCAGGACGGCGACGGCCTGGTGCGCTGGGTCGCCGTCGGGCCGCTATGCGACGAGCGCGGACAAGCTGCCCTGGCGCACCAGCTCGGGCAGGCGCTGGACGGCCAGGCCTGGCTGCTGCGGCCCGACCAGCACGTCATGGCAGCCGCCACGCCCGAGACGGGCGATCCCGAGGCCGTGCTGGCCTGGGTCGCCGCCGCGCTGGATGCATCCGGCGCCTGTCCCGAACCCCTGCCCGAGGCCCGCGGCCTCTACCGCTCAACCGGAGGCGCCAGCCATGCCGCTATCCCAGCAACAGCTTGACGACCTGCTGGAGCGCCTGATCGCGCTCACCAATGTGCCCGACCCCGAAGCCCAGCGCGACAGCCTGGCCCGGCTGTCGCTGCTGCTCATCGAAGCGGTGGACGACGCGGCCCTGGTACAGGCGGCCGTCGACGAAATGCTGGCGGCCCAGTCCGGCTCGCCCGCCTTGAACATTCCATGAACCACGGAGACGGCGCCATGACGCTCAACCCATCCCATGCCTCCCCGGCGGACGCCCCCGCCGCCTGCCCCGCCATCCAGGGCCTGCACCACTTCGCCTGGCGCTGCCGCGACGCCGAGGAAACCCGGCATTTCTACGAAGACATCCTTGGCCTGCCGCTGGTGCACGTGGTCAAGGAAGAACGCGTGCCTTCCACGGGCGAGCATTGCCCCTTCGTGCACCTGTTCTTCGAATTCGCCGACGGTTCGCACATCGCCTTCTTCGACCTGGGCGACAACGGCCAGAGCCAGCCCGACCCCGCCACGCCGCGCTGGGTCAACCACTTCGCCATGGAAATCCGCGGCGAAGCCGGGCTGGAGCGCATGCGCCAGCGCCTGCAGTCCCACGGCGTCGAGGTGGTGGGGCCGACCGACCACCACTTCATCCGCTCGATCTATTTCTTCGACCCCAACGGCATCCGCCTCGAACTGACCTTGCGCCTGCCCGTGGACGACTACGTCGCCCGCAAGCGCCGCAGCGCCCATGACGACCTGGCCGCCTGGACCCGCGACAAGGCCGCCGGCCTGAAGCCCGGCGCCACCGGCACCAGCAGCCAGCAGCGCAGCCAAGCCCATGCCGGCTGAGCCCCCCCTCTTTCCACCCATCAAAGGAACACCATGAGCAAACCCTTCGCCTCCCAGGCCGACCTGACGGAAAAGAAGATCTCCTTCGAGCGCCTGTCCGAAAACGCCTACGCCTACGTGGCCGACGGCGACCCCAACTCGGGCGTGATCATCGGCGACGACAGCGTGATGGTGGTCGACGCGACCGCCACCCCGGCCATGGCGCAGGCGCTGATCCGCGCCATCCGCGGCGTCACCGACAAGCCCATCCGCCACGTGGCGCTGACCCACTACCACGCCGTGCGCGTGCTGGGCGCGTCCGCCTTCGCCGCCGAAGGCGCGGCCAACGTGTACGCCAGCCGCGGCACGCATGAACTCATCGTCGAGCGCGGCCAGGCCGACATGGATTCCGAGATCGGCCGCTTCCCGCGCCTGTTCCAGTCCGCCGAGGGCATCCCGGGACTGACCTGGCCCACCGTGGTGTTCGAGCGCGAGCTGACGGTGTTCCTGGGTGACCTCGAAGTACGCATGCTGCATCTGGGCCCAGGCCACACCCGGGGCGATTCCATCGTCTGGATTCCGTCGCAGGGCATCTGTTTCTCCGGCGACCTGGTGGAGTTCAATGCGGGCGTCTACACCGGCGATGCCTATTTGTCCGACTGGCCCGCCACGCTGGACGCGCTGCAGGCGCTGGAGCCGCGCCAGATGGTGCCGGGCCGCGGTCCCGCGCTGACCACGCCCGCCGCCTGCCGCGAAGCCATCGGCTACACCCGCAGCTGGGTCGAGACGCTGTATGGCTGCGCCCGCCAGGGCGTGGAGCAAGGCAAGAGCCTGAAGCAAGTCTATGAGGACACGCGCCGGGTGATGGACCCGGAGTTCGGCCACGTCGTCATCTACGAACACGCCATTCCCTTCGACGTCTCGCGCGCCTACGACGAGGCCAGCGGCATCACCGATCCGCGCGTCTGGACCGCCCAGCGCGACCGCGATATGTGGGCCGAGCTCACCGCCTGACCCCGGCACGCAACAACGCCACGAGGCCCCGCCGTGGGCTTCTCCATTCGATACGGAGCACCTGAAGATGAAACTCGCCACCCTGAGCAATGGCGCCCGCGACGGCGCCCTGGCCGTCGTCAGCCGCGACCTGACCCGCACGCGCGCCGTGCCGCACATCGCAGCCACCCTGCAGCAGGCGCTGGATGACTGGGCCCGCGCCGCGCCGCTGCTGCAGGCCGAATACGAAGCGCTGAACGCGGGCGATGGCGCCAGCCAGCCCTTCGATGCGGCCCGCTGCGCCGCGCCGTTGCCGCGCGCCTACCAATGGCTGGACGCGTCCGCCTACCTGAACCACGTGGACCTGACGCGCCGCGCCCGCGGCGGCGAGATGCCGCCTTCGTTCCTGACCGATCCGCTGATGTACCAGGGCGCCTCGGACGACTTCATGGGCCCCTGCGAGGACATCACCGCCGCCAGCGAGGAACTGGGCGTGGACCTGGAAGCGGAGATCGTGGTGGTGACCGACGACGTGCCCCTGGGCGTGGACGCGGACGCGGCGCTCGGACACGTGGCGCTGCTGGGCCTGGTCAATGACGTGACCCTGCGCAACGTGGTGCTGCCCGAACTTTCCAAGGGCTTCGGCTTCCTGCAGGGCAAACCGGCGTCGGCGCTGTCGCCCGTGCTGGTCACGCCCGATGAACTGGCGCCCTACTGGCGCGGCGGCAAGCTGCACCGCGCCATGCAGGTGTGGCTCAACGGCCGGCAGATCGGCCAGCCCCAGGCAGGCGAAGAAATGCAATTCCACTTCGGCGAGCTGATCGCGCACGCAGCCCGCACCCGCCGCCTGGGCGCCGGCACCCTGGTGGGCAGCGGCACCATCTCGAATGCCAGCGACGCCGCCGGCGTGTGCTGCCTGGTCGAAGCGCGCGTGCGGGAAAAGCTGCGCGAGGGCGAAATGCGCACGCCGTTCCTCAAGCACGGCGATCGCGTGCGCATCGGCATGCGCGACGACGCGGGCCTGAGCCTGTTCGGCGACATCGACCAGCAGGTGCGGATCCCTGGCACGCGGCCCATGCCTGGCGCCGCGTCGGCCGGCGTGCTCGAAACCGCCGCCGCCTGACCGGAGACCGCCATGGCCGACACGCCCGCCCTCACCCTGCACAGCTACTGGCGCAGTTCCGCGGCCTACCGGGTCCGCATTGCCCTGGCCTTGAAGGGCCTGCCGTACCGGCAGGTCACCTGGCACATGGTCAAGGGCGAGCACCAGCAGCCGGCCTACCGCTCGCTGGCGCCCTTCGGCCTGGTGCCCATGCTGGAGATCGACGGCCTGCGCCTGCAGCAATCGCTGGCCATCATCGAGTACCTGGACGAGCGCCATCCCGGTGCGCCGCTGCTGCCGGCCGATCCCGCGCTGCGGGCGCAAGCCCGCGCGCTGGCGCAACTGATCGCCTGCGAAATGCACCCGCTCAACAACCTGCGCGCGCTCAAGCGCCTGCGTGCGCAGTTCGGCGCGGACGACGAACAGATCCAGGACTGGTACCGCCACTGGTGCGCCGAAGGCTTCCAGGCCTTCGAGGCGGCGCTGCCCGCGGCGCAGGACGGCGGTTACGCGCTGGGCGACGCACCCACGCTGGTCGAGTGCTACCTGATCCCGCAGGTCTACAACGCCTTGCGCTACGGCGCGGACCTGGCGCCCTTCGAACGGGTCCGCGCCCTCGTCCAGGCCTGCGCCGGCCTACCCGCCTTCGAAGCGGCCCGCCCGGAAAACCAGCCCGACGCGCCGCAGAGCGCCGCGGCCTAGGCAACGCCACCCAATAAGAAGCTGAACCGCCGCATTCCCCCAAGGAGACAACCATGCAGACAGAAATCCCCGCCGACGGCGCCGCCGTCGCATCCGCCCGCCGGTCCGCGTCCGGCCCGCTGGTCAGCGCCGACGACCGCAAGGTGCTGGCCGCCACGCTGGTCGGCTCGGCCATCGAATGGTACGACTACTTCATCTACGTCCAGGCCGCCGGGCTGGTGCTGGGTTCCCTGTTCTTCGCGCCCTTCGCCAAGGAAAACCCCGAGCTGTCGCTGATCCTGTCGTTCGCGACCGTGGGCGTGGCCTTCCTGTTCCGGCCGCTGGGCGCCATCGTCTGCGGCCACCTGGGCGACCGCTACGGCCGCAAGCGGGTGCTGGCGGCCACGCTGATCCTGATGGGCGTGTCCACCGCCCTGATCGGCGTGCTGCCGACCTACGCGCAGATCGGCATCTGGGCGCCGGTGATGCTGGTGGCCTTGCGCGTGCTGCAAGGCTTTTCCGCCGGTGGCGAATGGGGCGGCGCGGCGCTCATGGCGGTCGAGCACGCGCCCCGGGAGCGACGTTCGCTGTTCGGCGCCTTCCCGCAAATCGGCGTGCCGCTGGGCATGATCGTCGCCACCGGCGTGCTGTGGTGCATCACCGCCCTGGTCGGCGCCGACAACTTCATGGCCTGGGGCTGGCGCGTGTCCTTTCTGCTGTCCATCGCGCTCATCGTGGTCGGCGTCTTCATCCGCCGCGCCGTCGAGGAATCGCCCGTGTTCCTGCAGATGCAGTCGCGCCGCAGCCATTCCTCGGCGCCGCTGGGCACCTTGCTGCGCAAGCATCCGCGCCAGATCCTGCTGACCACGCTGATCTTCGTGGGCAACAGCACGGCGGGCTATCTGCTGGTCGGCTTCTTCATCAGCTACGGCAGCCGGACGCTGCACATGCCGGCGCAGCAGGTGCTGATGATCTGCACGCTGGCCGCGGCTTGCTGGCTGGGCACCACGCTGCTGGGCGGCTGGCTGGGCGACCGCATCGGCCGCGTGCGCACCTTCCAGCTCGGCTACGTGCTACTGGCGCTGTGGGCCATACCGATGTGGTCCTTCATCGAATCCGGCGACGTCACGCAATTCGCCTTCGCCCTGGCCGTGCTGTCGGTGCCCCTGGGCCTGACCTACGGCCCGCAGGCCGCGCTGTATGCCGAGATGTTCCCGGCCGACGTGCGCTATTCCGGGGTGTCGGCGGGCTATGCGCTGGGCTCCATCCTCGGCGGCGCGTTCGCCGCGATGATCGCGCAGTCCATCATCACCGCCACCGGCCAGTCCTGGCATGTGGGCGTCTACGTCATCGTCATGGCCGTGGTGTCCTTGGTGGCCGTTAGCCTGGTCAAGGACCGCCCCGGCGTCACGCTGCACGCAGACTGAACCTTCAAACCATCAACCCACGCACGCCATGAGCACAAGCATCCGTCAGGACGACCTGATCGAATCCATCGCCAGCGCGCTCCAGTACATCAGCCACTACCACCCGGCCGATTACATCGCGCATCTGGCCCGCGCCTACCGACGCGAGGCCAGCGCGCCGGCGCGCGACGCCATGGCGCAGATCCTGGCCAGCTCGCGCATGGCCGCCATCGGCCGGCGGCCGATCTGCCAGGACACGGGGATCGTCAACGTCTTCCTGGAAGTCGGCATGGACGTGCGCTGGGAGGGCTTCACCGGCAGCCTGGAGGACGCCGTCAACGCCGGCGTGCGGCGCGCCTACCTGGACGCGGACAATCCGCTGCGCGCCTCGGTGGTGGCGGACCCGCTGTTCGGCCGCGGCAACACCCGCGACAACACGCCCGCCGTCATCAGCATGCGCATCGTGCCGGGCGCAAGCCTGGCGCTCACCGTGGCGGCCAAGGGCGGGGGCTCGGAGAACAAGGCGCGGCTGGCCATGCTGAACCCGGCCGACAGCATCGTCGACTGGGTGCTGGCGCAGATTCCGGCCATGGGAGCCGGCTGGTGTCCGCCCGGCATGTTGGGCATAGGCGTGGGCGGCACCGCCGAGAAAGCGGTGCTGCTGGCCAAGGAAAGCCTGATGCAGCCCCTGGACATGCATGAGCTGCAGGCGCGGGCGCGGAGCGGCGACACGCTGGCGCCCGAGGACGCGCTGCGTTTGGAACTGCATGACCGCGTCAACGCGCTGGGCATAGGCGCGCAGGGCCTGGGCGGCCTCACCACCGTGCTGGACGTGAAGATCAAGACCTACCCCACGCACGCGGCCGCCAAGCCCATCGCGCTGATCCCCAATTGCGCGGCCACGCGCCATGCGCGCTTCGTGCTGGACGGCTCCGGCCCCGCGCATCTGGATCCGCCCTCGCTGGATCTCTGGCCCGATCTGGGCGTGGAACGCGGCTCGGACACCGGCCGGCGCGTGAACCTGGACACCCTCACCCGCGAGGACGTCGCGTCCTGGCGCGCCGGAGAAACCCTGCTGCTCAACGGCCGCATGCTGACCGGACGCGACGCCGCGCATCAGCGCATCCGTGAAATGCTGGCGCGGGGCGAGCCGCTGCCCGCCGACTTCCGCGGCCGCGCCATCTACTATGTGGGCCCGGTGGACGCGGTGCGCGGCGAGGCCGTCGGCCCCGCCGGCCCCACCACCTCGACCCGCATGGACGGCTACACCGACATGATGCTGGAACGCACGGGCCTGCTGGCGATGATAGGCAAGGCCGAACGCGGCCCGCAGGCGGTCGAGGCGATCCGGCGCCACCGGTCGGCCTACCTGATCGCGGTGGGCGGCGCGGCCTATCTCGTGTCCCGCGCCATCCGCAGCGCCCGCGTCATCGCCTTCGAGGACCTCGGCATGGAGGCGATCCACGAGTTCGACGTCACGGACATGCCCGTGACCGTGGCGGTGGACGCCGAGGGCGGGAACCTGCACGTATCGGGGCCGGCGCGCTGGCGCCGAAAGGCGGGCGCCAGGGAGATACCGGTGGCGGTTGCCGGGGCGCTCTGACAAGCGCTGCGGCCGCGAGCCACTCTGACAAGCGGCCTGGATGCGGGCCGCCCCTGGCGCGGCCCGACACGCGCCGCCTCCAGGGCCGGGCCAGCTTTCAACCCAACTTGAATTCCACCACCGCCCCGCCGCTGCCATACAGCGGCGCATACTCCAGCACCTTGGCGCCGCGGAACTGGTCGCCCAGCGCGCCCAGCAGCCAGGACATGTGCTTGAAGCCCATCTCGGCCTTGGCCTGCCCGGCATACTCAGGCATCGCCTGGCGCAGTTGTGCGGCATCGCCGCTTTCCAGCAGCGCCAGCATGCGGCGGTTCCAGTCGTCGTCGGCCTGAGAGATCATGCGGTCGGATTCAGGCGCCACTGGCTCGCGGAACATGGTGTTGGACAGCCCGCCTATGCCGATGACCGCCGCGCGTTTGCCTTGCGCGGCGGCTGCCTGCGCGGCGATGCGGCTCAGTTGCTCCGTCTGCGCGTTGTCGTGGTACAGGTTGTTGGCCGCCAGGGTCACAGGCAGTTGGTCGGAGCCAAAACCCATCAGCGTGCTGACCGTGATGGTGCCCGTGTCGATGGGGAACTGGTCGTAGTCCACGCCGCGCGCATGGATGCCGGCGTCGCGGCAACCTTGCACGCAGGCTTCGGCCAGGCTGGCGTCGCTGGCGATGTCGAAGGGCAGCTCGCCGTACTCGTGCCAGTTCTCGTCCACATGCACGCCCGTGCTGCGCCGGCGCGTGATCCACAACTGGTCCAGCACCGCCATCCACTGCGTCGAATACACCAGCACCACGTCGGGCCGGGAAGCCGCCAGCGACTTGCCAGCCGCGCACAGCGCCTGGTTCAGGCGTCCCCAGGGCGCCACGTCGCTGCGCAGCTGCGGCAGCGGGCTGCCAGGGACGAGAAATGCGGAAACGATGGTCATGGCATGTCTCCCTGGATGACTAGGCCGCCGCGCCGGCGGGTGCTTCGAGGCGGGACAGTCCGGCCTCCCGCAGATTCCATTCCATCACCGCGTTGCCGGTGCCGATCACGGTACCGTAGCCATGGAACTTGCCGGCCAGTTGCGGATAGCCCATGGCCGCATGCATCCAGGTGAAGGCGCCGGACTTCACTTCGGCGAAGGCTTCGTCGATGAACTGGGGCAACAGTTCGAATACCTCGTCCATCCTGCCCTTGCGCATCAGGTCGATCATGCGGATGTCCCACAGATAGCCGTCGTAGCGCGCCGGATGTTCCTTGGACATGTCCTCGGGCACCTCGGGCTGTTCATGGAAATGCCAGTGCGACAGCGTGTTGCTGGCCAGCAGCACCGCCCGCCGCCCGCTCTTGCGAATGGCTTCGCGCGTGGCCCTGCCCAGCAGGTCCATTTCCTTCTGCCCTTCCTGGGTGTTGAGGTAGTACGGCGTGTTGTTCGCCGACAGCCCCACCACCGGAATGTCCCATTGCGGGCGCACCATGTGCAGCGTGGTGATGGTGCCGTAGTCGACGCGGAACTTTGGGTTGCGCATCATCTTGGTGACCAGGCCCAGCTTACGGCCTTCCTCGCAACAGGCTTCGGCCAGTTCCACGTCCACGTCCATGCCGAAGTCGTAGCGGAACAGGTCGGGAAAGATCGGATCCACCGAGCGGCCCGCCAGACGCGGCACGCCCAGGAAGTGATGGCCCACCTGGGTGATCCAATGCGGCGAATGCACCAGCAGCACGTCGGGCTGCAGGCGTTCGATGCTCTCGCGCACGTGGTCGTAGGCCCAGCGCAGGCTTTCCCACCCGCCGCGCGAGCGCGGCTCGTTCTGCGGCGGGTTCTCGCCGTACACGAGGTGCGGCGGGTGGGGAGCCAGGAATCCGGAAAGAATTTCGCCGTCCTTCATTGCTTACTCCTTTGCGAGAGCAGTAGGAACCCGTACGACCGTTGTTGCGCAGTAGCGGCGCCAGCTATTTTGTACGTATACGTACTGGATTCAGTATCGATTCGCTGGCGATTGCTGTCAACCGGCAAAGGGCGGCCAATGGATAGGGAGTTTCCCGAGCAGGCGTTCCGGTCCGGTCTCCTCGCGCCCCGCTACCGCCCCTCGCCCTTGCGCAGCAGGTACTTCTGCACGCCGTCCATCACCGTCTCGCCGCGCTGGTTGCGCACGAGGCTCTGCATGACCAGTACGCCGGTCGTGCGTCCGGGCAGCAGTTCCGTCACCGTCAGCGACGAATAAAGCGTGTCGCCCGCGAACACAGGCTTGAGGAAACGGCTGCTCTGTTCCAGAAACCCCTTGAGCGCATCCTCCACCATATGGGGGAACAGTCCGGCGCCCGCCGCCGTCTGGATGGCGACCTGGAAGCCGTGCGCCAGCATATGAGGCATGCCATGGGCGCGGCAATACTCGACGTCGTAATGCACGGGATGATTGTCGCCGCTGGCGAGCTGAAACGCGGCGAACAACGCGTCGGTCATGGTGCGCGACGGCAAAATGAAAACCTCGCCAACCTTGAAATCATCGAAGTAACGCTGGGCGCAGAGTTGGTGCTTGATCATGCAGGATTCCTTTTTTTTTGCACGGGTGGATTCAGTTCGCGGTCATGTGCGCGGTGCGAGCGACTTCGCCCCACTTCTTCAACTCGCCCTGCAAGAAGGCTGCCAGCGCGGCAGGCGTCGTGTCCGGCTGCAGCACCAAGCCCATGTCGTAGGCGCGGCGCTGCAATTCCGGATCGGCAAGCGCAGCGCGCAGCGTGGCATTGAGCTTGTCGACGACCGGCGCGGGGGTGCCCGCCGGCGTGAAGACGGCGTTCCAGGTATAGGCCTCGTAGCCCGCTACCGCGTCCGCGATGGGCGGCGTGCCGGGCGTCTGCGGCAGGGGCTGCGCCATCGAGGTCGCCAGCAGCCTGACCGTGCCCGCCTGCACCTGCGCCAGGCCCGTGGGCGCGCTATCGATCATGAAGTCCAGATGCCCGCCGATGACATCGGCCATCGCCGGCGCGCTGCCACGGTACGGCACGTGCATGGCGCGCACGCCGGCCAGATGGTTCAGCAGCTCACCGGCCAGGTGCGGCGCACTGCCGATGCCGGCCGAGCCGTAGTTGACCTTGCCGGGCCTGGCCTTCAGATAGGCCATGAACTCTGGCAAGGTCGAGACGGGCATGTTTTTGTTGACAACCAGCACCAGGGGCGCCTTGGCCGCCAGGCCGACTGGCGCAAAGTCCTCCACCGTCCGGTATGGCAGGCTGGCATGGATGCTGGGATTGACCGCGTGCGCCACCGTGGTCAGCAGCAAGGTGTAGCCGTCGGCAGTCGCGCGGGCGACGGTTTCGGTGCCGACCAGCGTGCCTGCTCCGGTCCGGTTCTCCACCACCAGCGCCGCGCCCAGCTTGCGGCTTCAGGTCTCCGCCAGGGCCCGGGCGAACGTATCGGTAGGTCCGCCGGCCGCATACGGCACCACCAGGCGAACCGGCTTGGCCGGATAGTCCTGCGCCGACGCAGCGCCGCCAGCCAGCGCGCCAGCCGCCATCAAGGTGGCGCCTGCCAGCGCACGCCAGGGAAATCCATGTTTCATGCTTGTCTCCGTTGGTCTTTTGTGTGCGGCACAATATAGAGACGAGGCCGGCGCCAGGAATAGTCGAAAGTTTCTTATCCGGCTTAGAGCCTTTCTAACAGCGGCCCGCCACGCCGCCCCACACCGGGTGTCCTCCTTGCGCTACGAACTGACCGACCTGCGCGTCTTTGTCGCCATCGCTGAAGCCAAAAGCCTCACGGGCGGGGCTTCCGACCTGCACCTGACCGCGCCGTCGGCCAGCTACCGCCTGAAGAATCTGGAGCAGGCCATGGGCGTGCCGCTGTTCGTGCGCACTCAGAAAGGGATGTCGCTCACCGCCGCCGGCATGACCGTGCTGCGCTATGCGCAGACCATACTGGGCAACGTCGAGCGCCTGCAGGCGGAAATGCGCCGTCATACCGATGGCGTCGAGGGCCATATCCGCGTCTATGCCAACAGCAGCACGCTGAGCAGCCTGCCCAGCGCGTTGAGCCGCTACCTGGCCGCCTATCCGAACGTCAACGTGGATCTTGAGGAACATCTCAGCGAAGAAACCGTCAAGGCGGTGCTGGACGGCCGCGCCGACATCGGACTGGTCGCGGGCGCCATTGAAATGCGTGGACTGGAATACATCAGCTACGGCCAGGACGAACTGATCTTCATCATCCCTCCGCGCCATCCGCTCAGCCTACTCCCGCGCGTTTCGCTTGAAACCGCGCTGTCGCACGACCTGGTCGCCATCGGCCGCAAGAGCAGCAACTTCCTGTACCTGCAGCAAATGGCCGAGCAGATGGGGCTCAAGCCCCGCGTGCGCGTGCACGCGCCCAACTTCGACGCCGTGCTGCGCTGCGTCCAGGAAGGCGCCGGCATTTCGCTGGTGCCACGCTCGGTAGCGGCGCCCGCGCTGGCCCAGGGCAAGGTCGAATGCGTGCAGATCGAGGAGTCCTGGGCCGTGCGTGAACAACGCGCGGTGATGCGCAAGCAGGACGCCCTGCCCGGCTATGCCCGCGCCTTCATCAGCTTTGTCACCGAGCCGCGGCCGGCTCTGGACGCCGATTAGAGAATCTCGAATCCCGCTTAAAAAATATCGACTGGCCGCGCGCGCGCCTCGCATTCCATAATGCTCCGCCGCCGCCGGGCCCGGCATGCGCCCCGGCCCACACTCCCAATCCAGGACGATATGACCGCAGCTATCCGCCCCTTAGACGGCATCACCGTCATCGCGCTCGAACACGCCGTCGCCGCCCCTTTCGCCAGCCGCCAGCTGGCGGACCTGGGCGCGCGCGTCATCAAGATCGAACGGCCGGACGCGGGCGACTTCGCGCGGGGCTACGACGACACCGTGCGCGGCCAGTCGTCGTTCTTCGTATGGGCCAACCGCGGCAAGGAGAGCCTAGCCCTGGACACCAAGGCTGCGGGCGCCGCGCAAGTGCTGCGGCGTCTACTAGGCCAGGCTGATGTCTTCATCCAGAATCTCGCGCCTGGCGCCGCGCGCCGCATGGGCCTGGACTACGACACGTTGCGCGCGGACTTCCCCAGGCTGATCGTGTGCGACATTTCGGGCTACGGCGATGACGGCCCCTACCGCGACAAGAAGGCCTATGACCTGCTGATACAGGCGGCTTCCGGCCTGATCTCCCTGACCGGCACGCCCGAATCCCCGGCACGCACGGGCATCTCCATCGCCGATATCGCCGCCGGCATGTATGCCTATTCCGGCATCCTGTCGGCGCTCATACAGCGCGGACGCACCGGCGCAGGCTTGCGCGTCGAGGTGACCATGCTGGAAGCGCTGACGGAATGGACTTCCTATGCCTTGAACTTCGCGCATTACGGCGGCACCCCACCCGCGCGCAACGGCGTGGCGCATCCCGCGATCGCGCCCTATGGGCAATACCTCGCGGGCGACGGCAAGCCCGTGATATTCGGCCTGCAGAACGACCGCGAATGGCGCAGTTTCTGCGCCCACGTGCTGGAGGAACCGGCGCTGGCCGACGACGAGCGCTATGCCACCAACGTCCAGCGCGTGCGGCACCGCGAGGCGCTGGATGCGCGCATCGCCGAGTGCTTTGCCTCCCTGTCGCGCGAACAGGTGCTGGCCAGGCTGGACCGGGGCGGCATCGCCAACTCCGCCTTGAACACCATGCACGAGGTCTGGGACCACCCGCAATTCGCGGCGCGCGGCCGCTGGCGCGACGTGGCCACGCCAGGCGGTCCCATCCAGGCGTTGCTGCCGCCGGCGACCTTGTCGGGCGCCGCCGCGGCGATGGGCGCCGTGCCGGCCTTGGGGCAGCACACCGTGGCCATCCTGGCGGAGCTGGGATTCGATGCCGACGCGGCCTGACGACGGGGAGCGCATGCCGGTTGCGAAAAAAAGGGGCAGCGGATGCTGCCCCTTCAAAAAGGCCCTGCGAGAAGCCGCCACCAAGCGTGCAAGCGTGGCTGCGTTCCCGTAGCGCCGGCGTGGCGATTAAGCCTGGCTGCCATTAGACGACATGCTGGACCGCAAGCCCATCACTGAAATTGGGTATTTTGCATGCCTGCGGCAACGTCAACGCACAGTTGGCCACATCCGGAAACAACCAACGGCTGGGCTCCGATATCATCGCGGCTCCCTGCGCCCCGCCTGCCCGTACATGCATCCATTGCCCGCACCACGCCGCCGCCCGTCCCTGCGCCTGCCCCGCCTGATCGTCCTGGCCGCGCTCGGCACGCTGGCCGCCACTTTTGGCCCGGCCGTCCAGGCGCAAACCGCCCGCAAGCCTTCGCCCTACGAAAACTCCCGTCCGCTGCGCCCCGACGAGCGCGCAGCGCAGGCGGCAGACGGCAAGCAAGCGGGCCCGGCCTTCCTGGGCCAGATCCGGACCCAGGCCGAGTTCCAGCAACTGGCCCGGGTCTACAACCCCGGCACGCCGCTGGAGATCCCGCACGTGCTGTTCGTGATCGACCGGAAGCAAGGCGGCAAGATCTACTACGTCAACACGCCGCGCTATACGCTGCATGAGAACTTTGCGCGCGAGCGGCACCTGCTGCCCGCCGACGACAAGGCCACGCTGATCGCGCAGTACAAGGATCCGCAACGGCGCCTGCTGTTCGGCACCCTGAGCTGGCAACGCGACCTGCCCGGCTACACCTATGAATTCTGGGAAGGCGACCGGCTCACCCCGGACCTGCTCAAGCTGAGCGATGAAAAACTGAAGGCCAGCTTCCACGAACCGGTGCGCTTCAAAGCCAATTCCACGCTGCATGAACAGGTCGCGCAGACCGCCGGCCTGAACCCCGTGACGCAGGAATCCTTGCTGCGCGAACAGACCTTCCTGCCGTTGAACACGGGCCGGGCCCAGGGCCGGCTGCGCATCGTCGCCTCGGTGGACGACACGCCGGACCTGTCGCCGACCGATATCCTGGTGCTGGACGAAGTGCCGGTCGCGCTGCCGCCGGTGGCCGGCCTGGTCACGCAGCGGCCCTCCACGCTGCTGTCCCACGTCAACCTGCTGGCCAAGGGCTGGCGTATTCCCAATGCCTATGTGCGCGACGCCGTGGCGGCGCTGCGCGAGTACGACGGCCAGTGGGTCGAGCTGACCGTCACCAGCAACGGCTATCAGGTGCAACGCATCGCCCAGCCTGTAGCGGCGCCGCCGCCCAAGGCCGCCCTGGCGCTGCCCAACCCCGACCTGACGGTCAAGGCGATCAAGCCGCTCGCCGGCATGGCCACGCGCGACAGCCGCCATTGCGGCGTCAAGGCGGCCAACCTGGGCGCGCTGAAGTCCGCGCTACCGCCCGCGGCCACCGTGCCGGACGGCTTTTGCATCCCCTTCGCGCAGTACGCGGCCTTTATGACGCAACTGGGCGTGCCGCAACGCATCGCCGCGCTCGAGCAGCGGCCGGACTTCGCCAGCGACGCCAACCTGCGCCGCGCCGAATTGGCCGCGTTGCGCCGGGACATCGTCCAGGCCCAACCCGACCCGGCGCTGGCCGCCGCGTGGCGCGAGCGCTGGCAGAAGCAACTGCAAGGACGCGGCGTGTTCGTGCGCAGCTCGTCCAATTCCGAAGACCTGCCGGGCTTCAGCGGCGCGGGGCTCTACACCACCGTACCCAACGTCACGCAGGCCGACGCGCTGGCGCAGGCAGTGCAAACGGTGTGGGCTTCGGTCTACAACTATGAAGCCTACGAGGCCCGGCGCGCGGCCGGCATCGGCCAGGGCGGCGTGGTGATGGCGGTGCTGGTGCAGCAGGCGGCGGCATCGGACAGCTCGGGCGTCATGATCACGCGCGACCCCTTCGACGCCTCGCGCCGCTACGTCACCTATATCTCGGCCAAGCGCGGCCTGGGCATCAAGGTGGTGGAAGGCAAACGCCAGGCCGAGCAGCTGATGTATTCCAGCTGGTCCAAGGCGGTACAGGTGCTGAGCCGTTCCGCCGAGGACACCCAACTGGTGGCGGACGCCGCGGGCGGCGTGCGCGAAGTGCCGATCGAAGGCCCGCGCCAGGTACTGAATGACACCCTGGTGGCGCGCCTGGCTGCCGTGGGCAGCCAGATCAAGCAGCGCCTGGGCGGCGTGGACCAGGATATCGAATGGGCCGTGCAGGGTGACAACATCCTGGTCCTGCAGGCCCGGCCATACATCGACGGCAGCCGGTAGGGACCTCAGTCCGGACTCGCGCCCGAGGCCTGCACCACCTGCTTCCACTGCATGAACTCGGCCTGCTGGCGCGCCGCCAGCTCGGCCGGGCCGTCATGCATCATCGTGACCCCCAACTGGTCGAACTTCTGTTGCAGCGCCTGGTCCGCCAGGACTTTCCGGATGGTCTGGTGCAAGGTGTCGATAGACGCGCGGGGCGCTTCCTTGGCGCCATAGAACGCGACCCACAGATCGCCGCGGAAACCCGGTATGGCTTCGTTGATGGCAGGCACGTCGGGCAGCAAGGCGTTGCGTTTTTCGCTGCTGACGCCCAGCGCGCGCAGCTTGCCGGCCTTGATGCCTTCGACCGCTGAAGGCAGGCTGGCGAACAGCATGGGCACCTGATTGCCCATCACGTCCGCCATGGCCGGCGACACGCCGCGATAGGGAATGTGCTGCATGCGCAGGCCGCCCATCTGGTCCAGCATCACGCCCAGCAGATGGTTCAAGGTTCCCGCGCCCGCCGAGGCGTACTGGTACTTTTCCGGATTGGCCTTGATCAGGGCCATGAATTCTTTCATGTCCTTGGCGGGAAAGGCGGGATTCACGCACAGCACGTTGGGCACTTCACCCACTGCGGCGATCGGCGTGAAGTCCTTGATCGGATCGAATTTCGCGTCCTTGTAGACCCAGGGCACGATCAACTGGTTGCTGTTGGCCGTGAACAGCACGGTGTAGCCGTCCTGTGGCTCGCGCAGGAAGGCTTGCGTGCCCACGACGCCGCCGGCGCCAGGCTTGTTGATGACGACCACGGGCTGACCGAGTTCGGTGCCCAGCTTTTCCGCCATGATGCGCGCAACGATGTCCACCGTGCCGCCGGCCGCCGTGGGCACGACGACGTTGATGGGACGGTCAGGAAAGGCCGCATGGGCCTGCCCCAATCCCGTCACGGCCGCGGCGGCGCACAGGGCCAACACGCCCTGCCTCAGTTTCTTGAATCCCATTTCATTCCCCTTGCTGTTTCAGCAGATGATGTAACTTCCGGCCGGCGGCGAGCAAGGCCAGATCCTCGCCCAGATTGCCGACCAATTGCATGCCCAAAGGCAGTCCCGTGCGGCTGAACCCGGTCGGCAGGTGCAGGCATGGCCACCCCAGCACCGACCAGATCTTGTTGTACGAAGCGTCGCCGGTGTGCTCCAACCCATGCGGCGCGGGAGCCGGCGTGCTGGGCGTCAGCACCAGGTCGGCGCCGCCGTAGAGCGCGCCCCAACCGTGGCGCAGCGCAGCCTGGACCTCGCGCATCTCCTGGTACTGCCCGGCCCCGATGGCCAGGCCATGCGCCACCGCCTGGCGCAAGGCCTCGCTCAGGGCATGCCCCTGGCGCTCCAATACCGGCGCCAGGCTGCGCGCGAATTCGTAGTGCATGATCACGTCGTGCGCCTGCAGCAGGAGCGCCGTCTCGTTCTCGGCTTCCACGGTCACGCACTGCACCTCATGCGCGGCCAGCACTGCGCGGGCGCGCTCGATCTCGGCCCGGCTCTCGGCGCACAATCCGGCTTTCGGATTGCCCAACTGCACCGCAATGGTCAGGCGCCGCTTCTCCGCGCCGTCGGAGTCCACGCCGCCGACGAGCACGTCCGCAATGGCCTGGGCATCCGCCACGCTGTTCGCGTACCAGCCTATGGTGTCCAGCGACTCGCAAGTGAGCTTCATGCCGTCCCGGAACACGCGACCCACGCTCGGCTTGAATCCCACCACCCCGCAATATGCGGCCGGGCGGATCATCGAACCTCCGGTCTGCGTGCCCAGGGCGGCAGGCACCATGCCAGCGGCCACGGCGGCTGCGGAGCCGCTTGAGGAGCCGCCTGGCGTATGCGCCAGCGCATGGGGATTGCGGGTGGGACCCGGCGTCCTGAAGGCGAACTCGGCCGTCACCGTCTTGCCCACGGGGATCGCGCCGGCCGCGCGCAACATGCCCACGCTGCAGGCGTCGAACGCCGCCTTGCCGGCAGTCAAGGCAGGCGCTCCGAAACCGGTGGGCATATCGGCCACGTCGATCACGTCCTTGATGCCGATGGGCACGCCGGCCAGCGCTCCGGCGGCATGGCGCTCCGGTTCCATCCGTTCCAGCGCCGCGACGGGCAGCACATGGCTCCAGGCGCGGATCGCCGGCTCTTGGCGGGCGATGGCCGCCAGGCTCTGGCGCGCCGCCGCGAACACCGCCGCCTCGCCGTCCCTCACGCCTTGGGCGATGGCAGTGACTGAAGCGGAAAGGGAAGCGAGGGACATGTGCGGATCCGGAGTGCCGGCTGAATGAAGCGATGCGGCATCTTAGGAACTGGACTAATCTATGTCCAATTGATAATTTCGCCTTGATTATGTCGAAATCAGAATTAATCTTCCTGGACGGCCGGCTGCTGGTCCTGTTCTGCACCTTGGCGGAAGAGCTGCACTTCGCCCGGGCGGCGGCGCGCCTGTTCATGACGCAGCCGCCCCTCACGCAGCAGATCAAGCGACTGGAAGTGATCGTGGGCGTGCCCCTGTTCGTGCGCACCACGCGCTCGGTGAAACTGACACCCGCTGGCGAAATCATGTACGAGCGGGCGCGCAAGATCGCCGCGGATACCCAGCTCATGCTGCGCCAGGCGCGCCGGACGGCGCGCGGCGAGACCGGCTCGCTGGTGATAGGCATCACGCCCAGCGCCGCAAGTTCGCCGCTGGTATCGGCGCTCAGCCACTACCGCGATGCGCACCCGGAAGTCCGCCTCGATCTGCGCGAGATGAATTCCGTGGACATGGACCCCGCGTTGCGGTCGCGCGTGGTCGATGTGGCGCTGATGCGTCCGCATCCGCTGGATGCGGATATCGTGACCCGCGTCATCTACGAAGAGCCCCTGCGCGTGGCGCTGCGCCACGATCATGCGCTGGCGAACCAGCGTGATGTTGCGCTGGAAGAATTGCTGGAATTTCCCTTGGTAGGCTACCGCCAGGACATCTCGCCGTACTTCCGCAACATGATCCAGGCGCTGTTCGCGCGTGCGCAACTGAAACCGGAAATCGCGCAGGAAAGCGTCATTCCCACGCTGCTGACCTTGGTGGAAGCCGGTATCGGGCCTGCATTGGTGCCCCAATCGCTGTCCCGAATGCGCTCGGATTCATTGCGTTTCTTGCCTTTGCGCGATGTGGCGGGAGCCACGGCTCAGGTGGTGTTGGCGGCGCTGCGCGACCAGGGCAATCCTGCGGTGGAGGGATTCAGCGCCGCCTTGGCGCAAGCCGTAGCCCCTCGCTAGGCACTGTCCAGCCCTTCGGCGGAACGCCGCGCAAGCGCGGCGTTCCGTGACTGCTAGATGTGCAGCGCGTGGCCCAGCGCCTTGAGCGCCGCTTCCTGCACCGCTTCGCCCAAGGTCGGATGCGCGTGGATGGTGCCCGCCACGTCTTCCAGCGTGGCGCCCATTTCCAGCGACTGGCCGAAGGCCGTCGACAGTTCCGACACGCCCCGTCCCACCGCCTGCCAACCCAGGATCAGGTGGTTGTCGCGGCGCGCCACCACGCGCACGAAGCCGTCGGTGGATTCCAGCGTCATCGAGCGCCCGTTGGCGGCGAAGGGGAAGGACGCCGTCAGGCAGTCCAGGCCGGCGCTTTCCGCCTCGTTGGGCGACAGGCCCGCCACCACGACCTCGGGATCGGTGAAGCAGACCGCAGGAATGGACGCCGGCTGGAAATGCCGGCGCTTGCCCGCCACCAGTTCGGCCACCATCTCGCCCTGCGCCATGGCGCGATGCGCCAGCATGGGCTCGCCGGCGATGTCGCCGATGGCCCAGACGTCGCGCATGGAGGTTCGGCACTGGTCGTCGATGCGCAGCGCATTGCCCTTGCGGTCCAGTTGCAGGCTTTCCAGTCCCCAGTCCTGCGTGCGCGGACGCCGTCCCACCGCGATCAGCACGCGGTCGGCCGGCAGCAGGGTTTCGACGCCCGCCGCATCCTGCACCCGCACCGCGTTGCCCGCGCCGTTCAGGCCCAGCACCTTGCGGCCCAGATGCAGATCCACGCTCATCTTCGCCAGCGCGGCGGCCACCGGCTTGGTGAGTTCCGCGTCATAGGTCGGCAGGATGCGGTCCTGCGCTTCCACCACCGCCACCTCGGCGCCGAGCTTGCGGTACACGGTGCCAAGTTCCAGGCCGATGTAGCCGCCACCCACCACCACCAGTTGCTTGGGGATGCTGGTCGGCGACAGCGCCTCGGTGGACGACACCACCATGCCGCCAAAAGGCATGGAGGGCAGCGGCGTGGGCTCGGAGCCCGCCGCCAGCAGCAGGTGTTCGCACTGGATGCGGACAGCGCCGGACTCGCCGGTGTCGACTTCCACGGTCTTGCCGTCCAGCAGCCGGGCCCAGCCGCGCACCACTTCCACGCCGTTCTTTTTCAGCAGCGCGGCCACGCCGCCGGTCAGCTTGCCGACGATGCCGTCTTTCCAGGCCACGGTCTGGGCCAGGTCGATGGCGGGCGCCGACACCGAAATGCCCAGCGCCGACTTGCCCGCGTAATGGCGCGCCTTGTCGAATTCCTCAGCCGCGTGGATCAGCGCCTTGGAGGGAATGCAGCCGATGTTCAGGCAGGTGCCGCCCAGTTGGGCGCCTTCGACCAGGATGGTCGGCACGCCCAGTTGGCCAGCGCGGATGGCGGCCACGTAGCCGCCAGGACCGCCCCCGATCACCAGCAGGGTTGTCGTCTTGGTTGTCTGGCTCATGCTTACTCCACGAAAAGCAGCGCGGGTTGTTCCAGCAGCGCGCGCACCGCCTGGATGAAGCGCGCCGCGTCCATGCCGTCCACCACGCGGTGGTCGAAGGACGACGACAGGTTCATCAGCTTGCGCGCCACCACGGCGCCATTGCGGATGGCGGGCCGCTCGACGATGCGGTTCACGCCCACGATGCCGACCTCGGGATGGTTGATCACAGGCGTGGTGACGATGCCGCCCAAGGGGCCCAGGCTGGTGATGGTGATGGTCGACCCCGACAGTTCGTCACGGCTGGCCCCTCCGGTGCGAACCGCTTCGGCCAGGCGGACGATCTCGGCCGCCATGGACCAGAGGTCGCGCGCCTCGGCGTGGCGCATGACCGGCACCATCAGGCCGCCGTCGCTCTGCGTGGCGATGCCGATGTGCACCGCGCCGTAGCGCGTCACCACGCCCGCCTCGTCGTCATAGCGCGCGTTGATCTGCGGGAAATCGCGCAGCGCCACCACCATGGCACGCGCCAGCAGCGGCAGCAGGGTCAGCTTGCCCCGCGACTCTCCCCACTTCAGGTTGAGCTGCGCGCGCAGTTCCTCCAGTTCCGTGACGTCGATCTCCTCGACGTAGCTGAAATGCGGAATGCGGCGCTTGGACTCGGCCATCTTCTGCGCGATCTTCCTGCGCAGGCCGATCACCGGCACATTCTCTTCGTCGTTGCGCTCGGCGTACGCGGCGCCGCCGCGGGCCTGGCCCGTTCCGCTCTGGCCTTGCAGGTAGGCGTCCAGGTCTTCGTGCAGGATGCGGCCTGCCGGGCCGCTGCCCTGCACGTAGCGCAGCTCGATCCCCAGGTCCCAGGCGCGCTTGCGCACGGCGGGCGAGGCCAGCGGCTTGTCGCCGGGCTGGCGCGCGACGGCGGCGGATGGCTGACGGGCGGGGTGCTTGGGGGTGTCAGACACCCGGGTTGTGGATGTTTGCGGCGTTTTCGCTGGCAGGGTGTCAGACACCTGAGGGGGCTGAGGGGCCGGCGCCACGGGCGCCTTGGCCGCCGGCGCTTCCGCGCCCGGCTTGAGGTTGCCCTCGCCTTCCACTTCCAGGCGGATCAATTCGCCGCCCACCGCCATCACTTCGCCGACCTCGCCGCCCAGCGCCACCACGCGGCCGACCACCGGCGACGGGATTTCCACCGTGGCCTTGTCGGTCATCACGTCGGCCAGGGGCTGGTCCTCGGCGACGGTATCGCCGACCTTGACGTGCCAGCCCACCAGTTCGACCTCCGCGATGCCTTCGCCAATATCGGGCATCTTGATGATATGAATACCCATCTCTCAACCCTCCATCGCGCGCTTGAACGCTTCGCCGACCCGGCGCGGGCCGGGGAAGTACGCCCATTCCTGGGCATGCGGATACGGCGTGTCCCAGCCGGTCACGCGCTCGACGGGCGCCTCCAGGTGATGGAAGCAATGTTCCTGCACCAGCGCCATCAGTTCGGCGCCGAAGCCGCAGGTGCGGGTGGCCTCGTGCACCACCACGCAGCGGCCCGTCTTCTTCACCGAATTGACGATGGCGTCGAGGTCCAGCGGCCACAGGCTGCGCAGGTCGATGACTTCGGCGTCGATGCCGGTTTCCTCGGCCGCGGTCAGCGACACGTGCACCGTGGTGCCGTAGGTCAGCACGGTCAGCTCGCTGCCCGGGCGCACGATGGCGGCGGAATCCAGCGGCACGGTGTAGTAGCCCGTGGGCACCACGCTGCCGGGACGCCCGGTCCACGGCGTGACGGGACGGTCGTGATGGCCGTCGAACGGGCCGTTGTACAGGCGCTTGGGCTCCAGGAAGATCACCGGATCGTCGTTCTCGATGGCGGCGATCAGCAGGCCCTTGGCGTCGTAGGGATTGGACGGCATCACCGTGCGCAGGCCGCAGACCTGGGTGAACATGGCCTCGGGGCTCTGGCTATGCGTCTGCCCGCCGTAGATGCCGCCGCCGCAGGGCATGCGGATGGTCATCGGCGCGATGAATTCACCCACCGAGCGGTAGCGCAGGCGCGCGGCCTCGGACACGATCTGATCCGACGCCGGATAGAAATAGTCGGCGAACTGGATCTCGCAGACGGGGCGCAGGCCGTAAGCGCCCATGCCCACCGCCACGCCGACGATGCCGCCTTCGGAAATCGGCGTATCGAACACGCGCGAGCTGCCGTACTTGGACTGCAGGCCTTCGGTGCAGCGGAACACGCCGCCGAAATAGCCCACGTCCTGGCCGAACACCACCACGTTGTTGTCACGCTCCAGCATCACATCCATGGCCGAGCGCAAAGCCTGGATCATGGTCATCGACGCGGACGCCGGACCGATGTTGTTATCGATTGCCATGATCAGACTCCGAGCTGCTGGCGCTGCCGGCGCAGGTGCTCCGGCATGTCCTTGTACACGTCTTCGAAAATGCTGGCGGCGCTGGGAACGTGGCCGTCCACCAGCGTGCCGTAGCTTTCCGCTTCCTTCTGCGCGGCCAGGATCTCGGCGTCGAGTTCGGCGCGCGCCGCGTCGTGCTCGGCCTCGGACCAGATGCCGCGCAGGATCAGGTGCTTCTTGAAGCGCTCGATCGGATCGCCCAGCGGGAATTGGCTCCAGTCGTCGCCGGGACGGTACTTGGAAGGATCGTCGGAGGTGGAGTGCGGGCCCGCCCGGTAGGTCACCCACTCGATCAGGGTCGGGCCCAGGTTGCGGCGGGCGCGTTCGGCGGCCCAGCGCGAGGCCGAATACACGGCCAGGAAATCGTTGCCGTCCACGCGCAGCGACGCAATGCCGCAGCCCACGCCGCGGCCCGCGAACGTGGCGCCTTCGCCGCCCGCGATCGCCTGGAAGGTGGAGATGGCCCACTGGTTGTTGACCACGTTCAGGATCACCGGCGCGCGGTACACGTGGGCGAAGGTCAGCGCGGCATGGAAATCGGCCTCGGCCGTGGCGCCGTCGCCGATCCAGCCCGAAGCGATGCGGGTGTCGCCCTTGATGGCCGAGGCCATGCCCCAGCCTACCGCCTGAATGAACTGCGTGGCCAGGTTGCCCGAGATGCTGAAGAAGCCCCGTTCGCGGTCGGAATACATGACCGGCAGCTGGCGCCCCTTGAGCGGGTCGCGTTCGTTGGACATCAGCTGGCACATCATGGTGACCAGCGAGACGTCGCGCGCCAGCAGGATGCTTTGCTGGCGGTAGGTCGGAAAGCACATGTCGCCCTGTTCCAGCGCCATGGCGTGGGCCGTGCCGATGGCCTCTTCGCCCAGGCTCTGCATGTAGAACGAGATCTTCTTCTTGCGCTGCGCGGTCAGCATGCGCCCATCGAAGATTCGCGTCTTCAGCATGGCGCGCATGCCGGCGCGCAGCAGATCGTCGCTGATCTCCGGCGCCCACGGGCCGACGGCGCGGCCTTCGTCGTCGATCACCCGGACCAGGCTGTAGGCCAGCCCGCCGGTATCGACCGCGGCAACATCAATGGGGGGTTTGGGCACGTCGCCGGCCGGCGACAGGTGCAGGTAGGAAAAGTCGGTCTTGCAACCCGGACGCCCCGTGGGTTCCGGGACGTGCAACTTCAATGGCCCATATTGGCTCATGTATTGTCTCCACGCTTGATCGTGTCATGCGTTTATTCTTGCCAAGGACACGGCGCAAGGAGGTAGCCTCGGGCCGCATCATCGCCGGCTCGGCTACGGGATGATGATCGTAGCCGGCCGGTTAAAGACAATAGCACAGCCATCGGCGCCATTGGGCGACCCGCATGAAGACTGGCGTCGGCAGGGATTTATGCCTTGCGCGCCAATGGCGGCGGTCACGCGGCGGCAGTCCGCAACGCGTCGCGGGCGATGATGACCTTCTGGATTTCGCTGGCGCCCTCGTAGATGCGCAGCGCCCGGATTTCGCGGTACAGGCTTTCCAGTGTTTCTCCGACCCGCACGCCGCGCGCGCCGAACAACTGCAGGGCCATGTCCACCACCGACTGCGCGTTCTCGGTGGCCGCCAGTTTGGCCATGGCCGCCTCGCGCGTGGTCGGCGCCCCGAGCGCGTCGCGCCGCCATGCGGCGCGGTATGTCAGCAGGGCGGCGGAGTCGATGGCGACGGCCATGTCGCCCAGCTTGGCCTGCGTCAGCTGCAAATCGCCCAGGGTGCCGCCGAACAGGCGCCGGTCGCGCGCATGGGCCAGGGCTTCGTCGAACGCCCTGCGCGCGAATCCCAGCGCGGCGCCCGCCACCGACACGCGGAAGATGTCCAGCGTGCGCATGGCCAGCTTGAAGCCTTCGCCCGGCGCTCCCAGCAGGCGGTCGGCCGGGATCCGCATATTGTCGAACCGCAGCGTGGCCAGAGGATGCGGCGCCATGACGTCGATCCGTTCGCTGATGGAGAACCCCGGATCCCCGGGATAGACCACGAAGGCAGAGATCCCGCGCGTGCCGGCCGCCGCTTCCGTCCGGGCGAACACCGTGTAGACGTCCGCGATGCCGCCGTTGGAAATCCAGGTCTTTTCGCCATCGACGACATAGTGGCCGTCGTCGAGGCGGGCGCTGCAGGCCATGCCCGCGGCATCCGAGCCCGCGCCCTTCTCCGACAGCGCAAAAGCGGGAATGCACTCGCCGCTGGCAACCTTCGGCAGGATCGAGGCCTTCAATGCCTCGGATCCGGCCAGGCTGATGGCGCCGCTGCCCAGCCCCTGCATCGCGAAAGCGAAATCCGCCAGCCCATGGCGATAGGCCAGCGCTTCGCGCGCCAGCGTCAGCCGGCGCGATTCGACTGTGGGCGAGTCGCCGCCGTAGGCCTGCGGCACGCTCGCGCGCAACAGGCCGGCAGCGCCCATGGCCCGGACCAGGTCTCGGCAGCCCGCATCGACATTGGCGGCGGTTGCCGGCGGATCGTCGCGGCCGTCGGCAAAGGCCTCCACCTGCCGCAGATAGTCCTTGTGGGCAGCCTCGAAAAAGGGAAGGTCCATCGATTCACGTTGATGCAGGGGAAGGAAGGCGGTGCTCATGAACGTCCTCGGAGTCGTCGTCGTGGAACCATCAGTCTAACGACATACTGATTAGTATGGACGATTCAATACCCAAGGGTTTTCCTTATAAATCAGAGAGTTTTTTCTATTGATCTCTGCATTTCAGGCTCATAACATACGTTCAAGTATGGATCTGGATACTCATAAGGATCACGTTCAATGACACTCACTTGGCCCTCCGCGCCCGGCGTATCCGCCCGCTGGCTGGCGCGTGCGCGCCGGCTCGCCGCGCTACCGGAGGACGCTGAAGCAGGCGCCTGCGTGGCGCACGACGAACTGGCCGCGCTGTGCGCCGCCCAGCCGCCCTCGCCGCCCTCCACCGTGCTGGCCGTGATCGAAATCCTGTCCGCGCCCCGGCCCGCGCTGTCCATGGCGCTGGCCGCCGCGTGGTGCGCGGCCGCCGCGGTCGACGAACTGGCGGGGGCTCGCGCCCGGCGCGGTCCCGGCACCGCATCCGCCAACGCTGCCGGCACGCTCCATCCCGCCAGCGGCCGCCCGGCATTCACCGTCCGTGCGGAAGGGAAGTCCTGGCGTATCCAGGGCGAAGCGCCCTGGATCGGCGCCGCGCCCGGCGCGCCGCTGCTGGTGTTCGCCCACCACGCCGATGCCGCCGCGGTCTCGGCGTTCCTGCTGCCCGCGGACGCCCCCGGCATCGAATCCACCCCGGCGGGCCAAGCCGGCGGCACGGCGCATGTGGATCTCAGCGTCGGGCCGGAACGCTTATTGGGCGCTCCCGGGCAGGCCGCCGACGCCATGCGGCGCACCGACGCGCGGCGGCGCCTGGCGGCAGCCGCCCAGGCGAACGGCGTCACGCTTGCGGCATATGCCCAGGCCGCCGCCATGCTGCCTGCCGACGAAGCCGCGCCGTCCCGCGGCGCTCAGGAGCTGGCCGCCTGCGCCAGCGCGGCCGCGGCGGCGCGCGCGTTGCTGCACGAAGCCGGGGCCGCGGCCCATGCGGGCCAGAACCTCCGGCTGCTCAGCGCCATGGCGCTGCTGTCGGCAGGGGAAGCGGCCGAACGCATGCTGGCGGCCGCCCTGAAGCTCGCAAGCGCGTCTGCCCGGGCCGACCCGGACGCCTTGCAGGCCCTGTTGCGCGCGCGCCATCTCCATCAGGCGACCGCCGGCACGCAAGCGGCCCAGGCCGCCCTGCTTGCCGGCGCCATCCAGCCCCCTGCGCCCCCCTCAACCCCAGGAGCGACACCCGCCATGCATAACGCCCCGATTCCCCGTTCCGGTGAACTGCCGGACCGCGTCGCGGAAATCCTCGACGCCGCCGCGGACGCCTTCACCCAGCAGACCTACGACGCCACGACCCTGGACCAGATCGGCGATGCGCTGGGCGTGACCAAGGGCAGCATCTATCACCACTACCGGAGCAAGGCGCACTTGTTCACGGCGGTCTACCAGCGGGCCCTGGAGATGAACATCGCCACGGTGGAACCGATCGCGCGGCAGTCCGGCGTCCGCGCGATCGACAGGCTGTACCGGATGGCCTATGCGCACGCGATGCAGGTCATGAAACATTTGTCCTATCAGCGCGTGGCCGTGCAGGGGCTGGAGTCGCAGCTCATGGGCCGCATCAACGAAGAGCAACGCGCGCGCCTGGACGAAGTCATCAGCCTGCGCGACCACTACGAAGAGCTTTTCGTGAACGTGCTGACACAGGCCATCGACGCGGGTGAACTGCCGCGCCAGAATCCCCGCCTGGCCGCCAAACCGCTGTTCGGCGCGATCAACTGGACCACCATGTGGTATCAGCCCCGCCCGGGCGAAACCGCGGCGGACCGCGACCGCCTGGCCGCGCACCTGGCCACCTTCGTGCTGTCCGGCCTGACCCAGGCCTATCAACCCGCCGCCGATATGCAGATCGACGCCCCGGCCGGCGCCGCCCACCGGCAATGACAAGGAACACAACAATGCAACCCTTCCCTGCCCCTGCCGCCCCGGGCGGCGACGCGGCCCGCTGGTCCGCCGTCGCGGAGTGGTACCACGCCTACTTCACCGGCCTGGTGATGACTATGGTCACACGGCGCGGCAGCCGCGAGGCGGCCGAACTGGTCTTTCATATCTTCCGCCGCCAGCACCTCGAGCGCTTCCTGCCCGGGCTCGAAAAGCTGGGCATCGCGGGCCTGCCGCCAGCCGTGGCGGCCGCCCGTTACCACTATCTGTCGAACGCCATCGGCGGCGTGCGCGTGGAATACATAGAGGAATCCCAGCGCAAGGTCTGGGTGCGCTATCCCACGCCGCGCTGGGCCTGGCAAGGCACCGCGCTGTGCGCCGTTCCCGGCGAAGTGTCCCGGGCCGTGCTGCGCGGCTGGCACGCGCACAACGGCGTCTCGCTCGGCACGCGCCGCCTCGGCTTCGTCTGCACCAAGCAGGCCATGGACGGGCAGCCGGGGCTGGAAGGCTACTACTGCGAATACGACCGGGACCTCTCCGAGGACGAGCGCCTGCGCTTCGCCCGCGGCGAGGAAGCCCCCGATTTCGATCCCGCCAGCGCGCCCACGCTGCCCACTGCCACCTGGCCGCAGGACCGCCTGCAGAAGGCGCGGCGCAACTACGCCATGGAATACGTGCGCACGGCCCTGCCCGAGCTCATCGGCCTGCACGGCCCGCACGAGGCCGCCTGGCTGGGCGGCATCACCGCCCGCCTGGTCGGCATGCAGTTCTACAGCGGCACCGCCGCCGCATTCGGCCTGCCGGACCAAGGCTCCGCGGAAGCATTCGCGCGCTTCTTGGTGGCGCTTGCCCGCGCCCAGGGCGACGAGGCCGAACTGATCGAGGACGGCGGCGTGCCCGGCGTGCGCCAGACCAGCTGGAAGCTGATGGCCGGCCTGACGCAGTTGCACGGCGCCGCGTTCGAGGCCTGGAATTGCCTGCTGGAAGGCGCCTTGTCGGCGCACAACCGCCGGCTGGACCTCAAGGTCACGCGCCGCCTGGACCAGGGCGAAGGAGCGTTCGAATGGCGGATCGCGCCGCGCGGCATCCTGGTTGGTCCCATCCCCGGAGGCCGGACATGAACGGATCCAGCCTTGCCGGCCTGCGGGTCATCGATGCCTCGCGCGTGCTGGCCGGGCCCTATTGCGGCCAGATGCTGGGGGACCACGGCGCCGACGTCATCAAGATCGAGCCGCCCGCCGGCGACGAAACGCGCACGTTCGGCCCGCCGGTGAATGCCGGCGGCGCGGCCTATTACCAGGCCCTGAACCGCAACAAGCGCGGCGTCGTCCTGGACCTGAACCGCGAGGACGCGCGCGAGGTCTTCTGGCGCATGCTGGAGGGCGCCGACGTGCTGATCGAGAACTTCAAACCCAGTACGCTGGCATCCTGGGGCGTTCCCGATCCCGCTTCCCTGTGCGAACGCTATCCGCGGTTGATCCATTGCCGCATCACGGGCTTCGGCGACGACGGCCCGATGGGCGGCCGCCCCGGCTACGACGCCGCGGTGCAGGCCGCTTGCGGCCTGATGAGCGTCAACGGCGAGGCGGACGGCCCGCCGCTGCGCCTGGGCGTGCCCATGGTGGATCTCGCTACCGGCATGCAGGCGACGATCGCCGTCCTCACGGCGCTCGCCGAGCGCACCCGGTCTGGGCGCGGGCAACTGTGCGACGTCGCGCTGCACGATTGCGCGCTGAGCGTCGCGCATCCGCATCTGGCCAACTACCTCTGGACGGGCAAGACGCCGGCGCGCTCCGGCAACGGCCATCCCAATATCGCGCCCTACGACGCCTTCGACACCGCCACGGTTCCCGTGTATGTCGCGGTGGGCAACGAACGGCAATTCGCCACGCTGTGCGCGCAGCTCGGCCATCCCGGCCTGGCGCAAGACCCCCGCTTCCTGCGCAACGTGGACCGCATCGCCAACCGCGGCGAACTGCGCGAGGAGCTGGCGCGCCTGCTGGCCGGCCAGGACGGCCGCAAGCTTGCCGAATCGCTGACCGGCGCCGGCGTGCCCGTCGCTCCCATCCTGGACGTGGCCGAAGCCATCGCGACGCCGCATGCCGCCCACAGGGAAATGGCGCTATCCCAGGGCGAGTACCGGGGGCCGGGCTTTCCCATCAAGCTGAGCCGCACGCCCGCCTCGCTGCGCACGCTTCCCCCGCTGCCCGGAGAGCACGGCGACGAAGTGCTGCGCGAAGCGGGTTACGGCGATGCCGAGATCGCCCGGCTGCGGGAGGCCGGGGCGCTGGGCCCGCCCCGCTGAATTCCGGCGGCGCGCCCTGCGCCGCCCATGACATGAACCGCGGCACAGCGGCTTCCGGCAATACGATAAACAGGAGACAACCATGAAATTGCATCACCTGCCTTTGCTTGCGGCAATGCTGGTTTCCGGTCCGGGCGCCTTGGCCGCCAATAGCTTTCCAACACAGCCCGTGCGGATCGTCGTGCCGCATCAGGCGGGCTCCACCACGGAGACCTTCGGCCGCATGCTCACCCCCGAGATGAGCACGCTGCTGGGCCAGCCGATCGTGATCGAGTCGCGCCCAGGCGCGGCGGGCACCATCGGCGCGCGCGACGTGGCGCTGAGCAAACCCGACGGTTACACGGGATTGATGAATGCGTCCATCCAGGTCATGTATCCGGGCATATTCAAGACGCTGCACTTCGACCCCATGAAGGACTTCACGCCGGTGGGCGTGTTCGGCTTCGCGCCCATGGTGGCCGTGGTGCGCGCCCAATCCCCGATCAAGAGTTTCCGCGACCTGATCGAGGCCGCGCGCGCCAAGCCCGGCAGCATCACGTTCGCCTCGGGCGGCCTGGGCTCGCTGCCGCACCTGGTGGGCGAACTCGTCAATGTGCGCTCCGGCGTGCAGATCAGCCATATCCCCTACAACGGCACCGGCCAGGCCCTGACGGACGTTCTGGGCGGGCACGTCGATGTCCTGTACGCCTCGGTGGCCAGCGCCCTGCCCCAGATCAAGGGCGGCAAGCTGCGCGCCCTGGCCGTTACCTCCGCCGCCCGCATCGACCTGCTGCCCGATGTGCCCACCATCGCCGAATCGGGCATCCCGGACTTCGACGTCACCTCCTGGTATGGCTACTGGGTGCCGAAGGACACGCCGCGCGCCATCGTGGACCGCCTGAACCAGACCATGCGGGACGCCTCGGAGATGCCGGCCGTCGCCAAGCGGCTGGCCAACGACGGCATCATTCCCAGCAAGATGGACGCCAAGGAATTCGCGGCCTTCGCGGCCGCGGAGAACAAGAAGTGGCTGGACGTCATGAAGCGGGCCAACGTGCAGCCGAACTGAGGCGGGCCATCAGCCGGCCAGCAGCCGCTCGACGCGGGCCGCCACGTCGAGCAGCCGCCAATCCTCGTGCCAGCGGCCGCAAAGCTGCAATCCGATTGGCAGCCCCCCCGCCGAGCGGCCGCAAGGCATCGACAGCGCCGGATGGCCCGTGAGGTTCATGGGATAGGTGTAGGGATACCAAGCCCCGCGTATCGTGCCCGCCAGCTTGCCGGCGATCTCGACGATGCCGTTGGGATCCTGCGTAACCGGCAGGGGCGGCGCCGACAGCGTCGGCGACACCAGGACATCGTGGCGCTCGAACACGGCCTGCAGGGCATTGAAGGCCTGCGTGCGCGCCGCGATCGCGTCCAGCAGCGCGGCCGCGCCGTGCTCGCGGCCCCGCTCTACCGTGGCCACCAGCGAAGGATCGAGACGTTCGCGGAAGGCATCCAGCCTGGGCCCCACGCGCGACGCCGTCACCGACTCCAGGATGACCAGGAAATGCCGCTCCAGCGACACGAAATCCAGCGATACCGGCTCGACATGCGCGCCGTCCTCTTCCATGCGCCGGACCGCCGCGTTCGTGGCCTCCAGCACTTCCGGATCCACCGGATTGCCGCAAGCGGGCAAATAGGCCACCCGCAGCCCCGCAAGCGTCGCCTGAGCTGGCCCGCGCGCCGGAAGCGCCAGTTGGCCATAGGGATCCCGTCGGTCGGTGCCTTGGAGCACGCCGTAAAGCAAGGCGGTATCGGCGACGTTGCGGGCCATCGGCCCTACGTAGGAGTTCGCGCCGAAGAGATCCGCCGGCTGCAGGTTGGGGATGGCGCCCAGCGTGGCCTTCATGCCCACGATGCCGCAGCAGGACGCGGGAATGCGGATCGAGCCGCCGCCGTCGGTGCCGAGGGCCAGGGGCCCCATGCCCGCCGCCACGGCCACCGCGGCCCCGCCGCTGGAAGCGCCGCAGGTATAGCGCGGATCGATCGGGTTGAGCGTACGGCCGAACAAGGGCGCATCGGTGCTTTGCTTGTGCCCGAATTCGGGCGTGGTGGTCTTGCCGATCAGGATGGCGCCCGCGGCCTTGGCCCGCGCCACGGCCACCGCGTCTTCGCGCGGCACGAAGTCTTCGAACATGGCGGAACCCATCGTCGTGCGCACGCCCGCCGTCAAGGTCAGGTCCTTGACCGAGTACGGCACGCCATGCAGCGGCCCCAACGGGTCGCCCCTGCGCACCGCCGCCTCGGCTTCGCGGGCGGCGGCCAGCGCCTGATCCGCCGTCACCGTGATGAACGCGTTCAGATCGGCCCGGGCCGCGATGCGCTCCAGCACCGCGGACACGGCTTCCACCGGCGATACCTGCCCGCGCCGAATCGCCGCGGCCAGCGTCAACGCATCCATGTTCGTCAATTCGTCCATTCCTTCCTGCCTCCGTCATATGAACCTGCCCCGCGGCGCGTTGGCGCTGAAAGCGGCCTTGCATCGGCCCTAGACCATCCAGCGGCCGCCATCGATCAACAGGGTCTGCCCCGTAATGAAACGCGCCTCCTCTGACGCCAGGAAGGCCACCGCCGCGGCCACGTCGTCCGGCTCGCCCACGAAACCCGCGGGAGTCTGCGCCACGATGCGCTGCAGGATCGCCGGCGTCAGGCGCTCGTGCGCGCGGGTGCGGATGGCGCCGGGGCACACCGCGTTGACCGTGACGCCCGCAGGCGCCAGTTCGCGCGCTAGCGAACGCGTGAACCCGACGACGCCCATCTTCGCGGCGGCGTAGTCGGCCAGCCCCGCGTCGCCTGCGAAAGCGGCATCGCTGCTCATGTTCACGATGCGGCCGTAACCGCGCGCCCGCATGCCCGGCGCGGCCAGCCGCGATGCGCGCATCGCCGTCAGCAACGACACCTCCAGCACGAAGCGCCACGTGGCTTCGTCCGATTCCGCGAAGGGGCCGGACCGCTCGCGCGCGCTCTGGCCCACGTTGTTGAACAGCACGTCCGGCGGACCTAATGAGGATTCCACGCGGGCGAAGAATTCCTCCATCACCTCCGGCACGGTGCAGTCGCCCTCCGCCGCCAGCGCGGCCCTCCCCTCGCGGCGCGCTTCCTCCACGTCGAGATCGAGCACCGCCACCCTGGCGCCCTCCGCCGCGAAACGCCGGGCCGCGGCCGCGCCTATGCCCTGCCCGCCGCCTGTCACGACGACGACTTTCCCGTTGAAACGCTCGCTCATGGCATCGTCCTGTTCCATCTGTCTTTCACCGCGGTATTCGCCCGCGGGGCCTAATGGAAGCTGCGGCCGCCGTCCACCGCCAGGGTTGCTCCGGTGATATAGCTGGCGCCGGAACCGCTGAGGAACAGAATGGCCTCTGCCACTTCCTCCGGCACGGCCACGCGCCGCAAGGCGTAGCGCGCGCGTATGGCGGCCAGGGCGGCCTGGGGATCCGGGGCGTCCTCGTAGCTCGAACGGAACAGCGGCGTGTCCACCGCGCCTGGGCACACGGTCGCGACCCGGATGCCGAAAGCGGCCAGTTCCATCGCCAGCACCTTGCCGAACATGTTGATCCCCGCCTTGGCGGCGCAATAGGCGCTGCGTTGCGGCAGCGGACTGAGACCGGCCGCGGAAGACACGTTGACGATGCTACCGCCGCCCGCCTTCTTCAGATACGGCACCGCGGCGCGGCACACATGCATGGGGCCGCTCAGGTTCACCGCCAGCACACGGTTCCAGTCCTCGTCCCGCATCGACTCCAGGTCGGCCAGCAGGTCGACGCCCGCGCAATTGACCACGCCATCGATGCCGCCCAGCGCATCGGCGGCTTCCCGCAGGGCCCGTTCTACCGCGGCGCTGTCCGTCACGTCGCAGGCCAGCGCGGCGGCCAGCGGCAGCTCGCGGCCGGCCTCGGCAAGCGCGCCGGTGTCGCGGTCCAGGATCGCGACCGCCGCGCCCCGGCCCAACGCCAGGCGCGCGAACGCCAGCCCGATACCGCTGGCGCCGCCCGCCACCACAAAGCGCCGGCCCCCGCTCATGCCGCGCTCCGCAGGCGCGGCCGGATGTCGTCCGTGATCACGTCGCAGCGGTCTATCCAGACCCGCTCGTGCGCCTTGGCGTAGCGGATCATCTCGTCCAGCACGTACAGACGCGAGGGCTGGCCGATGATCTCGGGGTGCATGCCCAGCATCATCATGCGGTCCTCGGCATACAACAGGTCGAATTCGCGCTTCCAGGCTTCCAGCACGGCCGAAGGCGATTGCATCGTGCGCCCGGGCAGCACGATCGAGTATTGGAAAAAGGGCGCGTCGTCCAGCACCCAGCGAAACGGCAGCTCCACGATATCCGTGGACCGGCCGCCGATCTCCAGCAGATAGGGAGAATCGTCGTCGAAGAAATTCGACGAATAGTCAAAGCCATATTCGCGGATCAAGTCCAGCGTGATCTCGCTGAACTCGGCGGCGGGCGAACGCCAGCCTCGCGGCCGGTAGCCCGCGGTGCGCACCAGCGCGTCCATGCCGAGCTCCATTTCCTCGCGCTCTTCCTCCGGCGTCAGGTTGACGATCCAGCGGTGCGTGTGGCTGTGGTGCGCCACCTCGTGGCCGTGGTCCACAATGGAGCGCACCATGTCCGGATGCGCCAGCGCCACCACGCCCGGAACGAAGAACGTGGCCTTGACCTCGTGGCGCGCCAGCAGCGCCAGCACGCGCGGCACGCCGACCTTCCAGCCGTAGGCGCCCTGCGACATCAGGATCGGGCGCTTGGCGTAGGCCGCATCGCGCGCCGTCCACATGGTCTCGGCGTCCACATCGAACGTCAGGAATAACGGAAAACCCTTACTCGTCACGGACATCGCCGCTCCTTGTCTTACACATGCTTGTGGAAACCCGTCCAGCGCTCCGCGAGCACCAGGGCAATCCCGGTAACCAGGATGAGCAGCGCCGAGACCGCCGCCACCGACGGATCCACGCCCTGCTCCACCGAGGTGAAAATCTTCACCGGCAAAGTGTTCTGGCTGGCGGACAGCAGGAACACCGATACCGGCACGTTATCGAGCGAAGTAATGAAGGCGAACAGGCCTCCGGCCACTAGGCCAGGCTTGAGCAGCGGCAGCGTCACCAGCCGGAACGCCTCCAGGCGCCCGGCGCCGAGCACGCAGGCCGCATCCTCCAGCGCCTCGTCCACCGACGCCAGGCTGGCCAGGCTGGCGCGCACCACGTAGGGCACCGTAATGACCACGTGGGCCAGCCACAGACCGGCATTGCTGCCGCGCAGCCCCGCCGCCGCGTAGTACTGCAGCAGCGCCACCCCCAGCACCACGGAAGGAAGAATCAGCGGCGCCATGAACAGCGCGTTCAGCCAGGCGGCTCCCGGCACCATGCGGCGCTGGATGGCGCAAGCGCCCGCCAGCCCGAGCGCCAGCGAAGCCGCGGTCGAACCGGCCGCCAGCCACAGGCTGGTCCAGGCAGCCTCCAGGTAGTCGGGATCGCTCAGCGCCGCCTCGAACCATTTCAGGGTCAGCCCCTTCGGCGGCAGCGTCAGGTAGGCGGTGTCACTGAAGGCGGCCAGCACCACCACCAGCACCGGCAACTGCAGGAACAGCACGACCAGAAAGGCGATGCTGGTCAGGACCGGCCCGCTCGCGCGGCGTTCGCTCATTGTTCGCCTCCCCAGCGCTTCAGCACCCGGCTGGAAACCCCGATCACCGCCAGCGCCAACGCCGTCAGCGTGAACGCCATTGCCGCGCCGGACGGCCAGTCCAGCGTCAGCAGGAAATCGTCGTAGATCATGGTGGCCATGACCTTGTAGGTCGGTCCCCCCAGCATGCGGGGAGTGACCAGCGCGCTGATCGTCAGCACGAATACCATGATGGACCCGGCCAGGATGCCGTGCGCCGTCAGCGGCAGCGTCACCGACAGAAAGGCGCGCAGCCTGCCGGCCTGCAAGGTGTAGGCCGCATCCCTCAGGTCTCGCGGCACGGCCTGGATGACCGGCACCAACATCAGCACCATGAATGGCAGGAAGATGTGCGCCATGCCTACCAGCACGCCGGTCAGGTTGAACATCAGCTTGAGCGGACGTTCGATGACTCCCAGGTCCATGAGCGCATTGTTCAGCAGGCCGCGGCTGGACAGCAGCGCGATCCAGCCAAACGAGCGCACGACCAGGTTCAGCAACATGGGAAAGATGACCAGCAGCGTCAACGCCAGCTTCAGGCGCGGCCGCGCATGCGCGATGACCCAGGCCAGCGGATAGCCGAGCAGCAGGCAAAGCGCCGTCACGCTCAAGCCCAGGCCCAGGCTGCGCAAAATGACTTCGCGGTAGAACGGATCCGTGGCCAGCCGCGTGTAATTGCCCAGCGTATAGCCTGTGCCGATGCCCGCGCCCGGCAGGTACTCGCGCAGACTGAGCGGCAGCATGAAGAGCGCTGGCCCCACGAAGGCCAGCAGCAACACCAGCAGCAAGGGCGACGCGAGCAGCGCGCCCGCGGCGCGGCGGTTCATGCCACGGCCTCCGCGCCAACGCGGCGCGTTGCGTACACGTGCTGCGGCCGCACCCCCAGCCACACCTCTTCGCCCGCCGCCAACCCCGACTGCGGACCGTTAGTGGGCGTGTCGGCGATGATTTCACCACCGCCCTGCAGCGCCACCACATACTGGACCCGCGCCCCCACGAACGAGCGCAGCGCAATCCTGCCCGGCAGGCCCGTGCCGGCCGCGTCTTCCAATGGCTGTATGGAGATATCCTCCTGGCGGACCACCACGTCCAGCGCGTCACCGGCCGCCAGCCCCTCGGCGCGCTCCACCGGCAGGCGGTGCCCGCCCTGCAGCTCGGCTTGCGGGCCGTCTCCGCCCAACGCCAGGCGGCCCTGAAGCCGGTTGGGCTTGCCGATGAAGCCCGCCACGAAGCCCGTCGCAGGGCGATGGTAGATGGCCTCGGGCGTGTCGAACTGCTGCACCACGCCCCCCGCCAGCACGCAGACCCGGTCGGACATGCTCATGGCTTCGGTCTGGTCATGCGTGACGAACAGCGTTGTGATCCCAACCTCGCGCTGCAGGCGCTTGAGCTCTATCTGCATCTCGTCGCGCAACACCGCGTCCAGGTTGGACAGCGGCTCGTCGAACAACAGGATGCTCGGGCGCGGCGCAATAGAACGCGCCACCGCCACACGCTGCTGCTGGCCGCCCGAGAGCTGCCTGGGCATGCGCCCGCCCAGGCCCGACAGGCGCACGCTGCCCAAGGCCTGCTCGACGCGTGTCCGCAAGGCCGCCCCAGCTATGCCCTGGCGACGCAGCCCGAAGGCCACGTTTTCGAACACGGTCATGTGAGGGAACAATGCGTACGACTGGAACACCAGCCCCACCTGGCGCCGGTTGGGCGGCAGCCGGGTGATATCCCGGTCGTCGACCAGGATGCGGCCGCTGGTGGGCGCGATCAGACCGGCCACCATGCGCAGCACCGTGGTCTTGCCGCAGCCCGATGGCCCCAGCAGCGATACGAACTCCCCGTCCTTCACGGACAACGAGACGCCGGCGGCGGCTGTATGCCCCTCATAGCGCTTTTCAAGACGATCCAGTATCAATGCAGGCATGGCGATGTCCCGTGTTCCGGCGCCTCAGCGCGCGACCTCGCGCTGCCAGCGGCTGACCCAGGCCGGCATGCCGCGGGCCACCGCCGCCGGGTCGGGCAGCCACAGTTCGTCGAAGTGCTTGCCCACCGCCACGATCCGCGACGCCTTCTCCGACAGCTGGACCTCGGTATTGACCGGCCCCGCGTACTTTTTCTCGGCGAAGCAGGTCTGCACCTCCTTGGACAAGAGCGCGTCTATGTACTGAGTGGCCAGGTCGGGGTTCTTGCTGCCCTTGGGAATCGCCACCGAAGGCAGGATGCCCACCGCCCCTTCCTCGGGATAGACCACCGCCAGCGGCAGGCCGCTGTCTATGGCCGACCCGGCGCGGTCCGAGTACCAGACGGCCACGGCGATTTCCTTGCGTTCGAACAGGGACACGATCTGGTCGGCCTGCGTATACAGCAATGCCGAGGCCTTCGCCAGCGGCGCGATGGCGGCGAAGCCCGCGTCGAGATTGTCCAGCGTGCCGCCGCGCATCCGGTTCAGCGCCAGCAGGAACTGCGAACCTGCCGTGCCGCTGATGTCGCCGATGGCCAGCTTGCCTTCGTATGCGGGGTCGGCAAGGTCGTTCCAGGACTTGGGCGGCGTCTTGACCTGCGTGGTGTCGTAGACGATGACGGTGGACCCCGTCATGAAGCTCACGTAGTGCGGAGTATCGCCATCGAAGGCCGAGGGCGCCACCGCTTTCGCATTGGCGAGGCGGGCGCGGTCGATGGGTTCCAGCAGATTCTCATTCTTCAGTTGGGTGGCGAGCGAATTGTCGAGGTACACCACGTCGAAGTCAGACTTGCCTCCCGTGGCGCGGACCGCGGCCGCGAACTGGGCCGAACTGCCCAGCTTGGTGCGCACCCGGGCGCCCGTTTTCTTTTCGAAAGCCTTGATCTGGCATTCGCGCGATGCGTCCAGGAACGAACCGCCGAATAGACCCACCACCAGGTCGGCCGCCTGCGCATTGCCGCCCCAACCGCACATACCGACCATGGCGGCGCATGCAAGCGCCTTGGAAATCCTGACGTCCATGAAACCTCCTCGCGAGAAGATGGGCCCGGGCCTCTACCTGAAGACAATCAGGCACGGATCCCCGGTATCTGGTGCTTTTCAGCAATTTATCTTTCTGAAAAGATAAATTCAATGAGGGTTTTCACGCTGCTTGCAAAGGCTGTCGGGAATGCGTTAAATGCTTCTCCAGACAGGACAGACCCGGCGATCCCGGACGCATCCATGACGCATCGCGACAACCCGACGCAAGCCGCGGCCGACGCCGCCACGCCCTATTCCCACCTGAATCCCGACGACGATCTCATCGGCCGCGGCATCGCGCAGTGGCGACGCGAGCGGCCGGACATCGACAGCTCGGGCAAGGAGGTCGTGGGCCGCCTGATCCGGCTCGAGGAAGTGGTGCTGCGCGCCATCAACGCCTCGCAGGAACCGTATGGCCTGAAGTACATCGAATACGCGGTGCTGACCACCTTGCGGGTGGACGGCGCGCCTTATTGCCTGGCGCCCTCGCAATTGCAGGCGCGGCTATTGTGCAGTTCAGGCGGCCTGTCCAACATTCTCAAGCGACTGGAAAGCCAGGGCCTGGTGCGCCGCGAGGTGGACAAAGCCGACCGCCGCGGCGTGCAGGTCACGCTGACCACCAAGGGCAAGCACTTGGCCGACAAAGCCATGCCCGCGCATGCGCAGGCCGAACAGGACCTGCTCGCCATGTTCACGCCGCAGGAGCGCGACACGCTGGCGCGGCTGCTCAGCCGCATGCTGGTGGCCAACGCCCCCGAACTGGGCCAAGCGCCCGAAGCCGACGCCTGACGCGATCCAAGGGCGATAAAAAACCGGCCCAGTGGCCGGTTCGCGTCGAACGAGGAAGGCAAGGCCGCTCAGGCCGGGCCTTCCCATTCCGTGACGAATTCGCGGAAATCCGGACGATTGGCCGGCGGCACCCCGCAAGCCGGCGTGCCAATGGCCAGGAAACCCAGGAAGCGGTAGTCTAGGGCGTCCAGACCGAGCGCGTTCTGCACATCTTCCACATAGGTGCCGATGCCGGTGCTCCAGAACGCGGCGTAGCCCAGCATGTGCACGGCGTTCAGCAGGTTCATGGTAGCGGCGCCGGTGGCCAGCAGCTGCTCCTGCTCGGGGATCTTGGTGTTGTCGTGCGCGATCTTCTGCGCCACCGCGACGAACAGCGGCACGCTCGCCATCCATTCGCGCACGGACTTTTCCTTTTCCGGCGTCATGCGGGGGTCGCCACTGCGCTTGACGGCGTCCAGCGCCAGATCGGCCAGCTTGCCAATGGCCTCGCCGCGTATCACCACGAAACGCCACGGGCGCAAGGCGCCATGATCCGGCGCAGACATGGCGGCCTGCAGAATCTGTTCAAGCTCTTCGGGCTTGGGAGCCGGAGCGCGGAGGAACTTGAAGGAACGGCGGGAAATCAACGCATGCAGCGGCGTGGCGGTCTGGGTAACGGTCATGGATTCCTGGGCAAATAGGAAAGAAACATATTCTCATATTAAGCGATGAGCGCGGCCGGGGGCCCGATCCCCCGGCGCGCAGCAAGGGCATCCGCCCCGCCTCAGCCCAAATGCGTATGCCGTTCGTGGCGCTCTTCAACCTGCATCTCGTTCAGGCCGTGCAGGATGCCGCAATTTTCCGCATCGGGCTGGGCCGACAGGCAGCGCTGGCGCAGATCGGTCAGCTGGGACTTCAGCTGCGTGAGTTCGGCGATGCGCTCGTCCACGTGGGAAATGTGCTCGTCGAACAGTTCGTTAATGGGGCCACATCCGCTCTGGTGGTTGTCCGCCAGGGACAGGATGGCGCGGATTTCGTCCTGCGTCATGTCCAGCGCCCGACAGTTGCGGATCAGCCGCAGCCGTTCAAGATGGGGTTGCCCGTAACTGCGGTAGTTGTTCAGGCCCCGTTCCGGGGCGGGCAGCAGCCCTTCCTTCTCGTAATACCTGACGGTCTCGACCGTGGTGCCGGTCGCCGTGGCCAATTCGCCGATACGCATCGTTGCCTCCCGGATCGCATCCGAATGATATTGGGGGTTGACCCTATAGTAACTCCAAGGTGTGCAATAGCGTCACCAGCATATTTCAAGGCAGAGGACGATGTCTTTACCTCCGGTCAAACAACACGAACATGCAACCGCCGGACACGGCGGCGCCTGCTGCGTACAGGATGGCGAATCGCGCGCCCGCGAGGGTCACGACCACGCGGCGCACGATCACTCCGGCCATGGCCACGAGCACGGCCGCCCGGCCGAACGCCACGCCGAGGCCTCATGCTGCGGCCACGACCACGCCGCCCAGCCCTTCACGGTATCGGACACCGGCGCGGCCGCGCTCAGCGCCGGCCCCGGCCAGTCGCTGGCGCGCCTGCGCATCGGCCAGATGGACTGCCCCACCGAGGAAACGCTGATCCGCAAGAAACTGGACAACATGGACGGCGTGCACGCGCTGGACTTCAACCTGATGCAGCGCGTCCTGACGGTGGTGCACGCCGAGGGCGCGCTGGACCGCATCATGGCCGCGATCCGGTCGCTGGACATGACGCCCGAACCCCTGGGCGAAGGCGCGGCGCGCACGCCCGCTCCCGCCGCCAAACCCGTGAACTGGTGGCTGATCGGCAGCGCGGGCGTGCTGGCGGCGCTGTCCGAACTGTCGCATTTCGCGGGCTGGCCGCTGGGCGTCACCGCGGCCCTGGCCGTGGCCGCCATCCTCGCCTGCGGCGTCACCACCTACCGCAAGGGCTGGATCGCCGTGCGCAACGGCAACCTCAACATCAACGCGCTGATGAGCATCGCCGTGACGGGCGCGGTGCTGATCGGCCAGTGGCCCGAGGCGGCCATGGTGATGTTCCTTTTCAATGTGGCCGAGCTGATCGAAGCCCGCTCGCTGGACCGTGCGCGCCACGCCATCCGCGGCCTGCTCGACCTGGCGCCGGAAACCGCCACGGTGCGCCAGGCGGACGGCGGCTGGGCGGAAGTGCCGGCCGCCAGCCTGCGCGTGGGCGACGTGGTGCGGGTGCGGCCGGGCGAACGCATCGCGGCCGACGGCGTCATCGTCAGCGGCAGTTCAGCCGTGGACCAATCGCCCATTACGGGTGAAAGCCTGCCCGTGGAAAAGACGCAGGACGATCCCGTCTACGCTGCCACCGTGAACGCCTCCGGTTCATTCGAATATCGCGTTACCGCGGCCGCCGGCAACACCACGCTGGCGCGCATCATCCACGCGGTCGAGCAGGCCCAGGGTGCCCGCGCCCCGACCCAGCGCTTCATCGACCGTTTTTCGCGCATCTACACCCCGGTGGTGGTGGGCATCGCGGCGCTGGTGGCCCTGGCGCCTCCGCTGCTGTGGGGGCAGCCCTGGTACGACGCGATCTACCGCGCGCTGGCGCTGCTCATCATCGCCTGCCCCTGCGCACTGGTGATATCCACGCCGGTCAGCATCGTGAGCGGGCTTACCGCCGCCTCGCGCCGCGGCATCCTGGTCAAGGGCGGCGTCTATCTGGAAGAAGGCCGCAACCTGAAATGGCTGGCGCTGGACAAGACCGGCACGCTCACCCACGGCCAGCCGGTGCAGACCGACATGCAGGATTGGGAAGCGTCCGATCTGAGCCGCCAGCCCGCCGCGCTGGTCGCCGCCAGCCTGGCCGCGCGTTCTGACCACCCGGTCTCGCTGGCCGTGGCCAACGCGGCGCGCGACGCCGGCAAGGCCTTGCTGGACGTGGCCGATTTCGCCGCCCTGCCCGGACGCGGCGTATCCGGCGCCATCGACGGCGTCACCTTCCAATTGGGCAACCTGCGCCTGATGCGCGAAGCGGGCGTCGCCAGCGACGCGCTGGAAGCCCGCATGGGCGAACTGGAGCGCCAGGGCAAGAGCGTCATCGCGCTGACCGACGGCAGCCGGGTGCTGGCGCTGGCCGCCGTGGCCGACACCGTCAAGCCGACCAGCGCCTCCGCCATCGCCGACCTGCACGCCCTGGGCGTGCGCACGCTGATGCTGACCGGAGACAACACGCCCACGGCGCAGGCGATCGCGCGCCAGGTCGGCATCGACGAGGCGCGCGGCGATCAACTGCCCGAAGACAAGCTGGCCGCCATCGAAAGCAAGCTGGCGCCCGAAGGCCGCGTCGGCATGGTGGGCGACGGCATCAACGACGCCCCCGCGCTGGCCCGCGCCGACATCGGCTTCGCCATGGGCGCGGCAGGCACCGGCACCGCCATCGAAACCGCCGACGTGGCGCTGATGGACGACGATCTGCGCAAGATCGGCGTGTTCCTGCGCCTGTCCCGCGCCACGCACAGCGTGCTGGTGCAGAACATCACGCTGGCGCTGGGTATCAAAGTGGTGTTCCTGGCGCTGGCCATGACCGGCAACGCCACGCTGTGGATGGCGGTATTCGCCGACGTGGGCGCCAGCCTGCTGGTGGTGGCCAACGGCTTGCGGCTGCTGAAGGCGGCTCCCGCCGAAACGAGGTAAACCGCCGGGCAGGCGCGGCCGCTCAGCCCGCCTGCTCTTCCTGCGGCCAGTCGCGCAGCACGGGCGCATCCGGCGCGCCCGGGCCGACATCGCGCAGATGGTCCTTTTGCAGCAACGCCATGCGATAGGCGTCGCGGTAGGCGCCGTTGGAGAAGAACTCTTCCTTCAGCAGGCCCTCGATGCGGAAGCCGCAGCGTTCGTAGATATGGACGGCTGCGCTGTTTTCCTTGTCGACCACCAGATACACCTTGTGCAGGTTCAGCACGCGGAAGGCATAGCCGACCGCGATGCGGGTAGCGGCCTTGGCGTAGCCCCGGCCCTGATAGCTGGGAGCGATGATGATCTGGAATTCCGCGCGGCGGTGGATGTAGTCGATCTCCACCAGTTCGACCAGGCCGGCCGGCTGGCCGGTGTCGTGCTCGATGATGAAGCGCCGTTCGTTCTGGTCGTGCAGGTGGCGGTCGTACAGGGCGACCAGTTCGTCGTAGGCCTCGTAGGGCTCTTCGAACCAGTAACGCATGATCACGTCGTTATTGTTGATCTTGTGCACGAAGTGCAGGTCGCCGCGTTCCAGCGGGCGAATTTTGATATCGGATATGACCGACATGGATACCTCCGGAAGTCGCTCCATTCTATTCCTTGCCCGTCCCGCCATTTTCGGAGAATTCTGATTTCCGCGCCCTCCTCAGCCTTCCGCGAACGCCGGCAGGCGCAGCGCGATGCGCCGCATGACCTCATTTGCGGCGGACGACAGCGGCCTGCCCAGGCGCAGCAGCGCCTGGCACTCCGGCGCGCTCAGGATCGGGTGTTCGATAGGAATCGCAACCAGTTCACCGCTCGCCAGCTCATGATGCACCCCCAGATTGGGCATCAGCGTCACGCCCGCCCCCGTCATCGCGTACTGCTTGAGCACGCGCAGCGAATTGGTGGTGAGGCTGGGCGTCAGATGGACCCGTTCGGTGAATTCCAGCAGATCGACGGCCTGGCGCAGCCCGTAGGGCGATGACATCAGCGCGAACGGAAACGGCAGGATGTCCGTGATGGTGAGCGGCCCGCGCCGCGCGGCCAGAGCATGCCCGGGACCGGCCAGCAGGCAGACCGGGTGCTTGCGGCTGGCGCGGCAGCGCAGCCGCGGATCCACGGGCGGGTTGTAGGCCAGGCCGATGTGCGCGGCGTCGGTCGCCACGGCTTCGACCACCTCGTTCACCGATCCCACGTTGACGCTGATGTTGATCTGCGGGTATTCGATGCAGAACGGCCCGACCACGTGCTCCATCAGGCTGTCGATGAAGCCTTCGCTGATCATCAGGTGGACGCTGCCGCGCTGCATGCCGCGCCATTCCTGCAGGCGCGCGTTCAGGTGCTCCTGCTGCGCGCGACAGCCCCGGTAGTACTCCAGCAGCATGTCGGCCGCCTCGGTGGGCGCCAGCCCGCGCGAGCGCCGCTCGAACAACTGCACGCCCAGTTCCTTCTCCAGCAGCTGGATCTGCCGGCTGATGACGGAGGCGGCCGTGTCGAGCTTGTCCGCCGCCCCCCGTATCGATCCGCAAGCCACGACCTCGTGGAAGTATTTCAGGCGAGCCTGGCTGATTTCTTGCATATCCCCGTACTCCTGAGGCGCGCGGCCGTGCAATGCGTGATGATCCGCCCTGCGTTGCCTGCAGGGCAACGATAATTTATCACCCAGGTCATTGTTTGGAACGCCCCATCTCCCAATAATGGCGGCGCCGGGCCCCTCGACGCGCCCGGCGCCATCACCAGCCACCGCGGGCGCAGACCCGTGCAGGAGACATGCAATGCCACATCCGACCACGCCGGGCACCGACCCGCGCCTGGCTCCCCTATACCGCAAGATCACCTGGCGCCTGCTGCCCTTCTTGCTGCTCTGCTACGTTTTTGCCTACCTGGACCGCATCAACATCGGCTTCGCCAAGCTGCAGATGCAGCAGGACATCGGCATCTCCGACGCCGTCTACGGCCTGGGCGCGGGCATTTTCTTCCTGGGCTACGTCCTGTTCGAAGTGCCCAGCAATCTCTTGCTGACGCGCATCGGCGCGCGCCGCACGATCAGCCGCATCATGGTGCTGTGGGGCCTGACCTCCGCCTCGATGCTGTTCGTGCAGGGCGAATGGAGCTTCTACGCGCTGCGTTTCATGCTGGGCGTGTTCGAGGCAGGCTTTGCGCCCGGCATGATCTTCTACCTGACCTACTGGTACTCGCAGTCCCGCATGGCCGGCGTCATGGCGGTCGTGATGCTGGCCGGTCCCATCGGCGGCATCGTGGGCGGCCCGCTGTCCGCCTGGATCATGACCGCCTTCTCGGGCGCGCACGGCCTGGACGGCTGGCAATGGATGTTCCTGCTGGAAGGCCTGCCCTGTGTGCTGCTGGGCGTGCTGGCTTTCCGCTACCTCGACGACAAGCCGGCCGAGGCCCGCTGGCTCAGCGCCGGAGAAAAGGCGCTGCTGGCGGCCGACCTGGAAACGCGCGGCGCGCAGCAGAAGCACGCATTCGCGCAGGTGCTGCGCGACCCTGCCATCTACGGCATGGCGCTGACGTACTTCTGCCTGATCTGCGGCATCTACGCCGTCAGCTTCTGGCTGCCCACCCTGCTCAAGCTGGCGGGCGTGCAGGACACGATGGAAATCGGCCTGTATTCGGCGATTCCGTATGTGGCGGCGGCGCTTTTCATGCTGTGGTTCGCGCGCAGTTCGGACCGCATGCAGGAGCGGCGCTGGCATACGCTGGTGCCCGCCCTGATGGCCGGCCTGTCCCTCTGCGTGGCTACCGCCGCCCCGACGCAATTCGCGCTTTCCCTGGCCGCGATCACGCTGGCCACGGGGTTCATGTGGGCCGCATACACGGTATTCTGGGCAATCCCTTCACAATACCTGAAAGGAGAGGCGGCGGCCGGCGGCATCGCCCTCATCAACAGCATCGGCTTGCTGGGCGGATTCCTCAGCCCATCGATCATCGGCTGGTCCAAGGCAGCCACGGGCTCGCTGGCTGGCGGCCTGTACGTGATCTCCGCCTTGCTGGTGGCCGGGGCCCTGCTCCTGCTCGTGAACCGCCCGCCCCGGCCCGCGCCCGCCCGCGCCTGACGTCCAACCCACAGGAAACCCATCATGCACATTCTGGTTGCTGGCTTCCAGCACGAAACCAACACTTTCGCGCCGTCCCTGGCCGGGTACGAGAACTTCGTCCGCGGCGAAGGCTTCCCGGCCATGGTGCGCGGCGAAGACATGCTGGCGCTGCGCGAGGTCAACATTCCCGCCGGCGGCTTCATCAACGCCGCGCTGGCTCAGGGCCACACGGTGCGCACCGTGATCTGGGCGGGCGCCAGCCCGTCGGCCCACGTCACCCGCGACGCCTACGAACGGATCGCCGGAGAGATCCTGGATGCCGCCCGCGCCGGCCCCTATGACGCCGTCTACCTGGATCTGCACGGCGCGATGGTCGCCCAGCACCTGGACGACGGCGAAGGCGAGCTGCTGGCGCGCATGCGCGAGATCGTCGGGCCGGACGTGCCGGTGATCGCCAGCCTGGACCTGCACGCCAACGTCACCGCGCAAATGCTGCAGGCCGCCGACGGCTTGGCCGCGTTCCGCACCTATCCGCACGTGGACATGGCGGATACCGGAAAACACGCGGCGCGGCTGCTGCAGGCCCGCATCGCCGCCGGCGACGGCTGGCGCCGCAGCGAGCGCCGCCTGCCCTTCCTGATCCCGATCAACGGCATGTGCACGATGCTGGAGCCGTCGCGAGGCGTCTACGACCTGCTGGCGCAACTGGAGCAGACGCCGGGCGTGGCATCGATTTCGTTCGCACCGGGCTTTCCCGCGGCGGACTTCCCGGAATGCGGGCCGGTAGTGTGGGCCTACGGCACCGACGCCGGGGCGGTCGAACGCGTAACGGAAACGCTCTATCAGCGCGTGCTGGAATTGGAACCGCAATGGTCGCCCGATTTCCTCGAGCCTGCCGAGGCCGTGCGCCGCGCGCAGGCGCTGGCGGCGGGCGCGGCGCGTCCGGTGGTGATCGCCGACACGCAGGACAATCCGGGCGCGGGCGGCGACGCCAACACCACCGGCATGCTACGCGCGCTGGTCGAGGCCGACGCGCAGAACGCCGCGCTGGGACTCTTTTATGACCCCGAAGCCGTGCGCCAGGCCACCGAAGCGGGGCTCGGCAAGCAGGTCCGGCTGAAGCTGGGCGGCCAGTCCGGCGTGGCCGGCGACGCCGCGTTCGAAGGCGAGTTCACGGTGGAAACGCTATCGCCCGGCAAGCTGCGCTTCGACGGGCCGATGATGAACGGCATGGACGTGGACCTGGGCGCCGTGGCGGGCCTGCGGATCGGCGGCGTGCGGGTCGTGGTCAGCGCCACCAAATCGCAGATGCTGGACCGCAACCTGTTCCGCGTCGGCGGCGTGCAGCCCGAGGAAATGGGCATCCTGGTCGTAAAGAGTTCCGTGCACTTCCGCGCGGACTTCCAGCCCATCGCGCACGAAGTGCTGGTGGCGAAGGCACCTGGCCCCATGCAGGCCGATCCGGCCGACCTGCCCTGGACCCGCCTGCAGCCGGGCATGCGGATCAAGCCGCTGGGCCGGGCGTTCTCGTACTGAAGGCCGGCGCCCCGCCGGTTTGGCTTTCGCGCATCGAAATGGCAGACTGGCGGCATGAAGAAAATCTTCACGCTCGCCTATCCCTGCCTCTCCGCGCCGGACGCCGGGTTCATCGAGGACTTCCGGCGTCAGCACGACGGCCAGCACCCGCTGACGAAAGCGCATTTCACGATAGCGTTTGGCTGCGCCGGGATCGACGAACAGGCGTACCTCAAGCACGTCGAAGAGGTCGCCCGTTCGCTGGGGCCTATTTCCTTCGCGTGCAGGTACGCCATGCTGGGCGCCGACGCGGCGCAGGCCTACGCCTACCTGGTTCCCGACGAAGGCTACAGCGGGCTGTCGCGCCTGCATGACGCCGCCTACCGCCAGTTGCTGGCTCCCACCTTGCGTCTGGACATTCCCTACGTGCCGCACATCACCATCGGCTCATCCAGCAACCGCGCACTGATGAAATCCCTGTGCGACGAACTGAACCGGGGCAATATCGACATTCGTGGTTCGGTGGACCGCCTGACGGTGGCAGCCCTGGAAAACGGCGTGCTGACCGACCTGACCTCGTCGGCGCTCGTCGGCTGAGGCGGCGCGCGCCGCCCCGTGCCCGCGGGGCCCGCCGGCTACTTCAGCTTGCCTTGCGGGCTGACGAAATCCTCCAGCGTCAGCCCTTTTTCCTTCAGGATGGCCTCGAGCAGCGGTTGCAGCTTGCCCAGGCTTTCCTGGACGGTTTCACGCACCGTGTCGACCACCACCTGCGTGCTGCGCTCGATCTCGATGTTGACGGCATCGCCCGCCTGCTTGTCTTCGAAGACCGTCATGCGGCGGGTTTCGGGAATCAGCCAGACCTCGAACCAGCCTTCCGCGCGGTTGACTTCCGACACGGTCAGGCTGGCGCCGTTGATGGCGATGTAGCCTTTGGCGAAGACATATTTACGGAAATCCTGGGGGATGCTGAAGCGCATCAAGCGATTGGTGTCCGAAGACTTCACCATCAGGACTTCGGCGGTGAAGTCCACGTGGCCGGACAGCGGATGGCCGCCGATCTCGGCGCCATCCTTCGCGGCGCGCTCGACGTTGGCGCGGTCGCCTTCCTGGTAGCCGCCCAGCGTGGTGATCGCCAGGCTCTGCAGCATGACGTCGAAGGTGGCCTGGTTCTCGCCTAGCAGTTCGGTGACGGTGAGGCAGACGCCGTCGGTCGACACGCTGGCGCCCACCGCCAGATCCGCGCAGAATCCCGGCGGAAAATCCAGCGTGAACGTGCGCAGGCCCTCGCGATCGGAGATCTTCGCGATCTTCGCGGTGCCTTGGACAATACCTGTGAACATACGAATCCTGGAAGCGGGCGCGGCGGCCCCTGCAAGCAAAACATCAACGTTAACCGATATTTTGCCAGGGTCCGCCGCGGCGTCCTTCCCGAGCCGGAGGGCTCAGTGCTTGATGGCGATGGTCTTCAGCGTGGTGAAGCCATAGAGCGCCTCGAAGCCCTTCTCGCGGCCGTAGCCCGACTGGCGCGAACCGCCGAACGGCAGTTCCACGCCGCCGCCCGCGCCGTAGTTGTTGATGAAGACCTGGCCGGCGCGCAGCTTGCGGGCCAGGCGCAGCTGGCGGCCGCCGTCGCGGGTCCAAACGCCGGCCACCAAGCCATACAGCGTGCCGTTGGCGATTTCCAGCGCTTCTTCCTCGGTATCGAACACCATGGCGGCCAGCACCGGGCCGAAGACTTCTTCCTGCGCCAGGCGGCTGTCGGACGGCACGTCGCGGAACAGCACCGGCGGCTGGTAGAAGCCGGCCTCGGGCGTACCTTCCTTGAGCTTGCCGCGGGCGGCGACCTTCATGCCGGCGCTTTCCGCTTCGGCCAGGAAGCCGCGCACGCGGTCCTGCTGGCGGGCGTTGATCAGCGGACCGACGTCGAGATCCGCCGCCGCCGGCCCGGTGACCGTGGCGGAGAACGCGTCCGACAGGCGCTTGAGCACGGTTTCATACACGCCGCGCTGGATCAGCACGCGGCTGCCGGCCGAGCAGGTCTGGCCCGCGTTCTGGATGATGGCGGCCAGCAACACCGGCAAGGCGGCGTCCAGGTCGGCGTCGTCGAACACGATCTGGGGCGACTTGCCGCCCAGTTCCAGGGTGACCGGCACATGGTTTTCGGCGGCGGCGTGCGCCACCATCTTGCCCGTCTGCGGCGAACCCGTGAACGAAATGTGGTCGATGCCGGGATGCGCCGAAAGCGCCGCGCCCGCTTCGTGGCCGTAGCCGGTGCAGATGTTCAGGGCGCCGGCGGGCAGGCCCGCTTCGGCGGCAATCTCCGCCAGCTTCAGGAGCGACAGGCAGGCGTCTTCGGCGGGCTTGACCACGCAGGCGTTGCCGGCGGCCAGCGCCGCGCCCACGCTGCGGCCGAAGATCTGCAAGGGGTAGTTCCAGGGCACGATATGACCGGTGACGCCATGCGGCTCGCGCACCGTCAGGACCGTAAAGCCCGGGTTGTAGGGAATGGTCTCGCCGTGCAGCTTGTCGACCGCGCCGGCGTAGAACTCGAAGTAGCGGGCTACGGCGGCGGCGTCGGCGCGCGCCTGCTTGATGGGCTTGCCAGTGTCGGCCGACTCCAGCTGCGCCAGCTCTTCCTGGCGGTCCAGCAGCGCGAAGGCGATCCGCATGAGCAGGCGGCTGCGCGCGGCGGGCGCCATCTGGCCCCACTCGCCTTCGTAGGCCTCGCGGGCCGCCGTCACGGCATGGTCGATGTCGGCCTGGCCCGAACGCGCGATCGCCTCGAACGGCTTGCCATCGGACGGGTTCAGGACAGGAATGGTTTCACCGGTGGCCGCGGCCACCCATTGGTTGGCGATAAAGTTCTTCTGAGTCACGATGTGCGGAGTAAAGTAGCGGCCGGACGGCCGGTTGCGGGAAGGACGTAAACGGTGTTGCGCGATCGGACCAAGTTACGGGAGCCGCCAACAACTTGTCAATTGAATTGACAGCTTTTGTCCCAAGAGTCAGGATATTTTCCTGTCGTATCGGGTTATCCCTAATAATTCAGCGATTTAACGGCCCCCCGGACTTGTCATGGCAACTGACAAACCGGGTCTTATATGAATCAGGAGCGCGCCGATGAGCAATGTGCGTGACCCGCAGCTGGCATCGCTGCTGGAAGCCGCGAACCGGCCCCGTCCGGAACTGGACGTGCTGGCGGAAGTGGCGTCGGGCCTCGGCTACGTGCGCGCCGAGCGCTTTGCCGAACGCGTGTACGAAAGCCTGTTCTACGCGATCGCCACGGGCAAGATCGCGCCCGGCAGCAAGCTGCCCACCGAACTGGAACTAGCGGCGCTGTTCGAGGTGTCGCGCCCGGTGGTTCGGCAGGCGCTGGACCGGCTGCGTGAAGACCAGTTGGTGGATTCCATCCGCGGCTCGGGCTCCTATGTGCGCGCCAAGCCCGACCTGATGGGCGGCATGCCCGCGGTGGATCCGGCGCGCCGGGTCGGCCACATCCTGGAAGGCCTGGAGCTGCGCATGGTGATCGAGCCCGAATGCGCCTACCTGGCCGCCTTGCGCCGCACCGACGACGACCTGCGCGAAATGGACCGCATGCTGACCGGCTACGAAGAAGCCGACGCCTCCGGCGCCATCGCCCACCATCACGATTACGGCTTCCACCGCGCCGTTGCGGCGGCCACCGGCAACCAGCGTTTCGTGCAGGTGCTGAAATCGCTGGAGTACGACGTCAGCCACGCGGTGAACGTCATGCGCCACCTGGTCCACAGCGAGCCCTGGAAACGCACCCGCGCCGCCATCGACGAACACCGCCATATCTACCGGCTGATCCAGGAACAGGATGCCGAAGGCGCGCGCAACGTCATGCGCGCCCATATTGAAAAAGCCCGCAGCCGCATGTTGAACAGCGGCCCGGAACATTAAGCAGGAAACCCACTACCCATGTCATCGCAACGCCCGTCACCGAACCTGGACCAGCAACTCGTCATCGTCACCGGCGCCAGCCGCGGCCTGGGCGCCGCTATCGCGCAAGCCTTCCTGCGTGAAGGCGCCAAGGTCGTCATCAACTACCTAAACAGCGCCGACCGCGCGCAGGCCCTGGCCGCCACCGCGCCCGGCCGCGCGCTGGCGCTGCAAGCCGACGTGCGCGACGCGGCCGCCGTCGCCGCCATGGTCGCGCAGGCCAGCGAGCATTTCGGCCAACCCGTCGGCACGGTCGTCAACAACGCCCTGCCCGCTTTCCAGTTCAATGGCGATGCGCGCCCCCATGCCGACACGCTGGACTGGGCCCAGATGAACGCGCAGATCGAAGGCAGCGTGCGCGCCGCGCTGAACACGACGCAGGCCGTCCTGCCGGGCATGCGCGCCGCCGGCGGCGGGCGCATCGTCAACGTAGGCACCAACCTGGTCCAGAACCCGGTCGTGCCCTACCATGACTACACCGCCGCCAAGGCGGCGCTGCTGGCCTTCACCCGCACCCTGTCGCATGAACTGGGCGCGGACGGCATAACGGTCAATATGGTTTCGGGCGGCCTGCTGCGCACCACCGACGCCTCCGCGGCCACGCCCGACGCGGTGTTCGACATGATCGCGGCGGGCACCCCGTTGCGCGAGGTCACCACGCCCGCGCAGTTCGCGGATGCCGTGCTGTTCTTCGCCAGCCCCTGGTCGCGGGCCGTGACGGGCCAGAACCTGATCGTGGACGGCGGACTGGTAAAGGGCTAAGGGGCTGAGAGGCCGCCCCCCGGCGGCGGCCCCTCTTACTAAATATGGGAATCCCGCCGCTAGGCCTGCAGCCGGCGGGCGCTGATCTCGCCGGCGGCGTACCGGATGCCCTTGAGCGCGGCATCTTCGCTGACGAAAGCCGAATCGCCCACCCCGATGCGGGTCCACTCATGATGGGGCGCGGTCCGCACCCAGGCCTCATAGCCCTTGCGGGCCGCCAGCGGCCGCAGCTCGTATTCGAGGCGGTACCCGTTCAGCCTGATCACTCCTGTTCTCATGCTCGGTTCCCCTCGATATTTCAGCCTCGGCCCGCCAGGCGGCAGGCGCGCATCACAGTCCGCTCAGGGCTCGCCAGCGGCCTCCCCCGGTAGTCTTCCGCGCGTATCACTTCGGTGACGCGCTGGCCGTCGGCCATCCAACGGCGGGCAACGCTGATCACATCGGTGAATTCCGGCTGCGGCCCGTCCAGCAGCCAGCCAACTATCGGGACACCGGGTGAAACCGTTTCCAAATCAAGGCCTTTCATGCCGCTCTCCGTTCAGGGAACCGTTAGGAGCGTATCCATTCATTGAATCCTTAAGTATTAGGAATGCACAGAAAATCGAACATTTTGTATATTGATTACAAATTCACCCGCGAATGGAAACGGGTGAACATCGCGACATACCTGCTCACATATCAAGGACCGGACGCCCGCCTCATGAGGCCGGGGTATCATCCTCTATTCGACTGGCCAGGCTTGGCGGCCTGGCCCCGAGCGGAACGCGGGGCGCAGTCTGCCCGTGAACCGCGATTCCCGCAGATGGCCTGAGTGCCGCATCAATAACGGTCTACGCGAAACATGAAATTAGCCACCTGGAACGTGAACTCCCTGAACGTGCGCCTGCCGCAAGTGCTGGACTGGCTCGCCGCCAATCCCGTTGACGTGCTGTGCATCCAGGAACTCAAGCTCACGGACGACAAGTTCCCCGAAGCCGCCTTCACCGAGGCCGGCTACCACGCCGTCTGGGCCGGCCAGAAAACGTACAACGGCGTCGCCATCGTTTCGCGGATGCCCGGCACCTCCATGGAACGCAACATCCCCGGCTACGAAGACCCGCAACAGCGCGTCCTGGCGCTGACCTTTCCCAGCCCGGAAGGCGACGTGCGGGTGGTTTGCGCCTACTGCCCCAACGGCCAGTCGGTCGGTTCGGATAAGTATGCGTACAAGCTGGAATGGTTCGAAGCCATGCGCAAATGGCTGGAAGAAGAGATCAAGCAGTACCCGCGGCTGGCGGTGCTGGGCGACTACAACGTGGCCCCCGCCGACGAAGACGTGCACAACCCCGAAAAATGGGAAGGCCAGGTCCTCGTGTCCGAACCCGAACGCGGGGCCTTCCGCGCCCTGCTCGACCTGGGCCTGACCGATTCGTTCCGCCTGTTCGAGCAGCCCGAGAAGACCTTCAGCTGGTGGGACTACCGCCAATTCGCGTTCCGCCGCAACGCCGGCCTGCGCATCGACCACGTCTTGCTGTCGGCCCCGCTGGTCAAGCGCTGCGTCGCCTGCGTCGTCGACAAGGAACCGCGCCGCAACGAACAGCCGTCGGACCACGCGCCGGTGGTAGCCGCCCTGGAATTCGTCTGACGCCAACATCGCTTGCGTCCAGCCGCGGCTTTATGTATAGTTGCGGTCTTGCTTTTGGGGCGGTAGCTCAGCTGGGAGAGCGTCGCGTTCGCAATGCGAAGGTCGGGAGTTCGATCCTCCTCCGCTCCACCAAATTCCAGACGGAAAAGCCTTGGACCACGAATGTGTTCCAAGGCTTTTTTGTTTCTGCGGAGAATGGAAGGAGACCTGGGGACTTTTGCTGCAACTCAACCGCAGGCCCAATCGATCTTCATCTGCTCCAGGTCCACCTGCCCCACGCCGCCGCCGAAGTTGAAGCAGGCGAATTCTTCCCCGAATTCGAAATAGTACGGACTGAATGGCGGATAGCCTTGCACCGGAATCATCGTGCCGCCCAGGTGATGGGGCGTCGCGTGAAATCGATCCAATCCCAGCGCCTGACCTTCGTCGCTGAACGCCGGCACATAGCCACTGAACTGATTCTCATCGTCCCATTCTCGTGCTGGCTTGCCAGCGTTGGGATCCTCGCGTTCCTCAATGGCGATCGGACGGGCCAGTCCGTCCATATAACTCGCCATGTCTGGTTGTGATCGCAAGAGCCAGTCGGGAGCCGAGCGTCCCAGGCGCCAACCGGGTTCCGGAGTCCCTTGCAGTTGGGGATGCTCAGCCATGCTCGGTGGCGAGGCCAATGGGCCCGCGAATTCCGCCTCGGTCAGCCACAAGGCGACGTATTCACACCCCAGGACATCCAGCATCCTGTAGCTACATGGGTGTAGTTGCGGCTGCTCAACCCGGCCATCTCCATCCGGCATCCCGTTGCGTCCCGATGACGACGTGAGCCCCGGAGCTCGGACCAAGCTCTTCAGATCGAGGAACTGCTCATCCACGAACAAGCTGAGGGCGACATACGCCGTACCGTGTACTCGGTAGTCTTCCGGAATGCGCAAGGTGAACGCATGCCGCAATGGGTGACCATAGGTGTTGCTCAACGGCCATTGCGCCGTGGTGATGCCCGGCGGCTGGCCGAGGCACCATCCGTTGTGCCAGGAGGCTTCGCGCGTAGTGGCCGGCAATGGCGCCAGTGCGCCGGGAACAATGTTGTAAGCCCGAGTCAGGCGTGGATCGGCGTACTTGTACGGACGCTCGGGCGCCGTCAATCCGGGGGCGTGAGAGTTCGATGGCCAGTAAACGGCCGTCCCGCACGCGCAGCTCCATGACGTCACCGACCGCGTTCGTTTCCCGATAGACGGCAACATTGCGTTGCGCCCACTCCTCCCCTTCGCTGCCATCAATGGGGCGCATGCCGGGCCTGGCTGCAAGCGCGGCCTGCACAGGCATTCCGATGTAGACCTCCTCCAGAACCAACTCTCCAGGAAAACTCCGGTAAAAGCAGATCTTGTGCAGCCGATTCTCGACATCCAGATACGCGCTGCACACCGGCATCCCATCCGTGCCCTTATAGTTCACATACCCTTCATCCTCAGGTGCCGGAGCCTTCCAGGCGGCACCGGCCGCCTCGATCAAGGCTTGAACTGGCATCAAAGGACGCAACCGGGCAAAAGCTTCGAAGTTGAGAGACATCGAATTTCTTCCTTGAGAGAACCGCATGCTCGAACGAAAACAGTTTACTGGACGCAAACTGTCGTCCGCCCCAGCGCCGCCGAGGCCACCGCTGCGGTCGCCGAAATGCTCTCGGACTATGATTTGGGCGCAGCAGTCAACGAGAACCAGATCGACTTCTACAAGCAGGAGCGGCAATGGAAGGCCCTGCCCAGCGTTTCCCAGGACAAACTCCCCTTCCCCGATCCGGGGCTGAATTGAGGCCTGGGGCGGCCGGGCATTTCCCGCAAGCCGGACATGCCTGTGCCATCAAAATCAGAACAGCTCATAATGGAAGCGCTCGTACAGGCTGGCCAGAACCACCCAGGCCAGCAGCAGCGAAAAGCTCCAGCCCATGAGCCGCAGATTGAAGGGGCAGGACCGTTTGCGCAGGCGGTTGATTATCTCGACCAGCCCCCACAGCAAGCCGTAGCTGGTGAAGAAGAGGCCCATGGTCATTTCGTAGACCAGGCGATTCAGACCATTGCGCAGGCCGCCATCCGATACGAACCAGATCGTGAGCAGTACGGGAATGACCAGCAGCGCTGCGGATTTTTGAAGCTTGCTTGCCTGGATCATGGGTCAGGTGTGTTGACCATCGGAATTCTTGAAGGCCTGAGCGTGTGCAGGTCCAGCAAGGTAAATCTTCCGCCGTCCTGCCATCCCCCGGTATCGATGTAATAGACGTTGCCAAGCTGCGCCGGCTTGCGCAGCGTCATGTGCCCATGGACGACGGCGCGCACGTTGCGGACCGGCTGGGCGTATTGCATCCGATAGCGGTCGATGGACCACAGGCAGGCATCCTCGTCTTCCGGGCTGAAGGCCGCGCCGTGGATGGCCTGCCAATCGTCATAGGGGAAGTCGGCATGCACCAGGCCGACGACGCCATGGGGCGTTTCCACCTCGATAGCCAGCGGCAAGGCGCTCAGGCAGGCCGCGATGCGCGCCTGGGTGCCGCTATCGCAGGCATCCAGCCATGCGCCCCCATGAACCCGATGATCGACGTCCGGAAGCGGGTCGTTCATCGCCCGCCGCAGGGTCATCAGATCGTGATTGCCGCAGATGGCGTGAAACCAGGGGCGGTCCAGCCACGCCAGGACATCGCGAGATTCGGGCCCGCGATCCACCAGATCCCCGACGGAGAACAATCTGTCGCGGTCGGGCGCGAACCCGGCCGCAGCCAGCGCCGCGTCGAGCCGGCTGAAATGGCCGTGGATGTCGCCCACGGCGAAATCGCGGCCCCGGGCGTTCGAAAGGTAGCGATGGACTCGGAGATTACCGGGCGTCATTCCGGGCTTTCATGTGGTTTCCTGGCGGCTTCGTCCTGCATGACCCTCATGATACTGGGTTGCACCCGCCCAGCGCATTGAGCAAAGAGTCCAGCCCGAGCCGGTCGATGACCGCATCGACCGTTGCGCGCACCACCGGCTTGGGGCGATAGCCGACCGACAGGCCGGCCAGGGCCATCATCTTCAGGTCGTTGGCGCCGTCGCCCACCACGATCGCGTCCGATGCGGGCACGCCAAGCTCGCGGCACATTTGCGCGACGTACCTGGCCTTGACGTCTGCATTGATCAGCGTGCCCAGCAGCTCCCCGGTGAGGCGCCCGTCCTCCACTTCCAGATGATTCGACACGTCAGCGTCCAGGCCCAGTTCGGCCCGGACGCGCCCGGTGAAATAGTCGAAGCCCCCCGAGACGATGGCGGTTCTCAATCCGGCCTGCCTGGCGGCGGCAATCAGGGTGCCTGCGCCGGCAGTGATGCGCACCCGCTCGGCATACAGCCTTTCAAACGTGTCGACCGGCAATCCGGCCAGCAATCGAGTGCGCAGACGCAGGCTGGTGTCGTAGTCAATGGCGCCAGACCGCAACGCCTGCTCAGTCAACTGGGCGACCTCACGCTTCCTGCCGACCAGATCCGCAAGCTCATCGATGCATTCGATATTGATCAAGGTCGAATCCATATCGAACACCATCAGCTTGAAATCGGACAGGCGCCGGAAAGGCGCAATAACCGCGGTATCCAATCCGTGCTTCCGTCCCAGCTCATGAATAGCCGCCCGGCTTGCCGCACCGCCAGCCGCTAGGGTGTAACGCAGGCCGCCGCCATGGATACGGCAGCCGTCCGCTGCCTGGAACAGCGCGCCGATACGCGCGGCCTCGCTGTCGGATAGCGGCGTACTTCGCTGGACAATCAAATGCATGCTTCAACCGCGCGAATCTTGGCCGAACGTCGAGCACAGGAACTCGGCAAGCACCGAGGCGCCAAGCTGCACATCTTCCATCTGCACGGTTTCGTCCTTGTTGTGACTGCCGTGCTGGTTTCTGACGAACAGCATGGCCGACGGGATGCCCAGATCCGCGAAGGCCGACGCGTCGTGGCCCGCGCCGCTGGCCATTGCCTTACAGGGCACGCCAAGACGCTCGGCCGCGGAATGGAGCCCGGCCTGCATGTCCGGAGCCATGGGCGAGATATTGGGCCCGGAATCGGCCCCCCATTCGAAGGTAACGCCATGGCGCGCGGAAATTGCCTGCGCGATCTTGTCGATTTCCTGGCCGATCCGGACACGAACGTCCGTATCGATACAGCGCGTGTCGAGGCAGAACCGCGCCTCTCCGGGCACGCGGCTGTAGGTATGCATTTCAGGAACGGTGCCGATGATGCCGAACGTGAACAAGGTATAGATGCCCTGTTCGTGAAAGCGGTCCCACAACAGATTCACCTCGTGGATGAATTCCCCCAGCGCGGCGACGGCATCCTGCCGGTATCCTTTCGGGGCGCCACCGGCATGGGCGTAGGTGCCGTAAATGCGCCCTTCTCGCCAACGCGGCCCGCCGGCGATCGCCTGGACGATTCCCAGGGGAATTCCTTCGTTTTCCAGGACGGGTCCTTGTTCGATGTGCGCCTCGAGATAGCAGGCGACCGTATCGGCGGAAAGATGCCGCTCGCCCCGCAGAACGGCTGCCGGATCGAAACCCAGCTCCTGCATGTGGTCGGCCAGGCTGCGCCCCGTGTCGCTGCGCTTGAGGCTGTTGAAGGTGTGCGCCGGCAAGTCGCCCAGCGCCATGCGGCTTCCGATGTACGGCGCGGGAAAATAGCAGCTTTCTTCGGCCCGCACGCCCATGACGAGCACGTCGCGCTCCAGGGTTCGGCCGCTGGCCGCAATGCCGGCGATAGCAGCCAGCCCGATTGCGACGCCCAACGCGCCGTCGTAGTTGCCCCCATGCGGCACGGAGTCCAGGTGCGACCCGATGACGACGCACTTTGCCGCGCTGTCGCGGCCTTTCAGGCGAACATAGGTGTTGCCGGCGAAATCCTGCTCCACCGGGAACCCGTACTTGCTGCCGATGGCCCGAAGGGCTTCGTGGGCTTCCTGCTCCCCCTGCCCGTAGGCGATGCGGATGACGCCGCCGCCCTCGCTCGCGCTTACACGCAGCAGTTCATCCAGAAATTCACGTGCCACATCGATGCGGGGAAGTGCGATAGCCATGGATTCCTCTTGGCAGTCTCAACAAGAAAATGGACGAAGGCGATGGGTCAGCGTTTTTCCGGCGTGGAATTCCGATAAATCAGTTGCCCGGGCAGCAGACGGCGTTCGTTCTTGCCGCTGTCCTGCAGCAACAGTTCAATGGCCGCGGTGATCATGTCCTCGACGGGCTGGCGTATCGTGGTCATCTGATAGGCGGCGTTGGACGCCACCGGATGATCGTCAAAGCCGAATACCCGCACGTCTTCCGGAACGCGTTTGCCCAGGGCGAAGCGCAGCGCATCGATGGCCCCCGAGGCGATTTCATCGTCGGCGCAGAACAGCGCATCGATGTCGGGGTGGCGCGCCAACAGCATCTGCGTCGCCTCGTAACCCCAGGCATAGGTGAATTCCTTTTCCAGCAGGGGCACCGAGGTCATGCCCAATTCGGCCAGGCGCTCCAGGAATCCGGTGCGCCGGTCGCGGTTGGTGGACACCGACGGCATGCCGCCCAGGTATCCCAGTACCTTGCTGCCTGATTCCAGCAGCACATCGGCTGCCAGCCGGCCGCCGCCGATGTTGTCGGTGGACACGGAATGTCCGTTGCCGGTTTGCGCATACCGGTTGAACATGACCACGGGCACGCCTTGCTTGACGCACAGATCGGCGCCCAGGGTCGTCAACGACGCTGTCGTGATGATGACGCCGCGCACGCGGTACTGCAGCACCAGCGGCATCAGGTCGTCGACCGTTTGCGGCGGCGTAGCGTTGAACAGCAGCGTCTGCAATCCCCGCCGATGCAGCTCCCGCGTGATCAGCTCCAACACGACGGGATACCAGGGATTGGTAATGTTGGCCATGACAATGGCAATGATGTTGAACTTGCCGCTGCTCAAGCCGCGCGCCAGCGGATTGGGCTGGTAGTCGACCAGATCGACGACCTTCAGGATCTTCTCGCGGACCTCTTGCGAAATCGCGCCCTTGCCCGAGATGAAGCGGGACACGGCGGCCTGGGACACGCCCGCGAACCTGGCCACGTCTTTCTGTGTTGGAGCTTTCTTTTTCACGCGTTCTGGTTTTCCGATCAAAGAGACGCACTGTCGGCGCCGCGCTTCGCCAACGAGATCGACAGGAAATGACGCAAGCAGTTTTCGACGATGTGCGAGACATTGTTGTTGCACCCGTTGTGCGACAAGCTTCCCAGGAAGGTGATCGAGCCCGCCGCAAACAGTCCGCCGCCCTGCTCGGCCACACCGACTGCCATATGGGCGCGCACGCCTTCGTACTGACGAGGAATCGACGCGGCGATGGTCCACGTCAGAATCTCTTCGGGCGCTATTCTAAAGCTAGGCCCATGGCCGTCCGAAATGCCCACGATCTTCAGGTACGCGGGCGAGCCCAGCTCCGGCACGACCTGGTCCAGTTCAAACCCGGCCGCGCCGCCGCCGGACAGGCCGAAATCGCCGTAGGTCTCGCCTTCCACGCCCTGGAACAGCCAGGCCACGTCCGGATCGTAGGATTCCGGCGTGCGCTTGTAGCCCACGCCCTCGAATCCCCCCTGCACGGCAAAACCCACGCCGCCCGTGCATTGCGGAGCAATCCCATTGCGGCGCCACATGCCGCCGTAGCCGCCGTCCAGTTGGTGGTAGTACTCGCCCGGTTCACTGGCCCAGGCCCGGATGCCACCTTCGGCGCGCCGGATTTCCAGCAGGTGAGGCGCCGCCGCGGGGCGGGCGATCTTCCAGTAAAAGCCGTTGGCGCCCAGGTACATCAGGTATCCGCCGCCTTCGCGGTAGGCCACCAGGGCTTCGATCATGCGGCGCGTGTGGTATTCGGGGTGCGATCCGGTCAGCACCACGTCGTAGGGGCGCAAGGCGTCCAGGCCCTGGTCGTCCAGGTCCTCGTCGGTAATCACGTCGTAGTCGAACTCTTTTTCGCGCAGCCAGTGCGTCAGGTGCGAATCCGCCGGAAAATGCCGCAGGCCCGACCCGTTGGGATCCGGGAACGTCAGATAGCCGGGGCGCATCGTCAGTATCGGACGCAGGCGCGATGACAGGCTGATGCCGGCCAGGTCCTTGTGGCGGTTATAGGTGGACGCGCCGAACTGCGGCACCACGTCGGGGTTGTGCGGATAGGCGCCCCATTGCGCAATGCGTTCGGCCAACTGGCCCGCGTAGTTGCCGCGGGCGTGATTCGCATAGGCCTGGTAGGTCAGGGTCGGCGCCAGAAACAGCACCCGCGCCCGCGGCCCATCCGGGGCGGGCGTCACGTAGAACGGAATCGTATCGCTGCCCTCGGGGTGCACGACTTCCAATCCGTACACGCCGGATGGCGTGCCGGGGGGAATGCGCAGGCTGACGCCCTCCTCCCAGCCGCAATCGGTCAAGGCATCGGCGTGGAAGTACATCGCGGCATATTCGTCCGGCGCTTCCTTCCAGTTCAGATTCAGGCCAGACCAGCGCGACGACCGGACGGCGCGCACCGGCGTGTTGACCAGCGTCAGCGCGGGCATGCCGGGCTGCGCGCCCGGCACGGACGATTCCTGCATGGCATCGGCCAGGTTCCATTGGGCCAGTACCTGCCCGCCCGCATGCAACGCGGGGGCTTCGATCAGACCGTTGTAACCCTGGCTGGGATGCCCCTCCCACAATGCGCCCAGGCAAAGATGGGTAAATGGCCGCCAATCGAGCCCGGCGGGGGCATCCAGCACCGCTTCCTGCTCCGGCAATGCCGGCCCGGCGCCCGGCGTGCCGACGGGCACGGGCCCCACGCGTATCGTCAGGCGCCGCTCGGCCAACGCGAGGCTGAGCGACACCGATTGCCAGCGATCCTGCGTGGCGCGCAGGCCGGTGCGCAGCGCGACAGGCGCGGCCCCGGTTTCCTGAAGCGCCAGGGCGACCCACTCGCCATCCTCCACGGCCAACGCCACGCCTTGCGCCGCCGTCGCATCCCGCAGGCTGGCCAGTACCTGCGGGCCGCCTTGAACCAACGTCGGCCGGGTCAACACGCGCAGTTCGATCTGCTTTGCATTGCCCAGGGCATCGGGATTGAGCGCCGCCAGCGCGCAGGCCCCCGGGTAGACCGCTAGCTCCCGTCCCGCATAGCTGGCTTGCAGCGCGAAATCGACCGGTTCGAGCTGCAAGCCCGGCCCGTCGGGATTGGGATCCGCGCAATGGATGCGCAGGACGCGCGCGGTAAACGGCCGGTCGCCCGCCGAGCTGATGCGAAACGACAGGGTCTGGCCAGGTTGCGCGCTAAGCGGTGTGACATAACCCAGGATAGGAGGATGCATAAGAGGTGCGTTCATCGGTTCGGTGTAAGTACGGTGGGCGCGCGGCGCTCAGTGCACGGCAAGATATTGTTCGAGGCGGCCGGGGTTCGCCCGGCCCTCCTCGCTGGTAAAGGTGTCGGCCACGCTGCCGTTTTCCAGCACGACCACGCGGTCGGCGATCTCGAGCGCCATGTTCAGGTTCTGCTCGACCAGCAGCAGGGTCAGGTCTTCGCCCTTCAGCTGCTTCAACACGTTGGCCACGGCTTTCACCATGATGGGCGCCAGGCCCTGCGAGGGCTCGTCCAGCAACAGCACGCGCGGCCCCATGGCCAGGCCACGCGCCATCACCATCATTTGCTGCTGCCCGCCGGACAGCTCGCCGCCCTTCTTCTTGAGCAGCTCCGCCAGCAACGGAAACAGGTCCATCAGCCGGTCCAGGGTGTAGGGAGACCCGGGGCGGTATCCGAGCATGATGTTCTCTTTCACCGTCAGCAGGACGAAGGGATCCCGGGTTTCCGGAACCAGGGTAATGCCCAGCCGGGATATGGCTTGCGGCGAATGGCGCGAAATGTCCTGGCCGTCGAACGCGATCCTGCCGCTTGCGACCGGGTTCAGACCCATGATGGACCGCAGCGTCGTGGACTTGCCTGCGCCATTGCGGCCCAGCAAGGCCACCACCTCGCGATTGCCGACGCCGAAGGACACGCCGTGAATGGCCTGGCTGGGGCCGTAGAACGTATTGATCGAGCCGATCTGTAGCAGCATTTTCAGAGTCCGAAGTAGGCGGCGTGCACGGCCTGGTTCTTTGAAATTTCGTCCGCCGTGCCGGCGGCGATCAGCGCGCCGCGGCTCATGACGTGAATGCGGTCGGAAATTTCCATCACCACGTTCATCTTGTGTTCGATCATCACAATCGTGTAGTCGGGCTTGATCGATGCAATGAACGCCTTTACCCGTTCGGTTTCGCGCTGCGACAGGCCGGCCGTGGGTTCGTCGAGCAGCAGTATCTGGGGCCGCGTGGCCAGCGTCACGGCAATCTCCAGCAGTCGCTGGTCGCCGTAGGAAACCGATTTCGCCAAGGTGTTTTCGTATTGCCCCAGGCCCAGCGCTTGCAGCAGTTCGCTGGCCTGGACGCGCAGCATGTCGTAGCTGCGCACATTGCGCCACCACCCGGTGCGCCCCCCATGCGCGGCGCGATAAGCGGCCAGCCATACGTTTTCCAGGAAGGTCAGGTCCAGGTACACGCTGGAAATCTGGTATGAACGCCCTACCCCGCGCCGCGCGATCTGATGGGGTTTCAGGTTGGTGACGGGCGCGCCCTGAAGCAGGATTTCACCGCTGGTAACCGGCAGGTCGCGGGTCAGCAGGTTGAACAGCGTGGTCTTGCCGGCGCCATTGGGGCCCAGAATGCTGTGCAGCATGCCCGGCTCGAAACCGATGGACAGGTCTTCGATGACCACGTTGGCGCCGAATTTCTTGGTGACCTGGCGGGCCTCGAAGGCATAGGTCGACGTGCTCGCCGCTGCGCTCATGACGCGCTCCTTTCTTGCGCCCGGGAACCGAACAGGCGGCGCGCGCGATCGAACAGTTCAATGGCGCCGCCTTTCAGGAACAGCACCACCAGGATGATGAAGACGCCGAACAGCAGCGGCCAGCGCGCCCAGATGACGCTGAAGAAGCCCTGCAGCCAGATGAAAATCGCCGCGCCGATGACCGGGCCGAAGATCGACGACATGCCGCCGATGATCACCATGAACACCGCCGTGCCGGAATTGGTCCAGGCGATCGCATCGATAGGCATGATCCGGTACAGCATCGCGAACAAGGCGCCGGCCACGCCCGACGTCGCCCCCGCGATCACGAAGGCCAGCAACTGGGCGCGGTAGACGGAAAACCCCAGCGATGCGGTGCGGCGGGCATTCTGCCTGGCGGCGTTCAACACCAACCCGAGCGGGCTGTGTATCAGTTGATACAGGCTCGCGAACACGGCGACGAACACCACCGCGGACAGGACATAGAAATTCATATGATTGGAAATATCGATCGTGCCGATGCCGGGAATGGAGATGTCCGGCCTGCGTATCCCCCCCAGGCCGTCTTCGCCGCCGGTCACGCTGTGCCAGCTGTAGGCCAGGTAATAAATCATCTGGTTGAAGGCGAAGGTCAGCATCATGAAATAGATGCCTGTGCGCTTGGTGCTCATCATCCCGACCGCCAGGGCGACCAGCCCGCTGCCCAGCGCCGCCAGCACCAGGCCCGCCAGCAGCGGAAGGTCCGTGTGGATGTACACATACCCCGCCACATAGCCGCCCACGCCGAAGAACGCAGCCTGGCCGAACGAATACAGGCCGGCCACGCTGATCAGCAGGTAGGTAGCCAGGGCGAAGACGCCGAAGATCATGATCTCGGTGGCGATATTGATCGGCATGCACAGCGGCGCCGCGATGGCCACGGCGACGGCGATGGCCGACATCAGATAGGTAGAAGGTGTGCGTTGCATCAGCGTTCCCCGAACAGTCCCTGGGGACGGATCATCAAGGTGGCGACCATGGCCACATAGATCAGCACCGTGCTGGCCGACGGCACGAAGACGGACGACACGCTCTGGATGATGCCCACCAGGATGCCGGCCGCCAGCGCGCCATACAAAGATCCCAGGCCGCCGATGACCAGGACCACGAAAGCGATCGACAACATGTCCGCCCCCATGGTCGCGTTCGCGCCCAGCAGCGGCAGCACCAGGCCGCCCGACAGGCCGGCCAGGCCGGAGCCCAGCGCAAACCCGGCGGTGACCAGCCTGGACACGTCGATGCCCAGGCACTGCGCCATTTCGCGTTTGTCGATACCGGCCCGTATCTGCGACCCCAGGCGGGTACGTTCGATCAGCAGCCAGACCACGGCAATGGTCAGCGCGGCCATGGCGCCGTTGAACACCAGGTACTTGGGAAGCCAGGTGAATCCCAGGTCGAAAGCGCCCTGCAGCGACTCCGGCGGTTGGGCGCTCAGCCCTACCGTGCCCCAGATGATGATGATCAGTTGTTCCAGGACGAGGGCCGTGCCGAACAGAAACAGCAGTTGGTACAGATAGGGACCGCTCATCAAGCGGGCCACGCCCAGCTTCTCGACGATGATGCCGACCACGGCGGGCGCCACGAACGCGATCAGCAGCGCCAGCCCGAACGGCATCCCGATCTGCATGGCGGCAAAGCAAAAATAGGCGCCCAGGGCGTAAAAAGCGCCATGCGCGAAGTTGGGCACGTTGAGCAGCCCTTTGATGATGGACAGTCCGAACGCGGTCAGCGCGTAGACCATGCCTATCGCCAATCCGTTCAGGAGTTGCGCGGCTAACAAAGAAATCATGGTTGGCCTTGATGTGGATTAGTCCCAGGCGCCGCGCGCCTGGTGTCATGCACAACCGAACTCACACCGTGCGCTTGCACTGGTTCAGTTCGGGCGGCTGCGGACTTTCGCCTTGCGACACGATAGCGGCCATATCGAATTTGTTCTTCATGGCATCGGGCGCCTTGCATTTCACGACGTAGTACGGCCGCACGGTCTGGTGCGTACGGGCGTCGATATGCGTGGGACCGAAAATGCTGTCGTACTGCATGCCTTCCAGCGTCTTGATCACCGCCTCCACGTCGATGCTCTTCGCCTTCTCCATGGCCATGAAAAGCGTGCGCATCGAGTCGTAGCCATACGCCGCGGCGTAGGACGGCACGGTTTTGTACGCCTTCAGATAGCGCTCGACGAACGCCTTGTTCACCGGCGTATCGATGTCCTGGTAGTAGTTCAAGCCCAGGATCATGCCGTTGAGCATTGCCGGCGACAGTTCCTGCATCTGTTCGATTTCCAGCGTCCACGGCCCAACGAGCTGCACGGTCTTGACGCCGAAGCTGTGAAACTGGCGAACCGCCGATACGGCGTCCGCGCCGGCCGTCAGCAGGCAGATCAGGTCGGGCCGCGTCGACAGGGCCTTGGTGAAGTACTGCGTGAACTGGCGTTCGCCCGACGGATGGTTGTCGTTGCCGACCAGTTCCAGGCCGAGTTCCTTGGCTGCCACCTGCGCGTAACGCAGCAACGACTGGCCAAACGCATAGTCCGCCGTGATGGTGTAGATTTTCTTTTTGTCCGGCATCGTCTTGCTGACGTATTCCAGCGTAGCGCGCAGCGCCGTGTACGCGTTGGCCGACCACTGGAACGTATACGGGCTGCACCGCGATCCCGTAATGTCTTCGGTGCCGCCTGCCGCGTACTGCAGCACCTTTTCCTGGCGCGCGACTTCCAGTTCGGCTAACCCGACCGCGCTGGAGAAATTACCGACGAAATAGCGCAGCTTGTCCGACGAGATCGCCTCGGTCAGGCGGCGCACCCCCACGGCAGGCTTGCCTTCGTCATCGCGCACCACCAGGTTGATCTTGTTGCCGAGAATGCTCCCGCCGCGCTCTTCGACGGCGAGCCGCGCGCCCTTCAAGACCAGGTCGCCCGCGTATGCGAACGTACCCGTCTGTTGGGAGATGACGCCCATCGTCAGGGTCTCGCCCGTGCCCTGGGCCCAGGAAATACCTGACAGCGACGAGCCCAATGCGGCGACGCCCGCTTTCAGTACGGTGCGGCGATCGATGCCTTTGCCTGAAATCATTATGTTCCCCTTGAAAGGCCGGGCTATCTGCCCGGCGTGTGGTGTGCTGGCCAGGATGGATGGGTATTGATGCGTTATTGGCTGCGGGCCCGGCCGTGATGGTCACTGCGCACCTTGCGGGTGCCGGTCATGCTGTGAATCCCATTTCAGATGCGAAACTGATCATCCCGGCCTCCAGGCGGGCAAGCAGGTCGTCCATTTCCCGTTCCGTAATCACCAGCGGCGGTGCCAGCAAGGTGGCGTTGTTCAATGGCGCAATGCCGGCGGTGTAGACGATCAGGCCGGCCCGCAAGCAATGCGCGGTGAACAACGCGTTTGCATTCAACGCCGCGTCCGGCAGGCCGCGGGAGTGCGGATCGGTCACGAACTCGAAGCCCCACAGCAGACCCCGGCCGCGAATGTCCGCCATCCAGGAATGGCGCTGTGCCAGGCGGCGCAGGCCGGCTTCCAGCTGTTTGCCACGGGCGGCGACGTTTTCCAGCACGTTCTGGTCGCGCATGTAATTCACTACCGCCAGGCAGGTTGCGGCGCTCAGCGGGTTGGCGCTGAAGGTGTGGCCGAACGGCACGGTTTTTCCCGTGGCGGCGAATGCGGCAACGATGCGCTCATGGAACAGCACTGCCCCCATGGGGGTGTAGCCCGACGTCATGCCCTTGCCGGTGGCAATCATGTCCGGCGACACGCCGTCATGCTCGCAGGCGAACCATTTCCCGGTGCGGCCCATACCGGTAATCACCTCATCGGCAATCAGCAACACGTCATGGCGGTCGCAGATTTCGCGCAGGGTACGCAGGTACCCGACGGGCGGCGTCAGCGCGCCGCCGGCCGCACCCACCACCGGCTCGACGATGATGGCCGCGACCTTGTCCGCGCCATATTCGCGGAGGATGCGGTCCCACACCATGGCGCCATGGCCTTCGGCATCCGCGCCCGACAGGGGAAAACGATAGGGATACGGCGGCGGAGCCACCGCGAACGTGTGCAGCAGGTTGCCATAGTCGGCCCGGCGGGCGGCATGGCCGGACATGGAGAGCGCGCCCATCGTCATGCCGTGGTAGCTGATGGCCCGGCCCAGCACGTGGGTCTTGCCGGGCTGGCCGCGGTCGCGCCAGTATTGCTGGGCGGTGCGCAGCGCCAATTCGGTGGCCTCGGACCCGCTATTGACGAAAAACGCGTGGCTCACGCCAGCCGGCGCCAGCTCTGTCAACGTGGCCGCCAGGGATTCCGCGGCCGCGCTGGTGAAATGCGAACGATAGGTAAAGCACACGCGTTCGGCCTGGTCATGCATCGCATCCAGCACCGGCCGCACACCATGGCCGATCGATACGGTCATGGCGCCGCCCGAACCATCCAGATAGTCGCGGCCGTCGGTGTCGTAGATGTAGACGCCTTCGGCCCGGTCGACCACAGGCAGTGTCGCACCCAACGGCTGTTTCAACAGCACATCTATTTCAGAGTGATTGAATACGTATTCAGTTGTGGGCATATTTTTTTACTCCCGCCACATTGAGATCAGAAGACCCAGGCGAGAAAATGATGATTAATGGGGATTTGCCATGTCCACGCGACGATTTCCGGACAGTGAATACGAATTCTATCGAAGTCGACATGAGGTTCTATCGGGGTTTTCCCGCTGATCACGCGGACTTGATTGCGGCACGAAACAGCGAGGGATTTCCCTTATTTGCATACGCATGCAAAGCTCTGAATGTGGAGCCCCGCCGTTCCATCATTTACTGTCTGAGCAGGGCTACATCACCATGATCCGATACCTGAAACGCGGCCGCACGGCCGAGGTCAAAACCGACGACGACGCCAAGGTGCGCGCCACGGTCGAAGGCATCATCCGCCACATCGAAAAAGAAGGCGACGATGCCGTTCGCGAATACAGCCGCAAGTTCGACAACTGGGATCCCAGCGATTTCCGCTTGTCGCGCGGCGAGATCGAGGCGGCGCGCAAGCAGCTGTCCGCCCGCGAAATCGAAGACATCGCTTTCGCCCAGAAGCAGGTCCGAAATTTCGCGCAGATCCAGCGCGACTCGATGCAGGACGTGGAAGTCGAGACCTATCCGGGCGTAGTGCTGGGCCACAAGCACATCCCGGTAAATGCGGTGGGCTGCTATATCCCGGGCGGCAAGTACCCCTTGCTGGCCTCGGCCCACATGAGCGTGCTGACCGCGAAAGTTGCCGGCGTAAAACGCGTCGTGTCCACGGCGCCGCCGTATCAAGGCAAGCCGCATCCGGCCATTGTCACGGCCATGGACATGGCGGGCGCCGATGAAATCCTGGTGCTGGGCGGCGTGCAGGCAGTGGTGGCCATGGCCGTGGGCACCCCCAGCGTGGCGCCCGTGGACATGCTGGTGGGGCCGGGCAATATGTTCGTGGCCGAGGCCAAACGCCAGCTGTATGGCCGCGTGGGGATCGATCTGTTCGCGGGCCCCACCGAAACGCTGGTCATTGCCGACGACAGCGTCGACGGCGAATTGTGCGCCGTCGACTTGCTGGGCCAGGCAGAACATGGCCCGACCTCGCCTGCCGTGCTGCTGACCAACAGCGAAAAGCTGGCCAAGGACACGCTGGCCGAAGTCGAACGCCAACTGACAATACTGCCTACTGCGGCCATCGCCAAGCAAAGCTGGGCGGACTGCGGCGAGGTCATCGTGTGCGACACGCTGGAGGAAATGGTGCAGGTGGCCGACGAACTGGCGTTCGAACACGTCCAGGTCATGACGCGCGAGCCGGATTATTTCCTGAACAACATGAGCAACTTCGGCGCGCTGTTCCTGGGGCCGCGCACCAACGTCAGTTTCGGCGACAAGGTTATCGGCACCAACCACACCCTGCCCACCAACCGCAACGCGCGCTACACCGGCGGCCTGTGGGTGGGCAAGTTCCTGAAGACCTGCACCTATCAGCGCGTGCTGACCGACGAGGCCAGCGCGGCCATGGGCGAGTACTGCTCGCGCCTGTGCCATATGGAGAACTTCGCGGGGCATGGCGAACAGGCCAATATCCGCGTGCGCCGCTATGGCGGCCGCCCCGACCTGCCCTGGTACGAACCGGTAAAGGAAAGCGCATGACCGAACTGCCGGCTAGCCCCAGTTTTCGGCTGGATGGGCAGCGCGCGCTGGTGACAGGCGGCAGCGGCGGCATCGGCCTGGCCATTGCTGCCGCGCTGGGCCGGGCCGGCGCCCATGTCACGGTGGCGGCGCGCCGCGAAGCCGAGCTGCAGAACGTATGCGCGGCGCTCCGCGCGGAACGGATGTCCTGCGATTTTGCCGTGCTGGACGTGACCCGGCCGGCCGACGTGGACGCCACCGTCGCGGCGGTTGCGCCATACGATATCCTGGTCAACAACGCCGGCATGAACCGGCCGGCGCCTCTGGTCGAACAGACGGACCAGGACATCGATGCGATATTCGACCTGAACGTCAAGGCCGCGCTGTACGTCAGCCGCGCGGTGGCGCGCCGCCTGCTGGCGGCGCAGCGGCCGGGCTCCATCATCAATATTTCATCGCAGATGGGGCACGTGGGCAGCCCGCGCCGCGTGCTGTATTGCGCCAGCAAACACGCCATGGAAGGCATGACCAAGGCCCTGGCCTGGGAACTGGGCGCCCATGGCATACGGGTGAATTCAATCTGCCCGACCTTTATCGAAACCCCCATGACATCGGCCATGTTCGACGCCCCCGGCTTTAGGCAATGGGTGTGCGAACGGATTGCGTTGGGCCGCGTGGGCCGGCTCGATGAAATCATGGGCGCCGCCGTATTCCTGGCCAGCGGCGCGTCCAGCCTGATGACAGGCAGCGCGCTGATGCTCGATGGAGGCTGGACCGCCGCATGAAGACCGCCCCCCGCGCGCAGGATGTGGCCGACCTGGCACAGGTTTCCCAGTCGGCCGTCAGCCGGACCTTCACGCCCGGCGCAAGCGTGTCCGAAGAAATGCGGCGCAAAGTGCTGGCGGCCGCCCAGCGCCTGGGCTACCGGCCCAACGCGCTGGCGCGCAGCCTGATCACGCGCCAGAGCCGGATCGTTGCGCTGGTCATGAGCTATCTGGAAAACCAGTTCTATCCGCTGGTGATCGAAAAGCTGTCGCAGAAGCTGCAGAAACAGGGCTACCACGTGCTGATGTTCATTGCGAACATCGATGAAGGCGCGGACGGCGTGCTGGCCGACATCCTGCAGTATCAGGTCGACGGGATCGTGCTGGCATCGGCCATGCTGTCGCCCACGTTGGCGAAAAGCTGCCTGGATATAGGCGTGCCGGTCGTGCAGTTCAACCGCATATCGGATCTGGCCGGCCTGGCGCGTTACGCCACCGGCTCGGTAACCTCCGACAACGCCGCCGGCGGCCGGATGGCGGCCGAATTGCTGGTGGCGCGTGGCTACCGGCGCATCGCATTCCTGGCGGGCCTGGAAGACTCCTCCACGAGCATGGAGCGCGAGCGGGGGTTCAATCAGGCGCTGGCCGAGCTGGGCACGCGCGTGGCCTGCCGCGACACGGGCAACTACAGCTTCGCCGGTGCGCAGGATGCCGTACGGCGCCTGTTCGACCGTGCTGACCGGCCGGATGCCGTCTTTGTCGCCAACGACCACATGGCCATCGCGGCCATGGATGTGCTGCGCCTGGAACTGGGCCTGCGCATTCCCGAAGACGTGGGCGTGATCGGCTTTGACGACGTGCCGCAGGCCGCCTGGGGCGCGTACCAGCTGACCACCCTCTGCCAACGCGTGGAACCTATGGTGGACGCCGCGGTGACGCTGCTGCGCGAACGGATGTCCGGCCAGGCCTCGGCGCGCGACATCGTCGTGCCGTGCGTGCTGGTCGAGCGCAAAACCGTCAGGCCCGCTCCGTAGCGCCCATTTTCGGCGCCTGCCGGATTGCGCTGCCGCGTTCGCCCTGCCCGATGCGCCGGCACGAGCGGCCCCGGTTCCCGGCCGGGAACCAGGAGCCGTGGCGTCATGCGCGGCGCATCGCCCGCGGACGGTTCAGGTCAAGGCGCGCGGTTGCCGAACAGGCTGCCGTTGACCAAGGGGAAGCCCGCTTCCGGCTTGTACCGGATCTGCCAGTTGGCCGGGTCGCCGATGCGCCCGGCAAGCCCGGTGAGGTCCAGCGTGTCCAGAGGCCCCGCGTAGAGGGCGCTGGTCTGGTTGGTCGGCGTGACGGTGAAGCGGAAGGCGGTACCGGCGGCATCCAGCGACGGCGGGATGACGTTGTCTTTATCGCCGCCCAGGGTGATGCTGGCCAGGTAGGCGCCAACGCTGCTGATTTCCCCCGCCGTGCCGTCGCCGAGGTCGTCGATGACGGTGCCAGTCATGGCATAGATGGTTTCTTCCTTGCCCAGCCCGCCAGGAGCGCCGACGGTAAAGCCGATGTCGGTTTCCGGATTGCCGGTGACGTCGGTGGCGATGGTAACGATGGTGCCGGCCGGGAGGTAGCGGTCCGCCGTCCAGTCCATGGCGGTTTCGTTGGTCAGGCCTTCGAATTCCTGGATGCCCTTCTTGCCGCGGTCACGGTCGGTGAACTGGATACGGGTCCCGCCGTCCACGGCTTTCATCAGCATGAAGGCGAAGGCGTCGGGGGCTTCGGCGTTGGCGCCGACAAAGAGCACGTCGCCCGTCGCGAGCGGCGTGGGAACGCCGGCCGTGCGGAAGTCCAGCGCCGTGCTGCCTTGCAGGCCGGGATAGGCCAGGCCGGCGTGGCCGAGGATGGCGTCGGCATCGATCTCCACGTAATACCCTGTGCTGTAGTCCAGCGGCTTGGCGGGCTTGATGACGACCTGGTTGTACTCGGCCTTTATACGTTCCGGTGTTGCGCGGGCCGAAAACCGTTCCACCACGGAACCGTCGGCGCGCCGCAGAACGACGCTCCCCTGCCCCAGGGCCACGCCCTGGTCAAAGCGGAACAACAGGCGGGTATCGACGTTGACGCCCTGCCGGTCGTCGGCCGGCGTGCTGTCCGCCAGGGCCGGCCCCGCCGTGGTGGCGCGCAAATCGGCCAAGTTGAAACTCACGCCCAGGAAACGTTGCTCGCCCTCGGGCAGATCCTTGGCCGCGGAACTGGTGCCGGCGAATACGGTGTCGCCGTTGTCCATCAGCAGTTGCACGGGCGTCCCCGCGGCGACCGGGCCGGCCACCTCGACGATGGTTTCCAGGCTGCCGCCGCTGGCGGCGCGCATGGCTTCGATATTGTTGGCGATTTCACGCGGCGCGTCGGCCGCGATGCCGCTCCAGGCATACAGCGCGAAGTTGCGCGCCGCCTGGCGGCTCGCGGCGCCCGCCGGACCGGCCAGGATCAGGTACTGCCCATCCGTGCCCTGGGCCAGGGCGCGGATCCCGCGTCCGCCCAGGTTGAGTTCGATGGGCGTGCCGAAACCGGCCTGGCTGGCCTTGCCCGTTACGAGTTCCAGCGGGTTGAGCACCGGGACGATAAGCGCGCGGTTGCGGACGTCGCCATCCATTTGCGGGGCGCGGAAACCCAGCCACAGCGTTTTGCCGTCGGGCGCCGTGGCGGCCCCTTCGATGGCAAAGCCGTCTACGCGTTCCGGCGCCAGGCCCGCGGCGCTGGACCGCGCGAAGCCAAAATAGTTGGCGCCTTGTCCGTGCTGGTTGCCGCTGTCCCAGGCAACGAGCTGCTGTTCCAATTGCGAGAATATGCCGACATAGGAAAACCGGGTATCGCTGCCGGTGCCGCTGATTTCGACGGCGAACATATGCCCGCGTTCGTCGACCGCGTCGCCGCCATCCTTGCTGTTGCCATGCGATCCCAGGAAGAACGCCAGATTGCCGATGCGGGTGCTGGATTCGACGTCCAGTTCCTTGCCCAGTGCCGGGCCCTCAACGGAAAAATCCCACTCCAGGACCGCCGCGCCGCCCTGGCGCGGGTAGACGCGCAGCACGTTCGCTTCGTCGTCGGCGACAACCATCCAGGTTGCATCCAGGGCGATGGCGGTCGACGCGTCGGCCGAACCCAGCAGGGTGCCGGCGTTGGGCAGGAACGTCCGTTCGGTGACCGGCGTGTCGGTAACGGGAGGAACCGTGACAGGCGGCGTGGTGACCGGCGGCACGCCGGGTTCGGCGGGACTGGAGCCGTCGTTGTCGTCATCGCCGCCGCAAGCGGCCAGCAGACTTGCAACAAGGGCGGCGGCCAGAATGGCGCGGGGAAAGCGTCGGTGGGTGCCCGTGGGGCTGAACGGCTGGGACATTGCTCGCATGGCTCCTGATGAAAGCCATGCACAATAGACAGATTTTGTTACGCGCTAATGAATGGGAAGAAAGCGGGCGCCTGTCGGGTTCGCGATGCCCGCCCGGTGGAGTCGGTGTAAATTCTTGCTCCGGCATCCTCCACCGAGAGCTATCCATGGCGACAAGAGAACTGCATCGCGGCCGTTTGATTGATCACATCGGCCTGGTCGTCCGCGACCTGGCCGCCAGCAAGGCGTTCTACGGCGCCGTCTTCGATGCCCTGAACATCCCCGTGGGCGGCTCCGACGAGCACAACTTCTGGGCGGACGAACTGTTCATCGGGTCCTCCGACAGCGACGAAGTGGAAGGCCAGCTGACCGGGCGCCATCACCTGGCGTTTCAGGCGCGGGACCGGGCAATGGTGGACGCCTTCTACCGGGCCGCGATGGCGCACGGCGGCCGGGACAATGGCGCGCCGGGTGAGCGTTCCTACCATCCCGGCTACTACGCTGCGTTTGTCCTGGATCCGGACGGCAACAACATCGAAGCCGTCTTCCATGGCGAGTCCGTCCGGAGCGCGGATTCGGTGCGGATCACCCGTTGATCCACGCCGTGGGCGGCATCCGCCGCCTCGGGATCAGACCGTGTCCTGATCCAGCCTGCGGACCGCGGCGCTCAGCGTCGAGAAATCGAATTCCTTGCGGCCGCGCAGCAGGCAGCGCATCAGCACAGTCGTCACGACCGGCACCAGCGCGGCCAGCAGGAAAGACTCCAGCAGGTAGGTCGGCTTATCGCCGGGCGCCGGGAAGTAGAACAGGCCGGCGGCCAGGCCGCTGATCGTGGCCGTGGTCGCCGTCAGGCCGTCGTGCTTGCGGCTGAACAGCCCGTAGAACACGGGAAACGCGGCCGCGGAGCACAGCAGGTCGGCCAGCAGGAAGAGATACAGCACGCTGTAGCCCTGCGAGGCCACGATCATGACCGGAATGGCCATCAGCAGCACCAGCCAGCGCGCCAGGCGCTTCATAGTCATGGACCCGGCGTTGGGCATCAGGCGCCGCAGGTCCACCGCGATGATGCTGGACACGGCGCTGATCGCGGTGTCCGCGGTGCTCATGACGAGGGACAGGCCCAGCGGGATCAGCGCGATCACGAACCACGCGGGCGCGTGCGGCATGATGACGCTGAACAGCGCGATGGAGCTGTCGCCTTGCGGGGCCAGCCCCACGAAGGCCAGGCCGAACAGGCCCATGAGGAAGATGAACGGGGCGACCAGCACGCCGCCCAGCAGGAAGCCGTTGCGCATGGAACGCGCATCGCGCGCGGCGTAGATGCGCTGCCAGTTGCCCTGGTGGAAGATGCCGGTCAGGAGAATGGCCACGAAAAAGGTCAGCCCGGCCTTCACCCCGACCGGATCGGTCAGGTCCAGCAATTGGGGCGCCTTGGCCTGCAGCGCTTCGACGGTGGGCAGCGCCCCGCCCGCCGCTTGCCAGCCCACCACGCACAGGACCACCAGCAAGGGCACGATCACCATCATCTGCACCTGGTCCGTGAAGATCGACGAACGCAGGCCGCCGTAGGTGGTGTAGAGCAAGGTGGTGCCCATCACGATGGCGGCCGTCGCCCACAGGGGCACGGGCGCCAGCATGGTGACCAGCTTGGCGATCGCGGTAACTTCGGCCGATAGCGCGATGAAGAGATAAAACAGCATGATGAACAGCGCCAGCCCGTACATGGGGCGGCCGTAGCGGGCCATCAGGAATTCGGTCAAAGTGTGCCCGTGAGGAATCAGTTCGCGCATGCGCCGCCCCAGCGGAATCATCACCAGCCGCGGCGACATCGATCCCAGCGCGTAGCCGATCACCGCCGCCAGGCCGCCCCAGGTCGCGGCCTGGGCGGGCGAAAACAGGATCCATGCGCCCAGCGTGGACGCCATCAGGGTCAGGATCGTGCCGATCGGCCCCTGGCTGTTGCGGGCCACGATGTAGTCTTCCAGCGTGCCCCGTTTGCGCCGGGTGTACAGGACGCTCGCCAGGGCGAAGCCGCCTGAAAACAGCAACAGCCACATCAGGGCGATCGGTTGGGTCAGCATAAGGCTCGGTCCTCCCGCTGCCGGCGGACCGCCGGACGCGCAACGCGACGGCCCCGCCCGACCAAGGGGGGCCGCAAGATGAATGGAAATCTAGGGAGGGCGCGCGAGTCTTGCGAAGTCCTTCCCTTCGCCGGCATTACCCGGATCAGGTTCAAAGGGTTACCGCGGCGACGCGGAATCTCAGCCCATACAGGGCTCCCCCAGGAATTGCCGCAAGGTTAGGAGAGCGGCGCGCCGATGTCAACGCATTTGGGGCGGGCGCCGGGTCCGCCCATTTGTGCTAAGTTCGCCCGCGTGCGGCGCCCGTTCGCGTGTCCGCCGAAAGCCTAGACGAGCCCGACCATGTCCCCAGCCCTCCTCGCCTCCGGCCCATCCGGAAACCGACCGCCATGTTGCACCTGAATCTGTTCATTTTCGGTTGCGGCCACCACCGTGCCGCCTGGCGCCATCCGGACTCCCCCGTGGAGCGCCTGGGCGACATCGGCTATTACGAGGAACTGGCCCGCAGCGCCGAACGCGGCAAGCTCGACGCCATCTTCTTCGCCGACGGCCAATCGGTCGACAACATCGGCGACGGGCCGCGCTGGTACCTGGAACCGCTGACCACCATGGCCGCCATCGCGCGCGCCACCACCCGCATCGGCCTGATCAGCACAGTATCGAGCACGTTCTTCACGCCGTTCCATGCGGCCCGCCTGGTCGCCTCGCTGGACCACATTTCCGGCGGGCGCATGGGCTGGAACGTCGTCACCTCCATGTTCGACGCGGAAGCCCGCAACCACGGTTACGAATCCATGCCCGGGCACGACTGGCGCTATGCGCGCGCCGAGGAGTTCGTCGACGTCGCGCTGCGGCTGTTCGACTCCTGGGACGAGGACGCCCTGGCAATCGACCGCGGCGGCGTCTATGGCGTGCCGGAACGCGTGCGCAAGATCGACCACCACGGCGAGCATTTCCTGGTCGACGGGCCGCTGACCGTGCCGCGCCCGCCCCAGGGCCATCCCGTGCTGTTCCAGGCGGGCGCCTCGGACCAAGGCCGCGACCTGGCCGCCCGGCGCGCCGAAGCCATCTACGCGGTCGCCTATGACCTGCCCGCCGCCCAGGCCTATTACCGCGACGTCAAGCAACGCGTGCTGGCGGCCGGCCGCAAGGCCTTCGTGCCCATCATGCCGGGCCTGGTCACGTACGTGGGATCGACCGAAGCCGAGGCGCGGGCCAAGCAGCGCGAACTCGACGTGCTACTGCCCAGCGACGCGTCGCTGCGCCAGCTGGGTACTTTCGTGCTGCAGGACTGCTCGGCCTGGGAGCTGGACGCCCCCGTGCCGCCGCTGCCACCGCTGTCCGAATTCACCGGCCCGAAGGGGCGGTACGCGACCATCCTGCGCATCATCGAAACCGAACAGCCCACCGTCCGCCAACTGCTGGGGCGGCTGGCAGCCGGCGGCGGCCACTGCACGATGGTGGGCACGCCCGAGCAGATCGCCGACCGGATGGAGCGCTGGTACCGCAACGAAGGGGCCGACGGCTTCAACCTGATGCCGCCCTCGCTGCCCGGCGGCATCGACGACTTCGTCGAGCACGTGATCCCGGTGCTGCAGCGCCGGGGGCTGTTCCGCAAGGAATACGAGCACACGACCCTGCGCGGCCACCTCGGCCTGGAAAAGCCGCGGCGCTAGCGTCCGCCCCGCCCCTTGAAAAAACAGCGCATCCGGCCGGCAGGCGGATGCGCTGTTTTTTTGGGGAATGGCGGCGAAATTGGCGCAATGCAACAAAATACCCGACATACTTTATCAATATGTACGCGATTTTTAGACGCCGCTTTTTCCATAGGTATCAATACCTCGCCGAATACCCGCAAACGCCCGTTGGTCGAAAACCCGGCCACTGTTGTTGTTATGCAATAAACAGTAGGTATTCTTATGTGAACGAAGTAACTAAATTTTGGCCGTTAAGAAATTAGTCAGAGAGGGCATACCCTAATTCGGCCCTAATTAGCATATCTTGAATGATTGTGTAATTTTCAGTTTCATGCTTTCCCACCCACTTGCCTAAGGTTAGGTCTGGTCTGTCTTCACCGCACTGGAGGCAGGTGACTCAAGCCTTAGAACGGGATGTGACATGAAACTAACAAAAACCTTGCTCGCTGGCGCCATTCTGGCCGGTATGGCCGGCACGGCGTATGCCGAAACCTCGGTGACGCTGTATGGCATCGTCGACTTGGGCCTGACCTACCAACGCGCCAAAGTCGGCACGACCGACTCCAATCGGGGCCTGTATGGCGGCGACTACGCTTCCCGTGTGGGCATGAACGACGGCATCCAGAACGGTTCGCGCTGGGGTCTGCGCGGTACGGAAGACCTGGGCGACGGCCTGTCGGCGGTCTTCACGCTGGAAAGCGGCTTCACGGCCAATAACGGCAACCGTTCGCAAGGTGGCCGCATGTTCGGCCGCCAGGCCACCGTCGGCCTGAGCCACGTCGAATGGGGCCTGCTCGAACTGGGCCGCCAGACCAACATCGCGTCCAAGTACTTCAGCGACATCGATCCGTTCTCGCTCGACTACCTGAACGCCAACATGGGCATGACGTTCAGCGCGGCCAACACCGTCCGCTACGACAACATGGTCATGTACCAGACCCCTAACTGGAACGGCTTCCAGGGCGGCGTGGGCTATTCGTTCTCGACCGACGACGTCGAAGGCCCCACCGGCTTCAAGACCAAGGACAACAACCGCGCCTGGACCGCTGGCGTGAAGTACGACAACGGCCCCCTGAAGCTGGCCCTGACGTACGACGTGCAATACCGCAAGCCGAACCAGCCGCAACCGCAGCAGTTCATCATCGGCGGCGCGTATGACTTCGAAGTGGTCAAGCTGTCGCTGGCCTACGGCCGTTCCGAAGACGGCGTGTTCGCCGGCCAGGATTTCGCGCTGATGGGCGGCCGCCAGCAGTCCGGCGGCATCGCGCGCGGCATGGGCTACACCAACGACCGCTTCACCTGGGACGGCCTGCGCATCAATTCGTACATGGTGGGCGTGAGCGCACCGATCGGCGGCGCCAGCAACGTGTTCGCCTCGTGGCAACGCGCCGATCCCAACAAGAACCTGTACGCCATGGACGTGTACAGCTTGGGCTACACGTACGATCTGTCCAAGCGGACCAACCTGTACGCCCTGGCGTCCTACGCCGATGGTGCTGCGTTCATCAAGGGTGACAAGATCAGCACGCTCGGCGTCGGCATCCGTCATCGCTTCTAAGCAGGTCATGGGCTGCCCCAACTGAGCAGAGTCGGGGCGTCTCCTCATTTAGCCATCCGTTCATCGGATGGCTTTTTTTTGGTCCGCCGGGCCGGGGCCCCTAGCCCGCCAGCGAGGCTGGCTTGCCCGGCTCGCCGGGCGCCGCCGCCCGGACTGGCCGGGGCGCCTGCCTGGACCGCGTCGCGATCCAGTCGTACAGCACGACGCCGGGGTAGCGCAGCAGCGCCGCCCCCAGCGCGCCGGCGGCGATGGCCGCCGCTCCGATGAGGATTCCCGCCATCATGGCGCCTGCGGGTCCAACTGCAACTTGAGGATACGGCGCAGTTCCAGGATCGCCGCCGGCGTCTCCTGCACGCTATGCGAATAGGGAATGACCTTTTCGGATTGCGCGCCGTCCAGGTGCGCGCTGCGGTACGGCACCAGGCCATCGTCCGACTCCGCCAGCGGGACGCCCGGCGTGTCGTTCGCGATGATGCTGTGATAGCGTACCGACGGCGAAATCGGCATCCGGCCCGTCAGCAGCACATAGGGGTCTTTCTCGCTCAGGTTGTCCACGCCGTTGGGCACTCGCGCCGGGGATTCGGGCGGAGACGCCCCGTCCGCATCCGCCAGCCGGTTCAGCTTGGCGAACTGCCGGACCACCGTCGCCGGCAGCGTGATCAGGTTGGACAGCCAGCGCGACAGCGTGTTCTCGGCGAACGGCGTGCCCCGGTGCGGCGCCGCGATGAATACGGCCCGCGTAATGCCGGGAAAGGCGTCGAAGCTCAGGATCGGAGCGAACTCCTCACGCGCCTGCTCGAGCTGCTTGTCGTCCAGCCGGCCGCGGTCGCGCAGCGCGTCCCACAACACCGTGCCGGACGACGAGACCAGCAGCCGGCTCAGGACGCCGCCCATGCTGTGGCCGATGACCACGATGTCACGCGAGGCCTGCGCGGTGCCGGCGGGATCGAAATGTGCCATCGTCTGGCTCAGGGCCTCGCGGATGGCGCGGTTGTTCGTCGCCAACGGCGCATTGGTCGGGTAATAGACCTGCCAGATCTGGTAATGCTGGCGCAGCGTTTCGTCTCCCAGCACCTCGTTGGCCATGTTGATCCAGGCTTCCGGGCTGCTCGCCAGGCCGTGCAGCATGATGATGGTGCGCCGGTCCGGATCGTAGGGTTGCAGCAGGTACACATGCGGCGCCACGATGCCTTCTTCGCTGCCCAGCACGTTGCGCAGGGCCTGCGTGGCAAAGCCCGAGCGGGCCAGCCACAGGCCGTAGCCCGACGTGAAGTTCGCGGCCAGTGGCACCTTGGTGCCGGCCAGCTGCACGGCATCGCGCTTGTAGGGATCGTACCCGGTCAGTATCGCCTCCCGCGTCGCCATCACCTGCTCGAGCGTATCGCCGGGGAAGCTCAGGATCGCCGTCACGGCCGGGAACGGCGTTTCGCTGAACGGCGTCTTGAACGTATCGGCGTCATTCACGCGCCGGGCCGTGACCGCCACCAGTTCGGCGCCGAAGCCATCGCGGCGATACATGCCGCGCAGACCCTGGAACGTCAGCGTGGACGCGGGCACCAGTTCATGCGGCAGCCGCCGGCCCTCGGCCAGCTTCACTTCCGACATCTCGCCCAGCACCTGCCACGGCCCTGCCGCCACCTTTTCCCCGGGCCCGGGCGAGCGGCCGCGATACTGCTCGAACAGCCGGGTGACGGCCTGCTGGACGGCATAGTTGTAGTAGTCGCGGACCTGGGTCTGCCTGTCCTCGAAGGCCCGGTCGCTGGGCGAGCGCGGCGTGAAGAACAGGTACGCATAGGCGGCCCGCGCGGTCTGGAGGTAGGCGTCCAGCAGCCGGTCCCTGTCCTGCTGGCCGACAGGCCGTTGCTTCTCGATGGCCAGTGCGTCCGCCAGCCAGGCTTCGGACAGGGTGGCCAGGCGCCGTTCGCTGTCCAGCCCTTCCGTCGCGGTCAGCGCCTGGATGCAGGTATCGGGATCCTTGCGGCAGTCCTGCGCGTTCAGGCCCAGCACGGCCATGGCCTCGCGCGCCGACGCGCTGAGCCGGCCGGTGGTGAGCACGTCGCCCCGGCGCTGGGCGATGTAGTCCTGCGTGCTGACGGACGACACCTTGACGCCCGCGCAACCGGCGCACAGCAAGACGGCAAGGAACGCCGCCGCCCGCACCGCCATCCTTCCGCGGCGGCTCTCCCCCGAGATCATGGAAGGCTCCCGGCGGTTCGCGGCTGGCGGATGGCGCGGGAAAACGCAGCGGCGTCCGGCCCCGGCAGGGCCGGCTTGCCGATAAACGCCTGTTCGCGCAAGGCCGCCAAAGGCTGGCCCCGATCCAGGCCGCCTTGCTCGTACAGGTATTCCGGCAGGTAGCCGGACAGCAGGATGCGGTAATCCATGGGCAGGCCGGGCACGATGGCGCGCACCATCCGGTACACCAGCGTCGTGCAGTTGGCCGTGACCGTATGGTAGAAGCGCGGCGTATCGGCCAGCTCGTTGGCCGTGCGCACGTAGGATAGGAACAGTTCGCGCATCGCGGGCACGGGCATGCTGACGGGATACAGGAATACGCGTTCGGCGCGCGGCCCGGCGCGCACATAGAGGATGTCGCGCTCGTCGGCGGCGACGACGCTCAGTTCGAACTGCTTGAAAAAGCCGCCGATCTCCGAGAACTGTTCGCCGCGCTCTTTGCGGATCTCGACCGAGAACACGACATGGCGGCCGTCGGCAAACCCGAACGACACCAGCGTATGCGCGATCGCCGGGCTGCCCCAATACGACAGGACCATGTCGACGGACGCGAGCGCGTCCAGGTCGTAGCTTCGGGTTTCCCAGCGCGCCGTGTAGCGCGCGTCCGTATCGGGCTGCCAATCGAAGTTGCGCACGTTTTCCAGCGTGACGACAGAGCCGGCCACGCTGCCTCGCAACGTCCGCGCCACGTCGTCGGCCCAGACCCGGTCATTGGACGGCGCCAGCGTCAGCCACCAGCCGCACAGCGCCGCCAGGCCGATCAGATAGACCCACAAGGCCCGCCGCGGCCGCCGCCGCCACAGCGCCACCGCCGCATAAAGGCACAGCCCGGCCCAGGCGAGCATCGCCACGCTTTTGACGGCCCCGCCCCCGGGCATCTGGTAACCCAGCGCCAGGCAACCCCACCCCGCGGACAACACCAGCAGCACGGTCAGGACAGCGCGCCCCGCCATCACCAGGGCGCGAAGCGTTATCCGGCTAGCCTGCGCCATATTGCTGCACGATTTCCAGGACGCCATTGATAACGAATTGCACCGCCATGCACACCAGCAGGAAGCCCATGATGCGCGAGATGGCCTCTACCCCGCCCTGGCCGATCACCGCGACGATGCGGCCGGCCGATCGCAGACAGACCCAGAACAGCAGGCCCAGCAGCGTAAACACGATGACCGGCGTGATGGCGACCACCCACGGCGCATAGGAGGGCGTCACCGTCGCGTCGACCGACGCGGCTCCGCTGATGATCATGGCGATAGTGCCCGGCCCCGCGGTCCCGGGCAGGGCCAGGGGCACGAATGCGATGTTGGGCACTTGCCGGTTCGCCTGTGCGTCGGCGACGTCGACTTCCGAGGCGCTTGCGTCGCCAGACGGAAACACCATGCTGAAACCGATGCTGGCCACGATCAGGCCACCCGCGATGCGCAACCCCGGAATCGAAATGCCGAAGGTGTGCATGATCCAAGCGCCGGCGTAGTAGGTCACGACCATGATGGCGACCACGTAGAACGCCGCCTGCGTCACCTGGCGCTCGCGCTCCTTGTAGGGAATGTGCTGGCCCAGGGACAGCAGCAGGGTCATCGACGTCAGCGGGTTGGCCAGCGGCAGCATCAGGGCAAGCCCCAAACTCACCAGCTTGCCCAATTGAACCAGGTCGTCGGTCATGGCCGCCTCTTGTGCGTAAAGGCGCAGCCCTGTGCCTCGCAGCCGCGCGGGAAATTTTCAATTGTGTAATGTACTATACATTACACATGCTGATCAAAGCCGGAGAGCGGGCACATTACCGCCCGCGGCAACCTGGAGGCGGGAGGACGAAGTGAACACGGTTTCCAACGATACGGCGGCACGCCCGCTGACCAGCAAGGGCGAAGCGCGCCGCGAGCGCCTGCTCGAGGCGGCCACGCAATCGTTGCTGGAGCACGGATATGCCCAGACCTCCATCCAGCGCGTCTTGCGGCAGGCCGGTGGCTCCGCTGCCACCGCCTATCAGCTGTTCGGCAACAAAGAAGGCCTGCTGGCCGCGGTCCTGCAACATGAGCTGGACGGCCTGCGCGCCGCGGTGTTCCCCGCCGCCATGCTGACGCAACCCGTCGGCGTGGCGCTGCATGAGCTGTCCGTGCGCCTGCTGACCTACGCCCTCCAGCCCAAATCGGTCGCCCTGTACCGCTTGCTGATCTCGGAATGCCATCGCCTGCCGCAGCTTGCCGAAGCGCTGCGCATCGCGGTGGAAAAGCAGATCCACGCCCCGCTCGAACAGTGCCTGCGCCAAGCCTGCGAACGAGGCGAACTGCGCATTGACGATCCCCGCCAGGCCGCGCTGACCCTGGGCAACCTGATCAACGGCATCGCCGCCCATGCCCGCCTGTCCGGCGGCAGCGCCGACGGTCCCGATGCCGAACACCTGGCCACCTGCCGCTATGGCGTCGACACGCTGCTGCGGGCCTTCCGCGCCTAGCGCGCGCCGTCAGGGCGCGGCCTGCCGCCCTGCCCGCGCCAGCATGGCGGCCGCCGCCAAGATGCATGCCGCGGCCAGCCAGAGGTTGGCCCGCAGGCCCAGGGCGTCCACGCTGGGCACGCCGAGCAGCGAGCCGGCCGCTATGCCCAGGTTGAACACCGCCACGAAAAGCGAGGTCGCCGCTTCGACCGCACGGGGCGCCGCCTTCATCATCCAGGTCTGCAGCGATACCGAAACGCCGCCGTACGCCAATCCCCAGGCGACTAGCAGCGCTGCGGCCGCCGCAGGGAACTGGCCCACTGCGCTGAAGAGCAGCAAGGTAACCAGAAGGCCGGCCGCGATGGCCAGCAGCGTCGCGGCCGGGCGCCTGGCGGCGGCGCCGCCGCCCAGGAAGTTGCCGGCCACGCCCGCCGCGCCGTAGGCAAAGAGCAGCGGACCGATCCAGGCCGGCCCGAATGCCGCGTGGGACTGCAGCAGCGGCCGCACGAAGGTGTAGGCCATGAAATGCCCCGCAACCAGGCACAGCGTAACGAGCAGCCCCAGCCGCAGCGCCGGGTTGGCCAGTTGCGACACCAGTTGCCGCACGCGCAGCGCGCGTTCGGCGGGCAGCCGCGGCAGGCTCGACGCGTTCAGAAGCAGCACGCCGAAGCACAATACCGCCATGGCGCCGAATGCCGCGCGCCATCCCGCCAGGCCGCCGATGAACGCCCCCAGCGGCACCCCCAGCACGGACGCCACCGCCACGCCGCCAAAAATGATCGACGTGGCCAGCCCGACCGCGCCCGGTGCAACCAGCCGGGCCGCCAGCCCGCCTGCGATCGCCCACACGCCGCCGATGCAGAACCCCACCAGCACCCGCGCCGCCAGGAACCACGCCATGCTCGGCGCGAGGGCGCTGGCGGCGTTGGCGCCCGCCAGCAGCGCGAGCAGGCCGCAAAGAATGACGCGCCGGTCCGCGCCCTTCGCCCCCACCACGACCAGCGGGGCGAACAGCGCCGCCAGGATCGCGGGCACGAACAGCATGAAGCCGCCCATGCCTACCGAAACGCCCAGCGCGGCGGTGATCGGAACGAACAGGCCCACCGGCAGCATTTCGGTCGTGACTACGCAGAACGTGGCCATCCCGACGGCCGTCACGGCCAGCCAGGGACGCCGCAGGTCCGGCGCCGGACAGGGTTGGGGCAGCGGCGAGCCGGAAACGGCGCCGTCTTGCAGGGAAATGCCACGGGTCATGTCGAAAAAGTCCAGATAAGGCCCGTCGCGGGCCGACCCTTGTGCACTCTACTGTTTCCAGCCAGCTGATAAAGTAGGCAATTCGATACACATAAGGGACGAATCGTGCCCAATACGCTCCTGCCCGCCGCGCGCCTGGACCACATCGGAGACCTCCTGGCCTTCGTGCGCGTGGCGGACTCGCAGAGCTTCACGGCAGCGGCCGACAAGCTGGGCCTGTCCCGCTCCGCCATCGGCAAATGCATCGCGCGCCTGGAACAAGGCCTGGGCGCGCGGCTGCTCCATCGCAGCACCCGCAGCGTCAGCCTCAGCGATGAAGGCCGCGTCTTCTACGAGCACGCGCTGCGCATCCTGGCCGAAGTGGAGAACGCGGCCGATGCGATGGACAGCCGCAAGCAGGCGCCCCGAGGGCGGCTGCGTCTCGATTTGCCCGTGTCCCTGGGCCGGCTGCACATCATGCCGCTGCTGCGCGACTACCTGCGGGAGTGGCCCGAGGTGGAAGCGGACGTCAGCTTCACGGACGACTACACCGATCTGGTGCGCGACGGCGTCGACGTGGCCATCCGCATCGGCGGCGACCCGGACAGCCGGCTGGTGCAGCGGGTGCTGGCGCCGCACCGCCTGATCACCTGCGCCTCGCCCGCGTACCTGGAGCGCCACGGCGCCCCCGCCACGCCAGACGACCTGGCCCGCCACCGGACCCTGGCCTTCACGCACGCCGGAGTGCTGGTGGCCTGGCGCTACGCGGTCAATGGACAGGAGCGCCAGGTGCAGGCGGCGGGACGCCTGCGGATGGGCAACACGGAAGCCCTGCGCGACGCTGCGCTGGCGGGCGAAGGCATCGTGCAACTAGGCGCTTTCCTGGTCGGCGCGGACCTGCGCGCCGGGCGGCTGCAGGCCGTGCTCGAATCCGTGGCGCCCGCCGGCGCGCCAGTCTGCGCGGTGTACCCGCACCGCCGCCATCTGGCGCCCAAGGTGCGCGTCCTGATCGACAGCATCGCGCGCGCCTGGAGCGCAGGCCCGCCCTGGGCCGCCCGCGCGGCGCCGGAGCCACGTTGATTTGCATCATCCTTTATGATCTTCAGTATTGCGCTTCGTTATGCAATACCGGATACCCAAGGACGCTGCCTAGCATATCCATGCCTGCCGCCCGCGGCGTCCCGTCTTTTCCCCCGGAGTCTTTCTTGAGCGATATTTACCAATTCAGCCGTGGCACCGCCCCGCTGCTGGTCTCCATCCCCCACCTGGGCAGCCTGATCCCCGACTCGCAACGCGCGCAGATGACGCCCGTGGGCTTGCAGTCCGGCGACACCGATTGGCACCTGGATACGCTGTACCGCTTTGTCGAAGCCATGGGCGCCTCGGTCATCGGCGCGCGCTATTCGCGCTATGTCGTGGACCTGAACCGTCCGCCCAACGACGAAAGCCTGTATCCGGGCCAGACCAAGACCGGCCTGTGCCCGGCCCAGACCTTCCGCGGCGACGCCCTCTACCTGAACGAAGGCATCCTGACGGATGCCGAACGCACCCACCGCCTGCAAACGTATTGGCAGCCGTACCACGCCAAACTGTGCGAGGAACTGGACCGCATCAAGGCCGAACACGGCACGGTGCTGCTCTGGGAGGCGCATTCGATCGCCAGCGTGCTGCCCCGCCTGTTCGACGGCAAGCTGCCCGACCTGAACATCGGCACCTCCGACGGCGCCGCGTGCGCGCCCGACATCCTGGCCGCGGTCGAGGACCGCCTGCGCGACTGCTCCGACTACACCTGGGCCGTCAACGGCCGGTTCAAGGGAGGCTACATCACGCGCCACTACGGCGCGCCGGCGGACAACATCCACGCCATCCAGCTGGAAATGTGCCAGTCCACCTACATGGACGAAACCCATCCCTACGGCTACCGCGCGGATCTTGCCGAGAAAGTGATCCCGGTCGTCGAAGGCCTGGTGCAGGCCGCCCTGCGGCAGGCCTCTGCGCGCCAGCGCTGAGTTTCCGCCATTTCCTGCCCCGGCCCAGGCGATGAACCGCTTTACGTTCAACACCACCGAAAGCTATCCGGAATGGAACCTGCTGCTGACCTGGGTGGCGGTGGTGGAGTCCGCGTCGGTATCCGGCGCGGCGCGCCTGCTGGACCTGTCGCAGGCGGCTGTGTCGCAGCGCGTGAAGCAGCTGGAGGCCGCGATGGCCACCGTGCTGCTGGACCGCAGCACCCGGCCGGCGCGGCCCACGCCCGCCGGCGAGCTGCTGTTCGACCACGCTGCCCGCCTGCTCGCGCAGGCGGGCGACATGACCGAAAGCGTGCGCAACCTGAGCCGGGCCAAGCGCAATATCGTCCGCTTCGGCTGTGTCGACTCCTTCGCCGGCACGCTGGGCCCGACGCTGATCCACGGCCTGTCGGGCGCGTCGCGGCAGATCCGGCTGTGGTCGGGCATCACGCCGGTGCTGGACAAGCAGCTGGAGGACCGGCAGCTCGACCTGGTCGTCACCACCAGCGCATCGGCCGGCAAGCCCGCCATCCGCAAATACAGCCTGTTCAGCGAGCCCTATCTGCTGATCGTGCCGCGCTCGATGGACATGGAAAACATCGAATCGCTGAAAGAACTGGGCAGGCAGGCGCAATTCATCCGCTACAGCGCCCGCTCCTTCATCGGCGCCGAGATCGATCGCCTGATCGAAGCCCAGGGCGTCATGATCGAACGCACCTTCGAATTCGACAACACCGATCCGCTGCTCAGCCTGGTCACGGCGGGGCTGGGCTTTGCGATCAGCACGCCGCTGTGCATCTGGCAATCGCGCCATTTCGTGGACCAGTTGCGGGTGCTGCCGCTGGCGCCCTATCTGGGTATGGCGCGCGGCGACGACGGCAGCCTGTCGCGCACCCTCTATCTGGCCGCCCGCCAGCAAGAGGTCGGCAAGCTGCCGACCGAGGCCCGGGACGTGATCCTGATGGCGATGGAACGCCTGATCCAGAAAGACATCGCCCCGGCCCTGGGGCTGCCGCCCGCCACGCTGTGGCGCAGCACGCGGCGCTGACCGCGCTCCGTTCACCTCAAGGCAAGGCGGCCGTCAGAGTCGGCACGGCATCGAACAGATCGCCGACCAGGCCGTAGTCCGCCACGCCGAAGATCGGCGCGTCGCCGTCCTTGTTGATGGCGACGATGGTCTTGGCGTCCTTCATGCCGGCCAGGTGCTGGATGGCCCCGGAAATCCCGACCGCCACATACAGCTCGGGCGCCACGATCTTGCCGGTCTGGCCCACCTGCCAATCGTTCGGCGCATAGCCCGCATCGACCGCGGCACGCGAGGCGCCCAGCGCCGCGCCCAGCTTTTCCGCCAGCGGATCCAGCAACTTGAAGTTTTCGGCGCTGCCCAGCCCGCGTCCACCCGACACCACCACCCGGGCGCTGCCCAGGTCGGGCCGCTCCGATACGGCGATCTCGCGGCTGACGAAACGCGCGCAGCGGTCGCAAGACGCGGCGGCTACCGTCTCGATCGCGGCATTTCCGCCTTCGGCCGGCGCGGGATCGAAAGCCGTGGCGCGGATCGTAGCCACCACCACCGGATAGCCGCTGCGCACGGTCTCGATCGCGTTGCCGGCGTAGATGGGGCGCTTGAACGTGTCCGGGGCCACCACCTGGATCACGTCGGACACCTGCGCCACGTCCAGCAGCGCGGCAACGCGCGGGGCGACGCTCTTGCCATGCGCCGTGGCCGCCATGAACAGGTGGGAATAGCCGCCGGCCATCGCCACGGCCTGGGCCGCCACGCTTTCCGCCACGCCGTCGTCGAATTGCGGCGACTGCGCCAGCAGCACCTTGGCCACGCCGGCGGCGCGGGCAGCCGCCTCGGCCGCCGGGCGCGCGTCCGCGCCGGTCACCAGCACGTGCACCGGCATATCCAGTTTGCCGGCGGCGGCAATGGCGTTGAGCGTAGCGCCGTTCAGCATGCGCCCGTCGTGTTCGGCAATAACGAGTACCGTCATCAGATCACCTTCGCTTCGTTCTTCAGTTTGTCGAGCAGCGCGGCCACGTCGGCGACCTTCACGCCGGGCGGGCGCGCCGCGGGCGCTTCGACGCGCAGCGTTTCCAGGCGGGATACGGGGTCCACGCCCAGGCCGTCTGGCGTCTCGGTATCCAGCGGCTTCTTCTTGGCTTTCATGATGTTGGGCAGCGTCACATAGCGCGGCTCATTCAGCCGCAGGTCTGCCGTGACCACGGCCGGCAGGGTCAGCTCCAGCACCTCCAGCCCGCCATCGACCTCGCGCGTGACGCGAACCGTATCGCCTTCCACGCGGATATCGCTGGCATTGGTGGCTTGCGGCCAGCCCAGCAGGGCTGCGAGCATCTGCCCCGTCTGGCAGGCGTCATCGTCGATCGCCTGCTTGCCCAGGATCACCAGGGCGGGCTGTTCCTTGCGCACGACCGCAAGCAGCAGCTTGGCCACCGCCAGCGGCCGCAGCGCGGCGTCGGTCTGGACCAGCACGCCCCGGTCCGCGCCGATCGCCAGCGCGGTGCGCAGCGTTTCCTGCGACTGCGCCGTGCCGCAGGTAACGGCGACGACCTCGCTTGCCGCGCCCTGCTCTTTCAGGCGCACGGCGGCTTCGACGGCGATCTCATCGAACGGGTTCATCGACATCTTCACGTTGCCGATGTCGACGCCGCTCTGATCGGCCTTGACGCGCACGTTGACGTTGTGGTCAACCACGCGCTTGACCGCGGCAATTACCTTCATGAAAACCTCCAGGAAAAAAGAATCACAGGCGCCCCGGGGCCCTACGCCCCGGCGCTCGGCGCCACCGGTTTCAGGCGCCGTCGGCCGCGGCGACGCCGATATCCAGCACGATGGCCGAGATGCCGCCCGGCGGCGGGCGGGCCGCGGGAAGGAACGCGCCGCCGGCATCGCCCTCGGCCGCCGTGACGAGGTATTCGCCCGCCGCCAGCGCCGCGCCCGGCGCCTTCCCGTCCAGGCGGCCCGCGCGCAGGGCGAGCACCAGCCGGGTCGTCCGCGGGGAACCGTCCAGCCCGCCGGCCGCGAGCGGCGCGGCCGCCCCGCCTGCGACGAATACGTGGGCGGTCGCGGCGCCACGCAGTACGAACAGATTCAACACGCGCACCGGTCCGCCCAGCAGGCGGGACGTGAACGCCGCATCGCCCGCGAACCCGGCAGGCTCGCCGGGCAGCAGCAACATCGCCGCGCTCTCGCCGCGCAGTTCCACGCCCTGCCCGGACAGCACGACCGACACGCGGTCATAGCCTGGAAAGCGGGAATACGGACCGTCGCGATCGATGTCGGCGATGCTCACGCGCCAGCGTGCGGCGCTGTCCGCGGCCAGCGTGCGGGTCTGGCCCGCCCCGTTTTTCCAGGGCTCGGGCGGCAGGGCCAGCCAGCTGACAGGCATGGCGGGCGCGGAATCAGGAGACCGCGCCAAGGCCGTACTTCCCGGTAAGCAGCGCGCCGCTCTGGAAGCGGCCGATGTCGTAGGGCGCGAGCGACACATCGGTGGCCAGCCCCAGCGCCTCCTGTGCCAGCACCCGCCCCACGGTGGGCGACAGCTTGAAGCCATGGCCCGAGAATCCGAATCCCACGATCAGGCCGGCCACGCCGCCGACGCGGCCCAGCACGGGGTTCCAGTCGGGGGTGACGTCGTACACGCCGGTCCACGAAGACGCCAGGCCGGCCGTCTCGTACGCCGGGAAGCGCTCGGCCACCTGCGCACCAACCTCCGCCACGTAATCCAGCGGAATGTCGCCCTGCTCGGCATCGCTCTGCTGCAGCTTTTCGCCGACGATGCCCTCGCTCACCAGCATCTGGTTGCCGCCATAGCTGCGGCAATACAGCATCCCCGGGGACGCCAGGTCCTTATAGACCGGCATCGCGTAGGTATAGGGCGCCTGGTCGCACTCCAGCGCCAGCACGGCGTGGCGCTCCGGCACGACGGGCATGGGCACGCCCGTCCAGTGCGCCAGCTCCGAGGTCCAGATGTTCTGCGTGCTGATGACCAGCGGGCTGGCGTAGTCGCCTTCCGAGGTGGACACGCCCGCCACCCGGCCGTTCTCGACCAGCAGGCGCCGCACGTCGACGTTTTCGCGGATGGTCACGCCGCGGCGGCGGGCGCCGCGCGCGAAGCTGGTGGCCACGAGATAGGCATCGGCGAAGCCCGCGTCGGGTTCGAAACCGATCAGCGCGGCATCGTCGAACGAGGCGATGGGCAGCAGCTCGCGCGCCTGCGCGGGGTTCAGCATTTCCAGCGCGATGCCTTGTTGCACCTGCTGCGCCAGCGCGCTGCGCAGCGGCTCCAGTTTGCCGTCGTCGGCCGCGCTGATGAGATAACCGCACTTGACCAGGCCGCACGAGGCTTCGTCGTCGCCCACATAGTTGGCGAAATCATTGAACACACGCCATGAGCGCTGCGCCAGTTCCACGTTCTCGCGCACCGAATAGTGGGTGCGCAGAATGCCGGAGGACTGCGATGTCGTGCCCGCGCCGATCGTCGCCCGATCCAGCACCAGCACGTTCTTCGCACCCAGCTCCGCAAGGTGGAAGGCCACGGAACTGCCGATCACGCCGGCACCAATCACGATCACGTCATAGCTTTTCAAGACAAGGCTCCAAGGACAAGTGGCGCGAGTGTGAACCCGGCTTTCCGGAGCCGCCGCAATATAAGCCCAGCGAAATCTGACCATCGCCATTGCTTATATTCACGCCGCCGGCCGATGTACAGGCGAAAGTCACGTCTGCCGCGCCCACAGAGCGCCGGTGACATGACATCCATCAGTCAATCTACATCTACGTAGGGGAAGAATATGAACATGAACCGCCGCGCCATGTTGGCGCGCACCGCGGCACTGGCGGGCGCAAGCGTCCTCGGATTTCCCATGATCGGCCGCGCGGCCGGGGCGTCGTGCACCTACGGCGGCTCCGCCTGGCTGGGCCATTACTCGGCCTACATCGCCCTGAAGACCGGCCTGTTCGCCAAGCAGGGCCTGGACATCAAATGGCAGAGCTTCGCGACGTCCTCGGACCGCATGAGCGCGGTGATGGCCGGCAACGTCGACCTGGCCGGCACCGGCGTGGTGTCGTCGCTGGCGCTGATGGCCGCGGGCGCGCGCCAGTTCCAGGTCATCGCCACGCCCAACAACTTCGGCCGCGCCGAAGGCGTGCTGGTGCGCGAAGATGTCACCTCCGTCGCCGGCCTGAAAGGCAAGAAGATCGGCGTCACCTATGCCTCCAGCGCGCACGTGCTGCTGCTGGACGTGCTGCGCCAGGCCGGGCTGGACCCGGACAAGGACGTATCCATCATCAACCTGCCCGCCACCAATATCCTGTCTGCGTACCAGGGCAAGCAGATCGACGCGGCGGTCGCCTGGACCCCGGCCTTCGACCGCATCAAGGCCGTGCCCGGCACGCGCGTGCTGCTCGACGATACGGCCTTCTCGCTCTACAAGCAGTACGCCATCACCCCGGGCCCGGACGTGCTTCTCACGCGGGCCAAGCTGGGCAAGGAGAATCCCGAGGCGGTGCGCAAGTTCCTGCAAGCCGTGTTCGAGGCCAACGCCATGCTGAGCGGACAGCCTGAAGAAGCCGCCGGCGTGCTGCTGGAACTGACCGGCCTGTCCAAGGAAGACCAGTTGGCCGTCATCAAGCAGACGCAGTGGTACTCAGCCGCCGACCAGAAGGCGCTGATGGTGGAGCCCGGCAATTTCGTGAGCGGCATGCAGCAACTGGCGGAGATGCTGGTCTCGCTCAAGCAGATCGACCGCGCGCCCGTGGTCAAGGACTGGGTCCAGGTCTCGTACCTCTAAGCACGGAACCGCCCGCCTATGTCCATTCGCACGTCTTCAAGGGAAACGCGGCTGATCTGGGTCAGCGCGCTATCGCTGCTGGGTTTTCTGCTGTGCTGGGAAGCGCTGTGCCGCGCCGGCGCGGTGGACCCCATCTTCCTGCCCGCGCCGTCACAGGTCCTGGCGCGCGCCCTGTCCATGTCGGACCAGGGCACGCTGTTCTACAACGTCCTGGCCTCGACCCGGCGCGTCATGGTGGGTTTCATGGCGGCGGTCATCGTGGCCATTCCGCTGGGGATCCTGCTGGGCACCTCCAAGGTGGCCCGCGCCGTGTTCGATCCCATCATCTCCTTCCTGCGCCCGCTGCCGTCCATGAGCTGGATCCCGCTGTCGCTGCTGTGGTTCGGCATCACCGAAACGCAGAAGTACAGCATCGTCTTCATGGGCTCCTTCGTGCCCGCCCTGCTCTACGTGATGGAGGCAACCCGCAGCATCGATCCCGTGCTGGTGCGCGCCGCCCGCAACCTGGGCGCCAACCGCTGGCAGGTCATGCGCGAAGTGCTGTTCCCGGGCTGTCTGCCGCAGATCCTCTCGGGCATGAAGATCATCCTGGGCTTGTCCTGGACCTGCGTCATCTCGGCCGAGCTGGTGGCGTCCAAGGAAGGCCTGGGCTTCATGATCATGAACGGCAAGGAGTTTTTCCAGACCGACACCGTGGTGCTCGGCATGGTCCTGATCAGCTTCACCGTGCTGGTGACCGATCTGTGTTTGCGTCTACTTGAGCGATGGGTGCTGTCATGGCAACGATGACCGACGATACGATGATCCGCCTTGCCGGGGTTTCCAAGTCCTATGGGGGCATCACCGTGCTCGACAAGGTCGACCTGGAAGTCCGGCGCGGCGAATTCCTGGTGCTGCTGGGCGCCTCCGGCTGCGGCAAGTCCACCCTGCTGAACCTGATGGCGGGCTTCATCGCGCCCGACAGCGGCAGCATCGCCGTCAACGGCAAGCCGGTGACCGACGTGACCGCCGCCTGCGGCATGGTGTTCCAGCAATACGCCCTGTTTCCCTGGCGCACCGTGCAGGAGAACGTGGAATTCGGCCTGAAAATGCGCGGCATGCCGCGCCAGGAACGCGCGCCGATCGCCCGCAAGTACATCGAGATGGTCGGGCTGAAACAGGCGGCGGACAAATATCCGCACGCCCTCTCGGGCGGCATGAAGCAGCGCGTGTCGATCGCCCGCGTGCTGGCCAACGACCCGGACGTGATGCTCTTCGACGAACCCTTCGCCGCCTTGGACGCCATGACCCGGCAGGTGCTGCAGGACCAGTTGCTGTCGATCTATGAACAGAGCGGCAAGACCATTGTCTTCATCACGCACTCCATCGACGAAGCACTGACCCTGTCCACCCGGATGGCCGTCATGGGTTCCAAGCCCGGCCGCATCGTGCAGGACATCCACAACGACCTGCCCCATCCGCGCAGCGCGGACGTGCAGCTGTCGCCCCGCTTCGTGGAACTGAAGCGGGCCATCTGGGAGCGCGTGCAGGAAGAAGTCACCCGAAGCATGGAACTGGCCGCCTAGGGCCAGCCCCCTCCCCAAAGCCCCGCGCGGGCGCTTGCCCTCCCGATTCCGCCCCAGGCGCCTGCCGGCCCTGGGGCGGAATCTTTTCGTCTGTATCTCGCGGGTTTACCCCAATTATTCTGATTACATCTCCAGTCGTAGCATATCAATCGAGCTACGTAAAACATTACGAGCCACAATGAAAAATACGTGGAGACAAAAAATGAAGACATGGAGTCCCGCCGTCCGAGGCGCGCTGGCCTTGTGCGCCCTGTTCGCAGCAAGCGCGCACGCCGCTGAACCGGACACGTTCAAGATCGGCGGCGTCGTGTCGCTATCGGGCACCTACGGCATCTTTGGCGAAGACATGCGCAAGGGCGTCACCATCGCCATCGAGCAGCGCGGCGGCAAAGTGCTGGGCAAGCCCATCCAGGTCACGTGGGAGGACGACGAGACCAAGCCGCAGCCAGCCGTGCAGAAAACCACCCGCCTCATCTCCGACGGTTCGCAGATGATCTTCGGCGCGGTCAGTTCCGCCAGCACGCTGGCGATCATGAACATCGCCAAACAGCGCAAGATCCCTCACCTGGTCACCATGTCCGCCGACGACAAGATCACCGTGCCGGGCGGTTCCCGCTATACGTTCCGCACGTCCAACACGCTGGGCATGGAACAACGGATGGCGCTGGCCTACACCAAGGAACAAAAGCTCAAGCGCATCTACGGCGTCACGGCCGATTACCAGGCCACGCGCGATAGCTGGGAGTGGTACCGCCGGGAAGCCGAAAAGGCCGGCGTCGAAATCGTGGGAGCGGACTTCCCGCCCCTGGGCAACCGCGACTACTCGTCGATCGCCGACAAGATCGCGCGCTCCAACGCCGATGGCGTGGCGCTCTTCATGACGGGCTCGGACGCCGTCACCATGGTCAAGCAGGCGGGCCAGATCGACCTGGGCAAGACGCGCAAGATCTTCGGCCCGGTCATCGCCGATGAGACCATGGCGGCCGGCGTCGGCTCCACGTCGGTGGGCGTCCAATCCGGCGTGCGCTACCACTTCACCGTGGAAAACGAAGCCAACAAGGCCTTCGTCGAGGCGTTCCGCAAGAAGTACAACGAGTTTCCCTCCGCCGCCGCGGGCGAAGCCTACGACGGCATGAGCTGGTGGCTGGACGTGGTGGACAAGACCGGCACCTGGGACAAGGAAAAATGGGTCGAAGCCTTCGCCGGCAGCGTGCGCGGAAATTCCGTCGAAGGTGAGAAAACCATGCGCGCTTGCGACCACCAGGCCATGCAGAACGGCTTGTGGGGCGTCGTGAATACGGGCAAGCCGCCCCAGCCCGCCTACGTGATGGACATCGTCCGCGTGTTTCCGCCGGACCAGGTCTTCGAAGCCTGCGCCGGCTGAGCCGCCGCGCCTGACACACCGGCCGGCCCTCGGGCCGGCCGGCTCCCGGTGCGCCCGCGCGCCGCCTGACGGATATCTGCCATGTCCACCGTGATCATCGGCCTGAGCCTGGGAATGCTGCTGTTCCTGCTGGCGTCTGGCCTTACGCTAATTTTCGGCATGCTGGGCGTTATCAACTTCGCCCACGGCGCGCTATATATGCTGGGCGCCTATCTTGCCTTCGACATCCAGTTGCGCACCGGATCCTTCATCGCCGGCCTAGTCGTGGCGACGGCCGGCGTCGGCCTGGTCGGCGTCGCGATGGAGCGGCTGGCGCTGCGGCCGCTCTACAGCCGCCCCCACTTCTACCAGCTGATCCTGACCTTCGGCTTCATTCTCGTCATCAGCGAAGCCGTGAAGATCATCTGGGGCCTGGGTTACCAGGAAACGCCGATGCCCGCGCTGCTGGCGGGCACGGTCGAGCTGGCGGGCAGCACCATCCCCGTCTACCGCTTGTTCGTGATCATCTTCGGCCTGCTGGTCTGCGCCGCGCTCTTCTTCGTACTGGAAAAAAGCACTTTCGGCATGCTGGTGCGCGCGGCCAGCAGCGACGGCGAGATGGTGCGCATCCTGGGCCTGCCTGCCGCCCGCATCCGGAGCGCCGTATTCGGCATGGGCGCCGCGCTGGCGGGCCTGGCGGGCGCCATCTCCGCCCCGCTGTTCCCGATTGAATTGGGCATGGCCACCAACACCATCATCGATTGCTTCATCGTCGTGATCCTCGGCGGGCTGGGCAACATCCGCGGCGTGGTCGCGGCGTCGCTGCTCATCGGCATGGTCCGGGCGGTGGGCTACACCTTCATGCCCAGCTGGGTCGACATCCTGACCTTCGCCATGCTGATCGCCACACTGCTCACGCGTCCCCAGGGACTGTTTTCCCGTCAAGCGAGGCTGGCATGAAGATCTCCCGTCAAAACGCCGTGATCTCCGCCTGCGCCGCCGCCGTGGTGCTGGCGATCCCCTTCTGCACGCAGAACGATTTCCTGCTCAACCTGACCATCCTCATCATGGTGTGGTCGATCTTCGCGGTGGGCTTCGACCTGGTATTCGGCCTGCTGGGCATGGTGTCCTTCGGCCACGCCGCCTTCCTGGGCACGGGCGGCTATGCGCTGGCCCTGGCCACCCAGCGTTACGGCCTGCCGTTCGAGGCGGGGCTGGGGCTGGCCATCCTGGCGGGCGCCGCCTGCGCCTGGATCTTCAGCGTCTTCGCGCTGCGGGTCTCGGGGATTTTCTTCGCGCTCGTCACGCTGGCGCTGTCGCAGCTCATGTACATCCTGGCGGACAGCAAGCTGCGCGAATGGACGGGCGGCGCCGACGGATTGCCGGGTATCGGCCGTCCGGAACTCGCCGGCATCGACTTCTTCGATACCGTGAATTTCTACTGGTATGTGGCGGCCGTGTTCGCCCTGGTGATGGCCCTGATGGCGATGCTGCGCGCCTCGCCGTTCGGCCGCGCGGTGGCCGGCGTGCGCCAGAACGAGATCCGCGCCAGCCAGCTGGGCTACAACGTGCAGCGCCTCAAGCAGATCGCCTTCCTCGTTTCCGGCGCGGTCGGCGGCCTGGCCGGCGGCCTGCTGGCCGCGGTGCTGATGTACATGAACCCGCAGATGCTGCACTGGACCACCTCGGGCGACGTCATCATCATGACCCTACTGGGCGGCTCCGGCACGCTCTGGGGGCCGGTGGCCGGCGTGCTGCTCTTCGAAGCCCTGAAGGAATGGCTCAGCGGCTGGACGCCTTATTGGTACGGCATCCTGGGGCTGGTCTTCATCCTGGCGACGCTGTATTTCCCGCAGGGTGTGCTGGGTGCGCTGCAGGCCCGCTGGGGCCGGGAACGTCCCGCCGCGCCCCCGGCTGCCGGCCAGGCGGCGCCCGCCGTGCCGCTCGCGCCTCGCGAAGGGAGCCTGTCATGAGCGGCATCGCCCTGCAATGCGACAAGGTCAGCGTCACGTTCGGCGCGCTGCGCGCCATCGAGGACTTCAGCTACGCCTTCGAGGCCGGACGCGTGTACGGTCTGATCGGCCCCAACGGCGCCGGCAAGACCACCCTGCTCAATGTGCTGGCCGGACACCTTCCCGGCCATGGCGGCAGCATCCTGTGCCACGGCGCGGACATCTCGCGGCTGCGCGCCTATGAGCGCGCCCGCCACGGCATCGGCCGCAGTTTCCAGATCACAAAGATCTTCCCGGAAATGACGGTGCTGGAGAACCTGCGCATCGCCGCGCAGATCAGCCATTCGCGCCTGCTGCCCTTCTGGCTGGCCCCGCGCTACGACCGGCGCCTGGCCTCCACCATCGACGCGATGCTGGAACTGACGGACCTCGCGCCCTGGCGGGACACCGTCGCCGGCACCTTGTCCTATGGACTGCAGCGCGCGCTAGAGCTGGGCCTGACGCTGCTGCCCGATCCCCGCATCCTGCTGCTGGACGAACCCCTGGCCGGCGTCGGCCACCACGAGATCGGGGCCGCGACCCGCCTGATCCGGCACGCCGCCGCGGGGCGCACGGTGCTGCTGATCGAACACAACATGGACGTGATCATGACGCTTTCGGAACACATCGTGGTGCTGTCCAACGGCCGCAAGGTGGCGGAAGGCCCGCCGCAAGCCATCCGCGACGACGCCACGGTGCGCGCGGTCTATCTGGGCGAAGAGGTGGCGGCATGATCGAACTGCAGCACGCCGGCGTGCATTACGGCCAGGCGCTGGCGCTCAAGGACATCACGCTGCGCGCGGGCCAGGACGAGATCGTCGCCATCGTGGGGCGCAACGGCGCCGGCAAGTCCACCGTACTGAAGACGCTGATCGGGCTGCTGCCGCTGTCGTCGGGAAGCCGGCTCGTCGCCGGCCAGGACGCCACGCGCCGCGCCGTCGAACAGATCAGCCGCGACGGCATCGCGCTGGTGCCCGACACCCGCCGCATTTTTCCCAACCTGACCGTGCGGGAGAACCTGAGGATGGGCGCGCTGGCGCACCGGCCCGGCTACTGGACCACGGACAAGGTGCTACAGGTTTTTCCCCGATTGCAGGAGCGCATCGGCTTCGACGGCGACCAGCTGTCGGGCGGCGAGCAGCAGATGCTGTCGATCGCGCGCGCCCTGCTCGGCAATCCCCGCATTCTGCTGCTGGACGAACCCACCGAGGGTCTGGCGCCGCGCATCGTCAATGAGCTCATCGGCGTCTTCACCGAAGTCCACCGTCAGGGCACCGGCATCGTATTGGTCGAACAGAACCTGAAAGTACCCGCCCGCCTTGCGCATCGCCAGTACGTGCTCGACCACGGCGAGGTCGCCTGGAGCGGATCGGCCGCGCAAGTCGAGGCCGAGCGCCACGTCATCGAATCCATTCTCACCACCGGTATCCCATCATGAGCAACGACACCACCTATATCGCGGGCGTGGGCATCACCCGCTTCGACAAGCAGCCCGGCAAGAGCGTCAAGGACCTGGTGCGCGACGCGGTCACCCAGGCATTGGCGGACGCGGGCTGCGATGCCGCCGGCCTGCAGGCAGCCTATTTCGCCACGGCCGGCCAAGGTTCGATCGAAGGCCAGTACATGGTGGCGGGCCAGGTCGCGCTGAAAGCGATGGGCATCACCGGCATTCCGGTCACCAACGTGGAAAACGCCTGCGCCAGCTCCAGCACCGCGCTGAACGCCGCGCACCTGTATGTCGCCTCGGGCGCGGGCGACATCTGCCTGGCGGTGGGCGTCGACAAGCTGTTCTCGGATGACAAGGCCAAGAGCTTCGCCGTGTTCGACGGCGCCTGGGACGTGCACGACGCGCCGGCCCAGATGGCCCGGCTGATGGCGCTGGCGCCCGATGTGACGCCGCCGCCCGGCTTCGAGGAGCCCGGCAAGCGCAGCGTGTTCATGGACATCTACGCCAGCCTGGCGCGCCTGCACATGAAGACCTTCGGCACCACGCAGCGCCAGCTCGCCGCGGTGGCCGCCAAAAACCACATGCATTCCACGCTCAATCCGCTGGCGCAGTTCCAGTACCCGCTGACCATCGACGAAGCGCTGGCCGCGCGCCCCGTCTCCTGGCCCCTGACGCTGCCCATGTGCGCGCCCATCAGCGACGGCGCGGCCGCCGCGATCGTCTGCAACGCCCAGGGTCTGAAGCGCCTGCAACGCGCGCGAGCGGTCCGCCTGTACGCCAGCGTGCTGCGCACCGCCACGGACCGCCCCGCGGACCGCTATGACCGCCACCTTTGCCACCTCGCGGCGATGGAGGCGTACGAACGCGCCGGCGTCGGCCCCGGGGACATGTCCCTGGCGGAAGTCCACGACGCCACCGCGTTCGCGGAAATCCAGCAGACCGAAGCCCTGGGGTTCTGCGCCTTCGGCGAAGGCGGCCCCATGGCGGAATCCGGCGCCACCAGCCTGGGCGGGCGCATCCCCATCAATGTGTCCGGCGGCCTGCTGTCGCGCGGCCATCCCATCGGCGCCACGGGCCTGGCCCAGGTCCATGAAATGGTGACCCAGCTGCGCGGCGAGGCCGGCGCCCGCCAGGTCGAAGGCGCGCGCTTCGCCGTCGCCGAGAATGGCGGAGGATTCAACGGCGTGGAGGAAGCGGTCACCTGCATCACCCTCCTCGGCCATTGAACTCCGCCCCCCTTCCAACCCAGAGACCGCCATGCATCTCAGCTCTCTCTTTCACCGCAGCGCCCTCATGCACGCCGACCGTCCCGCGCTGGCCGCCGGCACCCGGGATCCCCTCACCTATGCCCAACTTCAGGCCCGCGTCCAGGCGCTGGCCGGCTGGCTGCGCGGCCCTATGGGCCTGCAGCCCGGACAGCGCGTCATGTTGGCGCTGCGCAACCACCCCAGCTACATCGAATCCATGCTTGCCATCTGGCACGCCGGGCTGTGCGCCGTGCCCGTCAATGCCAAGCTGCATCCCAATGAGCTCGAATACATCCTGCGCGATAGCGGCGCGCGGCTGTGCCTGTCACAAGGCGAGGTGGCCGACGCGCTCGCCCCCGTTGCCGGCAGTCTGGAGGCAGTGCGCGTGATGGACGTGGAATCCGCCGCCTACGCGGAGGGCGCCCGCGGCCCGGCGCTGGCGCTGGAACCGCGTCCGCCGCAGGAACTGGCCTGGCTGTTCTACACCAGCGGCACCACGGGCAAACCCAAGGGCGTCATGCTCAGCCACGCCAACCTGGTGGGCATGTGCCTGAACTTCTACGCCGACGTGCAGGCCGTGGCGTCCGGCGACGCCATGGTCCATGTGGCGCCGCTGTCGCACGGCGGCGGCCTCTACAGCATCCCGTACTGGCTGCACGGCGCCCTGCAGATCGTCCCCGACAGCGGCGGGCTGGACGAGGACGAACTGTGCGCGCTGCTGACGCATTACGACCGGGTCAGCCTGTTCGCATCCCCCACCATCGTGCAGCGCATGGTGCGCCATGCCCGCCAGGCCGGCGGGCCGCCGCCCGGCCTGCGCGCCCTCATCGTGGGCGGCGCGCCCTTCTATGTGGAAGACATCAAGGACGCGGTCGCCTGCTTCGGCCCGCGCGTGGCGCAGATCTACGGCCAGGGAGAAAGCCCCATGTCGATCTCCGCGCTGTCGGCAGCCCAGGTCGCCGAGGCCGTAGCCAGCAACGACGACGCGCTGCTGGGCTCGGTAGGCTACGTCCAGACGTCCATGGCGGTCGAACTGCGCAACGGCGCTGGCCAGCCGGCGGCGCCCGGCGAACTGGGCGAAGTGACCGTAAAGGGGCCGACGGTGATGCTGGGCTACTGGAACAACCCGCGCGCCACCGCCGACACCCTGGCCGACGGCTGGCTCCATACCGGCGACATCGGCACCCTGGACACCCGCGGCCTGCTGCACCTGAAAGACCGCTCCAAGGACGTCATCATCAGCGGCGGCACCAATATCTATCCCCGTGAGGTAGAGGAAGCGCTGATGCGCCACGACGCCATCCAGGAAGTATCGGTGGTGGGCACGCCCGACCCGGAATGGGGCGAATCGGTGCTGGCCTTCGTGGTGCTCAAGCCCGGCGCGCAGGCGCAGGCCCAGGACCTGGACCGGCTCTGCCTGGCCTCCATCGCCCGCTTCAAGCGCCCCAAGCGCTATGTCTTCCTGGAGGAACTGCCGAAAAACAGCACGGGCAAAGTGTTAAAACGCGAACTTCAACAACGCGCGCTCCCGACTCCATGAATTCGTCCGCCCCCCTCTTTGGCCGCACCGCCGTCAGCCAGACCGAAAAGGCCTATTGCGCCCTGGAGGAAATGATCGTCACCGGCGAGCTGCCTCCGGGCAGCCAGTGGTCGGAGACCACCCTGAGCGAGCGCGTGGGCATCGGCCGCTCGCCGGTGCGCGACGCGCTGCAGAAGCTCGCATTCCAGCGGCTGGTGGAGATCGCCCCGCGCCAGGGCATCTTCATTTCGGAGATCGATTACCAGGGCCAGTTGAAGATCATCCAGGCCCGCCGGGAAATCGAGCGGCTCATCGTGGCGCAGGCCGCGCAATGGGCCGACGATACCGAACGCGCCGAACTCGCGCGCCTGGCCCGCGAGCTGGAAGCGCTGAAGGCGGTCAACGACATGCGCATGTACATGCGCCTGCATTTCACCCTGACCAGCCAGATCGGCGCCGCCGCGCGCAACAGCTACGCGGCGGAGTTCCATGCCATGCTCCAGACGCTGGCGCGCCGCTTCCTGTACTTCCACCAGAAGCGCCATCCGGACCTGGTGCAGATCTGCGAACTGCACATCCAGCAGATCAACGCCATCGTGGAAGGCTCGGTGGAACGCGCGATCGCCACCGCCGAAGCGCGCAACGACTATGCCGAGAACCTGGCGCGCGACATCCTGATGGAGCTGATCGTGACGTCGGCGGTCACCATCAGTTCCCCGCCCCGCGGCAAGGGCGGCGCGGACTGAGCGGGCCGCAAGGCTGGTCCGGGACACCGCGGCGGCGTCAGCGCGCCTGGCCCGCCTGGTGCTGCCACGCGCCGGTGCTGCGCCCCTCCTCCAACAAAAACTCCACCAGCGCCGGCAGGGACGCGTCCATCGGGCGGTTGGCCTGGATGCGCATCACGTACCCCCAGGACCCCGCCATGCGCAGCTGCGGCACCAGGGGCACCAGCCGGCCGCTGGCCAGTTCCTCGTCGATCAGCGGCGCCCGCCCCAGCGCGATGCCCACGCCGGCCGCAGCGGCGGCCGCCACCGTGCTCATGCCGCTCAACACCATCGGCTCCTGCCAGTCCGCCTCGGCCAGCCCGAGGCGCGGGCTCCAATTGCGCCAGTCGGTCTCGGGGCTGTCGATGTGCTTTTCCTCCAGCCAGCGATGGCGCGTGAACACCCGCGGATCGGCGCGCTCGGACGGCGCGACCAGCGCGGGGCTGCACACCGGCACCACCGTCTCGGTCATGAGCGGGATGTCGCCCGGCTCCGCGTTGTGCGGCCCCATGGCGCGCACGTGCAGGAAGGCCAGGTCGATGTCCTGGCTCTTCCAGGCCGGATCCTGGCTGGCATGCAGGTACACCTGGATGTCGATGTCGGGGTGCAGTTCGATGAACCGGCCGATGCGCGGCGCCAGCCACAGGGCGGCCAGCGAAGGGTTGGCGGACACGTTCAGGGTATAGCGCCGCTTGCCGCGGGCCGTCGCCCGCACATTGCGGCAGGCGGTTTCCAGCAGGGTCAAGGCCTGTTGCACCGAGGCCAGCAGATCGGCGCCCGCGCCGGTGGGTTCGGCGCGCCGCGCCGTGCCCCCGCGGCGCAGCAGCGTGGCGCCCAGGTCGGCCTCCAGCGCCCGCAACTGGTGGCTGACGGCGCTCTTGGTAACGTTGAGTTCGGCGGCGGCGCGGCTCAGGCTGCCCAGGCGGGCCACGGCCTCGAAGGCGCGCAGCGCGGCGAGCGGCGGAGTGCGGTTGGGAAGGTCGGCCATGGGTTGAGTTTATCTCAACCCAAGATTGAAAAACTATCGCTTTCGCCGGCGCGCCGGATCGGGGACCATGCAAGCTCTGGAAGGAGATTGCAATGTATTTCGATTCACGGCTTTGGCGGCTGACCGAGGGCCTGCGCGCCGGCATGGCGGGCGGTATTTTCCTGGGGCTGCTGGCCCTGGCGGCCGGCATTGCGCGCTACGTATTCCTGGGGCAACTGCTGGCCCGGGTCTTCGAGGGCGCGCCGTGGCAGGACTGGCTGACGCCCGCGCTGTGCGCGGCGGCCATGGTGCTGCTGCGGGCGGGCTTCGATCACTGGCGCACCGTGCAGGCCAACCGCTGCTCGGCCGAGGTGCAGCAGGCGCTGCGCGGCCGGCTCTACGACCGCATCGTCAGCCTGGGGCCGGCCTGGTTCGCCAACCAGCGCACGGGCGGCGTGATGCTGACGGTGGTGGACGGCGTCGAGCAATTGCAGACCTTCTTCGGCCAGTACCTGCCACAGGTCGCCATCGCGGCCGCGGCGCCCTTCGCCATCTTCGCCGTGATCGCGTTCTGGGACGTACCGACCGCACTGGTCTTCCTGGCGGCGGCGCTGTTCGCGCTGTTCGGGCCGATGGCCGTGCATATGCTGGACCGCCGCGCCAGCCTGGCCCGCACCCGGGCGCTGAACGATTTCGGCGAGGACTTCCTCGACGCGGTGCAAGGCCTGCCCACCTTGAAGTCCTACGGCCAGGGCAAGGCCTGGGGCGAGCGGCTGGCCGCCCGCGCCCGCAGCCTCTCGGACAACACCTTCTGGGTGCTGTCGGTCAGCCTGCTGACGCGCGGCATCAGCGACCTGGGCGTGGCCCTGGGCGCGGCGCTGGCCCTGACGCTGGGCGCCTGGCGCGTGGCCGCCGGCGACATGAGCGTGGAGGCGCTGCTGATCGTGCTGATGGCCGGCACCGAAATCTTCCGCCCGCTGCGCGACCTGCGCTCGGTGCTGCACCGGGGCATGCTGGGCCAATCGGCGGCCGTCAGCATCCACGCCCTGATGGACGCGCAGCCGCTCACGCCCGCGCCGCGGGCCGCGGGCGACGCCCCGGCGCGGCTGGCGCCCACCATCGAATTCGACGGCGTGGCGTTCTCCTACACGCCCGAACGTCCCGCCCACCAGGGCCTGACCTTCCGCATCGCGGCGGGCGAACGGGTCGGCGTGGTGGGTCCCAGCGGCGCGGGCAAGTCCACCATCGTGCGCCTGCTGCTGCGCGAATGCGTGCCGCAGGCCGGCAGCATCCGCGTCGGCGGCCACGACGTGAATGCACTCGATACGCAGGCGCTACTGTCGCACATCGCGCTGGTCAGCCAGGACATCACGCTGTTCCACGGCACCATCGACGACAACCTGCGGCTGGGACGCCCGGACGCCACGCACGAACAGGTGCGCGCCGCCGCCCGCGCCGCCAACATCGACGATTTCATCATGGCGCTGCCCGACGGCTACGCCACCCGCATCGGCGAGCGCGGCCTCCAGTTGTCCGGCGGCCAGCGCCAGCGCGTGGCGATCGCCCGCGCCCTGCTGCGCGACGCCCCCATCCTGATCCTGGACGAAGCGCTGTCCTCGGTCGACACCGAAAACGAAGCGCTCATCCAGCAGGCGCTCGACCGGTTGATGGCCGGCCGCACGACGCTGATCCTGGCGCACCGGCTGGCCAGCGTCATCGGTGCGGACCGCTGCCTGGTCCTGGACCAGGGCCGCGTCGTGGAAGCCGGCGCGCATGCCGAGCTGATGGCGCGAGGCGGCCTGTACTACCGCCTGATGCGCGAACAGGCCGAGGCGCACCGGAACCCGGCCGCGGGCCAGGCTCCGGCGGCCGCGGCGGCCGCCCCCGAGCAGAACGACGCCGCGCCCGATGCCGGCTCCGGCGCGCAGGGGCCGGCGCTGCGGTCGCTGGACGACGACGCCGCCCAGGTGGGCTGGCGCGGCACCCTGGGCACGCTGCTGTCGGTGGTGCGCCCGTGGCGCGGCACCTTGGCGGCCACCATCCTGCTGGGTGTGGCGCGCGTTGCCGCCTTCATCGGCGTGGGCGTCTTCAGCGCGCTGATCGTCGCCGCCATCCGCGACGGACGGGATGTGTCCGCGCTGGTCGTCGGCCTGCTGATCACCGCGCCCCTGGCCGCGCTGTTCCACTGGCTGGAGTCCTGGTTGGCCCATGCGATGGCCTACCAGCTGCTGGCCGACATGCGGGTCAAGCTCTACGACAAGCTGGAGCGGCTGGCGCCGGCCTACCTGTTGCAGCGCCGTTCCGGGGACCTGGTGGCGCTGGCCACCCAGGACGTGGAGATGGTGGAGTATTTCTATGCGCACACCATCGCGCCGGCCATCGTGTCGGTGCTGGTGCCGCTATCGGTGCTGGGCTTCCTGGGCATGTACAGCTGGCCCGTGGCGCTGGCGCTGCTGCCCTTTCTCGCCTATGCGCTGGTGTCCCCGGTACGCGGGCGCCGCAAGGTCGACGCGCTGGGCGACAAGGCCCGGCACGCCCTCGGAGAAATGAGCGCGCACGCCACCGACACCATCCAGGGCCTGGCCGACCTGACCGCCTTCCAGGCCACGGGCCGGCGCCGCGACCAGTTCCTGGAAGTGGCCGACCGCTACCGCGTCCGCCGCCTTGCCATCCTGCGCGACCTGTCCAGCCAGACGGCCTGGTTCGAGGTGGCGATGGGCCTGGGCGGCCTGGCCGTGGCGGTAGTGGGCGCGCTGCAAGTCTCGGCCGGCGCGCTGTCGGCCAGCATGCTGCCGCTGCTGGTGCTGATCGCCCTGGCCACTTTCCTGCCGGTATCGGAAATCTCCCAGGTCAGCCGGCAGTTGGCCGACACCATCGCCGCCACCCGCCGCCTGCACGTCGTCGCCAATGAGCCCGAACCCGTTACCGACGGCCCGCTGGCCGCGCCCGTCGCCGCGCACGGCCTGTCGCTGGCGTTCGAGCGCGTCAGCTTCGCCTACCCGGGCAAGCGCGAGGACACCTTGCGCGACCTGAGCTTCAAGGTGCCGGCCGGCGCCACCGTCGCCGTGGTGGGCGCGTCGGGCGCGGGCAAGAGCACCGTGGCCAGCCTGCTGCTGCGCTTCTGGGATCCGCGCTCGGGCGCGGTGAAGCTGGACGGCGTGGACGTGCGTCAGCTGCGGCTGGACGGCCTGCGCGAACGCGTGGCGCTCGTCACGCAGGATACCTACCTGTTCAACGACACGCTGGAAGGCAATATCCGCCTGGCGCGGCCCGAGGCCACGCCCGAGGAACTGGCGCGCGCGCTGGAACAGGCCGCGCTGGCGGACTTCGTGCGCAGCCTGCCGGACGGCATGGCCACGCGCGTAGGCGAGCGCGGCATGCAATTGTCCGGCGGACAGCGCCAGCGCATCTCGATCGCCCGCGCCTTCCTGAAGAACGCGCCGGTACTGATCCTGGACGAGGCCACCTCGCACCTGGACACGCTGTCGGAAATGCAGGTGCGCGGCGCGCTGGACGTGCTGATGCAGCACCGGACGACGCTGGTCATCGCGCACCGCCTCTCGACGATCCGCGACGCCGACCTCATCCTGGTGCTGGAGCGCGGCACGCTGGCCGAGGCCGGCACGCACGACCAGTTGCTCAAGCGGCAAGGGGTCTATGCGCGCCTGGCCAGCCACCAGGGCGGCTACGCGGTCAGTAGCGCAACGTCTCTACCGACTTAGCGTTGGCCCGCACTTCCGCCTCCGTGAACCAGACGCGCTTGCTGCCAAAGGTGGCGTAAAGGTCGAACTGGTCGCGGGTGTGGAGCGACGGCGTGCCGTCCGGGGCGACGAAGCCGCTCTGCCCCGGTGCCACGACGTCTACCGCGCGCACGCCCTGGGCGTCGAACACCGTCATGTTGTTCTCGGTGCCACGGTTCTGCGTGGCCGGATAGCTCAGCACCGCCTTGTCGTTCGCCTGCGGCACGCCCAGGAAGTTCTTGGGCGCGAACACCATGGGCGGCGCCGGGACGCGCCATCCGGCGGGGTCGTCCCCGTAGGCCTTGCGCAAGGCCGCAAGCGCGTCGTCCAGCGCGGCGAGCGTCACGGCTTGCGGCGCCTGCCCGTTGAAAAAGTCGTACTGCTGCGGCACGCCGGCATCGCGTCCGGCCAACGCGTTGTACAGCACCTTGGTGCCCACGGTCAGGTTGACCGAGCCCGTGGCGGGCGCGGCCGGCGTGGGGTAGCCGGTGGCGCTGTACCACTTGAAAAAGTCGGCGGGCATCTCGTCGGCCAGGGTGCGTTTGAGCATGGCGCGCAACCACGCGTCCATCACGGCCGGCCCGGCGTTGTCGTAAAAGCCGGGCTGTTTTTCGCTGGTGCCCATGCCGTCCCAGGACGCCAGCCCCGCCACCATCCGGGCGCGGGCATCGTCGGCCGGCAAGCCCTGCACCGCCTGCTGCAGGAAGGGCAGGAAATGGCGGCGGTTGACGTCGGCGTAGCTGGTGGTGCGGATCAGGTCCCACATCTGCTGGGCGCTGACCTTGCCGCCGTGCGCGGTCATGGCTTTCAGGCGCGTCTCGATTTCTGCGTAGCGGTCGGCCTGGCCCCACACAATGGCGAACAGGTCGGTGGACGGATAGCCGCGCATGGGCTGGTTGTTCCAGTTGGCGATGAAGCCCTGGCGCGGGTTGTAGACCTGCGGATTCGTCGCGAAGGGCAGCATGCCGGTCCAGTCCATCTCGCCGGTGCCCGGCACCGGCAGGCGCGGGTCGTGGCCCGGACGGCGCTTGGGATAGAAGCCCGTGTGGGCGTAGCCGATGTTGCCCCGGTCGTCCGCGTAATACCAGTTGATGGTCAGGGCGTGGCGCGCCGCCTGCTGCTTCCATTCGCCCCAGTTGCGCGATTGCGCCTTGTGGGTCCAGGCCATCAGCGATTGCAGCTCATAGCCCTCCCACGCGCGCGCCTTGGCATAGGCCACGTTCTGCTTCTCGTCGAACTTGGCGACGATACCGTGCACCGTGCGGTACACGTCCATCATCACGGGCTGCCCGTCCTTGACCTGGATAAGCTCGGTACGCTTTTCCATCGTCTTCCACTGGCCGTCGTGGAAGTAGCGCGTGCGGTCGGCGGGATCCAGCTTTTCCGCATAGATGTCCACATCGTCGCCGAAGCCCGCGGTGGAGCCCCAGGTCACGTGCGCGTTGTGGCCGAACAGAATGCTGGGATAGGCGAACGGGGTATTGCCCACCACATCGAATCCCGCGCCGTGCAGCCCGATGCCATAGGTATAGGCCGGGTTCCACCAGCCGAACTGCGGCCCGTTCAGCAGGATCGAGCGCGCGTCCTTGGCGTGCTCGCGTCCCACGATCCACATATTGCTGGTGGTGGGAAAGCCGGCGATGCCCGGCTGGCCCGACTCGGCGAACTGCGCCAGCAGCAGCTTCCGCGCGTCGGCCGGGGGTTCGTCCACCACGCCCCGAGTCTGCGGATCGCGCGCCACGCGCTCCAGCATGGGCGGCGTGCCGTCGTAGCGCGGCAAGGCATAGGACAGCCTGGCCGGCGGCCCGGCGCCGTCAGGCCGGTAGACGCCCTCCTCCTCGGGCACCGTAGTGGGCGCCCGACTGTCGGTCATCCAGCGCAGCTGGTTGAAGATCTGCATCGCGCGCGCATCGCCGTGCCGGTCCTTCAACGCCGTCAGCAGCGCCAGGTTGTCGATCTCGCTATTGGCGTCGGAAAAGCGGTTGGCCATGGTGCCCACGAACACCATCGCCACGTCGTAGGCCGTCCAGTCGGCAGGCTGGAACCCCAGGTCATTGAATTCCTTGGGCATCAGCGTGCCCGGCTCGGCGCGCACCCGCGCGATCCACGCGTTCATGCCGGCCGCGTAGCCGTCGAGTATCTGGCGTTCCGAGGCAGGCAGCGCGGCCAGTTGGCGCTGGATGCGCTCCGGCGAAAAGTTGCCGCGGATGGACTTGTCGAACGCCACCATGGACTGGCCCAGCACCTCGGCCACGCGGCCCTGGGTGCTGCGCCGCGCCATCTCCATCTGGAACAGGCGGTCCTGCGCTACCGCGTAACCGTAGCCATAGAAGATGCCGTAAACCGTATTGGCATACACATGCGGCATGCCATAGCCGTCCCGGCGGATCGTGGCCTGCCCGCCCGCCGCGGCCGGAGCGCTAGCCTGCGGAGCCGCCTGACGGCTTTCCTGGGCGTGCGCGCCCACCGACGCGCAGGCCGCCAGGGCGGCGGCCAACAACACTTGCTGCTTCATTTGAATCTGTCTCCGGATTGATAGGCCGCCGCGCGGTGCGAGTCCCGCGGGCGATACGCGGCGCCTCTTGCGGACGCCGTCAGCGGATCATCATACGGAGCGTCAAACTATAATTCCAATGCATTTATTTCATATTATTCATGCGGTTGAAACATGGACTTCCAGAAGCTCAAGCATCTGCTCGCGGTGGTGGAACACGGCACCTTCTCCCGCGCCGCGGACGCGGTAAATCTGTCCCAGCCCGCGCTCAGCCGCAGCATCCAGGCGCTGGAAGCGGAACTCGGCCTGCCCCTGCTCGACCGCGGCGCGCGCCAGGTCCGCCTGACGCCCTACGGCGCCTGCGTGGCCGAACGCGCCCGCCGCATGCGCTTCGAGGAGGCCGAGTTGCAGCGCGAACTGAAAACCTTGCACAGCGGCGAATCCGGCACCCTCGTCATCGGCCTCAGCCCCGCCCCCGCGTCGCTGCTGCTCTCGCCCTTCCTGGCGCACATGACCGCCAGCCGCCCGCAGGTGCGCGTCGGCGTCGAACTCGGCGCCACCTCGGCCCTGCTGGACATGCTGCGCGCCGAACGTATCGACGCCATGGTCTGCGACGCCCGCATGCTGTATGACGCCGCCGACGTCGAAGCGCGCCCGCTCGCGCCGCTGCGCGCCGGCGTGGTCTGCCGCAAGGGCCACCCCATCCTCGCCCACCGGCGGCCCGGCATCGAACAGATCCGCCAGTACCCAGTGGCCTCCAGCACGCTCAGCCCGGAGGTCTCCTTGCGCCTGGCCGAAACCCTGGGCCCCGGCGGCGCGCCCGAACAGATGATCACCACCCGCTGCGAAAACCTGGACGCGCTCGTCGAACTCGCCCTGCACACCGACACCCTGCTGCTCGGCGTCATCTGCGTCACGCGCCGCCAGCAGGAGGCCGGACTGCTGGTCGAAGTCCCGATCCCGCCCGACCCGCAGCGCCAGGGGCACTATGCGCTGGCCCGGCTGGCCGGACGCACGCCATTGACGGCGCAGGATGCGCTGTATGAATTCACGCGGGAATGCTGGGACGGGTTTGCGTCGTTTGGGGTGAGGGGCTAGGCCGGGCAAGCTCTTGCGCTATCCTGAGCATCATGAAAAGCCGCAACGGCGCGACTTCCGCCTTGATTGAAGTGCCCCCACCTAGACCCCTGCAACCGGCGTTTTCCGGTCTGGTCGACGACGCACGCGACAGCCTGTGCCATGAACTCGGCCCGCTCCTGGACAGCCTGTACCTGTACGGCAGCGTGTCCCATGCCAGCGCAACGCCCGGGACATCGGACCTGGACCTGACATTGGTACTGTCGCGGCCGCTTGCCGCGCGCGAGGCCGAATCCCTTGAATGCGTCCGCTCGGATCTGCAAGCACGTCACCCTGAAGTCACAAAGGTCGATTTTGATCTAGGCGTACGCGACGACGTGCTGAATCCGGCCAACTTGTACAGCTGGGGCTACTGGCTCAAACATGAGTGCCGCTGCATTTACGGTACAGATCTGGCTCTACGGTTTCAGCCGTTTCGGCCCTCGCCGGCGGTTGCGCAGGCCGTCAACGGTGACTATGCGCAGGTTCTACGCGACTACGTCACACGCATCTCTCAGGCACAGGACCCAGGCGCAATGCAGCGGCTGCAAAAAGAGGCTGCGAAGAAACTGCTTCGCGCCACCAATGTGCTGCGCCCGGCGTCAGACAGCTATTGGCCCGGAACCTTGGAAGAATATGCGGGGTATTGCTCGGGACGGTATCCCGACATGGCCGAACGAATTGAGTTCTTCCTGGCACATGCGAAAGCACCTTGCGCATCGAGCGATGCTTTCAACGAAAAACTGGATTTCTTCATCGATTGGATGCAGAAAATCCAGCGGATATCGATGCCCGCTTAGGGGCGGAAGTGATCTTTCATTGATGATGGCTTCCGGCCAGGAACGGTCGTTTGACATCGAAGGCGCCGATTGCATGCAGGAATCCATTGCAACAGGTTTGGATTCCGCGGCAGCCGATGCACTCGTCAAACGCCTTCTTTCTGAAAGAGTGCAGGATGCCGTCGAAGTCAAGAAAGAGTACCGGAGCGGAAACCGATCGCCCCTGGGGAGGGAATTCAGGCGGTCAGGAAGCGCGTGACTTCGGCCCAATCGTTAGTCGACAGGGCGACGTCCTCGAAGTCGCCTGCTTCCTCGTCGTAGCGCGAAACGCAGAAGCGCTGACTCCTGCCGGATTCGCGGTCGGCATAGTTGGCATAGTCGACATACACTTTCAAGCTGCGCTCCTCGTTCTCGAACGAAGGAGCTGCATCGATGTAACTCGACGCGTCGAAGTAACCTTCGGGTAGTGTCGGCAGGGTTGTTATGTCGTAGTCGGGAAATTCGCGACGCAGTCGTTCAAGGTTCATAAGGGAAACATGTGGAGGCTGGAAGCCAGACATTTTACGTTGTTCAGTGTCAGCCGCCACAATCCCCCCCGAAACAGAGTTTGGGCTAGGGCTTGCACGAATTTGCGATCAACCTGGCATACCACCACTGCTGCCAAGCTCGAAGATCGTGTCAGGATTCGCAGACCCAGGCCGTGGGCAGGCCGTCGACGGCAAAATGGACGGACGGCCAATAGCCATCCATGAACCAGGTCGCGTCGCGCGGGGCCAGGTGCAGCACGTAGCCACCGTCGGCGGTTGCGCAGTCCAGCCAGGTTTCCTGGGCAGGAAGTTCGATGCCGTGCACGATGCGGCCGGTGTCGTCCAGCGCGGCCTCCAGGCTGATATCGCGCAGGGTGTGTCAGGGAAAGGCGCTGTCCGCCGTGCAGTCTGCATTCCTGCACAAGGTCCGGGCCGGCGGCTCGATGTATGGCGCCATCGACTCCGCCACCGCCCAGCAATGAGGAGTTCGCGGCGTTGGCGATAGCGTCCACATAAAGCGTCGTAATATCCGATTGGATTGCACGCAGGCGGGTGGGCATGTTTTCGCTCCTTGCACGGGTCAGGCTTGGTAGCCTGACTTCTCTTATCTACTGTGTACTGCCTGGTGCCGTCGAAATTGTAGTCCCGCGCCTTAAGGCGTGCGCGCTAAACCGCCGGCCCCTTCAGCTCGATTTGATTTCCGTCCGGATCGAAGCAATAAATCGAAAGCCCGTCGCCTTCCGCGCCATACCGCATCACGGCCTTGTCCGCGGCAATTCCGAAAGCTTGCAAATGCGCCAGGATGGCCGTTTCGTCGAACGGATCGACCCGCAGGCAAAAATGGTCGACATTGCGCCCCTCTTTTCCTGGGGCGTCTCCGCCAGCGGTGCCCAAGGGCCCTTGTACATCGACCAGATCGATCATGGACCCGCCAGCACCCAGATGGATCATGGCGTATTTATCGTTCTGCTTCTTGATGGAACAGCCTAGCACCTTCGTATAAAAGTCCACGCTGCGCGCCAGGTCGCGAACCCTGAGGACGACGTGGTCCAAGTGCTTGATCTGAAATACCGGCATGATTATCCTCCTGCGGCGGGACATATTTGGGGAAAGGCGCTGCAGCCCCACTCCCGCACCGCGGCAAGCAAGGTCCTGGCTGCGCCCTGCTGCCGGGCCTCGGGTACGACGTATAACCCTTCCAGGAACGCAACGGGGCTGGCGTTCGTGCCATTGACATAGTCGACTCTGATTGAGGCCTCGGCCAGGCCAATGGGCTGCCCGCTGCCGGAGCGCGCCATGAACTGGGCGTATCTGTCGGGTAAAGCCAACAGATCGTCCATTTCTTCCTGGTGCTCGGCTGCCGAGGCGTCCGGCCACAGCGCCATGCGCAGCCTGAGCCAGGCGGCATCCCCGGGGGAAGTGATTGCGGCGGCTTTCATATGCGGGACTCACTTGTCGTGGCCTGGAAAAATGTATCACCCTGCATTGCCGGCTGTCGAACGCCGCCCCGCCCCTACTCTTCGATGGTGAGCCTTGCAGGCTGACACCATTTTCACATCCGCCAGCTGGCTCCTTCCCTACCAAGCCGCCGTATAAATCGCCAGCGCATCGGCTTCGGTCACTTCTCTGGGATTGTTGACAAGCAGGCGCGTCTGCAGCATAGCGGCCTTAGCCAGGGCAGGCAGGTCGGCCTTGCCGATTCCCACCTCGCGCAGCGCGCGTGGAATACGCGCAGCCGCGATGAGCTCCTCGAGGTGCAAAATCAGGGCATCGGTTTTGGACAAGGCGCTGCCCGTAACGCCAGGCAGGACGGCCTCGGCCAGCTCGGCATAGCGCGCATGCGCCACGGGCGCGTTGAACTTCAGTACCTGCGGCAACACCAGCGAATTCGAAAGGCCATGCGCTACATGAAAGATGCCGCCTATCGGATAGGCCAGCGCATGCACGGCCGCCACCGGTGCATTGGCGAACGCTTGGCCCGCCAACATCGCGCCAAGCAGCATGGCTTCTCGCGCCTCGCGGTTTGCGCCATCTTCGCAGGCAGGTAGTAGATGACGCGACAACAGCTCCAGGGCGCGGATAGCCTGCATGTCTGATAGCGGATTCTTCAGGTGCGCCGAGGTATAGGCTTCAATGGCATGCACCATGGCGTCAACACCTGTGGCTGCCGTGGCCGCGCGGGGCAAACCCAGAGTAAGTTCCGCATCCAGAATGGCAAGGTCGGCCAGCAGGAACGGCGACACAATGCCCATCTTGGAGGTCGCGCCTGTAGTGACGATAGACACCGCCGTGACTTCCGACCCCGTGCCGGCCGTGGTGGGCATCTGCACCAACGGCAGACGCGGGCCGACCACTTTCCCGACCCCGTACATATTCTTGATATCCTGCCCGCCAACCAACAGGACGGCCAACAGCTTTGCCACATCCATCGACGAACCGCCGCCCAGGCCCAAGACAAGCTCGGCGCGAGCCGCTCGTGCACGGCCTGCGGCTTCGAGCACAACGGACTCCGGCGGATCAGCGATCACGTCGTCGATGACGGTGGCCTCCCAACCGCACCTGGCCAAGTCAGCCAGCGCCGGTTCGAACAGCCCGCTCTTATATAGGAAGGCATCGGTCACAACGCACAGCCGCGTCAGGCCAGGATACTGCGCGCGCAGCAGTTCCCCCAGGCGGCGAGCCGCGCCGAATTCGGAGATGACAGTAGGGACGGTCTGAAATTGAAACGAGGTCATATCACGTTGGGTAGATGAATAAAGGCATGCGGCGCGTCACTCGGTAGTGCATCGATGCAGCGTTTCGCCCAGGAACCGCGCCGCCCGCAGCGCCATCGCCCGCCCGGTTTCGATGCGGCCCGCGGATGTCATGATTCCGTGCGCATGGGCCGGGAGATGGTGGTGCTCGACTCGAATGCCGCCCTCGATAGCCCGGGCGGCGTAGGCCACGCCTTCGTCCGCCAGCGGATCAAGGCCGCAGCTAAGCAGGAACAATGGGGCGCGGGACAGCCGGGGCGCCAGCAACGGAGACACCCGCGGGTCGTCAAACGTGCCGGCAGAACCAACATAGCGATCCCGGAACCAACGCATGGACCCCGCGGTAAGCGGAAAGCCGGAGACAATGCGGCGATACGACGCGGTTTCGCAGCGCAGATCCGTAACCGGGTAGAACAATGCTTGCGCGCACGGCGAACAGCCCTCGGGCCTTAGCCGGTCCTCATTCGCCAGGACGGCAGCCAGGTTGCCGCCGGCGCTGTCTCCGGCCAGGCCCAGGCGTGCCATGTCAACGCCAAGCGCATCGGCATTGGAGGACAGCCACTGCAGCGCCGCGACGCAATCATCCAACGGCGTCGGAAATGGATGTTCCGGGGCAAGGCGGTAATCGACGGCGAATACTGTCGCCTGGCTTTCCTTGGCGAGCAACCTGCAGAGCCCGTCGTGCGTTTCCAGATTGCCGATGACCCAGCCCCCGCCATGCAGGAACAAAATAGCCGGCGTATTTCCCTGCGCGCCGCTGCGATACTCGCGGACGCGCAACGCGCCGTGCCCAGACGGCAGGGAATGGTCGCGCACCAATGGTAAATCGGCGCTCGGCAGGCCATTGGCTGCGCAACCACGCAGATAGTTCTCGCGCGCCTGCTCCAAAGGCACGTCCTGGAAGGAAATCTCGCCGTTGTCGCGGAACGCCTGTATCAGGCCTCGGGCATCCGGCGCGACCGAGGACAAAGGAATACGCTGTATATCGTCCATGGGAAATTCACCTAGAGCCAGTGATAGTCGGCCGCACACCATTGGGCGGCGGCGCGATACTGATCGACCGTCCCGGACCAATTGTTGATGACCTTCCCAGCCTTGTTCTTGTACCAACTGGAGCACCCCGATGAAAACGCCGAAGTCCCCATGTCGGCCTGCACCTTGTCATTGAACGCGCGGAACACTCCCGGCTTCACGACCACGGCAGCGTGGTCCCGGCTCGCTGCCTTGATGGCATCGATGATGTAGCCCTGCTGGATCTCGAGCATGGTGATGATCGAGTTGTGATTCAAATTGGTATTGGGGCCATAGACCACAAACATGTTCGGGAAATCGGGGACCGTCATACCGAGATACGCCTCCGCGCCCTCTTCCCATACAGACGAAAGCGCCGCTCCCGCCGAGCCATACACGGCCAGGTCGCCTTGAAACGCCTGGCTGGCGAAGCCGGTGCCGAAAATGACCACGTCAAAGGCAAGCGCCTCGCCATCCGCCGTCACGATGCCATTCTCGTCAAATCGAAGGATGGGGCGCACCTCCAGCGTCACATTGGAACGGCTCAGCGCGGGATAGAAATCATCCGAGCGCAGAATGCGCTTGCAGCCAAACTCATAGTCCGGCGTCAACCTCGCGCGAAGCGCCGGATCGCTCACCTGCCTGGTCAGGTGTTCAATGGCAATGCGCTTGCCTTCCTCCTGATCGCTGCTTCCGGTCTGCGTACGGCGAAAACCGATTTCCCGGAATTCGTGCAGATGTTTGCGTGACGCCTCGAAGGTGGCGGGCTGCGCTTCAAACGCATCCAGTTGCTCCGGTGTAAACACCTGCTGGTTTCGCGGCATGATCCAGTTCGCCGAGCGCTGGAAGACTGTCAGATGGGAAACGCCGGGTGCAATCTCGGGCACGTACTGGACAGCAGAAGCCGCGTTGCCAACAGATGCAACATCCTTGCCCGCCAGGTCGACGGACGCATCCCAACGCGCCGAGTGGAAGAACTTTCCCCGATAGGCATCCAGCCCCTCGAAACTCGGAATGGAAGGCTTGTTCAGCTGTCCCCAGGCAGGCACGAAAAATTTCGCGGCATAGCGTTCCTCGCCGTTCACTTTGAAACGCCAAAGCCCGGCCGTCCCGTCCCATCGGGCCTCGCTTATCTCCTGGTTCACGTGCAAATGGGTACGCAATCCGTAGGTGTCGGCAAGCCGGTTCATATAGCCCAACAACTCGTCACGTCCGGCGTACATGCGGCTGACCCGCAGATGCGGATAGAAAGAATAGCAATATAGATGTGCCTCAGTGTCGCAGGCGGCGCCGGGGTAGGCGTTATCGAGCCAGACACCGCCGATATCGCCGGATCTTTCAATGATGACGAAGTCCTCGTCATCATTGCGGACCAGTTGGGCGCCCATACCCAGGCCGCCAAAGCCGGCGCCGAGTATCAAAGTATTGAAATGCTGGGTGTTTTCGATCATAGGGGTTTCGCTGATGATTTCCAGGATCAAACGTCCTAGCGTTCGGCGTGCGCACGGTCTACGTCATGCAGGGAAACATTTTTCGTCTCCGACAACATGGCGAGCGCCAACAAGGAAAGCAGGATGGTGCCGGCAAGGTAGACCACGATGGGGGTGGTGCTGTCGTAGTCGCGCAGCAGAATCGTGGCTGTCAGCGGCGCGATGGATCCCGCCACCACCGTCGCGATCTGATAGCAAAAGGATGCGCCCGAATAGCGCATGGCCGTCGGGAAAATTTCGGAAAAATAGGCGGCTTGCGGCCCATAGCACAGCGCCTGGCAAAACAGGCCCAGGCAGATGACGCCCAGGATCTGCGCATTCGATCCCGAATCCAATCCCGGAAAGTACAGGAACGCCCAGACCAGCAGCCCGCCGTAGCCAAGCGCAATGCACGCCTTGCGTCCGATTTGATCGGACAGATAACCGCCGAACAGCATGGAGAAGAACTGAAAGATGTTCGCGACGAACATGAGGAACATCACGGTTTGCGAAGGCAGCTTGGCGTGCACCGTAAGATAGGTGATCGAAAACACTACGATGATGTAATACGCCGTGTTCTCGCCCACGCGCAGCAGGATGCTGAAGAACGACTTGCGCGGATAGGCAGCCAGTGCATCCTTAAGCGAAGCGGCCTTCTTGCGAGACTCCTTCTGCCGCTGGTACGTTTCGAGGAAGATCGGCGCGTCCTCCACGGATCGACGTATGTAGTAGCCAACAAAGACGATCGCGGCCGACAGCCAGAACGCCACACGCCAGCCCCAGTCGAGAAAGGCGTCCTTGGGCAGCAGCGTAGAAAGGCCGAACAATACGATGGAGGCAAGCACATTACCGATGCATGCAGCCGATTGCGGATAGCTGGCCCAATAGCCTCGCTGATGCGCAGGCGAATGTTCTGATATCAGCAGAACCGCGCCTCCCCATTCACCGCCAACGGCGAACCCTTGTATGAAGCGCAGCAGCACGAGTAGCGCGGGCGCTGCAAACCCAATAGTGGCGTAGCCCGGCAGGCAGCCCATCAAGAAAGTGGATGACCCCACCAGCAGCAAGCTGAACTGCAACAACTTCTTGCGGCCCAGCCGGTCGCCAAAATGGCCGAAGACGATACCTCCCAACGGCCTCGCGACGAAGCCGACGGCGTAGGTTGCAAATGCGGCGATGATCGAGGTAAGCGGGCTGTCGACCTTCGGAAAAAACAGTGGCCCGAACACAAGTGTGCTGGCTACGCCATAAATGAAGAATTCATACCACTCCGCGACTGTGCCGGCCATAGATGCGGCAACAACCCGTTTGACCTCTCTGGACGTCGTCGGTTTCACTGCGGGAACCGCAATTGCCGGCGCGGCAATTTCGCTGTTGGTGGCCATACCATCCTCCTCCTGGGTACCAGTCTGTTGTTTGTCTTGTCTATTTTTCGTTCGGACGTCTTGAGCAAGGTCAACATTTCGAACAAAATGCGAAGCACAACCAGAGACTATCGCCCACGAAAGCACCATGTCTTGCGTCAGAGCGCAGCCGACTTGCGCAGGACTGCAAGAGGGAAAAAGGAGAGACCGATGCAGCTGGTTTTCGATGCCCAACAGCACGCTCTGCCACTCCGCCGAGATATGTGGCAGGATGCGCTATGCAGCGCCTATATTGCGTTGGACGCGGAAATGCCCGATTCCAACGACTATTGCGGAGTTTTACGCAAGGGAAACTTCGGCCCGGTTTCGATCACCGATATTTCCTTGGCGGGCCATGTCATCCGACGGCGCAAGCAACATCTGGCCCGGCTGGACAAGGACTGCTTCTACCTGCAGATACTCCAGCGCGGGCATGCACGGCTGAACCAGGATCGTCGCGAAGTGCCATCCAATCAGGCAGTCGCCGCATTGTTCTACTCAGGCGAACCTTATGACTTGGAGTGCCTGAACGAGATCCGTGCGCTCTATCTGGAAATTCCTCGCGCCACGCTGAAAAGCAAGCTGTCCGGACAAGACGCCCCAATCGCGGGCAATGTGGGCATCGGCAGCGGTATCGGGAAGCTTGCCGCGCAACTCTGCGTCAGCCTGACTACGGAGAGCGGCGCCATCGATGCCGCGGACAAGGCGCGCCTGGGCGAAGACCTGCTGAATATCGTCGCGCTTGCGGTGGATCGCGCCGCAAACCAAAGCCCGGATCCCGACACGCATCAAGTGGCCCGCTTGCGGCTTATCCAGGCGTGGATTGAAATGCACCTGTCTGCGGCCGGCCTGTCACTGGAAACCATTGCCAAGCAGCATGGCATCTCGGTCCGCCTGTTGCACCACCTATTCCACCAGGACGGAATCTCTCCTGCGGACTGGATGTGGGATCGGCGCTTGCAAAGGTGCTTTGATGAAATCACGGCGAAACGGGATGCACAGCGCACCATCACGGAAATTGCGTACGCCAACGGCTTCAGCAGTTCTTCGCACTTCAGCAATGCGTTCAAGGCAAAATTCGGCGTGAGTCCGCGCGACGCCCGGCGTACATAGCAACGGCCTTGTTTTGTTCGGCGGCCCCGCCCCCTATTCCTTCACCGCCACCGTGTAGTTCAAGGCCAGCCGGCCGCCGTCCGCGTACACCGTCTGCCCCGTCACGTAGCTGGCGTCGTCGCTGGCCAGAAAGACCGCCACCTTGGCCACTTCATCGGTGGCGCCCAGCCGCTGCATGGGGATCCGCGACAGCACGGTTCTGCGGGCCTCGGGGTTGGCGGTGATGGTGGCCAGGATCTCGGTGTCGATGCTGCCGGGGCCGATGGCGTTGACGCGGATGCCGTGCGGCGCCAGGGAGAGCGCCATCGATTTCGTCATCTGGCGCACGGCGCCCTTGCTGGCCCCGTAGGCCAGCTGGTCCGGCATTGCCAGCTCCGCCGTCATCGACGACAGGGTCACGATGGCGCCGTTGCCGCGTCCGCCCGCCACCATGGCGCGGGCCGCGGCCTGGGCCACCAGGAAGGTGCCGCGCACGTTGACGTTCATGACGGCGTCCAGATCCTCTAGCGTCAGGTCCAGGAAGTCCGCCGCCCGGATCACGCCGGCGTTGCATACGCAGATGTCCAGGCCGCCCCAGCGCCGCACGCATTCGCCGGCCAGCGCCTGCGCGTCGGCCGGATCCGTCACGTCGGCCACGGCGGCGGCCGCGCGTGCGCCCAGCGTTTGCGCCGCGTCGTTCAGTTCGGCGGCCTTGCGGTCCGCCATCAGCACATAGGCCCCTTCGGCCACGAAGCGGCGCGCGATCGCCAGTCCGATGCCGCCGGCCGCGCCGGTGACCAGCGCCACCCGATCCTGCAATCTCATTTCAAACTCCTACGTAGGCGGCCACCAGTTCGGGCCGCGCGGACAGTTCCGCCGAGCTTCCACGCCACACCGTCACCCCTTTGTCCAGGATGAAGTTGCGGTCGGACAAGCGCAGCAAGGCCGTGGTGTTCTTGTCCACCACGATCATCGACAACCCTTCGGCTTTGAGCTGGGCCAGTACGTGCCAGATCTCGGCCCGCACCACGGGCGCCAGGCCTTCGGTCGCCTCGTCCAGCACCAGCAGGCTGGGGTTGGTCATTAGGGCGCGGCCCAGCGCGAGCATCTGCTGCTCGCCGCCCGAGAGCTGCGTGCCCAGATTGGCCCGCCGTTCGCGCAGGCGCGGAAACAGGCCGTACACGCGTTCCAGCGTCCAGCCGCCGCCAGCCTTGGACGCGCAGGCCGTGGCCACCAGGTTTTCCTCCACCGTCAGCGTCGGAAAGATCTGGCGCCCTTCCGGCACCAGCGACAGGCCCAGCCGTCCGATCCGGTACGGCGCCAGGCCGCGCAGCGAACGGCCGCCGTATTCGATGCTGCCCTGGCTGGCGGGAAGCAGGCCGAACAGGCACTTGATGACGGTGCTGCGTCCCATGCCGTTGCGGCCGATGAGGCCCACGACCTCGCCCTGCCCTACATCCAGGTCGACGCCGAACAGCGCCTGGCAATGGCCGTAGGCCGCCGTCAATCCGCGTATGTTCAACATGGCGGGCTCCTATGCGTCGGCATCGTCGCCCAGATAGGCGCGGCGCACGTCGGGATGGTTGCGGATGTCGTCCGCGCTGCCGGTGGCGATGACCTTGCCATAGACCAGCACGCTGATGCGGTCGGCCAGCGCGAAAACGGCGTTCATGTCGTGTTCGACCAGCACGATGGTGTAGCGGCCCTTCAGGCTTTGCAGCAACGCGATTACCCCGGCGCTTTCGGCGGCGCTCATGCCGGCCATGGGCTCGTCCAGCAGCAGCACGGAGGGTTCGCCCGCCAGCGCCATCGCGATCTCGAGCTGGCGGCGCTGGCCGTAGGCCAGGCTTTCGACCGGCGCCTCGGCCACATCGTCCAGCCCGCAGGCCTGCAGCGCCCGCCTCGCGGCGTCCACCACGTCCGCGCAGTCGCGCAGGGCCGTCCAGGGCGACAGGCGCCGGCGGCGCTTGCGCAGGGCCGCCAGGCAGGCATTGTCCAGCACGGTGTAGCTGTCGAATACCGAGGTCACCTGGTAGGACCGCAGCATGCCCTGCGCCACCCGCCCCTGCACCGAGGCGCGCGAGACGTCGGCGGCGCCCAGGCGCACGGACCCGCTATCGGGGCGCAGCTCGCCCGACAACAGATTGATCAGCGTGGTCTTGCCGGCGCCGTTGGGGCCGATCAGGGCGTGCAGCTCGCCGGGCGCCACGGCCAGCGACACCCCGTCGGTCGCCTTCAGCCCGCCGAAACGGCGCACCAGGTCCTGCGTGGCCAGGCCCGCGGGCGCGGCGGCGTTGCTGGTCTGGATGTTCATAGGGATGCCTCCTTGGCCAGCGTGTCCGGCGAACGCCGCTCCGTCCGGCCGGCACCGGCCCGCGCCGCGGCGGCGGGCGCGGCCTCGGGCGGCCGGCGGCGCAGCCAGGCCAGCGAGTTGCCATAGCCTCCCTTGGCCGCCATGGCGATGGCCACCACCGCCGGCCCCATCAGCAGCATCCAGTGCTGCGTCAGGCTCTTGAAGCCCTCTTCCATCAGCAGGTAGGCGATGGCGCCGACGATCGGCCCCAGCACGCTGCCCAGGCCGCCGATCACCACCATGACGATCAGTTCGCCGGACACCGGCCAGGACATGTAGCTGGGCGAGGCGAAGGCCGTCAGGTTGGCCAGCAGCAGCCCGGCCACGCCGGTCAACACGCCGGAGGCCACATAGGCCATCAGGCGCACGCCGAACACGGAATAACCCAGCGCGTCCACGCGCCGCGGGTTGGCGTGGGTGGCGCGCAGGATCATGCCGAAGGGAGAGCGGCGCAGGCGCAGCATTGCGATGCTGGAGACCAGCAGCAGCCCCCAGGCGGCCCAGTACACAGGCTGGCTGCCGTCCAGATCAAACAGGCCGAATGAACTGGGTTCGTAGATGTTCAGGCCGTCGTCGCCGCCATATTCGCGCAGGCTCACCGACAGGAAATAGAACATCTGGGCGAACGCCAGCGTGATCATGATGAAGCCGATGCCCGAGGTGCGCAGGCAGACGGTGCCCACCACCAGGGCCACCAGCGCGCACACGGCAATGCACACGGCCAGCTGCAGCCAGCCGTTGCCGAAGCCGTAGTAGCTCAGAATGCCGACCGCGTAGCAGCCCAGGCCCAGAAACATGGCGTGGCCGAAGCTCACCAGCCCGGCGAAACCCAGCACCAGGTTCAGCGCCAGCGCAGCCAGCGCGTAGATCAGGATGCGCGCACCGAGCGTGACGTAGAACGGTTCGCCCAGCCATTGCGCCGCCAACGGCACGCCGGCCAGGACCAGGAACAGCAGGGGCAGCGCCCAGCGCCGCTTGTTCTCTTCTTGCATGATGAATAGACCTTTGGGCGGATGCGCGTCAACGCCGCGCCGAGAAGACCAGGCCTTGCGGCCGGAACGCCAGCACCACCGCCATCAGCACATAGATGAGCATGGAGGCAAGCGCGGGCCCGACCGCGTTGGCGACCGAGGCGTCGAAGACGGCACGCAGCACGTCGGGCAGGAAAGCGCGGCCCAGCGTATCGATCATGGCGATCAACAGCGCCGCCACCAGGGTGCCGCGCACCGAGCCGATGCCGCCCACCACGATCACCACCAGCGCCAGGATCAGCACGGGCTCGCCCATGCCGGACTGCACCGACAGGATCGGCCCCGCCAGGGCGCCCGCCACGCCGGCCAGCACCGCCCCCAACAGGAACAGCAAGGTTTTCTGCAGGTCCACGTTGGCGCCCAGCACGCTTGCCATGGGGGCATTGCTGGCGCCTGCGCGGATCAGCATCCCGAAACGCGTGCGCTGGATCAGGAACCAGGCGCCCAGCGCCACCAGCGCCCCGACCCCGATGATCATCAGCCGGTACACCGGATAGTCGCTGCCGAACAGGCTGACCGCCCCTTCCAACCCTTGCGGCACGGCGGCGAAGTACGGCCGGCTGCCCCAGATGACCGAGGCCAGTTCGTTGAAGAACATCATCAGGCCGAAGGTCGCCAGCACCTGGTAGAGGTGGTCGTGGCGGTACAGGGGCCGCGCGATCAGGCGCTCCAGCGCCACGCCCACCAACCCGCTGCCCACGACCGCCGCCAGGATGGCGAAGGCGAACGACCCGCTGGCGTTGTAGGCCGTGGCTCCGAGGAAGGCGCCGATCATATAGAGCGACCCGTGCGCCAGGTTGATGAAGTTCATGATGCCGAAGATCAGGGTCAGCCCCGAAGACAACAGGAACAGTAAGGCGCCCAGCTGCAGGCCATTGAGCAGCTGCGACAACAGCAACGATCCGTTCATGGGGCGTCTCCCCGGGTCACTTCAGCGGGCAGTCCGCCACGTAGGCGTCCTGGTGGTCGGTAAACACCGTGGCCAGCTGCTTTACGTTCACGCCATCGCCTTCCTTCACGACCTGGTAGGCATACAGGTTCTGCACCGGCATGTTGTTGGTGTTGAAGCGGAACGTGCCGCGCACCGAGGGGAAGGAAGCGCCGGCCGCCTTCACCGCGGCCGCCAGGGCCCGGCTGTCGCCCACCTTGCCGCCCTGCTGCCTGACCGCCGCGTCCAGCAGATACGCCGCGTCGTAGCCGCCCACCGCGTACTCCGACGGCAGCCTGCCGTACTTGGCCTGGAAGGCCTCGACGAACTTGCGGTTCTGCGGATTGTCCAGCGTGGTAGCCCACGGCGTGCCGTAGATCGCGCCCACGGCCTGGTCCTTCAGCGCGGTCAGCGTATTGGAATCGATCAGGCTTTCCGAAAAGAACGGCAGCTTTTCCATCAGGCCGGCCTGGCGCAGCTGGCGCACGAAGTTCACGCCCACCCCGCCGGTATAGAACGCGAACAAGGCGTCGGGCCCGGCCGATTGCATACGCGAGATCTCGGCGGAATAGTCCAGCTGGCCCAGCTGGGTATAGATCTCGTCGGCCGGCGCGGCGCCGTAGAAACGCTTGAAGCCCGCCAGCTTGTCCTTGCCCGCCTGGTAGTTGGACGACATCAGGTAGGCCCGTTTGTAGCCCTGGTCCTTGACGTACTTGCCCATCGCCTCCGACATGCTGTCGTTCTGCCAGCCCAGCACGAACAGGTTGGGCAGGCACATGCGTCCGGCGATCGGCGCGGGGCCCGCGTTGGTGGACAGCGCCACCACGCCCGACTCCTTGATGCGCCGCAATTCGGCCATGAGCACATTGGAGAAGCCGAGGCCGACGATCACGTCTACCTTGTCCTTCTCGATGAACTTCTGCACGATCTGCGCGCCCACGTCGGGCTTGAGCTGATCGTCGTCGCGGATCACCACGGCCTTCTGGCCGCCCAGGCTGCCTCCCAGCTGCTCGATGCCCAGCATCAGGCCGTCGTACTGGTCCTGGCCCAGCGCCGCCTGCGGCCCGGACAGTACGCCGGTAAAGCCGATGCGGATGTCCGCCATTGCGGCGCTAGCCGCCGTCAGGGCCGCCGCGGCGGCAAGCGCGGACAGCCCGCGTGCGTATGCTTGCATGCTATGTCTCCTTGGGGGATGGGCGGCGGCGCCATTCTGCGCGGCGCCTGCCGTGATGCGTCAGAGCTTTACGCAGACATTGCGCAGCTCGGTATAGAACTCCAGCGAATGCACGCCGCCTTCGCGGCCGATGCCGGACTGCTTGGCGCCGCCGAAGGCCGTGCGCAGGTCGCGCAGGAACCAGGAATTGATCCAGCAGATGCCCACCTCCAGGGCCTGCCCCATCCGGTGCGCCGTGCCCACATTGCCGGTCCACACGCTCGCCGCCAGCCCGTAGAACGTGGCGTTGGCCAGCGCGACGGCTTCTTCCTCGGTATCGAAGGGCGCGATGTGGCAGCAAGGCCCGAAGATCTCCTGCTGAATGACGGCCGACGATTCCGGCAGGCCGGTCCAGACGGTGGGCTGCACCCACGCGCCCGCGGCCAGGTCATCCGGCATGTCGGGCACGCCGCCGCCCGCCACCACCGTGGCCCCTTCTTCCCGGGCGCGGGAGTAGTAGCTCAGCACCTTGTCCCGGTGGCGTTGCGAGATCAGCGGCCCCAGGTTCACGCCGGGGTCCTTGGGCCGGCCCAGCTTGAAGCTCCGGGCGCGCTCGCCCAGCGCGGCCACGAAGCGCTCGAAGATCGGCCGCTGCACGTAGACGCGCTCGGTGCCCAGGCAGACCTGCCCGGTATTGTCGAACGCGGCGCGCGCGATGCCCGCGACCGCCTTGTCGAAATCCGCGTCGGCGAACACGATGCCCGCATTCTTGCCGCCAAGCTCGAACGACACGGGCCGCACGCCCACCGCCGCGGCCTGCATGATGGCCTCGCCCGTGCGCGTCTCGCCGGTGAAGGTGATGCCGTCGACCAGCGGATGGCGGGTGAGCTTTTCGCCGGCCGAACCGGGGCCGCGGCCATGCACCACGTTGTAGACGCCCGGCGGCACGCCGACCTCGTTCATGACTTCGCCCAGCAGCGTGGCCGTGCCCGGGGTATCTTCGGACGGCTTGACCACCACCGTGTTGCCGCAGGCCAGCGCGGGCCCCACCTTCCAGGTCATCAGCAGCAGCGGCAGGTTCCACGGGCAGATCACGCCGATCACGCCGCGCGGCACGCGCACGCCGTAGTTCAGGGCATGGCCGTTGTCCGGCGTCTCCAGGTCGAAGGTTTCGTTCGGAACATTCCGGATCAGGTCCGCGAAAATCTTGAAGTTGGCCGCGCCGCGGGGAATATCCAGGTGGCTGGCCAGATCGTAGGGCTTGCCCGTATCGGCGATCTCGGCGTCGACGAAATCATCGAAACGGCGAATGATGCCGTCGGCCACCGCGTGCAGCAGCTCGACGCGCTGCTGGGTCTTCAACTGGGCCCAGGGGCCGCGCAACGCGGCCTTGGCGGCCCGGACCGCCGCGTCGACCTCGGCGTCGCCTGCCTCGTGCACGCGGCCGATCAGGCGGTTGTCGACCGGATCCCGGTCGTCGAAAGTGTTGCCGGTGGCGACCCACTGGCCGTTGATGAAGTTGCGGAAATCGCTCATTGCGTCCTCGGTTGTGACAGATCGGCCAGCGCCGCTTCAGGGTCGCCGGCAGTCAGGTATTCCCACATGCGCTCATAGATGCGGCCCGTGCCCACGGCGCGGGCGGCCGCTGCTTCGGGCGCCAGCGTCGGCGCACCTTCGGTCAGGCCGGCCGCCCGCAGCTGCCATTCGATGCGGGCGGCGTCCTCCAGGTACCAGGTCAACACCACGGCATGCATGAGCGATTCGGCCGCCACCACGGCGCCGTTGCCACGCATGGCCACCGCGCGCGCCGCGCCCAGCGTCTCGGCCACGCCGCGCGCCTGCGCATCGCTGCGCACCAGCTGCGGATCGTCCCAGAGCGGCACGGCCGGTGAAAAATACGCGCCCATCCCGTGCCGGGGCTGAGGCGTCACGCGTACCGACGACAGGGTCATGACCGTGGGCGGCATGGACCGCACCACCCCGCCCACGTCCGGCCGCAGCCGGTAGATGTGCTGATGGATGCGGACTTCGCCGAGCACGCCTTCGGGCAGTTCGCCGTGCACCGGCACCACCGTGCCCGCCTCGTCCGGCTCGATCAGCCCCATGGGCCGGGCCGCGCACACCAGGAAGTGGCCGGCGTCGAGCCGGGTGCTGCAATGGCCGTAGGCATGGACCAGGTTGGCGCGGGCCAGGGCCCGCGCCGCCACGCGGACCAGCGCCTCCTGGCCGCGGGCCGGCGGTTGCGCGGCGCTCACGATTTGAACTCCGGGATATCGGGTTTGGCGCCCCACATGCAGAATGACGACGGCACGGCCGGGAAGCTGCGCGGCCGGTATGTCTTTTCCTCTTCGGCGCTGATCAGCCGCACGCCCGTGGAGTATTCGTAGATCATCCCGTCCGGCCCGTCGAAGTACAGGAACATTGCGCCCGAGGTCGGATGCCGCCCCGGGCCGAAACGAATCGGCACGTTCCATTCGCGCAGCTGGTACCAGGCGCGCATGATGTCGTCGATGCTCTCGACCTGGTGATTGATGTGCTGCACGCCTGGATAGGCGGACGGGAACAGTGCGATCTTGTGATGCACCTCGTCGATACGCAGCAACGGCGCTTCACCGATGCGGTCGCTGACGCGCGCCGACAGCAGGCCGGTCCAGAAGGCCTCGTCGCGCCGCGCGTCCAGCGTGCGCAGGCCGATATGCGAAAACCCGGTCACGCCGGCGTCGCGGCCGGGAAAATAGCGCCGCCCGCTGTGCTGCGGCGCATGCACGAGCTCGATGCGGTTGCCGGACGGGTCGATGAAACTGAGGAAGTCGCGCACGTAGCGCTGTTCGGCCTCTTCCCGCTTGCCCGCCGCGACCGTATAGCCGCTGCGTTCCAGCACCGCGCCGGCGCGCTGCAGTTCTTCGGGAGTGTCCACCTCGAACGCGGCGGTATGGTCCCGCGGGTCGCCCTCGAAATAGCAGAGGGTATGGTCGCGCGCGTCGGACTTGAAATAGGCGGCGCCATGTTCCTTGCGCGCCAATTCCAGCCCCAGGACCGTGGTCGCGTAGCGGATCGCGCCCTCCAGGTCGCGGGTACCCAGCCGGACGTACCGGATATCGTGTAGCCGTATCACTGCTTGTCTCCTGGTGCGCCCGCAGCCGGCTGCATGCCGGTCATTCTGGCGCTTTTTTTCTACGATAAGCAGCAAAAATCTCGGCGTCAATAATTTTTATCGAGATTTTTGAATTCAGGAGCAAGTCGTCTATGGCGACAACGGCACTGCGCGGAGGCCAGGGCGGCATCGCCCCCCCCGGCCACCGCCCGGTCAACTGCCGCCCGCGGGCAGCCATTCTTCCAACGTGACCTCGAACGTCATGCAGATCGGATTGGCCCCTGGCACGAACGCTCCTCCGTGTATCCGGCCTTGCGGATCAGCCACCACACCGGACAGAGATGCGACGAGCGAGCCGTCCGGCTGGGCCCTGACCTCGCCCGCGAGGCTGACGATTTCCACCGCCGGCCCATTGAGGCAGCGATAGCCGCCGTCGCGCGCATACAGGCAGGCATCAACCAGGCTGCCCAGCGCCCCCCGGACGAACGCGTTGCGGAACCCTTGGGCAAGGCATAGTTTTTCCACGCCCTGCACCAGGTCCTCGTTGGGACCGATCCGCGCGTAGGCGACACGCCCCATGGTTCCAGTTTCGATTTCAGGCGGGATCATGGTCTTCGGCTCCATGGGGTTGCAGCAAACGCAAGTTGGTTTCGGCGTCGTAGGTCGCTCGCAGCTCGAATCCGTCCAGCGCCGTCACCAGCACGGAAATAGGCGACGGCCCAATGATCGTGGTCTGCGCGATGATGTGCCCGCCCAGCGGTTCTCCGCCCGCGTTGCAAAACGCCGCATGGCAATGCACCAATGCCCCGCCGGCGTCGGTCTTGCCCAACGTGGCGTTACCGAAGATCAGGTATGCCGGTCCCGCTGAAATGGGTTCGGTATAGGCCACCACCCGATGGTGCGCGGGATCAGGCGGAGCGGTGCAGTAGTCAAGGTGGCTGAAGGCGCCCCCCAGCAAAGTCATCGAGGCATTCGCGACGCCAGCGCTGGCCAGCACGCCGACCAACGAGTCGTACAAGCTGGCGCCCGGCTGCAGGGCCAGCCGGAAATGACGGCCTTGCCGCGCGCTGCGGCTATGGATGCGCACCGGGTTGAATGCCCCCGGATGTATCAATGTTCTAGGACGGGGCAATGCGTGTGATCCCCGCAACGAACGATCCACGGTGGTGGTTCGCATGGTCTGGACTCCGTGCGCTTGTGGCGCGATAGGTGGAATCGGAAAGCGTGGGCGTATCGGCGTCGACGGCCAGGGTCAGTGCACGGCAGGCAGCATGCCAGCGGCGGTGAACCCGCCATCCACGCAGATGACCTGGCCCGTCACATAGCTGGATTGGGCTTCGTCCAGCAGCCAGCTGATGGTTCCGTTCAGTTCTTCGGGCGTGGCGTAGCGGTGCTGCGGCACAACCTGGCGCCAGGCGGCGCGGGCCGTCTCGGTGTGCATTTGCCCCACAAGCGGCGTCTCGATGGGTCCCGGCGCCACGGCGTTCACGCGGATGCCATAAGCGGCCAGCTCCACGGCCATGACACGCGTCAGCGTCACCACGCCGCCCTTGGAGGCGCCGTAGGCCGCGCGGCCGGCGTTGCCCCGGATGCCGGATACGGACGCAATGTTGACGATGGAGCCTCGCCGGCGCTCGCGCATGCGCCGCGCCGCTTCGCGCGCCACCACGAAGGACCCGACAAGATTGACCTCGAGGATGCGCCGCAGCAAGGCTGCATCGGTATCGAGAAACGGCACGTCGCGGCCAATCCCCGCCGAGTTCACCAGGCCCGATATCGGCCCGAAATCCTGTTCCAACCGAGCCATCGCCGCCACCACCTGCGCCTCGTCGGAAACATCCAGCCGCACGCAGCCCAAGCGGCCCGCGGGCGCCATTTCCCGGACTTCGTCCAATCGTTCCTGCGAAACATCGGCCACCAGCACCTTGCGTCCTGCGTCCAACAGACCGCGCGCCACGGCCAGGCCGATACCCGACGCCCCGCCCGTGACCAGAATTGCCTCTTGCGCCATATTCATGATCCTGTCTCCTCGTTGTTGTGGATAGCTACCGTTGTTCAGCATCCGTCCTGCCCGGCCGGAGCAAGGCAGCCACGCTCATGCAGGGCGTCTCGCACCAGCTTCTTGGTGATCTTGCCGTACCCGGACCGTGGCAATTCCTCCCAGAAAAACACCTGGCGCGGCAGCTTGTAGCGTGCGATGCGCGGCGCCAGCCAGTCCAGCAACGCCTCCGGCTCCAGCACATGGCCGGGCCGCAACACGCAGACCATCACGCCCACCTCGCCCCAGGTTGGGTCCGGCACACCCAGTACCGCCGCTTCCGCCACGGCGGGGTGGGCCAGCACTTTTTCCTCGACCTCGCGCGGGTAGATGTTGGACCCGCCGGAGATATACATATCGGACTGCCGCCCAGTGATATAGAGATAGCCCTCCTCGTCTTGAAAGCCCAGGTCGCCAGTGCGGAACCAACCGTTGCGGAAGGCCTTGGCATTGGCTTGCGGGTTGGCGTAATAGCCCGCGAACACGGCCGGTCCGCAAACGCAGATCTCGCCGGTCTGGCCCGCTGGCAGGAGACATCCAGCCTCGTCCTGGATGCTGACCTGCATGCCCGTTCGCTCGTACCCACACGTGCCGGCGCGCGCATCCGGCGCGTCGACAGCGCGATGCTGCGATGGCGGCAGCACCGTGATGTTGCCGGTTACTTCGCCCAACCCGAAGTACTGCACCAGTACGCCGCCCAGCTTTTCCAGTGCGCGTTTCTGATCTTCGCGATACATGGGAGCGCCGGCGTAGATCACGTAGCGCAGGCTGCTGTGGTCGAACTCGTCCGCCGCAGGATGCTCCACCAGCATTTTCACGATCGTAGGCACGGTGAACATATTGGTCACCCTGTGGCGCTCGACCAGGCGCCACAGTTCGCCGGCATCGAAGCGCGCGCCTTCCGGCAGCACCGAACACGCGGCGCGTGCCACCTGAGTGAGGAAATGAATGCCTGCCCCATGGGACAGCGGCGCAACGACCAGGCTGACATCGTCTTCCGTCGTGCCTGGCATCAGATCGCACAAGTGATTCGTGATCACGAAAGCCATCTGGCCGTGCGTCAGCACGGCGGCCTTCGGATGCCCGGTAGTCCCGGAAGTAAAGAAGAACCAGCACGGATCGTCATAATCGACGTCCGCGCAGGCGAGCGGCGCGCCCGACAGGCGGGCCTCGATGAGCGTCGAGGTGTCGGCCTCGCCGAAGCTGCCCGGCCCCAACCGGGCCAGCAGCGCAAGGCTGGGCATCGCCCCAGCCACCGCCGCCGCGTGACTGGGAGACTGCCCTTCGCAAAGAAAGGCTTTAATTCCCGCAGCCTGGGCCAGATAGACGGCCTCGTCGGGCGAGATGCGAAAGTTGGTCGGAACCCAGACGGCCCCCAGACGCAGCACGGCAAACAGGGTTTCAACGAATTCGAAACTGTTGCGGGAATGCACCAGCACTCTGTCGCCTTTGCCGATGCCGCGCTCCGACAGCGCCTGCGCCAGCGCAGCCGTGCGCGCGTCCAGCTCGCGCCAGCTGAGACGGGCATCGCCGCACAGCAGCGCTGTGCGTACCGGGTGGCGACGCGCTGCCTGGACCAGGAAATGCGCCAGGTTCATCGTCCTGCGCGATGCCGGGGCCACGCCGCCTCGTGGCGCCGCCACATCGGTCGCGACCGCAAAATCGGGACGGCCGCTCATTTGACGCGCTCCAGGATGCTGACGTAGTTGGCAACGGCAGCGCCGCCCATATTGAACACGCCCGCCAAGGCCGCGCCGGGTACCTGCATGCCCTGCGCCTCTCCCATCAGTTGCAGGCAGGCCATGACGTGCATGGATACGCCCGTCGCTCCCACCGGATGCCCTTTGGCCTTCAGGCCGCCCGATGGGTTCACCGGCAACCGGCCGCCTTTCTGGACCCAGCCTTCCTCCAAGGCCCGTGCGCCCTGCCCCCGTGGGGCCAATCCCATGGCTTCATACTCGATCAGCTCGGCGATGGTGAAGCAATCATGCGTCTCCACGAAGCTCAGATCGTCCAGCGTCGCCCCGGCGTCGGTCAGCGCCTCGCGCCACGCACGCGCAGCCCCCTCGAAAGCAATTGGGTCGCGCCGGCTGAGCGGCAGGATGTCGTTGGCCTGCCGCCGCGCCCGGAAGGCGATGGCACGGCGCAGGCCCGCCGCGGTTTCCTCATCGGCAAGCACCAGCGCCGCCGCGCCATCCGAAATCAGCGAGCAATCGGTGCGCCGCAGCGGTGCGGCAACGTAGGGGTTCTTTTCCGTGACGGTGTTGCAGAACTCGAAACCCAGGTCCTTGCGGATCTGCGCGTAGGGATTGTCGACGCCGTTCTTATGATTCTTGGCGGCGATGCGTGCCAGCGTTTCGCTCTGGTCTCCGTGGCGCTCGAAGTATGCTGCGGCAATGCGGCCGAACACGCCGGCGAATCCGCCTGCAATTTGCGCTTCTTCCTTGCGGTAACTGGCATTGAGCAGAATGTCCCCGATCTCGGCGGTAGGACGCGAAGTCATTTTCTCGGCGCCTACGACCAGCGCGACGCGCCCCCTCCCTGCTTCGATGAAGTCCATCGCCGCATACAGCGCCGCGGATCCTGTCGCGCAGGCGTTCTCCAGACGAGCCGCCGGCACCTGCGCCAACGCTGGATGCGCCAAGGCCACCAGCGCTCCCTGGAAATCCTGCTTCTGAAAGCCGCTGTTCATGACGCCGGCATATATGCCATCCACCGCGTCGGGGCTGATGCCTGCATGCTCCAGGGCTGCGCCGGACACCCGGGCCATGAGGCTCTCGGTGTCAGGGTCGTCGAGTTTGCCGAATGGGATGTGCGACCACCCCACGATGACGGCACGCTTGCTCATTGCTGTCTCCTCAAATGGCGCCCCGGCCGCCCGTACGGCGGATCAGGGCTTGGGCTTGGGGACCGGCGGGCGCACCCGCGCTTCGCGGCCCCCGGGATTGGCCTGCGCGAGCAGGCGTTTGGCCTCGCGGGACAACAGCTTGGCCAACTGGAACTGCCTTTCCTCGTCCATACGCGACTCGACCGCGGCGATGCTCAGCGCGCCCAGCACATGCCCCTGCTCATCACGCAGCGGCATACCGATGCCCCACGAACCCGGCACCACCAGGCCGCGGTTGACGGCATAGCCCTGCTCCCGGGCTTCTTCCACGAGGGTTCGGATGAGCGGAACCGTGTAATGGGGATAGCGCCGCGCGATCAAGGCGGCATTGCCTTGCAGACACGCCTCGACGTCATCGTCGGGCAGCGCCGCCAGGATGGCCAGGCTGCCGGCGCCAATGCCCAGCGGGTGGCGGTCTCCTGGCAACAGGACGTGGGTCTTCAACGGGTAATCGCCGTCTTCACGCAGCACGCAGACTGCAAATACGTCGCGCCGCAGCGAAAAGAAGGCTGAATCGCCGCACTCATGCGCCAGCCGCGCAACCACGGGAGCAGCCAATCGGTTGATGCCGAAACGCTCGCTAGCGATGTTGCCCAGCACATGGCATTCCGGCCCGAGGAAATAGCGGCGGGTGACCGGGTCCTGTTCCACCATGCCCTCGGCGGTCAGCGCCGCCAGGATACGGTGCACGGTCGGCTTGCTCATTCCGGTATCGCGTGTCAGCGCCAGCAGGCCCGCGCCTTCGCCGCGCATGCGCGATACACCACGCAGCACCAGCATGGCCCGCGAAATCGCCTGAGCGCCACCGACCTGCGATGAAGTTTCTGCCACGCCGTCTCCGTCTGATTTTTTAGCTGGTCCATTTTGTGGACCATAAGTCTTGTCTTGTTTTTTCATTCTGCACCAGTTTTAGAGATTTACGCTAGAGAATCAATGTGATTAAATGAATTTAAGGGTAGTACATAGGTCCATATAATGGACCGCATGCAAAGATAAAGCAAGAAGCCTGGCAAGGCGCTTTATCCAGCATCCCTCGAAGGAAGCCGGATCTCATAACCAAGGAGACAGCATGGACACGACTCGACGCAAACTCATGAGCGCTGCGGGAGGCGGCGCGCTTCTGGCCCTGGCGCCGTTCCAGCGGACGCTGGCCGCGCCGCAATACCGCTACAAGTACGCCAACAACCTACCCCCCGCGCACCCCATGAACGTGCGCGCCAATGAGGCCGCGCAGAACATCCTGCGCGATACCGGAGGCCGCTTCGAACTGGCCATATTCCCCAGCAGCCAACTGGGTTCCGACACCGACACGCTCAGCCAATTGCGGGCCGGCGCTGTCGAATTCTTCACGCTGTCGGGCCTGATCCTCTCCACACTGGTGCCCGCCGCCTCCATCAGCGGAATCGGCTTCGCGTTTCCAGACTACGGCACCGTCTGGAAGGCCATGGACGGCGAACTCGGGGCACACATCCGGCGCGAAATCAATGGCAAGGGCCTGTTCGTCATGGACCGCATCTGGGACAACGGTTTCCGCCAGGTGACCACCAGTTCGCGCGCCATCGCGAGCCCCGACGACTTCCGAGACCTGAAAATCCGCGTGCCCGTCAGCCCGCTCTGGACATCGATGTTCAAGGCACTGGGCTCGTCGCCGGCCAGCATCAATTTCAACGAAACCTATTCTTCGCTACAAACCCGCGTGGTCGACGCGCAGGAAAATCCTCTTGCCATCATCCAGACCGCCAAGTTCTATGAGGTGCAGAAATACTGCTCCATGACCAACCACATGTGGGACGGCTTCTGGTTCCTGGGTAACCGCCGCGCATGGGAAAAATTGCCGGCAGACATCCGCGAAGTCGTCGCCAAGCACATCAACGCGGCCGGCATGGCGGAACGCGCGGACGTGCTGGCGCTTAACAATCAACTGCAGGCCAAGCTGGCCGAAGAAGGCCTGGCTTTCAACACGCCCGACCCCGCCCCTATCCGCGAATCGCTGCGCAAAGCGGGCTTCTATGAGGGCTGGAAGCAGAAGTACGGCGAAAAGGCATGGAGCCTGCTCGAACAATCCGTGGGGAGCCTGTCATGAGAGCCGCGATGACCCACCCGGCGGATATGCTGGCCGGCACGGAGGCGCCGCCGGGCGCCAGGCGCCCCTGGGCCGTCGCGGCCGACAACGCGCTCGGGCACCTGGTGGAAATCCCCGCGGCCATCCTGGTGGTCGCCGAGATCATCATCCTGTTCTCGGGCATCGTGGCGCGCTACGCGCTGCACGAACCGCTGGTATGGTCCGACGAACTGGCCTCCATTCTGTTCCTCTGGCTGGCGATGCTGGGCGCGGTCGTTGCCTTCCGGCGCGGCGAGCACATGCGCATGGGCGCACTGGTCAACCGGGCTTCGCCCGCGACGCGGGCAGTGCTGGACATGGTGGCGGTAGCGGCCGCCCTGGCCTTCCTGCTCATGCTGCAGGCGCCCGGTTTCGAGTACGCCTCGGAGGAGCGTTATGTCACGACTGCCGCACTGGAGATTCCCAACGTCTGGCGCGCCGCGGCGCTGCCCGTGGGCACTGCCCTGATGGCGCTGATTGCCCTGCTGCGGCTCGTTGAGCGTGCGCAATGGCGCATCACCGGGCTCGCGCTGCTTCTGGTCGGCGGCGTGGTGACGGCCATGGCCGCGTTGCAGCCCGTGTTCGCCAACCTGGGCAACCTGAACCTGCTCATTTTCTTTGTCGGTATCGTGGCGGCCACGGTATTCGCCGGCGTGCCGATCGCGTTTTCATTCGGCCTGGCCACGTTCGGCTATCTGTCGCTGACCACGGACGTGCCGATGATGGTCGTGGTCGGACGGATGGACGAAGGCATGTCCCACCTGATCCTGCTGGCGGTGCCCTTATTCGTGTTCCTGGGCGTCCTCATCGAAATGACAGGCATGGCCAAACGCATGGTTGCCTTCCTGGCCAGCCTGCTGGGGCACGTTCGAGGCGGACTGTCGTATGTGCTGATCGGCGCCATGTACGTAGTGTCGGGCATATCCGGCGCCAAGGCGGCGGACATGGCGGCGGTGGCCCCGGTACTGTTTCCGGAAATGCGCGAACGGGGCGCCGACGAGGGCAATCTGGTCGCCCTGCTGTCCGCCACGGGCGCGCAAACCGAAACGGTGCCACCTAGCCTCGTGCTCATCACCATCGGATCCGTCACGGGCGTATCGATCACCGCGCTTTTCACCGGCGGCCTGCTGCCTGGGCTGGTGCTGGGCGTGATGCTGTGCCTCGTCGTCTGGTGGCGCAACCGCCGCGAAGATCTGAGCGCGGTGCGCAAAGCCAGCGGCCGCCAGATCGGCCGCGCGCTGCTGGTCGCCTTGCCGGCGCTGGCACTGCCCTTCGTCATCCGCGCGGCAGTCGTCGAGGGCGTGGCCACGGCAACCGAGGTATCCACCATCGGCATCGTCTACGCCACGCTCGTCGGCCTGCTGGTCTACCGCTGTTTCGACCCCAAGCGGCTCAAGCCCATGCTGGTGGATACGGCCTGCCTGTCGGGCGCCATTCTTCTCATCATCGGCACGGCCACCAGCATGGCCTGGGCACTCACGCAATCCGGCTTCTCCACCCAGCTCGCCGCAACCATGGCTGGCCTGCCAGGCGGCGCAGCAACCTTCATGGCCGTTTCCATCGTCGCCTTTGTCATTCTGGGCAGCGTACTGGAAGGCATTCCCGCCATCGTGCTGTTCGGCCCCCTGCTATTCCCGATCGCACATCAGATGGGCATCCATGAGGTGCACTATGCCATGGTGGTCATCCTGTCGATGGGCCTCGGTCTTTTCGCACCGCCTTTCGGCGTGGGCTATTACGCCGCTTGCGCCATCGGCCGGGTCGCCCCCGAGGCAGGCATCCGGCCCATCATGGGATACTTGAGCTCCCTCGCGATCGGCATCGTCGTCATTGCCGCGATCCCCTGGATCTCCACGGGTTTCCTCAAATAGCCCACCGGCCGGGCGCAGCCGCTTGGCGCGCCCGGCCAGCATAAATCTCGGATAGAACTAAATTTATCGAGATTTTCTTGGCCTGGTGCTAAAGTACTTCCATGTCTGACGGCACCCTTCTCCCTCCGCTCGCCCACGCCGCCTCGGCCAACACCCTGGTGGGCGCGGCCTACGTCAGCCTGCGCCGCGACATCAT
>NZ_UFQB01000035.1 GCF_900496965.1 Achromobacter agilis
ATCCTCTTCTGCCATCACTGCCTCGGACAAGTGGATCTGAAGGCCATGAAGTAAGCTGATCAACCTGTTACCCATGTTCCCGTACACCTGTTACCTATGTCCCCGGTCCGTACAAACCGCCCCTTCGGGGGGCAGCTAGCCCACGGTAGTGGGCGCGGCGTGGGGGCTCACCGTTTCCCCGCCGGGCCGCCCCAAGGGGAAACCGCCCCCCCGGGGGGCAGCTAGCCCACGGTAGTGGGCGCGGCGTGGGGGCTCACAATACATCTCCCGCGTAGTCGGCCAGGCGGGAGCGTTCGCCGCGCTGCAACGTGACGTGGCCGGAGTGCGGCCAGCCCTTGAAGCGGTCGACCACGAACGTCAGGCCGGAACTGCCCTCGGTGAGGTAGGGCGTATCGATCTGGGCGACGTTGCCCAGGCAGATCACCTTGGTGCCGGGACCCGCGCGCGTCACCAGCGTTTTCATCTGCTTGGGCGTGAGGTTCTGCGCCTCGTCGATGATCAGGTACTTGTTCAGGAAGGTGCGGCCGCGCATGAAGTTCAGGGACTTGACCTTGATGCGCGAGCGGATCAGGTCCATGGTGGCGGCGCGCCCCCAGTCCCCGTTGCCTTCCCCTTCGCCCATGTTCAGCACGTCCAGGTTGTCTTCCAGCGCACCCATCCAGGGGAGCATCTTTTCCTCTTCCGTGCCGGGCAGGAAGCCGATGTCTTCACCGACGGGCACCGTGACGCGGGTCATGATGATTTCGGTATAGCGCTTGGTTTCCAGCACCTGGGTGATGCCCGCGGCCAGCGCCAGCAGCGTCTTGCCCGTGCCCGCCTGGCCCAGCAGCGACACGAAGTCGCATTCCGGGTTCATCAGCAGGTTCATGGCGAAGTTCTGCTCGCGGTTGCGCGCGGTAATGCCCCAGACGTTGTTCTTGCCGTGCGTGTAGTCGCGCAGCGTCGCCAGCACCGCCATCTTGCCGCTGACCTCGCGCACCTGCGCGTACAGGGGCATCTGGCCTTCGAAGTAGACGAACTGGTTGACGACGAACTGCGAGCACAGCGGTCCGTGGATGCGGTAGAAGGTGGTGCCGCCCTGCTGCCAGGATTCGACGTCCTTGCCGTGCTTGTTCCAGAAGTCCTCGGGCAGCTGCATGACGCCCGAATACATCAGGTCCGAGTCTTCGAGGGCGTGGTCGTTGAAGTAGTCTTCGGCGGCCATGCCCAGCGCGCGCGCCTTCAGGCGCATGTTGATGTCCTTGGACACCAGCACGACCTCGCGCTGCGGGTACTTTTCCTGCAGGGCGCGGACGACGCCCAGGATCTGGTTGTCGGCCTTGCCCATGGGCAGGTCGGAGGGCAGGGTGCTGTGGATGGCCGTGGTCTGGAACATCAGGCGCCCGGTGGCGTCCTTGTTGCCCAGCTTGGCCAGCTCCAGCCCTTCATCGAGCTGGGTGGCGTCCTGCACCAGCGCGTCCAGCGAACGGCTGACCTGGCGCGCGTTGCGCGCCACTTCCGACATGCCTTTCTTCTGGTGGTCCAGCTCTTCGAGCGTCATCATCGGCAGGAAGATGTCGTGCTCTTCGAAGCGGAACAGCGAGCTGGGATCGTGCAGCAGCACGTTCGTGTCCAGGACGAACAGCTTGCGCGGCGCGTTCTGGGCGCGCGGTTTGGCGCGTTTGGCGGGAGCGGCCGCCGGCTTGGCCTGGCGCTGTTCGGCGCGCACGGCCGGCGCCGCGGGAGGCGGCGGCACTTGGCGGGCCGGGACGGGAGCCTGCGCCTTGCGGGCCGGAGCGGCCAGTCCGTCGAGTTCAGGCTGGACGGACAGCACTTCCTCGTCGTCTTCGGCCAGGGCGGCCTGGGTGTTCGACCGCGCAGCGGCGGTCTTGGTCGTGCGGGCCTGCGCCCGGGCGGGCTCGCCCGAGGGGAAGGTCAGGATGGCTGCGGGGCGGGTGGGCAACTTCGGAAGCGGCATATGCGTCACTCTCCAGTGTGGGCCGGCTATAGCGCCTGACGGGTCTACCTGAGCTTGCGGCTAGCCGATGCTCTTTGCGGCTTGCAGGACTTCCTTCGCGTGGCCCGGGACCTTCACCCCGCGCCACTCCTGCACCAACACGCCGTAGGCATCGATCAAGAAGGTGCTGCGTTCGATGCCGCGCACCTGCTTGCCGTACATGTTCTTCTGCTTGATGACGCCGAACAGACTGCACACGGTTTCGTCGGCGTCGGAGATGAGAGGGAAAGGAAGTTCGTACTTGGCCTTGAAATTCTCGTGCGATTTCAGCGAATCGCGCGAGATACCGATGACCACGGCGCTGGCTGCCAGGAATTCGGCGTGCAGGTCGCGGAAGTCCTGGCTTTCGGTGGTGCAGCCAGGCGTGTTGTCCTTGGGATAGAAATACAGGATCACGGCGCGGCCCTGGCATTGCTCGAGGCTGATCGGACCTATGGTGCTTTCAGCGGTGAACGGCGGGGCGGGCTTGCCTATGGTCGGCGTCATTGCTGGGATTCTCCGGTGGGAGGGATGAGGGCCACGACGACGCGCCGGCCCTCCGCCATCAGGATGTTGTAGGTGCGCGAGGCGGCGTGGGTGTCCATGATCTCGACGCCGATGCCGAGCGCCAGCAGGGGGCGCAGCACGTCGGGGCGCAGGAACTGCTGCCTGCCGCCGGTTCCCACCAGCAGCACCTCCGGTGCATTCGCGGGGCGCCCGGGGGCGGCTTCAGGTTCGTCCAGGAACGCCAATGGATCGCGGACGGGCTCGGACAAACCGGCCGCCTGGAGCAAGAGGGTAGGGGTGATGTCGGCCGGCGACTCGACGGGCCATTGGGTAACTTCGCCCTCGGGGCCGAACGCGACCGATGAGGAAAAACGTACCTGGTTGACCTCGATATAACCATCACCATAGGCGGTGACGGTGTTCAGGGCGGCCGTCGCAGGATCGGTATGCAGCTTCAATAAAAACTCCAGCTTTATGTGCCTGATAATAGCGCATCAACATGTCGCCATGTTGCACCGTATTCACGCGGCGGGCGAAGCCCCCGCGCCGCGCCCTTCCTGCGGGCTTGCGGGCCTGCGGGGGGAGGTGTTTTGCCTGAGGCGGCAGGGGTGAAAACGGCCCCATTTTGTTGCCATTTGCCGCCTAGGCGTCCTTGCGCTAGATTACAGGGTTTTGCTGCGCTGCAATCTTGCGGCGACGCGGCCATTTGGCTCCCTTTTCCCCTTCGCGCGACCGCGCCCTGGTTTTTTTGCTTTTTTTCCGCCCCTAAGGATTCCCATCATGAGGAAGTTCTCTCGCATCGAGCGTTTGCCCCCGTACGTTTTCAACATTACCGGCGAGCTCAAGATGGCGGCCCGCAGGCGGGGCGAAGACATCATCGATATGTCCATGGGCAATCCGGACGGCGCGACGCCGAAGCACATCGTCGACAAGATGGTGGAAGCCACCACGCGCCCGACCACGCACGGCTACTCGGTGTCCAAAGGCATCCCGCGCCTGCGCAAGGCGATCTGCGACTGGTACCAGCGCCGCTACGCCGTCGAGTTCGACCCGGATTCCGAGGCCATCGTCACGATCGGCTCCAAGGAAGGCCTGGCCCACTTGATGCTGGCCACGCTGGACCGCGGCGACACCGTGCTGGTGCCGAACCCCAGCTACCCGATCCACATCTACGGCGCGGTCATCGCCGGCGCCAACATCCGTTCCGTGCGCATGACGCCGGGCGTGGATTTCTTCGAAGAGCTGGAACGCGCCGTGCGCGAATCCATTCCGAAGCCCAAGATGATGGTGCTGGGCTTTCCCAGCAACCCGACCGCCCAGTGCGTGGACCTGTCATTCTTCGAACGCGTGGTGGCGCTGGCCAAGGAACACGACATCCTCGTCGTGCATGACCTGGCTTACGCCGACATCACCTTCGACGGCTACGTGGCCCCGTCCATCATGCAGGTGCCCGGCGCGCGCGACGTCGCCGTCGAGTTCTTCACGATGAGCAAGAGCTACAACATGGCCGGCTGGCGCATCGGCTACATGGTCGGCAACCGCGAGCTGGTCAACGCGCTGGCCCGCATCAAGAGTTATCACGATTACGGCACGTTCACGCCGATCCAGGTGGCGTCCATCGCCGCCCTGGACGGCCCGCAGGACTGCGTGAACGAGATCGTGGCGCAGTACCAGAGCCGCCGCGACGTCCTCGTGCGCGGCCTGCATGAAGCAGGTTGGAATGTGGAGATTCCCAAGGCGTCCATGTACATCTGGGCGCAGATCCCCGAACCCTACCGGGCAATGGGCTCTTTGGAGTTTGCCAAACGCGTCCTGTCGGATGCGAAAGTGGCCGTGTCCCCCGGGATCGGCTTCGGCGAGTATGGCGACGAATACGTGCGCTTCGCGCTTATCGAAAACGAGCAACGCACCCGGCAAGCGGTGCGCGGCATCAAAGATATGTTCCGCAAGGACGGGTTGCTGAAGTAGAGGCTCCCCCCGCAGCGCTGCGCGCTTCCCCCCAGGGGGCATGCCTGCGGACCGGCGGAGCCGGATCCGCGGCATCGCGACAGCGCAACGTTTCTTGCGTCGAGTGTGTCGCACAGCAGTTATGGAGAACTGAAAATGAATTCCCCTCAACGCCCGCCCGCAGAGGGCGCCGCGATGAACCCCATGAAAGTGGGCCTGCTGGGCCTTGGCGTGGTGGGCGGCGGCACGTGGACCGTGCTGTCGCGCAACGCCGAGGAAATCGCGCGCCGCGCCGGACGCCGTATCGAGGTGACCCGCGCCGCCGTGCGCGACGTGGCCAAGGCGCGCGCGCGCGTCGGCGACGCGATCCTGGTCGACACCGATGTGCACGCGTTGGTGCGCGACCCGGAAATCGATATCGTCGTCGAACTCATCGGCGGCGACACGCTGGCGCGCGAGCTGGTGCTGGAAGCCATTGCCAACGGCAAGCACGTGGTCACCGCGAACAAGGCCCTGCTGGCCAAGCACGGCAACGAGATCTTCGCCGCGGCGCACGAGCGCGGCGTGATGGTGACGTTCGAAGCCGCCGTTGCCGGCGGCATCCCCATCATCAAGGCGATCCGGGAGGGCCTGACGGCCAACCGCATTCAGTGGGTGGCCGGCATCATCAATGGCACCACGAACTTCATCCTGTCCGAAATGCGGTCGCGCGGCCTGCCGTTCGCCGACGTGCTGGCCGAGGCACAGCGCCTGGGCTACGCCGAAGCCGATCCCACGTTCGACGTGGAAGGCGTGGACGCCGCTCACAAGCTGACGCTGCTGGCCTCGCTGGCCTTCGGCGTGCCCGTGCAGTTCGACCGTGCCCACATCGAAGGCATTTCGCAGCTGGCCGCCGAAGACATCGAACACGCCGAGCGCCTGGGCTACCGCATCAAGCTGCTGGGCATCACCAAGCGGCGCGCCGATGGCATCGAACTGCGCGTGCATCCCGCGCTGGTGCCGGCCGAACGCCTGCTGGCCAATGTCGAAGGCGCGATGAACGCCGTGCTGGTCAAGGGCGACGCCGTCGGCCCGACGCTGTACTACGGCCAGGGCGCGGGCGAAGAGCCCACGGCCTCGGCCGTCGTGGCCGACCTGGTCGACGTGACCCGCCTGCACACCGCGGATCCGGGCAACCGCGTGCCGCACCTGGCCTTCCAGCCGGACGCCATGTCGGACACGCCGATCCTGTCGATCGAACAGGTCAGCACGTCGTACTACCTGCGCCTGCGCGTGGACGACCAGCCCGGCGTGCTGGCCGACATCGCCCGCATCCTGGCCGACCGCTCCATCTCGATCGGGTCGATGATCCAGCAGCCGTCCCATATCGGCGGCGCGGATATCATCTTCCTGACGCACGAAGCGGTGGAAGGCAACGTCAACCAGGCCATCGAACGCATCGAAGCCTTGCCGTTCGTGCGCTCCAAGGTCACGCGCCTGCGCGTGGAAAACCTGATCTAATGGGTGAACCCACCCCCGGGGCGCCAGAGGCGCCTCTCCCTCAAGGGGGCGCGCAGGCGGACCGGCAAAGCCGGATCCGCGGCGCCTCGCTTTGAGGCGAACTGCTGCCGTAGTTCGCGTAGGGGGTTTAGTGGAAGTCTCGACATGAAATACATTTCTACCCGCGGCGGCATGGCCGCGCTGGAATTCTCGGACATCCTGTTGGAAGGCCTGGCGCCGGACGGCGGGCTGGCCATGCCGGAACAACTGCCGCAGGTGTCGGCCGAGACGCTCGAGTCGTGGCGCGGCCTGCCGTACGCCGACCTGGCGTTTGAAGTACTGTCGCTGTTCGCCACCGACATTCCGGCGGACGACCTGCGCCGCCTGACCCGTGCCGCCTACACACAAGAGACGTTCAACAGCGAAGACATCGTCCCGCTGCGTCCGCTGGACGGCGGCCTGTCGTTGCTGGGCCTGTCCGAGGGGCCGACGCTGGCGTTCAAAGACATGGCCATGCAGTTCCTGGGCCAGGTGTTCGAATACGTGCTGGGCAAGCGAGGCACCACGCTGAATATCGTCGGCGCCACCTCCGGCGACACGGGCTCGGCGGCGGAATATGCCCTGCGCGGCAAGCGCGGCGTGGCGGTGTTCATGCTTTCTCCCCACGGCCGCATGAGCGCCTTCCAGCGCGCGCAGATGTACTCGCTGCAGGACGAGAACATTCACAACATCGCCGTGCGCGGCGTGTTCGATGAAGCGCAAGACATCGTCAAGGCGCTGGCGGGCGACCTGGCGTTCAAGACCAAGTACCGCCTGGGCGCCGTGAACTCCATCAATTGGGCGCGCATTGCGGCTCAGGTGGTGTATTACTTCCACGGCTGGCTGCGCGCCACCAGCAAGCCGGGCCAGCAGGTGTCGTTCGCTGTGCCCTCGGGCAACTTCGGCAACATCCTGTCGGGCCATATCGCCCGCAGTATGGGCCTGCCCATCCGCCGCCTGGTGCTGGCCACGAACGAGAACAACGTGCTGGAAGAATTCTTCCGCACCGGCGTGTACCGCCCGCGTCCCGCGGAACAGACCTACGCCACCTCCAGTCCGTCCATGGACATCTCGCGCGCATCGAATTTCGAGCGTTTCGTGTTCGACCTCGTGGGCCGCGACGCCAGCCGCGTGAAAGCGCTGTGGACCTCGCTGGCGCGTGACGGATCGTTCGACCTTTCGGACCTGCTGCCGCAGTTCGAGTCCCGTTACGGCTTTGTGTCGGGCGCGAGCTCGCACGGCGACCGCCTGGCCACGATCCGTTCCGTTTACGACGCCACGGGCGTGCTGATCGATCCGCACACGGCCGACGGCGTCAAGGTCGCGCGCGACTTCATCGAGCCCGGCGTGCCGATGCTCGTCCTTGAAACCGCCTTGCCTGCGAAGTTCTCGGAAACGATCGAGGAGGCGCTGGGCCATCCGGCCAAGCCGCCGGGCAACCTGGCCGATCTGGAGTCCCTGCCGCAGCGCGTGGAAGTCATGGATTGCGACCAGGCCGAAGTGCGCCGCTTCATCGAGGCGCATGCCAAGGTGTAAAGGCCGCTTGCCGCTTGTGTAAGTGTGCAACCCCTCGCAGGCCCGGCTTGCGAGGGGTTTTTCGTTTTTGCCGCCGGGCCGCCATAAGGCGAAAAGCGCCGGTTTGCGCGGTGCCGGGCGCGGACGAACGGATTACGTTCTCATGCATTTTGACGACAACCCGTCACGTATGGGGCTGCAGCGTCAGATACAGTAAATCCACATTCACACTTGGAGAACACGCCCATGAACCTGAAGACCATGACGCTTGTCCTGGCTGTGACAGGATTTGGAGTGCTGGCCGGATGCTCGTCCCCCTCGGTCATTCAGCAGCGGGACGGCAGCTCGACCGTGACGCCCGACGAGCCCAAGTACGACAAGGATTCCGGCATGTACGAATACGACAAGGACGGCAAGAAGGTCCAGATCAACAAGGACGATGTGAAGTCGATCGAACAGGTCAAGTAAGCGCTCTTCCGGCACGCGGAATGTAAAAGCCCCGGCTCGTTGCGAGCCGGGGCTTTGCTTTTATGCCGCCGCGTCCTACGCGGCGTCTTCGGCGTGGTAGCGGCCCACGCGCTCGACTTCGTTCTTCGAGCCCAGGATCACGCTCACGCGCTGGTGCAGCTTCTCGGGCTGGATGTCCAGGATGCGCTGGACGCCGTTGATGGCCGCGCCGCCTGCCTGCTCGATCAGGAAGCTCATGGGGTTGGCTTCGTACATCAGGCGCAGCTTGCCGGCCTTGCCGGGTTCGCGGGCGTCCCAGGGGTACATGAAGATGCCGCCGCGGGTCAGGATGCGATGCACGTCGGCCACCATCGAGGCGATCCAGCGCATGTTGTAGTCCTTGCCCAGGGGGCCGGTGGTGCCGGCCAGGCAGTCGTCGATGTAGCGCTTGACCGGGGCGGCCCAGTGGCGCATGTTCGACATGTTGATGGCGAATTCCTTGGTGTCTTCGGGCACGCGGATATCTTCGTGCGTCAGCACCCAGGAGCCCATTTCGCGGTCCAGCGTGAAGCCTACGACGCCGCTGCCGATCGTCAGCACCAGCATGGTCTGCGGGCCATAGACGGCATAGCCGGCCACGACCTGCTTGTCGCCGGGCTGCAGGAAATCCTGTTCGCACACCGGAGCGCCCGACACGTTGTGGGGCGCGTGCAGCACCGAGAAGATAGTGCCGATCGAGACGTTCACGTCGATGTTCGAGGAGCCGTCCAGGGGATCGAACAGCAGCAGGTATTCGCCCTTGGGATAGCGATTCGGGATCAGGTGGATGGTTTCCATTTCCTCGGACGCCATGGCCGCCAGGTGGCCGCCCCATTCGTTGGCTTCGAGGAGGATCTCGTTGGACAGTACGTCCAGCTTTTTCTGGACTTCGCCCTGGACGTTCTCGCTTTCCAGGCTGCCCAGGACGCCGCCGAGCGCGCCCTTGCTTACCGCATGGCTGATGGCCTTGCAGGCGCGCGCGACCACCTCGATGAGCAGTCGCACTTCCGGCGCAAGGGCTTGGGCGGAGCGTTGCTGCTCCACCAGGTATTGGGTCAGTGTTTTACGTTTCAAAAGGATCTCCCTATGCTGCGAATTCTAAAGCCTTGGATACGATTTCCTGCACGTTGCGCGACAGCCCTTCATGCGCCTGCACCCGTTGCAGCGCAGCTTGCATCGGCGCGCGCAGGGTGGGGACGAAGCGCGCCCAATTGTCCAGCGCACGGGCCAGGCGGGCGGCGATTTCCGGGTTGAGCGCGTCCAGCGCCAGCACCTGCTCGGCCCAGAACGCATAGCCCGAACCATCCGGGTGATGCATGCCGCGGGCATTGTTCAGGCAGAACTGGAAAATCAGCGCGCGGGCGCGGTTCGGGTTGCGCAGCGTGAATGCCGGATGCTGCATCAGTTCGCGCGCGGCCTGCACCGTGGTCGAGCGCGCGCTAGCCTGCAAGGCGAACCATTTGTCCACCACCAGCGGATTGTCGCGCCATTTGTCGTAGAACGCGGCCAGTGCCTGCCGCGGAAATTCTCCCTGGCCGAAATTGATCAGGGCGGACAGCGCGGCCATACTGTCGGTCATGTTGCCCGCCTGGCCGTAGAGCTGTTCGGCCAGGCCCTGGGCGCCGGCCTCGCCGGCAGCCATGAGGTGGCCCAACGCCAGGTTCTTCAGGGCGCGCTTGCCGGCGGGGACCGGGGCCGGGCTGTATTCGCCCGGGGTCTGGTTGGCCTGGTAGGCCTGGCGGAATTCGGCGGCCAGTTGGCGGCCCAGTTCGGCGCGCAGGAAGTCGCGGGCCACGGCCAGGGCGGGCGGGTCGACCTGACGCATGCGTTCGGCCAGCGTCTTCTCCGAAGGCAGGGCCAGCGCGCGGGCGCGGTAGGCGGCGTCGATCGCGGGATCGGTCAGCAGCGCGCGCCAGGTGTTGATGAAGGAGGCATCGGCCTGCAGCGTCCCGCCGGCCTGGTGCGCTTCGGCCAAGGCAAGGATCTGCCGGGTGGCGAATTCCTGGCCGGCTTCCCAGCGCGCGAACGGGTTGCTGTCGTGCGCGGAAAGCAGAGCGAGTTCCTCGTCCGTCCAGGCGTATTCCACGATGACGGGCGCCGAGAAATCGCGCAGCAGCGACGGTACGGGACGTTCGGCGATGTCTTCGAAAACCCATTGCTGGCTCTGCGTGGTCAGTTCCAGCAGGGCGGTTTCCCGGGCTTCGCCCTCATGGTGCAGCGCCAGCGCGCGGCCCTGGTGGTCCAGCAGGCCGATGGCGAACGGGATGTGATAAGGCGCCTTGACGTAGTCGGCGCCAGCCTTTTTTTCCACGCCGACCGGCGGGCATTCCTGGGTGAGCGTCACGGTGCAGCGGCGCGCGGCGGCGTCGTGGTCCAGTTTGACGGTCACGCGCGGCGTGCCGGCCTGGCGGTACCAGCGTCGGAACACGGACAGATCGCGGCCGGGGTGCTGACGCACGTAGACGGATTCCATGGCCGCGACGAAGTCGTCGCAGGTTACGGCCTGGCCGTCGTGGCGACGGAAATATTCGTCCATGCCGGCGCGGAAGCCTTCCTCGCCCAGCAGGGTGTGTTGCATGCGGATGACCTCGGCGCCTTTTTCGTACACGGTGGCCGTGTAGAAGTTGCCGATCTCCTGGTAGCTTTCCGGGCGGATGGGGTGAGCCATCGGGCCGGCGTCTTCCGGGAACTGGGCGGCGCGCAGCGCCACCACGTCGTCGATGCGCTTGACGGCGCGGGCGCTGGCGGCTTCGGCGGCATCCATGCCGTTGGCCATCATGTCGGCGCTGAATTCCTGGTCGCGGAAGACGGTCAGGCCTTCCTTCAGGCTCAGCTGGAACCAGTCGCGGCAGGTTACGCGGTTGCCGGTCCAGTTGTGGAAGTACTCATGCCCGATGACGGATTCGATGCCTTCGTAGTTGGCGTCCGTGGCCGTGTCGGCATCGGCGAGCACGTAGGCGGCATTGAAAATGTTCAAGCCCTTGTTTTCCATCGCGCCCATGTTGAAGTCATGGACGGCCACCACCATGAAGCGGTCCAGGTCCAGCTCCAGGCCGAAGCGGCTTTCGTCCCAGCGCAGCGCGCGCACGAGCGAGTCCAGGGCCCATTCGGTCTTGGTTTCGGAGCCCGGGTCGCTATAGACCTGCAGCAGCACGTCGCGGCCGCTGGCGGTCTTTACCGTGGTTTCGCGGTGCGTGAGCTTGCCGGCCACCAGCGCGAACAGATAGCAGGGCTTAGGGAAGGGGTCTTCCCATTCGACCTCGTTGCGGCCGTCGGGCAGCTGACGCGAGGCGACCAGGTTGCCGTTTGACAGCAGCACCGGGTAGTCCGGCAGGGCGCGCAGGGTCACGTGGTAGCGCGACATGACGTCGGGGCGGTCGGCGAACCAGGTAATGCGGCGGAAACCCTCGGCCTCGCATTGCGTGAAGAAATTGCCGCCCGATACGTACAGGCCCATCAGCGTGGAATTGGCGGAAGGCTTGCAGCGGCTGACGATTTCCACCGTGGCGCTGGCGGGCAGGCCAAAGAGTTCGAGACGGTGGCCGGACAGGCGGTAACGGTTGGCGGGCAATGCCGCGCCATCCACCCCTACCGAGACGAGTTCCAGGTCTTCTCCATCGAGAACCAGGGCGGCGTCGGCGCTGGCTCCGGGCTTGCGCCGCACCTGCATGACGCAACGCACTTCGGTTGCGTCGGGGGCAAGGTCGAACGCAAGGGCGACTTCGGGAATGTCGTAGGGGTAGGGCTGGTAATCCTTGCGATATACGGTTACGGGCGTGTCTGTGCGCATGGGATTGCAGTCCTGTATGAACGAGGGACCTATTGTAGTGGCTGGGCACGCCGCGCCGCCCGCCACCTTGTGAGCTACCGTAAACTTTTCAAGGCCGCGCCGGTCAAAGCTCAGTATGATGGCGCCGTCGCGCGCGAAGGAGTCGCAGAATGTCGAGGTCGTCTATGTTCAATGCGGGCCGCTGGGCCGGTTTGCTCGCCGTGCTGGGGGCGCTTGCATTGACGGGCTGCGCGGCTCCCACGGTATCGGCGCGCGTGACGTCCTTTCAACAATGGCCTACGGGCGTGGAGGGGCAGACCTACCAGTTCGTGCCGGCCGATCCGTCGCAAAACAATAATCTCGAATACCAGTCCTATCAGGATATGGTGCGGGCCGGCATCGGACCGACCGGCCTGGTCGAGGCCAAACCCGGCGCCAAGGGGCGTTTCGACGTCTCGTTCCGTTACGGAACCACGCAAACGCAGGTAATGGTGCGGCGTCCGTATAACCCGTATTTCTACGGTGGGTATGGCTATGGCGGTTTTTACGGCCCTGGCCCCTGGGGGGGCGGCTACTGGGGGCCGGACTGGGTTGACGTGCCGACGGTCGTGCAGCGCAATTCGCTGACGCTGCAGATCCACGATACCCAGCGCGGCGGCGCGGAGGTATACCGTTCCACCGCTTTCATACTGAGCGAACGCGACGATTTCCTGCGGACCATGCCGTATCTCGTCCGTGCAATATTTGATAATTTTCCGGGAAATAATGGTGCGGAGCGCGAGATCCAGTTTCCCGTCCAATAAGTTCCGGCCGGCCTTTTACGGCTAGCCGCATAAATAAAATCGGCGCACCAACATGGTGCGCCGATTTTATTTCTTACTTCTGGATAGGTTTTATTCTTTGATGAGAAAACTGTCGCGCGTGGCGCCGGCGGCTTCTTCAGCAGCCAGCCAGCGGGGCGCCTTGCCGCGGCCGCTCCAGGTTTCCCCGGTTTGCGGGTGGCGGTACTTGGGCGCCACGGCGCGCTTGGCCGCGTTGGCGGGGCGGGAGGCTGCAGGGCCGGCCTTGCGGCGTCCGGCGGGGGCGCGGGCGGTTTTGCCGGCGCCATAGGCTGCAATGATCTCCTCGGGCGTGATGTCGTACTCGCGCATCGAGGCGATGATCGACGAGATCACGGGCTTGCGGCGCTTCGTTTGGAGGACTTCAGCCTTCTTCTGGAGCTTGTTGATTTCCTTTTCGATCTTTGCTTGCAGTGCTGCGTAGGTTTCTCGGGCCATGGTTTATTCCTGATTATGGAACTGCTTTTAATCGCCGGCGAAGTTATGTGTATTTGTTGTGCTTCGCATAATACAGAAATTACGCCTTGACTTCCTGGTTTTAGGACTAATTACTTTGTATCAAAAGAGCCGGCTGCCTTTTCCGCTTTACCGGCAGCGCCGGAAGCAACGGTTGGGAATGGTATTCCCATATTTGGGACAACTTGAAACAAATCCGGCGTTGGTTCACGAGGCGGACGAATCGCGCGCCATATTTTCCCGGAAGCCTGGTTTTGCTTCGTGGCGCGAGCGCGCCGGGCGCGCCGCGGTTCACCGCAATGCCGCCGGCGAGCTGCGGAGATTGGGCGGCAAGCGGGCGGCGGAGTTCCGCCGGGTAGTCTGATGACTTGTCATGAAGGGCCGCCCGTATTGGCGAGCGCCCGCGCATTTTGGCATTCCCATCCGGCGAGAATGCCTTGGCGACCATAACCCGGCTGCAAATTGTCCGGGTTTCATTTTCATGTCAGGTTGTATGACGAGTATCGAAAGGCTTGTGGATCGCCGCAGCCAAGTTCAGGAAAAGTGTTTCATAAAACTCGTTCACCCGAGGTTTGCTTAACTTGATACGTAATATTCCGGCCCCATCTGATCTTGCGTAGATAATCAGCGCCCCCATTTTTCCGTGTTCCGGCCCGTCGAGGCCAGCCCGGCTTTTTCGGGCAGGGCCGGGACGCCGGGCCTGTGTCGGCGTTACGATATGGTCTTGAGCGCCATTGCAGGCGGGCGCCTCCGCGCCGCCGCCCCTGAATAGAGTCCCATGAAAATCATCGATCCCGCCATTGCTTCTCTCGCCACCGCCAAATCGCTGCTGCTCGACCCCTGGGGGCTGACGGAGGCGGACATGGCGCGCGCGCTGGGTGAGATCTTCACCCATAAGGTCGACTATGCCGACCTGTATTTCCAATACACGCGCAGTGAGGGCTGGAGCCTGGAAGAGGGCATCGTCAAGACGGGCAGCTTCTCGATCGGCCAGGGCGTTGGCGTGCGCGCCGTGAGCGGCGAGAAAACGGCTTTTGCCTATTCGGATTCGCTGTCGCCGGAAGCGCTGCTGTCGTCCGCCCATGCCGTGCGCGGCATCGCGCGGCGCGGCGCCGGCAAGGTGAAGGTGGCGGCGCAGGTCGAAGCCGAGATCGGCCGCAGCCTGTATGCCGATATCGATCCGGTGGCCACGCTGAGCGCGCCCGAGAAAGTCGCCCTGCTGGAACGCGTGGAGCGCATGGCGCGCGCGCGCGATCCACACGTGATCCAGGTCATGGCGGGACTGGGCGCCGAATACGACGTCGTCTTGGTGGCCGGCAGCGATGGCCGTCTGGCCGCGGACGTGCGTCCGCTGGTGCGCCTGTCCCTGACCGTCATCGCCGAGCGCAACGGCCGCCGCGAAATGGGCCATGCCGGAGGCGGTGGGCGCCTCGGCCTGGCGTACTTCACGGACGAGATGCTGCAGGGCTATGTCGAGCGAGCCGTCCACGAAGCCATGGTCAACCTGGAAGCGCGCCCCGCGCCGGCGGGCGAGATGACCGTGGTGCTGGGCTCGGGCTGGCCGGGCATCCTGCTGCACGAGGCCGTCGGCCACGGGCTGGAAGGCGACTTCAACCGCAAGGGGTCCAGCGTGTTTTCGGGCCGCGTCGGCGAACGGGTGGCCTCCAAGGGGGTCACGGTGGTGGACGACGGCACGATCCCGGACCGCCGCGGTTCGCTCAACATCGACGACGAAGGCAACGCCACGCAGCGCAACGTCCTGATCGAAGACGGCATCTTGCGCGGCTACATGCAGGACACGCTGAACGCGCGGCTCATGAAGACCGCCGCCACCGGCAACGGGCGCCGCGAATCGTTCGCCCACCTGCCGATGCCGCGCATGACCAATACCTACATGCTGGCGGGCGACAAGCCGGCCGAGGAGATCGTGTCGTCCGTGAAGCGCGGGCTGTACGCCGTGAATTTCGGCGGCGGCCAGGTCGACATCACGAACGGCAAGTTCGTTTTCTCGGCGTCCGAGGCCTATATGATCGAAAACGGCAAGGTAACGTACCCGGTCAAGGGCGCTACCCTGATCGGCAACGGCCCCGACGCCATGAACCGGGTCACCATGATCGGCAACGATCTGCAGTTGGATTCCGGCGTGGGCACCTGCGGCAAGGACGGCCAGAGCGTTCCCGTGGGCGTGGGTATGCCGACGGTCCGCATGGAAGGCCTGACGGTCGGCGGTACGGCTTAGGTTGCCCCCCACGCCGCGCCCGCTGCGCGGGCTAGCTGCCCCCCCGAGGGGGGGCTGCCTCGCCTTGGGGCGGCCCGGCGGCGAGGCGTTGCCCCCCATGCCGCGTCTCGAAAAAAATCTGACGCCTGCAAAAATCTGTGCTAGAGTCATTCCCCATGAAATTCGCGTCCCCCGCTTTTTATTTTTATTTTTATGGTTTTCTGAAGCCGCTGGCGGAGGAAGGGACGCGCTCAATCTGAAGTTTGGAAAGAATCCCCCCAAAAAAGCCGCCAGCGAACTGGCGGCTTTTTTTGCGCCGCCGGTTGAGGAATCCCTCGGGAACCATCCCCGTGGCGGGCAACCCAGGAGCAGTACCGTGTCGCACAATACCGATGACCTTCGTATTCGAGAAATCAAAGAACTGAACCCGCCCGCGCACGTCATGCGCGAGTTCGCCTGCACCAAGGAGGCGTCCGACACCGTGTTCGCCGCCCGCCAGGCGATGCACCGCATCCTGCATGGCATGGATGACCGGATGATTGTCGTGATCGGCCCCTGCTCGATCCACGACACGCGCGCGGCCATCGAATACGCGAAGCGTCTGAAGCCCGTGCGCGACCGCCTGAGCGCCGACCTGGAAATCGTGATGCGGGTGTATTTCGAGAAGCCGCGCACGACGGTGGGATGGAAAGGCCTGATCAACGATCCCGATCTCGACGGCAGCTTCGACATCAACAAGGGCGTGCGCGTCGCCCGGGAACTGCTGCTGGACATCAATAGCCTGGGGCTGCCCGCGGGGTGCGAATTCCTGGACATGATTACCCCGCAGTACATCGCGGATCTGGTCTCCTGGGGGGCGATCGGGGCTCGGACGACGGAAAGCCAGGTGCATCGCGAGTTGGCTTCCGGGTTGTCGTGTCCGGTGGGGTTCAAGAACGGTACGGACGGCAATGTGAAGATCGCCGTGGACGCCATCAAGGCGGCGTCGCAGCCGCATCATTTCCTGTCGGTCACCAAGGGCGGGCATTCCGCCATTGTGTCGACGGCCGGCAACGAAGACTGCCACGTCATCTTGCGCGGCGGCAAGGCTCCCAACTACGATGCGGAGAGCGTCGAGGCGGCCTGCCAGGACATGGCCAAATCCGGTCTGGCCCAACGCATCATGATCGACGCCAGCCACGCCAACAGCAGCAAGAAGCCCGAGAATCAGCCGCAGGTCGTCGAAGACGTGGCGCGCCAGATGGAATCGGGCGATGCCCGGCTGGTGGGCGTGATGGTGGAAAGCCACCTGCTGGGCGGCCGCCAGGACATGGTGCCGGGCACGCCGCTGGTCTACGGCCAGAGCATTACCGACGGCTGCATCGACTGGGATGCCTCCGTTGCCGTGCTCGAGCGCCTGGCCCATGCGGTGCGCGAGCGCCGCCGGGTTGCGCTGACTTCCGGCAAGTAAAACGGGCGGGGGCGCGCCGCGGATCGCCTGCGCGTGGCGGTTTGCGGCGCAGCATGCGCGGCGGCGTAGAATAATCGAATTACCGAACCCGAGAACACGCTGATCATGAACGCTTCCTTGCACGCTGAAACGTTGCGCCGACCGGTCCCGGCTGCCTGTCTGGATGCCTTGCGCGCGCGCTTCGGCGACCGCTTGTCCGAGTCGTCCGCCGTGCGCGAACACCACGGCCGCGACGAATCCCCGTATCCGGCCATGCTGCCGGACGCCGTGGTCTTCGCGCACACGACCGAGGAAGTCGCCGAGGTCGCCAAGCTGTGCAACGAGTACCGCGTTCCGCTGATTCCCTACGGCGCGGGTTCGTCGCTGGAAGGCCACATCCTGGCGATCCAGGGCGGCATCAGCCTCGATCTGTCGCAGATGAACAAGGTGCTGGCGGTGAACGCCGAAGACCTTACCGCCACCGTGCAGGCGGGCGTGCTGCGCAAGCAGCTCAACGAAGAGATCCGCGACACCGGCCTGTTCTTCCCGATCGATCCCGGCGCCGACGCCAGCCTGGGCGGCATGGCCGCCACGCGCGCTTCCGGCACCAACGCCGTGCGCTACGGCACCATGCGCGAAAACGTCATGTCGCTGACCGTGGTGACGGCGGACGGGCGCATCGTCCGCACGGCGGGGCGCGCGCGCAAGTCGTCGGCCGGCTACGACCTGACGCGCATCTTCGTGGGCAGCGAAGGCACGCTGGGCATCATCACCGAAGTCACGGTGCGTCTGTATCCGCAGCCCGAGGCCGTGTCGGCCGCGGTCTGCAACTTCCCCACGCTCGACGCCGCCGTGCAGAGCGTTATCGAAATCATCCAGATGGGCGTGCCGGTCGCCCGCGTCGAATTCATGGACGCGGCCAGCGTGCGCTCGGTGAACCTGCACAGCAAGCTGAGCCTGCGCGAAACCCCGCTGCTGGTGTTCGAATTCCACGGCAGCCCGGCGGGCGTGCAGGAACAGGCCGAGACCGTCCAGGCGATCACCGCGGACCATGGCGGCATGGACTTCGAATGGGCCGAACGTCCCGAAGACCGCAGCCGCCTCTGGACTGCCCGCCACAACGCCTATTTCGCCGGCCTGCAACTGCGTCCCGGATGCCGCGCCAGCACCACCGACGTATGCGTGCCGATCTCGCGCCTGGCGGATTGCGTGCGCGACACCGTCGAGGAACTGGACCGAGCCAGCTTCCCGTATACGATCGTGGGCCACGTCGGGGACGGCAATTTCCATGTGCTGATGCTGCTCGACGCCGACAGTGCCGAGGAATGGCAGGAGTCCGAAACCATCAACCACAACCTGGTGCGCCGCGCGATCGCCGCCGACGGCACCTGCACCGGCGAGCACGGCGTGGGCCTGCACAAGATGCAGTTCATGGCCGAGGAACATGGCGAGGACGCCCTGGAACTGATGCGCAGCCTGAAGCACGCGTTCGATCCGAACAACATCCTGAACCCGGGCAAGATCGTTTCCTGGCAGGCCTGAGGCGGCCTCGCCGCCAGCAATCGAAGCCGACGCACCGCCGTCGGCTTTTTTTTTGCGCCGGGCGCGGGCTTCTGCCCCGGAAAAGTGTCACCCATGTCCCCGTACGCCTGTTACCTATGTCCCCGGTCCATACAGCCAGCCCCCTTGGGGGGCAGCAAGCCCCGGAAAGGGGCGCAGCGTGGGGGCCGGCCCGCCGCCGGGCCGCCCCAAGGCGGGCCAGCCCCCTTGGGGGGCAGCAAGCCCCGGAAAGGGGCGCAGCGTGGGGGCATCAACTAACTACTGGTTACGTATCTGCAGGCGCCACCCCCCCGGATGCGGGTAAATCCCGGCCTGCTTATAGCGGCCTCTCGCGCTATTGTTGCGCTCATGAATTCATTGGTCGAAACCGGCCTGGCACAAGTGCAGGCGCCTTATTCTTTGCAGCAGCTCATCGAGGCCCTGTCGGCGGCTTTGCCCGCGCACTGCATACTGTTCCGCGAGGAAGATACCCGCCCTTACGAGTGCGACGGCCTTTCCCTTTACCGCGCGCTGCCGGCGGTCGTTGCCTTGCCCGAAACCGAGGAGCAGGTGCAGGCCGTCATGCGCATCTGCAAGCGGTTGAACGCGCCCATCGTGGCGCGCGGCGCGGGCACCGGCCTATCGGGCGGCGCCATGCCGCACAGCCGGGGCGTGCTGCTCGGCCTGTCGAAATTCAACCGCATCAAGCACATCGATCTGGCGAGCGCGACGGCCATCGTCCAGCCCGGCGTGCGCAACCTGGCCATCTCGGAAGCCGCCGCGCCTTACGGCCTGTACTACGCGCCCGATCCCTCCAGCCAGATCGCCTGTTCGATCGGCGGCAACGTCGCGGAGAATTCCGGCGGGGTGCACTGCCTGAAGTACGGGTTGACGGTGCACAACGTGCTGCGCGTGCGCGTGGTGACCATCGATGGCGACGTGGTCGAGCTCGGCTCGGAAGCGCCGGATGCGCCTGGCCTGGATCTGCTGTCCGTTTTCATCGGGTCGGAGGGCATGCTGGGCGTGGTCACGGAAGTCACGGTCAAGCTGATACCCAAGCCGGCCTGCGCGCAGGTCGTCATGGCCAGTTTTTCCAGCGTGGAGGCCGCCGGCAACGCGGTCACGCAAGTCATCGCCCAGGGCATGATCCCCGCCGGCCTGGAAATGATGGACCGGCGCGCGACGCATATGGTCGAACCCTTTGTGCGCGCGGGCTACGACATGGACGCGCAGGCGATCCTGCTGTGCGAATCGGATGGCACGCCCGAAGAGGTGGAGCACGAGATCGCGCGCATGGAGGCCGTGTTCCGCGCGGCGGGCGCCACGCGCTGCCAGGTCTCGGCTTCCGAGGCCGAGCGCCTGAAGTTCTGGGCTGGCCGCAAGAATGCGTTTCCGGCCGCGGGCCGGGTGTCGCCCGATTACTATTGCATGGACGGCACGATTCCGCGCCGCCATCTGGCGCGCGTGCTGGGCGCCATCGAGCAGATGGAAGACGAATTCGGACTGCGCTGCGCCAACGTATTCCACGCGGGCGACGGCAATCTGCATCCGTTGATCCTGTTCGATTCGAACAAGCCGGACGAAGTGGAGCGTGCCGAGAAATTCGGCGCGGCCATTCTTGAACTGTGCGTGCAGGTAGGAGGGACCGTGACCGGAGAGCACGGTGTGGGAATGGAGAAGATAAATCAAATGTGCGTGCAATTCTCTCGCGAAGAACTCGACGCGTTCCTGGCGGTAAAGCGGGCGTTCGACCCGCCGTGCCTGCTCAATCCTGAAAAGGTCATCCCCACGCTGGCCCGCTGCGCCGAATACGGCAAGATGCATGTCCATGCTGGAGAGTTGCGCTTCCCCGATCTCGCCCGTTTCTAGGACGCATCCCCTATGGATTTCGTCCTGTCGGAGTTGTGCGACCAGGTCATGACGGCCCGTGCCGGCCACAAACCCCTGTTCGTGATGGGTGGCGGCAGCAAGGCGTTCTACGGCAATTACCGCCCGGTAACGCCGCAGGACGGACATTGCCTGCTGGACATGACACCCTATCGAGGCATCGTCAGCTACCACCCTTCCGAGCTGGTCGTGACGGTGCGCGCTGGAACCCCTTTGGCGGAACTGGAAGCCGCGCTGGCCGAGAACGGGCAGATGCTGGCATTCGAGCCGCCGCATTTCTCACCGGCCGCCACGGTCGGCGGCTGCGTCGCGGCGGGCCTTTCGGGGCCGCGCCGCATGAGCGCCGGCGCGCTGAAGGATTTTGTGCTGGGCGCGCGGCTGCTGGATTCGGAGGGGCGCATCCTGTCGTTCGGCGGCGAGGTCATGAAGAACGTGGCGGGCTACGACGTCTCTCGCCTCCTGGCCGGATCGCACGGTATCTTCGGCGCGATTCTGGACGTCTCCTTGAAGGTCGTGCCCCGGCCGATGGAAGAGCTGACGCTGGTGCTGCCCGCCACACAGGCGCAGGCGCTGGCCAGTTTCGCCCTGTGGCGCGGCAAGCCCCTGCCGATTTCGGCCACCAGTTGGGCCGGCGGCGACGGCGATGCCGAAGGCGCGATGACGGTGCGCCTGTCCGGCGCGCCTCCGGCTGTTGCCAGCGCCCGCCAATTGATCGGCGGCGATCCGCTGGCGCCCGAGGCGGCGGCAGGCTGGTGGCGATCACTGCGCGAGCAGACCCATCCCTTTTTTACGCCGGGCCGACCATTGTGGCGCCTGGCCTTGCCGCCCACGGCCGCCGCGCTCGGGCTGGGCCCGACCCTGCTGGAGTGGGGAGGAGGGCAGCGCTGGCTGTCGGGCTCGCACGACGCGGCCGCGCTGCGCGAAACCGCGGCGCGGCTGGGCGGGCACGCGACGCTGTTCCGGACCGGCCACGGCAAGCCGCCGGCCGACGGCGTATTCCATCCGCTGGCGCCGGGGATCGCTTCGATCACGCGCCGGCTCAAACAAGAGCTCGATCCGGCCGGCCTGTTCAATCCCGGTCGCCTGGTCCTGGAGCTATAGAGCATCATGCAAACCAAGCTGGCATCCTGGGCACGCGATACCGATCTGGGCAACGAGGCCGACGCCATCCTCAGGCGTTGCGTGCACTGCGGCTTCTGCACGGCCACCTGTCCGACCTATCAGGTGCTGGGCGATGAACTGGACAGCCCGCGCGGACGCATCTACCTCATCAAGCAGGTGCTGGAGGGCGCCGAGCCCACGCAGTCCACTCAGCAGCATCTGGACCGCTGCCTGACCTGCCGCAATTGCGAAACCACGTGCCCCTCGGGCGTCGAGTACGGGCACCTGGTGGACATCGGCCGCAAGATCGTGGACGAGCGCGTGTCGCGTTCCTGGGGCGACCGGACGAAGCGCACCCTGCTGCGCAAGGCCATGATGTCGCCGCTGTTCGCGCCCGCGATGCGGTTGGGGCAGGCCGTGCGCGGCCTGCTGCCTGAATCGCTGAAACGCAAAGTGCCTGAACGCCGCGACGCCGGCGCGCTGCCGCAAGTGGCCGGGCATGCCCGGCAGGTGCTGATGCTGGCGGGCTGCGTGCAGCCCGCCATGATGCCGACGATCGACGCCGCCACCATCCGCGTGCTGGATGCCGTCGGTATCGGCGCGCGCATCGCGCCGGGGGCCGGCTGCTGCGGAGCCGTCAGCTTTCACCTGGATGCGCAGGACGACGCGCTGGCGCAGATGCGCGCCAATGTCGATGCCTGGTGGCCGCTCGTGCAGGACGGCAAGGTCGAGGCCATTGTCATGAACGCATCCGGTTGCGGCGCCATGGTGAAAGAGTACGCCCACCATCTGCGGCACGAGTCCGCCTACGCGCAGAAGGCCGCGGACATCGTGGCGTTGGTGAAGGACGTGGCCGAGATCGTCGCGCCGCATGCCGCGCAGTTGCGCGAGCGCTTGCCCGCGGGCACCCGGGCGGCGTTTCATCCACCGTGCACCTTGCAGCACTGGCAGGGCCTGCGGCCGCTGTCGGAGCAATTGCTTGCCGAGCTGGGCTTCGAATTGCAGCCGTTCGCCGACAAGCACCTGTGCTGCGGTTCGGCGGGCGCCTATTCCGTGCTGAATCCCGAGATTGCCTTGCAGTTGCGGGACCGCAAGCTGAGCGCCATTTCCGCTGGCGGGCCGGACGTGATCCTGTCCGCCAACATCGGCTGCATCGGCCACTTGCAAAGCGGCACCGATACGCCGGTGCGGCATTGGATCGAGGTCGTGGACGAGCGCCTGAGATCTGCGGCGGGGTGATGTCGCGGTGGTGTCAGACACCCGTGGGGCGCCGGCTTCCGTCTGGGCGGGCGTCTCGTAAGGGTGTCAGACACTGGCAAGTTCAAGGTGTCTGAAACCAGCAAATCCCAGGTGTCTGACACCCCTATGTTTCAGGTGTCTGACACCCTTACTGGCAGGCCGCCAAGTTCGAGTTGGCGTCCCCGGGTGTCAGACACCTCCACAGGCAACAGCTCCATTCCACCGCCCCTGCGCGCGGCCGGCGCAAAAAAAAGCCCCATGGCGAACCATGGGGCAGGGGCTTTTCAACCCACTATTCCGGCCAGGCTTACCACGCCGCTGGCCGGCACTGCGCGCAAACGTCCGGCGTCAAGCCGTTTGCGCGCGAGTCCAGGCGATGAGCGCGGCGGTGAGGTCGCGCAGATCGGCTTTCAGGCGGCCGTAGTTCTCGGACGGGCGCAGCGTGACCTCGTCCATATAGAGCTTGCGGTTGATCTCGATCTGCAGACTGTGGCGGCCTTCCTGGGGGCGGCCGAAGGCGCGCACCAGTTCCACGCCCTTATAGGGATCGTTCACGGTGACGTCATAGCCGCGTTCGCGCAGCCAGGCGGCGATGAATTCGCGGAAGGCCGGGTCGCTGGTGCTGCCGTCGCGGTCGCCCAGCACGAAATCGGGGTGGACCAGGCCGGGGCGGTCGGTGGCGAAGGCGCCAGCGACGCTGGGCATGGAGTGGCAGTTGATGTGCCAGACCTTGCCGAACTTCCGGTGGGCGTCGTCCAGCACGCGGCCGAGGGCGGCGTGATAGGGCTTCCAGCAGGCGTTGATGCGGTGGCGGACTTCCTCGACCGTCAGCTTGCGGTCGTACAGCGGCGTGCCGTCATCGAGCATGCGCCAGATCAGGCCCTTGCCCAGCTTGACCTTGGGCGAGGCGTTGAGCGCGTCGGGCCAGGGTTCATCCAGCAGCAGTTCGTCGATCTCGTCGGGCGCGCGGTTGGCGTCGATGTAGGCGCGCGGGAAGGCGGCGGCGATCATGGGCACGCCCATCTCGAGGGCGTCGCTCCAGAGGTCGTCAACCCAGGTGTCCTCGGCTGTGCGCAATGCGCCAAAGTCCACCGCGGCCGCGAAATCGGGAGGGTAGGCGGTGCCGCTGTGCGGGGAGTCCAGCACGAGCGGGGCCGAGGATTCCGAATCCGGATATTGCTGCGGAAGGTCGAGCCGGTAAGACAGGGGTTGGGTAATTCGCATATGGGGGGAGTGCGTTCGTGAATCGGAGGCCCCCGCGCCCCTGAAGGCGGCGGGGACCGAAGATCGATCAGTCGATCTTCACGTTGGCTTCTTTGGCGATGCGCTTGTTCTTGGCGATTTCAGCCGAGATCTGCGCGGCGAATTCGGCCGGGGTGTTGGCGGCCGGCGCGGCGCCCAGGGCTTCCAGGCGGGTCTTGACGTCGGCTTCGGCGCTGACCTTCTGCACGGCCGCGTTCAGCTTGTCCAGCACGGGCTGGGGCAGCTTGGCGGGAGCCACCAGGCCGAACCACGAGGCGTCGTTCACCGCCGGCAGGCCGGCTTCGGCGAAGGTGGGAACGTCGGGCAGGGACGCGACACGCTTGGGCGAGGCGACGGCCATGGCGATCAGGCGGCCGGATTGCACGTGCGGCAGCGTGGAGGGCAGGTTGTCGTACATGACGTCGACCTGGCCGGCCAGCGCGTCGTTGAGTGCCGGGCCCACGCCGCGGTAAGGAACGTGCATCAGGTTGGTGCCCGAGGCCATCTTGAACAGTTCGCCCATCATGTGCGAGACCGAACCGTTGCCGGCGGACGCGTAGGTCAGCTTGCCCGGTTCGCTCTTGGCCAGCTTGATGAGGTCGGCGATATTCTTGGCCTGGACCTTCGGGTTGATGGTCATGATGTTCGGCACGGCCGCCAGGTTCGAGATGGGCGTGAAGTCCTTCTCGCCATCGAACGGCAGGTTCGGGTAGATGGCCGGGTTGATGCCGTGCGTGCTGACGGTGGCGATGCCCAGAACATAGCCGTCCGGCGCGCTGCTGGCGACGAACGCGCTGCCGATCGAGCCGCCGGCGCCGCCGCGGTTTTCCACCACGACGGTCTGGCCCAGTTCCTTGCTCAGCTTGTCGGCGAACAGGCGGCCGACGATGTCGGTCGTGCCTCCGGGCGGGAAGGGTACGATCAGGCGGATGGGCTTGGACGGGTACGCGTCTTCAGCGTGCGCGATGCCCGAGGTGAGCGGCGTGGCCAGGGTCGCGGCGGCGACACACAGGCCCAGGACAACTTTACGGCGTTGCATGGATTCCCCTAATGAATTGGAAAGCGGATGCGCAAAGGCAGACGCAAACGCAACGATTCTTTCCTGACCGCCCTGTTTGCGCAAACGAAAGTTTCTCCGTAAGCTATGACTTTTTTTCATGCCTCTTTTGGCGGCGGCCGTCTAAGCCGCTGTTTTTTGCCTCTCAATCTGAAACAATTTGTGTTTCGCGGCGAGGCGCGGGACCGATTCTCTGAAGCGTCCCGGGCAAGAACTGCCCCGCAGCGGGCAAGGAGCCCACGGCAACCGTGGGAGCGATATTTATGCGGCGTTTCTGTCCCTCTTTAACGGATCTTCAGGCGTTCGAAGTGGCTGCGCGGCACAGCAGTTTCACGCGCGCGGCGCAGGAACTGTGCGTGACGCAAGGCGCGGTCAGTAAACAAGTGAAACATTTAGAGGAGTTCGTAGGCATCGAACTATTCCTGCGGATCAGGCAAGGCCTGGTTCTGACCGAAGCCGGGCGCAGCTATCTCACCAAGATCCAGGCCGGCCTGGGCCAGATCGAAGCCGCCACCGTGGAGCTGATCGCGCATCAGGGGCAGGGAGGCACGCTCAACCTGACCTGTATGCCGACCTTCGGGGCGCGCTGGCTGATCCCGCGCCTGACTGCCTTCATGCGCCTGCGGCCGGACATCCACGTGGAATTCCTGCCGCACCGCCAGGGCTATGATTTTTCCACGCCCGAGCTGGACGCCGCCGTGCGCTTCGGCGAAGGCATCTGGCCGGGCAGCGGGGCCGATTACATCGTCGGCCGCGAAATCCTGCCGGTGTGCAGCCCGCGCCTGATTCCGGGCGGCTGTACGTCGCCGGTGGATCTGCTGGCATATCCGCTGCTACACCATACCTCGGCGCTGGAAGGCTGGCGCGACTGGTTCGAGCAGGCGGGCTGCGATACCCGGCGCAGCCTGGAAGGCGCCCGCTTCGACCAATACGCGTTGCTGTCGCAGGCCGCCGCGGCGGGCTTCGGGGTGGCGCTGATACCGCGCTGCCTGATCGAAGACGAACTGCGCGACGGCAAGCTGGCCGTCGCCATCCAACTGCCCATCCGGGCGCGCATGGGCTACTACCTGTGCTATCCGGAACAGAAGGCCAACCTGCCCACGCTGCAGGCGTTCCGCACGTGGCTGATGGAAGTCTCGCGGGCCGCCGAGCCGCAGCCGCAGGAAGAAGCCCACTCCGATCTAAAATAGCGTCATCATGAGTCAAACATCTACCAAGAAAGGCCGCGTTGTCGTCGGCATGTCCGGCGGGGTCGATTCTTCGGTCACCGCCTGGCTGCTCAAGCAGCAGGGCTACGAGGTCGTCGGCCTGTTCATGAAGAACTGGGAAGATGACGACGATTCCGAATATTGCTCCACGCGCCAGGATCTCCTGGACGCCGCCAGCGTGGCGGACCTGGTCGGCGTCGAGTTCGAGTTCGTCAACTTCGCCGCCGAATACAAGGACCGCGTGTTCGCGGAATTCCTGCGCGAGTATTCCGCGGGGCGTACGCCCAATCCCGACGTGCTCTGCAACGCCGAGATCAAGTTCAAGGCCTTCCTGGACCACGCCATGGCGCTGGGCGCCGAGCGCATCGCCACCGGCCACTACGCGCGCGTGCGCGAGGTGCCGGCGGCGGGCGGCGGCACGGAGTTCCAGCTGCTCAAGGCGCTGGATGCGTCCAAGGACCAAAGCTATTTCCTGCATCGCCTGAACCAGGCGCAGTTGTCGCGCACCCTGTTTCCGCTGGGCGAAATCCACAAGACCGAGGTGCGGCGCATCGCGCACGAGATAGGCCTGCACAATGCCGCCAAAAAGGACTCCACGGGGATCTGCTTCATCGGCGAGCGCCCGTTCCGCGAATTCCTGAACCGCTACCTACCGACCGAGCCGGGCCCGATCATGACGCCCGAAGGGATGACGGTCGGCCGCCACGAAGGGCTGTCGTTCTATACGCTGGGTCAGCGCAAGGGCCTGGGCGTGGGCGGCGTGAAGGGGCGGCAGCGCGAAGACGGGACGGCCGAGGCCTGGTACGTGGCCCGCAAGGACCTGGAGCGCAACGTGCTGTACGTAGTCCAGGGGCATGACCATCCCTGGCTGCTCTCGACCGAACTGCGGGCGCAGGACGCGAGCTGGATCGCGGGCCGCCCGCCGGTATCCGGCGCCTACGGCGCCAAGACGCGCTACCGGCAGGCGGATGCGGCATGCCGTCTCGACGGCGCCGCGGATGCGGCCTTCGCGCTGGATTTCACCGAGCCGCAGTGGGCAGTGACGCCCGGGCAGTCCGCGGTGCTTTACGATGGCGACGTTTGCCTGGGGGGCGGCATCATCGTGTAGGTGATGCGCCGGCCTGCGCCGGGACGCGCCCGCCGGGCGCCGACCTTTTCCGAGGCCCCTGGGGCGCTGCTCCAGGGGCCTTGTTCATGACCAAGAAGAAATAGGAGACTGTTGTGGATGTAACGATGTTGATTTGCCTGCTGGTGCTGGGCGGCGTGGTCGGCTTTGCCGCGGGCCTGCTCGGCATCGGCGGCGGCATGCTGCTGGTGCCGTTCCTGACGATGCTGTTCGCGTGGCAGGGCATGCCCGCCGAGCTGGTGGTGCACGCGGCCATCGCCACGTCGATGACCTCGATCCTGTTCACGTCCGTCTCCAGCGTCCGGGCCCATCAGCAGCGGGGCACGATCAAGTGGAACATCGTCTGGGCGATGGCGCCCGGCATCATCATCGGCGGCCTGTTCTCGGGCGGCGCCGTGTTCGCCGCGCTGAGCACCCTGTGGCTGTCGCTGTTCTTCGCGCTGTTCGTCGGGTATTCCGGATGGAGCATGCTGCGCAACAAAAAGCCCAAGCCCAGCCGCCAGATGCCTGGCGTCGTGGGCACCAGCGCGGCCGGGGCGGGTATCGGTTTTCTGTCGGGCCTGGTGGGCGCGGGCGGCGGCTTCCTGTCGGTACCGTTCATGGTCTGGTGCAACGTAGCCTTGCACAACGCGGTGTCGACGTCGGCGGCGCTGGGCTTTCCCATTGCGCTGGCCAATAGCGTGGGCTATGTCGTGTCGGGCCTGAACGCGGGTGAATCGCGTCCCGGCATGCTGGGCTACATCTATTGGCCGGCGCTGCTGGCGCTGGTGTGCACCAGCGTGCTGACGGCCCCGCTGGGCGCGCGCATGGCGCACCGCCTGCCAGTGCAGACATTGAAACGCGTGTTCGCCTGCTTGCTGTTCGCGCTGGCCGGATACATGCTGTTCAAGGCCTGGCAAACCTTTACCGGCTGAACATAGAGCCGCACGGCCCGACGGAGAGCGGTGTGGCCAAGCGAGGCCGCATGGATCCGGGCTCCGCCGGTCCGTAGCGGCGCCCCCCTGGGGGGAAGCGCGCAGCGCTTCGGGGGGGGGCTACCCCGGTATCGTGTCGATGAACGATTGGCGCTGAGACAGCTTGTCGTACAGACGCGCCAGGTTCTGGTGGTTGGAGCGCCAGTCGAGCGAGGCGAAGCGCAGGTCCAGGTAGCCCAGCGCGCAGCCGACGGCGATATCCGCGAGGCTATAGTTGATGCCCATGCAATGCGCGTTTTCGCCCAGGCTCTTGTTCATGGCGTCGAGGCTGGCGTGGATCTTGGAGTACTGGCGTTCGATCCATTCCGGGCTGCGCTGAGCCTCGGGACGCTGGTTTTCCTTGACGATGGTCACACAGGCGTCAAGGAGGCCATCGGCGATGGCTTCCCAGCATTTGACGGCCGCGCGGTCGCGTCCCGGCTGGGGAATCAGGCGGGCGACGGGAGACAGGGTGTCCACGTATTCGACGATGACGCGCGAGTCGAAAAGGGCGCCGCCATCTTCCATGACCAGGCACGGAACCTTGCCCAGCGGGTTGTACGTTTGGATCTGCGTGTCGGCGGACCAGACGTTTTCGAGTTCGAGCCGGTAGTCCAGCTTTTTCTCGGCCATGACGATACGCACTTTGCGCACGTAAGGACTGGTAAGCGAGCCGATCAGTTTCATGGAGTCACAAGCGGAGTCGGAAAGCGGCCGAAGTATAGCAGGCCGCATGGCGGTCAGACCGTCCGCAGGCCGGAATCTTCGCCAGTTTGCCACAATGTTGCATGCTTCCGGATGATAAAATCGCCCGATTCGCTCATTCCCCGCTTTTTCTTTCCCAGACCATGCAAATCGCCGATCAGCTTAGCCAACTCAACGCCCTTTCGCCATTGGATGGCCGGTACGCTTCCCGGGGCGACGCGCTGCGCGGCCTGCTGTCGGAGGCAGGCTTCATGGCGCACCGCGTCGAGGTCGAAGTGGCCTGGCTGGTCGCGCTGTCCGATGCGGGCCTGCCCGAGCTGCCGGCCTTTTCCGAGACCGCCCGCGCGCGCCTGCAACAATTGGTGCGCGACTTCTCCGAAGCGGACGCCGCCCGCATCAAGGACATCGAACGCGTCACCAACCATGACGTCAAGGCCGTCGAATACTGGCTGAAGGAAAAAGTGGCGGATGACGCCGAGCTGGCCCGCGCCGCCGAATTCATCCATTTCGCCTGCACCTCCGAGGACATCAACAACACCTCGCATGCGCTGATGCTGACCCGTGCCCGCAACGAGGTCGTGGTGCCGCGCCTGCGCGAGCTCGCCGCCAAGCTGAACGAAATGGCTATCGCCCAGGCCGACCAGCCCATGCTGTCGCGCACGCACGGCCAGCCCGCCAGCCCGACGACGCTGGGCAAGGAATTCGCCAACGTGGCCGCGCGCCTGAACCGCGCCATCGCCGCCGTCGAGGCCGTTGAGCCGCTGGCCAAGCTGAACGGCGCCACCGGCAACTACAACGCCCACTTGTCGGCATATCCAGAAATCGATTGGCCTGCCTTCAGCCAGCGCGTGCTGGCCGGCCTGGGGCTGACCCAGAACCGCCACACGATCCAGATCGAGCCGCACGACTGGATGTCGGCCCTGTTCGACGCCATCACGCGCGCCAACATCATCGTGCTGGACCTGGACCGCGACATCTGGGGCTACGTGGCGCTGGGCTACTTCAAGCAGCGCCTGAAAGAGGGCGAGGTCGGCTCGTCCACCATGCCGCACAAGGTCAACCCGATCGACTTCGAGAACTCCGAAGGCAACCTGGGCCTGGCCAACGCCGTGCTGCGCCATCTCGCCGACAAGCTGCCGGTCTCCCGCTGGCAGCGCGACCTGACCGACTCCACGGTGCTGCGCAACCTGGGTGTGGGCCTGGGCTACTGCCTGGTGGCCTGGGATGCCTGCATGCGCGGCCTGGGCAAGCTCGAGGTCAATACCGCAGCCATCGATGCCGACATCGATGCATGCTGGGAAGTGCTGGCCGAGCCGGTGCAGACCGTCATGCGCCGCTATGGCCTGCCGCAGCCTTACGAACAGCTCAAGGCTTTGACGCGGGGCAAGGGGATCACCGAGGAAGGCCTGCGAGAATTCATCCAGGGCCTGGCGCTGCCTGAAGAGCCGAAGGCCCGCTTGCTGGCGATGACCCCGCGTTCGTATATCGGGCTGGCTGCCGCGCTGGCCCGGGCGGTATAGTCGCCATGCCGCGCGCAATGCGCGCGGCGCCTTGTTTGACCTTACGGGAGATAGCAATGAAGAAGTTGTCCACGCTCGTCGCGTTGGCCTGTATGACCGTTGGGCCGTTGCTGGCGACGAACGCCTCCGCCCAGTTCGCCAAGCCCGAAGATGCGGTGAAGTATCGCCAGTCGGCGCTTACGCTGATGGCCTCGCATTTCGGCCGCATGGCGCCGGTGGTGAAGGGCCAGGCGCCCTATGATGCCGCACAGATCAAGGCTAATGTGGAAGTGCTGAAAACGCTGTCGGCGCTGCCCTGGGCGGCATTCGGTCCGGGCACGGAAGGCGGCGACGCCCGTCCGGAAGTCTGGAGCGATGCGGCCGGCTTCAAGCAGAAGCAGCAGGCCTTCCAGGACAACATCGTCAAGCTGTCGGCTGCGGCCGACTCCGGCGACCTGAACAAGCTGCGCGCGGCGTTCGGCGATGTCGGCGCAAGCTGCAAGGCCTGCCACGATTCGTACCGCAAGAAGAAGTAAGCCGCTTGCGCACAAAAAAGCCCCTCGAATCTCGAGGGGCTTTTTTACGCCAGGCGGATCAGGAAAACGACATGTCCGCCGCGACTTCCAGCGAGCGGATCCAGAGTACCAGGCCGGTAACGCAGGCGCCGAGCAACAGGGCGCGCAGCCAGATGGCGACGCCGTCTTGCGTGGGCGGCGTGCCGGCGGGCACGTCCTTGGCGTCGACCTTGCCGGTGATGATCGCGCGCACTAGGCGCTTGCGGCGCACCAGCGCATACCAGGCCACGGCGGCCAGGTGCAGCGCCACCAGGCCGATGATGACCCACTCGTTGAGCTTGTGCCAGGACGTCATGGCGCCGGCGAAGGCTTCGCTGACGTGCCCGAACAGCGGGCCCTGCGTCATGATGTCATCGGTGGTGAACAGGCCGCTGGCCGCCTGGAACCCGATCACGAGCAGCAGCGCCACGACCGACAGCGCGCCCAGTGGGTTGTGGCCGGCTGGCGCGGTGCCGCCTTTCAGGTAGCCGGCCACGGCCGCCGGGCCCCGCAGGAACTGTGCGAAGCGGGCGTAGCGCGGGCCGAAGATCCCCCACAGCAGCCGGAACAGGATCAGGCCCAGTGCCGTGCAGCCGAAGCGCACGTGCCAATCCATGTACAGGCCGCCGAGCTTCACGCTGACGAAGGCGCCGACGATACAGACGACGAGCGCCCAGTGGAATAAGCGGGTGGGGAGGTCCCAGATGTGGACCGCGAGACGGTTGTTCTGCATGTGGGGAGCGCCAAGGCTGGGGCCTGCCGATACCAACAGGCCCTGGATGCAAGGGACTTTATCACGCAAGGGCCGCCCCGCCGCCGGAGGGGCGGGCAGGGCGGGCGGGGGTTAGTGGAAGCCGCGGCGCACCGGTTCGATGCGATGCACGTGCTCGTGGCGGAAGCGGATGCGCTGGCCGGGGGCCTTTTGCGCGGATGCGCCGCAGGGCACGACTTCGGTCGTGTAGGTGGTCGTGCCGTCGATCGGCGCATTGAAGATGACCGTCGCGCGGATTTCCGGGCCGTCGATCGGCTTCAGGTAGACGATGTCGCCGACGTGGATCGGCATGTTGTCCAGCTTGGTGTGGGCCGGACGTCGGATCAGGTCCGAGGAGGTGAAATGGATATTCATGGTGTTTGTTCTCTTGGTTTCTAGTTATGGGAAAAGCCGGTGGTGCCATGGTTCGAAGGCTTGCCATGACACTACCTCACAACAGCCGCCGGCCCTTTGCGCATTCTCATGTTTTCACGTGCGGGGCCGGGGGTGGCGATGCCATCGCCAAGTCTGGCGTAGCATCATTTCAGGCATGTGGCGCGATAGCGCGACAGTGCGTTTGCCAGCGCAAAATGCGTCTGGCGTCGGGTTCTTGCCGGAAAACGCCGCAAGGCAGCTGCGGCGCAGCTTGCTTTCGGCATGGCTTTTGTTCGGTGCGGCTTGTGTGCAGGGCCGCCTGGGTTGGTTTCGCGCCGTTTTGTTTTCTGATGGAAATTGGCGCGAAAAGCGGTCTTGCTGGTTTTTGCTATTGAGTGCCGCTGCTTCTCGCAGACGAGCGGGGCGCGGTATGCGGCCCGGATCTATCTCGGCCAGGGTCAAGTGGCCGGTGCATCTGGGTCAGGTATCTGGGTCGGATATCTGGGTCAGATACCTGACCTTTGCTGTGCGCAAAACACCGTCTGGGTTGTTTTGTTTGCAGCACTCAACCATTGATGATACTGCCAGTTGGCGTATTTTGCAAGTATTTTGTTGAAAGAAGGGCCGGGAGGGCTGTCTTCGACGCAGTTTTCCGCCCGGCCTTGGCGCGCTAATGGGTAGCGGGGCGGGCCTGGCGCTGGGCTTCGATGATCAAGCCTTCCAGGCGCGGAGACATGCGCAGCGCCACCTGCGCGACGGCCTGGCCATCCGGCCCCCGCTCCGTTTCCAGCGCGAGACGGATACGCTCGTTGTCGAAGGCTTCGGGCGCCGCCTGGATTTCCACATAGCGGTCCAGCAGGGCGTCGACGGCTTTTTGCGCGTCGGCCAGCGCCTCGTCCGACAGTTGCCCGTGGCCCAGGTACTGGTTGACGACGCGCGCCAGATCGTCCATGAAAAACAGCAGGGCGGCAGCGCCGCGGCAATCGGGATGGGCGAAGCCCCAGGCGGGGGTAGCGTTCTGAGTCATGGAGATGCAAGCCAGCGTTACGGGCGGCCTCGGGGGCCGAAAACACTATTTTATGGGAATGGGGCGGAAAGCCCGCATGATGCATACTTCGACCCCTATGATCAGACTTGCACGCCTCTCCGATCTGGCCCGCCTGGCCGATATCGAACGTTCCGCCGGGAAGCGCTTCCTGGGCACCGCGATGGCCTGGGCCGCGGGCGACGATCCCGTGCCGCTCGCGGTGCTGGAACAGGCGCAGACGGCCGGCCTGCTGTGGGTCGCTGAAGCAGAGGACGGGCAGGCCGCCGGCTTTGCGCTCACCCGGTCCATGGAAGGCGATCTCTATCTTGCCGAGATGGCGGTGTCCCTGCCGCAGCAGGGGCGCGGCCTGGGCCGGGCCCTGCTGCTGGCCGTGCGCGAACACGCGCGTGCTGCGGGCTACCGCTCGGTGGTGCTGACAACCGATCGCGAGCTGCCCTGGAACGCGCCTTTCTACCTGCGGCACGGCTTTTCAGAACTGCCGCCGGCCAGGCTTCCGGCGCCGCTTGCGGCGCGCCTGCGCCTTGAAGAAGCGGCGGGCTTCGACCCGGCGCGCCGGTGCGCCATGGTTTGCCCCGTGGCGGCGTGATGCACGTAGGCCTCCCTGTGTCAACACGCTTCGATGGCAACAAAATCCGCCCACCGGCGGCGGGCGCCTGGCGCTTCGGGATAATCTGCGGGAGTGCGGCCGCTCTGGCACGGGGCTGCGCCGCTTCCGCAAACCCGCATGCAAGGAGGATGGGCATGGCATTGCTGCGAGCTTGCCTTCTAGGCCTGGCGACGGCATCGATGCTGTTGCTCGCGGCCTGCGTCAACAAGGAACCGCAGGAACGCGTGGCGTTCATTCAGCTGCTGCAATCCCGGATCGACAGCGGGGCGCTGGTGCCGCTTGCCGTGTTGAGCGAGCCGGAAAAGGAAGCGGTCGGCGACTATGCCGACGCCTATGAGGTGATCGCCGATTTCCAGCAGGCAATGGTCAAGGCGGCCGTATCCATGCGCGACGTGCTGGCGGTCGAGACCATCCGCTCGGTGGGCGACATCGTCGAGCGCAGGCCGCGCTTCGAAGCGGCGCGCAAGGCCCTCGCGGAGAATGCCGCGAAGCTCGAAGACGCCCGCGCCAAGGCCGACAAGGCGCGTGCGGCCATGACGCTGCCCCCGGACCTCGCGCCCGTCTACGACGGTGTCTATGACGAAGCGGTGACCGCGCCCGCCGCCGAACTCATGGATGCGGCCTCGAAGATGGATGCGGTTGCGCGCGATGCCCTGGGCGTGGCGGAGTTCGTGGCCGCACATGAGGACGACATCCTGCTCGTGGATGGACAGACGCTCGTGACGATGCCGACGCTCCAGCAAGAGCTGAACCTGCGCCTGCAAGGGCTGAATGCGCAATCGGACGGACTGGAGCGCGCCCGCGCCACGCTGTCGCAGGCGGCCGGCGCGGCCCGCGGCGAACCTTGACGCAGCGCTTTGTACAATGCGGGTCTCGCGGCGCTTGCCGTGCCAGGGACGGAACATGAGTCAATCTTCCAGCGTGCACTACAGAACCTTTCTGCTCTTGCTGGTGGGCGTCACCATCGCGTTCGGGTGGTTGCTGTGGCCCTTCTACGGGGCCGTTTTCTGGGGCACCATCCTCGCCATCATCTTTGCCCCCTTGCAGCGCCGCCTGGTGCCGCGCCTGGGTGGGCGGCGCAATCTGGCCGCGCTGATCACGCTGCTGCTCGTGCTGCTGCTGGTGATCCTGCCCTTGGTCGCCATCAGCGGATCGCTGGTGCGCGAAGGCGCGAACCTCTATCAAAGCATCAAGTCCGGGCAGATCAATTTCGGCGCGTATTTCCAGCAGGCGATGGCGGCCTTGCCGCCATCGGTGCATGACGTGCTGGCGCGCTTCGACCTGGCCGATATCCCCAGCCTGCAGGAAAAGCTCAGCGCGGGCGCGATGCAGGCCAGCCAGTTCCTGGCGACCCAGGCGCTGAGCATCGGACAGGACACGTTCCAGTTCGTGATTAGCTTCGGCATCATGCTGTACCTGCTGTTTTTCCTGCTGCGCGACGGCCCGCTGCTGTCGGCGCGGCTCAAGCGCGCCATGCCCTTGAGCGACACGCACAAGCAGCATCTGTTCCGCAAGTTCACCACCGTCGTGCGCGCCACCGTGAAGGGCAACGTCGCCGTCGCGGCGGCGCAGGGCGCGCTGGGAGGCATCATCTTCTCGATCCTCTCCATCCAGGGCGCGCTGCTCTGGGGGGTGATCATGGGCTTCCTGTCGCTGCTCCCCGCGGTGGGCGCGGGGCTGATCTGGGCGCCGGTCGCGATTTACTTCCTGCTGACGGGCGCCACCGTCAAGGGCGTGTCGCTGATCCTGTTCGGCGTGCTGGTCATCGGCATGGTGGACAATGTGCTGCGCCCCATCCTGGTGGGCAAGGACACCAAGATGCCGGACTACGTGGTGCTCATTTCCACGCTCGGCGGCATGGCCTTGTTCGGCCTGAACGGCTTCGTGATCGGTCCGCTGATCGCCGCGCTGTTCATGGCCAGCTGGGACCTGTTCGCGCCTGCGCTGCCCGAAGGCGCGCCCGGGGCTGCCGACGAACGCCGGCCTGCGAAGAAATAGGCCGGGCGGGCCGGGGAGATGGCGCTTGCGTCATCCCCCCGTTCCGATACGGGTGTATGGTGTAGCAGCGTCCGGCCCCGAGGGGGCGGGCCTTTCGTGTCGACTTCGCCTTTCAGGAGCGTGTTGCATATGGAATGGAAACTGCATCGATCGGGCTGGATCGAAGAACGCAACTTCGATATCGAATTCGCGGAGACGCCTGAGGGGTATCACACGCGTGTACGCGTCTTCGGCTTCCCGATACTCGAAGACACCAAGCATGTGTTTCCCAACGAAGGGCTGGCGGAGAAGGGCGCCTTGACCCTGCTCAAGAGCCAGTTCACCGGCACGCCGGACCTGGAAGAGCAATAACGCGCGCTGGGCGCGGATTCCGGGCTCCGCGCCCGGGTCGCGTCAGCGCAGGCGCAGCAGATCGTCGCCGATCAGCAGGTCCCGGTCTTGTCTGGGAACGCTGCGGACTTGCCCTTGTTCCGCCTCCGTGGCGAGGTCCGGGGCGCCCGTCGCCCCGCCGTCGCGCCGCTGCCGCGTCAGCGTTCCGATTCGGCGCCATTGCCCATCGGCGAGGGGGGCGTAGGCAATGGCCATTTCGCGGACGAATTTTGCATGGCCTTCGGGGTTGGGGCGGATGTACAGGATGAGGTCGTCCCGGCCGTCGCCCGTAACGTCGGCGAACATCAGCGCGCAACGGGGAGCCGGCGTGGCGCCGGCCGGCACGGGTGGCCCTTCTTCCGCGCACAGCCTGGCATCGTGGGCCTGGATGTGGGCGAGGTATTCCCACCAGCCCGGCGGCACGTCATGCCCCGCCGGAAAGATGGCGAATGCGGGCGGGTTGGCGGGCGACCCGGGATCTCCGGGCGCGATCTTCCAGTCGTAGCGGCGATTCTCGAGCGCCATGGAGGCGGCAACGGCGATCTGCGGGTCTCGGTCGTTGGCCGCACCGTCGGCCAGCCGCCGCAGCGCTTCGCGGCCCCAGCGGCCGTAGTTGTTCTCCATCGAGAAATAGCGGAAGGCGTGCGGCTCGATGCGGCCGTCGATCAGGCGCTGGAGCTGGCTGTCCGCGGCTACGCGCGCAGGCGCGGCGACCGGCGTATTGATCAGGGCGAGCAGCGCCAAGGTTGCCGCGGCGGCCGTCAGGTTGGTGGCGGCAAGCGTTGTGTAGTAGCGCGCCGGGCGTAGCGCCGCCCAGGCATAGCCCAGACCGTACAGGGCGACGAGCGCCGCGCAGTAGGCGCCCCAGACACGGTTGTCCGTCCAGCCATACTGATTGACGCGCACCGCGATCCCGTAGAGGGCCACCGCGGCCAGGGGCAGCAGACACACCATGCCGGCGCGCAGCAGGCGGCGCAGACGCGGCCCGAAGGGCGCAGCGTGCTCGCCGTCCTGCCAGGCGGCATTGATCAGCTTGATCCAGATGAGAGAGAACGCGATGATCGCGCCGGCCGACAGCGTGACGGCTTCCAGGCCGAGCGCCAGGCGCGCCGCCAGGGCCAGCGTGAAGGCCAGCCCCACCACGGTCACGAGCGGCAGCAGCCAGGCATTGAGCGTCAGCCACGAGCGTTGCAGCGTTTCGGTCAATTGAGGGCGGCGGCGCACGCCCACCAGGCATGCCGCCGCGACGAGGGGCCACACGCCGAGCATGAAATGGATGTTGCCGATGATTTTCGCCACGATGGCGATCCCGATCATTTGGAACATCTGGCCCGCGCCCCACAACAGCAGGCAGACCGCCAGGGTCAGGAAGCCCGCCACCGCCAGGTGCACGGTATTGCGCCATGCGGCGCGGAATACCGCCGGATAGTTCCATTGAGGCTGCCGGGCATCCAGTTGCTGGACCAGCGGCAGCAGGACGAAGGCCGCGATGCCCGTCATCAGCAGGTTCAGCGAGCGCGCGTCGTCGCCGAAACCGAACCCATAGGCGCCCAGCGCCGGCAGGACCGCGCCGTAGGCGGCCAGGGCAACGAGCCAGCGCTTGCCGCTGCGCATGCCCGCCAGCAGGGCGCCCGCCAGGCAAACCAGCGCTATCGCGTGCGTGAGGTAGGCGAGGGCGTAGGGGCGGCCCGAAGGCCAAAAGCCTCGCGCCACCAGGGCGTGCACCGTCAGCCCAAAGAGAGCGGCCAGTGCGCCGTAGATCAGTACCGTCCTGTCGGCTGGGTCGAACCGGGGCGAGCCCGGGGAATTGCCTGCTGGTTGGGTCATGGCCGGGTACGCTGTTTCGGAGTAAATTGGGGACGCGTGGATTTTAGCCACTCTTGTATCCGCTTCTTGCCGCGGTGGATTGTGCGATTGCGAGCTTCTGTAATAATTTCTGACTTCAGTTCGTGCTTCGGCGACGGGCCGGGCCGGACGTTTCGGGAGGCGCATGCGTCCAATGGTGTCAGTCCGATCGCAATTCCGCAGCCCGAGCGCTGCATCCCGCGGGCCCGCCCATGGCTGACGGCCAGGGCATCGCCGCCGGCGCGCCCGCCCGCACGCCGCGCCGCTACTCCATGCGGACGGGGCTGCTGGCCCTGGTCGTCGCGTGCATTTCGCCCGCGCTGGTGGTGGCGTCGGTGGCTGTCTACGAAAGCTACGTCATCCAGAAAGAGCGAATTTTCCGCGACACGATTTTCCTGGCGCGCAATCTCACCGCGATCCTGGACCGTGAACTGACCGGTGTCGAGGCCGGTTTGAAAATGCTCGCGTCCTCTCCGGATCTCGTCGCCGGCAACCTGGTGGATTTCCACGAGCGCGCGCGCGAAGCGGCGCGCTTCCAGATCGTCGACAACTATGTCCTGACGGACCGCGACGGCCGCCAGCTCATCAATACGCGGGTGCCTTTCGGCAACCCGTTGCCGGCAAGCGGCGCGCCTGTCGAGTTGGCCCGCGTTTTCCAGACGCGCGCGCCGGTACTCACGGGCCTGTTTACCGGCGAAGCGAGCCACAGCCCCACCATCGTGCTTGGCGTGCCGGTGATGCGCAGCGACGAGGTCGTCTATAGCCTGAATGTCGGGATACTGCCCGAGCGCATCGGCAACGTGCTGGGGCGCCGGACCTTGCCCGCCGGTTGGATCGCTGCCGTGCTGGACGGGTCCGGCACGATCGTCGCGCGCACGCGGGACACGTCGAAGTTTGTCGGCCAGAAGGCGGTGCCGGCGCTGGCGCGCGCCGTGCTGCAGGAAAGCGAGGGTTCGCTGGAGACCGTCACGAAAGAGGGCACGCCCGTCTACACCGCGTTCAGCCGGTCGTCGCTGTCGGGCTGGACGGTCGCCGCCGGCGCGCCGATGACCTTGGTGACCACGGACTTGTACCGCTCCATCGCGTGGATCGCCCTGGGCACCCTGTTCGCCTTCGGCCTGGGGTTATGGCTGGCCCTGCGGCTCGCGAACCGCCTGACCGCGGCGGTGCAGGGCCTGGTGGCGCCCGCACTGGCCCTGGGCAAGGGCCGCGCGGTCGAGCTGCCCGGCACGCGGGTCAAAGAGGTGGCGGAGGTGGGCGGCGCCATGCAGCAGGCCTCGCGCATGCTGGCCCACGCGCAGCACCTGGCGCACTTCGATCCGCTGACCGGCCTGTGCAACCGGGTCCTGTTCAGCGAACTGGTGCTGCGCGAGCTGGCGGTGGCGCAGCGCAGCGGCGAGTCTTTCGCCATCCTGGCGATCGATCTGGACGGATTCAAGGCGGTCAACGACATGCATGGCCATGCGGCCGGCGACGCCGTGCTCCAGGAGGCGGCGGAGCGGATGGCCGAAGCGATCCGCGTGTCGGACGTCGCGGCCCGGCTCGGCGGCGATGAGTTTGCGGTGCTGCTGCTCGGCGCCAACAAGGAAAACGCGCGGCTGGTCGCCGAAGCGCTGGTCGAATGCCTGTCCCAACCCTATCCCGATATCAACACGGCGGTGTCGGCGAGCGTGGGCGTAGCCGTGTTTCCGCAATCAGGCGTGGTCTTGAGGCAGTTGCTGGAGCGAGCCGACGTGGCGCTTTACAAGGCCAAGGGCGAGGGCAAGCGGCGGGTGGTGTCGGATCTGTAGTGTCGCCGGATCACGCTTCGGGGCGCGGGGATGCCAGGGCGGTCAGGACTTCGCCCGATTTCAGGCGATATCGGTTGTGATCCAGCGGCAGCACGCACTCTCCGTCGGACGTCCGGAAGATGTAGCGCGCCGCGTCGGGCCGGCGTGCCGCGGCATCCGGGCCATCCGCCCGCAGGAAGACTTCTATCCGATAGAGCCGGCCCGATTCCGTGCTGGCGAGCACATCGCTCAATCTGCGTGTCGATATGGTCATGCGGCTTTTCTCCCATTTTTGTTGCTTTGGCGGGGATGTCGCGTTTGGCCTGCGGCCTGTTGCAAGCCTGCGAAGCGCCAATGGCGCCTGGGTTTTCGCTAAACTGCCCGGCTTGGTGTCCGGCAGCGCCTGGCAGGCAGGGCGCGGACAATAACGGGCAATCGGAAACGGTAATGCAATTTTCCATGGGCCGGAATACGGCCACCTCCTTAGGTTTGCTGGCGGTCCTGCTGTGGGGCACGGTGGTCGGCCTGATCCGCAGCGTCAGCGAAAGCTTCGGGCCTGTTGGCGGGGCCGCTCTCATCTATACGGCAGGCTCTGCCTTCCTAGTGCTGCTGCTGGGGTTTCCCAAGCTGCGAAGCTTCCCCCGGTCCTATCTTTTCGTCGGCAGCCTGCTTTTCGTCGCCTACGAGATCTGCCTGTCGCTCTCTCTGGGCTTCGCGGCCAATCGCGGGCAGGCGATCGAGCTGGGCATCGTCAACTATCTCTGGCCGTGCTTCACCGTGATTCTTGCCATGCTCATCAATGGCCAGCGGGCCAGCGCCTGGGTGGTGCCCGGTATCCTGCTGTCGCTGGGCGGCATCGTTTGGGTCGTCGGCGGTTCCGGCGGGCTGTCGTGGGAACGCACCGTCGCGAACGTGTCCAGCAATCCCCTCAGCTATGGGCTGGCTTTCAGTGGCGCCATCATCTGGGCGCTGTACTGCAACGTGACGCGCCGCTTCGCCGACGGCAAAAATGGCGTCACCCTGTTTTTCATGCTGACCGCGGCGGCCCTGTGGGCCAAATACCTGCTTGGCGATGAGCCCGCACTGACGTTCACCGGCGCCGCTACGGTCGAACTGTGCGTGACCGGCGGCGCCATGGCGGCGGGCTATGCGCTGTGGAACGTGGGAATACTCAAAGGCAATCTGACCTTGCTGGCCACCGCGTCGTACTTCACACCGGTGTTCTCGACTTTCTTCGCCGCCGCGTGGCTCTCGACCCGCCTGAACGCCTCGTTCTGGCAAGGGGTGGCCATGGTCACCGCCGGTTCATTGATCTGTTGGGCGGCAACGCGCGGCAAGACGGCCCGGAACGGGTAGCCCCAGGCGCGCCTGTCATGGAAAAAGGAGTTGCTCGATCAGAGCACGGATTGCGCGACCGCGTATCCAAGCGGGATCAGCAGAAGCGAAGCGAACAGGGAACTGACGATCGCCGCCGATATTTTCAGCCAGGGCTCGGGCCCTGCGCTTTGAATCGTTTGAATCACCAACGCGACGATACCCATAACCATCAAACAGCTGATAACCACTGCTACGTGAGTCATGTTGTCTCCGTCCTCGCCTGATTAAAGGGATTCGGCGCCGCTGAGCGGTCTAGATATTTGTGTTGATTGTGCGCCTGTATTCGCGTGCCGGGCCCTAGGGTTTTCCAGGCGCTTTGCGCCGTCTGTGGCGTATTTGCCGCGGGGTGTGCAGCATGGATTGGATGTGCGGGCGCAGCATTTTTCGATGGCATTCCGGATGTCGTGACGATGGCCGGTTTGCGCTACGATGGCGGCGTCGAATCATCCAAAAGGCCGCCAGATGCCGCAGAAATTGCGTCCGGGCACGCGCGCAACGTTGCAGGTCAGGCAATTGATGCCCGGCGAGTTCGCCTGGATCATCACCTTGTTCGATCCCGAAACCGGTAATGTGCGCAGCACCAATTACTCGGAGCGGCGCTACGGCAGCCAGGACGAGGCTTCTTCCGCGGGGAAGGCCGCCGTGCTGGAATTCCTGGGCGGCGGCGGTCAGAAAAGCCAGGAAACCAAGCCCAGATCCTGATCTGGCCCGCAGAATCCGCCTCGAAGCCCTCGCCAGAGGGCTTTTTTCTTTGGAGCGCGGGCCGGGAACACGGTTTGCTGGGAAGGTGGAGCGCCTATCGCGCCGATCGAGGAGATTCCGCCATGTCCCAATCCATGCATCGAGAACCCGGCCTGCCCGACGACCTGCCGCCGGGCGATCCCGCGCTTCCCGGCAACCTGCCGCCCGACGAATCCGTGCCCGCGCCGGAACCCCCGCCGGACGGACCCGTCGAGGATCCGTCCGTTCCGCCCCGGCCGGATCCCAGCGATCCGCGCACGATCGACCTGGCCTGACAGCCCTGCACCCGCGCGCAACGCGCAGCGCATGCAAGGACTTTCAAGCGTTCGATTCTGTCGCCGGCGTCACCGCCCGGATGCGATGCATCCAAACGCCCAGCGCCCCCGCGGCGGCGGGGGCAGAGCCTTTGCCGCCGCATTCGCCGGGATGTGCATTTTGCGCCATAGATGGTAGAAAGCAGATTCGTACTTGGTCGCTTAGGCGCGGGGTGCTTGCTTGAGAAAATCGAGAGTTACGCTTTTGGTCCTCATTGTCGCCCTGTCCATACTGACGGCGATGATTGCATTCATCAACGCGCTGGTCGTGGCCCAGATCGTTCAAAAAGACCAGCTGATCGCCCGGTCCCTGGAGGCCAACCGGGCATATGCCGCCAAGTTGGCCGAGACGGTCGACCTGTACGTCGAATCGATACAGCGGCAATTGGAGGTCAGCGCCAGCCGGCTTCCCGCGATGCTCGCCTCCCAGGAGGCGCTCGATGCCGAGGCCCTGAGAGTGGCCAAACAGTCGGACGGTGTCGTCGCGGCATTCGTTGCCGACAGTGCCAACCGGATCATCGCCTTCGAGTCCCTGGCGCCCGAGCTCACTGAAAAGCCGGCTGAATTGAGTCGCGTCGAAATCGACCAGCGAGAGGTCGCGGGCCATGTTTCGGCGGCATACCTGTCCGCCAAGGGTTTTCCGACCGTTCTTTTCTCCGAGCCCGTGCGCGATGCCAAAGGCGAGTATCTCGGCCTGGTGGGCGCGGCGATATTCCTCAAGCGGGACAACGAACTGGACCGCCTGATCAGCGTGCATTTCCACCACGACGGATCCTATGTCTATGTCGTGGATTCCCACGGAAAGATCCTGGTGCATCGGGACAAGTCGAGGATAGGAACGAGCGAAAGCGGCAACGTGGTCGTCGATGCGGTGGGGCGCGGCGAGGCGGGCGCCATGGCCGTCACCAATACACGCGGCAAGCGCTTCTTCGCCGGCTACGCGCCGATGCGCAGCGGCAACTGGGGTGTGGTGGTGCAGACGCCGGAGGACGTGATACTGGAGCCGCAACAGGATCTGCTGTGGCGCTCCCTGCTGTATTCGGTTCCTGCCGCGGTGCTGACCCTGCTGCTGATCTATGTTCTGGCCCGCTGGATTGCCCAGCCGCTTTCCCGCCTGGCGCAGGCCATGCTGTTGCGGGGCGACGAGGGCCGGGCCGCGCTGCAGGGCGTTTCGCCGTGGTATTTCGAGGCGCAGCAATTGCGCGAGGCGGTGGGGGTGACGCTGGCGCAGCACCAGCGCCAGATTACCGAGCTCAACACGGAAACCCTGACCGATCCCATGACGCGGCTCTTGAACCGGCGCGGCGTGGAAGACGAAGTCGAGCGGCTCAAAGCCTCGCGCCAGCCGTTTGCCGTGCTGGCGCTGGATATCGATCACTTCAAGCGCGTCAACGACACGTTCGGCCATGCCGCCGGCGATAAGGTCCTGATCGTGCTGGGCGATCTCATGCGCGCCAGCATCCGCGCCGGCGACTTGCCGTGCCGGGTGGGGGGCGAGGAGTTTCTGGTATTGATGCCGGCGGGCGACGTGGGCATTGCGCGCCGGGTGGCCGAGCGGATCCGCAGCACGGTAGAGCGCACCGACATGCCCGAAGGCGTGGGGCGCATCACCATTTCCATCGGCGTGGCCCGTTGGCCCGAAGACAGCGGCGACACGGACGCCGTCATGAAGTTCGCGGACCAGGCGCTGTACGGCGCCAAGAACGCGGGCAGGAACAGAGTCGTGGTGTATCCGTTTTAGCGGGCGGGAAAAGCAAAAGGCCCGGAAAAGCAAAAGGCCCTCAACGAAGTGAGGGCCTTTCAGATTCTTTGGTGGCGCATCCCTGATTCGAACAGGGGACCTGCGGATTATGATTCCGTCGCTCTAACCGGCTGAGCTAATGCGCCACTTTTTCCTTGATCACTGTTGCGTTGCAAGTGGTGATCAACGAAGAACGAAATTCTAGCATGAAGTTTTTCTGTCGTGCAAGTAGCCGGAAATGGAAATTTCCAGGAAGCGTTTCAGGCGTCGCGGGCCAGGCGGATGCCCGAGAACTGCCAGCGGGCTTCGGGCGGGAAAAAGTTGCGGTAGCTCGGGCGGATGTGATCCCTGGGCGTGGCGCAGGAGCCGCCCCGCAACACGTACTGGCCGCACATGAACTTGCCGTTGTATTCGCCGACGGCTCCGGCGTCGGGCTTGAAGCCGGGATAGGCGTCATAAGCGCTGGACGTCCATTCCCAGGCGTCGCCGAAGAGCTGCACGGGGCCGCCCGACCCGTTGCGCACGGGGGCGGGGCGGGCATCCAGATGACCGTTTTCGAGCATGTTGGCACGGCCGGCGAGGGCGCCGTCGGGCAACTGGCGCGCGGCATGTTCCCATTCCGCTTCGCGCGGCAGTCGCACGCGGGCCCAGCGGGCGTAGGCATCGGCCTCGAAATAGCTGACGTGGGTTACCGGGGCCTGCAGTTCCAGGTCCTGCATGCCGCGCAGCGTGAAAACGCGCCAGTCATCGCGCTGGCGCTCCCAGTAGAGCGGAGCCTGCCAGCCCTGGGCGCAGACCAGGTCCCAGCCCAGGGACAGCCACAGTTCGGGTCGTTTGTAGCCGCCGTCTCGGATGAACGCCAGGTACTCGTGCTGTGTGACCAGGCGGTCGGCCAGGTAGAACGGCGTCAGCAGGACGTCGTGGGCGGGGCCTTCATTGTCGAAGCCGAAGCCGCGCCCGTCGTGACCGATGCGGGTGATGCCGCCGGCATAGCGGGTCCAGCCGGCGGGCGTGGCCGGGGGCAGTGCGGAAGGGCCCGGCGCTACGTAGACGGGCCGCAGCGGGTTGGCCGACAGCATATGCTTTACGTCGCTCAGGATCAGTTCCTGGTGCTGTTGTTCGTGGTTCAGGCCCAGTTCCAGCAGGGCATCGAAGTCCGGATCGTTGCCGCCCAGGCGCGAGATCAGCTCGTGCATGGCGGCGTCGGCGTGCTGGCGATAGCGCAGCACCTCGCCGAGGGCGGGGCGCGACAGCAGGCCGCGCTGCGGGCGCGGGTGCTTGGCGCCGATCGCGTTGTAGTAAGAGTTGAACAGCATGCGGTATTGCGGATGGAACACCGCGTAGGACGGATGAAAGCGCGTCAGCAGGAAGGTCTCGAAGAACCAGGTCGTGTGCGCCAGATGCCACTTGACGGGGCTGCAGTCCGGCATGGACTGCACTTGGCAGTCCTCGGGGCTCAGCGGGGCGGCGAGGGCGGTGCTGGTCGTGCGCACGGCGTCGTACCGGTCGTGCTGGCCGGCCTGGCCGGCCGCGTACGGTCCGGTGGCGGGGTGGGTCAGCAGGCACGCAGGTTCCATGGCGATCCTCCAGTGGCGGGTGGGGAAAGCCCGCGTCAGGCGCGGGCGCTGAAAATAGAGAACCAGCCGCGGGAATCGGACCAGTGCGCAACATCGCGATAGCCGGCGCTGGCGAGCAGGCCGGCAAAAGACGGCGGGGTGAATTTGTAGGAATTCTCGGTGTGGATGCGCTCGCCGGCGCCGAATTCGCGTTGGCCGCCCGGCCAGGCCACACGGACCGCCCGTTGCGCTTCCAGGTGCATTTCGATGCGCGATCTGGCGCTATTGAAGAGCGCCACGTGGCGCCAGTCGTCCACGTCGAAATCGGCGCCGAGCACGCTGTTTACGTGGCGCAGCAGGTTCAGGTTGAAGGCCGCGGTCAGGTGCAGCGCGTCGTCGTAGGCCGGTTCCAGCACCTGTCTGGGTTTGACGCCGTCTACACCGACCAGCAGCCCGCCGCCTTCGCACTGGCCGCGTATCCGCTGCAGCATGGCGTGCGCGTCCTCGGGGCTAAGATTGCCGATGCTGGATCCGGGATAGAAGAACAGGCGCTGTTCGGCGGGGATGCCGGCGGGCAGGGCCAGCGCATGCGTGAAATCCTGTCCGATGGCGGTGATCTGCAAGTCGGGATACGAGAGCCGCAGCCGGCGCACCGCGGACTGCAGATAGTCGGCGGAGATATCGATGGGCACGTAGTGGCGGGGGCGCAGGCTGGGGAAGAGGCGTTCGGCCTTGACGCAGTCGCCCGCGCCCAGGTCGATCATCGATTGCACGGGGCCGATGTGGCGGGCGATGTCGGCGCCGTGGCGCTGGAAGATCTCCGCTTCGCACCGGGTCGGGTAGTACTCCGGCAACTGGGTAATGGCCGTGAAAAGGGCCGAGCCGAGCGCGTCGTACAGGAACTTGGGATCGACGTGGGCCGGATGGTCCATCAGCCCGTCGCGCAGTTCGATCTGTTCAGGACTGGGGTGCTGCAGGTGCCGTCCGATGAATTCCGGCGCGGCGGGGGTAAACAGGGTGGAAGGGGAAACCATGCGTTCAGTTCCTTTTTTCGAGGGGGGTGAAGCGCATTGCAAAGGTCTATTGTGGCGGCGATAGGGGTTGCGGTGTCAAGCGCTAAGCCGCTGAATGCAATGGACTTTTACGAAATCGGGTAGCCCCGTCCGGGCGAGGCGGGCGCGCCGTGCAGGGAAGGCTTGCGGAACGCTCTTTCCCCGCTGAAATATCGGATTACGGCTGGTTGCCAACGCTCTGGCGGCGCGGCGCAATGGCCGCCACAATGGAGATGGGCCTGGCGGAGCGCGCGGCCGCGTGCGGAGGCAGGCCCGACACCCCTCAAACAATCACAAGGAGCGACCATGAACCGAAAGCATCAACGTGCCGAAATGGCTTTGCACCGCGAACGGGTGAGCGACAGCTTCGAGGAACTGCTGGCGGGCACGGAAGACCTGCTGCGCTCGACGGCGTCGTATACGGGCTCCGAGATCGAGGCGGCGCGCGCGCGCCTGCGGCGCCAGATGGCCGAGGCGCGTGAATCCGCGGCCGAGTGGCCGGGCGTGGCGCGGGAGCGCGCGCGCCGGGCGAGCCTCTATGCCGATGAGTACGTGCATGAACATGCCTGGAAATCGGTGGGCGTAGCGGCGCTGGTCGGCGCCTTGCTCGGATGCTTCCTCATGTCGGGCGGCCGGCGCTAAGCCTTGCGCTCATGAGGTCGCCTCCGGTTGCGCGCCGGCCCCGACCGTGGCCGGACGGGGCGTCCTGGCTGCCCGGCATCCTCCGGTGGGCGCGGGCCCTGCCGCTGGCCTGTGCCGCGCTGCTGGCCGCCTGCGCCAGTGTGCCGGATGCGCAAGAGCGCCAGGAACGTCAGGCGCAGGCCGCCCAATCCGCCGATGCGGCGCTCGACAGTTACCGCCGCGGACAAGGCATCGCCGCGGATCCCGGAACGCCCAAGGACGATTTCCTGGCGCGCCATCTTGCCGTCGAACAGGCCGTCAGCGGCGAGCCCCTGGTCGCGGGCAACCGCGTCAGGCTGCTGGTCGACGGCCCCAGCACCTACCAGGCCATGCTGCGTTCCATCGGGCAGGCGCGCCGGTACGTGCACATGGAAACCTATATTTTCGATGACGACGCGGAGGGCGCGCGCTTCGCCGAAGCGCTGATCGCGGCGCGCAACCGCGGGGCCGAGGTGTCCCTGATGGTCGACGCGGTCGGCACGCTCAAAACGCCCGACACCTTGTTCAAGCGCCTGCGCGACGCGGGCGTGCAGGTAGCCGTTTTCAATCCGGTTAATCCGGTCCGCGCCCGTGCCGGATGGTCGCCGAACCAGCGCAACCACCGCAAGGTGCTGGTGGTGGACGGCAAGGTCGGCTACCTGGGCGGCATCAACGTCAGCAGCGTGTACGAGTCCTCGCCCGGTTCCGCGTCGGGATCCGGCGCGTCGAAGACGGACGCGGCGGCGACCGGAGACGCCCAGGCTGCGCCCTGGCGCGATACGCACCTGCGCATCGAGGGGCCCGCGGTGGCGCAGCTGGAAGCGGTCATCCAGGCGGGGTGGGAGTCGCAGGCCAAGGAGCCGATGAAGGGCGGCGGCTCGTACGTGGCGCCCCCTTCGGGCGCGACGAGCGTGCGGATACTGGCCAACCAGCCGGACCGCCGCGACGGCTACACGGTCTACCTGACGCTGATGTCGGCGTTCGAGAGCGCGCAGCAGTCCATCCACATCACAATGGCGTACTTCGTTCCCGATCCCGCGTTCATCGAGGTCCTGAGCGCGGCCGCGCGCCGCGGCGTGGACGTGGCGTTGGTGCTGCCGGGCTTCAGCGATTCGTCATTGGTTTTCCATGCGGGCCGTTCGCATTACGCCGACCTGCTGGAGGCGGGCGTAAAGCTTTACGAGCGGCGCGATGCCTTGCTGCACGCCAAGACCGCGGTCGTGGACGGCGTGTGGTCCACCGTGGGATCGAGCAATATGGATTGGCGCAGCTTTGCCTTGAACTACGAAATCAACGCCGTGGTGCTGGGGCCGGATTTCGCGGGCGAAATGGAGGCGCTGTTCCAGCGCGATGTCGCCGATTCGGTGCGCATTACGCCCGAGGCCTGGAAGGCCCGGGGCGTGGGCGACCGCTACATGGAGTTCTTCTCGCGCATGTTCGAGCGCTGGTTGTAGCGCAGCCGATCAGGCGCGGGCGGCTGCGGCCGGCGCGGCTTGGGCGGCATGCTCCTGCGCCAGCGCCGTGGTGATGTCGCGCGTCGGCTGGAACGAGTTGGCCTGGGCCATGGCCCAGCCGGCGCGGAACACCTGGTGCCGGAATTCGCCGCGCAGCAGCTCGCCGGGCGCCAGCTCGGGAAACAGCGCGGACAACAGCCGGATCTCGCTGGGCGAGATCCGGCGCGCGATGTGGTGCGGTCGGAGCTGGCCGGGGTGCGTCAGGCCGGCGGCGGCTAGCAGCTCGGCCAGCGCATGCAGTGTGTTGCGATGGAAGTTGGCCACGCGCTGCGCCTTGTCCGGCACGACCAGCGCGCGTTGGCGCAGCGGGTCCTGCGTGGTGACGCCGGTAGGGCATTTGCCGGTATGGCAGGCCTGGGCCTGGATGCAGCCGATGGCGAACATGAAGCCGCGCGCGGCGTTGCACCAGTCCGCTCCCATGGCCATGACGCGGGCCATGTCGAAGGCGGTGATGACCTTGCCCGACGCGCCCAGCTTGATGCGGTCGCGCAGGTTCACGCCGATCAGCGTGTTGTGGACCAGGCGCAGCGCCTCGCGCAGGGGCGTGCCGACGTGGTCGACGAACTCCACCGGCGCCGCGCCGGTTCCGCCTTCGGCGCCGTCGACCACGATGAAGTCCGGCGTGATGCCGGTTTCGAGCATGGCCTTGACGATGGCGAACCACTCCCAGGGATGGCCCACGCAGAATTTGAAGCCCACCGGCTTGCCGCCGGACAGCTCGCGCAGGCGCGCCACGAATTTCATCAGGCCGATGGGGGAGTCGAAGGCGGAGTGGGTGGCCGGCGAGTTGCAGTCCTGCCAGGGGGCGACGCCGCGCGCCTCGGCGATCTCGGGCGTGACCTTGCCCGCGGGCAGGATGCCGCCGTGCCCGGGCTTGGCGCCCTGGGACAGCTTGATCTCGATCATCTTGACCTGCGGCGTACAGGCGTTCTTGACGAAGGCCTCTTCCGAGAACGCGCCATGCTCGTCGCGGCAGCCGAAATAGCCCGAGCCGATATTCCAGACCAGGCTGCCCCCGGGCTGGCGGTGATAGCGGCTGATGCCGCCCTCGCCGGTGTCGTGCGCGAAGTCGCCCTGGCGCGCGCCTTCGTTCAGGGCCAGGACGGCGTTGGCCGACAGCGCGCCGAAGCTCATCGCCGATACGTTGAAGGCCGACATGGAATAGGGCTGCGTGCAGTCGGGGCCGCCCACGGTGACGCGGAAGTCGGTGTCGTCGATGCGCGAGGGCGACATGGAATGGTTGATCCATTCGTAGCGGTCGCCGTAGACGTCTTCCTGCGTGCCGAAGGGGCGTTTGTCGATCTCGCGCTTGGCGCGCTGGTAGACGATGGAGCGTTGCGCGCGCGAGAACGGCGCCGCCTGCGTATCGTCTTCGAGGAAGTACTGGCGGATCTCGGGGCGGATGAATTCGAAAAGGAAGCGCAGGTTGCCCAGGACCGGATAGTTGCGCCGGATGGCGTGGCGGGTCTGGATCAGGTCATACACGCCCAGCGCGCCCAGGAGCGCCAGCGGCACAGCGATCCACAGCCACCAGGCGGAGCTTGCGAAGGCCAGGGCGGCGGTGACCGCCGCGCCCGCCAAGGTCAACAGAAAAGCCGTATAGCGGCCGAAAATCCAGCTCATGTCCATCTCCGTATTTCGGGATGGAGCAACCATACACCAGCTACGGGCCCCCGCGACGGGGAGGCGTAGCTGGAATACTGTTTCTCAGCAGCTGGATGCCGACGGCGTTTTCTCGACCGCCAGGCCGAAAGCCGGGCGCAGCCGCACGCCGAGGGCGCTGCCCGCGAAGGCGGCGGGCAGCCACAACCAGGCGTGCAGGCTGCCCGACAGGATGCCGCTGAAATAGGCGCCGATGTTGCAGCCGAAGGCCAGGCGGGCGCCGTAGCCCAACAGCAGGCCGCCGATGACCGCGCCGGCCAGCGACCGGGCCGGCACTTTCCAGATGGGCGCGAACTTGCCGGCCGCGCTGGCGGCGGCGAGCGCGCCCAGCATCAGGCCGATGTCCATAACGGTCGTGACGTCCTGGCGCAGCGGCGCGGCCAGCGACGGCTGCTTAGCCCAGTAGGCCCAGGTGGCCACGTCGCCGCCGACGGCGTCCAGGGTCTTGGCGCCCCACAGCGCGAAGGCGGACGTGATGCCCCAGGGCCGACCGGCCAGCGCCAGCGTGATGAAGTTCAGCACGACCAGGGCTATGCCGCCCCAGATCAGCGGCCAGGGACCTTGCAGCAGGGAGCCGGGCCGTGCGGTGCGCGAGGCAAACGAAATTACGTGGCCGTGGCGGCGCTTTTCCAGCGCCGTGACGGCCCAGGCGATCAGCGCGAAAACAGCCAGGTTCGCGATGAGCGCGGGCGCCAGGCCCCAGGTCTTGATGAGGGAGGTCGGCGCAAGCGCCGGCAGATTCGACCACCAGCCGAAGTTGGCGGTGGCGATGACCGAGCCCACGATGAAAAACAGCAGCGTGACCAGCATGCGGGTATTGCCGCCGCCGACCGCGAACAGCGTGCCCGACGCGCAGCCGCCGCCCAATTGCATGCCGATGCCGAACAGGAAGGCGCCCAGCACTACCGACACGCCCGGCGGCGATACGAAACCGCTGACCGGCTGGCCGAAAAGCGTGCCAGCGGCCAGGAAAGGGAAGAACAGCAGCACGCCCGCGCCCAGCATGAGCATCTGTGCGCGCAACCCGGCGCCGCGGCGGTCCGAGACGAAGACGCGCCAGGCTTGCGTGAAACCGAAGGAGGCGTGGTAGAGCGTGACGCCCAGCAGGGCGCCGACGATCCAGAGCGCGCCTTGGCGCCAGCTGACGGTCTGGTTCAGGTACAGCGCGCCGGCCAGCACCAGCAGCAGGGCGATCCATAGCGGCTTGTGGTTGATCCGGATCGGGGGCAGGGCCGAGGAAGGCAGGGGAAGGGTCGAAGCGTTGGCGCTCATGGATGAGTCCTGGGGGAATACGTAGAAATGCAAACGGGCGCGAGGCCGCACCCGTGGGATGCCTGAAAGTCTAAGGCGTGCGGTAAATCTCTCAAAGCATCAATTTGTGCTCTTTAAATAACTACAAGTAATATAAATGCCCGCCGCTGGGCTTATTGCAGCCGCCACACCAGCGCGGCCAGCGTCAGCAGCAGCACGGGCAGGGTCAACACGATCCCGACGCGGAAGTAGTAGCCCCAGGTGATGCGCAGGCCTTTGCGCGCCAGCACGTGCAGCCACAGCAGTGTCGCCAGGCTGCCGATCGGCGTGATCTTGGGGCCGAGGTCGCTGCCGATGATGTTGGCGTAGATCATGGCGTCCCGGACCGGTCCGGTGGCGCTGGTGTCCGCGATGGACAGCGCGCCCACCAGCACGGTCGGCAGGTTGTTCATGACGGACGACAGGAAGGCGGTGATGAGGCCGGTGCCGAGCGCCGCGCCCCAGAGGCCATATGCCGCGCAGCGGTCCAACACCTGCGCCAGGTGCGCGGTCAGGCCGGCGTTGCGCAGCCCGTAGACCACCAGGTACATGCCCAGCGAAAAAATGACGATGTGCCAGGGCGCTTCGCGCATGATGCGCCGCGTGCCCACGATGTGCTGGCGGCCGGCGATCAACAGCAGGCCCAGCGCGCCCGCGGCGGCGATGGCGCTGACGGGGATGCCCAGCGGTTCCAGGATGAAGAAGCCCGCCAGCAGCAGTCCCAGCACGACCCAGCCGGCGCGGAACGTGGTGAGGTCCCGGATGGCGGAGGCGGGCGCCGGCAGCTGGCTCACGTCGTAGCGCGGCGGAATGCTCCGATGGAAGAACAGCAGCAGGACCGCCAGCGTGGACGCCACTGCCATCAGGTTCACCGGCAGCATCACCGAAGCGTACTCGCCGAAGCCGATGCTGAAAAAGTCCGCCGAGACGATGTTGACCAGGTTGGACACGATGAGCGCGATGCTGCCCGTGTCGGCGATGAAGCCCGCGGCCATGACGAAGGCCAGTGAAGCGCCGGGCCCGAAGCCCAGCGCCAGCAGCATTTCCATGACGATGGGCGTGAGGATCAGCGCCGCGCCGTCGTTGGCGAACAGCGCGGACACGGCCGCGCCCAGCAGAACGATCAGCACGAACAGGAGCCGGCCCCGTCCGCCACCCCAGCGCGCCACATGCAGCGCCGACCATTCGAAGAAGCCGGCCTCGTCCAGGATCAGGCTGGTGACGATGATGGCGATGAAGGTCGCGGTGGCGTTCCAGACGATGCGCCAGACGTCGGCGATGTCGGCCAGGTGGACCACGCCCGTGGCCAGCGCGAGCGCGGCACCGAGCACCGCGCTCCAGCCGATGGACAGGCCCCTGGGCTGCCAGATGACCAGCGTGATGGTGAGAATGAATATGGCGGCGGCGAGCAGCATGGAGGAAGACTTCAGGAGAGCGGGTGCGCGCTGATCCAGGCGACGAGCAGGCTTACGGTCAGCACCGAAGCCACGGTGCTGACCAGAATGGCGCGCGAGGTCACGCGGGCATCGCGGCCGTACATCGAGGCCAGCATGAAGGGACCGGTGCCGATAGGCAGGGCGCTCATCAGCACGGCGGTCCAGGCCCACATGGGCGGCATGGGGAATACGTAAAAGGCCAGGACCGCAGTGACGGCGGGCTGCAGCAGCAGCTTGCCGGCAACCAGGCGCAGCACGCCCGGCCCGGAGCTGGACGTTTCTGTCTGCGCCAGGAACAAGCCGATAGTGACCAGCGCGCACGGGCTGGCGGATGCGCCCAGCAGCGACACGTAGCGGTCCAGGCCTTCCGGCAGGCGCAGCCCGGTGAATGCCCAGGCCAGGCCCAGCACCGGCGCTGCCAGCAGCGGATTGCGCATCAGCGCGCGCCCGACCTTGAGCAGGGTGGAGCGCAGGCTGGGCGCCTGCTGGCGGTCGAACTCGATGAGCGCGATGGCGAAGCCGAACAGCACGCTTGCGGTGAGCAGGGTGGTGAAGGTGGCGGGCGCCAGGCTTTCCGCGCCGAACAGCGCCAGGCACAGCGGGATGCCCATGTAGCCGGCGTTGGCGTAGGAGGCGGCCAGGCCCTGGATGCTGCGGTCGGTCAGCGCCGGCTGCATGCGCCGGGCCCCCAGGAACGACGCCAGGAACGTGGCGGCGATGCCGCCGGCGAAGGCGGCGACGAAGCCCCAGTGCGCCGTCTGCGCCAGATCCACCTGCGTCATGGCGCGAAACAGCAGCGCGGGCAGCGACAGGTATACGACATAGCGGTTCAGCGCATCGGTGGCGGCGGGCCCGAGGATGCGCCAGCGAGCAGCCAGCCAGCCGGTCAGGATCAGGGCGAAGACCGGCAGGGCGGCGGTAATGACGGCGTTCATGGGCAGGCTTGCGGGACGGCGCTCATTCTAGCGTGGACTTGCGGGCCTGGCGCGCGTGACGAGCAGGATGCCGATCGCGGCGAGCGCCATGCCCGGCCACGCCAGCGGGGGAATGGGCTCGTCGAGGATGGCCAGCGCGATGATGGCCGTGCAGGGGGGCACCAGGAAGAACAGCGCCGATACGCGCGAGGCCTCGCCGTGCCGGATCATAGTCAGCAGCAGGGTGATGGCCACCAGGGAATTGCCCACGACGAGATAGGCCAGCGACGCCCACAGCGGCCCGGTCCATTCGATGCGCATCGGTTCCAGCCAGAAGGCCAGCGGCGCGGTGACGGCCAGGCCGACCGCATACTGCACGAGGTTGGAGGCGACCGGGTGGGTCTGCGTGCCGAAGCGCTTTTCATACAGGGTGCCGCCGGTAATGCACAGCAAGGCGCAGACGGCGAACAGCAGCCCCAGCGGCGACAGTACGTCGATCGAGGCCTTGGCGACGATCACCAGCGCGGCGCCCGACACGCCCAGCCCCAGGCCGGCCCAGCGCCGGGCATCGACTTGTTCGTGAGCGATCGCCGGCGCCAGCAGGCCGATCAGAATGGGCTGCAGCGAGGTGATCAGCGCGATGCCGCCGGCTGACATGCCCTGCTTCAGCGACAGGTAGGTAAAGCAGAAGTAGCCTGCCTGCAACAGCAGGCCGACCATCGCCAGGTGGCCCCAGACGCTCGCCCCGCGGGGCATCGGCGGGCGCACGAGCAGCAGCACGGGAGCCAGGATCACGACCACGCAGGCATAGCGCAACGCCAGGAACGTCATGGGATCGGCGTAGGCCAGTCCGACCTTGAGCACGACGAAGCCGCTGGACCAGAGGAGCAGGAAAAGCGCGGGAGCGGCTTTCAACCAGGGGGGCGGAGCGGCAGGCGGCATGTCGGGACACGAGCGGCGTGGGCAAGCCGCGATCGTACCCCCTTTTGGGCTGTCTTCATCCCTGCGAAAATGCGGCGTAGGATTCTTTAATTCATTTGCTGCACGCGAGGGAAGGAAATGTCGACCAACAAACAAGCAACGGTGCGTATTGCCCTGGGGACCTGGGACCGCTTGCGCGAGGACGCCTATTCGGTGCGCCACGAGGTGTTCGTCGTCGAACAGAAGGTGCCGCCGGAAGTCGAGATGGATGACGACGATGCGGTGTCGGTGCACGCCGTGGCATACGGGCCCGACGGTGCGCCGATGGGCACGGGGCGGCTGTTGCCCGATGGCCACATTGGCCGCATGGCGGTTCACAAACGGGCCCGAGGGATGGGGGTGGGCGGCCAATTGCTGGACGCGCTGATCGAACAGGGCCATGGAGACGGCCACCGCATGCTGGTGCTGCACGCGCAGACGCATGCGGCGGGCTTCTACCAGGCGCACGGGTTCAGCGTGGAAGGCGAGGAATTCATCGAAGCCGGTATTCCGCACGTGGTCATGACGCGCGTGCTGAAGTAGGCGAGCTTGTGCCCGGCTCAAAGGGTGCGCGGGCCGGGCGCCAACATCGGCTGGACGATATCTACCGCAGCATATCGGCCCGCACCATATCGACCGCACAAATTGCGCGACACAAAGAAAAAACCCCGGACGCTTACGCGTTCGGGGTTTTTTTGGCGCATCACGCAGGTACCTCGTGATGTAATAATTGGTGCCCAGGAGAGGACTCGAACCTCCACACCTTGCGGCACATGGACCTGAACCATGCGCGTCTACCAATTCCGCC
>NZ_UFQB01000012.1 GCF_900496965.1 Achromobacter agilis
AACACCGGGGCATCCTCGACGCCACCCTCGCCCGCGACGCCGGCCGCGCCTGCGACCTGCTCGCCAGCCACATCCGGTTCACCTACGACGCCGTCGCCAGGCTGCCACCCGAGCTGTTCAAGCCTTCCGCCTGAAGCGCCCGCGGGCCGCGCTCAGCCCGCGCCCGCACGGTGCTGCGCCAGCACCTCGCGCATGGATTGCGCCGCGCGCTCCAGGATGGGCACCGCGCGCAGCAGGTCGTCGAGCATCACGCGGGCCGTGGGCGCATGGCAGGCTACCGCCGCCACGACGCGGTCGTCCGCGTCGCGCACCGGCACCGCCACCGCACTCATGCCGCGCACGAACTCTTCGTTGTCGATGCCGATGCCTCTTGCGGCCAGGCGCTCCAGTTCCGCTTCCAGGCTGGCCGGGTCCGTCAGCGTGCGCGGCGTATTGCGCGTGAGCGGCAGCCGCGCCAACACCCGGCCGCGCTCCAGGCGGCTCATGGACGCCAGGAACAGCTTGCCGCTGGCGGTGCAATGCATGGGCACGTGGCTACCCACCGCGAAAAACAGCCGCAAGGGCTCGGCGGTCTCCACGCGCTCCATGTAGACCACGCGGTCGCCATCGGGCGCGGTGAGGTTGCAGGTTTCGCCCAGCGTGCCGACCAATTGCGCAAGCACGGCGCGGCAGGCGCGCGTGAAGGCGGACGCGCGCAGCGTGGCCAGGGCGAGCATCGAGGCTTGCGGGCCCGGCACGTAGCCGTTCTCGGTAGGCGTGGCGGCGACGAAGCCCGCGCGCTGCATGGGCGCCAGAAGACGCATCAAGGTGGTCTTCGGCATGTCCAGCCGCTGCGCCAGCTGGGCCAGCGTGGGTGGATGCTGGGCGCGCGCCAGGTGTTCCAGCACCACCAGCGCGCGCAGCGAACGCGACGCTTCCTGCGTCTCGCCGGCCGCGCCGTCCATCGTTGGTTCCGATGCTGCACTGCGATTTTGAAACCGAATCTGCATATTCTGTTCCACTTTCCCGCCCTTGCGCTTGTTGTGCTTTGTTCCGCGCGACCGCTACCTAGAATCGCCACAAATGCACGAAGGCCCGCACAGTGTCGGACCCTCGATCCAGTATATAAGTGCGCCCCACAACGACAAGCAGGGTAAACGCGCCATCGGCTTTCGACCAGGCGCGCGGCGCCCTGGTGCAGGGAGAGCTCTCGGACATGTCCGATACCGTGGATTACATCGTGGTAGGCGCCGGCTCGGCCGGATGCGTCATGGCCAACCGGCTGAGCGCCAGCGGCAAACATGCCGTCTGCCTGCTGGAAGCCGGCCCCAAGGACAGCTATCCGTGGATCCATATCCCCATCGGGTATGGCAAGACGATGTTTCACAAGGTGGTGAACTGGGGCTACTACACGGATCCCGACCCCAACATGCTGGATCGGCGCATCTATTGGCCGCGCGGCCGCACGCTGGGCGGCTCCAGCGCCATCAACGGCCTGATCTACATCCGCGGCCAGCAGCGCGACTACGACGCGTGGGCCGCCGCGGGCAACCCCGGCTGGAGCTGGGACGATTGCCTGCCCTACTTCCGCAAGCTGGAGAACAATGACCTGGGCCCCGGCCCCACGCGCGGCACCGAAGGCCCGCTCAACGCCACCTCCATCAAGACGCCGCATCCGCTCGTTCAGGGCCTGATCGCCGCCGCGGAAAGCCTTGGCATTCCCCACGTGGACGACTTCAATACCGGCGACCAGGAAGGCGTGGGCTACTACCAGCTCACCACCCGCAACGGCCGCCGCTGCTCCACCGCGGTCGCCTACCTGCGGCCCGCCCAGAGGCGCCCCAACCTGCGCGTGGAGACCGACGCGCACGCGATGGCCGTCCTGTTCGAGGGCACCCGCGCCTGCGGCGTGCGTTACCGGCAGCACGGGCAGGTGCGCACGGTGCGCGCCCGCCGCGAGGTAGTGCTGTGCGCCGGCGCGCTGCAGTCGCCCCAGCTGCTGCAGCTATCCGGCGTGGGCCCCGCCGCGCTGCTGCGCCAGTTCGGCATCGGCATCGTGCGCGACCTGCCCGGCGTGGGCGAAAACCTCCAGGACCACCTGCAGATCCGGCTGATCTACGAGACCGCCCGGCCCATCACCACCAACGACCAGCTGCGCACGCTGTCCGGCCGCGCCCGCATCGGCCTGGAGTGGCTGCTGTTCCGTAGCGGCCCGCTGGCCGTGGGCATCAACCAGGGCGGACTGTTCTGCCGCGTGGATCCCGCCAGCCGCACGCCCGACACCCAGTTCCATTTCGCGACGCTGTCGGCCGACATGGCCGGCGGCAAGGTCCATCCGTTTTCAGGATGCACCTATTCGGTGTGCCAGCTGCGGCCGTCCTCGCGCGGCCACGTGCGCCTGCGCAGCGCGGACCCGTTCGAGGCGCCGTCGATGCAGCCGAACTACCTGTCGACGGAGCTGGACCAGCGCATGACGGTGGCCGCCGTCAAGTACGCACGCAAGGTCGCCTCCACCCCGCCGCTGGCCGGCATGATGAAGCGCGAATTCCGCCCGGGGCCCGACGTGCGCACGGACGACGAGATCCTGCACTTCTGCCGTGAGTACGGGGCCACGATCTTCCACCCGTCGGGCACCGCCAGGATGGGGCCGGCCAGCGATCCCATGGCGGTCGTGGACGAGCGTCTGCGCGTGCACGGCGTGACGGGGCTGCGCGTCGTCGATTGCTCGATCATGCCGACGCTCGTGTCCGGCAACACCAACGTGCCCGTGGTGATGCTGGCCGAACGCGCGGCCGATTTCATCTTGCAGGACCTCCGGCAGGACATCAGGCAGACGCAGCAGGTCGCCGCCTGACCCCCACGGCGCAGGACAACGCAGATTGGCCCGCCACTACACCAAAGGAGGCTAGACATGGCCAAGCAGAACGAAGCCGCGGTGCGCAGAGTCGTCGCCGCGTCGCTGATCGGCGCCACCATCGAGTGGTACGACTTTTTCTTGTATGGCGTCGTCGCGGGCATTGTGTTCAACAAGCTGTACTTCCCCGCCGGCGACCCGGTGATCTCCACCATGCTGGCCTACACCACCTTCGCGGTGGGCTTCATCACCCGGCCGCTGGGCGGGCTGATCTTCGGCCACTTCGGCGACCGCATCGGCAGGAAGAGCATGCTGGTGATGACGCTGATGATCATGGGCGTGGCCACCTTCCTGATCGGCCTGGTGCCCACCTACGCCAGCATCGGCATCTGGGCGCCCATTCTCCTGCTGCTCCTGCGCGTGTTCCAGGGCATCGGGCTGGGCGGCGAATGGGGAGGCGCGGTGCTGATGGCCTACGAGTACGCTCCACCCGGCAAGAAAGGGTTCTACGCGTCGCTGCCGCAGATCGGGCTGGCGATCGGGCTGTGCCTGGCGTCCGGCACGGTGGCGCTGCTGTCCACCCTGCTGACCGACGCGCAGTTCATGGCCTGGGGCTGGCGGATCGCCTTCCTCGTATCCGCGGTCATGGTGGCGGTCGGCATGTACATCCGGCTGAACATCAAGGAAACGCCGGAATTCGCGGCGGTCAAGAAGAACAACGCCGAAAGCCGCATTCCCTTTGCCGACATGTTCAAGCGCTACCCGGGCAACGTCTTCAAGGGCATGGGCGCGCGCTACATCGACGGAGTGTTCTTCAATGTGTTCGGCGTGTTCTCGATTTCGTATCTTACGCAGACCGTGCAGATCACGCGCACCGAGGCGCTCATCGGCGTAATGGCCGCGGCCCTGGTCATGTGCTTTTTCATTCCGTTCTTCGGCCGCCTGTCCGACCGCGTCGGGCGCACGCGAGTCTATTTCTGGGGCTCGCTCATTACCGCCTTGGCGTCCTTCCCAGGCTTCTGGCTGATGCTCAACAGCCAGGGCAGCGTCATGCTGATCTGGCTGGCCATCATCGTGCCCTTCGGCATCCTGTACGCGGCCGTGTACGGGCCGGAAGCCGCGCTGTTCTGCGAGCTGTTCGACGCCAAGGTGCGCTACACCGGCATTTCCTTCGTCTACCAGTTCTCGGGGATCTTCGCCTCGGGCATCACGCCCATCATCGCGACCGCGCTGCTCAAGACGGGCGGAGGCGAGCCCTGGCTGATCTGCCTGTACGTGCTGTTCTCGGGCGTGGTGTCGGCGGCGTGCGCCTGGCTGATCGGGCGCGGGGGGCAGCCCGCCGAGGCGGACGCCGCCGCGCCCCTGCCGCCGGCGAGCCTGCGCAAGGCATGACGCATGCGGCATGGGCCGCGACGCCCGCGATCGGGTTGGCGGCGGCGCGGCCCGCCTCAGGCGGCCGCGACGGGCCGGCCGTAGAAGGGATAGTTCGGGTCGTTGTAGCCATGCGAGGACGCATGGCCGGGAATGACCCAGCCGTTCACGACGGCTTCGTCCTCGGCCGTGATGGCGACGTCCAGCGCGGCATAGTAGTCGTCCATCTGCGCCAGGGTGCGAGGCCCGGCGATAACGGCAGTGACGACGGGATTGGCCAGCACCCAGGCCGTGGCGAAGTGCCCGGGCTGCACGCCGCGCGCCGCGCTGTGCGCCACCAGCTTCTGGGCGACCTGCAGCGATTCCTCGCGGAACTCGGTCGCCAGGATGCGGGCATCGCCGCGCCCGGCACGCGTGTCCGCCGCCGGCGCCTGGCCCGGCAGGTACTTGCCGGTCAACACCCCGCGCGCGATCGGACTGTAGGGCACCACGCCCAGGCCGTAGTGGCGGCAGGCCGGCAGGATTTCCACTTCGGGGCCGCGGTTGAGCATGTTGTAGTAAGGCTGGCACACCACCGGCTGCGGCACGCCCATCTTCTCGCACAGGCGCATCACTTCGGCGATGCGCCAGCCGCGGAAATTCGACAGGCCGAAGCTGCGCAGCTTGCCCGCGCGGATCAGGTCGCCCAGCGCCCACAGCGCCTCTTCCAGGTTCTCCTCGTGGAAGTCGCGGTGCAGGTAAAGGATGTCCATGAAATCGGTGTCCAGCCGCGACAGGCTGGTCTCTACCCCGCGGATCAGCCATTGGCGCGAATAGTGCGACAGGTTCGGGCCCTTGCCTACCGGATTGCCGATCTTGCTGGCGAGCACCCAGTCGTGGCGCTGGCCCTTCAGCAGCTTGCCCACCACTTCTTCGGAACGGCCGCCGTTGTAGACGTCGGCGGTGTCGATGAAATTCAGGCCGTGGTCGCGCGCCGACGCGACAATGCGCGCGGCTTCGTCGTCGGGCGTCTGTTCCCCGAACATCATGGTGCCCAGGCAGAGGGGCGATACCCGGAGATTGCTGCGGCCCAGTCGGCGGTAGTTCATGGCTAGCTTCCTCTCATTCACAGAAATGGATTAGACGCGAGCATGCAACGGCAAGCCCGCGCCCGTCAAATGCCGCGCCTTCGGCTTGCTGCCCCCCAAGGGGGCGTTTTGCCTTGGGGCGGCCCGGCGGCAAAAACACCATCGCATTAGGCCGCTGTCAGCCGAGGACCCCGGAGCCATCCGAAGCGCAGCCCCACCGGGGCGAGCATCGGAATGGCGCAGGGCAACCTCGGCGGTTTAGAACCCCGACATCCGCAAGCTCGAAGCCTCCCACATCCTAGATCCTGAACTTCAGAAGCCAAGCCAAAAACGCTCTAGACGCCCGCGTCCACCGCCGCCAGGATCTTGCCGAACAGCGCATCCGCATGGGCCGAGTCCAGCCAGCGCACGATCACGACCATCTTGCGTTCGGGCTCGACCCAGGTGAACGAACTGCCCGCGCCCACGCCGAAGAAGCTGGAGGCCGGCACGCTGGGGAACACCCGGCCTTCGTGGTTCAGCCAGATCAAATAGCCGTAGTACGGCGCGATCTCGCAAGGCGTTCGCATGGCCTGAATCCATTCGCTGGACAGGACCTGACGGCCGTTGGCCTGCCCGCCGTTCAGCAGCATCTGGCCGATCAGCGCCTGATCGCGGGCGCTGATGGACATGCCGCCGCCCCAATGCGAACCGCCCGGCACGGACGGCATGCGCTGGCCGTCGATCTCGACCCAGGCGTTGTCGTAGCCCACCCATTGCCAGTCTTCGCTGGCACCGATCGGGCGCGTGACGGCTTCACGGAAGACCTCGGGCAAGGGTTTGCGGAACAGGTGCAGCAGCGCATACGACAGCTGGTTGATGCGCACGTCGTTGTATTCCCAGTACGTGCCGGGGCGCTGCAGGGGCCGCGCATCGCCCTTCTTGCCGTCGGGCGGCACGCCGAAGGTGACGGCGCGGTAGCGGTCGGCCTGGTCGGACACGCCGAAGCGCTCGCCTTCCCATTCGCTCGTCTGCTGCAGCAGGTGGCGCCAGGTGATGTCGGCGTTCTGGCCGCTGTCGAAGCCGATGCCGGGCACGCGCTTGACGACCGGTTCATCCACGTCCGGCAGCAGGCCGCTATCGTGCGCCACGCCCGCCAGGATCGCCAGGTACAGCTTGGCGACGCTGAACGTCAGGTCGGCGCGATCGGGCTCGCCCCAGGAGGCGATGGTCTTGCCGTCGACGGCCACCACGCCCGACACCGGGCCGCGGTCGTGGATGGGGCCAAGAAGCCGGTTCCAGGGCGGCGGATCGTTCAGGTGCACGCCAAAATTGCCCTTGACGCTGCGGTCCCAGGCGGATTCATGGTCATTGGCGAACTGGATCGCCTGCTGCATGAGCGTATTCATTCGTTTTCCTCGTCATCATTACTGCGTGTTTTCAATCGGGGCGCCGCGGATCCAGCCCTGCCGGTGCCGCCCCCTTGGGGGCCCGCGCAAGCGGGTTGGAGGGGGCCCTCTACCCCTTCAGGAATTCCATCGCCGCGCGCACGCCGCCCGGGCGATGGGGCACGCCTGCCGCGGCCAGCCCCATTTCCACGCCCGCCAGCGTGCCGCACAGCGTCAGGTCGTTGAAATGGCCCAGGTGGCCGATGCGGAACACCCGGTCGGCCAGCTTGCCCAGGCCCTGCCCCAGCGACATGTCGAAGCGGTCCAGCACCACCTTGCGGAAGGCGTCGGCGCTGTGGCCGGCCGGCATCACCACGGCGGTCAGGGCCGGGCTGTGCGCGGCCGGATCCAGGCTCAGCAGTTCCAGCCCCCAGCCCTCCACCGCCAGCCGGGTGGCGTGGCCGTGGCGGGAATGGCGCGCGTATACCTGCGGCAGGCCTTCCTCCTGCAGCATGGCCAGGGCCTCGTGCAGCCCGTAAAGCAGATTGGTCGAAGGGGTGTAGGGGAAATAGCCGCGCTCGTTCGCCGCCAGCATTTCGCGCCAGTCCCAGTAGGAACGCGGCAGGCGCGCGCCGTCGGCCGCGGCCAGCGCCTTTGCGCTGACGGCGTTGAAGGCCAGGCCAGGCGGCAGCATCAAGCCCTTCTGCGAGCCGGCCACCGTCACGTCCACGCCCCATTCGTCGTGGCGGTAGTCGATCGACCCCAGGGACGAGATCGTGTCCACCATCAGCAGCGCGGGATGCCCCGCGCCATCGATCGCCCTGCGCACGGCCGCGATATCGCTAGTCACCCCAGTGGAGGTTTCGTTGTGCACCACGCACACGGCCTTGATCGCGCGCCCGGCGTCTTGCGCCAGCCGCGCGCCGATCGCCGCCGCGTCCACCGGATGGCGCCAGTCGCCTTCCAGGAAGTCCACCTCCAGGCCCAGCCGCCCGGCCAGCTTGCGCCAGAGGCTGGCGAAATGGCCGGTCTCCACCATGAGCACCCGGTCGCCGGGCGACAGCGTATTGACCAGCGCGGCCTCCCAGGCGCCCGTGCCGGACGAGGGAAAGATCACCACGGGCGATTGCGTCTGGAACACCTGCTTGATGCCGCCCAGCACCGCCAGCCCCAGCGCGCCGAATACCGGTCCGCGGTGATCGATGGTGGGCTGGTCGATGGCGCGCAGGACGCGGTCGGGCACATTGGTAGGCCCCGGAATCTGCAGAAAATGCCGGCCGGACGGATGGTTGTTCAGGGTAAGCATGCGTAGCCCCAAAGTGGAATTTTTTTGTATACCAATGGGAGGTGCCGGCAGACAAACAGCGTTTACCCGGCATTCGGACTTGCAGCATACGTCACTCTATCCCATTGTTTTTACGTAAATAACCTAGGGTATACACCCATCAGACCACGCGCCATCCAGGTTTATAGTTCCGCAAAACATGGGGAATATTTGTATACCAATGAGCAGCGTTCCTAGCCTGATGCCCGAGGCCGCGCCCACTGGCGGCGTGACCGAGGCCCGCGCCGGCGGCAGCCGCACGCTGCCGGCCACGGTGGCCGGGCAATTGCGCGAGCACATCATCCAGGGGGAATTCCCGCCCGGCTCGCGGCTGAACGAACGCGCGCTCTGCGACCTACTGGGGGTGTCCCGCACGCCCTTGCGCGAAGCGTTCCGCCTGCTGGCCGCCGAAGGCCTGGTGCAGATCGAGCCGAACCGGGGCGCTCAGGTGGTGGCGCTGTCCGAGGCCAACATCCGCGAGGCCTTCGAGGTCATCGGCGGCCTGGAAGCCATGTCCTGCCGGCTGGCCTGCGAACGGGCCACGGACCAGGAGATCGCCGAGATCCGGGCGCTTACCTACGAAATGATGGCCAGCCACGCGCGCCGCGACCTGCCCACCTACTTCCAGACCAACCGCGAGATCCACGAACGCATCAGCCTGGCCTCGCACAACAGCCTGCTCAAGCAGCTGTACGACGCCCAGAACGCGCGGATCCAGAACCTGCGGTTCGTGTCGAACGAGAACCGCCAGAAATGGGATCTGGCGATGCGCGAGCACATCGAAATGGCCGAGGCCCTGGAGGCGCGCGACGCCGACAGGCTGGCCGGCATCATGCGCCAGCATTTGCAGCGCAAGTGCGACGCCGCGCTCAAGACCCTGAGCCACGCGCTCGCCCCGCCCTCCGATTCAGACTGACACCCCTTACCCGCCCGACGGATACGCAGTAGATACGCAGTACGTGCAGTGACTTCCACAGGAGCCTCGCCATGGCCGATTGCCGCGTCCCCCCCGTATCATCCCCGCCTTTCCTCCGCCGCTTCCCCCCGCTGAAAGTCTTGGCCGCCGCCGTGCTGACCTGCGCCGCCGTGGCGTCCCAGCCGGCCCTGGCCGGCAAAAAGGACGACACGCTGCGCATGGCCTACGACCAGGCGCCCGAAAGCGTGGACCCCTACTACAACAACGTGCGGATCGGCGTCATCATCGCCGCCAACGTCTGGGACACCTTGCTCTACCGCGACCCGGTCACCAATGAGTACAAGGGGCAGCTCGCCAAGAGCTGGAAGCAGATCGACGACAAGACCATGGAGTTCGAGCTGCGCCAGGGCGTCAAATTCCACAACGGCGAGGAATTCGACGCCGACTCGGTGGTGTACACGCTGAACTACGTCGCGGATCCCAAGAACAAGGCCGTGACGCAGCAGAACGTGGCCTGGATCGACAAGGTCGAGAAGATCGACAAGTACAAGGTCCGCTTGACCACCAAGGAGCCCTTCCCCGGCGCCAAGGAATACCTGTCCACCACCGCTGCCATCCATCCCGCCAAGTACTACAAGGAGGTCGGCCCCAAGGGCATGAACGCCAAGCCGGTGGGCTCGGGCCCGTACAAGGTCGTGGATTACCAGCCCGGCAAATCCATCACGCTGGAACGCAACGCCGATTACTTCAAGGATTCGCCCAAGGCGCAGCCCAAGATCGGCAAGGTCGTCATCCGCTTCATCCCCGACCGCCAGACGCAGATGGCCGAGGTCATCTCGGGCGGCGAAGACCTGATCATGAGCGTGCCCAAGGACCAGGCCGAACAGCTCGGCGCGATGCCCTCGCTGCAGATGGTCACGGGCAACACGATGCGCATCGTCTTCATGCAGATGAACATCCTGGAAGGCACGCCCGCGCCGCAGCTCAAGGACGAACGCGTGCGCCGCGCCATCATCCACGCGATCGACCGCGAGTCCATGCTCAAGAACATCGTGGGCGAAGGCGGCGGCCTCATCAACACCATCTGCACGCCGTCGCAGGTGGGCTGCACCCAGGAAGGCGCCCCCGTCTACAAGTACGACCCGGCGCAGGCGAAGAAGCTGCTGGCCGAGGCCGGCTACCCGAACGGCTTCGACATCGACATCGTGGCCTACCGCGAGCGCAACCAGACCGAAGCCATCATCAACTACCTGCAGGCGGTCGGCATCCGCGCCAAGCTGAACTTCCTGCAGTACGCGGCCATGCGCGACATGATCCGCGCCAACAAGGCCTCGCTCACGCACCAGACCTGGGGCTCGAACCTGGTGAACGACGTGTCCGCCTCCACGCCGGTGTATTTCGCCTTCGGCAACGACGACATCACCCGCGACCCGCAAGTGCGGGACCTGCTCAACAAGGGCGACCACACGATCGAAAGCGGCGCGCGCAAGGCCGCCTACAAGCAGGCGCTGGACCTGATCGCGCAGAAGGCCTACGCGGTGCCCCTGTGGACACTGCCGGCCTATTACGTCGCCACCAAGGACGTGAACTTCAAGCCCTACTCGGACGAACTTGTGCGCTTCTGGGACATGAGCTGGAAGTAAGGCGCAGGCTGCGCCGGGCCGGCCGCGCGCCGGCCCGGCGCAGCGCAACGGAGAGGAAGTCCTATGCTTTACTTCACGATCAGGCGCCTGGGCCTGGCGGTGCTGGTGGCGCTGACCGTCTCGATCCTGGCGTTCCTGCTGCTGCACCTTTCGGGCGACCCGGCGCTGGCCCTGGCCGGCGAAGGCGCGCGGCAGGCCGATATCGAAATGATCCGCAAGACCTACGGCCTGGACCGGCCGCTGGCGGTGCAATACGCCGACTGGCTCTGGCATATCCTGCAGGGTGATTTCGGCACCTCGGTGTATTTCAAGACCGAAGCCGGGCCGCTGATCCTGTCCAAGCTCACGACCACGCTGATGCTGGGCCTGGCCGCCCTGGGCTTCGCGCTGCTGATCTCCATTCCGCTGGGCGTGCTGGCCGCGCTGTACAAGGGCAGCCTGATCGACCGCATCTGCCTGGCCATCGCGGTGCTGGGGCAGGCCCTGCCCAACTTCTTCTTCGCGCTGATCCTGATCATGCTGTTCTCGATCTCGCTGCGCCTGCTGCCGGTATCGGGCAGCGGCACTTGGCAGCATTTCGTGATGCCGGCGATCGCGCTGGGCTACTACGTAGCGCCCGCCTTCATGCGGCTGATCCGCGCGGGCATGATCGAGGTGCTGGCGGCCGACTACATCCGCACCGCCCGGGCCAAGGGCCTGCCGGCGCGCAAGGTCGTCTTCAAGCACGCGTTGCGTAACGCCATCGTGCCGGTGGTGGCGCTGGCGGCCGTGCAGCTGGGCTATCTGCTGGGCGGCTCGGTCGTCATCGAGACCATCTTCGCGCTGGACGGCCTGGGCTACCTGGCCTACCAGAGCATCACCTACAAGGACTACCCCGTGATGCAGCTGATCGTGCTGCTGCTGTCGGTGCTCTACGTGCTCCTGACCCTCGCCTCCGATATCGCCAACGCGTGGCTCGATCCTCGCATCCGGGTGTCCTGACATGACCACGCCCACCCTCACCCCGCCCGTGCCCGGCACGCCCTCGCAGGCGCCGCTGGAAATCTCCGCCTCCGCCCTGCGCTGGCGGCGCCTGCGGCGTAACAAAGCGCTGCTGGCCGGCGGCGGCATCCTGCTCGCCATCGTGCTGGTGGCGCTGTTCGCGCCCTGGATCTCGCCGCATGACCCCTACTTCCAGGACCTGGCGTACCGCACCGCGCCGCCCGTCTGGTACGCCAAGGGAACCTGGCTGCATCCGCTGGGCACCGACCAGCTGGGCCGCGACTATCTGTCGCGCCTGTTCTACGGCGCCCGCATCTCGCTGCTGATCGGCGTCAGTGTGGCGCTGATCTCCGGCCTGATCGGCACGGCCATGGGCATGGCGGCCGGCTACTTCGGCGGCAAGATCGACATGGCCGTCTCCTTCCTGGTTACCACGCGCCTGTCGATGCCCGTGATCCTGGTGGCGCTGGCCACGGTGGCCATCGTGGGCGGCTCGCTCTGGGTCGTCATCCTGGTGCTGGGGCTGCTCAAGTGGGACCGCTATGCGGTCGTCATGCGCAGCGCCACCCAGCAGGTGCGTTCGCTGGAATACGTGGCCGCGGCGCAGGCGGCCGGCGCCTCCACCTGGCGCATCGTCTGGGGCGAGGTGCTGCCCAACGTGGTGCCGCAGTTGATCGTGATCGCCACGCTGGAAGCGGCCAGCGCCATCCTGCTGGAGGCGTCGCTGTCCTTCCTGGGGCTGGGCGTGCAGCCCCCGCTGCCGTCCTGGGGCCTGATGATCTCGGAGGCCAAGGCGTACATGTTCTTCTCATTCTGGCTGATCGCCATTCCCGGGTCCGCGCTGGCCCTGCTGATCTTCGCCATCAACCTGGCGGGCGATGGGCTCCATCAACTCCTGACGCCTGAAGAGAGGGCCTGACCATGGCCGACAACGACATCGTCCTGGACGTGCAGGGCCTCACTGTCGACATCGCCACGCCGCGCGGCCCCCTGCACGCGGTGCGCGACGTGTCCTTCCAGGTCCGGCGCGGCGAAACGCTGTGCCTCGTCGGGGAATCGGGCTGCGGCAAGTCCATGACCTCGCTGGCCATCATGGGCCTGCTGCCCAAGGCCGCGCAGCGCCGCACGCGCCGGCTGGCGGTGCTGGGAGAAGACCTGTCCGCCGCACGCGGGCGACGCGTCAATGCCCTGCGCGGCAGCAAGATGGCCATGATCTTCCAGGAGCCCATGACGGCCCTGAACCCCGCCTACGCCATCGGCGAACAACTGACCGAACACTACATCCACCACTGCAAGGCAAGCGCGCAGCAGGCGCGCGACCGGGCCGTGGAGCTGCTGGAAAAAGTCGGCATCGCCTCGGCGGGGCAGCGGCTGGCCCAGTATCCGCACCAGCTGTCGGGCGGGCTGCGCCAGCGCGTGATGATCGCGATGGCGCTCATGTGCGGGCCCGAGCTGCTGATCGCCGACGAGCCCAGCACCGCGCTGGACGTCACCATCCAGGCGCAGATCCTGCGGCTGCTGGCCGACCTGCAGGCCGAGCTCGGCATCGCCATGGTGCTGATCACCCATGACCTGGGCGTGGTCGCGCGCATCGCGCGGCAGGTGGCGGTGATGTATGCGGGCCAGATCGTCGAGGAAGGACCGGTGGCGGAACTCTTCGCCACGCCCCGCCACCCCTACACGCAGGGGCTGCTGGGCTGTATTCCGGTGCCTGGCCGGACGCCGCCCGGCGCAGCGTTGGGCACGATTCCCGGCGTCGTGCCCGCGCTGGTGGGCGATCTGCAAGGCTGCGCCTTCCGTGACCGCTGCCCGCACGCGCAGGCGCGCTGCCGCGAGACCGTGCCCGTGCACGGCGCCGGCACCGGACAGCGCTGGCGCTGCATTCTCCATCCGGAAGGAGTCCTGGCATGAGCCCGACGCGCCCCCTGCTGCAAGCCGACGCCGTCAGCCGGCAGTTCTCGATCCGCTCGGGCATGTTCCGGCCGCGCAGCACCCTGCATGCCGTCAATGGCGTAGACCTGGCGGTGGAACGCGGCGCGGTGCTCGGCATCGTCGGCGAATCGGGCTGCGGAAAGTCCACGCTGGCTCGCATGCTGCTGGGCCTGACGCCCCCGACCGACGGCGCGGTGCGGCTGGACGGCCAGGACATTCGCAGCCTGGACCGGCGCGCGCTTGCCCGCCGCGTGCAGCCGATTTTCCAGGACCCGTATTCCTCGCTGAACCCGCGGCGCTCGATCGCGTCGATCGTCTCCCTGCCCCTGGAAGTGCACGGCATCGACAATCCCAGGCAGCACAAAGCCATCGAGATGCTCGAACGCGTGGGGCTGCCGCCGCGGCTGGCCCACAACACGCCGGGCCAGCTGTCCGGCGGGCAGCGCCAGCGCGTGGCCATCGCGCGGGCGCTGGTGATGCATCCCGAGATCGTCATCTGCGACGAGCCCACTTCCGCGCTGGACGTATCGGTGCAGGCGCAGATCATGAACCTGCTCATGGACCTGCGGCGCGAATTCAACCTGACCTACGTCTTCATCAGCCACAACCTGGCGGTGGTGGAGCATATCGCCACCCACGTGGCGGTGATGTACCTGGGCAGGGTCGTGGAATCCGCCGCCACCGCGCAGCTCTTCCACGATCCCCGCCACCCCTACACGCAGGCGCTGCTGGCGTCGGTGCTGACGCCCGAGCCCGGCCTGGGCATTCCGGACATGGGTCTCGGCCTGTCGTTTCCGGATCCGCTGCGCCCGCCCCCCGGCTGTCCGTTCCATCCGCGCTGCCAGCACGCCATGGCCCAGTGCAAGACGGAGCGCCCGGCGCTGGCCGATCGCGAACACACCCTGGTGGCCTGCCACCTCTATCCCCTTCCCCCCTCTTCCCCGACCGGAGCCAACCCATCATGACCCGCGCACATGCCATCTCCCAGGCGGAACAGTGTTTCGATTCCGGCGCCTTCCGCTCCCTGCTGGCGCGCCGCCTGGCGATGCCCACCGAAAGCCAGAACCCCGACCGCGCCGCGGTCCTGGCCGACTATCTGGAATCCGAGATCCGCCCGGCCTTCGAAGCCCTGGGTTTCAAGTGCCGGACGCTGACCCACCCGAAAGCGCTGGCGCCCTTCCTGTATGCCGAACGCATCGAGGACCCGGCCTTGCCCACCGTGCTGGGCTACGGCCACGGCGACGTCATCCGGGGGCTGGAGCGCGAATGGAAGGAAGGCCTATCGCCCTGGGCGCTGACCGAATCGGAAGGCCGCTGGTACGGCCGCGGCATTGCCGACAACAAGGGCCAGCACACCATCAATATGGAAGCCTTGCGGCTGGTGCTGGAAACGCGCGGCAAGCTGGGGTTCAACGCCAAATACCTGATCGAAATGGGCGAGGAAACCGGCTCCATGGGCCTGCGCGAGCTGTGCGATGAACACCGCGCCCTGCTCTCGGCCGACCTGCTCATCGCTTCGGACGGGCCGCGCCTGAGCGCGCAACGCCCCACCGTCTTCCTGGGCGCGCGCGGCAGCCTGAACTTCGACCTGAGCATCGACGCCCGCGCCGGCGGCCACCATTCCGGCAACTGGGGCGGCCTGATCTCCAACCCGGGTATCCAGCTGGCCCACGCGATCTCCACGCTGGTGTCGCCCACGGGCCAGATCCGCGTCCCGGAATGGGTGCCCGCGGAATTGCCCGCCGCGGTGCGGCGCGCCCTGGCCGATTGCCAGGTAGACGGCGGCGCGGACGGGCCCGAAATCGAACCCGGCTGGGGCGAACCCGGGCTGTCGCCCGCGGAACGCGTATTCGGCTGGTGTTCGTTCGAGGTCCTGGCCTACAAGACCGGCAACCCCGACACCCCCGTCAACGCCATTCCCCCCAAGGCCTGGGCGCGCTGCCAGCTGCGTTTCGTGGTGGGCGTCGATCCGGACGGACTCATTCCCGCCCTACGTCGCCACCTGGACCGCCAGGGCTTCCCCATGGTCAAGATCACCCTCACGCGCGAAAGCATGTTCCGCGCCACGCGCATCGACCCCGAAGACGCGTGGGTGCGCTGGGCGGTCGAATCGCTGGAACGCACCTCGGGCGCCAAGGCAGCCGTGTTGCCGAACCTGGGCGGATCGCTGCCCAACGACATCTTCACGGACGTGCTGGGACTGCGCACGATCTGGGTGCCGCACTCCTACCCCGGCTGCTCCCAACATGCCCCGAACGAACACCTGCCGCCGGAACTGCTGCGCCAGGCGCTGAGCCTGATGACAGGGCTGTACTGGGACTTGGGCGCAGGCGGCACGCCCGCGCTGGCGCGCTGAACGTATCAGGGAGTGATGAATGCCTTGATAAGGCCTAAGAAACAGGAACGAACCCCAAAAAAAAGCCTCCGGCTAGGAGGCTGATCCGGGCGGCTGCCGTATTCGCATGCCGTCGAGAAAAAGGTCTGTGATGAAATCCGCCTGGGCCTCGCGCTGCTCCGCGTCGGGGGCTTGCCGGGTGAAGCGCTCGATGGCGCCCATCAGCGATTGCGCGAACCAATCGGCGCGGACCTCCGACCTGAATAGGCCCGCCTGCTGTTCCGCCCGCACGTTGTCGGCGATCATCGCCACCAGCTCGTCCTTCAAGGCCTCCGCGGCGGCGACCTGGAAGAAACCGATGCGGGTGAGGTTGGGATCTTCCTGCAGGATGCTCAAGAGGCCGTTCACGCCCCGGCGGATGCGGCCGGCCAGTTCTGCCCCGGCCAGCCCGGCCGGCAGGCGCGCCTGGCCGACGGCGTGGCGCAGGCGCTGGGCGAACATGCCCACCAGTTCATCGTAGGCGGCTTGCTTGCTGGTGAAATACTGATAAAAGACGGGTTGGGTCACGCCGGCGCGGGCGACGATGTCGCTGATCCGGGTATGCTGGAATCCGCGTTCGGCGAACTCCGCAGCGGCGACCTCCAGGAGTTGCAAGCGGGTGCGTTCACCTTTAGTGAGACGCTTGTCTTGCGATGAAGTGGGGGGCGGGGCCGTAATCATCGCGAGAAAATACTACCGTTCAGCACTTTTAGCCACTCCTTCAGAAGCGATACTTTCCGTCGATGACCTTGATGTTGCGCGTTTGGCCCGCCGCCCTTGCGATCCCCCTTGCCGTCCTCGGTTCCGGTTGCGTGCCCTACCCCGTCTACAAGACGATGCAGCCCGATGCGCGCATCACCGTGCTGGACCCAGGCTCGCAGCCCGTGGCGGATGCCCGGGTCGTCCTGATCAGCAGTTCCTATCCCTATGGCCGGGAGCGTTTCCGCAATGAAGCGCGCAGCGGATCCGATGGCGTAGCCACTTTCCAGGCGATCCGCGAATGGCGCGCGGAATCCATGATGCTGCATGGATCCCAGGTCTATTTCTGGAACTGGTGCGTGGAGAAAGAGGGTTACGAAACGTACGCAACCCTGAACCGCGAACCCTCGGGTTTCGACGACGAGGCGCGGATCCAGTTGCAGGCCGGCAAGTCCCGTCCGTGCAACAACGAGCAACTGCCGCAGGCTCCGCGCCGCAAGTCCTGAAACGGGTTGAAATCCCGGTAGCGCTTGAGACAGGTTGTCGCGCCGGGGGCGGCGGTAAAGTAACGGTATCGCCCCGGGCAGCGCAACGCGCCCGCCCGGGCGCACAAGGAGCGGAATCATGAAGCGGTTTTCGAGCCGGGCGGCCATCGCGGCGCTGGCTCTGGCGGTGGCCAGCGCGCCCGCGATCGCGGGCGGCAGACATGGCGGTTATTGGGGCGGCGGCCATGGCGGCGGGTATCACCATCACCACAGCGGCAGCAGCAGTTCCAGCGGCTGGTGGATAGGCGGCGCGTTCGCGCTGGCCGCGGTCGGCCTGATGCTTGCGGCGGACTCCGGCCCGTCCTACGCGCAGGCGGGCGTCTACGCGCCCGGCGTGGGCTACACCAGCCCGCCCGTGTATGCCTCCCCCGTCTATGACGCGCCTCTGTATGAGCCGCCGCCCGCCTACGCGTCCGCGCAGCCGCAGTACGCGCCGGCGCAGCAATACGAATCCGCGCCGCCCATCGATGCGGCGCAGGCCGGCGCCAGCACGGACTGCCGGCGCTGGGCCATGAACCAGAGCGGCTATGACCCGGCCACCCCGACGCAATGGACCACCCAGGTCACGGTGGACACCTACAACCGCATGCTGGATTCCTGCATGAAGAGGTAGGCTCTCCCCCTACCCGCTACGCGGCCCCCCACAGGGGGCGGCGCTGGCGGACCGGCGGAGCCGGATCCGCTGCGCGGCGGTTCGAGGAGGCCGCTTTGATGCAAAGGCCCCTATCGCTGCATCCCCGTGTCCTTCTCTGCGGGTATACCCGGTTGTCTCTGCGCGCCGGCATGCACAAACTGCATGCCGGCGCGTCGCGTTGGACGGCCGTCATTGCGCCCAGGCGTAGACCGCCGGGCATCAAGGGGAAAGAAAGCATGTTGAATTTCAAGCGGATCGCCGGGCTATGCGCGCTCGGCGCGGCCTGCGCGCTCTCTGGCGCCGCACACGCCCAGACCGACGCCAAGGGCCAGTCCATGACCATCGTGGTGCCCTACGGCGCCGGCGGCATCGTCGACAACACCGCCCGCGCGTTCGCCCAGAAGCTGGCGGCAGAACTGGGCAAGCCCGTCGTGGTGGAGAATCGTGGCGGCGCGGGCGGCATGATCGGCATGAACGCCGTAGCCCGCGCCCATGACGAAAACACGCTGGGCTTCACCGCCGTCAGCCCCGTGACTTTGTCGCCGCATGTGATGAAGACCCTGTACGACCCGCTGAAGGACCTGGCGCCCGTGGCCGCCGTCATGTATTCGCCGGTCTATCTGGTGGGCGGCCCGAAGTTCACGGGCAAGACGTTCAAGGACATGCTTTCCCAGGCCAAGGCCGACCCCGACGGCCTGTCGCTGGCGACGGCCGGCGTCGGTTCGCTGGGCCATCTGATGCTCGAACAGATCAACGGCCAGGCCGGCGTGCGCATCGCCCACGTGCCGTACAAGGGCATGGCGCAAATGGTGCCCGACGCGCTGGGCGGCCAGTTCACGCTGATGCTGGTCAACGCCTCCGGCCCGATCAACGCGCTGATCGACGAAGGCAAGCTGAAGCTGCTGGCGGTGGGCTCGCCCGTGCGGCTGCCGGCCCGGCCGGACACCCCCACCCTGGCCGAACTGGGCTACCCCATGGCCAATATGACGTCCACCTTCGGGTTCTTCGCCCCGGCCAGCACCAGCCCGGAGTTCCGCGCGCGCATGAACGGCCTGATCAACAAGATCGCCGCGATGCCGGACATCAGCAAGCCGCTGACCGACGCGCTGAACATCATGTCGCCGGGCACCATGGAACAGTTCGCGGCCCAGGTGCAAAAGGAATACGCGGACAACGGCAAGATCGTGAAGGAAGCCAAAATCGGCAGCGAATAGACGCGGCGGCGGGCTGGCGGATCAGCGCCGCCCTGCCCGCCAGAGGCACAGCAGGCCCGCGATCAGCAAGGCGCCGGCCGGCAGGATCCAGACGAATCCCGAGTCGGTATAGACCACTTGGTCGACCGGATCGTAGTAGCGGCCCAGTTCATTGAAATCCCATTTCAGGTATTGCGCGTACCAGGCATAGAAGCTCAGCCCGGACAGGCCCATGCAGACCCCGCCGGCCGCCCGCAGCAGCCAGCTGCGCCCGGCGCGCCCCGCCATCTTCCATGCCAGGGCCGCGCCGCCCGCCACGGCCAGCAGCGCCAGCCACGCCGCCACGCTAGCCGCCATCGTCCGCCTCCAGGCCGGCCAGCCAGGCCTGGGCCTCGGGCCACTGCTTTTCGCTGAATACGCGCACACCCTCCCGGCCCAGCAGTTCGGCCGTCACGCCCATGCCGGGCTGTTTGCGGCCGGCGAAATGGCCATCGTAGACATAGCCGCTGCCGCAGGACGGGCTGCCTTCTTTCAGTACCGCCATGCGGATTCCATGCCGGCGCGCGGCGGCCAGCGCCTCCTGGGCGCCCCGCACGAACGGGGCCGTCACGTCCTCTCCGGACGCCGCCATGACGCGAGCGCGGCCGGCCAGCACGGCGGCCGCATCGGCGTCCGGCTCGATCTCGGCGGGCGGCCGGGGCACCGGCAGGCCGCCCGCCATTTCCGGGCAGACGGACACCACCCGGCCTTCCTCCAGCCAGCGCGCCAGGACCGTGTTGTCATGGGAAACGCCGCGCCCGTCGTAGCGCACGGGCTTGCCCAACAGACAGGAGCTGACCAGAACGTATTGCATGCCCGAATCCCGGATCCAAAGCCGGGATGATAGAACACGGCATCACGCGCCGCCCGCGTCCTGCGCCCCCAGCCACGCCCGCAATGCCGGATCGCGCACCTCCAGCACTTCGAACAGGCCCAGCGCGCGCAGCGCGGGCAAGGCCTCTTGGATATCGCGCCTGGCGGCGGCTACGGCGCTTGCCGGGGCTTCCGGATCGATGCAGACGCGCGCGTTGGCCAGGAATGCCCCGACCGTGCCCTTGCGCACCTTCACGCCATTGAAATCGCCTTGATCCCTGCCATCCGGCAGAACGTCCTGTGCCCGCATGATTGCTCCCGCTGTTCCGATACAGGCGTTACGATAGACCCGCCACCCTGGCTAGTCTGCGTTATTCCGGTCAATCAATACGGTATTTTTGCCAATGCCTACTTCCGCCCTTTCGCGCCCATTGCTGGATCCTGGGCGCGCCCGGTCGCGCGGGGGCCCACGCCTGATCGCCGTCAGCCGCCACGACGGCGCGCTGCGGCACACCGCCACGCACCAGCATGCGCGCGGCCAGTTGCTGGGCGCCTATCAGGGCCTGCTGACCGTCTATGCCGGCGAAAGCCAATGGGTGGTGCCCGCGCAGCAGGCGGTATGGATTCCTCCCGGCCAGCCGCATGGGCTGCGCTCCCATGGCCCCTATGCGGGCTACAGCGCGTACCTCAGCCCCTCCGCCTGCGCCGGCCTGCCGCAAGCGCCTTGCGTGCTGCAGGCTTCGGCCCTGCTGCTGGCGGCCGTCGAGCGCGCCGCGGGCTGGCACGAGGGCGCGGCCGAATCGTCCGGCCCTTCGGGCCGCCGCATCGTGGAGTTGATCCGGGATGAGATCCGCACCCTGCCGCGCGCCGGCGCAGCCCTGCTGCTGCCCCGGGAACCCCGGCTGCAGCGCCTGGCGATCGCGCTGTCGGACCAGCCTTCGGACACCCGGTCGCTGGAAGATTGGGCTGGCGCCATCGGCATGGCGCCGCGCACGCTGGCGCGCCGCTACCTTGCGGAAACCGGATTGACGGTGGGGGCCTGGCGGCAGCGCGCCCGCCTGATGCGGGCGCAGGAAATGCTGGCGGGCGGCGCCGCCGTGACCGCCGTGGCGCTGGAGCTGGGCTACGACAACGTCAGCGCCTTCATCGCCATGTTCAAGCGCGAGCTGGGCACCACGCCGGGTCGCTACGGCGCCTCGGCGGATCAGGAAGGGCCGGTACGCCCCTGAGCCGATCGACGGCCCTACCCGGCGTTACGGGCGCGCTCAGGATTCGGCGGCCGCCTTCTTCGGGCGGCGGGCCGCGGTCTTGCGGGCGGGCTTGGCGGGAGCCTCCGCGGCGGCCTTGGCTTGCGGCTCAGGCGTGGCGGCGGGCTCGGCGGGGGCCGCCGTCTTGGCCGCGGCGGCCTTGGTGGCAGCCGTCTTGCTTGCTGCCGTCTTGGCGGCGGTGCGGCTGCGGGCCGTGCTGCGCTTCGCGGCGGGCTTGTCCTCCGCGGGCTGGCTGGCCTCGGGCTTGTCGCCGGCCCTTGCCACGCCGCCTTCGAACGGGTCTGCCGCCTTGGCCTTGCCGGCAGGCTCGCGGCGCGTTTCCGCTGTGGGCTCGGCAAAGGTCCATTCGGCAAGATTCACCGCGGGCAAGGGCTGGCGAGCCTGCGGCAAGGGCTTGGGCATGGGCGGAAGGCGCGACACCTGCGCGGGCTTGGGCGCTTGCGCCCGCGCCAGGGCGTCTGCCCGCATCGCTTCAAGCGCGGCGGCTTCCTTGGCAAGCTCCCGGGCAGCTTCGGCGTCCCTGTCGTCCTGGGAGGCCACGGCAGCGGGCGCTTGCACGGGAACCGGCGTGGCGGCCGGCGATTCGGACGGCGCATCCGGCACCGTAGCGGCGGTTTCCTTGCCCGCGGCCTGCTCGGCGGACTGGCCTGGTGCCCTGTCCGCGCCGCCCTGCTTGCGGCCGCCGCGCGACTTGCGGGCGGAGCGGGAACGGGATTCTTCCTGGGCCGCGCCCGCCTCCTGCGCCTCGTCAGCCTCGGGTGCCGGCGAACGGGCCGGCGCAGGACGGGAGCCGCCATTGCCAGCGGCCCGGTTCACGGGCGGCGCGCTGCCCGTGCTGTCCCGATACACATAGGTGCCCGCGTTCTCTTCGCGCCCCACTTCCAGCAGGCCGCGCGATTGCGCTTCGTCCAGCAGGTTCCCGAAGGCGCGGAAACCGTAGTAGGACTCGTTGAAATCCGGCCGGCGGCGCTTGAGCGCGTCCTTCAGCGCCGAAGCCCAGATCTTGCCGCTGTCGCCGCGTTCGGCCACCAGCGCTTCGAAGGTCTCGACCACCATCTCGACCGCCTGGGTCTTGCGGGCCTCTTGCTCTTCCTTGCGCCGGCGCTCCTCTTCGGGGGTGCGGCGCTGGCCACCGGCCGCGCCGCCGGCGCCGCGGTTATCGCGCCGGGCCTCGGCGTTGCGCTGGCCCTCGCGCGCCAGGTCGTCGTAGAAAATGAATTCGTCGCAATTGGCGATCAACAGGTCCGAGGTGGATTGCTTCACGCCCACCCCGATCACCTTCTTGTTGTTCTCGCGCAGCTTGGACACCAGCGGCGAAAAATCGGAATCGCCGCTGATGATCACGAACGTGTTGACGTGGGACTTGGTGTAGCAGAAGTCCAGCGCGTCCACGACCAGGCGGATGTCCGCCGAATTCTTGCCCGATTGGCGCACGTGCGGGATCTCGATCAGCTCGAAATTGGCCTCGTGCATGGGGGCCTTGAATTCCTTGTAGCGCTCCCAGTCGCAATAGGCTTTCTTGACGACGATGCTGCCCTTGAGCAGCAGGCGCTCCAGCACGGGCCGGATGTCGAATTTGTTGAATTTCGTGTCGCGCACGCCCAGCGCCACGTTCTCGAAATCGCAGAAAAGCGCCATGCTGACGCTTTCGTTGGGGTTGTTCATGTTTTGCTCCGGTTCAGAGGCGGCCGCCGGGCGAGACGCCGCCATATGTCGCCCATGATATACATATCCGTCGATCCACCACGGCGCCACCGCCCCGCTCCCTATGTCCGACGGCCATTTACCGCCCGCGCTCGCCACCGGCCGCCTCCTCCTTCCGCCCCTGGCCATCCAGGACGCGGACGCCATCCAGCGCGTCTTTCCGCAGTGGGAAGTGGTGCGTTTCCTGGCCGATCAGGTGCCCTGGCCCTATCCGCCGGACGGCGCCCGCGTCTATCTTGAACAGGTAGCGATTCCCGCCATGCGCCAGGGCACGCAGTGGCACTGGTCCATCCGCACGCGGGCGGAGCCGGACGTCCTGATCGGCATCGTCAGCCTGATGGACGACGACACCGGAAACAACCGCGGCTTCTGGCTGGACCCCGCCCACCATGGCAAGGGCTACATGACCGAGGCCAGCGAGGCCGCCACCGCCTACTGGTTCGAGGTGCTGGGCAAACCCGTGCTGCGCGCCCCCAAGGCCGTTGCCAACACCGCCTCGCGCAATATTTCCCGGCGCGGCGGGATGCGCTTGGTCGGCACGGAGGAACGCGGCTACGTCAGCGGGCGCCTGCCCACCGAGATCTGGGAGATCACCCGCGAAGAGTGGATCGCCCGCCATCCGCGCCCGCCCGCCTCCGCCTGACCCGGCCCCGTTTTATCCGCCGCCGGATCCTGTCCGTCTGTCCGGGGCAAGCCGGCGCTTACCGCCCTTTTCGCCCCGCTTTCCGGCCGATTGAGCGGCGCCGGTCCTGGCTAGAATTCCCGAAAATCCGGCATTCCGCACACGGGGATGCCTTCGTTATCGGGCAAGATCCATGAATCCGTCTACCGTCATCGGCGCCGCCGTCGGCCTGCTCACCGTGGTCATCGTCGTGGCGCTGGCCGCCACCGACCCCGGCCTCTACATCAACCTGCCAGGCCTGGCCATCGTGCTGGGCGGCACCTGCGCCGCCCTGTTCATCGCCTACCCCCTATCGGAGGTGATACGCATCTTCAAGCTGGTACGCACCGTCTTCCGCAACGACCAGCACGACCAGCAGCGCGACATCGAAGAACTGGCCGCGATGGCCCAGCTGTGGATGAACACCGATGTCCGCAAGGTCGAAGAGGAGCTCAAGAAGGTTTCCAACCCCTTCCTGCGCACAGGCGTGCAGTTGATCATCGACAACACGCCCGAAGACCAGATCATCGAACTGCTGCAATGGCGCGTGGCGCGCCTGCGCGCCCGCGAACAGGCCGAAGCCCAGATGTTCCGCGTCATGGCCACCTTCGCGCCCGCCTTCGGCATGCTGGGCACCCTGGTCGGGCTGATCAACCTGATGTCGGTGCTGGGCGACGGCAGCATCCAGACCATCGGGCAGCAACTGGCCATCGGCCTGATGACCACCTTCTACGGCATCCTGCTGGCGAACCTGATCTGCAAGCCGATCGCCCTGAAGCTGGAACGCCGTACCGCAAAGCGGGTCGAGTCCATGAACATGGTGCTGCAAGGTATCGCCATGATGTGCGAGAAACGCGGCCCCGCCGTCGTGCGTGAAACCCTGAATTCCTTCGTGATGCACGTCGAAGACGAAATCTACGACGGCGGCGTCGCCGCCAAGCCGAAGGGCGCGCCGGCCAAGGCCGAAGGCCAGGCCAAGCCCGCCGCCAAGCCCGTCTCCATCGCCCGCCCCGCCGCCGCGCGCCAATGAGCCTGATTTCCCCCACCCTGGCCGAGCGGATAGAGCAGGCCCGCCAGGCCCAGCTGCGCGCCCAGAAAGCATCCGCCGACAGCGGCTGGCGCCAGGACAAGAGCGGCCGCCAGGACCGCCACGCCCGCTGGCACGTCGAGGAATCCGTCGAGCAGGATTCCGAGAACTGGCTGCTGAGCTACCTTGACCTCATCACCCTGCTGCTGGCGCTGCTGGTCGTCCTGCTGGCGCTCACGCGCCTGCACGGCCAGCCCTTCGGCAACGCCGAGCAGCCGGTGGAACTGGTGGGCACGCTGGCCGCCACCGGCCTGCCCGCGTATGACGGCGAATACGCCGAATTCGACGCGGTCGCCATCCCCGCCAGCTGGGCCGAGCTGCCCGCGCCGGCCGCGGCGCCCAGCGTCGCCGTCGCCAGCGCGCAAGCGCCCCAGGAGGGCGAGGTTGTCGCCGAAGCCGCCCCGCCGCTGCGCGCGCCCTCCAAGGAATCCCTGGGCCTGGCCGATCTCGGCAACTCGGTGGACGTCATCATCAACGAGCAGTCCGTCAGCTTCCGCATCAGCAACGAACTCCTGTTTCCCTCGGGCCAGGCCACCCTCAGCCCCGCCGGGCTGGACGTCATCAAGCGCCTGGCCGGCATCCTGGGCAAGAACGAATACCAGGTTTCCGTGGAAGGCCACAGCGACCCGGTGCCTATCCAGACCCGCCAGTTCGCCTCCAACTGGGAACTGTCCAGCAGCCGCGCCACCAGCGTGCTGCGCGAGCTCGTGCGCGATGGCGTGGCGCCCCAGCGCCTGCGCGCCGTCGGCTACGCCGAAACACGCCCCCTCGAGTCCAACGACACCCCGTCGGGCCGCGCCGCCAACCGCCGCGTGGAACTGATCATGGACATCACTGCGCCGCAGAAGGCGGCGCAAAGCGCGGCGCCGGCCGCCGCGCCCGCCCGGTCCTGAGCGGCCGCCCCGGTCAGTGGCGGTGGCGCCGGTTCCCGCGATCGTGGCCCCGATAGCTGTCGTGGCCGCGATAGCCGGTACGGCGATAGGAATGGTCGCGCCCGCGATCGCGGTCCCAATGGCGACGATGGCCGCGGCCATCGTCGCCCGTAATGACGTTCCCCAGCACCCCGCCCGCCGCGGCGCCGCCCAGGGTGGCCCAAGGGTCGCCATCCGACAGCAGCGCGCCGGCCACGCCGCCCAGCCCGGCGCCGATGACCGTGTTGCGGGTCTGCTTGTCGGCCAGCGCCGTCGTGCCGAAGCCCAACGCCAACACACTCGCGAGCACCACTTGAATCAATCGTTTGGTGATGGCCATAATTATTCTCCCGTAGCTGGCTGGTCCTGCGATGCCTGCGCATCCGGGCCGCTAATCACACTATCGGGAGACAACTTAGCACTTCAGCTGTGTGTCAGTCCTGCAGCCTGGGATACGGGGTGTATAAGCTGTTTCAGTCGCTTTCCCCTCGGACCTACACTAGGCGGATCCCTGTCCGCGCCCTAGACACTCATGGCTCCTCGCGAATGCCGCAGCGCCACGCCGCCAGCCCCGCCCTCCGCGCCGGCCGGCGCGGCCCCATTGCAGGACCCGGCCCTGCTGCGCCGCCTGCTGCGCGCCAAGGATCGCATGGATGCGGCCTCGCACGAGGCCTGGCCCGTCGAACGCCTGGCCGCAATCGTGGGCGTCACCCAGGCCCATTTCGCCCGCTCGTTCAAGCAGGCCTTCGGCATTCCGCCGCACCGCTATCTGCTCACGCGGCGCATCGAGCAGGCCATTGCGCTGCTGCGGGACACGTCCCTCAGCATCACTGACATCGCCTTCGCCACGGGCTGGGAAAGCCTGGGCACCTTCGGCCGCATCTTTCGCGACATCACCGGGCGCAGCCCCGGCGCCATGCGCCGGGAATCGCTGGCCGCGGGGCATCAGCCCGGCGGCATCCCCGCCTGCGTCCTGAAGGCCGCGCTGCGCCCGGATCTCAACACCGCAGTTTTGGAGAAGCGCCGCCGCATGGCTGGCGATACAGTCCGGTCTTCAACCCAGGAGGTCACATGAACCAAGGAATCAGCGTGGTGGGCTTGTACGTCGGCGACCAGGACGAAGCGCTCGCCTTCTATGTCGGAAAGCTCGGATTCACCGTCCACACGGACGTGCGCAACGGCCCATACCGGTGGCTGACGGTCCAGCATCCGGACCAGCCCTCGTTCCAGCTCGGCCTGTTCGCGCCCGGCCCGCCCGTCCACGACGACGCGACCGCGCAGACCCTGCTCGCCATGGTTGCAAAGGGCGCCATGCCACCGCTGGTCCTTCATGTGGCCGATTGCCGGGAAAGCTACGCCCGGCTGAAAGCCGCCGGCGTCGAGTTCACACAGGAGCCGGTGGACCGCTACGGCAGCGTGGACGCGGGGTTCCGCGACCCCGCCGGCAATGGCTGGAAGATGATCCAGGCCCCGGGCGGCGCGGCGTAAACGCTGGCGGATGCGCCGTCGTCACGCACTGGCGCCAGGCGCCGCGCGGCGGTCGCGCGTGCCGAACCAGACGCCCGACAGCACGAGAACGAAGGCGCCCACGAGGCGCCAGCTCAGGGAATAGGAGGCACCGAGCAGCTCGATGGCCATCGCGGTGACCGGGGCAAGCGCCTGGAACGCCATCACGCGGCTGGCGTCCAGGCGGCCCAGCGCCCACAGCAAACAGAAATAACCCAGGCCGCTGGACAGCCCGATAAAGACAACATTGGCCCACTGCACGGCCGACAGACTGGGCACTAGCGGCGCGCCGCTAGCGGCGCACACGCCCGCCAGGAACACCACGGAAACGAACATCGCGAACGCGCTGACGCACAGCGCCGGGTACTTCCTGAGATAAGGCCGGTACAGGAGACTGCATGCCGCGCCGATGAATGTCGCCCCCAGCAGCGACGCCCAGGCGCCGGCGTCATGCGCCGCGGGCGCGGCGGATGGCGCCAGCAATACGGAAACGCCGAAGATCGCGACGCCGGCGCCGGCCATCCGGGGCCAGCTGAACAGCTCCCGCCCCGTGCCGATCGCCAGGCACATCGTCAGCAGCGGCACCGTCGAAAACACCAAGGCGCAGGTCGCCGCGGGCAAACTCGCAAGCGCATGGTTCAACAGCAGCATCAGTATCGCGAACTGGAAAATCCCCAGGCCCGCCACCGCAAGCAGGTCTTTCGCGGAAAAAGGCACCGACCAGCGCCGCAGCACCGGCGGCGCCAGCAGCGCCAGGCCGATTGCATAGCGCAGGAACGCGAGCGTTTCAGCCGTGGTATCGGCCGACACGATGCGCGTGGAAACCATGGCCGCGCCCACGAGCATGCCGGTCAGCGCGGCGGCGCAGGTTGCCTTGGCGAGGTCGTTCATCGCTAGCCTGGCTTGTTCGCCGGTCCGGCCGGCGCTTCCCGCGGGCTCACAAGTCGCGGGCCCAGACCTGTCCGACCAGATCCTGGCCGAAACTGTGATGCGCTTCTTCTTCGATCAACCGGAACCCCGCTTTCTCGTAGATCCGGCGGGCATCCGTCAGCACGCTGTTGGTCCACAGCATCATGCGCGTGTAGCCCGCCTGCTTCGCGAACCGCAGGCATTCCTCCACCAGCCGGCGGCCGATGCCCAGGCCGCGCGCGCCCGCGTCGACGTACAGCAACCGCAGCTTCGCCGTCGTCTCATCCTGCCGCACCACAAAAACCGAACCGGCCATCTTTCCGTCTTTCTCGGCGATCCAGCAGCGTTCGCAAGTCCGGTCGAATTCGCGGATGAATTTGGCCACGATCTCGGCCACCAGGGCTTCGTATTCGGCGTTCCAGCCGAATTCCCGGGCATATACCACCGCCTGGTTGGCCACCACGAGGCCCATGTCGCCGGGCAGCGGATCGCGCAGCACATAGCCCGCGGGCGCCGGGCTGCCAAGAAGGTTATGGATGTCGTTCATGGCGTCGACCAGCTGCTTCTGCGCCGGCTCCGGCAGTTGTTCGAGGACAGCGATGATTTCGTTTCTGGAGGCGTCGTTAAGCGGCGCAAACGCGGCCCGCCCGGCTTCGGTCAGTTCGAGCTCGGCAACGCGCGCGTCCGCCGCCGATCGCGTCTTGACGATCAGGCCCTGCTTCTCGAAGCCCGATATCACGCGGCTGACGTAGCCCGCATCGAGGTTCAACTCCCGGCAGAGATCGGACGTGCTGAGGGCCAGGCGGTGCGCCAGCTCGTAGAGGATGCGGACTTCGGTGAGCGAAAACGCGCTGGCCAGCAGGTGCTCATGAAGCACGCCGATGTGCCGCGTATAGAAGCGGTTGAACCGCCGCACCGCCTCGGCACGGTCGTAAAGCGCCTGATCCGTCATGGCTCTCTCCAAATACTTGCTTAAGGCATATTATTAATTGCTTTTGGCAAGTATTCAAGGGTTATCCGGCGGCTGGCCGGCGCGCGAGCCAGGCACCGGCGGCATGAAGAACCGGTGCCCGGAAAGGGATGGCGAAAACGCGGGAATCGGCGGTAATCTGGCGGGTCCGATCCGTCGTCCGCACAGGAAGATCCATGTCCTACCTGCTTTTCATCGTCGAACCGGTGGGCCAGCGCGCCCAGCGCACGCCCGAAGAAGGCCGCGCAGCCTATGCGCAAATGGTGGACTACGCCGAAGACCTGAAATCGCGCGGGCTGCTGGTGCGCGCGGAATCGCTGAAATCGGAGTCGGAAGCCGTGCGGCTGCGGATCCGGGGCGACGAGCGTTCGCTGGTGGACGGCCCCTATGCCGAGGCCAAGGAAATGATCGGCGGGTTCTTCCTCCTGACCTGCGAGACGCGCGAAGAAGCGCTGGCGCTTGCGGCGGAGTGCCCTGCCGCCCAATGGGCCACGGTGGAGGTTCGGGAGCTGGGCCCCTGCTTCCTGTAGGCGCCGCGCCCCCGGGGCCCGCCATATCGGCGGGGCCGGCGGCCTGGGTATTAGCAGTTTCCTTTCTTGGCCTGCCCGGGCGGACAGAAGCCGCCGCGGCCGCCGCCGTCGTGCGGATCGACGATGACCGCGCCGCTGGGGGTATAGACGGCACAGCCGGAAAGCAAGGACGCCACCAAGGCAAGGCTACAGAGGATTTTCATATCGGTGTTCAGAGTTACGGACGCTGCGAGTGTAAGAACGCGCCGTGAAACCAGGCCCGAGCCTTGGTAACAATCTGCTTACCGCGGGGACCGCCAAAAGCCCGAACGCCGCCTCCAATCGGGTACTTACCCTAGGTTTTCCATTTTCCTGTCGATTCGGCATGTTGCGGTTCGTCGTACCTGTACAAGCCCCGGAACATGGGGGCTGCGTTTTCCCAACCAAGGAGACTCAGGAATGCGATTCATGATCCTCGTGCGGGCCACGCCCGACAGCGAAGCCGGCGTGATGCCGGAAGAAAGCCTGTTCGCCGCGATGACGACGTACCATGAAGCCCTGGCCAAGGCGGGCGTGCTGCTCGATGCCAACGGCCTGCAGCCTTCGTCCAAGGGCTGGCGGGTGCGCTACGAAAACGGTCAGCGTTCGGTGGTGGACGGTCCCTTTGCCGACACCAAGGAATTGATTGCCGGCTACACCATGATCCAGGTGCGCTCGCGCGAAGAAGCGATGCAGTGGGCGCTGCGCTTTCCCGAACCCTTCGTCGGCCAGCCCTGCTCGATCGAAGTGCGCCAGATGTATGAGCTGGACGATCTTCCGCCAAGCAAGGCGGTCGAACGGTTCCGGCAGATATCGGTCAATGGCCGCTGAGCGGCCGGCCTCTCTCGACGCGCCGGCCGCCCACGGCCGGATACGAACAGAAACCACACGGAAACCAGACATCATGCCCAAGCAGATCTTCGTCAATCTCCCCATCTCCGACATGCAGAAATCTCAGGCTTTCTTCAAGAGCCTGGGGTTCACGTTCAATCCGCAGTTCACCAATGACCAGGGCGCGTGCATGGTCGTCAGCGACGACATCTACGTCATGCTGCTCGTGAAGGACTTCTTCCAGACCTTTACCGGCAAGCCCGTGGCCGATGCCACCAAGACCACCGAAGTACTGATCGCGCTGTCCTGCGACAACCGCGCCGAGGTGGACGACCTGGTGGCCCGGGCGCTGACCGCGGGCGGTACCGCGCCACGCCAGCCGCAGGACCACGGCTTCATGTATGCCCACGGCTTCGAGGACCTGGACGGCCACGTCTGGGAACTGGTGTACATGGTTCCCGGCGAAGTGCCCGTCGTATGACGGCGCAGGCGGCCACGCATCGCGCCATCGAGGCGGTCTGGCGGATCGAGGCCGCCAGCGTCATCGCCGGCGTCGCGCGCCTGGTGCGCGACGTCGGGCTGGCCGAAGAACTGGCGCAGGATGCCCTGGTCGCCGCCCTGGAACGCTGGCCCGAGACCGGCGTGCCGGACAACCCGGGAGCATGGCTGATGACCACCGCCAAGAACCGCGCCCGCGACCGCTTGCGGCTGGACGCGCTGCACACTCGCAAGCACGAGCAGATCGGCCACGAGCTGGAGGCCTTGCAGGCCGACGTGGAGCCCGATTTCGTCGAGGCCCTGGACGCCGCGCGCCAGGACGACATCGGCGACGATCTGCTGCGCCTGATGTTCACCGCCTGCCACCCGCTTCTGTCCACCGAGGCCCGGGTCGCCCTGACGCTGCGCCTGCTGGGCGGGCTGTCCACCGCCGAGATCGCGCGCGCATTCCTGGCGTCGGAATCCACCATCGCGCAGCGCATCGTGCGGGCCAAGCGCAGCCTCAGCGCCGCGCGCGTGCCCTTCGAAGTGCCGCGGGCCGAAGAACGGGCGCCGCGCCTGGCCTCCGTGCTGGAGGTCATCTACCTGATCTTCAATGAAGGTTATTCGGCCACGGCGGGCGATGACTGGACCCGCCCCGCGCTGTGCGACGAAGCGCTGCGCCTGGGCCGCGTGCTGGCGGAACTGGTCGCAGGGGAAAGCGAGGTGCACGGGTTGGTGGCGCTGATGGAATTGCAGGCTTCGCGCCTGCATGCCCGCGCCGATGCGCAGGGCCGCCCCGTGCTGCTGATGGACCAGGACCGCGGCCGCTGGGATTCCCTCCTGATCCGGCGCGGCCTGGCGGCGCTGGCGCGGTCGGACGCGCTGGGCGGCGCGCGCGGCCCGTACGCGCTGCAGGCCGAGCTGGCCGCCTGCCACGCCCGGGCGCGCGCGCCCGAAGACACCGATTGGCCCCGCATCGTGGCGCTGTACGACGCGCTGGCGCAAGCCCAGCCTTCGCCCGTGGTGGAACTGAACCGCGCCGTGGCGGTCGGCATGGCGTTCGGCCCCCAGGCCGGGCTGGACCTGGCCGACGCACTGGCGCAGGACCCGGCGCTGGCCAACTACCACTGGCTGCCCAGCGTGCGCGGCGACCTGCTGGCCAAGCTCGGCCGCCAGGCGGAGGCCCGCGTCGAATTCGAGCGCGCGGCCGGCATGACGCGCAATGCGCGCGAACGGGAACTGCTGCTGGCGCGGGCCGAAGCGATGCGCCCGGACGCATGACGCCTCGGCAAGCCCAACCCGCCCCTGCCGACGCCGGACGTGCTTAAATTCCGTCCATGCATCCCGCCAACGCCGCTCCGCCGGATTCTGGCGCGCCCGCCATGCCTGGGGTGCCGGCGGCGTTCGACCATCCCGGCGACCGCGCCGAGTTCAGGCAGGCGCCGCACCTGCCGGGCGTCGAGCTGTACCGCGCCCACATCATCCGGCATGCCTTCGAACCGCACACCCACGAAGCCTACGGGCTCGGCGCCATCGAATCCGGCGTCGAGCGCTTCCGCTACCGCGGGTCGGATCATCTTGCGCCGCCCGGCTCGGTGGTGCTGATGAATCCCGACGAACTGCATACCGGGCGCGCCGAAACCGAAGGCGGCTGGCGCTACCGCATGGCCTATCTGGATCCGGACGTGGTGGCGCGCGTGACGGGCGACAGCCGCTGGTGGTTCGACGCCGCGGTAGGCGCCGACGCTGCCGGCGCGCAGCGCGTGACCACCCTGCTCGATACCCTGTGGCAGGCGCGCGAGCCGCTGGCCTTCGACAGTGCGCTCTACGCGCTGCTGGCCGAATTCCGCCGCCACGCGCGGATGGCACGGCCCGCCCGGGCCGAAGGCGCGCCGCGCTTCGCGCCCGTGATCGATTACCTGCGCGCGAACCTGTCGCGGCGGCTGACGCTGAACGAACTGGCGGCCGTGGCCGGGCTCAGCCCTTTCCATTTCCTGCGCCGGTTCCAGGCCCAGTATCACGCCACGCCGCAGCAAATGCTGATGGCCCTGCGGCTCTTCGAGGCTAAGCGCCGGTTGGCCGCGGGCGAGCCGCCCGCCCAGGTGGCGCTGGCCGCCGGCCTGACCGACCAGGCCCACCTGACCCGTGCTTTTTCGCACCGCTACGGCGTCACGCCCGCCCGCTACCAGAAACAGGTCCGTTCCTGAACCCCGGACAGCAAGCTGGTACAAGACGCGCCGGTTCCGCCCCGGCTAGATTGGGGCCTGACTGACCTGGAGCGCTTGGTATGTGGGCTGGAACCCTTTACGCCCTGGCCGCCGGCCTGATGTGGGGGCTGGTGTTCGTGGGCCCCTTGCTGTTGCCGGAATATCCCGCGGCCCTGCAATCGGTGGCGCGCTACCTGGCGTTCGGCCTGATCGCCCTGCCGCTCGCCTGGCTGGACCGCCGCGCCCTGCGCCAGTTGCGCCGCGCCGATTGGATCGAGGCGCTGAAGCTGGCCGCCATTGGCAACCTGTTGTACTACCTGTGCCTGGCCAGCGCCATCCAGCGAGCGGGAGGGCCCTTGCCCACCATGCTCATCGGCACACTGCCCGTAGTGATCGCCATCAGCGCCAACCTGCGCAACGCGCGGCGCGACGGCAAGCTGCCCTGGAAGCGGCTGGCGCCCTCGCTGGCGCTGATCGCGCTGGGCATCGCCTTCGTCAACCAGGTAGAGCTGCAGGCGTTGCGCCAGGAAGCCGATGCCGACCTGCGGCGCTACGCCGTGGGCGCGCTGCTGGCGCTGGGCGCCGTGGCGTGCTGGACCTGGTACCCGTTGCGCAACGCGGACTGGCTGCGCGCGCACCCGGACCGCAGCCCGCGCACCTGGGCCACCGCGCAGGGCGTGGCCACCCTGCCGCTGGCGTTCGTGGGCTATGCCGCGCTGTGGGGCGGCATGGCCGCCACCGGCAGCGCGTTTCCGATGCCCGCGGGCCCGCGTCCCGAGGTATTCCTGGGCTTGATGGCCATCATCGGCCTGTTCGCGTCCTGGCTGGGCACCCTGTGCTGGAACGAGGCCAGCCAGCGCCTGCCCACCGCGCTGGCCGGACAGCTCATCGTGTTCGAAACGCTGGCGGCCCTGGCCTACGCCTTCATCCTGCGCGGGCAGATGCCGCAACCCCTGACCCTGGCCGGCATCGCCTGCCTCATGGTCGGCGTGCTGCGCGCCGTGCGCGTGAAGCCCGAACCGCTGCCCGCCGCCGCGGCCTGAACTACAGGATCTCCGGCAGCCGGCGCAGGTCGTCGATCACCTCGGAGGCGCCTTCGTCCAGGAGCCGCTGGCGCTGGTCCGGCCCGTTGTGCGACGCGCCCACGAAGCCCACGGCGCGCATGCGCGCGGCGCGGGCCGCGCGCATGCCGGGCACACTGTCTTCCACCACCACGCAATCCAGGATCGCGGCGCGCATCTGCCGTGCCGCGAACAGAAACACGTCCGGCGCCGGCTTGCCGCGCGCCACCTGCGCCGTACTGAAAACATGGGGCGCGAACGCCTCCCACAGGCCCACCATCTTCAGGGCGGCCTCGAGCTTGGCGGGCATGCTGCTGGAGGCCACGCAGACCTGCATCCCGCGCTCGCGCAGCGCCGCCACCGTCTCGGCCGCGCCGGGCAGCGCGCGCAGCTCCTCGCGGAACGTGGCTTCCAGCCTGTCGGCGTACTGCCGCGCGAACCCGTCCGGCAGGCTGCGTTCGTTTTCCTGCTGCAGGGTGCGCCACATGTCCGCATCGGGGATACCGGCGAAACGGCGCGCGGCCTCTTCGGGCGTGATGGCGATGCCATGCGCGGCCAGCGCCCGCGATTGGGCGCGCGCCGCGATGATCTCGCTGTCGATCAGCACGCCGTCGCAATCGAAGATGACCAGGCGGGGGGCAGGCGTATGCATAGGAACTCCACAAAAGGCGTCCCTTAATGATAGGCCCGCGGCATGACAGCACTGCGCGCGGCCGGGCCGCCTAGAGCGCGGCGCCCTTGAGGCGCCGCAGGCGCCATGCGAGCGCCACGCCGCCCAGCCCTGCCGCCGCCACGATAAACGAGGCCGATGCCCAGCCATAGCGGTCGATGGCGCCGCCCACAGCCAGCGGCCCGATCACCTGCCCCAGGTTGCTGCCCTGCATGACCAGCCCGACGGACGCTGCCGTCAGCCCGGGCCGCGGCGCCAGCATGGGCGCGGTGCCCAGCAGGGTCGCCGGTATCAGGCCGCCGACCGCCGAGAACAGCACGCACAGCAGGAAGGTAGGCATGGCGGGCAACACGGAACGGAAGATGAACAGCGCCACCGCCGCCATCGCCAGGCTGGCGCAGGCGATGAGCGTGGACCGCCGCCAGCCGCGCGCCAGCAGCACGCCCGCGCCCAGATTGCCGATCACGTTGGCGGCGCTGGCCATCGCGGTGTACAGGCCGGCCGTGGGCAAAGACAGCCCCAGTTGCTCGGTCAGCAGGACCGGCAGGAAAGTAAATAGCGCGAAGAACATCAGGCTGTACAGCGTGAACGACAACGCCAGCAATCCCGGCCCGGGCGCGCCCACGGTGTCCACCGTGTCCTGCCGCAGGCCCCGCCACGACAGGCTGGCGCCCGCCGGCGTGACCGGCGCCAGCGCCGCCACGCTCACCAGCGCCACGGCCACCGCCCCGCCTGCGCACCACCAATAGGCGCGCCATTCGCCGAACGCCTGCGAGGCCAGCATCGCGATGGCCATGCCCGCCGGCATGTAGCAGCTCCACAGCGCGAAGGCGAAGTCCCGATTGGAGGCCGACACCATGCGTTGCAAGGCCGCGGGCCCCGCCACCGAGATCATCAGGAAACCCAGCCCCTCGACCACGCGCGAGGCCAGCAGCACGCCATAGGCCGGCGCCATGGCGCCCATGACCGCGCCCACCGCCGTGGCCGCCAGCCCGGCCAGCAGCATGCGCCGCGCGCCGTAGCGCGTGATGACGCCGCCCGCCGCGATCCCGCCGAACATGCCCAGGATGGAAAACACGGCGGCCAGCGCTCCGATGGATGCGAGATCCAGCCCCAGGTCCTTGCGCAACAGCGGCGCGGCAATGATGAGCTTGCCGACCTGCAGCGCCGCCACCACGCCCGCCCCGACGATCGCCAGCACCGCCCCCCAGCGCGTCCCTTCCTTGCCCATCCTTGTCTCCCCTTGCCTGGAACTTCGCCAGGATGCCATCGCAGGCCGATCCCGGTAAGTGATAATCTTGTGATTGGACTGATCGATTCAATAGATCGACTGGCACGATGATAGACGCCCTTACCCTGGATCAGCTGCGCGTGTTCACCGCCGTGGCCGACACCGGCAGTTTCCGCGCGGCGGCGCGCCGCCTGTCGCGCGTGCAATCAGCCGTCAGCCACGCCATCGCCAATGCAGAATCGCAGCTGGGCGTCACGCTGTTCGACAGAAGCGGCCACCGGCCCGTCATGACGCCGCAGGGCGAGGCGCTGCTGGCCAATGCCCGCGACATCCTGCTGCGCGTGGACGCCATGCGCGCCCGCGCCCAGGGCCTGGGCGAAGGCGTCGAACTGGAGCTGTCCCTGGCGGTAGACACCTTGTTTCCGATTGCGGAAATCGGCGCCGCCCTGAACGCCATGCACGCGGCCTATCCATCGGTGGCCGCGCGGGTTTCCGTGCTGCCCCTGGGCGGCCCGATCGACGCCCTGCTGGCGCGCAGCCACACGCTTGGCGTCATCGCGGGAGAGCATTTCCGCGATCCGCGCATCGCCATGCAGGCGCTGTCTTCCGTGCAGATGGTGGCCGTCGTCGGCGCCGGGCATGCCCTGGCGCGGCACGCCGCGGCGAATGCGCCGCTGGGTCCGCCAGAGCTTGCCGACCACGTGCAGATCGTGCAGTCGGACCCGTCCACGCTGACGCAGGGCCGCGACTTCGCGGTGCTGTCGCCGCAAACCTGCCGCGTCAACGGCCAAGACGCCAAGCACGCACTGATCGTTGCGGGCGTGGGCTGGGGCCGCCTTCCCTTGTGGCAGGTCGAACGCGACCTGGCCGAAGGCCGCCTGCTGCGCCTGCCGACCGACAGCCTGGGCCGCGGCAGCCAGGTGGCCACCGAGACCTATCTGGCGCACCGCATCGACCAGCCCCTGGGGCCGGCGGCCCGCGTCCTCGCCGCGGCGCTGCGGGCCGCGGCGCGCTAAGGCTTGGGCGCCTGCTGCGCGTAGCTCGCGCCCATGCCGGCCCGCACATCGTTCTGGATGCCGTAAGGCGGGATGGGATAGCGCAGCCCGTTGGCCGACAAGGCTTTCACACCTTCGATGGCGATGGGCAAATAGCGCGGCGGCAAAGCCATCAGCATTTCCTCGTCCGGCACGCCGCCGTAGCGGCGCTCCGCGAAACAGGGCAAGGACAGGCTGGGTTCGCCGGAGGCCAGCGCCCGGCCCCAGGAATCCGCACAGGCGGTTTCACCGACGACGCTCCAGTCGAAGCGCCGGTAGTTTTTCCATTGCAGGCCGTTGATCAGGATGATCATCTGGCCGGGCGTGGCATAGACCAGGCAGATATCCGGCGGATCGAGCCGGCCCGAGGCCAGAGGCGAAACCACCATGCCTCGGTATTTGCCTGCCGGCACGCAGGACAGCGCCTCCTGGCGGGCCCGGGCGTCTTCCGGCGTGGCATGCCATACGCCCACGTAGTCCTTGCCGCTCTTCCAGGCGTCGTCCTGCGGCCCCAGGCCGATCACGGCGCGGCACTGCGCGCCGACCAGGTCGTCGCCCGTGATCCCCACCGTCCAGCCCAGGCGGGCCGCCATGCCCACGATCTGGTCGGTGGTGTGGGTGGCCTGCGGACGCCGCAGGCCCTTCACCGCCGCCATGTCTTCTTCGCGTTCGTAGAGTTTCATGCCGATGACCGTGGTCTTCAGGCGCAGCAGCTTGTTCAGGTCATCGACCAGCGATGCCCAATTCAGTGTCGTCTCTTCCATGCCCGTCCTTTGGACTGTTATGCGCGGACTTTGCCGCGGTGCCGCGGGCGACCCGCGGGCTGGAACGACTATACCGAATTGGACACCGCCCATAGGCCGATCGACCGTCGCAGCCGCTATCATGGCCGCAGGCCCAGCCACCGGTACCCGCCCATGCCCCTCCTATCCGCCAGCGTGACCCTGCGCCGCCTGCGCACGGACGACGTGCCCATGATTCTCGCCATGGAGTCCGATCCTGAAGTCATGCGCCATAGCACGGGCGTCAAGCCCGCCACCGAGGCCCGGCGCCACGAATTGCTGGCCTGGCTGCGCGAACCGCCGACGGATATCGGACATTGGGCCGTGGTCGCGCAGGAACGTGCCGTCGGATGGATCAGCCTCACTCCGCTGGAAGCCACGGGCGGCATCCAACTCGCCTACCGACTCTGCCGCGATGCCTGGGGCCGCGGCTATGCCAGCGAGGCGGGCCGCCAGCTCTGCGCCCACGCCTGGCGCGCGCTGGACGTGCCCGAACTGGTCGCCGTCGCCTGGCCACGCAACCTCGGCTCGATCCGGATCCTGGAGAAGCTGGGGTTCGCGTTCAGGGGCATGGAGCGGCACTACCAGCGCGAGACCGCCGTCTACGCGCTCGCTCGCCCGGGGTCTTGAACACGGTCAAGCGGCCAGCGCGTCATGGATGCGCCTGGCGACTTCCGGGTCTTCCAGGTATCCCTCGATGCCGTGCCGGTTGCTGCTGGAATTATCGACGTCGATCTTGTTCTCGATGGCCGGGACGACCCCGAAATGCCGCTCGTCCAGGGAATACAGGGCGACCACGTCGCGGGGATCCCGGGCGTTGAACCAGCGGCCCACGCAGTCAGGGTGCCGCACGCCGCCCAGGCGCCCCCGTATCGCCTTGATGCCCAAGGGCGAGCCCAGGGTGATCAGGGCAGGCACGCGCCAGCCGGCCTCGCTGCCGTCTTTCCCCAACAGCAGGTACGCGACGATGGAACCCAGCGAATGCGCGACCACCACCTTGTCCCGAGGACGCTCGAATGCCTGGCGGACGCCGCCATTGATCGCGCCGCGCACATTGGTATTGCGCAAGTAGAGGGAGACATCGCTGGTCAGCAGGCCGATCAGGACGCCGCTGCCCGGCACGCGCTGGTCGATGGCCCGCAGCACGGCCTGCACCCAGCGCCAGTTCTGCGGTCCGCGCTCGACCGCAAGCGGACCGGCGGCGGGCGGCAGATGGCGTCGTATCTCATCTTCGCCTATCCCGCAGGCGTCGATGTATTCATTCAATAAGCCCAGCAGCAGGCCCGCGGCGATATCGTCTTCACGGGCGCCGCGCACGATGATCTTCGCGGCATCCGCTTCGGAAATACCCTCAAGCAGATCCCGCAGCGTGTCGCCATAGTACGGAAAGCGGATCCGCTCCTCGGGGATGGGCAGGGTCAGTCCCGCCGCCGCCAAGCCCCTGCCCCAGGCCTCGATCCAGGCGCGCTTGAGCGCCTTCGAATCCTTGTCCTGCTGCGACCGGCCATGGATCAGCACGAGTTCCTTCATGCCCTGGGCGCCTCCATCTCGTACACCTCGGCCGGGCCGGACGCCGGTTGCAACCAGGCTTCCAGGATTCGCACCCCTTCCGGCGTGTAGTGCGTCCACAACGAGCCGGTGTCGTACTGGCGCAGCTCGCGCACCTCCGGCGGCAGCTTGCATCCCAGCGAATCCATCAGCACCCATCCCGTCGATAGCAAAGGCGCCGCGGGCATGACCCCGGCCCCCGCATAGTCCTCCCGCAGCAGGTCTCGCGACAGCAGTGCCAGGTCGAACAGGCGCACGTCCAGGCTCCGCCAGAGATAGTCCTGCAAGGCCAGGATGCGGTCGATCTCACCGATCTCGCGGTAGGCGTACGCGGCATGCAGCGCCAGGACGGGATCCAGGAAGCGGAGTCCTCTCATGCGGGACTCCAGCATCCGCGCGCTGGCCGGCTCGAGCGCGAAGATCCCCTGCCTGGCGGATTCGGCCACGGCCGCGCGCAGCCACCGCAGTTCCCGCAGGTCCTCCGCGCCGGCTTGCCCTTCCAGGGGTTCGTAGCGCAGCGTGAAACCGCCCTCGGCGTCGAACTCCACGATGCCCGCGCATCTGGGGAAGACGGGCAGCAACGTTCCGGAGCCGTCGCGAAAAATCAGCAAGGCTTGCGCAGGTCTTGAAAGATGGGGGAACTCCCAGGCCGTATACGGTTCGAGCCTGGCGCCGGGGGCTGGATGGTACACATCGGCGCGCGATCCGATCCTGCCGCCGTAGTCGTGGCACACCACGCGCCGGACCTCGCGGCCGCGCAGGATGAAGCCCGGCTCGCGCAAGGCGGGCTCCTCGCCGATGGCGCGGCGGATCACGCTGTGGAGCAGGCTGCCGGCCTGGTCCGACAAGGTCCGCGACACCTGAAGCTCCAGGCCGGCGACATCCGACGGGTGCGTGAGCAGGTAATCGACGAGGCTGCCGACAGGCAGCGGCGGCATCCCGTCTTCCGGCGTGTCGTCATCCGGCGTTCCGTCCTCGGGCCGCCCGGCTTCGCCGTCGATCCCCTTGCCGGGTCCCGCCGACCCGGGCCCCGGCGGGCGCTGGCGGGGCAGGCCCTGCGGCTTCCTGAGATCGAAGCGGGCGATCCAGGCGCGATCGTCCGAGCTGATGCGCGCGTCCGTCTCCTGGCCGACCCGGATGGGCATGCCGCGCCTGAGCAGATCCTTCGGCACCAGCGCCATCAACGCGTCGCCCAAGGGCCGCGGCCGGATGAAGCCGTCGACCACCAGATCCGGCTCGCCGCCGCCCAGCGCATCGCAGAGCACTTCGGTATAGACTGCCTGATAGACCTCGTTCACCCCGGCCAGCGTCGGCAATTCGAGCGCGGGCGCGCCCGGGCGGGTCGCGTAGAAGATATCGACCCCGCGCCCGGGGCCGCCGTCGTTGAAGCTTGGAAAGATGCTGGCGCCGTAGATCCGGCTCTGGAGCACGTCTTTGGCGACAGTCCTGCACGCATCCGAGATGAGCACCACGTGCGGAATCCTGCCGTACCGCGCCAGGTCGAAGCAAACCTCCAGGTTGACCGCGGCGTTCGGGTCGGTCGGCGCCTCCGACAGGAGCCAGAACTCGCTGCGGCCCAGCATGCAGCCATGCCCGGAGAAATAGACGATCAGCTGCTCCAGCCCATCCAGATCGATCAGCCGATCGATGGCGCGGTAGATCCGCCGCACCGTGACGGGTCGGTCCGCAGCATCCGTGAGCCGGACGATGCGGTCCTCGGGGATGCCCTGTTCCCGTGCCCACGATTCCATGCGGTCCACGGCGCTTTCAACCGCTTCCAGCCGGCCCAGGTCTCCCTGGGTGCGGCTCACGCCGACAAGCACGATTGCCCGGTCCATGCTGCCTCGCTTTGGCGCGACGCCCGCGTCTCTGAGGGTTGGCGGTTCCCGCAAGCCGAACCAGGAAGAAGCTTACGTCCGCGCGCAAGGCCGCCGCAATGATGCATCCGTACTAGGTCCCGAGACCTGTGAACGGCGGCCTCCGGGGCCGGGGCAAGCCCCGGCGCCCGCCCCGCCCTAGCGGTACAGCACGGTCGGCAGCCACAGGCCGATCTCGGGGAACACGTAAAGCAGGAAGATCGCGATCAGCTGGATCCCCATGAACGGCATCATGCCCATGAAGATCTGGTTCAGGGTAACGTGCGGCGGCGACACGCCCTTGAGGTAGAAAGCGGACATCGCCACCGGCGGCGACAGGAACGCCGTCTGCAGGTTCAGGGCCACCAGCAGGCCGAAGAACAGCGGATCGATCCCGAAGGTATTGAGCAGCGGCACGAAGATCGGCATGAAGATCACGATGATCTCGGTCCATTCCAGCGGCCAGCCCAGCAGGAAGATGATGATTTGCGCCAGCAGCAGGAACTGCAGCTGCGACAGCCCCAGCGACAGCACCCATTCCTCGATGATGCGCTGCCCGCCCAGCAGCGCGAAGGCCGCCGAGAAGATCGACGAGCCCACGAACAGCCAGCACACCATGGCGCTGGTCTTAGCCGTCAGGAAGACCGACTCGCGCAGCACCGGCAGGTTCAGGCGCCGGTATGCCAGGGCCAGCAGCGCGCCGCCCATAGCGCCCATGGCGGCGGCCTCGCTGGGCGTGGCCAGGCCGAAGGCGATCGACCCCAGCACCGCCGCGATCATCACGGCGAGCGGGAAGAACGAGGACATCAACATCTTGAAGATTTCAAGGCGTGCCCACGTCAACATCGCATAGAAGACCAGCATGGCCATCGCGCATATGCCGGCGAATATCCAGAACCCCATGGGCGCGGCGAGGCTGTCGCCCGCCTCCGCCGGAGCGCCAGGCGCTGCGGGCGCGGCAGCGCCTGCAGCGGCGGCCGGAGCGGCGGGCGTGCCGGGCGGCTCGGACAGGCCGCCGGCCGCCGGCGCCTCGTTCGAAGGAGGTTCGGCCAGCTCGCCCGATGGCGGCTCGGCCAGCCCCCCGGAAGGCGGCTCGCTGAGGCCCGAATCGAAATCCCCCGAGCCCAGCTGCAGTTCCGCGGGGATGTCGTACACCACCTCGGGCCGCGTCGTGGCCTGGTAGACCACGGCCACCAGCAGCACCGTAACCGCCAGCGGGGCCAACGCCATCGCCATGTAGCGCAACAGGGCGCCGAACGGCACGTCGCGGTTGCGGCGTCCCTTGAACAGGGCCGCCACCATGCCCGACAGCGCGCGCACGTGGCCTCCTGAGGCCAGCGCGGCGGACTCGGGAGACAAGGGCACCCCCCGTTCCTCCATGGGCAGCGGCGGCGCCATGGAAGGCCGCACCTTGGCGACAAGGATCACATAGCCCATGTACAGGGCCGCCAGCATGATGCCGGGGAACAGGGCCCCCGCGTACAGCTGCACGACGGACACGCCTGTCGTCGCCCCGTACACGATCAGCATCACGGACGGCGGCAGCAGAATGCCCAGGCAGCCGCCCGCCGTGATGGAACCGGCGGTCAGCCGCACGCTGTACCCCGCCTTCAGCATGGCGGGCATGGCCAGCAGGCCCATCAGCGTCACCACCGCGCCCACGATGCCCGTGGCGGTGGCGAAGATCGCGCATGTCGCCAGCGTGGCCACCGCCAGCGCGCCCGGCACGCGCGCCAGCGCCAGGTGCATGGACCGGAAGAGCTTTTCGATCAGGTTGGCGCGTTCGACCAGATAGCCCATGAACACGAAGAGCGGGATCGATATCAGTGAATCGTTCGTCATCGTGGCGTACGTGCGCTGCACCATCAGGTCCAGCGTCTGCCCGATCGATCGTGCTGGATCGGAACTCTGCATGTAGTACGCCAGGAACGTGAACAGCACGCCCATGCCCATCAGCGTGAACGCCGTCGGAAAGCCCAGCATGATTGCCACGACGATCAGCGCGAGCATCAGCAGGCCGATGTGCCCGGTAGTAAGGTTGTCCCAGGGAGTCAGGAACGCAATCATCAGGATCACCAGCCCGATGCACGACAGGCCGAACCACAATGCCTTGTGGATTTTCATTTGCGAGGCTCCCCGGGAGTGACATAGCGGTCCAGACGGGCGATGTCCTCGTCCTTCACATGCACCATTTCCTTCAGCTTGTCGACGTCCACTTCCTCGACGTCCTCTTCACGCGACGCCCAGGCGCCGCGCCGCAGGCACAGCAGGCAGCGCATCACTTCCGCCACGCCCTGCACCAGCAGGACCGCGCCCGCTATCGGGATGAAGGCCTTGAAGGGATAGATGGGCGGCCCATCGGCCATCAGCGAGGAATGCTCGCGGATGGCGATGGAATAGCCGGCGTAGTACCAGCCCGCCCAGACCAGCGCGATCACGCCGGGAAAGAAAAACACGATATAGAGCGTCAGGTCCAGCCCCGCCTGCACGCGCGGCGGCAGGAATCCGTACAGGATGTCCCCGCGCACGTGGCCGTTCTTGGCCAGGGTGTACGCGCCAGCCATCATGAAGAGGATGCCGTAATACATCATCTGCAGGTCGAACGCCCACGCGCTGGGCTGGTTCAACAGGTAGCGCGCGGCGACCTCCCAGCACACGTGCAAGGTCAGGATGACGATCAACCAGGCAAAGGCCTGCCCGACAAAAGTAGAGATACGGTCTATGAAACGTATGATTCGGATCATCTGACGTCCTGGTCAAGGCGCACGGCGCCGCAGCGCGCCGATGGACGGCGCGCTGCGTGGGAGACAGGTGTGTCAGTCTTTCGAGGCACGTGACACCCGAAGCCCATCAAGCAGACGTTCTCTGCGCAACAGGATTGCTCCGCCCAATCAAGATGCTCTACCCAATCCAGGGCACCACGGATCCGGCTCTGCCGGTCCGTCGGTGCCGCCCCCTTGAGGGGGCCCGCGCAAGCGGGTACTGGGTGGGTCAAGCCTTGTTGCTGCGCGAGAAGTAATGGTTGTAGGCCATGCGGAAGTTGACCGAGGTATCCCCGTGCCAACGCCCCACCCGTTCGGCGAACGCGCGCTGAGACTCCAGCACCTTCTTGAACAGGGGGTTCTCGGCCGAGCGCTTGGCGATCATCTCGTCCCAGATCTTCAGCTGCTGCTGCAGGATCGCATCGGGCGTCTTGTAGAACTTGACGTTGTGGTCCTTCTGCAGCTTGATGTAGTCCTGCGAATAGCGGTTCGCTGCCTTCCAGGACATGTCCGCGCTGGAAGCCTGCGCGGCATAGCTCAGGATGTGCTTCAGATGCTCCGGCAAAGCGTCGTACTTCGCCTTGTTGAACAGGATCTCGAATTGCTCCGCGCTCTGGTGGAAGCTCTGCAGCATGCAGATCTTGGACACGTCCTGGAAACCCAGCGCCAGGTCCGATGACGCATTGTTGAATTCGGCCCCGTCCAGCAGCCCGCGGTCCAGCGCCGGCACGATTTCGCCTCCCGGCAGCGCATTGACCGCCGCGCCCATGGCCGTATACATATCGATGGCCAGGCCGACTGTGCGGAACTTGAGGCCCTTGACCTCTTCCATCTTCGTGACCGGACGCTTGAACCAGCCGAAGGGCTGGGTGGGCATCGGCCCGTACATCAGCGACACCACGTTCACACCCATGGCCTTCTGGATTTCGGTCAGCAGCTCCTTGCCACCGCCGTATTCGTGCCAGGCGAGCAGCATGTTCGCGTCCATGCCGAAAGACGGCCCCGAGCCCCACAGCGCCACGGCGGTGTTCTTGCCGTACCAGTAGGCCACCACTCCATGCCCGCCATCCAGCGTGCCGGCGGACACGGCGTCCAGCAGATCGAACGCCTTCACCACCGCGCCCGCGGGCAGCACCTCGATCTTCAGCTGGCCGCCCGCCATTTCGTTGACCTTCTGGGCATAGTCGCGGGCGAACTCGTGGAAGATGTCGTTGGCCGGCCACGTGCTCTGGAAACGCATGGAAATCGGGGCATTCTGCGCCCGGCCGACTGCCGGGAATCCCAGGGCTGCGGCGCCGGCGGCGGCTGCGCCGGAGATGAACTTGCGGCGGGGTTTTGTAACGTGTTGCATGGCTTGTTGTCTCCTGAAAGGACTACATGGACCAGCTTGTAGTTACTTCTCCTGCGTGGACGCGGGATGGCGACGCCTGCTTCGCGTTCCCGGTACCGGGCTGCGGATGATGCGAAACTGTGTGCTGATTAAACCTTTCTGACTAATCGCTGACAATCAGCTTTATGTCAGGACTTACCCTAGACGCCGGATTAGTGCCAATGCGGTAGGCAAGAGGCCGGGAAGTCCAAAATGAGGATTCGAATGCACCAAAAGCAGCGCACCGCGGGCCGCCGTCGGATACCACGCAAGGCCATCGTCTTCGGCGTGATCGCCGTCGGGGCGGCGGGTTTTTTCGCCTGGACGAAATCCCCGCTGGGGCCCGGTCTCACCGAAGGCAAGATACGCGACATCCTGGTCGAAGCCATGGCCACGCCCACGAACGCCCCGCGCAGCGCCTGCGTGAGCGTATTGGGCGTGCCGCCGCTGCCCAGCGAGGCCTCCGCGGCCCTGCTCGAAGAACAGAGCAAGGTCGTGCAGGGCCTGGTCAAGCACCAGCTCATCACCGTGGATCCCGTCGGCGGCGGCAAGCCGGGCGCGCCGCCAGACGGCGCCGAAGCCGAAACGGCCCTGGTCCGCGTGGCGCTGACCAGCAAAGGGAGGGCGTTTTACACGGATGGCGAAGCGCGGATCGGATCCCACCTGATCTATACGGCGGTCTTCTGCGCCCCGGGCCTGCAGGTCGGCAAGATCCTCGACTACAGCAAGCCGGTCAAGAATCCGTTCGACGACAACCCCAACATCGTGTCCGCGGCGAAGTTCGAATGGCGGCTGGACCGCGCGACCGCCGGTTGGGCAGCCGACCCGGCATTCCAGCCGCAAATATGGGGCTTTCCGTCCGAGGACCGGCCGGATGAATGGGAAACGCGGCACATCATGCTGGAACGGAAGGACGGGATCTGGGGACTGGGGGACGATCCCTACACGATCCGCTGGTGAATCCGCCGGCGGCCTCGGCGGGCGGCCGGCAGGCTGGCGGTTACGCCGGCACCTTCCCGGCGTTCTTCGTGGCGCGGGCCGGCCGTTGCACCACCCTCACCTTGCCGCTTTCTCCGCCGCCGCAGAAAAAGCGTTCCGCGCCGTCGGATTCCAGCCCTGAAACGCCGGTGCCGGCCGGCATCTCCACGCTTTGCAGCACCTCGCCCGTGCGTGCATCGAGCTGCCGCAGCTCGCTCGCGTCGCTTTCCCAGGTGCCGTGCCACAGCTCTCCGTCCACCCAGGTCACGCCCGTGACATAGCGGCTGGACGCGATGGTGCGCAGCACGCGGCCGGTTTCCGGATCCAGTTGATGGATCTGGCGCTGCCGGTACTCGCCCACCCACAGGCTTCCTTCGGCCCAGGCCAGGCCCGAGTCGTCGCCCGCGCCCGGCGCGGGAATGGTGGACAACACCTTGCCGCTGCCCGGGTCGATCTTCTGGATGCGCCCGTCGGCGATCTGGTAGAGGTGCTTGCCGTCGAAGGCCGTGCCGGCGTTGGCCGCCACCGCGATCTCGCGCGACGTGGCCCCGCTGTCGGGGTCCAGGGCGAGCAATTTCTCTCCAACGGCGAACCACACCTGGCGGCCGTCGTAGGTCAGGCCATGCACGGCGTCCGCGCCCGGGAAAGGGCCATATTCACGGATGATTTCAGCTTGAGAGCGTTTCATGTCAGTGTCCTCGTATAGGTGTCCCCCATGCTAGCGGCCTGCGAGCGCGGCTGGGAGTAACAAGGTTGTCGTGAATCCGGGCATGGGCGGCGTCATCCAGCGCCGGGCGCGCCCTTGCCCGCAGGGCTGCACCTTGCCGGCCGCCGCCAATGCGTCGAGCGTGCGCTGCACCGTGCGCTGGCTTGCATTCAGCGCAAGCGCCAGCGCCGAACTCGACCACGCTTCGCCGTCCGCCAGGAACGCCAGGATTGCGCCCTGCTCCCGGTCGGCGTCGTCCACCGGCCGGGCCAGCACCACGACCTCCCGCCCCGCCTTCGGCTTGAGCGTAAACCCGTTGCGCGTGGCGACGATACCCGCCACCGGACGCAGCGCGGCGCGCAGCCGCCCTATCTCGACGCGCAGCCGCGCGCGGTGCGTCTCGTCGAAGTACGCGGTGCGAAAGGCCTGCGCGATCAACGTTTCGCGGGGCGCGGCCTGCGGCCAGGCCTCCCCCAGCGCGTGGGCCAGCGCGAACAGCACCGGCCGGCTCGCCAGCGGCACCACGGCGTCCGCCTCGCGGACCGCGTGGCGGCACGCGTCGACGACCAGCGTGTCCGACGCCAGCAGCGCTTCCACTTCATCCAGCAGCAAGGGGCGCTGCGCCCCCCGCCCGATCAGGCGCGCAGCCGGCGAGGAAAGGATCAGGGACGCGCTTTCGACCTCGGCCATCAGCGCGGGAATGCCGGCATGGCCGGCGGCCAGCTCGGCCTGGGCCAGCGCCGCGCGCGCAGGCTGCATCCGCAGGCGGCGCAAGGCAATGCCGGCCGCGATCAGTTCGTGGACCGCCCGTGCCGCGGGCGCCAGGGATGCCGGGTCCAGCGCGGCCAGCGCGCGTTCCGCGTCGTCAAGGCGGCCGATCAGAAGCTGGCGGCGGGCCTGCAGGTGCCGGGCGTGCGCGGCGTTGGCCGGATCCCCGTGCGCCTGCAACGCGGCGCGCGCGGCCTCCAGCGCCTTCTCGGGCCAGGCCAGTTCGCGCGACACGAGCGCGATCTCGGCCTCCGCCACGACGCAGCGGGCGCGCGACAGCGCATCTTTCGGGTCGAAGCCGCGGGCGGCGCTGCGCAACAGGGTTTTCGCGCGCCGGAAATCGCCCAGCTGCGCCATGGCGATGCCGCGCAAGGCCAGCGCGGACGCGTCCCCACGCAAGGCGATGTGGTTCAGGGCGCCCAGGGGATCGCCGGCCGCCAGCGCGCGCGCCGCCGAGGCGATCAGAAAGTCCATGGGCGTCCCGCCACTTGCGCCGCTCCCCCGTTAGGTGACCGGACTAATCTACCACCAAGCGGGGCGCCGGATCGAGGCCCCGGCAGCCGCTTTTCAGGCGCCCGCGGCCGGGAACGTCACCGTCAGCGCCACCCCGGCACCGCGCAGGCCTGGCCCCAGGGCCACGTCGGCGCCATGCTGTCCGGCGATCTGCGCCACCAGCGACAGGCCGATGCCGCTGCCGCCGCCGGCGGTGCCCGCGGCACGGTAAAAGCGATCGAAGACGCGCTCGCGTTCCGCGGGCGCGATGCCCGGGCCGTCGTCCGCCACGCGCACGAACGCGCCGCCGTCCGGTGCCGGCCCGCAGGAGACGGCGATCTGCCCGCCCTCCGGCGTATAGCGGACCGCGTTGTCCAGCAGGTTGCGCAGCAACACGCCTATCGCGTCGAGCCGCCCCGTAACGACGCAGGCCTGCACATCGAGCTGGATGCGCTGCCGCTTGCGGGTGGCGTCCATTTCCCAGTCCCGCACCAGCAGGACGAGCAGCGCGTCCAGCTCGATTGCCGCGGGCGCATCCGCGCTTGCGCTCATGGCGTCCATGCGGGCCTGGTCCAGTAGCTGTTCCGACAGGCGCGAGGTGCGCTGGGCGACCAGGCGCAGCTTCTCGATCGACGCCGCGGCGGCCCCACTGCCGGCGTTGCGCGCCACCAACTCCGCGTGCGCGCTCAACGCGGCCAGGGGAGTCCGCAGCTCGTGCGCCGCGTCCTCCAGGAAGCGGCGCTCGCGATCCATGCCGCCCTTCACGCGCAGCAGCAGCTGGTTGATCGATTGAATGAACGGGCGCAGCTCGCCTGGCATCCCGGCCGAAGGCAGCGGCGCCAGGTCGAACGGGCCGCGGCGCGAAATGGCCTCGCCCGCCCGGTCCACTTTGCGGAACGCGCGGCCGACCACCGCACAGCTCACCGCCGCCAACAGCACGAAGAGGACGGAAACGATGATGAACCCGCGTTTGAGGCTGTACCAGGACTGGGCTCGCCATTCGCTCGTGGGTTTGGCCACCTGCACCTGCACGCGCCCGCTGATGTCGCTAAGCGCGAACACGCGCCAATCCGTGCCGTCGGCCACCACGTCGGCATACCCGTCCGCGAATTCCCCGCTCAGGGGCTGCGCGGGCGACTCCGGCGAGCGCAGCAGCAGCCGCCGGTCGGCCAGCGACCAGACGTGGAACCTGACCTTGTCGCCGTCGACATGGCCGGACATGGGCGGCGCGAAACGTTCGGTGGGCGCGACGCTGCGCAGCAGGCTGACCGGCATCGACGCCAGCATCTGGTTCGCCGCGTCGTACAGCCACTGGTCGCGCACGCCGGTCTGGGACCGCAGCGTTTCATACTGCTGGTAGGCGGACACGCCGAGCCAGGCCAGCAACAGCGTGACCAGCAGCGTGACCGTCAGTTGCCTGCGCAGCGTCTTCATGGCTCCGCCTCGATGCGATAGCCCAGGCCGTGGACAGTGGTGATCAGCTTGTCGCCCAGCTTGCGGCGCAGCTGATGGATGTACACGGCGACAGTGTTGCTTTCGATCGCGCCGCTGTCGCCATAGACCGCGGCCTCGAGCTGCTCGCGGTTGACGGTGTGGCCGATGCGCTCCATCAGCGCCAGCAGCGTGCGGTACTCGTGCGCGCTGAGGCTGACCTCCGCGCCGCCTCGGGTCACCGCCCGCCTGGCGGGCTCCACGGCCACGTCGCCGCAGCGCAGCGCCGACACGACGGCATTGCTGCTGCGCCGGACGACGGCGCGCAGCCTGGCCATCAGTTCATCGAGCTGGAACGGCTTGACGATGTAGTCGTCGGCGCCCAGGTCCAGGCCTTGCACGCGCTCGCTCAGGCGGTCGCGGGCGGTCAGGATGAGCACCGGCGTTGCATCGTAGCGGGCGCGCAGCTGCTTCAGCACCGCCAGGCCGCTGCCGTCGGGCAGCCCCAGGTCCAGCAGCACGGCATTGAAGCCGTGTTCGACCAGGGCCAGTTTCGCCTGGGCGACGTCGCGCACCCACTGCACGTCCACGCCCGACTGGATCAGACTGGTATGCAACGCGTCGCCCAGCATGGCGTCGTCTTCCACTAGCAGGACACGCAAGGGCGCTCCAAGGCAATCAAACGAAGCCAGAGAATGTCGGCACCGCTTTAAAAAATTATTAAAACCCCATGCCGACAATGCGGACCTCGGACGGCGAGGCAAGCTGCCCGCCCGAAAAACGCACAGGAAGCAATGGAATGAAGCGAAAGATTTTAGCAAGCGGGCCGGCGATGGCGTCGGTCCTGCTGGCCGCCCTGGCAGGCAACGCGCGCGCCGAAGGCGGCAGCACCAACTTCATCGGATTGGGCGTGGGGGCCGTGCCCGTGTACGAAGGCTCGCGCGAATACCGCGCCCTGCCCGTGCCCCTGATCAACTACGAATCGGGCAATTTCTTCATTTCCCCACGCGCCGGGCTGCCGGCCATGGGCCTGAAAATGGATCTGGCCCCCGATTGGACCACCGGCGCGTTCGTCGGCATGGCGCTGGGGCGGAAAGCGGATGATTCCGACCTCACCAAAGGCCTGGAAGACATCGACTTCCACGGCACCTATGGCGCCTTCATCGAATGGTCGCCGGGCCGCTACTCGCTCATGGCGGCGTACCGGCAGGCCGCCCATAGCGGCTACGGCGGGACGCTGGACCTGCGTGCGACCTACACCGCCTGGCAGGATTCGCGCAACCGCGTCACGCTGGGTGCCAACACCCAATGGGCCAACGACGACGCCATGCAGACCTGGTTCGGCGTGACGACCTCGCAGGCGGCGCGCAGCCGCGCCGGGCTGGAAACGTACTCGCCCTCGTCCGGTTTCAAGTCGGTGGCGCTCTTCGGCACCTGGGCCCATCGCATCGATACGCATTGGAGCGCGGTGACGACGCTGGGCGTCAACACCCTGGTGGGCGATGCCCGCGACAGCCCGCTGACGGAACGCAAGACGAACGTCTTTGCCAACGTGGGCGTGATCTACGCATTCTGACGGCACGGGTCCGGCCGGGCCGCGCGTGGGAGATCCTCTGATGAAACGCCTTCATGGCATGGAATTGTTCGCCGAAGTAGCGAAGGCGCACAGCTTCAGCCGGGCTGCCGCCGCGCTCGGCGTTCCGACGTCCACGGTATCGCGCCACGTGGCGGAGCTGGAGCGGGCGGTTGGCCTGCGGCTGCTCAACCGCAATACGCGGCGCGTGGAACTGACCGATGCCGGACGCCTGTATTTCGAACGCTGCCGCCGCATCGTGGCGCAAGCCGAAATCGCGCACGAAGAACTGCGCGACCAGCTCGAAACCCCCAGCGGCCCGCTGCGCGTGCAGTTGCCCGCCGCCTACGCGCTGGACGCGTTGATGCCCGCGCTGGTGGCGTTCGGGAGCCGGTATCCGGAAATCCGCCTCCAGCTGGGCGTGGCGGACCTTGGGCCGGCCGACCGCGCGCCCGACATCGGCGACGTGTCGATCCGCCTGGGCGAACTGCCCGACTCCTCGTTGGTGGCGCGCCGCCTGGGCACGGTGCAGGCCGGGCTCTACGCCTCGCCCGCGTACCTGGCATCGCGCGGCGCGCCCCAGACGCCCGCCGACCTGGAGCACCACGATTGCATCGGCCTGCGCATTGGCGCGGGCCAGGCGGCGCCGTGGCTGCTGCAGTACGGAAACGAGCGGCGCCGGGTACCGGCCGCCCAACGCTACGGCGTCAACGACGCCTGCATGGCGAGGCAGCTTGCCGTCCTGGGGGCCGGCATCGCGGCGCTGGGCGGCGAGGCGGACGGGCTGGTGCGCGTGCTGCCGGACTGGAGCCTCGGACCAGCCGAGGTCTACGCGGTCACCGAGACCCGCCTGCTGCCCGCCAAGACGCGCTACCTGATCGACTTCCTGGCCCACCGCCTGGATCCCCTCGCGCATCTCCCGGAAACGGACGCGGCGGCCGGCTCGGCATAGGTCCCCCGCGCGCCCCGTTTCAGAGGCAAGCGGGCCGAGTTCCGGCGTCACAATATTGCAGCCGGCGGGTGATACGCCCCCTTTTTACTGCCCATCCGCCCCTTCCCCCCCGTCCCGGGCCCTTCCCCTGCCTTCCACCGTGTAAACTCCCCCCTTTTTGACTCTGGTGGTATGTTGCAAGCCCCACAGCGCACAGGTTTAAGCGGCCCGACGCTCATTCGCTTGCTGACTCGCCTGACGGATGTCGATGTTCCGGAATCCAGGCAATCGCTCTCGGACCATCTGAGCCAATGGCTCGGCTGGACGGACGCGATCGCGCTGTCGGCGGCGCTCAATACCAGCCCGCCGGTAATCGCCCCCGGCGCGCGCCTATTCAGCAGCGCCGAGGAACGCGAATGCGCGCGGGTCCGGACCACGCTGGCCGACGCGATCGCCAGCGATACCGCCGCCACGGCCGCCAAACGGCCCATGCCCGGGCAGACGCCAGTGAAAAAACTGGCGGCCCTGGCCGAAGCCGAAGCCGACTACGCGAATTTCCGCCAGCGGTATCTATCGTTGCAGCACACGATGGAAACCAGCGTGGGCAATCTGCGCAGCCGGCTGCGCGGCATGGTGGCGGCCAGGAACGGCGAATGGACGCGGCTGGCGGTGGTGGATGCCATCATGGACCGGGCCCTGCTGCCCAAGGAGCGCGCCCTGCTCGGCGCGATTCCCAAACTGCTGCAGAGCCATTTCCAGCGCCTGCGCCAGGCCGAGGCGGCCGCGCTGGCCGAAGCCGAGGCTGCGATGGAAGAAGCCGGGGCCGAAGGCCCCGCCGCGCCGGCGCCCATCGCGTCCGGCGCTTGGCTCGATACGTTCCGCAAGGATATGCGGAGCGTCTTGCTTGCCGAATTGGATGTTCGTTTACAACCGGTCGAAGGGCTGCTTGCCGCCCTTCGTGCCAGCTAGGGCCTGTTGACACTATGTCCAGATATTTGATCAGTATTGTTGTTTTCCTGGCAGGCCTGGCCGTCGCAGGCTGGATCGGCATGGGCTATGCGTCCACCAATCCGCTAGCGCTGGCAGTGACCCTGCTCATCGGCGTCTGCTATCTCACGGGCGCCTTCGAGCTGTGGCGCTACCAGCAGGCGACCTCGTCGCTGACCCGCGCCCTCTCCGGCCTGTCGGAGGCGCCCGGCAACCTGGGCACCTGGCTCGACCAGCTTGCGCCCAGCCTGCGCAACGCGGCGCGCCTGCGCATCGAAGGCGAGCGGGCGGGCCTGCCCGGGCCGGCGCTTGCGCCGTATCTGGTGGGCCTGCTGGTGCTGCTGGGAATGCTGGGTACTTTCTTGGGCATGGTCGTCACGCTGCGCGGCACGGGCCTGGCGCTGGAAAGCGCCACGGACCTGGCCGCCATCCGCGCGTCGCTGGCCGCGCCCGTCAAAGGCCTGGGCTTCGCGTTCGGCACCTCGATCGCCGGCGTGGCCACCTCCGCAATGCTGGGGCTGCTGGCCGCTCTGTGCCGGCGTGACCGGATCCGCGCGGCACAATGGCTCGACACCAAGGCCGCGACGACCTTGCGGGTGTATTCCCAGGGTTACCAGCGCGAAGAGTCCTTCAAGCTGCTCCAGCGGCAGGCCGAAGTCATGCAGCGCCAGGCCGACGCCATGCCCGCGCTGGTCGACAAGCTGCAGACGATGATGGACGGCATGGCCCGACAGAACCAGTCGCTCAACGACCGGCAGCTGGCCAGCCAGGACGCGTTCCAGGGCAAGGCCGAGGCGGCCTACGCCCGCCTGGCGTCCGTCATGGAGCAGTCCATGAAAGACGGCGTGGCGCAGACCGCGCGCTCGGCCGGCGAGGCCTTGCAGCCCGTGGTGCAAGCCACGATGGCGAGCCTGTCGCGCGAAACGGCGTCCTTGCAGGACACCGTCACGCAGGCCGTGCAGCGGCAGCTGGACGGCCTCACGGCCGGGCTCCAGGCCTCGACCGCCAACGTGGCCGACATCTGGAACCAGGCCCTGGCCGGGCAGCAGCGTGCCAGCGAGGCGCTGGCCCAGGACCTGCGCGCGTCGCTGGACCGCTACGCGCAGACCTTCGAGCAGCGTTCGGCCACCTTGCTGGACAGTGTTTCCGCCCGCCTGGAGGCCTCGTCCGGCACGATGTCGGATGCCTGGATGCATGCGCTGTCCCGCCAGGAACAGGCCAGCGAAAAGCTCGCCGGCGACAATCTGCAGGCGCTGACGGCCGCGGCCGCGAGTTTCGAGCAGCACTCGGCCTCGCTGCTGCGCACCTTGAACCAATCGCATACGGCGTTGCAATCCGAATTGGCTTCGCGCGACCAGCAACGCCTGGCCGCCTGGACCGAAACGCTGGGCGCCATGGGCGCGACGCTGCGCCAGGAATGGCAGCAGTCGGGCGCCCAGGCCGCCGACCGCCAGCAAGCCATCGCCGAAACGCTGGCCCAGACGGTGCGCGACATCACCTCGCAGGCAGCCGTCCAGGCCAGCCTGCTGGAAGGCGTGTCGGCCCGCATGGAAGCCGCGGCCAACGGCGTATCGCAGCAATGGGCAAGCGCCCTCTCCCGCCAGGAGGCCGCGAGCGCCAAGCTCGCCGGCGACAACCAGCAGGCCCTGGCGGCGGCCGCCGCCACCTTCGAACAGCATTCGGCCTCGCTGCTGCGCGCGCTGGACCAGTCCCACGCCGACCTCCAGGCCACGTTGGCCTCGCGCGACGAGGAACGCCTGGCCGCGTGGAGCGGCACGCTGGCCACTATGACCGCCGCGCTCGGCCAGCACTGGGAACAGGCCGGCGAGCACACCGTGGCCCGCCAGCAGGAAATCACCGAATCGCTGGCCCAGGCCGTGCGCGACGTCACCTCCCGGACGCAAGCCCAGGCGGCCCTGCTGGAAGGCATGGCCGCCCGCATGGAAGCTGCGGCGCGCGGCGTCTCCGACCAATGGAGCAGCGCCCTCGCCCGCCAGGAGCAGGTCAGCGATAAGCTGGCCACCGGCAACCAGGCGGCGCTGGAGACCGCCGCCGCCGCGTTCGAACAGCACTCCGCCTCGCTCCTGCGCACGCTGGACGAATCGCACGCGCAGCTACAGGACGCGCTGGCCTCGCGCGACCAGGAACGCCTGGCCGCCTGGACCGGCACGCTGTCCCAGACCGCCAGCGACATCACGGCCCAGACGCAAGCGCAGGCCAGCCTGCTGGAGCACGTATCCACGCGCCTGGAAACGGCGGCCGCCAGCGTCACGCAAGCCTGGACCGACGCCCAATCCCGCCAGGAGCAGGTCAGCGCGAAGCTGGCCGGCGCCAATCAGCAGGCGCTGGAAACCGCCGCCGCGGCCTTCGGGCAGCATGCGGCCGCGCTGCTGGGCACGCTCGACCAATCGCACGCGCAACTGCAGGAAGCGCTGGCCTCGCGCGATCAGGAACGCCTGGCCGCCTGGACCGGCACGCTGTCCACGATGGCCTCCCAGCTCGGGCAGGAATGGGAACAGGCCGGCACACAGGCCGCCATCCGCCAGCTGGAAATCAGCGACACGCTGTCCCAGACCGCGCGCGATCTCACCGCCCAGTCGCAGGCGCAGGCCAGCCTGCTCGAAAGCGTATCCGCCCGCCTGGAAACGGCGGCCGGCAGCGTCACGCAGGCCTGGACCGACGCCCAGTCCCGCCAGGAGCAGGTCGGCGAACAGCTGGCCAGCAGCAACCGGCAGGCGCTGGAAACCGCCGCGGCCGCTTTCGGCCAGCACTCGGCGGCGCTGCTGCAGACGCTGGAACAATCGCACGCGGACCTGCAGGCGGCCCTGGCCTGCGGCGACGAAACCCGCCTGGCCGCCTGGACCGGCAAGCTCGGCGACATGGCCGACACGCTGCGCGTCCAATGGGAGCAGGCAGGCGCCAGCACCGCCAGCCAGCAGCAGCAGATCTGCGACACGCTGACGCTGACCGCGCAGGACATCGCGTCCCAGACGCAGGCGCACGCCAGCGAAACCATCGCTGAGATCAGCCGCCTGGTGCAGGCCGCCTCCGAAGCGCCGCGCGCCGCCGCCGAAGTCATCGGCGAACTGCGCCAGAAGCTGTCCGACAGCATGGCGCGCGACAACGACATGCTGGAAGAACGCACCCGCCTGCTCGAAACGCTGGGCACCCTGCTGGACGCCGTCAACCACACCGCTGCCGAGCAGCGCTCGGCCGTAGACGCGCTGGTCTCGTCGTCGGCCGGCCTGCTGGACCGGGTAGGCGCCCAGTTCACCGGCCTGGTCGAAAGCGAAACCGGCAAGCTGGCCGACGTAGCCGCGCAGGTCACCAGCAGCGCCGTCGAAGTCGCCAGCCTGGGCGAATCCTTCGGCGCCGCCGTGCAGCTGTTCGGCGAGTCCAACGACAAGCTGGTGGCGCACCTGCAGCGCATCGAAGGCGCGCTGGACAAATCCATCGCGCGCGGCGACGAGCAATTGGCCTACTACGTCGCGCAGGCGCGCGAAGTCGTGGACCTGAGCATGATGTCGCAGAAGCAGATCGTCGAAAACCTGCAGCAGCTGGCCAGCCAGCGTGCAGAGCCCGCGGCGGAGACGGCATGAGCGAAGACATCGACGGCGGCGTGGAGCCGGCAGTCCCGGCCTGGGCCGTCTTCGGCGACCTGATGTCGGTGCTGCTGGGCGCCTTTGTCCTGATCCTGGTCAGCGTCGTCGCCGTGCAGCTGCAGCTGTCGAACCAATTGGAAGAAGAGGTCAAGCAGCGCCAGGCAGAAACGCAGCGCCGCGAGACGCTCGAGCAGGCGCTCGCCGGCCCGCTGGCGGCCGGCCGCGTGACGCTGATCAACGGCCGCATCGGTATCAGCGGCAGCGTGCTGTTCGCCTTGAATTCGGACCAGCTGCAGCCCGAGGGCCGCGATGTCCTGAAGACGCTGATCGAACCCCTGGCCGCGTACCTGAAGACACACGACGAAATCCTGATGGTCAGCGGCTACACCGATGACCAGCAGGTGCGGGAAGGCAACCGCCGCTTCGCGGACAACTGGGACCTGTCGGCCCAGCGCGCCTTGACCGTGACGCGCGCCCTGATCGACGAAGGCGTGCCCTCCGCGTCGGTGTTCGCGGCCGCCTTCGGGTCCGAGCAGCCGGTGGCCTCGAACGCCGACGAGGAAGGCCGCGCCAGGAACCGCCGGGTCGAGATCAGTCCCATCCCCAGGCCCTCCAGCAATGCGGGACAACCACGTGAGCAGTGACGGGACCCGCGGGGACATCCTCGACGCCCGGGCCCTGCTGGACGCCTGGCGCGAGCGCGGCGCCGACCGCCTGGCGCCGGCGCGCTTCCAGCTCATCGACGCGATGGAACGCCGGGCGGCCGCCCACGGCGGCGAGGCCCGGCGGCGGCTGGACGGCAGGCTGGCGGCGCTGGTCCAGGCCTACGAGGCCGATCTGGACCGCGCTGCCGCGCAATCCGCCGCTATCGCCGCTATCGCCGCCCTGCCGGCCGTTCCCGCGCCTGCCGCCGTCCCGCGCGGGCCGCTCGGCGAGTTGGCCGACGCCCTTACCGCCCCTGCGCCCGCGGACGGCGACGCCTCCCTCGCGGCGGAGTTGCGCGCCGCCTATCCCGAGCTCCCGGTGCTGGAATACTTCCGCGGCGTGTGGTCGCGTGTCAGCGCCGACCGCCAGGTCCGGCAGTCGCAGGAGCAGGTGCACAAGAACGCCGGTCCGCTCAATTCCAACCAGCTCGTGCACCGGACGCTCTCGCTGATGCGCGAACTGTCGCCCGGCTACCTGCAGCAGTTCCTGTCCTACACGGACGCGCTGATGTGGATGGAACAGATGGCCGCCGCGGCCGCCCCGCCGCCCAAGGACGCGCCGCGCGCCAGCGCTAGGAAAACCGCGCGCGGCAAGGCCCGCTAAGGCCCGTAGCGGGCGCTACCCCCGCCGGACATACCCTGCCGGCCTGCCGGATTTGCGCCGCTCCCCGCTCAGCAGTAAGATACGTTCCATATACGAATCATATATGGATCAACCATGGGTATCGTCAAGATTTCCGAGCAGATGCACGAAAACCTGCGCGTCGCCAGCGGCGCGCTCAGCCGCTCCATCAATTCCCAGGCCGAACACTGGATGCGCATCGGCATGCTGTCCGAGCTCTATCCCGAACTGCGCCACGCGGACATCTGCCAGATGCTGATCCGCATCGAGCAGGCCGAGGGCTTCGCCATCGCCTCGCTGTCTCAGGGCTTGCCGCAAGCCGCGCAGGAGGCCGCATAAATGGCGCGCAAAGTCTCCATCAAGTCCGCCGCCGACATCGAAATGGCCCGCAAGGCCGGCGCCATGGCGGCGGAAGTGCTGCACATGATCGCCGAACACGTCCGCCCCGGCGTCACCACCGACGAGCTGGACCGCATCTGCCACGACTACATCGTGAACGTGCAGAAGGCGATACCGGCGAACGTGGGATACCACGGCTTTCCCAAGACGATCTGCGCGTCCGCCAACCACGTGATCTGCCACGGCATTCCGTCGGCCAAAGTGCTCAAGAACGGCGACATCCTCAACATCGACGTGGCCGTCATCAAGGACGGCTGGTTCGGCGACACCAGCCGCATGTACTTCGTGGGCCAGCCCAGCCCGCTGGCGCGCCGCCTGGTCGAAACGACCTACGAAGCGATGCGCGCCGGCATCATGGCCGTGAAGCCGGGCGCGACGCTCGGCGACGTGGGGCATGCGATCCAGACGGTGGCGCACCGCGAGCATTTCAGCATCGTGCGCGAGTACTGCGGCCACGGCATCGGCCAGATCTACCATGACGAGCCGCAGGTGCTGCACTATGGCCGTCCGGGCGAAGGCCTGGTGCTGGAGCCGGGCATGATGTTCACGATCGAACCGATGATCAACGCGGGCAAGCCCCAGACCAAGCAACTGCCCGACGGCTGGACCGTGGTCACCAAAGACCGCTCGCTGTCGGCGCAATGGGAGCACATGGTCGTCGTGACCGAGACCGGCTACGAGGTCCTGACGCCCTGGCCGGACGGCTTCGGCAGCTATCCCCCCATCCCCTGACGGACAGCGCGCTAAGCCCACGGCAAGGAACGGAGTGCGGGCGGGCAAGGGCACGATCATGATCGTGCCCTTGCCGTTTCCGCGGCGCCCTGCCCGCGCCCTCCGCCTCCATGCCCGCCCTGCCCTCCGCTTTCCGCCGCCTGGCCGCCTCCAACCTGGCCGCCCAGTTCTCCGAACAGATGGCGCTGGCCGCCGCGCCCCTGGTTGCGGTGCTGGCCCTGGGCGCCAGCGCGGCGCAGACGGGCTATCTGCAGACCGCCCAGACGCTTCCCTTTCTGTTGCTCTCGCTGCCCGCTGGCGTGCTGGCCGACCGCGTGTCGCGCCGGAAGCTGATGGCCGCCGCCGAAGCCGTGCGCGCGGCCAGCCTGCTGGGCCTGCTCGCGCTGCTGTGGGCGGACGGGCTGGGGCTGGGATGGCTGGCCGTGCTGGGGTTCCTGGGCGCGGTGGGCACGGTCGCCTACAACGTTGCGGCGCCGGCGCTGGTGCCCAGGCTGGTCGCCCCCGGCGAACTGGCCAGCGCCAACCGCTGGCTGGAACTGGCGCGCAGCGCGGCCTTCTCGGCGGGCCCTGCCGCGGGCGGCGCCCTGGTCGGCTGGATGGGCGCGCCGGCGGCGTATGTGCTGGCCACCACGCTATCGCTGCTGGCGGCGGTGCTGCTTGCCGGCCTGCCGCGCGACCAGCCGGGGCCCAGACCGAAACGGCACCTGCTGAGCGAACTACGGGAAGGCGCCGCCTTCGTCGCCGCGCATCCGCTGCTGCGTCCCGTGCTGGTCACCGCCGTGTTCTTCAATACCGCCTGGTTCGTGCTCCAGGCGGTCTATGTCGCCTACGCCATCGAACGGCTGGGCCTGTCCGCCGCCGGCGTCGGCGCCACGCTGGGCGTGTACGGCGGCGGCATGGTGGCGGGCGCCCTGCTGGCGCCCTGGCTGGCCCGGCGGCTGTCCTTCGGCGCGATGATCGGCGCGGGCCCGCTGAGCGCCCTGGCGGCCAGCGTCATCCTGCTGTCGACCCTGGCCCACCCCTCGGGCGCATGGGCCGCCGCCGGATTCTTCCTGTTCGGCGCCGGGCCCATCCTCTGGACGATCACGACCACCACGCTGCGCCAGGCGGTTACGCCCAATGCCCTGCTCGGCAGGGTTTCCGCCGTGATTCTCACCGCGACGTTCGGCGCCCGCCCCATCGGCGCGCTGATCGGCGCCGCCCTGGCCGCCCGTGCCGGGATCGAGGCCTGCCTGTGGGTGTCCACGGCGGGCTTCGCCGTGCAGTTCGCGGTGCTGTTCAGCTCGCCCGCGCTGCGGCTGCGCAGCCAGCCGGAAGCCGTCGCCGCGGGATCTGTTGCGGGCTGAGCGGCGGATATCTGTATCTGGCGGCGCCAGCCGCGGCCCGCTAGACTGCACCAGTTATCCGACCAGGGCGCCCGGCGCGCGCGACATGCTGAAGATTCTGGGAAAGGCCTCATCCATCAATGTGCGCAAGGTGCTGTGGGCCTGCGCCGAACTGCGCCTGCCGTTCGAGCGCGAAGACTGGGGAACGGGTTTCCGGCTCACCACGGACCCTGCCTTCCTGGCCTTGAACCCCAACGCCATGGTGCCCGTCATCCAGGACGGCGATTTCGTGCTGTGGGAGTCCAACAGCATCATCCGCTACCTCGCATCCCAGTATGGCGGCCAGCATCTGTACCCGGCCGGCCCCAGGCTGCGCGCCGGCGTGGACCAGTGGATGGACTGGCAGGCGGCCGACCTGAACCGCTCGTGGTCGTATGCCTTCATGGCGCTGGCGCGGCAATCCGCCGCCCACCGGGACGCCACCGCCATCGACGCGTCCTGCCAGGCATGGGCGCACTGCATGGGCATCCTGGACCAGCGCCTGGCGCAGACCGGCGCCTATGTCTCGGGAGCGGCGTTCTCGCTGGCCGACATCCCCGTCGGGCTGTCGGTGAACCGGTGGTTTCTCACGCCCTTCGACAAACCCCGGCTGCCGGCCGTCGCGGCCTACTACGACCGGCTGTCCGAGCGCGAAGGCTACCGCCAGCACGGCCGCAACGGCACGGTCTGACGCCCAGCTACTTCACCACGCCGCAGACCAGGCGCCCGCCTCCGCCTCCCAGGGGCTTGGGCGTATCGCTGTAGTTGTCGCCGCCTACGTGCACCATCAGCGCGTGCCCCTTCACGTCGGCCAGCTTCAGGTGCGGCGCCACGACGGCGGTCTTGGCGGAGCCGTCGGCGCCCACCACGATGAAGGGCAGATCGCCCTGGTGGCCGTCGGCCGCCATCGGGCCCTTGTGGGCCTTGGTGCCCTTGGGATCCAGGTGCCCGCCCGCCGCCCCGCCGGGCGCCATCTGGTCGTTCACCATGCCGGGGCCGCAAGCCCCTTTTTCATGCACGTGGAAACCGTGTTCGCCGGGAGGCAGGCCCTTCAGGTTCGGCGTGAACTGAAGCCCTTCCTTGGTGTCCTTGACGGAGATGGAGCCGGCGCTCTTGCCCACGCCGTCCACGGACAGGAACGACATCGACACATTTTCCGCCGATGCGGCGCCGCACGCGCCCGCCAGCGCAAGCGCCGTGACCAGCAACGATATTTTCTTCATGGAGTGCCTCCAGGATTCGTGCCCGCGGGCCGCGGGCGGCCGGTAGGACACGGACGGCCTCATTGCCGCCCATGCCCTCGAAAACAATAGCATTCGCCTCGGACCGTCCGCCAGCAATCTTCATTCCTGATACAAACGGCGCGCCATGGCAGGCAGCCGCTCGCGTCAGCCGCGAACCAGCAGCACCAGCGCGTGCAGCGCCACGCCGATCAGGCCGCCGACCAGCGTGCCGTTGAAACGGATGTATTGCAGGTCGCGCCCCACGCTCAGTTCCAGTTCGTCGACCAGATGGCGTTCGTCCCAATTCTTGACCGTGCGGGAGATGTGCTCGGTCACGCCGCTGCGCAGGCGGCCGGTCAGGCGCCGCGCCCCGCCCAGCACGTGGTTGTTGATCGCGTCGCGCAGGCCGGGATCTTCGCCCAGCTTGCGGCCCAGCGCCAGCAAGGCGCCTTCCAGATGGCGCGCCAAGGCCGAGTTCTCGTCCGATAGATCGCGCCGCAGGGCCGCGTGGATGTCGTCCCACAGCCCCTGCACGTATTCCTGCACCTTGGGGTGGTCGATCGCGCGCTGCTTCAGCGCCTCGACCTGCTCCGACAGTGCGGGATCGTCCCGCAGGCGCCGGATGTAATTCAGCACCCAGGCCTCGTAGTCGCGCCGCACGGGGTGATCCGGTTCGGACAGCACGTCGCGCAGCTCCTCCACCAGGGCCCGGGCCAGCCGGTCCGCCAGGTTGTCGGCGATGCCGTCCACCGACTTCACCACGTCCACCGCGGCGATAATGCGCGGCCATTCCTTCTTGGCGAACTTCACCAGCAGGCCCGACGCGCGCGCCTTCACGTCTTCCTCGCCCAGATAGCCGCCCAGCCTTTCCAGCGCGGCGTCCAGCAGCTCCTGGTGCCGCCCGTCGCGGGTCAGCAGGCCCAGCACCTCGCCCGCGGTGTCCGCCGCATCCCAGCGGCGCAGCGTCTTCACCACGAACGCCTGGATCACGCCGCGCACCGCCCGGTCATCCAGCAGGTCCAGCGTCTGCAGCGCCACGTTGCGGGCGCCTTCGCTCAGGAGGTGGGCCTGGCGGGGACGCGCCAGCCAGCGGCTCAAGCGCGCGGCCGGATCGAACACGCGCAGCTTCTCCATCAGTGTGTCCGGGTCCAGGAAATGGTCGCGCACGAACACCGCCAGGTTATCGCCGATGCGGTCCTTGTTGCTGGGAATGATGGCGGTGTGCGGAATGGGCAGGCCCATCGGGCGGCGGAACAGGGCCACCACCGCGAACCAGTCCGCCAGCGCGCCCACCGTGGCCGCCTCGCAGAACGCCCACACCCAGGCCCAGGCGCCCTGCCCGCCCATGGCGTGGCTGGTGATGAAGCCGCCGATCATGGCGGCCAGCAAGGCCAGCGCGGCGATCTTCATGCGCCGCAGCTGCGCGCGGCGCGCATCGGACGCCAGGGCGGAACGCGTCGCGTAGGCGGCGGGACGGGGCGTGTCTGTCATGGGGTCTCCGGCTCGGGATGGACCCAGCATAACAATACCTGCCGGGCGCCGCCCGGGCCGCGCGGCCTCAGCCCAGCGGCGGCAGCATGTTGAACAGCAGGACCATCACCAGGCCGACCACGGACACGATGGACTGCACCACCGAGATCGTCTTGGTGGCTTCGCCCATGGTCATGCCGAAGGACTCCTTCACCATCCAGAAGCCCGCGTGGTTGGCGTAATTGAAGAACAGCGAACCGCAGCCGATCGACAGCGCGAGCAGCGGCAGGTTCAGGCCCGGGTCCGCGCCCGCCAGCGGCGCCAGCAGGCCCGCGGCGCCCACGATGCCGACGGTGGCCGAACCGGTGGAAACCGACAGCAGCATGGCGATCAGCCAGCCCAGGACCAGCGGCGGCAAGGCAAACTGGTGCGTCAGGTGCACGATGGCGTCGCCCACCTTGGCGCTCGTGAGCACCTGCTGGAAGGCGCCGCCGCCCGCGATGATGAGCATGATGCCGGCGATGGGCTTGAGGCTTTTGCCCAGTGCGTCGCGCAGTTTCTCGGCATCGCCCCCGCGCAGATACACCAAGGTGACGGCCGCGAACAGGACGCCCAGCAGCATGGCCACCAGCGGGTCGCCCAGGAAGGCGGCGGCGTGCATCGCGGCGGAATCCTTGGGCAGCAGCATCTCGGCCAGCGCATGCACGAGCATCAGCAGCGCGGGCAGCAAGGCCGCCAGCACGCCCAGGCCCACGCTGGGCGCGCCGCGGCCTTCGGCCTGCTGCCGGGTCGCGGTGAACTGATCGAGCAAGGCCTCGTCCGGACGGGTCGTCATGCGCGGCGAAATGAAGGCGCCATACAGCGGGCCGCCGAAGATCATGGCGGGCAGCGCGGCGATGAAGCCGTAGATCATGGTCGGGCCGACCGTGGTCTTGAGGGTGGCGATCGCCGTCAGGGGGCCAGGGTGCGGCGGCACCATGCCGTGCATCGCCGCCAGCGCGGAAATCACCGGCACGCCCACATACACATAGGCCGACCCCTTGAAACGCTCCTGGCTTTCAAGCTTGCGCGCCACGCTGAAGATCAGCGGCAGCATCACCACCAGGCCCACCTCGAAAAACATCGGAATGCCGATGACGAACGCCACCAGCGTCATGGCCCACGGAATCAGGCGGGCCGAGGTATGGCGCAGGATGGCATTGGCCAGGCGCTCCGTGGTGCCGGAATCGGCCAGGATCTTGCCCAGCATGGCGCCGAGCGCGATCACCACGCCCACCGCGCCCAGAGTCTTGCCGGCGCCGTTGGTCAGGTTCTTGACGATGGCCGACGGTTCCATGCCGGTGGCGAAACCGACGCCGATGGACACGATCAGCAGCGCCAGCAATGGATGCATGCGGATGCGCGAGACGATGAGCGCCACCAGCACGAGGACGCTCGCCAGGGCGGTGAGCAGCAGTTGGATGTCGAACGAAGACATAGTCGGGCCTGGAAAAAGCGGGCGGGGCGTCGCCAGCCTGCGGCTGGCCGCCATGATGAAAACGGATTTTATTCCCGTGAAGCTGAACGCCCAGTCAGGAAAGGCGCCTAGCCTGCCGCCTCCAGGAGCCCCGGCCTGCCTTCGTGGCGGGCCTGGGCGCGCTCCAGGATGAATTCGATGATCATCGAAATCGCCCGCGGATGATGCCGGTTCGGCATGTACAGCATGTACATGCCGCGCCCGAAGATGCTGAGCCGCCATTGCGTCAGCGCGGCCTGCAAGTCGCCGCGGGCAAGATCCTCGTGGACGACGTAGTCCGGCACGATGCCCACGCCCAATCCGGCGCGGATCGCGTCACGCAGGAAGGCATAGTTGCGCGAAATCACGGTGGGTTCCAGCACCACGTGCTGCCGGGGCTGGCCGCCGTAATACGCGGACAGGCGCAGCGGACGGCCGATGACCGCGGCGCTGATGATCGGACGGCCCGCCAGGTCTTCCGGACGCTGGGGCAGGCCCCGGGCGGCGGCGTAGGCCTGGGACGCGCAAGCCACGTAGCGGACCTGGCCCAGCTCGCGCGCCACCAGGTTCTGCGGGGGCTCGGACATGATGCGCACCGCGATATCCACCTCGTCTCGCAGCAGGTCGTCGACGCTGTTCTCGAACAGCACGTCCAGCACGATGTCCGGATAGGCCTGCTTGAATTCCAGCAGCCAGGGCGTCATCACGAACTGGCCGTAGCCGCTGGGCACGCTCAGGCGGACCTTGCCCTGCGGCGTCTTTCCCAGCGTTTCGACCGACTCGCGGGCGGCGGCGAGTTCGTCCTGGATGCTGCGGCCATGGCGGTACAGCTTCAGTCCGATTTCAGTGGGTTCGACGCGCCGCGTCGTGCGCCGCACCAGCTGCATTCCAACGGAGCGTTCCAGCTGGCTCAGGTGGTAGCTGACGTTGGCGCGCGTCATTTTCAGGCGGCGCGCGGCCTCGCTCAGGTTGCCGGCATCCAGGATCTCCACCAGCAAGGTCAGCGATTTGGTGTCCATGCCGTGTCTCCCCCATCAGGCGCCGTTGCGAGCGATTGTCAAAATTTTTTATCCGTAGTGTCAATTATAGATGCCATTGTCAAGACATATTTACTGAGAAAGAATAAAGCCATAAGAAAAGGCGGGCCGCCCTGGCCCGCCAGGCGCCGCCGTTGCCGCCCCGGTCCCCGGGGCGCGCGCGCGGCGAACCCTGACGGAGACACTGTCCATGACAGACAGCGCAAGCACCGGCGCCGCCCTCGCGCGCCGCTATGAAGACGTACTTGTCATCACCATCGACCATCCGCCGGTCAATGCGCTGAGCGCCGCCGTGCGCGCCGACCTGGCTGCGGCCGTCCGCGACGCCCAGGCGGACCCGCAAGTGCGCGCCATCGTGCTGACCGGCGCCGGGAGGAACTTCATCGCCGGCGCCGACATCCGCGAATTCGGCAAACCGCCGCAACCGCCCATCCTGCCCAACCTCTGCAACCAAATCGAAGCCAGCGCCAAGCCCGTGGTGGCCGTGCTGCACGGCGCCGCGCTGGGCGGCGGGCTGGAAGTGGCGCTGGCCGCGCATTACCGCGTCGCGCTGCCGGGCGCCAGGCTGGGGCTGCCCGAGGTGACGCTGGGCCTGTTGCCGGGCGCGGGCGGCACGCAGCGCGCGCCGCGCCTCATGGGCGCGCAGGCCGCCCTGGACCTGATGCTGTCGGGCAAGCACCTGAGCGCCGAGGAAGCCCTCGACGCCGGGCTGGTAGACAGCCTGGCCAGCGAAAGCGATGCGCTCGATGCCGGCCTGGCCTACGCCCGCCAGTTGCTGGCCCTGCGCGGTGGTCCGCGCCGCACCCGCGACGCAACCGCCGCGCTGGCGGACAAGCCGGCCGCCCTGGCCGCGACGGATGCCGCCGCCGACCGCGTGGCGCGGACGAGCCGCGGCCTGTTTTCGCCCGCCAGGATTGTCGAGGCCGTGCGCGCCGCCATCGAACTGCCCTTCGACGAAGGCCTGGGTGTCGAACGCGCGCTGTTCCTCCAATGCCTGGACAGCCCGCAACGGGCGGGGCTGGTGCACGCCTTCTTCGCGGAGCGCGAAACCGCCAAGATCCCCGAACTGAAGCAGGCCCGGCCGCGCGGCGTGGAACGTGTCGGCATCGTCGGCGGCGGCACCATGGGCGCCGGCATCGCCGTGGCGGTGCTGGATGCCGGGCTGCCCGTGGTGATGGTGGAACAGGACGACGCCGCCCTGGAACGCGGCCGCGCCCGCGTTGCGCACGTGTATGACCTGCTCGTCGATAAAGGACGCATGCGCGCGGACGAGCGCGCCGCGCGCCTGGCGCGATTCACGGGCTCGACCCACTACGACGCGCTGGCCGACGCCGACCTGATCATCGAAGCCATCTTCGAAGACATGGACGCCAAGCTCGCCGTCTTCGCGCAGCTCGACCGCGTGGCCAAGCCGGGCGCGGTGCTGGCCACCAACACCTCGTACCTGGACGTGGACCGCATCGCGGCCGCCACGCGCGGCCCCGCCGACGTGCTGGGCCTGCACTTCTTCTCGCCCGCCAACGTCATGAAACTGCTGGAAGTCGTGGTGGGCCGGCAGACCGCGCCGGACACCGCCGCCACCGGCTTCGAATTCGCGCGCAAGCTGCGCAAGATCCCGGTGCGCGCAGGCGTGTGCGACGGCTTCATCGGCAACCGCATCCTGGCCGCGTACCGGCAGGCCGCGGACATGATGATGGAAGACGGCGCCTCGCCGTACGACATCGACGCCGCGGTGCGCGCCTTCGGCTACCCGATGGGCCCCTACCAGATGATGGACCTCGCGGGCGGCGACATCGGCTGGGCGACGCGCAAGCGCCGCGCTCCCACCCGCGACCCTGCGCTGCGCTACGTGCAGATCGCCGACCGCCTGTGCGAACGCGGCTGGTTCGGCCAGAAGACCGGCCGCGGCTATTACCTCTACCCCGACGGCGCGCGCCAGGGCCAGCAGGATCCCGACGTGCTCGCGATCATCGACGCCGAGCGCCTGCGCGCGGGGGTACGGCCGCGCCCTTACACGCAAGAGGAGATCCAGCGCCGCTATCTCGCCGCCATGATCAACGAAGCGGCCAACGTGCTGCGCCAGGGCATCGCGCTGCGCCCGTCCGACATCGACGTGGTGGCGCTGTCCGGCTATGGCTTTCCGCGCTACCGCGGCGGGCCGCTGCACTACGCGGACAGCGTGGGCCTGCCGGCCATTCTGGCCGATCTGCGCGAGTACGCGAAGGAAGACCCGGCGTTCTGGACGCCTTCGCCGCTGCTCGTCGAGCTGGCCGGCGCCGGCCGCGATTTCACCAGCCTGAACCGGGCTGCCTGATTCTCCCAACCTCCACAGGTCACTTCATGCGCGAAGCCGTTATCGTCTCTACCGCCCGCACGCCCATCACCAAGGCCGGGCGCGGCGAATTCAACCTGATCGCCGGCCCGACGCTGGCCGCGCACGCCGTGCGCGCCGCGGTCGAACGCGCCGGCGTGGATCCGGCGCTGATCGAGGACGCCATCATCGGCTGCGGCTACCCCGAGGGCGCCACCGGCCGCAATATCGGCCGCCAGGCCGTGGTCCGCGCCGGCCTGCCGCTGAGCGTGGGCGGCGCGACCGTCAACCGCTACTGCGCGTCGGGATTGCAGGCCATCGCCACCGCCGCCAGCCGCATCGTCATGGACGGCGCGCCCGCGATGATCGCGGGCGGCGTGGAATGCGTATCGCAGATCCGCACCCGCGACGACGGCGTCAGCGGCATGGATCCGTGGATCGTGGCCAATAAGCCCGAGCTGTATCTGCCCATGATCGAAACCGCCGACATCGTCGCCGCCCGCTACGGCATCAGCCGCGAGGCCCAGGACCGTTACGCGGCGCAAAGCCAGGCGCGCACCGAGGCCGCGCAGGCCGCCGGCCGCTACCGCGAAGAGCTCATCGCCGTCACCACCACCATGTCCGTCACCGACCGGGCGACCGGCGCCGTGAGCGAACGCGAGGTGACGGTGGACCAGGACACCTGCAACCGCCCCGGCACGACCTACGACGCCCTGGCCGCGCTGGCGCCGGTGCGAGGCCCCGGCCAGTTCGTCACGGCGGGCAACGCCTCGCAGCTGTCCGACGGCGCCGCGGCCTGCGTGCTGATGGAAGCCACTGAAGCGCAACGCGCCGGCATCGCGCCGCTGGGCGCGTTCCGCGGCCTGGCCGTGGCCGGCTGCGAGCCCGACGAGATGGGTATCGGGCCGGTCTACGCCGTTCCCAAACTGCTGGCCCGGCACGGCCTGAGCGTGCAGGACATCGACCTCTGGGAACTCAACGAAGCCTTTGCGTCGCAGGCCCTGTACTGCCAGGAAAAGCTGGGCATCCCGATGGACCGCCTGAACGTGGACGGCGGGGCGATCGCGCTCGGCCATCCGTTCGGCGTCACCGGCGCCCGCCTGGCCGGCCACGTGCTGATCGAAGGCCGCCGCCGCGGCGCCCGCTACGCCGTCGTGACGATGTGCGTGGGCGGCGGCATGGGCGCGGCCGGACTGTTTGAAATCTATTGAGTACGAGAGCATCCATGGATCTGAATTTCACTCCCGAAGAAGAGGCGTTCCGCGCCGAGGTGCGCGCCTTCCTGGCCGCCGAACTGCCCGAGGCCCTGGCACGCAAAGTGCGCGAGCACCGGCATCTCGCCAAGGCCGACATGGAAGCGTGGCACGCCATCCTGAACGCGCGCGGCTGGCTCGCGAGCCACTGGCCGGCGGAATACGGCGGCACGGGCTGGACGGCGGTCCAGAAGTTTATTTTCGAGAACGAATGCGCCCTGGCCCATGCGCCGCGCATCGTGCCGTTCGGACTGAGCATGCTGGGCCCGGTCCTGATCAAGTATGGCAACGAAGCGCAGAAGCGCTATTGGCTGCCGCGCATCCTGGACGGTTCCGACTGGTGGTGCCAGGGCTATTCCGAGCCCGGCGCGGGTTCGGACCTGGCTTCGCTCAAGACCGCCGCGGTGCGCGACGGCGACGACTACATCGTCAACGGCCAGAAGACCTGGACCACGCTGGGCCAGCACGCCAATATGATCTTCTGCCTGGTGCGCACCCGCAGCGAGGGCAAGCCCCAGGAGGGCATCAGCTTCCTGCTCATCGACATGGACACGCCGGGCATCGAAGTGCGCCCCATCATTACCCTGGACGGCGAGCACGAGGTCAACGAGGTGTTCTTCTCCGATGTGCGCGTGCCCGCGGCCAACCTGGTGGGCGAAGAGAACCGCGGCTGGTCCTGCGCCAAGTACCTGCTGACCTACGAGCGCACCAATATCGCCGGCGTGGGCCTGTCGACCGCCGCGCTCCAGCAGCTCAAGGCCGTGGCGGCGCGCCAGCGCAAAAACGGCAAGCCGCTGGCGCAGGACCCGGCGTTCGCGGCAAGGCTGGCGCGCGTCGAGATCGAGCTCGACAACATGCGCGTCACCAATCTGCGGGTGCTGGCGGCCGCCGCTCACGGCGGCGCGCCCGGCGCCGAGAGCTCGATGCTGAAGATCCGCGGCACCCAGATCCGCCAGGAGATCTCGGCACTGAACCGCCGCGCCATGGGCATCTACGCGCGGCCTTATGTGGCGCAAGCGCTGGAAGACGGCTACGCCGGCCCGCGCATCGGCCCGGAAGGCGCCGACAGCGCCGCCGCTCAGTACTTCAATAACCGCAAGCTGTCGATCTTCGGCGGCTCGAACGAAATCCAGAAGAACATCATCTCGAAGATGATCCTGGGACTGTAAGGAAACACCCCCATGAATTTCGACCATACCGAAGACCGGCGCATGCTGTCGGACATGTTGAAACGCTTCGGGGCCGAGCAGTACGGCTTCGCGGTGCGCGACCGCATCGCGCGTTCGCCGGAAGGCTACAGCGCGGAGTTCTGGCAACGCTATGCCGAACTCGGCGCCATTGCCGCGCTGTTCGGCGAAGCGGACGGCGGGCTGGGAGGATCGGGCTTCGATATCGCCGTCGTATTCGAGGCCCTGGGCCGGGCGCTGGTCGTCGAGCCCTTTCTCGATGCGCTGATCGCGGGCGACGCGATCGCCGCAGCCGGCACGCCGGCGCAGAAGGCCGTGCTGGCCGACCTGCTGGCCGGCGCCGCCATCGTTTCGCTGGCCCATGCCGAACCCCAGGCCGGCGACGAGCTGGCGCGGGTCGAAACACGCGCGCGGCCCGACGGCGACGGCTGGCGGCTGGACGGCTTCAAGGCCGTGGTGGCGCAGGCCGAACATGCCGGGCTGTTCGTCGTGTCGGCGCGCACGGAGGGCGACGACGCCGACCCCGAAGGCATTTCACTGTTCCTGGTGCCCGCCGGCACCCCGGGCCTGCAGGTGCAGGGCTATCCCTTGATCGACGGCGGCCGCGCCGGCGACCTGGCGCTGTCCGGCGCGAGGGTCGGCGCCGAGGCCCTGCTGGGCCGCCCCGGCGCAGGCCATGCCGTGCTGGAACGCAGCGTCGGCAAAGGCCTGCTGGCGCTGTGCGCCGAGGCCGTCGGCGCCATGGACGCCGCCCGCGACGCCACCCTGGAATACCTGCAGACGCGCAAGCAGTTCGGCGTGCCGATCGGCCGCTTCCAGGCCTTGCAGCACCGCATGGCCGATGTGCTCCTGGAGATCGAGCAGGCGCGCTCTGCCGTCATCACCGCCGCCGCGCAGCTCGGCCATGCCGACCGCGCCACGCGCGAACGCGCGCTATCGGCCGCCAAGCACACCATCGGCCGCGTGGGCACGCTGGTGGCCGAAGAATGCATCCAGCTGCATGGCGGGATCGGCATGACCTGGGAACTGCCCCTGGCCCACTATGCCAAGCGCCTGGTCATGATCGACCATCAACTGGGCGACGAGGATCACCACCTGGCCCGTTTCATCGCTCTGGCCCCACAGGAGTAACGCCATGGCTGCCGGCATTCCGCCCCCCGACGCCCTGGACCTTCCCCTGGAGGGAGTGCGCGTCCTGGACCTTTCCCGCGTGTTCGCCGGCCCGTTGTGCGGCCAGGTGCTGGCCGACTTCGGCGCCGAAGTCGTCAAGGTCGAACACCCCGTGCGCGGCGACGACACCCGCGACTGGGGCATGCGCATCGGCAAGACCGAAACCACCTACTACAACAGCATGAACCGCAACAAGCGGTCCATCACCCTGGACCTCCAGTCCCGGGAAGGCGTGGAGATCGTCTACCGCCTGCTGCCGCAGTTCGACGTGGTGATCCACAATTTCAAGAGCGGCGGCGCCGAGAAGCTGGGCCTGGGCTATCAGCAGCTCAAGGCCTTGAAGCCGGACCTGGTCTATTGCGCCATAAGCGGCTACAACAGCGCCGGCCCCGAAGCGGCGCGGCCCGGCTACGACCTGGTCATCCAGGGCGAAGCCGGCCTCATGGCGATCAACGGCGAACCGCAGCAGCAGCCGCTGAAGTTCGGCGTCGCGGCGGTGGACATGATGACCGGCATGTATGCCGCGCAGGCGGTGCTGGCGGCTCTGTTCCGGCGCGAACGCACCGGCCGCGGCCGCCTGATCGAAATGGCGCTGTACGACTGCGGCATCATGGTCACGAGCTATTACGGCCTGGACGCCCTGTTGCTGGGCCATGATCCCCGGCGCTACGGCAATGCCCATCCGTCCATCGTGCCCTACGGCATGTTCGAGGCCGCCGACGGCCCGCTGATCATCTCGGTGGGCACCAACGTCCAGTTCGACAAGTTCTGCCGCCAGGTGCTGATGCGCCCGGACATCGTCGAAGACCCCCGCTATGCCACCAACGTCGAGCGCGCGAAGAACCGCCTGGACCTGCTGCCCATGATGATCGGGCTGATCCGCGAATTCCCCCGCGACCTGCTGCTGCAGCGCCTGGCCGACTGCGGCATCCCCTGCGGCAAGGTGCTGGGCCTGCACGAAGCCCTGACCAGCCAGCGCACCCGCCAGAGCGGGCTGGTGCAGGAAATGCCGCATCCCGTGGCAGGCAGCACGCACGTCTATGCGCCGCCCTACCGCCTGGACGGCCAGCGCCTGCCGGTCCGCCATGCCCCGCCCACGCTGGGCGAAGGCACGCGCGACGTGCTGCGGGGCCTGCTGCAGATGACCGATACACAACTCGAGGCATTGCAGGCGCAAGGCGTCCTGACATTGCTCTAAACCCACCAACCCGGGATCCCAGGAGACAAACCACATGCAACGATCCATCGACCGCCGCGCCTGCCTCGCGCTGGCGCTGACCGCGGCGCTGTCCGCCGCGCTGCCTCTGCAGGCCGGCGCGCAGAATGCCTTTCCCACCAAGCCCATCACGCTGATCGTGCCCTTCCCGGCGGGCGGCTCCACCGACCGCCACCTGCGCATCGTGGCGCAGGATGCCTCCAAGTACCTGGGCCAGCCTGTCATCGTCGAAAACCGGCCGGGCGCCGGCGGCACGCTGGGCCCGGCCACCATGGCCAAGACCGCCAAGCCCGACGGCTACACGATCAGCCTGTACACGCTGGCGATGCTGCGCATGCCCTACATGCAGAAAAGCAGCTGGGATCCCATCAACGACTTCACGTTCATCCTGGGGCTGTCCGGCTACACCTTCGGCTTCACCGTGCGCGCGGACTCGCCGTACAAGACCTTCAACGAATACATCGAGGCGGCGCGCAAGGCGCCGGGCACCATCGACTACGGCTCCACCGGCGTGGGCTCGTCGCCGCACCTGCTGATCGAGGAAGTCGCCATCAACGCCAAGGTCAAGCTGAACCACGTGCCGTTCAAGGGCAACGCCGACATGCAGCAGGCGCTGCTGGGCGGCCACGTCATGGCGCAGAGCGACGCCACCGGCTGGGACCAGTTCGTGGACGCCGGCAAGATGCGCCTGCTGGTGACCTTCGGCGAAAAGCGCACGACCCGGTGGCCCGACGTGCCCACCGCGCAGGAGCTGGGCTACAAGGTCGTATCCACCTCGCCCTACGGCCTGGCCGGCCCCAAGGGCATGGACCCGGCCGTGGTCAAGACGCTGCACGACGCCTTCAAGCGCGCGCTGTTCGACCCCGCCAGCATGGAAGTCATGAAGCAGCTCAACCAGGAACCCGCCTACCGCAACAGCGAAGACTACAAAGCCTGGGCCCAGGCCACCTTCGTGAAGGAAAAAACGCTGATCGAATACCTGGGGCTCATGGCGAAGAACTGATCCGGTGCGGCGTGGGGGCACCCCTTTTCCGCCGGACCGCCCCAAGGAAAAAGAGCCCCCTCGCGGGGCAGCAAGCATGCGCAGCATGCGCAGCGTGGGGGCCACCTTTTTCCGCAGGGCCGCCCCAAGGAAAAAGAGCCCCCTCGGGGGGCAGCAAGCATGCGCAGCATGTGCGGCGTGGGGGCCACATTTGCTAGACTGGCTGCCCAACGCTCATCGCCGGCACCCCCTGCCGCCAACCCAATGCCCCAGGACGTCCAGACAGACCTCAGCGCCGACGACATCGCCAGGGAAGTGGCCGCCGCCATCGTGGCGCACAAGCTTCCTCCCGGCACCCGGCTGCGCGAAGAAGCGCTGGGGCGTGTCTATAAGGTCAGCCGGACCAAGGTCCGCGCCGCCCTGCTCATGCTGTCCAAGGACAAGCTGATCCAGATCGTCCCCGACAAGGGCGCCTTCGTCAGCAAGCCGGACGCCAGCGAGGCCCGCGAAGTCTACGCCGTGCGCCGCATCCTGGAGGCCGCCCTGGCTCGCGAGTTCATCGCGCGCGCCAAGGCGGCCGACTATCGCCGCATCGACGCCCACCTGGCCGCGGAGCGCCGCGCGCTGGAAGGCGCCGACGTGCAGGCGCGCAACCAGCTGCTCGGCCATTTCCACATCCTGCTGGCCGAGGTCGTCGGCAATTCCGTGCTGACCGGCATGCTGCGGGAACTGTCCGCGCGCAGCGCCGTGATCACCATGCTGTACCAGACCTCGCACGACGCCAGCTGTTCCTCCCAGGAACACCACGCCTTCATCGAGGCCGCCCGCGCCGGCGACGCCGACCGCGCCTGCGCCCTGATGGACGCGCATCTGGAACACGTCCAGACCTCGCTGGACTTCACGGAAGGCCGCCGCACCGACAGCGACCTGGTCAGCGCGCTGCTGCGCTAGCTCAGCCCCCCGCCCCGGCCCGCAGCAGCTGCCCCATGCGCTGCTGGATCCAGCGTTCCGTTTCGCTCAGCCTGGCGCCCTGCAGCCACAGGGTGCGCACCGGCAGCATCGGCAGCGACAAGTCCTCGCACGGCACGCGGGCCAGCGCATTGCGGTTGCCTTCGTATTCGGCGATGTTCAGCGGCAGGATGGCCCAGCCCACGCCGTCGGCCGCCATCGCCGCGATGCTGTAGCAGCTGTCGGCCCGCCACACCGTGGGGCTCAGCACCAGCTCGTCCACCCCATCCATCTGCATGACCAGTTGCCGGTGGCGGGCCAGGTCGCTGCGTCCGACCTCGGACAGCGCCGCCAGCGGATGCTCCCAGGCCACGAAAATCCCCTGCGCCACATTACCCAGGTAGCGGTGCGCGAAGGCAGGGCCCGGATCGCCCCGATCGAAGTTGAAGGCCACGCTGGCGCGGCCCTGCTCCACGTAGTCGGCGACTTCGGTCGCGGTGCCGTTCAGCTGCGTCAGTTCCAGCGCCGGAAAACGCACGGCCAGCTCCTTGAACAGCGCGCCCAGCACCAGATGCGGCAACGCTTCATCCAGGGCGATGGACAGCCGCGCATCCTGCCCGCCGGCGAACGACAAGGCGCGCTGCTCCAGTCCGCCGGCCTGCCGCAGCAGCTCCTGCGCTTCCTGCAGCATCACCTCGCCCGCCGGGGTCAGCGTGGCGTTGCGGCGCGAACGGTCGAACAGCTCCACGCCCAGGTCGGCTTCCAGCAGCCCCACCGACGTACTGACCGCGGATTGCGCCCGGCCCAGGCGCCGCGCCGCCGCCGAGAATGATCCCGCCTGCGCCGCGGCGACGAATTGGCGGAGCTGGTCCAGTGTCCATTGCATCGGGAACCTCACATGATCCATCTATTTAATAGATGGAATCAAACTTTTTCAAGCAAATTACAAGATAGATAATAGCGCCCCTGGAACCGGCGGACTACCCGTCGCCCGCCCCGCGCGGCGCGTTCCAGCCATTTAGGAGCAGAACCATGCAGCGGACTGAACCGAACGCTGTCGCCACGGCCGCCCCCGGCCGCTGGCTGGTGCTGGCCATCGTGTCCAGCGCCTTGTTGTTGATCGTGGTCGACATGACCGTCCTGTACACCGCCTTGCCCCGCCTGACGCACGAATTGAACGTCACAGCGTCGGCCAAGCTGTGGATCGTGAATATCTATGCGCTGGTCGTCTCGGGCCTGCTGCTGGGCATGGGCACGCTGGGCGACCGCCTGGGCCACAAGCGCCTCTTCATGGCGGGCCTGGCGGTGTTCGGCGTCGCGTCGCTGGCCGCCGCCTACTCGCCCGGCGCGGCCGCGCTGATCGCGGCGCGCACGCTGCTGGCGGTGGGCGCCGCCATGATGATGCCCGCCACCCTGTCCATCCTGCGCCTGACCTTCGCCGACGAACGCGAACGCGCGGTCGCCATCGGTGTGTGGGCGTCGGTCGCCTCGGGCGGGGCGGCCGTCGGGCCCGTCGTGGGCGGCGTGCTGCTGGAGCATTTCTGGTGGGGATCGGTGTTCCTCATCAACGTGCCCATCGTGCTGACCGCCCTGCCGCTTGCGTGGCGTTTCATCCCGGCCAGCCGCCCGGACGCCTCGCGCCCCTGGGACCTGATCGGCTCCCTGCAGGTGATGGCGGGCCTGATCCTCTGCGCCTACGCGCTGAAGGAACTGGGCAAGCCCGCGCCGTCGTGGCTGCATGCCGGCCTGGCCTGCGCCGCGGGCGCGTCGATGCTCGCCGTCTTCGCGCGCCGGCAGCGTGGGCGGCCCTATCCGCTGATCGACTTCGCCATCTTCCGCAACCGCGCCTTCAGCTCGGCCGTGGCGTCGGCGCTGTTCGCCGCGGCCGCCCTGCTGGGCATGGAACTGGTGTTCAGCCAGCGGCTGCAGCTGGTCATGGGCAAGTCGCCCCTGGAGGCCGCGCTCTTCATCCTGCCGCTGTCGCTGGCCGCCTTCGTTGCCGGCCCGCTGGCGGGCTGGCTGCTGGGGCGCGTCGAGAGCGCCCGCATGCTGTTCCTGTCGTTGCTGGTCTCGGGCATCGGCATGGCCGGCTACCTCCTGAGCTACGACGCCACGGTCCTGCCGCAAATGGCCAGCCTGTGCGTGCTGGGCGTGGGCATCGGCGCCACCATGACGGCCGCCTCCAGCACCATCATGCAAAGCGCCACGCCGGAGCGCGCCGGGATGGCGGCCTCGATCGAAGAAGTGTCCTATGAACTGGGCGGCGCGCTGGGCGTCACGCTGATGGGCTCCATCCTGTCGGGCGTGTACGCACGCTCGCTGGCGGTGCCCGACGGCCTGTCCGGATCCGCCGCCGCGCGCGACAGCCTGGACCAGGCGCTTCTCATCGCCAACGACGTGCCGGCGGACCTGGGCGCGGCGCTGGCGCGCCTGGCCCGGACGGCGTTCGACGCCGGGTATGCGGCCGTTCTCGCCACGGCCACGGCGCTGCTCCTGGCTACCGCGGCGTTCGTGCTGTTCAACCGCTGGCGGATGCGCACGTAACGCCGCGCCGTCCCGCCGCTCAGCCGTTGCGGAAGGCGTGGTCCATGTCCGCGATCAAGTCTTCCTCGTGCTCGAGCCCGATGGAAATCCGGATCAGCCCTTCGGACACGCCCGCCGCATCGCGCTCCGCGGCGGGAACGCCCGAATGCGTGGTGGACGCCGGATGGCAGATCAGCGATTCGGTGCCGCCCAGGCTCACCGCCGAGCGGAACAGGTGCAACGCGTTGATGAAGCGGAACGCCTTGGGCCGCCCGCCCTCCAGCACGAACGCGAACGTCGAGCCCGGCCCCGTGCACTGGCGCTTGTAGACTTCCTGGTAGGCTGGGTCGGCGATCAGTTCCGGATGGTAGATCCGCACCTTCTCGTGCGGATTGCCCGACAGCCATTGCGCCACCTTGGTCGCCGTGCGCGCCGCCTGCTTCATGCGCAGCACCACGGTTTCCATCGAGCGCGTGATCATCCAGCAAGAATGCGGATCGAGCTGCGAGCCGAACGCGCTGCGGATCGCCCTCACCTTCTTGATCAGCTCCTTGCTGCCCGTGACCGCGCCCGCCACCAGATCGCTATGGCCGCCCACGTATTTCGTGAGCGAGTACACGCACAGGTCGACGCCGTGCTCGGCGGGCTTCTGGAAGATCGGGCCCAGCAGCGTGTTGTCGCAGACCGAAATGGGGCGATAGCCGTGCCGCGCTTCGAACGCGTCCAGCTCGTTCTTCATCGCTTCGAAGTCGATCAGCGCGTTGGTCGGGTTGGCGGGCGTTTCCACATAGAACAGGCGGACCGGCCCCTTGGCCACCGCGGCCTCCAGCGCCTCGCGCATGCTGCTGGGCGACAGCCCGTCACGGATCGCATGCGAACCGATGCCCCACTCCGGAAAGATCCGGGAAATCAGGGTCTCGGTGCCGCCGTACAGCGGCACCGACTGCACCAGCTGGTCGCCCGGCCGCAGGAAAGCCAGGAACACCGCGCTGATCGCCGACATGCCGCTGGAAGTCACCGCCGCATCCTGCGAACCGTCCAAGAGCGCCAGCCGGTCTTCCACGATCTCCAGGTTCGGGTGGTTGAAGCGGCTGTACACCAGCCCCGCGGACTCGCCCTGCGGCAGAGGCTTGCGCCCCGACACCAGATCGAAGAAGGCCGCCCCGTCCTCGGCCGAGCGGAACGCGAAGGTGGAGGTCAGGAATACCGGCGGCTTGACCGCGCCCTCCGACAGGAAGGGGTCGAACCCATAGGACATCATCTGCGTTTCCGCGTGCAGCGGACGGCCGAAGATGTCCTTCTTGTGATAGCTGGAGTAACTCATGGTCTGCCTCTCTGGGTTTGCGGGCTGCCGGCAGGGACCGCCGGCACGAGCGCGTCACGCATGCGAAAACGATAGCGCCGGCGGCCCGGGTATGCATGGCAGTATGGCCGCGCGCGCAAACAATATTCTTTCCATTTCTATTGCCGGAAAGCCATAATGGGAAACAACATTTCCCATTAGAAGAACAGCATGAAAGACACTGCTTCGTTACATCAACTTGACGCGATCGATTGGAAAATCATGAAAATCCTTCAAGAAGATGGGCGGCTCAGCAACGCCGAGCTGGCCGAGCGCGTGTCGCTGTCCGCCTCCCCCTGCTGGAAACGCCTGAAGCGGCTGGAAACGTCGGGCGTGATCCGCGGCTACCAGGCCATCCTGGACCGCCGCGCGCTGGGCATGGGGGTCGTGGCCTTTGTCAGCATCTCGCTGGAGAACCATACGGAAAAAACCTGCCGCGCCTTCGAGGCCGGCGTGCTCGCCATGCCCGAGGTCCTGGCCTGCCATAACACCACCGGCCAGCACGACTATCTGCTGCATATCGTGGCGCGCGATTTCGACGCCTACTCGGAGTTCGTGCGCAATCGCCTGCGCCCCTTGCCCGGGGTGAAGGAATTGCTCAGCACGCTATCGATGCACGAAGTCAAGTCCTCGGCCAAGCTGCACCTGTGAGGCCGCCGGGGGGCTACATCGTGCCGGCCACCACGCGGTTGCGGCCCTGCCGCTTGGCTTGATAGAGGCCGCGGTCGGCCGCCTGGATCAGGTCGGTGTAGGGCTGCTCGCCCTCGGGCACGGCGGTGGCGGCGCCGATGCTGACCGTCAGCCAGGGGCCCGAACCCGCGTCCTTCTGCGGAATCTGCATGGCCTCGACGGCGCGCCGCAGCTTTTCGGCGGCCAGCCGCGCGCTGCCGGCCGGCGTGCCGGGCAGCACCAGCGCGAACTCCTCTCCCCCGAAGCGGGCCGCCAGGTCGGTGGACCGGTCGCAGCTGGCGAAAATGGTGTTGGCCACGCGCTTGAGCGCCTCGTCGCCGGCGATGTGCCCGTAGGTGTCGTTGTAGGACTTGAAGTGGTCCACGTCGATCATCAGCATGCTGATCTCGCGGGTGTTGCGGCGCGCGCGCAGCCATTCCGCGTTGAGGTATTCATCGAAATAGCGCCGGTTGCCCAGGCCCGTCAGGCCGTCGGAATTCGTCAGCCGGCGCAGCTCCATATTGCTTTCCAGCAATTGCTGCTGGCTCTGGCGCAAGGCCTGGTAGGCCTCGTCGCGCTGCACCAGCGCCAGGTAGGAACGGGAGTGGTAGCGGATGCGCGCCACCAGCTCGATCGAATCGGGCAGCTTCACCAGGTAGTCGTTGGCGCCGGCCGAGAAGGCGGCGCTCTTGATCGCCGGGTCTTCCTTGGTGGACAGCACGATGATGGGAATGTCGCGCGTCACGGGGTGGTTGCGGTATTCCTGGACCAGGCTCAGCCCGTCCACGCCGGGCAGCACCAGATCCTGCAGGATGACCGTGGGCCGGGTCTGGATCGCCACCGCCAGCGCCTTGTCGGGGTCGGAGCAGTAGTGGAAATCGATGTTCCCTTCCGTGACCAGCGCCCGTCTGATGGCCTCGCCAACCATCACCTGGTCGTCGACGAGCAACACCATGGCCGCGTGCGATTGCAGATTCGCCGCGGCCGAGCTGTCAATGGGAGGGTACATAATCAATCCTTCGTTTCTGGCAATGTCCGGCCGCTCAGGCAAAGGCCTGTATCAAGCGGGGAGCGATTTGGTCCAAGGGGCAGATCTCGACGGCCGCCTGCAGGGCCGCGGCGGCCTTGGGCATGCCGTAGACGGCGCTCGTGGCCTGATCCTGGGCAATGGTCAGGCATCCGCGTTCGCGCAGCGCGCGCAGCCCGCGCGCGCCGTCCTGGCCCATGCCGGTCAGCAACACGCCGGCCGCCTGGCCGCGCCAGTGCTGCGCCACGCTATGGAAAAAAACATCGATGGAAGGCCGGTACAGGCTTTCCTTGGGATCCTGGACATACCGCAGCGTACCATCGGCCTGCAGGCGCAGATGGTCGCCGGTGCCGGCCAGCAATATCTGGCCGGGTGCGGGCGATTCGCCTTCGCGCACCAGCCTGACCGGCAGCGCCACCTGATCGTTGAGCCAGTCGGCCATGCCCGCGGCGAACGACGCGTCCACGTGCTGCACCAGCACGATGCCCGCGGGGAAATCCGCCGGCACGCCCGCCAGCAGCTGCGCCAGGGCCGCGGGGCCGCCGGCCGAGGCGCCGATGACCAGCAGGCGCTTCGCGTCCGCCTGCGGACCGGGGCCCGCCACGGGGCTCAGGGCCGGGCGTTTGCCGTAGCGGCCGATCAGCCAGCCGATGTTGCGGATCTTGCGCAGCAGCGGCGCGGCGGCAACGCGTAGGTCGGCGCAGCCGACCACCGGCGTGTCCGTGGCGTCCAGCGCGCCGTGGCCCATCGCGTCGAAGACGCGCGAGGTATGGCGCGCGACGTCCGCCGTGACCACGACGATGGCACAGGGCGTTTCCGCCATGATGCGGCGCGTGGCCTCCACGCCGTCCATGACGGGCATGATCAGATCCATCAGCACCAGGTCCGGCCGGTCGCGGGCGCACTGGTCCACGGCCTCCTGGCCATTGGCCGCCACCCAGGCCACGGAGAGCTCCGGCTCCAGCGCGACCGCGCGCCGCAGCATCTCCACCGCCATCGGCATATCATTGACGATCCCGATTCTCACGTGTTCGCCTTTCCGATCAGGTCTTCCACGGCGTCGAGCAGCGCATCGTCATGGAAGCTGCCCTTGGCCAGATAATAGTCGGCGCCGGCATCCAGCCCACGCCGCCGATCCTCTTCGCGATCCTTGTACGACACCACCATCACCGGCACGGCCTGCAGCTTGGGATCTGCCTTGATGCACGACACGAGTTCGATGCCGTCCATGCGCGGCATATCCACGTCGGTCACGACCAGGTCGAAAACCTCGCTGCGCAGCATGTTCCAGCCATCCATGCCGTCCACCGCCACGGCGACCTCGAAACCGCGGTTCAAGAGCAGCTTGCGTTCGAGTTCGCGCACCGTCAGCGAATCGTCCACCACCAGCACGCGCTTGCGGCGGCGCGCCTGGGCAGACGCCCCCGGCCCGTCCACCCGGGTCAGCCGCCCGCCTTCCACGAGCTTCTGGACCGACACCAGCATGTCTTCCACGTCGAGGATCAGCAGCGGCGTGCCGTCGTCCATCAACGAACCCGCCATGACGTCCTGCACCTTGCCCAGGCGCGGATCCAGCGGCTGCACCACCAGCGTGCGCTCGCCCACGTAGCGATCCACGGCGATGCCGTAGAGCCGGTCGTGGCCGCCCACCAGCACCACGCAGACCGACTCCGTGAAAGGCGCGGGCTCGCCCGCGCGCAGGATCTGCCGCGCCGACACGAGCCCGATCTGCCGGTCCATGAAGCGGAAATGCTGATGCCCTTCCAATTGTTCGATGTCTTGCGCACGCACCTGCAGGGCATGGTTCACGTAGGCCAGCGGGAAGGCGTAGATCTCGTCCTGCACTTCGACCAGCAGGCTGCGCACCACGGACAGCGACAGCGGCATCTCCAGCATGAAGCGCGTGCCCTGCCCCGTCTGCTGATGGATGCGCACGGCCCCGCGCAGCTGCCGCACCATGGTCTGCACCACGTCCAGCCCGACGCCCCGGCCCGAGATCTCGGTAACCTCGCCGCGCGTGCTGAACCCGGACAGGAACAGGAATTCCAGCAGTTCGGCCTCGGTAAGCTTCGCGGCCGTCTCCGGCGCGGCCAGCTTGCGGCGCACGACTTCGGCGCGCAGCCGTTCCGGTGAAATACCGGCCCCGTCGTCGCTCAGCTCGATCAACAGCATGCCCGCCGCATGGCGCGCCGACAGCCGGATCAACCCCTCCGGCGGCTTGCCCGCCGCCACCCGGGCGGCGGGCATTTCAATGCCGTGGTCCACCGCATTGCGCAGCAGGTGCGTCAGCGGCGCGTCCAGCTTCTCCAGGATGTCGCGGTCCACCTGCGTGGACTCGCCTTCGATCTCCAGCCGCACCTGCTTGCCCAGCGAGCGGCCCAGGTCGCGGACCATACGCGCCAGGCCGCCCACGCTATCGCCGAAGGGCCGCATGCGGCAGGCCAGCGCGGTGTCGTACAGGCGTTGGGCCAGGTGGCCCATGCGCCAGCCAAATTCGTCGACCTCACTGGTGCGCTGCGAAAGCTCCTGCTGGCATTGATCGACGATGCGATAGGCATCGTCCAGCGCGGCCTGCGCGCGAGCGTCCAGCGCCTGTCCGGCCAGGGCGGCGCGCACGCCGTCCAGCGCCTGCACCGCGCCCGCCTGCATGCGGCGCAGGCGCAGCATGGACGCGCCGAACGGCGCGATCCAGTGCGATTCGACCAGCGTTTCGCTGGAGAGGCCCAGCAATTTGTTGAGCGTGTCCGCGGTCACGCGCAGCACGCGCTCGCCATCGCCCAGCCCCAGGTCCGAACTGCGCCGAGCCGGCAACGCGACGCGGGCCTCGGCGGGCGGAGGCTCGTCCGGCACCTGGACCGGCGGCGGGAAATCGAAGGGCCGGGGCGTGCCGGGCGCTGCCGGCGCGGCCTGCGGCGGATGGGCCGCGCCGCTCAGCCTGGCGACAAGGCCGTCGATCTCTCCGCTCAGTTCAACGCCCGGCGTGGCCACGCGTTGCAGCAGGTCGGTGCCCAGCAGCAAGGCGTCGATATCGGCGGCCTGCAGGCGCAGGCGCCCTTCCTTCGCCTCCACCAGGCAGTCTTCCATGGCGTGCGCGATGCGCACCGCGGGGTCCAGGTCCACGATGCGGGCGGCGCCCTTGAGCGAATGCGCCGCCCGCATGCAGGCTTCCAGCTGCGGCGCCGAGGTTGGATCCTGCTCCAGCGCCAGCAGGCCGTTGTTCAGCACCTGCACCTGGGTGCGGGTCTCGAGCTGGAACAATTCCAGGAGCGACGCGTCGCGCATCTGTTCCGGGTTCACGCCAGGCTCCGTTCCAAAGCTTGCATCAGCAAGGTGTCGTCCAATACGCCCACGGCGCGGCCGCCGCAGCGCGCCACCCCGCGCGAATACTTCAGGCTCGCGCCCTCGACCGTCGCCGGCAAGGCTTCGAGCCGGCCCAGGTCGACGGCATGAAGGCCTTCGACCTCGTCTACCGGCAGCACCACCGCCCTGCCCGCGCCGCCCAGGATCAGCATCTGCGCGGCGCCAGGACGCCCATGCACGTCCGCAGCCGCGCCATCCAGGCCCAGCAGCCGCGCCAGCGACACGCAGACGGTCAGCGTCCCGCGCACGTTGGCCACGCCCAGCATCGCAGGATCGCGCCGATGCGGCAAGCTCAGGATGCGGCGCATGCCCGTCACTTCGTCCAGCTTGCGGGTCGGCAACCCCAGCCATTCGCGCTGCACGCGGAACACCAGCAGCGAAGACAGGTTGCCCCGATCTTCGGCGATGGCGCGGCCGTCGTCGTCCTCCATCTGCGGCGGCAGGCGGTCCAGGATGCGTTTGGCCGCCACGGCGTAGACGGGACAGTTGCGGCAATGCACATGGTCCGGCAACTGCGTACAGCTCTTGTCGCCGCGGATACCGATGCGGTTCCAGCAATCGTCCACGTCGGACAGCGTGCCTGTCTGATCACTCACGTCGCGCCTCCTCGCGCGCCGCGCGCGCCTGCAGGCGGCGGGCGCCCTCGTGATCGCCGTCCGACGCGACCAGCGCGGCCAGGTGCAGCAGGGCCTCGCGGTGCGTGGGGTCCAGGTAGAGCGCCTTGCGGTAGGCGGCCTGCGCCAGGCGCGCGTCGCCCGCGGCGTCCTGCAGCAGCCCTTGCAGATACAGCGCCTCGGCGCTGGCCCCGTGGGTATCGATATGGGCGCGGCACTGCGCCATGGCGTCGCGCACCCGCCCCTGGTCCGCCAGGGCCGCGATGCGGCGCAGCGACGCCTGCGCGTCTGGCTCCATCGCCGGCCCGGCAGGCGCTGCGGCCAGCGGCAGCGGCAATCCGGGCGCGGGCGCCTGGCGCACGGGCCGCCTGGGCGGCGTCCAACTGTGCACGAAAGGCCGCGCAGCCGGCGGCGCCGGCGCTGCCGCGGGCGGCGGCAAAGCCTGCGCCCGGAAGGCGAACGACCGCGCGATCGGCACCGCCGGCAAGCGGCGCGCGGTCAGCAGGCTGGTCTCGGCCGGGCCGACGAAAAGCGCGCCGTCGTCCCGCGTGAACCGCAACAGCACCTGCACGGCGCGCTCCTGCGTGGCCGCGTCGAAGTAGATGAGCAGGTTGCGGCAGAAAACGAAGTCGTACGGGGCGGCGCCGGCCAGCAGATCGGGATCGAACAGATTGCCTGGCCGGAACCGGACCCGGCCGGCCACGTGCGCCGCCAGCTGGTGGCCATCGGCCGTTTCGGAAAAATAGCGGTCGCGATACGCCAGGCCGTCGCCCCGGAACGAATTCCGGCCGTACACGGCACGCTGCGCGAATTCGACCATGCGGATGCTGATGTCGATGGCGTCCACCTGGAAGCGCTCGGCCGGCACGCCCGCGTCCAGCAGCGCCATGACGATGGAGTAAGGCTCTTCGCCGCTGGAGCACGGCACGCTGAGTACGCGCAAGACGCGGTTCTCGGCCCCGGCGGCGAACAGGCGCTCGCGCGCCAGCGCAGCCATCGCGGCCTGCGACTCGGGATACCTGAAGAACCAGGTCTCGGGCACGATGACGGCTTCGATCAGCTGCTGCATTTCATCGGTCGAGGCCTGCACCCGCAGCAGGTAGTCGCGCTCGTCGCCGACACCGGCCGCGCCCATCCTGCGGCGCACCGCGCGCTCGACGGCAGCCTTGCCGATGGAGCCGCTGTCCAGCCCCATCCGCCGCTTGAGCAGCGCGCTGAAATCGTCGACGAGCATCATGGCCGCGCCTCGCGGGCGTCCGCGGGGAACAGCAGCGCGCGCACGGGCGCGGGCAGCAGGTCGTCCACGGTAACGGCCTGCACCATGCCCCGGGCGTCGCTCAGCACAGGCCCCAGATAGCGGGCGTCCGGGTGATCCAGGCCGCTGGGCTGGAACGCGGCCGGATCGAAATGCGCGGTTTCGGTCGCCTGTTCCAGGATCAGGCCTAGCAGGCGACCCTGTGCCTGCGGACCGCTCAGGTAGTGCACCAGGGCCAGCCGCGTGCTGGTCACGGCGGCGGCCGCGCCGCGCCCCGCCAGCGCGCTCATGTCGATGACGGGAATGGCCGTGCCCTGGCGATCCAGCATGCCCGCCACCCAGGCCGGCGCGCCGGGCACCTGCTTCAGGACGCGCAGGCCCAGCACCTCGGCGACGCCGCCCGCATCCAGCGCATAGCGGTCATCGCCGATGCGAAAGAGCAGGTACAGCCGGCGCCTGGCCGCGGAGGGAGCGCGATCCGCCATAGCCGCCGTCACACCTTGAAGCGCGACACGCCGCTGCGCAGGTCGTTGGCCACCAGCGTCAGTTCTTCGATGGCCAGCGTGGACTGGCGCAGGGACTCCACGGTCTGCTGCGCTGCGTCGCTCAGTTGCTGCAGGGCCTGGTTGATCTGCTCGGCCCCCGTGGCCTGCGCCTGCATGCCTTCGTTGACCATCTGCACGCGCGGCGCCAGCGTCTGCACCTGCTGGATGATCTGCGAAAGCTGGTCGCCCACCTGCTGCATGTCGGCCATGCCGCGGCGCACTTCCTCGGAGAACTTGTCCATGCCCATGACGCCGGCGGAGACCGATGATTGGATCTCGCGCACCATCTGTTCGATGTCGTAGGTGGCGACGGCGGTCTGGTCCGCCAGGCGGCGGATCTCGGTGGCCACGACGACGAAGCCGCGGCCGTACTCGCCCGCCTTCTCGGCTTCGATGGCGGCGTTCAGCGACAGCAGGTTGGTCTGGTCGGCCACTTTCGTGATCGTGGTCACGACCTGCGTGATGTTGCCCGCCTTCTCGTTCAGGATCGCCAGCTTGGCGTTGACCGTACCGGCCGCGCCCACCACGTTGCGCATGGTGTCTTCCATGCGCGCCAGCCCGACCTGGCCGCTGCCGGCCAGCGCCGCGGTCTGCTCGGCGGCGCCGGACACTTCGGCCATGGTGCGGACCAGTTCGCGAGAGGTAGCGGAAATTTCGCGCGACGTGACGCCGATCTCGGTGGTGGTGGCGGCCACTTCGGAAGCGGTGGCCTGCTGCTGCTTGGACGTGGCCGCGATTTCGGTAACCGAGGTCGCCACCTGCACCGCCGAGCGCTGCGTCTTGCCGACCAGCCCGGTCAGCTCGTCGACCATGCCGTTGAAGCCGGTTTCGATGGCGTTGAATTCATCCTTGCGCGCCAACTTCAGGCGGCGGGTCAGGTCGCCGCCGCCCGTGGATTCCAGTGTCTTGACGATGTCGCGCATGGGGTTGGCGATCGCGCGCATCAGCATGAGACCGCAAAGAATGGCCGCCACGATGGCCATGACCAGCGACACCAGCATGCCGACTTCCGCGCTCTCGACGGACTTCCGGATGGAAACGGCCGCCTCGTCGGCCTGCTTCTTGTTTTCGACCACCATCCTGGCGAGGATGTCCCGGCCCTTGTAAAACGCGGGCCGCAGTTCCGACGTGATGCGCGCCTGCGCCCGCTCCGGGTCCGCCAGCGCCGCGGGCGCGAGGATATCGGCGCGGATGCGCTTGTATTCCTGCAGTTCCCGTTCGAACTCCTCGAACATCACGCGGTCGTCCTCGCGCGAAACGGTGCGGCGATACTGCGCGATGTGATCCTCGAGCAGCTGATCGTTCTTGGGCAGCGCTTCCAGGGCGTCGCGGCGCTCCTGGTCCGTGTCCGTGCCGAAGGCGTCCTGCACCACCACGAAGCCGGCGAACCAGGAGGCGCGGATCGAGGTGCTGTAGTAGATGCCGGGGACGGCATCGCTGTTGATCAACTCGGCCTCGGATTCGATGACCAGCAGCCGCCGGTAATCGACCACCACCATCAGGGCCATGATGGCCAGAATGACCAGGAAGCTGGCCAGGATGCGCTGGCGGAGTGTCAGATTCTTCATGCCGGGAAACCTTTACGCAGTGTCGACTCGCCGATTCGGCCGAAATATCCAGGAACAAGATAGAGCGCGCAGCCCGTCCGCGTATTACGGGATGTGGAGTTCGTCGGCAATTATTGCAAAGGCGAGGGCTGCCAGCCACGAAAAACGCCGAAACGGCCCCTGCGGGGGGCCGTTTCGTCGGAAAAAAGCAAAGCTTGCTTACAAGGACTTGTGTTTTGGCGCGCCAATGCGTACCGGAGCCGTCGGGCGGGTTACTGCCAGAGCGCGGCCGGCGGCCGGTCCTCTACCCAGTTCCGCGCCTGCCCGTAGGCATGCGCCAACCGCAGCACGGCCAGGTCGCCCCGGGGCGGGCCGACCAATTGCATGCCCATGGGCAGCCCGGCGCCATTGAACCCCACCGGCACGCTGATCACCGGGCAGCCCGCCAGCGTCCAGGGCGTTACCGTCTCCATCCAGCGGTGGTAGGTATCCATGGGGCGGCCGGCGATCTGCTTGGGCCAGTCCAGCTTGGCGTCGAACGGAAATACCTGCGCCGACGGCACCGCCAGGTAATCCACTTCATCGAACATGCGCAGCACCGTCTGATACCAGGCGCTGCGCTCCTCGGTGGCCTCGTAGACCTGCCGCGCCGTCATGCCGTCCAGCCCTTCCACTTCCCAGATCAGCGCCGGCTTGACCAGCTTGCGCGTCTCGGGGTTCTTGACCAGGGCATGGAACTGCCCGCCCACCATCAGATGGCGATGGGCCAGCCAGATCCGCCACAGCCGGTCGCCCGCGAACGGCACCCGGTAGTCCACCGCCTCGCAGCCCACGGCCGCCAGGTCGCCCAGGGCCCGTTCGCACAGATCCAGGATGCCCGGCTCCATGGGCAGGTAGCCATTCCAGTCGCCCAGCCAGCCCACGCGCTTGCCGCGCAGGTCGGCGTCCAGCGTCTGCGCGAACTGCGCCGGATCGTCCGACAGCGACAGCGGGACGCGCGGATCATGGCCGGCCATCACGGACAGCAGCATGGCCACGTCGCGGGGCGTGCGCCCCATCGGGCCTTCGTAGGACAGCTGCTTCAGGAACACTTCGGGCGCCGGGCCGAAGGGCACGCGCCCGGCCGACGGCCGCATGCCGTAGACGTTGCAGAAGGCGGCCGGATTGCGCAGCGATCCGCCGAAATCGCTGCCATCCGCCACCGGCAGCATGCGGGCCGCCAGCGCCGCCGCCGCGCCGCCGCTGCTGCCGCCGGCGGTCCTGGACGGGTCATAGGGATTGCCGGTGGTGCCATACACCTGGTTGTAAGTATGCGACCCCAGCCCGAACTCCGGCACATTGCTGCGGCCGATGAAGAGCGCGCCGGACGCCCGCATGCGCTCGATCATGATCGAGTCGTGCGGCGTCACCAGGTCCTTGTAGACGAGCGACCCCATCGAAGTGACCATGCCGCGCACCGCCGTTAGGTCCTTGGGCGCCTGCGGCATGCCGTGAAGCCAGCCCAGCCACTGGCCCGCGTCCAGCTGAGCATCGCGCTCGGCGGCCTCGCGCATCAGTTCGTCGCTATCGCGCCGGGCGACGATGGCATTGAGCTTGGGGTTGACCCGGTCGATATGCGCCAGATAGGCGGCCATGACCTCGCGGCAGGACACCTGGCGCAGCCGGATGGCCTCGGATAGCGCGTGGGCGGGCATGGCCACGATGTCGTTCAGCGGGATGGACGCGGGGGTGGCAGTAGGCATGCTTGTCTCCTTGTGGCGCTCCGCCAGCCAGGCGGACGCAGACGAAATACTACCCAAACCCGAGGGGCCGCGCCCGTGCCGGCCCGGGAGCCGGGCTGATCACTCCACCCGCCACCAGCCCGGCAACAGGCCGCGGACCTTGGCGCGCCGGTAGCGGTCGTCGATCAGGTGCACCGTGCCGACGTCCTGCTCGGTGCGTATCACCCGGCCGGCCGCCTGCACCACCTTCTGCATCCCGGGATACAGGTAGGTGTAGTCGTAGCCGTTCTCTTCGCCGTAGCGACGGTCCATGGCGCGCTTGATGTGCTCGTTCACGGCGTTCACCTGCGGCAGCCCCAGCGTGGCGATGAAGGCGCCGATCAGGCGCCTGCCCGGCAGGTCCACGCCCTCGGAGAAGGCGCCGCCCAGGACGGCGAACCCGACGCCCTGCCCCGTTTCGGAGAACCGCGCCAGGAACCCGGCGCGGCCGGCCTCGTCCATGCCCGGCGTCTGCATCCAGATGGGCACGTCCGGATGGCGTTCGCGCATCAGGTCCGATACACGGCGCAGGTAGTCGAAGCTGCTGAGGAACCCCAGGTAGTTGCCCGGCCGTTCGGCGTACTGCCGCGCGATCAGGTCGACGATGGGCGCAAGCGAACGCTCCCGGTCGCGAAAGCGCGTGGACACATTGCCCACCACCCGCACCGCCAGCTGCTCCGCCTGGAACGGCGCGTCCACGTCGATCCAGGCCGCGGCCGGCGGCAGGCCCAGCGTGTCGCGGTAGAACTGCTGCGGACTGAAGGTGCCGGAAAACAGCACGGTGGCGTGCGCGCCCGCGTAGCGTCCCGCCAGATACGAGGCGGGGATCACGTTGCGCACGCACAGGGTCGAAGGCGGCGTCTTGGCGCCGGCGCCCGCGGCGTTCAGGGTCACGTCGAACAGCGCGTGCGGCCCGAACTGCTCGGCCAGGCGCATGAAATGCAGCGCTTCGAAGTAGAAGGCCAGCACGGGATCGTCCTGCGGCAGGGGCGACAGGCCCATGTGGTCGGTGATGGCGGCCACCGCCTTCTGTACCGCCGCAAGCACGCCGGCCGGAGCCTCGTCGTAGGCCTGGTAGGCTTGCGCCTGCTTTTTGTTCAAGGCGTTCCAGGACCGGTTCAGGCCGTCGAGCGCCTTCTTCAGCGGCTTGGGCGCCGCGTAGCGGGCGGCCGCCAGCGCCGTCTGGTCGAGTTCGCCCGTGTACATGCGGCGCGCGCGGTCCACCAGGTTGTGCGCCTCGTCCACCAGCACCGCGACCTTCCACTGGTGGGCCTGGGTCAGCCCGTGCAGCATCGCGGTGGCGTCGTAGTAGTAGTTGTAGTCGCCCACCACCACGTCGCTCCACCGCGCCATTTCCTGCGACAGGTAATAGGGGCACACCTGGTGTTCGTCGGCCGTGCGGCGCAGCGCGGCGGCGTCCAGCCGGACGTGCTGCAGCGCGGCCTCGCGGGCGGGCGGCAGGCGGTCGTAGAAGCCCTGGGCCAGCGGGCAGGATTCGCCGTGGCAGTCTTTGTCGGGATGCACGCAGGCCTTGTCGCGCGCCTGCAGGTCCAGCACCCTCAGGCACGGGGCGGCCGGCTGCGCATTGACGGTTTCCAGCGCCTCGAGCGCCAGGGCGCGGCCCGGCCCTTTGGCGGCCAGGAAGAAAATCTTGTCCAGCCCCGAGCCCGGGCACGCTTTCAGCAAGGGAAAGATCGTGCCCAGCGTCTTGCCGATGCCGGTGGGCGCCTGCGCCATCAGGCACCCGCCGTCGCGCGCCGTCCGGTACGCCGCCACGGCCAGTTCGCGCTGCCCGCTGCGGAACGCGCCGTACGGAAAAGCCAGCGCTTCCAGCGCCGCGTCGCGCGCCTGCCGGTGCGCCAGTTCGGCCGTGGCCCAGGCCAGGAAACGGCCGCACTGTTCCTGGAAGAACGCCGCCAGCGCCGCCGCGTCGTGCGTTTCCGTCAGCACGGTTTCTTCCTCGGTGACCACGTTGAAGTACACCAGCGCCACGCGCAGCTGCGTCAGCCCCCGCGCCTGGCACAGCAAATGTCCGTAGACCCGGGCCTGCGCCCAATGGGCTGCCCGGTGGTTCTCGCGCACACCGTCCAGCCGGCCGCGATACGTCTTGATCTCTTCGAGCTGGTTCGCCGCGGGGTCGTAGCCGTCGGCGCGGCCACGCACCAGCAGGTTCTCGTGCTGGCCGGACAGCGCCACCTCGGTTTCATAGCCCGGCCCGCGCCGGCCTGCCACCGCCACATGCCCCGCCATCCCCTCCAACCCGCTCGGCGCCGGCGTAAAACGCGAATCCAGGTCGCCGGCGCGCGCCGTGAACTCGCACAGCGCCCGTACCGCCACGGTGTATTTCATCTTGGGCCCGTTCCAGGATGGATACTCCGCTTCAGAAGGCCGCTGGCGCGCATCGTGTGGCGGACCGCCGTCATTCCGTGTCCTCCCGCCAGCTCACGTGGCAAACGCTGACCGGCATCCCGTGCGCAACGCAGTATTCGAGCCAACGGATCTGGTTGTCCTGCAGCTTGTCGCCCGGCCCCTTGACCTCGATCAGTTCGTAGCGCCGCTCGCCCGGCCAGAAGCGGACGAGGTCCGGCAGGCCCGACCGGTTAGCCTTGACGTCGCGCAGCAGCCGCGCGAAAAACAGCTTCAGGTGCGCCGCGGGCAGGCAATCCAGGGCCTGCGCCAGCAGCGGCTCGGACAGCGCCCCCCAGAACACGAACGGCGACTGCACGCCGCGCTTGCCGGCGTAGCGCGCCAGGATCGTGTCGCGGTAGCCGGGGGTATCGAGCTGCGCCAGGCATTCGGCGAAGCGCGCTTCGCGCCGCAAGTGGAAGTCGGGGGAATCCAGATCGGCGGGCCCGCGCTGGAACGGATGGAAAAACGCGCCGGGCACGGGTTCGAACACCGCCGGCCAGCACAACAGACCGAACAGCGAATTGATGAGCGCGTTCTCGACGTAGTGCACAGGCGCGTCGTCGCGGTGCAGGTGGTCGCGCGCCACGAATTCGACCGACGCGGGCTGCATGGGCCGAGGCAGGCACAGGTCCGTGCGCGCCATCGCGGGCAGCCGCCGGCGCGCGGGGGCCGCCTGCCCCGCCCCGCGCAGCAGGCGCGGCATCATCCGCGCCAGCCGCTGGCTTTCCTCTTCGCTTTCCGGTGCGGCCTGCGCCTGCGCCGCCAGCGCCAGCGCGTCGCCGAACCGCGCCATGCGTTCATACACGCGGATGCGCCGATGGCGCGCGCCCGGATAGGCGCACAACGCGTACACCCGCTGCGCGGCCTCCCAATCCTGGGTGCGCTCGCAGGCCTGGCCGATACGTAGCAGCACCTTGCCGCGCCGCTTCTCCAGCCAGGCATTGCCGCTGGCGCAGGCGTCGACCGCCGGCAACAGCGCATCGACCGCCGCCCCGTCCTCCAGGGCCTGGCGGCACGCGTGCAGCGCCAGGTAGCGGTCGACGTCGGCGCGGGCCTGGAACGCGCGCGACGCCGCATCGAACGGCACGGTCTCGTACTGGAACACGCCCAAGTCCGCCAGCACGAACTCCGACCAGTCCTGGCGCAGATTGCCGAAGAACATGAGGCGGAACCGCTCGCACTGGTCCGCCGCCATGACACGCCACACCGGTTCCCCTGCCTGCGGGTGCCACGCCGCGTAGGGCTGCGCCTGCGGGTGGCACGGCCGCAGCACTTCCAGCAGCTCGGTCTTGCGGACGCCGGGTTTGACCGGCGTGCCGGGGAACAACGCCACGAGCTCGGCCTTGGTATGCAGGCCGAAGAGCTCGTCCAGCGTCATGGGCGCGTCGGCATCCAGCCAACCCAGTGCCGCCAGCGGCGCGGCCGCCTCGCGGGTGCCTGGGATTTCCTCGTAGGCCAGCCGGGTGGCGCGGAACCACGGCCCGCGCCGCATCAGCATCCGCACCATCAGCGCCCGCGACGCCTGCGGCAAGGCCTGGAAATCCGCCAGGAAGCGGAGTTCGGCGTCGTCCAGCAGGTCGGCGTAGCGCTCGGCGATCCACGCCAGCGCGCGCTCGAAATTGTGCAGGTAGTAGTAGCGGTGCGGAGGAAACATCGGCGCGGCCGGATAACTGGGTATTTATCCAGTAATCATAGCAGGCCGGCCGGCTTGCCGCCGTCCGGAACATGGCGGACGATGTCAAAGCCCTCGTCTTCGGATGGCTCCACGAAATACGCCGTGATCGCGTCGTACTGCGCATCGGTGGTGGTGAACGGATGCGTGCCCGAGGCATTGCGCGCGCGCAGCCGCGCCTTGCATACCGCATCGGGCACGTCCAGGTAGTGCAGCCGATGGGCGCAACCGGCCTGCGCCGCCACCTCGCGCAGCCATTCGCGGCTACGCCGGGTGTTGGCCGGGAAGTCCAGCACCACCGACAGGCCTGCCCCGGCGAGCGAGGCGACGTGTTCGCCGATCGCGTTGCGCAGCCGGGCGGCGCAGCGGCCATAGTCCGTCACGTCCAGGATCTCGCCGGGATATAGCGCCGCCAGCCAGCGGTCTTCGCTGAGCAGCAGCGTCGCGGGCCGGGACGCCAGTTCGGCGGCCAGCGTGGATTTGCCGGCGCCGATCTTGCCGCACAGAAAGTGCAGGGTTGGCGCCGCAGCGCAGGAGGTGGAAGGGGATGATGGCATTGGGGCTCCTGGGAACGAAGACCAGAAGGCGGGAGACCAAACAAAAAACCCGCCTCTGGCGGGTTTGTCTGGCAATGTGCTGACGCGCGCTAACCCACCCTGCTTGCGATGGCGGGAATAATTCGGGCGAACGAAGATTGCGGGCGCGTCATGAAAAAAATGATGCGCCCGACCGGCGCGCCTGTCAAATCGCCGCGGCCGGCCGCGCCGGAAAACCTAGGTCTCCCGGCGCGGACCAGGCTGGCGTCAGCGGGCCGGCTGCGGCGCGGCGCCGACTTCCTCGCGCACCTTGGCCACGTCGGCGGCGCTGACCGCCGCTGCCTTGTTGCCCCAGCTGGACCGCACGAAGGTCACCACGTCGGCGACTTCCTTGTCGGTCATGCGCCAGTCGAAGCCCGGCATCGCATACGCGGTCGGCGCCGCCGACGTCCCCGGCATCTGCGCCCCCTTGAGCACGATGTGGATCAGGGAGGCGGGATCCGCCGAGTTCACGGTGGAGCTGAGCGCGAGCTGCGGGAACGTTTCCGAGTAGCCCTTGCCCGTGCTGCGGTGGCAGGCCGCGCAGTTGTTGAGGAAGGCCATCGCCCCGTCGCTCTGGTCCTTGCCGGCGCGCAGCGCCTGCGCCGCGGAATCGTCATAGGCGAGCGGCTTGGTCGCGTCCTTGTTCACCGGCGGCAGGCTCTTCAGGTACACGGCGATGGCGTTCACGTCGGCGTCGGACAGGTGCTGCGTGCTGTCGCCCACCACCTGCGCCATACCGCCGAAGGCCGCGGAATGGCCGTTGCGGCCGGACTTCAGGAAGGCCGCGATGTCCTCCTTGCTCCAGCTGCCCAGGCCGTCGGTCATGTCGCCCCGCAGGTTCTTGGCGAGCCAGCCTTCGACCACGCCGCCCGACAGGAAGGCCGAGCCGTCCGCCTCGGTCAGCGCCTTTTCCTGCAAGGCGAAGCCGCGCGGCGTATGGCAGGTGCTGCAATGGCCCAGGCCTTCCACCAGGTACTGGCCACGCAGCAACGCGTCGCGGTCGGCGCCCTTCAGGTCGCTCGCGGCGGGCCCGCTCACGGCGTCCGGCGCGAACATCCAGCGCCACACGCCCAGCGGCCAGCGCATCGACAGCGGCCAGGTGATGTCGGTGTCCTTGTTGGCCTGCTTCACCGGCGGGACGCCATGCATGAAGTAGGCATACAAAGCCTTCACATCGTCGGGAGTGACCTTCGCGTAGGCCGTGTACGGCATGGCCGGATACAGCGAATGCCCGTCCTTGGCCACGCCGTGGCGCACCGCCCGGTCGAAATCCTCGTACGAGTACTCGCCGATGCCGGTTTCCTTGTCCGGCGTGATGTTGGTGGAGTAGATCGTGCCCAGCGGCGACTCGATGCCCAGCCCGCCCGCGAACGGCTTGCCGTCCTTCGCGGTGTGGCAGGCAATGCAGTCGCCGGCGCGCGACAGGTACTCGCCCTGCTTGATCAGCTGCGCGTCGGCAGCGGCCGCGGCGGGCGTGCCATCCGCCGCCCACGCCGAGCCCGCAACCAGGGCGGAGATTGCCGCAACAATGGTCTGCTTAATCATTGTTCCGTCTCCTTACGCCTGGACCAGCGGGCCGGGGTTCTTCAGGTACTGGTCGCGTATCGCCTGCGCGGACCAGAAGGCCAGCGCCCCGACCAGGCCCGTCGGGTTGTAGCCCATGTTCTGCGGGAACACGCAGGCCCCCATCACGAACACGTTGGGCACGTCCCAGCTCTGCAGGTACTTGTTGACCACGCTTTCCTTCGGATTGGACCCCATAATGGCCCCGCCCGTGTTGTGCGTGCTCTGGTAGACCCGGGTGTCGTAGCGCGCGCCCTTCTTGCGCACCCCCACGGCGTACTTTTCGGGCTTCATGGCCTTGGCCACTTCTTCCATGCGCTTGCCCATGTAGCCCAGCATGTCGAACTCGTTGTCATGCCAATCGAAAGTCATGCGCAAGAGCGGCTGGCCGAAGGTGTCCTTGTAGGTCGGGTCCAACGACAGATAGGCGTCGCGGTACGACATCACCGAACCGGAAATGCCTATGGACATGTGGCGCTGGTAGGCATCCTGCACCCCGGCCTTCCAGCCCGTGCCCCAGCTGGGCGTACCCGGCATGGTGGGCGTCTGCTTGATGGGACGGCCGCCGTAGCGCACGTGGCGGATGCTGGCGCCGCCCAGGAATCCCAGCGGGCCGTGGTCGAACTGGTCGCCGTTCAGGTCGTCCATGCCCACGCCGCCCGCGCCCGTGCCCACGAAGGGATTGAGCTGGGTGCCCTTGGGCAGCAGCACGCTGACCGCGCCGTTCATCTGGTACGCGTAATTCTTGCCGACCACGCCTTCGTTGGTCTTGGGGTCGTAAGGCTTGCCGATGCCCGACAGCAGCAGCAGGCGCACGTTGTGCATCTGGTAGGCCGACAGGATCACCAGGTCGGCGGGCTGATCCACCTCGCGGCCTTGCGCATCGATATAGGTCACGCCCACGGCCTTCTTGCCCGTCGAATCCAGGTTGACCTTGATCACGTGCGATTGCGTGCGCAGCTCGAAGTTGGGCTTCTTCAGCAGCACCGGCAGAATGGTCGTCTGCGGCGATGCCTTCGAATACATATAGCAGCCGTAGTTCTCGCAGAAGCCGCAGAAATTACAGGGCCCCAGGCGCACGCCATACGGATTGGTGTAGGGGCCGGACGCGTTGGCCGCGGGCGCCGGGTACGGATGGAAGCCGACCTCGCGCGCGGCCTTGTCGAACAGCTGAGCGCCATAGGTGGTGGTCAGGGGCGGCAGCGGGAATTCCTTGCTGCGCTTGCCTTCCAGCGGGTTGCCGCCTTCCACGATCTGGCCGTTCAGGTTGCCGGCCTTGCCCGAGGTGCCGCAGACGTACTCGAACTTGCTGAAGTACGGTTCCAGTTCGTCGTAGGTCACGCCGAAATCCTGGATGGTCATGCCTTCGGGAATGAAGTCCTTGCCGTAGCGCGTCTCGTAGCGCGTGCGCAGTTCCAGTTCTTCGGGCAGCACGCGGTAGTGCATGCCGTTCCAGTGGAAGCCCGCCCCGCCCACGCCGGTGCCCAGCAGGAACGAACCGTTCTGGCGGTACGGCACGGCCACGTCGTCCACGCCGTGGCGGATGGTCACGGTTTCCTTGGACAGGTCCTGGAACAGCTTGCCGCGCACGGAGTACGCCAGCTCGTCGATCACCTTGGGGTACTCGGCGTCCTTGGGCGTGTCCTGCATGCCGCCGCGCTCCAGCGCAAGCACGTGCAGGCCGGCCTCGGTCAGTTCCTGGCCCAGGATCGCGCCGGTCCAGCCGAACCCGACCAGCACCGCATCAACTTTCTCTTTTTTGATCGCCATGGCTCAGCCCTTCTCCCCAGAGATCGAAACGGGACCGTAGGGGTACTTCACGTTGGGCTGGTCCGCCCAGTCCATGTAATCGGCGCGCGCCCCCGGGAAACCCACCATCTTCCAACCCACCATGTCCTTGTTGCCGCCATACATCGGATCGGCGAAGAACCCTTCCTTGGTGTTGGAAAGCAGGAAGCTGAAGAACGTCCTGGACGGAACGGTCTCGAACACGATCTTGCCGCCCTGCAGGTCCTTGAGGATCTGCTCCTGCAGCGGCTTGTCGAGGTCGGCGTAGACCTTGCCGTGCGTTTTCATGCACCAGGCGTCGCAGGCTTCGATGCCGTTGCGGTAGACCTGGCGCGGATTCTGGTTCAGCTGGTAGCCCAGTTCCGGCACCACGTCGGGATGGAACGGCCCCTGCATGTACCAGAGCTTGCCGTGGCCGAACGGGGTCTCCATCTGGCGGTCGATGAACTCCGGCACGCCGGCTTCGATGGCGCCGGGGCCATACTCATCGGCGGGAATCAGGTGGTCGACCGCCGCGACGATGAAGGCCCACTCGGCCTTCGTGAAATAGGTGGGTTCATAAGGCTTGGCCGCTTGCGCCGTAGCGTTTTCCGACCCGCTGGTACAGCCGGTGGCCATTGCGCCCACCGCCAACGTCGACGCCGGCACGATGGCCAACGCCTGCAGGAACCGCCTGCGCGGCTTTGCGTCTTCTGTCATAGACATCTCCGTGATTACTTCCAGTTGTCCTAGCGCGCTAGCGAACATGAACCTGGAAACACGAACCGCCGAGCTAGTGACAACACGCTCTTCGCTTACAGAAAATCGACTTTTCTCGTGAAAGGGGACACAAGAAAAGGTGCCGACATTATGCGCTCTTTCGACCATCTGATACGCTCATACGACCATATCAGTTCGATTTTCTTGACATGGAAATGTCTTTTGCTTTAAGGACTACGTAAGAAGCCCGCCAATGCGGGCTTTTTCTGACAAGGCGATGAACGATTCCGACCATGAATGACAAGACCAAGACCTGGCGCAGCACCACGACGACGCGCAGCTGGACCGCCACCAAGGGCACCGCGTCCGAGCAGCGCGAAGACATCGCAACCCTGCTGGACGGCGCGACGGTCAGCGAAACCTGGAGCTACGCCGGCATCGAAGACGGCGAACCCTTCAAGGTCGACATCAAGGATGGGGCCGTCACGCTCAACGGCCGCGAATACGACAGTCTGGATGCGGTGCCGCGCGCGCAGCGCGAACGCATCGAAGCGCTGCGCGCCGGCCAGGGCGGCGGTGACGTATGGCAACTGCTGCGCCAGGCGGGAATCGACGTGAATGAACTGGCGCCGGACCTGCGAGAAGGCGGAGCCAAGCCCGGGTTCTCGATCGAAACCGAAGGCGCCGCTTCCGCACAGGCCCCTGCCGCGCCATCGCATCGCGCCAGCGCGGCGCCCGAGGCCTCGCTGTCCCCGGGCGCCGTGCCTGCCGGTGGCGGCGGCCTGCGCCGCACGCTGCTGATCGGCATCGCGGTCGGCCTGGGCTGGTGGGTGGGCCGGGCGCTGAACCTGTTCTAGGCCTGCGCAGGCCCGCCTTCGGGCCCGGCCTGTTTCACGTATTCGCGGGCGATTTCCGCGGCCACCTCGGCCAGCGCCCGCGCCCATTGCGCCTCTGCGTCGGGATGCATGAGCTCGATGGGAAAAGTCCAGGCCAGGCTGCCTACCAGCGCGCCGTCGTCGAGCAGGATGGGGACCGCCACGCCGCCCAGGCCCGGCGCGATCTGTTCGTGGCTGATGGCGAAACCGGCCTTCCGGATGCCCGCCAGCGTGCGGCGGAATTCGCTCCAATCCTGGCCCAGCCCCGCGGCCGCGATCTCGTGGGCGCTGCGCAGATAGACTTGGCGGATCCGGTGATGCGGCAGCGAGGCCAGCAACGCCAGCGAGCCCGATCCCTGGAACAAGGGAAACGGCTGCCCCCGCCCGCGCAGGATCACCATGCGGCGGCCCGCGTGCTCCAGCATGTCGGGTCCTTCCTTGTAGATGCAGAGCACCTTGTCGTCATACAGGTTCTGCAGCAGGTAGGCGCTGTCTTCGCGCCGCCGCCCCTTCAGCACCGCCCTGCCCGCCAGATAGAGCGGGTCGCTCAGGGCCAGCAGGCGTTCCAGTTCAATGATGCGCGGCCCCAATCCGTACATGCCGCCCGCCATTGACGCGAGCAGTCCCGCGTCGCACAGCTCCTTTAGGTAGCGGTACGCCATCGAGCGCGAATAGCCCAGCCGCGCGCTGACGTCGTCGCTCGTCAGCCTGGGGCTTTCCAGAGTGAACAGGTCCAGGACATCGAAGGCGCGGGCAAGGCTGGAAGACATAGGCGGCAGTAGCGGTCGGGCGTCAGGGATGAACCCCGCGAGTGTAGCCGACCTCCATAAAATTTTAATCAAATCCTACTATTTAGAATTTTGACAAAAATTTATTATACGGGATATCATTAAAAACAAGCTGTTCCACGCCGCCCCCCGCAACCTTTGCAGGCCCCGCGCATGCCCAACAAGCCCCTGACCGGACGCGTTCCCCCTGAAGCCATCCGCCTGATGGCGTTGCCGCGCCTGCCGGCCGGCGTACTGCGGCGCTATGCCGCCTTGGATGACCTGGCGGGCGCGGTGTCCGACGCCATGGACAAGCTGGGCCTGTACGGCGCCGTTCCCGCGAGCGTGCTGGCGCCGACCCTGCCCGGCCGCCGCGTGATCGGCCAGGCGGTGACCGTACGCAATATCGAGCGCGAAGACACGCCCACCGCGGCCGCGCAAGGCGGCGTCGGCAAGATGGGCGAACACGAGGCCTACAACCTGGCCGAGCCCGGCGACGTGGCGGTCATCCAGGGGTTGCCGGGCATCTCCAATCTCGGCGGCCAGTCCGCCTCCGTCGCCAGCCGCAAGGGCTGCGCGGGCGCCATCGTGGATGGCGGGCACCGCGACCCCGCCGCATCCCGCGAACTGGGCTTTCCCATCTGGTCGCGCGGCCCCACCCCCATCACCGGCAAATGGCGGCTGCGCACGGTTGAAATCAACGGTCCGGTGCGCATCGCCGGCATCGGCGTGCAGGCGGGCGACCTGGTCGTCGCCGACGAGGCCGGCGTGGTCTTCGTTCCCTATGCCCACGCCGAGGCAGTGCTCGAAGAAGCCGAGCGCATACACGCCGGCGACACGCGCCAAAAAGCCGACATCGCGCGCGGCGTCGACCTCGCCACCCTGGCCGCCACCCGCTACAAGTAGCCCCTCGTTCCTTCCCTTACCCGAGCCCCGCCTATGACTCCCGACATCCAATGCGTCGTCCAGAGCGCCGACATCCTCGGCGAAGTGCCGCTATGGTGCGACCGCAGCCGCCGCCTGTGGTGGATCGACGTGCGCCGTCCCGCGCTGCAGTCCTATGATCCCGCCACCGGCCGGCACACGGCGCAGCGCCTGCCCGAAACGCTGCTGGTCGGCGCCATCGCGCTGCGCGAGGCGGGCGGTTTCGTGCTGGCGACCAACCGCGGCCTCTACGTCTACGATCCGGCCGGCGGCCAGGCGCCCGAACTCATCGTCAACCCGGAGGCCGACAAGCCCGAGAATCGCCTGAACGACGGCAAGTGCGACCGCCGCGGCCGCTTCTGGGTGGGCAGCATGCAGGACCAGAAGCGCGAGCCCAAGGGCACGCTGTATCGCCTGGACGCGGACCGCCAGTGCCACGCCATGCTCGACGGCTTCGTGCTCCCCAACGCGCTGTCCTGGAGTCCCGACGACCGCAGCATGTATTTCGCCGACACGCACAACCAGGTGATCTGGGCATTCGACTTCGACATCGACGACGGCGCCATCTCGAACCGCCGGGTCTTCAAGGACTGGACCCAGCAGCCGGGCCGTCCCGACGGCGCGGCGGTGGACACGGACGGCTGCGTCTGGAACTGCATGGTCGCCACCGGCCAGCTGGTCCGCCTGACGCCGGACGGCCGGGTGGATCGCGTCATCCAGCTGCCCGTCACCAACCCCACCTGCCCCGCCTTCGGCGGCGACGGGCTGGACACGCTGTACATCACCAGCCACTCGCAGCGCCTCGCGCCGGGACAGCTCGCCGCGGAACCATACGCGGGCGGCCTGTTCGCGCTGGACGTCGGCGCACAAGGACTGCCCGAACCGCGCTACCGCGGCTGAACCCGGAAAGCCCGGCGGACAACGGCGCGGCACAGACCGCGCGCCCGCCACCCGCCGCAGACGCGGCAGAGGAGACAGACATGCCCAGACTCATCATCGCGGCCGCAATCGCCGCCGCGCTTGCAGCCGGATCCGTCCACGCCGCGGGCGTGCTCAAGATCGTCGTCCCATTCGCTCCCGGCGGCCCCGTGGACCAGGTCGCGCGGCTGGTCGCGCCCGACCTGGCCGCCGAACTGGGCGAGACCGTGGTCGTGGAGAACCGCGGCGGAGCCGGCGGCACCATCGGCGCCAACTACGTGGCCAAGTCCCGACCCGACGGGCAGACGCTGCTGGTCGCCACGCTCGGCTACGTCATGACCGCCGGCACCACGCCGGGGCTACCCTACGATCCGCGCAAGGACCTGACGCCCGTCTACCTGTTCGGGCAGGTGCAGAGCCTGCTGGTGGTGCGCAACTCGCTCGGCGCCTCGACGCCGGCCGAGCTCGTCGCGCTTGCCAAGTCCGGCAAGCCGCTCAGCTATGCGTCCAGCGGCGTGGGATCCACCATGCATATCGGCGGCGAACTCTTCAACCTGGCGACCGGCGCGCACGCCACGCACGTGCCGTATCGCGGCGCCGCTCCGGCGCTGGTGGACCTCATGGCCGGCCGGGTCGACATGCTCAACGCCGACGTGCCCGTGCTGCAGCCCTATGTGAAAGACGGCCGGGTCAAGGCCGTTGTCATCTACGACACAGAGCGCTCGCGCTATCTGCCCGGCGTGGAAAGCGCGCGCGAGGCCGGCCTGCCCGAACTGCAGATGAGCAATTGGTACGGCGTGCTGGCGCCCGCGGGCACGCCCGCCGACACGCGCAAACGTCTGGAGGCCGCGCTCGCCAAAGTCGTCGCCGCCCCGGCGCTGGCGCAACGGCTGGCCGACGCCGGCCTGAGCGGACCGCTCGACGCGGCGGCGTTCCAGGCCAAGCTCAACGCCGACCTGGACCGCTGGGTGCCCTTCATCCACAAGGCCGGCATCCGCACCGAATAGCCGCGAGGAGACCCCGCCATGCATCCGCCTGACCGCCCCTGCCGCCTGCTGGCGATCGGCCCGCTGCCCCCGGGGCTGCATGCCAGCCTGCGCGAACGCTACCAGCTCGTGGCGCTTTGGGAACAGCCGGACCCCGGCGCCTATCTGCGCGAGCACCGCGGCCGCTTCGATGGCGGCGTCACCATGTCGCGCCACGGCTGCACCGACGCCATGTTCGCCTGCTTCCCGGGCGGCGTGCTGGGCTGCTTCGGCGTCGGCTACGAAAGCGTGGACCTGGAAGCCGCCCGCCGCCATCGCGTGCAGGTCAGCACCACGCCAGACGTGCTGAACGATTGCGTGGCCGACCTGGCTTTCGCCCTGGTGCTGGCGGTGGCACGCCAGATCCCGGCCGCCGACCGCCACGTGCAGGCGGGGCGCTGGCCCACGGCCGCCTACCCGCTCGCCACGCGCGTCAGCGGCAAGCGGCTGGGCATCGTGGGGCTGGGCCGCATCGGCCAGGCCATCGCCCGGCGCGCCTCGGGCTTCGACATGGCACTGCGCTATCACGGCCGCGCGCCCAAGCCCGGCGCCGGCCTGGAATTCGAGCCCGATCTCGGCGCGCTCGCGCGCTGGTCGGACTTCCTGGTGCTGTCCTGCCCGGGCGGCGCCGCTACCCGGCGCCTGGTGTCGGCCGGCGTGCTGGATGCGCTTGGCCCAGAGGGCTACCTGATCAATATCTCGCGCGGCAGCGTCGTGGACGAGGCGGCGCTGGCGCAGGCCATCGCCCAAGGCCGCATCGCGGGCGCCGGCCTGGACGTCTACGCCGACGAACCCAAGGTGCCCGCCGCGCTGCTCGGGCGCGACAACGTCGTCACGCTGCCGCACATCGCCGCATCCACCCGCGAAACGCGCCATGCCATGGAGCGTTTGGTGCTGGACAACCTGCATGCCTATTTTGAAACCGGCGCCGTGCTGACGCCGCCCGCCTAGGGCCTATCCGATGATCATCGAACACCGCATCTACACATTGCCGCACGGGGGCATGGACGCCTACCTGGCGCGCTACCGCGAATTCGCATTGCCGCTGCAGATGAAGCACCTGGGCCGCCTGCTGGGATTCTTCGTCAGCGACATCGGCACCCTGAACCAGGTGCTGCACATCTGGGCCTACGACAGCATGGCCGACCGCGAAACGCGCCGCGCCGCGCTCGAGGCCGATCCCGAGTGGCAGGAATTCAAGCGCGGCAACCGCGGCACCTTCGCGGCGCAGCAGGTCTCCATCTGGCGTGCCGCGCCCTTCAGCCCGCGCCTGGTCTGAACGCATCCGGAGCCCCTGCATGCAAACGCCCAGCGCCCGCGAACTGGCCCGCAACCCGCTGCTGCGCCGGCTCGCCGACGGCGGGCTGGCGGCCTCGCTCATCGTGCGCCTGTGCGACGGCCCCGAGATCGGCCGCATCGCGGCCACCGCCGGCTTCGACGCGCTCTACGTGGACCTGGAGCATTCGTCCTTGCCGCTGCTCTCGGCCAGCCGCATCTGCAACGCCGCGCGGGATGCGGGCGTCACGCCGCTGGCGCGCGTGCCCGCCATCGACGCCGCGCTGATCGGCCGCGTCCTGGACGGCGGCGCGATGGGCATCATCGCGCCGCAGGTCGACAGCGCCGAGGACGCGGCGCGCGCCGTCGCCTGCTGCCGTTACCCGCCGCTGGGCAGGCGATCGGTGGCCGGCGGCCTGCCCGCCCTGCATTACCGTGACTACCCGCAGGCCGAAGTGCAGCAGGCCCTGGACGGCGGCGTGCTGGTGGCGGCCATGATCGAAAGCGCCGCGGCGCTGGAGGCCGTGGAAGCGATCGCGGCGGTGGAAGGGCTGCACATGCTGTTCATCGGCGCGCACGACCTGGCGGCGTCGCTGGGCGTGCCGGGCCAATGGGAGCATCCGGCGCTGCGCAACGCCCTGGCGCGCATCCGCCTCGCCTGCCGCGGGGCGGGCAAGGCGCTGGGCCTGGGCGGCCTGGCGGGCCAGCCCGCGCTACTGCGCGAGCTGGCCGCCGGACCGGGCGGATGCTTCGTGTCGATGGGCACGGATCTGTCCTGCCTGCTCGGCGCCGCCAGGCAGCGCGCCACGTTCGCGCACGCCCTCAGGCAAGGCTAGGCGCGGCGCCAAACGCATTAACAACGCTAATAGGACCCTCTGTTTATTTAATTGGTCCTGCCCTCCCCCGGACACTACAGTGTCACCGATCCATGGGAGGGAACACGTGTCGCAGCACCAAACACCCACACGCCGGACGCTGGATATCCTGGCAACCTTGATCGCATTTCCCACGGTCAGCCGGGATTCCAACCTGGGCCTAATCGAATGGGTGCGCGACCACCTGCGCAGGCAGGGCATCGGCGCGCGCCTCAGCTACGACGCCACCGGCGCCAAGGCCAACCTGTTCGCCACCATCGGGCCCGACCTGCCCGGCGGCATCGTGTTTTCGGGGCACACCGACGTCGTGCCGGTCGACGGACAGGATTGGAGTAGCGATCCCTTCAAGGCCCGCATCGCTGACGGACGCCTCTACGGCCGCGGCGCCTGCGACATGAAAGGCTTCCTCGCGGCCGTGCTCGCCTGCGTCGACCGCCTTGCCGCGGCGGAACTGCAGCGCCCCGTCCACCTGGCCTTCACCTACGACGAAGAGGTTGGCTGCAAAGGGGTCAGGACGCTCCTGGCCGATTTGCAGGCCGCGCGGATCTCGCCCGCGGCCTGTATCGTGGGCGAGCCCACCGACATGCAGGTCGTGACCGCGCACAAAGGCAGCCGCAACTACCGCTGCTGCGTCCGCGGCAAGGAGGCGCACGCATCCCGCACCCAGGACGGCGTCAACGCGATCGAGTACGCCGCGCGCCTCATCGGCCATATCCAGGACCTCGCCGACCAGTACGCCGAGGCGCCTCGAAGGAACAGCGCGTTCGATACGCCCTACGACACCCTGCAGACCGCGCTCGTCAACGGCGGGCTGGCGCGCAACATCGTTCCGCGCGACTGCGAATTCATCTTCGGCTACCGCTACCTGCCCGACAGCGACCCAGACCGCATCGTCGGCAGCGTGCAGGACTATGCCCGCGACCACATCCTGCCGCGCATGCGGCGCAAATTCGCCGCGGCCGACATCCTGTTCGAAAAGCAATCCGACAACCCTGCCCTGCGTCCTGGGCCCAACGCCGCCATCGCACGCTTCGTCATGGGGCTGTCCGGCGCGGGCTGCGCCGGCCCCCACGTCAGCTACATGACAGAAGGCGGGCTGTACCAGCAGGCCGGCGTTGCATCCGTCATCTGCGGGCCCGGCAGCATCGAACAGGCCCACCGGCCCGACGAATACGTGGAGCTGGGCCAGCTTGCCCGCTGCGAAGCCATGATTGCCGCGCTTGGCGAACACGCCGCCGAATTCCAGACCGATACGGAAACGACAGGAGAAGCCCGATGATCCCTCACGCGACACGCGCCCCGCGCCGCACGGCGGCCGCCATGGCCGCCGCGCTGCTGCTCCCCTTGTGCGCGCCGGGCGCGCACGCGGAAGCGCCCGCACCGCTCAACGACTATCCGCGGCAAGCCATTACGCTGGTCTCGCCCTTTCCTCCCGGCGGCGGCAACGACGGCGTCGCCCGGCTGCTGGCCAACGAGCTGGGGCGCATCACCGGCCAATCCGTCGTGGTGGAAAACCGGTCCGGCGCGGGCGGCAACATGGGAACCGCCGCCGTCGCCCGCGCCAAGCCCGACGGCTATACCCTCGTGCTTTCACAGAACAGCGTCATGGCGGTGAATCCCGCGATCTACAAGAACACCGGCTTCGACGCGCTGAAGGACTTCGCCCCGGTATCGCAGATCACCTCGGCCCCGCTCGCGCTCGTCGTCAGGAACGAAAGCCCGTACCGCACACTGGCGGACTACCTGAACGACGCCAAGGCGCGCCCCGGCGCCGTCACCTACGCCACGCCCGGCAACGGCACCCTGTCCCACCTGACCGGCGTGCTGCTGGCGCGACAGAAAGACCTGTCGCTCGTGCACGTGCCGTACCGCGGCGCAGGCCCCGCCGTCAACGATCTGCTGGGCGGCACCGTGGACATGCTCATCACCTCGCCGCCCTCCGTCGAATCCCTGGTCACCGGCGGCAAGCTGCGTGTGCTGGGCGTCACGCACGAAAGCCGCATCGGCGCGTTCGAAAAAGCGCCTACGCTGGCGGGGCAAGGCATCAAGGACGTCTCCATCGAAGGCTGGTACGGCGTCTTCGCCCCCGCCGGCACGCCGCCCGAACGCATCGCCTACCTCGCGTCGGCAATCAGCCAGGCGGCCCGCACCCCCGCCGTCCTCGACAAGATCCGCCAGGACGGCGCCGAAGTCGTCGCAAGCGACCCCGCCACCTTCGCGCGCAAGCTCCACGAGGAAACGACCTACTGGGCCGGCGTCGTCAAGAGCGCGAAACTCGCGGTCGACTGACCGCTCCGCGCCTCACTGCCGCAGCTGGTCGTCCTGCTCGATGGTGTCGAGCAGGACGCGCCTGAGCGCGCTGGTCAGATGGCTGCGCGCCTCGCTCTCGAACAGGCCCACGGCCCGATGCGCCGTCGGGTCGTCGAAATAGGTCACGCGCAGTCGCGGGTCGTCCTCCCAGCGGGCGGCCCGCGTGAGCGGCACGATGGTAATGCCGACGTCCTGCTGCACCAGCTCCACCATCGTCCGCAACGAATTGATTTCCAGGAACTCGCCGAACCGCAGGCGGTTCCTGCGCACGAAGGCGTCGATCAACGCCCCCGTATGCGTACTGCGCGAAGGCCGCAGGAACAGGCGGCGCTTCATCAGGCCGCCGATATCCGCCCGGCCGGCCGACTGGCGGTTCGCGATGAACACGAAAGGTTCGGTATAGAGCGGCGTCCATTGCGTGCCGGCAGGCAGCTTGTGGGCGTTCTTCACCGCGAGCGCCGCGTCCAGCTCGCCCGCGCGCACCCTCAGGGACAAGTCGCCGGAAAAGTTGATCGCGGGCTGCACTTTCAGTTTCGGGTGCGCTTCCCGCAGGATCAGGACGGCGCGCGCCAGGAACGCCATGGACGTCGCCACCGCGCCCACGTTGATGGATCCCACCACTTCGTGGTCGCCATCGGGGCCATCGCGCAGATCGTCGTACAGCGCCAGCAGCTGCTCCGCCCGCGGCAGCAGCCGGTGCCCGCTCTCGCTCAATGACACGATCTTTCCGCTGCGGTCGAACAGCGTCAGGCCCAGATCGTCTTCCAGCGCGCGCATCTGCAGGCTGACCGCGGCCGGCGTCAGCGATACACGCTCCGATGCCGCAGCGAAAGATCCGCTGCGCGCGACAGCGACGAAGGTGCGGAAGAAACGTATCGAACTCATCGGGCAGTCACCCTATTAGAAAGTAAACCTTTATATACCCCAAAGTAATTTTAGTTTTACTTCTTTATGACAGGACGTCAAAGTTACGCCGTTCCGCAACCGCGCCAGCGAACGCGGTCCCCGTCAACAGAATCGTCCCCTCCGCGCCGCCGCGGCAGGCGCCTGGACGTGAGCCATGAGCCCCATATGCTTCGCTTCGCACTAACGCGCATAGGAATGGCCATACCCACACTGCTGATCGTGTCGGTCGCCGTTTTCGTGCTTATCCGCCTGATCCCGGGAGACCCGGCCCAGTTGCTGCTGGGCGACCTGGCCGACCCCGCCAGCCTGGAGGACCTGCGCCAGCGCATGGGACTGGACCAGCCCTGGCCCACCCAATTCATGCTGTGGTTCAACAACCTGCTGCATGGCGACCTGGGGAATTCGATCACGACCGGCCAGGCCGTTCTGGCCCTGGTCTGGGACCGCTTCCTCGTCAGCGCCCCCATCGTGCTGGCCGCCGTGGCCGCCGCCACGCTGGTCGCCGTGCCGGCCGGCATCATCGCCGCCTGGCGCCAGAACCGGCCCACCGACATCGCGCTGGTCGGCGTGGCCACGCTGCTCGTGTCCATTCCCACCTTCTGGCTGGGCCTCCTGCTGCTGTTGCTGCTGGGGCTGAAGCTGGAATGGCTGCCGGTCGTCGGCTACGTGTCGGTCTCCGAGGATGCGGTCGCGGGCCTGCTGTACCTGGCCATGCCCATCCTGACGCTGTTCCTGCACGAGATCGGCGTGCTCATGCGCATGGCGCGGGCCAGCGCGCTGGAAGTGCTGCGCCTGGACTACGTCACCCATGCCCGCGCCAAGGGCCTGAGCGAAAGCGCCGTGCTGGCCCATCACGTCTTCAAGAACTCCTTCGGCCCCACCTGGACGCTCATCGGCCTGGTGCTGGGCAACCTGCTGGGCGGCATCGCCGTGGTCGAGACCGTGTTCACCATCCCCGGCCTGGGCCGCCTGCTGGTCGATTCGATCTTCGCGCGCGACTACCCGGTCATCCAGGGCTGCCTGCTGTTCGTCGCCGTCATCTACGTGCTGGTCAATCTGTTCGTCGACCTGCTCTATCCCGCTTTCGATCCCCGTGTAGGCGCGGAGTAACCCCATATGGAACTGACTGCCATCAAACCCGCGAAAACCCGGCGCCGCCGCCTTCCCGCCAATGCGGCGGTAGGCGGAGCCATCATCGCCATCGTCCTGGCCGCTGCCCTGCTGGGCGCGGTATGGACCCCGCGCGACCCGCTGGGCATCAGCTTCGCGTCCCGGCTCAAGCCGCCCAGCGCGCAGTTCTGGCTGGGCACCGACGAGTTCGGCCGCGACGTGCTCAGCCGCCTGATGGTAGGCGCGTCGACCAGCGTTTGGATCAGCCTGCTGACGGTGTCGTTCGCCGTCGTGCTGGGCACGGCGATCGGCGTGCTGACCGGTTTCGTGCGCGGCTGGACCGACCGCATCATCATGGCCTTCAACAACGCCCTGCTGGCCTTCCCCGGCCTGCTGCTGGCGCTGGGGCTGCTTGCCGTGGTCGGGGCCAACAAGTACGGCATCATCCTGGCGCTGGGCCTGGCGTACACCCCGTCCGTGACGCGCATCGTGCGCGGCACGGTGCTGTCCCTGCGCGAGCGCGAATTCATCGAGTCCTCGCGCGTGCTGGGCAATTCGGAGTGGTACACGATGGCGCGCCACGTGCTGCCGAACTGCGTCGCGCCGCTGACCGTGCTTGCGACCTCGATGTTCGGCTGGGTCATCCTGGCGGAAAGCGCCCTGTCCTTCCTGGGCCTGGGCGTGCCGCCGCCCGCGCCGACGTGGGGCAACATGCTGGCCTCAGCCCGCCCGTTCATGGCGCAGGCGACCTATCTCAGCATCTTCCCGGGGATCTGCATTTCGCTCACCCTGCTGGGCATCAATCTGCTGGGCGACGCCGTGCGCGACCGCCTCGACCCTCGCATGCGCACGGGTGAATGACATGACGACCAAGAACCAGAACGCCGCCGCAACGCTGGTGGATGTGAACGGCCTGACGCTGACGGTGGGCGCCGGCGGCAGGGAAATCGTCAAGCGGGTCAGCTTCTCCATCAAGCCCGGGGAACTCGTCGGCATCGTCGGCGAATCCGGCAGCGGCAAGACCCAGGCGGCGCGCGCGTTGCTGGGCCTTACACCCCCGCCGTTGGTGCGTTCGGCCGGCACGATCACCTTCGAAGGCGTATCGCTGACGGATGCCCGCCCGGCCGCCTTGCGCAAGCTGCGCGGCGCGCGCATCGGCATGGTGTTCCAGGAGCCCATGACCTCGCTCAACCCGTCCATGAAGATCGGCCGCCAGCTCGATGAAGGATTGGCGCTGCACCGCAAGGAACTGCCCCCTGCCCTGCGCAAGCAGATGATCCTGGCCATGCTGGCGCGGGTCGGCCTGCGCGATCCGGCCTCCGCCCTGGAGGCCTGGCCGCACGAGTTTTCCGGCGGCATGCGCCAGCGCATGATGCTTGCGGCCGTGATGCTGCTGGAGCCCGCCCTGCTGGTCGCCGACGAACCCACCACCGCGCTGGACGCCGTGGTCCAGCGCGACGTGCTGGAACTGATGCTGGAACTGACGCGCGACCGGAACACGGCGGTGCTGATGATCAGCCACGACCTGCCGATGGTGGCGCAGTACACCGAGCGCATGATCGTCATGCGCCACGGGGAAATCGTCGAAAGCGGCACCACCCGGCAGATTCTGGACCGCCCCGCGCACCCGTACACCCGCCAGCTGCTGGCCGCCATGCCCCACCGGGAGCCGGCCCGGTCGATCCCGCCGGAAGCGCCCATTGTCGACGTGCGGGGGCTGCTCGTCGACTACGCGGGCCGCCAGCGCCTGTTCGGCCGCACGGCCGCCAAACGCGCGCTGCACGGCATAGACCTGCAGATCCGTCCGCGCGAAGTCGTGGCGGTGGTCGGCGGGTCGGGCTCCGGCAAAACCACGCTGGGCCGCGCCATCGCCGGGCTGCTGGCTCCCACGGACGGCGGCATCTACTTCCGGGGCAGGCCCATCGCACAGGCGGGCGCCGCCTGGAACGACTATCGCCTCAATTGCCAGATGGTGTTCCAGGACCCGTACTCGTCGTTGAACCCGCGCATGACCGTCGGCGAACTCACCGCCGAAGGCCTGCGCCAGGTGATCGGCATGTCGGGCGCCCAGAAGATGGCCCGCGTCGACGCCGTGCTGGGCGAGGTGGGCCTGGGCCCCGAGTACGCCCGGCGCTATCCCCATGAATTGTCCGGAGGGCAGCGCCAGCGCGTGGCGATCGCCCGCGCCATCGTCCGCCGGCCCGCTTTCGTGATCGCCGACGAGCCTGTCTCGGCGCTCGACGTCACGGTGCGCGCCCAGGTGCTCAAACTCTTCGCCGAGCTGCAACAGCGCCATGGCTTCTCCTGCCTGTTCATCAGCCACGACCTGGGCGTGGTCGAACAGGTCGCGGACCGCGTGGTCGTAATGCAGGACGGCAAGATCGTCGAGCAGGGCCCGCGCGACCAGATCTTCGACGCCCCCCAACACCCCTACACCCGCAAGCTGCTCTCTGCCATTCCCGCCCTCGAGCCCAACGAGAACGGCGGCGTGCGCCTGAAGTGGCGATTCGATCAATGACCCCCGGCGACCCGGGACCATAGGAACAAACATGGAAGCAGAAGCATTCTTCCCACTGGTGGAAGTATCCGGCACGCCTTATGAGCGGGGATTGCAGCACGGCCGCCTGGTGCCCGCGCGCGTCAAGCGCAGCGCCGACATCTATGCCCGGGCGCTGCAGCAGCTCCAGTTCTCGCCGGCGGATCTGCAACGTCTCATCGCCCGCTTCTCACGCTCCATCGAGGACTTCGAGCCTGCCTACCTGGAAGAGATGCGCGGCATTGCCGCCGGCGCGGGCGTCTCGTTCGAGGACGTGCTGATGATCAACGCACGCACCGAGATCGTGGCGCAGGCCCGCCGCGCCCGCAAGGCGGGCGGCGCGGAACCCGGGAGCGACGAGTGCACGGGCGCCGCCATCCTCCCGGGCCGCAGCGCCAATGGCAACTTCCTGCAAGGCCAGAACTGGGACAACCGCCAGGATTGCGCCGACACCATCATCATCCTGCGCCTCTTGCGCGAAGATGGCCCGGATGTGCTGACCTTCGTCGAGGCGGGCGGACTGGCGCGCTACGGCATGAACTCCGCGGGCATCGCCTTGAACGGCAACGGCATGTCTTCCAGCCGCGACTACCAGCAGAACGGCGTGCCGCTGCCGCTGGTGCGCCGCAAGGCGCTGGAGCAGGAGCATTACGCGCTGGCGCTGCAGGCCGTGACCGCCACGCCCAAGGCTTGCTCGTGCAATCTCATCCTGGGCACGCAGTTGGGCTTCGCGCTGAGCCTGGAATGCGCGCCGGACGAAACCTTCCTCGTCTACCCCGAAGACGGCCTGCTGGTCCACGCCAATCACTGGGTCAGCCCCGTCGCGCTCGGCAAGCTGAAGGAAACCGGCATCGCCGGTTCGCCCGAGAGCCTTTATCGCGACCAGCGCGTCCGCCAGCACCTGGCCGCCGCCGGCCGCAGCCTCGGCACGCGCGATCTCAAGGCGGCCTTCGCGGACACGCACGCCACGCCCTTCTCCGTCTGCCGGCCAGGCAGGGTCAGCGCCCAGGGCTACCCGTCCTGCACCACGGCCACCCTGATCATGGAACCCGCCGCCGGCATCCTGGAAGTGGCGCGCATGCCCTGGCGCCACACCGCCTACGCCCGCTATTCGCTGGAGCGGGGCTCCCCGCTTTCCTTCTGAACGTCTCCTGGCAGAAAACCGATCTCATCAAGGACCCACCATGAAACGACCTCTGTATGCGCTTACCGCCCTGGCCACCCTCTTGACGGCCGCGACGCCATCCCTGGCCGCCACGGTATTGCGCGTCCACCAGGACGCGGACATCCGCAGCAGCGATCCCGGCGTGAACCGCGACGCCAATACCGACACGGTAGTGCTGCATACCGTGGAAGGCCTGGTGGGCTACAACGCGAAAGGCCAGGCCTCGCCGCTGCTCGCCGAGAAGATCGACGTCTCCGAGGACGGCAAGACCTATACCTTCCACCTGCGCCAGGGCGTGACCTTCCATAACGGCGCCCCCTTGACCGCCGATGACGTGGTCTGGAGCTGGAACCGCTACATGAATCCCAAGACCGGCTGGCGCTGCCTCACCGATTTCGACGGCCGCATCGGGCTGAAGGTCGAAAGCGCCACCGCCGCCGATCCGGCCACCGTCGTCTTCAAGCTGAACAAGGCGGCGCCGCTGTTCCTGGATTCGCTGGCCCGCAACGACTGCGGCATGACCGCCATCACGCACCGGGACTCGGTCAAGGCCGACGGCACCTGGGACAAGCCGATCGGCACCGGCCCCTTCCGCTTCGCCGAATGGCGCCGGCGCGAATACATCAGCCTGACGCGCTTCGAGAACTATGCGAACCGGCCCGGCCAGCGCGACGGCTATGTGGGCTCCAAGCGCCCGCTGGTCGACGAAGTGCGCTTCCTCGTCATTTCTGACCCGGCCACGGCCAAGACCGCCCTGGCGAGCGGCGCCATCGACCTGATGTCGAAAGTGCCTTATTCCGAGGTCGCGGAACTGGCCCAGAACCAGGCCATCGGCACCACCGTCGTGCCGCAGCTCGCTCCGTCCACCCTGACGATCCAGACCCGCGACAAGCTGCTCTCCAACCCCTATCTGCGCCAGGCCATCGCCGCGGCGCTGAACTACAAGGAGCTGGTGGCCGGCGTTACCTACGGCCTGGCCGAACCCAACAACTCGCTGGTTCCCGTGGTGTCGCCCTACTACGGCGACGCCGAAAAGCAGGGCTACGCCTACGACCCGGCCAAGGCCAAGGCCCTGCTCGCGAAGGCCGGATACAAAGGCGAGAGGATCGTCATCTCGACCAATAAGCGCAACTTGCCGAACTACGACGCGGCGGTCATCACCCAGGCGATGCTGCAGCAGGCCGGCATCAATGCCGACATCGAAGTGCTGGAATGGGGCGCCCAGCAGGACAAGTGGCAAAAGGGCAACTACCAGATGATGTCCTTCTCGTACTCCAGCCGCATGGATCCCGCCCTCAGCTACGAAGCCGTCACCGGCGACAAGGCCACCCAGCCGCGCAAGCTGTGGGACGACCCCGGCGCCCGCGCGCTGCTTGACAAGGCGACCAACACCACCGCTCCCGCCGAACGCCAGGCCTTGCTGGACCAGTTGCACCGGCTGATGCTCGAACAGGTCCCCATCATCCCGCTGTTCAACACTCTGAGCACCGGCGCATACCGCAAGAACGTCAAAGGCTTCGAATCGTCGATTTTCGGCACGCCGCAGCTCTGGGAAGTGTCGAAGACCGACTAGGAACGCAGCCATGAATCACACGCTTTATCTGCTGGGCGACATCAACCTCAAGGGCGTCGACGACGCCACCGGCCTGTTCGATCGGATCCGCCAGCCCCTGCTGGCGGCGGACCTGGTCTTCGCGAACCTGGAATGCTGCCTGTACGACCTGCCCGAGCATGCGCAGGAGCGCCGGGGCTTCTACACTTCACCCCGCCATGCCCAGGCCTTGCGCGACGCGGGCCTCCAGGCGGTAGGCAACGCCAACAACGTCAACATTGGCCACGAAGCCGTGCTGTCGTCGCTGGCCGCCCTCCGGGCCGCGTCCCTGCCCAGCGTCGGCGCGGGCGCGGATTCCACCGCCGCGCGCGCGCCATTGATCGAAGTGCGCGATGGCGTGCGCTACGGCTTCCTGCAGCGCACCGCGGTGTACTGGCCGGACAACCACGAAGCCGGCGCCCACCAGGCCGGCGTCGCCATCATCAAGGCCCATACCGCCTACCGCCCGCGCCTGGAGACACAGGCGGCGCGCACGCGCCCGGGCGTTCCTCCCGAAGTCCTGACCTGGGCCTGCCCCGAATCGCTGGCGCAGTTCCGCGCCGACGTGGCGGCGCTGCGCGCCCAGGCGGACGTGGTGGTCGCCTCGCTGCACTGGGGCTATCGCCGCGAAGTCCTGCAATACCAGCGCGAATACGCGCACGCGGCCATCGAGGCCGGCGCCGACCTCGTGCTGGGACACGGCCCCCACATGATCCTGCCCGTCGAACTGCACCAAGGCAGGCCGATTCTCTACGGCAGCGGCAATTTCTCGTTCCAGGTGGCGCACCAGGCCGATGCGCACACCGAATGGACTGGCATGATCGCCCGCGTGGAGGTCCGCGACGCGCGCCCGGCTGCCCTGCAATTCAGTTTCGTCCAGCGCAATCCGGCCAACCAGACCGTGCTCGCGCCCGCATCCGCCGTGGCGCCGGAACGCGATCTCCTCGTCCAGTCCTCCGCCGCGCTGGGCGCAAGGCTGTCCGCCGATGGCGACGGCCTGCGCCTCGAACTCGATGGCCGCGCCCAATCCTGAACCCCGCCCCCTATCGCATCCCCCTATGAAATACGCCCCTTTTCCCCTCGTCTCCATCTCCGGCAGCCCCTATGAACGCGGCCTGCAATACGGCAAGGCCGTGCCCGCGCGAATCGCCCACAGCGCTCGCCATTACCGCGGCGAACTCGACAAGCTCGGCATGAGCCCGGCGGCCCAGGCCGCGCTGATCAAGGAATTCGCCGACCAGATCCAGGGATTCGATCCCGCGCACACGGAAGAGATGCGCGGCATCGCGGAGGGCGCCGGCTGCGACTTCGACGACGTCGCCCTGATCAACGCCCGCACGGAAGTCATCGCCAAGGCGCGCCTGCTGGCCAGGATGGGCAATGTGGATCCCGCCGAGGGCGAATGCACCGCCGCGCTCGTCATGCCCGCGCGCAGCGCGACGGGCCAGCTGATCCACGCCCACAACTGGGACTGGGATCCGGACGCCTGCGACAGCACCATCGTGCTGCGCGTCACCCTCGAAACCGGCCTGGTCTTCCTGACCCTGGTCGAGGCCGGCGGCCTAGCGCGGCACGGCTTCAACTCAGCCGGCATCGGCCTTACCGGCAACTACCTCAGCAGCGACCGCGACTATACGCAGTCGGGCGTGCCCTTGAGCAGCGTGCGGCGCGCGGTGCTCTGCCAGGAGCACGTGGCCATCGCCATGCAGCTGATCGCCGCCACGCCGAAAGCATGTTCCAGCAACATGATCGTCAGCCAGGCCGGCTGGGTGATCGACTTCGAATGCGCGCCGGACGAGAGCTTCACGCTGCTGCCCCAGGACGGCATCCTGACCCACTCCAACCATTTCATGAGCGAAGTGGCATTGGGCAAGCTGCGCGAGGCGGGGCTGAAGAACGCCGTGGACACCTACTACCGGGCCTGGCGCGTGCGCGAACTGCTGGAGGCTTGCGGCCCGCGGATCGCCGTGGCCGACGTGCGGCGCGCCCTAGGCGACGACTGGGCGACCCCCTATTCCGTCTGCCGGCCGCCCCGCGGCACGTTGACCGGCGGCCGCACCGCCACCGTCGCCACCCTGGTGCTGGACACCGCCGGCGGCACCATGGATATCGCCGTCATGCCGTCGTTCGGCCAGTCGTTCACGCGCTACGGCCTGGCGGGCGACGCCCATTCCATCGACTGATCCCACGTCCACTGGAACCGCTCCCGTGAAAAAGAACCTCATCGCCCTGGCGCTGGCCGCCGCATGCGCCGCAGGACCGGCCGCCGCCTCGGCCCGGCCCCTGACCGTCGTCCTGAACGCCGACATCCGCAGTACCAATCCCGGCGTGAACCGCGACGGCAACACCGATGGCGTCATGCTCAACATCGTGGAAGGCCTGGTCGGCTACGGCGCCGACGGGCTGGTCAAGCCCCTGCTGGCCGAGCGCATCGCGCTATCGGACGACGGGTTGACCTATACCTTCACCCTGCGTTCCGGCGTGCATTTCCACAACGGCGCGCCGCTCACGTCCGCCGAAGTGCTGTGGAGCTGGGAGCGCTACATGATGCCCGCCACGGATTGGCGCTGCCGCAGCGAGTTCGACGGGCGCAACGGCTTGAAGGTGACCGACGTCAGCGCGCCCGATCCGCGCACCTTCGTGATGCGCATCAACAAGCCCCAGGCCCTGTTCCTGGACTCGCTGGCGCGCACCGACTGCGCCATGGCCGGCGTCATCCACCCCGATTCGCTGAATCCGGACGGCAGCTGGAAATCCCCCGTGGGCACCGGCCCGTACAAACTGGCCGGCTGGACGCGCGGCCAGCAGATCAGCCTCAGCCGCTACACCGATTACGTCTCGCCGCCCGGCGATGCCCCCGACGGCGCCACCGGCAAGAAGGAAGCCCTCGTCGACGAAGTGCGCTTCCTGATCGTTCCCGACGCGTCCACCATCAAGGCAGGCCTGGCCTCGGGCGCGCTGGATATCGCCAAGGTCCAGAACATCGACGTGCCCGAGGTGACCAGGAACGGGCGGCTGTCCATCGCCGAAGACCTGACGGGCGGGCGCAACGCCATCCTGTTCCAGACCCGCGATCCGCTGATGTCCAACCCGAAGTTGCGCCAGGCCCTGGCGGCGGCCATCGACGTCGCACAGGTCGTCGCCCTGGTCACGGACGGCAAAGGCATACCCAACGGCTCCACGGTGAAGACCGGTTCGTACTACTACAGCGACACGCAGAAAAAACGCGCGGCCTTCGACCCCGCCCGGGCCCGCGCCCTGCTCAAGGAGGCCGGCTACAAGGGCGAGCGGATCCGCATCACCACCAACAACCGCGAGAACATTCCCAGCCTGAACGTGGCGATCGTAGTGCAGCAGATGCTGCGCGAAGTCGGCGTGGAATCCGACATCGATATCGTCGAATGGGGCACTCACATGGACCGTTTCCTGAAGGGGAACTACCAGGTCATGGTCCATTCGTACTCTTCGCGCATCGATCCCGCCTTGAGCTTCGAGCATTTCACCGGCCCCAAGGCTACGCAGCCGCGCAAGGTCTGGGACAGCCCCAAGGCGCAATCCCTGCTCGAGCAGGCGGCCGTGGTGTCCGACACGCGGGAGCGCCAGCGGCTGTTCGACGCGCTGCACCTGCAGATGCTGGACGAGGTGCCTCTCATCATGCTGTTCAACCCGATGGAGCCCTGGGCGGTATCGCGCAAGGTCCGGGGGTTCCAGCCCTGGGAAGGCATGCCGCGCCTCTGGGGAGTGTCTTTCCAGCCCTAGAATTGTGTCAAAACCTGGCGTGACCGCGCAGCCCGGGCGCACGCGATACGCCTGGAAACATCCGGACAAACCCCCGCGGAAAGGCGCGCCTACGATGTGTGGCTCGATGCGCGCCGCCGATGCGCGCCAGGAGCCCGGATGCGCGCATTGCACTCGCTCAAAACCCGTGTCGCGGCCCGCCTCGCCAGCGTCGGCGCGTTGGTCGCCGCCGCCAGCGTGGCGCTCTACGGCGCCTACGGCAAGATCAATCGCAGCACCGAGCCGGTATTCAGCCCCGGCGCCGCCATCCAGACCGGCCAATGGCACGTGGTGCCGCGCCGCGCCTGGACCTCGGCGGCCCGGACCTACGGCGTGCCGTTGAAGCCCGGAACCACCGCCCTGGTGCTCGAGGCGGACCTCACCAACCGCACCGCCGAATCCAGCAGCGACTATCTCGGCGTATTCCACTGGAGGGCCCCGGCGGGCACAACCATCGGCAAGCCCATCGTGGTCGGCCTGCGCGATACGCAGCAGATGCCCTACCTGCAGCCCGGGCTGCCCGAGCGCGTCGCCTTCATCTGGATGCTGCCGCCCGCCGCCGCGGCGCCTTCGCAGGCCGCCTTCGGGGTAGAAAGCAAAACCTATAAGCCCATCGACAACCTGTACGGCGCGCCCGGCTGGTTCAACCCCGCCATCCTGGGGCGGGTCGAGCTGCCCGTGGCCCGCGACGGCGCCCAGGAGCCGGCCTCGTGAGCGCGCGCCTGGGCTCCTTGCTGCTGATCCTTGTCGCGGCGCTGGCGCTGTACGCCATGCAGCGCAGCACGCCGCGCTACATGGAGCTGACCGGTCCCGTCGTCGAACGCGGCGCCATGGGCAGGGCCGTGGACACCCGCCTGTTCGAAGCCACGGTGCAGCGTGTGCAGTTCGCGCAGCGGCTGGACTACCAGCGCCTGGGCAAAGTCCAGACCCGCGAGACGGGCGGCGTCTGGGCCATCGTGTGGCTGCGCCTGGCCGCCGCCGACACCTCGGCCACCGTCGCCGAAGCCGCCTGGCTCGGCCCCGACGGCCTGGTCTACCGCCACACCGACCGCCTCTCGCTCGCGCGCGGCGTGCCGCCCTATTTCCTGGATCCAGGACTGCCGCGCACCGTGCGGCTGGTGTTCGAGATCCGCCCGGACCAGGCGCGCGGCGCCACGCTCCTGCTCTCCTCGCGCTACGCCCCGCGCCTGGATTCGCAAGCCCGCATCGCGCTGGACGACGTGCCGGTCGATGCCGATGGCCGGCCGCAAGCCGTGGCCCGCTACGACCTGGACCAGGAGACCGCCCCTTGAACGAGGTCCAACACGACGAGCGCCGCTGGCGCCGCCGCAGTCTCTGGCTGCTGCCGCCGCTGATCCTGCTGATCCTGTACTGGAACGGCCACGAAAACGCGGCCCGCTGGCTGGAGGGGCGCGAGCTGCGTCCGCAAGACGTGGCCGCCGGCGCGCAGGCGCCGCTGGGCGGCGTCCAGTGGCGCCTGCATGAATTCAGCACCCTGAAACCGCCGGCGAATAGGGGTTGGCTGCCCGGCTCGCGCGCCGCCCTGGCCGTCTTCAAGGTCCATGTGGAATCCTCCGATCTGCCCACGCGCTGGCGCGGCTGCCGGATCGCCCTGCACGACGCGCGCGGGCGCACCTGGCTGCCCGCCATCGATCCGGTGCTGCGCGTGCCGCCGACGGCGGCGCGCGGCTGCGTGGCCGCGGCCCACCGCGGCGCCTTGCCCGGTTCGAGCCTCGACATCATCGAGGCCTTCATGGTGCCGCCCGACGCGGTCCCGCCCTGGTCGCTGTCCATCTCCATGGACAGCAGCCGGCCGGACTACCTGCGTTTCACGCCCCCGGCAACGACGCCGCCGGCAGCGGACTGACAGGCCCGCGCCAAATCGGATCAGGCCGCCGGCACGGCCGCCGCGCGGCGCGATTGCCAGGGCGCGAACGCGGTTTCCAGCACGGCGGCCAGGAAGCAGATGCGCAGGGGCTCGATCAGCACGCCCGTGGACGAATCCCGGAATGGGCTGCCGAACAGCAGCGACACCCCCTGCCCCAGCACCTGCCACGTATCCAGGTCGTGCGGCCCGATCAGGCGGGCCGCGCCGTACCACAGCCATGCCGCGCCCCAATCGATCAGGCGATACCCCACGATCAGCGTCACCAGCAGCAGCGTGCCGCTATGGAAGGCCAGGCGCACGCCATTGGCCAGCGGCAGATAGCGCTTGCGATAGCCCGCCACGAAATGCTCGATGAAATCGCGCAGGAAGCGCGGCACTGAACGATAGCGCTCGCCCAGGCGCTGCAGCCGGTCGTAGCGCCGCAGTTCCGCGTCCTCGCGCACATCGTAGCCATAGACCAGCGCCGCCATCACCAGCCAGACGACGGGCAGCAAGGCATAGAAAAACAGGCGGGTCAGCGCCGCGCCCCAGGTCGGGCCCTGCGCCTCCACCGGCACCATGCCGGCCGACCATGCGTTCGAAATGGGCGTCAGCGCGTTCAGCAGGGACTGCAGCAGCGTCTCCAGCCCGCGTTTGTCGGCCAGCCATTGCCAGGCCTGGTCCTTCCAGCGGCTGATCACGTAAAGGCCGATAAGAATCCAGTTGGTTTCGCACAGCACCACCAGCCACTGCCAGCCGCCGCGCTTGGTGCGGTCGCGCGCCGCCACTGCCGCCTTGCGCACCAGCCAGGAAATCGCCACCGACACCAGCAGCCAGCGCGAATCCAGCGCATCCAGCACCTGGCCGTGCTCGCCCAGGGGATCCAGCCCGTAGGCCAGCCGCGAATACTGCCGCACCGTATCGCCCAGGAATCCCCACGCCGCGTAATAGGCAAAGAACGGCAGCAGAGCCACCGTCAGCGCCTGTCCCAGGCGCCCCTTCTCTGCGCCCCCCGCCGCGCCGCCCGAACGCGCCGCTTCCTGCGCCCCGCGCAAGGCCGGCAGCCCGGGCAGCAGCACGAGGAACATGGCCACCGTCGTCACCAGCTGGGTCAGCGCAACCAGCGTCAGCACCGCCAGGCCGGACAGATGGTTGGCGAATCCGGTATGCACCGCCACCCACAGCAAGACATCGTGGGCCAGCGCTCCGGCCAGCACCATCGCCATCAATTGCGGCCAGAACCGCAGCCACAGCCTGCCGGTGAGCGCCCACGGCGCGAGAACGGGTTCGAGCATTTCGCCACCCTATCGTTGCGCGGATAGAAGCGGTCGATCTTAATGCCGCGCCGCGGAGCGGATTGTTACCGCTTGCCACGATTGCGCACAGGGTGTCAGCGGCGCCGGAACCGGCGCGGCGACCTTGAACCGCACCTGCATCACGCGTGCTTGCTGATCGCCCTGGCCGCCCGGATCACCAGCGGACCCAGCTCGTTGCGCGCGCGCTCCAGCGACCAGCGGGGCTTCGGCACCGAGATGTTCAGCGCGCCCATGGGCAACCCCTTGTCGTCGTAGATCACCGCGGCCACATTCAGGTCCCCCGCGAAGAACTCCTCGTCCGCATAGGCGTACTGGTCCCGCCGGGCTTCGTCGATGAATGCGCGCAGCGTGGCGATGTCGGTGGTGCTGCGCGGCGTGTGCTTGATGCGCGCAACGCTGCGCAGCTTGCGGTCCAGTTCCGCGGGCGGCAACAGCGCCCATAACGCGCGGCCGGACGCCGACGCCACGCATGGAATCCGCGTGCCTGCCGGCATGTATTCCGGAATGTGCCGGGACGGCGCCACGCGCATCACGAAAACCATGTTGTCCTGGTCGTCGGGCACGCCCAGGTTGACGATCTCGCCGCACTCCTGGTTGACCTGGTGCAGAACGGCGTGGGCATGCTGAAAGGTGGGTTGCCGATAAAGATAGCTGTACCCCAGCCCAACCGCCTTGACGGTCACGCTATAGCGCTTGGTGCGCGGATCCTTGAACAGATAGCCGCTTTGCTCCAGCGTGTAGGCCACGCGCTGCGCCGAGCCCATGGTGATGCCGTTTTCGCGCGCGATCTCCTGCAGCGTCAGCGATGCATGGGTGCGAAATGACGCCAGCACGGCCAGGCCTTTTTCCAGCGACTGGATCATTAATGCGGAAGGTTCGGACATCTGGACTCCATGCCGGGAAAAGCGAACGCTGTGACGGCGGGCCCCAGGGAAACCCTAAATTGTCCCGCCAGCAGGCGCGCAGTATAAAAACGCCAGAGATATCTCTATCCGTATTTTGTTATCGCATAGCGATAAAACCATACAACGGGCTGACAACGCAAGTGTCGATTTCCCCGGATTTGATGCGCTCCCCTCCATCGCCCGTACTGCCCGCGGCGGTCGACGTGGCAATCATCGGCGCCGGCATCATCGGCGTAAGCACCGCGTATGCCCTGGCCCGTGCCGGCGTGCGCGTCGCAGTCCTTGAGAAAGGCACGGTGGCGTGCGAACAGTCCTCGCGCAATTGGGGATGGGTGCGCACGCTGGGCCGGGATTTTCCCGAGGTTCCGCTGGCGCTGCGCGCGAACCAGCTGTGGGGCCAGATCCAGGACCAGATCGATGTCGGCTTCCGCCGCAGCGGCATTCTGTATCTGCAGGAGTCCGACGCCGATGCGGCCGGGCACCAGGCATGGATCGACGGCGCGCGCGCCTATGGCATCGATGCCAGGCTGCTGGACAGCCGCGAGGCCCGCGGCTTGCTGCCGCAGACCGCGCGCGGCTGGACCGGCGCCCTGTACAGCGCCACCGATGGCGTGGCCGAACCGCAGCTTGCCGCCCCCGCCATCGCAACGCTGGCGCGCGCCGCGGGCGCGCAAATCCTGGAAGGTTGCGCCGTACGCGGCGTGGAACTGTCCGCCGGCCGCGTTTCCGCGGTGCTCACCGAACATGGACGCATCGCCGCCTCCTCCGTGCTGGTCGCCGCCGGCGCATGGTCGCGGCTGTTCTGCGGCAATCTGGGCGCCGATTTTCCCCAATTGAAAGTCCGGGGTTCGGTGCTGCGCACCTCGCCCGTCGAGGCGGGCCCGGCTGCCGCGGTCAATGGCAAGAACTTCACCTGCCGCAGGCGCGCCGACGGCGGCTATACGGTGTCGCAGTTCGGCGCGTCGATGGCCGACGTGGTGCCGGACAGCTTCCGGCTCATGCGCCACTTCCTGCGTTCCTGGCTCGCCAACCGCGACTTCGTGCGGTTGCGCTTCGGCAAACGGTTCTTTGAAGAATTGGGAATTCCGCGCCATTTCCCCGCGGACCGCGCCTCGCCGTTCGAGCGGTATCGCGTGCTGGATCCACCCCCGTCGGAACGCGGTATCGAACAGGCCTGGAGCCGGCTGGTGCATGCGTTTCCCGTGTTCCGCCACGCGCGCATCCTGCAGTCATGGGCCGGCTATATCGACGTGACCCCGGACGCCATGCCGGTCATGGACGCGGTGCCGCGCCTGCCCGGCCTGTACCTGGCGTCGGGGTTTTCGGGACACGGCTTCGGCATCGGCCCCGCGGCTGGCGAAGCCATGGCGCAGCTGATCCAGGGCCAGACGCCCGCCATCGATCTGCACCCATTCCGCTACGGCCGCTACCGCCCCTAGGAGATGCCCCTCATGTTCGCTTGCGCATTGGCCTTACTGCATCCACGGCGGCTCGCCCGCCGCGCCGCCGCGGCGTCGGGCCTGGCTGCCCTGATCGCGCTGGCCCAGCCCTGCACGGCCCTCGCCGCCGACGCCTGGCCCGACAAACCCATCCGCATGATCGTCGGCTATCCGCCGGGCGCCGGTACCGACACCGTGGCGCGCGTGCTGGCGCAGCAGCTGGGCAAACAACTGAAACAGCCGGTCGTCGTGGAGAACCGCGCCGGCGCCAGCGGCACCATCGCCACCCAGCAGGTCATCCGGTCCGAACCCGACGGCTACACGATCCTGTTCGCGACCGCATCGCCCCTGACCGGCGCGCCCCTGACGGTCAAGGGGCTGACCTACGATCCGATGAATGACCTGATCCCCGTGTCCCGCATCGGCGGCGGCCCGTTCATCCTGGTCGCCAACCCGGCGTTTCCGCCGAACACGCTGCCGGAACTGGTCGCCTACGCGCGCGCGCATCCAGGCGTCGTCAACTACGCCTCGCCCGGCGTGATGACCGCCAATTATTTTTTCTCCGAACAGCTGAACATGGATGCGGGCATCAAGACCGTGCACGTGCCCTACAAGGGCAGCGCCGCCCTGCTGAACGACGTCATGGCCGGACAGGTGCAATACACGCTGGACACTCCGGGCACCACCCTGCCCCTGATCAAGTCGGGCAAGCTCAAGGCGCTGGCGATTTTCAGCGAGAAGCGCCTGGATCGCGCGCCCGGCATCCCCACCGCCAAGGAAAGCGGATTCCCCAACATGGTGGGTGGCTCCTGGTATGGGCTGCTGCTGCCCAAGGGCACGCCGCCGGAGATCGTCGACGCGCTCTACAAGGCCACCAAGATCGCCCTGTCCGGCGAGGAAGTGCGCCACGCCATGGAAGAACGCGACGTGATCATCGAAGGCAGCACGCCGGACCAGTTCCGGACCTATCTGCATGCCGAATTCAAGCGCTGGCAAGACGTGACCGAGAAACTGGGCATCAAACCGCAGTGACCTGCCTGCCCCGCCCCCGCGCGCAACGCGCGCCTGCGCACACCGCCCCATATCGGAGACCTCGATGCCCGCAACGCCCTACGCGCCCGATCTGACCTCGGGCAGCGCCCCCACCTCCATGCGGCCCACGCTGGCCGGCCTGAACCACATGATCTCGGCTGGCCACTACCTGGCCACGCAGGCCGGCATGGACATCCTGCAGGCCGGCGGCAACGCGGTCGATGCGGGCGTGGCAGCCGGGATCGCGCTGAGCGTCGTGCAAAGCGACATCGTGAACTTCGGCGGCGTCGCGCCCATCCTGGTCTACCAGGCCAGCACGGGCCGCGTGTCCAGCATCTCTGGCCTGGGCTATTGGCCCCAGGCGGCCCGGCTGGAAACATTCCTGGAAAAGCACGGCGGCACGATACCGGCCGGCGTCCTGCGCACCGTCATTCCAGCGGCGCCCGACGCCTGGATTACTGCCCTGGAACGCTTCGGCACGATGCGCTTCAGCGACGTCGCCGCCGGTGCGATACGGCTGGCCCGCGACGGCTTCGTCATGTACCCGCTGATGGCGGAAGTCCTGGCCGAGAACGAAAAGAACTACGCCCGCTGGGCTTCCAGCGCGGCCATCTACCTGCCCGGCGGCAAACCGCCGGCCGCGGGGTCCATCTTCCGCCAGGCCGATCTGGCCGCCAGCCTCCAGTACATGGCCGACGAAGAACGTCTGCGCCAGGGCCAGGGCCGCCTGGCTGGCCTGGCCGCCGCCCGCCGCGCCTTCTACGAAGGCGACATAGCCGCCGCCATCGTCAAGTACCACAAGGAAGAAGGCGGCCTCGTCACCCACGACGACCTGCGAACCTTCTCCGTCGACGTCGACCCCGCGCTCGTTACCGACTTCCGCGGCACCCAAGTCCACAGTTGCGGCTTCTGGTGCCAGGGGCCGTCGCTGCTGCAGATGCTGAACATCCTGGAGCCGCGCGACCTGCGCGCGCTGGGCCACAACACCGCGCCCTATATCCATCTGCTCACCGAAACCATCAAGCTGGCCTTCGCCGACCGCGAAGTGCATTACGCCGATCCGCGCCACACGCAGGTTCCGCAGATGGCGCTGCTGTCCAAAGCGTATGCGCGCGCCCGGCTCGCGCTGATCGACCCCGATCGCGCCGGCCCCGATATGCCGCCCGCCGGCCGCCTGCCCGATGCGCGCGACATCGACCTGCGCCCCGCCGGCCCCGGCGACATGACCCGCACCGATCCCAGGCTGGACACCTCCTACGTTGCCGTGGTCGACAAGGAAGGCAACGCCTTCTCCGCCACGCCCAGCGACGGCTCGTACAACATCCCCGTCATCCCGGGCACCGGCATCTGCGCCTCCGGGCGCGGCAGCCAGTCCTGGGCCGAAGCCGGCCACCCCTGCGCCATCGGCCCGGGCCGCCGCCCCCGGCTGACCCCGAACCCGTCCCTGGCCATCCGCCCCGGCCAGTACGTCATGCCCTTCGGCACCCCCGGCGGCGACGTGCAATGCCAGGCCATGCTGCAGACCTTCCTCAACATGGAGGTCTTCGGCATGGAGGTGCAACAGGCCGTCGAAGCCCCGCGCTTCGCCACCTTCAGCTTCCCCTCCTCGTTCGAACCGCACAACGCCATGCCGGGCCGCCTCATGATCGAGGACTTGGTCGCGCGCGAGGTCGGCGACCGGTTGGCGGCCATGGGACACACGGTCAAATGGTGGCAAGACCGCAGTTGGCGCGCCGGCGCCATGTGCGCGGTCAGGCACGATCTGGCCTCCGGTATCCGCTACGGCGGCGCCGACCCCAGGCGGCCGGCCTATGCGGCGGGGTGGTAGGTTCCCGATAGGGTACGATCCGGGCTTCTGAAGCGCCAGGAACGACAATGCTGGAGACCCTACTTGCCCACGTGCCGCTGGAGGCACTCGCCGTCAGAATGCTTGCCACGGCGTTCGTCGTCATGGCCGTATCCTGGGCAGTGGGCGCCTTCGGTCCGCTTATCGGCGGCGCGTTGGCGGGGCTCCCGATCATCCTCGGGCCGGGGTTCTACTTCCTGTCCGCGCAGGCCTCCCCGGCGTTCGTCGCGCAGACCGCCGCCTATGCGCTGCTCTCGCTCTGCGCCACGCAGTGCTTCCTGCTGGCCTACATCGCCACGGCGGAGAAAACCCGTCCATGGACGTGTCTGGCCTACGCCGTCGGCGCCTGGCTCCTGGCGGCGCTCGTACTGCGCCTGCTCCCGGCGTCTGCGTTGTCCGGCGGCATCATGTTCGTCCTGGTCACCGGCCTGTGCCTGCGCGCCGGCCGGCGGTTCCTCATGCCCCGCGGCCCGGCCAGGGGAAAAGCCGGATTCGGCCTCCTCCTCCTGCGCGGCCTGCTTGCCGGCATGCTGGTTGCCGCCGTCACCACCGCAAGCCAATGGCTGGGCGCCACCGGCGCCGGCCTGCTGCTGGCCTTTCCCATCGGCTACAGCGTGGTCGCGGTAACGATCCATCAGAAACTCGGCAGCGCAAACCTCATCGCCACCCTCTACGCCGCGCTGCTCGGCACGGCCAGCCTGGCCAGCTTCTGCGCCGCGCTCGCGCTTGCCGCCGCGCATTGGACGGCCAACGCCGCGCTCGCCGCCGCCTTGATGGTCTCCATGAGCCTCACGCTGGGGCTGGTGCTCCGGCGGCGGGCCGTGGCGGCGCGCGCCTAGCGCAGGCTGCGTTCGGATACACTGCGAACGACCCGCTCGCAGGGCCACATCGCGGCCTCTCTCCCGCAACACCCGCCCAAGCACGCAGCGGTCCCTCGGCCTCGAGCACACCAGGAGCCTGAAATGACGATCACTGCCGGCGGATGCCACTGCAACGCCACCCGGTTCGAACTGGCGCATGCCCCCGCGGAAGTGACCTCCTGCAATTGCAGCATCTGCGCGAAACGCGGCGCGCTCTGGGCCTATTACCAGCCGTCGGAAGTCACGTTCACCCGGCATGAGGCGGACAGCACCTATCAATGGGGCGCCAGGATGTGCACATTCCATTTCTGTCCTCAATGCGGCTGCTCCACCTATAACGAAACGCCGTCCTGGACCGAAAAAGGCCCCGACCCCGACCACCCGCTGATCGCCATCAACGCCCGCTTGATCGACGACTTCGATCCCGACGCGGTGCCGGTCCGGAAGGTGGACGGCAAGAACCAATGGTAGCCACCGTGACGCGTCGTCCCGGACTGCTGGCTTCTGCCGCCTTGACTCTGCTGCTTGCCGCCATAGCCCCTGCGCAGGCCGCGGGCATGAATTGCAGCCAGGCCCGCAGCGCCTCGGAAAAAGCCATTTGCGCCGACGCCGACCTCGTCCGCCTCGACGCCGACCTGGCCGCCGCCTACGCCGCGCTCGGCCGGGCGAAGCCCGATACCCGCGACGCCTTGCGGCAAAGCCAACGCGACTGGCTCGCGCGCCGCAACGCCTGCGCCGCCGATGCCGCCTGCCTGCGTTGGCAATACGAACTGCGTCTGGACGCCCTACAAGGGCAACTGCGCCGCGCGCAGGCCTACCGCCCCGACGGCACCGACCTGCAGGCCCTGGAAGACTTCCGCCGGGCCGTGGAAGCGGCCGCCAGCCAGGACGCCGCGTTTCCGCTGGAGACCGCACTCAAGGCCCTATCGGCCAGCGGCGGAACCACCAGTTTCTCCAATGTGCGCGACAAGGAAGACGACATCGAGGCCCATTTCCCGACTGCCCGCCCGACCGGCGTCAGCGAGGACGAATGGCGCGCCCTGCTCGCCTCCGACGTCGATAGCGGCGGCGAGAACGGCGTCGCTTCGTACACCTTGATAGACCTGGATGGAGACGGGTTGCGCGATCTGGCGATCGACTCCTACGTCGGCGGCACCGGCCTCTTCTCTGAAATCAGCACCCTGCGCAGGATCGGCGCCCGGTTCGGCGCGCCGTCCGGCCAATCCGCGGAAGCGAACCGCGCGGACGCGCCATCCGGCGCAACCCTCTATTCCCTCAACGATCGTGGCGCCAACCAGGCCGGAGAATGGATTCGGCTGCGCGGCCGCGTCTACGCCGCCTATCGCTCGAGCCGGTACGGCATGGACAGCGTATACCTGCTGCACCCGCTGGCCGAGGTCGGCGATGCGCCCACGCTCACCGTGCGCTACCGCTATGACTTGTCCGTGCCGCGCCAGCAGAAAAATGAAACGACCGGCGCGGTCCGGGCGCTAGACGAAGCCCTGCATGCGGCGTTGACCCGCGCGCTGGCACAGATCGACCCGGAACGGGTCGCGACGCCCGGCGAGCCCGCCAAACCGCTGTGCCCGATGCCGGCCAACACAAAAGAAGACGAACGCTCCCAGTACTACAGCTTCGGCCCCGGGCACTACGCCTACGAAACCGTGGCCGACGTTGCCGTGCAACTGCGCTCCGGTTGCGCCATCGCGAGGCTGGCCGACTGGTTCGGCGGCTACAGCGCCAAGGATGGCCTGTACGCGCAGCTGTGGGTCCGCGGCACGGCCGACGACGCGCGGACGGATACCTACAACGTGCACGGCGTACGCCGGGCGGTGCGCTACGGCACCGCTGTCGGCCCGGTTGCAACCGGCGACGACGCGCAAGGCGCCCAGTAACGCGAGCGGGGACGCGTGGCCGCGCTGGTCCAGAAACCAGAACCCTTTACAGCCTGGCTTCAATATTGATCTAACGCAAGCGGTCACCTCGGAGAATGCCGCCAGAAGCGCTACGCTGACGGTTCACCCGACACGCACTTCAGGAGACTGCCATGCCCGCCATGATGAAAGCTGCTGTATTTGTCGAACCCGGCCGTATCGACATCGTCGACAAGCCGATTCCGGACGTTGGTCCCAACGATGCCCTGATACGCATCACCACGACGACGATCTGCGGCACCGATATCCATATCCTCAAAGGCGAATATCCGGTGGCGCCCGGGCTGACTATCGGCCATGAGCCCGTTGGCATCATCGAAAAACTTGGCAGCGCGGTAACAGGCTACCAGGAGGGGCAGCGGGTCATCGCCGGGGCGATCTGCCCCAACTTCAACTCGTATGCCGCCCAGGACGGCGTCGCATCGCAAGACGGCAGCTACCTCGCGGCGATGGGGCTTTGCGGCTGCCATGGTTACCAGGCCACGGCCGGCTGGCGATTCGGCAACAAGATCGACGGCACCCAGGCGGAATACGTGCTCGTGCCAGACGCGCAGGCCAATTTGGCGCCGGTGCCCGACGGCCTGACGGACGAACAAGTGCTGATGTGCCCGGACATCATGTCCACGGGCTTCAAGGGCGCGGAAAACGCCAATATCCGCATCGGCGACGTCGTGGCGGTTTTCGCCCAGGGCCCGATCGGCCTGTGCGCCACGGCCGGAGCCCGGCTCCTGGGAGCCTCTACCATCATCGCCGTAGACGGAAACGCCCACCGGCTGGATGTTGCCCGGGCACTGGGCGCCGACGTCACGCTGAACTTCCGCGACTGCGATGCCGTGGACGAGATCCTGCGCCTTACCGGCGGGCGCGGCGTCGATTCGGCGATCGAGGCGCTGGGGCTGCAAAGCACCTTCGAGTCGGCCTTGCGCGTGCTCAAGCCCGGCGGCACCCTCTCCAGCCTGGGCGTCTATTCCGAAGACCTGAAGATCCCCGTGAGCGCGTTCGCGGCGGGCCTGGGCGACCACAAGATCAATACGGCGCTGTGCCCGGGCGGCAAGGAACGCATGCGCCGCCTGATGAACGTCATCCAGTCCGGCCGCGTGGATCTTGGCGTGATGGTCACCCACCAATACAAGCTCGACGACATCGTCGAGGCCTACGACCTGTTCGCCCATCAGCGCGACAACGTACTCAAGGTCGCCGTCAAGCCCGCCTGACGCGCCTGCGGCGCATCACGGACTTCTCGATCTCGGCGCCGGCGAACACCAGGAGTCCGGCGCCGAGCACGTCCAGCCACTCGCGCCAGCCCAGCGGCACCGAGCCGAATACGGCATGCATGAACGGCGTGTAGGTGTAGGCCAATTGCAGCGCAACGCAGGCGGCAATGGCGATCCACACGTATCGATTGCCGAACAGGCCCTCGCGGTTGAGCACCGAATCGTAGATGTGACGGCTGTTGATCAGGTAGAACATTTCCGCCGCGACCACGGCATTGACCGCCATGGTCCGTGCGCGCTCCACCGACATGCCATTGGAGAGCTCCCACAGGAACAGCCCCAGCGCGCCGGCCATCATCAACACCGACACCACCAGCACGCGCTGCACGAAAAGCCCTGATAGCAGCGGCTCGCCGGGCGGCCGCGGGCGATGCTGCATGATGCCGGGTTCCGCCGGCTCGAAGGCCAGCGCCAGCCCCAGCGTACTGGACGTCACCAGATTGATCCACAGCACCTGCGCGGGCGTAAGCGGCAGGGTGATCTGAAACAGGATGGCCGCGATCACCAGCAGCCCTTCGCCGCCGTTCGTGGGCAGCATGAACAGCACGAACTTCTTCAGGTTGTCGTAGACCGCGCGGCCTTCCCGCACCGCCGCGGCGATCGTCGCGAAATTGTCGTCCGCCAGCACCATGTCGGCCGCTTCCTTGGCCGCCTCGGTGCCTTTCAGGCCCATCGCCACGCCCACGTCGGCGCGCTTGAGCGCGGGCGCGTCGTTCACCCCGTCGCCCGTCATGGAAACCACCTGCCCCTGCGCCTGCATCGCCTGAACCAGCCGCAGCTTATGTTCGGGACTGGCGCGCGCGTAGATATCGACCCCCATCACCATCTCCCGCAGCGCCGCGTCGTCCATCAGCGCCACCTCGGCGCCCGTGACCGCCGGCTTGCCCACGCCGATATCCAGCTGGGCGCCGATCGCGCGCGCCGTCTCGGCGTGGTCGCCGGTGATCATCTTGACCTGGATCCCGGCCTGATGGCATTGGGCCACGGCCGCGATCGCCTCTGCGCGCGGCGGGTCCATCATGCCCACCAGCGCCAGCAGCATGAAGCCGCCCTCCACGTCATCAAAGTCCAGGGCGCCGCGCGCCGGGCCGGTGCGCTTGCAGGCCAGGCCCAGCACCCTCAACCCCTTGGCCGCCGTATCGGTGGCCATGCGCCGCCAGTAGTCCACGTCCAGCGCCTGGGGCATGGCGTCGCGGTCGGCCTGCGCGCCGCACATGTCCAGCACCCGCTCGGGCGCCCCCTTCACGAAAATCCATGGCGCGCCCGGCCCGGCCTCGTGGTAGGTCGCCATGAAGCGGTGCTCGGATTCGAACGGGATCGAATCCCGGCGCGGCCATTCCCGCTGGCCCGCCGCCTGCGTCAGGCCCGCCTTGCCTCCCAGAACCAGCAAAGCGCCTTCGGTGGGGTCGCCCTCGACGCGCCAGGCGCCGCCTTCCTCCCGTAGCACCGCGTCGTTGCAGAGCACGCCGGCGCGGATGGCCAGCTCCAGCGCGGGATGGTTGGCCGGATCGGCGGGACGGCCATCGATGCTGCACTGGCCCGACGGCTCATAGCCCACCCCGCTGACATCCACCACCGCGCTAGCGCACACCACACGCTGCACCGTCATCTCGTTGCGCGTGAGCGTGCCCGTCTTGTCGGAACAGATCACCGTCACCGAACCCAGCGCCTCCACCGCCGGCAGCCGCCGCACGACCGCCTGCCGCCGCGCCATGCGCTGCACGCCCAGCGCCAGCGTGACGGTCATGATGGCCGGCAGCCCCTCCGGAATCGCCGAAGCCGCCAACGCCACCACCATCATGAACATCTCCGCCGGCGGGTGGGCCAGCCACCACGTGCCCACGGCGAACAACAGCGCCGAAAGCCCCAGGATCACCACCGCCAGCACACGGCCAAAGTGATCCACCTGGCGCAGCAGCGGCGTGGTCATGCTGTCGATGCCCGACAGTAGCTGATTGATGCGGCCCAGCTCGGTATGCGTGCCGGTGGCCACCACGACGCCACGGGCCTGCCCATGCACCACGACGGTGCCCGAATACGCCATGCAATGGCGGTCGCCCAGCGGGGCATCCACGGCCACGGGCTCGGCCAGCTTCTCCACGGGCAATGATTCCCCCGTGAGCGCCGCCTCTTCGACGCGCAGTTCCTTGGCCTCGACCAGCCGCAGATCCGCGGGCACGCGGTCTCCGGAGGCCAGCAACATCTGATCGCCCGGCACCAGCCCGGACGCGTCGATATCGCTGCGCGCGCCGTCGCGCAGCACCATGGCGTGCGGCGAAAGCATGCCCCGGATCGCGTCCATGGCGCTTTCCGCCTTGCCTTCCTGGATGAAGCCGATAATGGCGTTTACGATCACCGCCGCCAGCAGCACGGCCGTATCGATCCAATGCCCCAGCAGGGCCGTAATGACGGCCGAGCCCATCATCACGTAGAGCAGGATATTGTGGAACTGGCGCAAGAAGCGCATCAACGTGCCCTGGCGCCGCGCCTCTACCAGACGGTTCGGCCCGTAGCGGGCCAGCCGGTCCCGGGCCTCGTCTTCCGTCAAGCCCGTTGGACGGGTCTGTAATGCTTCCTCCACGGCCGTCGCCGGCCGCGCATGCCAATCTTCTTGTTCTGAGAATGGGCGATCGGAGGAAGTCATCGATGGGATATGCCTTCGTAGCTTGGTGGGCTCATCGCGATAGGAACAGTCCATTCGAGTCTATCAGCATAAGGGCTCTCAGGCTGTTCCCCGCCTTGCCGCCGCAGGCGGAATGTCATATGGCGTACGCACCTGGCGGCCGCCCCTGCCGTGCGCCGGCTCCGAGGCGGGGGCCCGACGCGCCCGATACCGTCAGGAATAGTGATGGACCGTCGTTCCGGGGAAAGTCCATACCGCGCCCTCCTTATGCTCCTTCAGCAACTCCCCATAGCACTCGACATCCTTGAACGTGATATTGCGGCCGTCCAGTTCAAAGTGCACCTCACGCTCCTCCAGCAACATGCGAGTCCGTGAAATGCTGGGCGGATCGTTCATGTAGGCGACAAACGCGTCCACGGTGATTGGGCCGTCCAGGCGCGCATCGTGGACGAAGGTGCGCCGCCGGGACGTCAGAGGCCGCATGGAGAGCTTTTTGCGGGCAAAGAAGGCATAGAACATGTTCTCGTCAATGACGTAAAAGTCCTCGCTTATTCTCACCCGCCCCAGTTTTGCGGACGTCAAGATCACCCTCACCACCCTGGACGGCACCCATGCCGGCGCAAGCCCAAGCCGGTCCCGGACGTGGGCCAAATTGCTCTCGAAGTAGTCGCACGTCTTCCGATGTTGTTGGGCGGCATCCCGGACAAGCTCAGCCTCCAGTTCCACGTAGCTGCGGAAATCGCTGGTCTGGAACCGGCCCTTGCACTCGCACAGGAACAAGACGTCCTCTTCCAGCACGAAGGCCACATCGCAGTCCCGGTTCTTATGCTTGACCTTTCTCGCGACGATGCCCGCATCCGTCAATACCCGGCGAGTCAGTTTCTCGAAGCCCGGCCCGATGAACTGCAGCTCATGGTTTGGCTCGTCCCGCTTGCTTCTTATGCTTTTCAGGAGAGACTCCAGGGAAAAAGCCGGCTCGATCAGCATGGCCGCCGTAGGAACCAGGACCAGCTCATCATTGAAGGGAATCAATGGCGCATCAAGAATGTCCTTCGAAGACGCATTGAAGGTGAAGCGGCACAGAATCTGCTCGGCAGATTTCACCGGAATTCCCGCCGCGGCAAACTCGGCCAGGAAAAAATCGGCGTTCTTATGCAACAGCAACGTCGCCGGCTGCCCAATCAAGGGATGCGATTCAATGTGCTTCTTCGCAATCTCCTTGACTACCGTATAGGCGCGAATCCATTCGCACAACCTGGCTCCACGGACTTCCTCCCGCAGGTCTTCCGAGTAGAACTGTTGAGCCGTCATGTATGCGGACTTCACCTCGTCGTTCGACCTGAACCCATCGATAGGTAATTTCCGGGTTGAGCCGCTGACCGCCGGATGGGTCATCGGATTAAAGGACTCTCCTTGCCTAACCCCGCGAAGCCGGCTAAGCGACACTCTGAACGCGGACAGCAATTCAGACCTGCTGGCATCGAAGACCGCAACGTTCTCATGCCGCGTCCCCTTCGCATGCCCGTGTTCCCAGATTGACCGTCGTTCGTGGAAAATCGCCCATTCGCCACTCAGGGGAAGATGCAGGCATGCCGCGTCGAATTTCGCACTTTCATAGTGCGCGCCCATCTTCTCCCCCGCTTCCAGGAACGACCGCAGCGTGAGGGAGAAGTAAGACATGGCGTAGTCCACCGAGGCGCCGAAGTCCAACGGGTTCTTGTAATGACCCTCGTCCAGGAATTTCACCTCGATGGCGGTATTGAAATGCTCGTAAGTCGGCAACCCACAGGTGGATCTGAGCTGTTGCTCGTGCACCAGCATCGTGTGATAGAGCTCATCGGACCGGGAATCGAATCTTGCGCCGATGGCGGCGATACGGTCGGTAAATGAACGATCCAGCGCCACAAAAATATCGGCATCTGCCAGGAGTTCTTGCACGTTCCGAACGTCGCCTTGCTTCCGAAGAAGGCCTGTTATGTCCCGATCGACATAGAGGCGGTGCAGTTTGACCTCCCGCAAGACTGCCGCCAACTCCTCCGCTGGCGCGGATGGCAGTTCCAAGGCCGCCATCACCCTCTTCTTGATCTTCTCCCGCTTCTTTTCCATTTTTCTTTCCCGCCCGCCAGTATTTCAAAGCGCCAGCATGGGCATCTGCGGAGTTGAAGCTATCCCTGGGCGACGAAACGTCGATGCTTGGAGCGCATCGCCTTCTCCCGCTTACGGTGTCATCCAACTTTCCTGCCTGACTGCATTTTCCCCTAAAAATCCGGATCGGCCGCGGGTCCGTTTGCGCGCGGACAAACTCCCGCCGCTAAAATTCCAGCCCGGCGGGTCTTCGAGCCGGAAATATCAAATACGGCCAGCCACAACCCGAAGTATCCTCACCAGAAGAATAATGTCCCACCTTCCCGCCAGACCCGCCTCATACATCGCCGGCGCGATCCTGCTGCTGACGGCCGCCTGCGCGTCCGCCCAGGAAACCCAAAGCAAGGCTGCCTCCGCGGGCCAGTTCCACGCACTGGCCGACTTCTGCGGCGTGCCCTCGCCCGAGATGATGGCCCTCTTCAAGGAACGGCAGAAAGCCGCCGCCGTCCAATCCGGCATCGCCCCCGGCGCCTTCGATGCCGCCTACGCGTGGTCATACGGCAAAGCCCGAGCCGCCCTGGCGGAGTACGACGAGGAAGAAAAGGCGGAGACCTGCCGGCCGCTCAAGGCGATGGCCGGACAGGATTGAAGCGGAATCGGCGTGGGCGAACAACGATGCCATGCCGTTGAAAGCCCTTGGGAATCAGTCGAACAGGCAGGACTGCCCACCACGCGCCACGTGTCGCGACAAACTCACAATCTGATCCTCCGTTACCCGGTGCAACGACAAGGCGGGCAAGCCGTCCACCGGAAAAAAACCGCAAGCCAGCGTTTCGTCGGTTTCCGGCCGGATCTCGCCGCCCGTCACGATGCAATGGAAAAAGCATTTGTAGGCATGCGGAATCTGGGGCGGATGGCCATGCTTGAGCTTGTCGAACAAGGCGACCAGACGCACCGCCTCGACTTGCAGGCCGGTTTCCTCCTCGACCTCCCTCACCGCCGAGGCCGATGGGGATTCGCCCATATCGCACCAGCCCCCGGGCAACGTCCACAACTCATCGCTTTTCTCCTGCACCAGAAGCACGCAGCCCTGAGCGTCGTACACCAGGGCCCGCACATCCAGCTTGGGCGTCGCATAGTGCTCGTCATAGGCGATCCACTTGCCCAGCTTCTCGACCTCGACTCCCTCTAGCCTGCCCAGCAAGGCGGCGGCCGAGGCGCGAAGCCGGTGAAATCGCGCAATGTCGAAGGCATCAGTCGAGTAGGTCAGGCCGATCTGGGCCACGCCCAGCGTTTCCTCGATGAAATTCAGGATATCGGTAGTGACGGAGGCAGACATGGCAATCCCGGATCCAGTGTTGGACGAGCCTCACGCCCGCCCCTTGGGGCGCAGGCGGCTGGCGATGGCCGCCGCGATCAATCCGCCGATCACCGTAGCATGCTCCAGCGCCCAGAACATCGCGAGCTTGGCCTGGGGCTCCGGCATCGCCCAGAAGCGATGCACCACCACGATGGTCAGCAACAGGAACACCGACAGGGCTCCCGCGCCCAGCCATAGCACGCGATCCAGCAGCAGCAGGACCGAGCCGCCGATCAGCACCAGCGCCGTCGCGATGTTGAACAGCCAGTCCGGCTCCAGCCCGGCGGCGCGCATTTCGGCAAGCCCGCCCTGGAAATCGATCAGCTTCGCCAAGCCCGAGGAAAGAAATACCACTGCCAGCAGGATACGGGCCAGGATCCACAGCCAGCGGCTGTCCAGCGCCTTATTTACGAAGTCTTGCATGGGTCTCCACGATTGAAAAATCGGCCAGCGGCTATGCCACGCGGCCGGCAGGGTTACGGGGAAACAGGCAATCCCGAGGGCTTGCCCGCATCGGCCTGCCGGACTATAAAAGCTCAAGTTAAGTTGAGGTCAAACACATGAATGGGAAGAGACCGATGGATTTCTCGCGCATGCTCACGGTGGGCGAAGTCGCGCACCGGGCCGGCGTGGCGGTTTCCACCATCCATTTCTACGAATCCAGGGGATTGATCGCCAGCACGCGCAATGCGGGCAACCAGCGCCGCTTCCCCTCCGCGGTGCTGCGCTACATCGCCGTCATCAAGGTGGCCCAGCGAACGGGGATTCCGCTGGAGGAAATCAAGGAAACGCTGTGCCGCTACCCGCCCGGCAGCAAGCTCAGCGCCGCGCAATGGCACGAGCTTTCATCGAATTGGCGGAAACGCCTGAACGAGCGCATCACGAAACTCGAACGGCTGCGCGACGAGCTGGACCGCTGCATCGGTTGCGGCTGCCTGTCGCTGGAAGATTGCCCCTTGCGCAACCCGCTGGACGTATTGGGAGAAAGCGGTTCGGGTCCGCATCTATTGGAGCGGCCGTGAATGCATCATCGTGCGATAGATGCGGGGTTCATGACGGGGCAGACCTTGCACGTCGATGGGGCGCAGCGAAATCGCGACAATCGTAATGGCCCGCGGGTATTTGAGGCCGATGGCAATGTACCGGGATCGTGCCTCGAACACATCGCGCCGCTAGTCCTGGGTCAACGCCCACCAGCCCGCTTTTTTTGAATCGGCATCAACGCGGCACATTCCTCCGACAAAGGAGAAGTGCCGAGGCGGGTATGGCTTCGTATTGCGGTCAGGTCCCTGATGCTTGCGAAACCGATCAGGTAAGCCTCGGCCCGGCGGCGGTTTGACCGAAGAGGAGCTTTTTGCCCTCTTCCGTCACCGCAGGGCGTGACGCGAAAGGTTCGCCACGCGCGTAGGCGCCGATCGTCGCGGGGCGATTGCGGATCGCATCGAACCACCGTCGAAGGTGCGGAAAATCGTCGAGTTCCTGCTGCTGACGCTTCCACGGCACCACCCACGGGTAGGTCGCCATGTCCGCGATCGAATACGCCTCGCCGGCGAGGTATTCATGCGTGGCCAGACGCCGGTCGAGCACACCGTAGAGACGGTTGGTCTCGTTGACGTAGCGCGTGATGGCGTAGGGAATTTTCTCCGGCGCATAGATGCCAAAGTGATGGTTCTGGCCGGCCATGGGGCCAAGTCCACCGACCTGCCAGAACAACCACTCCAGCACCGCCTTCCGTCCGCGCAGGTCGCTCGGCATGAAGAGGCCCGTCTTCTCCGCGAGATAGAGCAGGATGGCACCCGACTCGAAGACGGTCACGGGTGTTCCGCCGTCGACCGGCTCCGTGTCGATGATCGCCGGCATCCGGTTGTTCGGCGAGAACGCGAGGAACTCCGGCTTGAACTGGTCGCCCGCGCTTATGTCGACAGGATGAATGCCGTACTTGAGACCGGCCTCCTCCAGGAACATCGTGACTTTGTGGCCGTTGGGCGTAGGCCAATAGTAGAGATCGATCATTTGAGATTCCCTTGTTGAGATGGGCCGGCGCCATCGAGCAGCGCTAATGCGGGCCGCACAACCCCACGCAGCAGTTCCGGTTCTGGCCGCGAGCGCGCGAGAACGCGCAATCCCATCAGCAGACCGAGCAACATCCGGGCAAGATCGTCTGCGGGCAGTGCAGCGCTGATCGCGCCACTGCCCTGACCCGCCTCGACGCAGCGATGGAAGAAGGCCTCCATGTCGCGCAGGACATTGGCCAGCGCCGCCTGAAACTCCGCGTCGTGGGGCGCCAGCTCAAGTGCCGAATTGACGATCATGCAGCCCTTGCGCTGGTCGTCGGCCAACGACAATTCGATGATCTCGTCGAAGAACGCCTCGATGGCCGCCCGAGGTGCCAGTTCGGACTCGAAGCGCCGGACCCGATTGCAAAAGCCTCGCTCGACATAGTGTTCAAGTGCCTGCCGGTACAGCTTGCGCTTGTCGCCGAACGTGTTGTACAGACTGGGGCCGGCGATACCCATCGCGTCGGCTAGGTCACGCACCGAGGTGGCCTCATAACCGCGTGACCAGAAACACTGGATCGCGGCATCTAGCGCTGCGGCTTCGTCAAACTCTTTGGGGCGCGCCATGGTCGTACCTGAATTGCTTCAATATGGAAGGAAGTGCCTGACGTTGAGCCATCAGAGCGCGCTGTGATCCTTAACCGCTGCCTCCAAGGCGCTCTTGAGCCCCTGAAATCTCGCGTCGACCGCTGCTGGATCGTTGCGGTTGAGCGCAATCATCTGGGCTCGCGCCTCGCCACCACGAATGACCTCGAAGGCGTTCGTCGCTATCCCTTCGACAATGGCGTCAGCCACTGCTGAAGCAGACTCGCGCGAAAAACCCAGTTCGGGGCCTGCCCGGTTGGACTTCATCATCGGCGTGTCCGTCCCCCCGGGATAAGCCGTCATGACATGAATGCCTTCGCCTTTGAGTTCGCGCCTGAGAGCTTCGCCGAAGTGAGCCAGGCCCGCCTTCACCGCGGCATAGGTTGCATAGAATGGCGCACCGATCAAGGCAATGCCGGAAGCGATGTTCACCACCATGGCGTCGCCACTGGATCGCAAGGCGGGCATCGCCGCGCGGGTCAGCAGGATCGGCGCGAGCAAGTCGACGACTACCATCTGTTCGATGTCGGCTTCCGTGGTGTTCTCCAGCCGGCCAGCCCGCACACCGCCGGCGTTGTTGACGAGAATGTCGAGTCCACCCAGCGCCTGCATTGCTTGGTCCAGCGTGGCCGCGCGTCCCTCGGAGGTTGCCACGTCGGCACAAACGCCCGTCACGGAGTCGAAGCTGCACAGCGCATCGTCAAGGACGGTTCTTCGCCTCCCGGTGATGACCACGCTGGCACCTCGCGCCGCGAGCGCCTGTGCAAGCGCGAGCCCGATCCCGCTGGATCCGCCAGTGACGAGGACCCGTTTGTCCCTAAGTTCCATTTCAAACTCCTTGCGCCGATGCAGCCGGATAGTTGGACGGGAAGAGCGCACGCTTGGTCTCTTCGTCGTTGATCGTTTTAAAGGCATGGCTCTTCGCAAGCGCCCTGGCGCGCCCGACCGCGGGACGCGCATCCACGCCTGCGAACCACCGCTTGAGTTCCGGAAACGGCCCCAACGGATCCTCGGCACCCTTGCGAACACGCGAGGCGCGATCGAGCCATCCCCAGGTAGAGATGTCGGCGATCGTGAAACTGCTGCCGACGATGTAGTCGCGTCCCGACAAATGGTCGTCGAGGACCTGGTAATGCCGCTCCGCCTCCCGGCGGTAGCGGTTGACGGCGTAGTCCAGGCCTTCGGGCGCGGCAAACTGGAAGTGCACCGCCTGCCCGGAGAACGGTCCCAGTCCCGAGGCGATGAAGAGCAGCCAGGACAGTAGTTCCGGCCGATCCTCCGGTGCGCCCAGAAGCTGACCGGTCTTTTCGGCGAGATAGATCAGGATAGCAGTCGAATCAAAGACCCTGACCTCTTTGCCGCCGGGACCATCGGTATCGACAATGGCCGGCACTTTGCCGTTCGGATTGATCGCGCGAAACGCCGGCATGTGCTGTTCGCCCCTGCTCGTGTCGACCGGAACAGCTTCGTAGGCTAAGCCGGTCTCCTCCAGGAAAAGCGCGATCTTCGCGGGGTTGGGGGTCGGATGGAAGTAGAACCGGATCATGTTGGTTGCCTCGCTCTCGTGGAATTCCGTGGTTTCACTGCTTCGCGGACGGACGTGCCGCCAGCAACACACCGCCCACAACGGCGGCAAGCGCGACCCATTCCCCAAGGGACGGCAGTTCTGCAAGTACGGGAATGGCGGCCAGTAAAGCGACCACCGGGATCAGCGCGATGATGGCTGTGGCGGCGGATGGGCCCAGAAGCGCGACAGCGCGATTGAAGGAAACGATCGCAACCCCGCTCATCAGGACACCCTGATAGATGGCCTGCAAACCGATCTCGCTGGGCGAAGCCAAGGCGAGGCGACTGAGCCCGGCAAGTATATAGATCGGCAGGAAGAGCACGGCCGACCAGAAACAGATGAGGGCGGCTGCCTGCACCGGCGTCAGTTTGCTGCGCCGAAAGAGCAGCGTGTAGACCGCCCACATCGCAGCCGCAGTCATGAGGGCGATGAGGCCTAGTGGGTTGATGCCTCCGTGAGCGGAAACGCCGCCCGCAACCATGCACACCAGCCCAATGACAATGGCGAGATAACCACACCAGCGCGCCCTACCTTGTTTCTCTTTGAGGAAGATCCACGCGAAAGTGCCGGCGAATACCGGCATCAGGGTCGGTGTGACCGCCGCCGCGCGCCCGGCCGATGTGAGCTGCAGGCCGAGCGCGACGGCCAGGACGAAAGGCAATCCCCATAGGCAGGCATACAGCAGCCCTTCAAGCCATTCCCTGGCCGAGATGCGTCTCTTGCTTCTCAGCAGCACCGGAAGAAGAATGATGGCCCCGATACCGAATCGCAGCGCGGTCACATCCCACAGGCGCAGTTCGCGCGTGACGCTGAAGCGCGTCACGACGAACCATCCCGCAAAAATCATGACGCTCAGTCCGGCCCAGAAGAGTCCGCGCAACGTGTTCCGGGGCGCTCTCTGAAACTGCGCCAGGGCGGCCGATGGGACGACCGCTCCCTGTGCGGGATTGTTACCCTGGATCATTCAGAGACCTGCTTTCGCAACGCCGCGAGCAAACGCTGCGGGACGAGTCTCTGCCGGTCCTAGTGCAAGGGCAGACGACAGCGACACGACATCGCCATGCGCATTCGGCAACGAGAAGTCCGGCGCGCTATCACCCTTCTTCAGCGCGACACGCTTGGCGAAATCAGATCGCAGTTCCTCGATCTTGGATTCATAGAGCTCGACCCGGCCGGCCGGGGCGGTGCGGACGAATTTCTCCTGCAACTCTCGCAGTTGAAGTTTGAGATCGACGATGGCCATTTGGCGAGAGACCTTCCAAAGCGAGGGAGTGGATGAACGAGTGCGGCAAAATCGTGCCGCTCCCGCCGATTCTATATCGAACGCTATAAAACAGCCATGCCTAGTTTCGTCGGATGCACTCCGGAGCGAGTAAGGGGGTTATGGGCACGCGTGCTGGCGTCGAGCGCCTGTTTGCGCGTCGCGCGCTTCACGTGGCCAGGCTAGATCAAAGCGACCAAGCCGGTCGTGACGTAGGCCCAGTTCGACGCGCTCGAGGTCGGCCTACCCTGGCAGCGCCGGCCCCAAATGAGCACGATCACGCAGTTTTTTTCGTGGGACTCGCGACGGGAGCGTTCACAGCCCCGGGAACTAGACATGGGTTCGGCCGAGGGGCGCCAGCTATGAGCCTTATGAATCTTGGACTTAGGCTTCAGATTTCGCAGTGCCGACGTCGGTCAGCATCGAGGCTCTCCTCCGGTTTTTCGACGGCTTTTACCGCTAGGGACCTGGAGGCCTGCTGGTGCTCGGAAAGTGGCGTAAAAAAGACTTTTACCGTCAAAGACGGTAAAAGTCTCAATAGTGAACGAGAGTGTCTTAATCCGGCTTCGATTCTTACCGCCAGCGCCACCGTCAATTTGTTTTGCTGGTTGGCGATAGTCCTCGAAGGACGTTAAATCACTCCCACTCGATCGTCGCAGGCGGCTTGCTCGACACGTCGTACACAACCCGGTTAATCCCGCGCACCTCATTGATGATCCGCGAAGACACCCGCGCCAGCAGCGGGTGCGGCAGCGGCGCCCAATCAGCCGTCATGAAGTCGAAGGTCTGCACGGCGCGCAGCGCGACGACGTATTCGTAGGTGCGGCCGTCGCCCATCACGCCCACCGACTTCACCGGCAGGAACACGGCGAACGCCTGCGAGGTCAGCTCGTACCAGGTCAGGCCGCTGGCCTCGTCCTTGGTATTGCGCAGTTCTTCGATGAAGATCGCGTCGGCGCGGCGCAGCAGTTCGGCGTATTCGTGCTTGACTTCGCCCAGGATGCGCACGCCCAGGCCGGGGCCGGGGAACGGGTGGCGGTAGACCATCTGCGGCGGCAGGCCCAGGGCCACGCCGAGTTCGCGGACTTCGTCCTTGAACAGTTCGCGCAGCGGCTCCAGCAGCTGCAGGTTCAGCGTGTCCGGCAGGCCGCCCACGTTGTGGTGCGACTTGATGGAGGTGGCCTTGCCGGTCTTGGCGCCTGCGGATTCGATGACGTCGGGGTAGATGGTGCCCTGGGCCAGCCACTTGGCACTCTTCTGCTTGCCGGCCTGGTCCTGGAACACTTCGACGAATTCGCGGCCGATGATCTTGCGCTTGGCTTCGGGATCGGCCACGCCGGACAGCTTGCCCATGAACTGGGCGGTGGCGTCGACGTGGATGATCTTCACGCCCATGTTCTCGGCGAAGGTCTGCATGACCTGCTTGCCTTCGTCCAGGCGCAGCAGGCCGTGGTCGACGAAGACGCAGGTGAGCTGGTCGCCGATGGCCTTGTGGATCAGGGCCGCGGCAACGGACGAATCCACGCCGCCCGACAGGCCGAGGATGACCTCGTCGTCGCCGACCTGTTCGCGGATGCGCGCGACGGCCTCGGCCACGTAGTCGGGCATGTTCCAGTCGCCTTCGCAGCCGCAGATCTCGTTCACGAAACGGGCCAGCATGGCCTTGCCCTGGACGGTGTGCGTGACTTCGGGGTGGAACTGCACGGCGTAGAACTTGCGGTCTTCGTCGGCCATGCCGGCGATCGGGCAGGACGGCGTGGACGCCATGATCTTGAAGCCCGGGGGCAGCTCGGTGACCTTGTCGCCGTGGCTCATCCAGACCTTGAGCATGCCGTGGCCTTCATCCGTGGTGAAGTCGGCCAGGCCGTCGAGCAGCTTGGTGTGGCCGTGCGCGCGGACTTCGGCGTAGCCGAATTCGCGGTGGTCGGAGAAGCTGACCACGCCGCCCAGCTGCTGCGCCATGGACTGCATGCCATAGCAGATGCCCAGCACGGGCACGCCCAGCTCGAACACGGCGTGGGGCACGCGCATGGAGCCTTCTTCGTAGGCCGAGGCGTGGCTGCCCGACAGGATGATGCCCTTCAGGCCTTGCGCCATCTGTTCGCGCACGAAGGCGTCGTCGACGTCGCCCGGATGCACTTCGGAATACACGCCGGCTTCGCGGACGCGGCGGGCGATCAGTTGGGTGACTTGCGAACCGTAGTCGAGAATGAGGATGCGCTGGTGCATGGAGACTCTACCGGTAATGAATGAAACCGCAGTAAATAAAACCGCACCGGCAGAACCGCTGGTTCATTTGCGGTTCTGCCGGTGCGTGATGCATGACATTGTAGTTGACTGTACGGATCAGTCGGCGCGGTAGTTGGGCGCTTCCTTGGTGATCTGTACGTCGTGCACGTGGGACTCGCGAACGCCCGCGGAGGTGATCTCCACGAATTCGGTCTTGGTGCGCATGTCGTCGATGGTGGCGGCGCCGCAGTAGCCCATCGAGGCGCGGATGCCGCCCACCAGTTGGTAAATGATGGCCAGCACGCTGCCCTTGTAGGGGACGCGGCCTTCGATGCCTTCCGGCACCAGCTTGTCGGCGTTGTTGGCGGGATCCTGGAAGTAACGGTCGGCCGAGCCGTCCGTCATGGCCCCCAGGCTGCCCATGCCGCGGTACGACTTGTACGAACGGCCTTGGAACAGGACCACTTCGCCCGGCGCTTCTTCCGTGCCGGCGAACATACCGCCCATCATGCAGGCGAACGCGCCGGCGGCCAGCGCCTTGGCGACGTCGCCCGAGTAGCGGATACCGCCGTCGGCGATCAGCGGCACGCCCGTGCCTTCCAGCGCCTTGGCGACTTCGGAGATCGCGTGGATCTGCGGAACGCCCACGCCGGCCACGATACGCGTCGTGCAGATGGAGCCCGGGCCGATACCGACCTTGACGCCGTCGGCGCCATACTCGACCAGCGCGCGCGCGGCGGCGGCGGTGGCGATGTTGCCGCCGATGACTTCAACCTTGGGGTAGTTCTGCTTGACCCAGCGCACGCCTTCCAGCACGCCCTTGGAGTGGCCGTGCGCGGTGTCGACGATCAGCACGTCCACGCCGGCCGCAACCAGCTTCTCGACGCGTTCTTCGGTGCCGGCGCCCACGCCCACCGCCGCGCCCACGCGCAGCTGGCCTTGGGCGTCCTTGCTGGCCATCGGGTGCTCGGTGTTCTTGACGATGTCCTTGACCGTGGCCAGGCCGCGCAGTTCGAAGCCGTCGTTCACGATCAGCACGCGCTCCAGGCGGTGCTTGTGCATCAGGGCCTGGGCTTCGTCCAGCGTGGCGCCTTCCTTCATGGTGACCAGGCGTTCCTGCGGCGTCATGATATTGCGCAGGGGCTGGTCCAGGTTCTCTTCGAAGCGCAGGTCGCGGTTGGTGACGATACCGACCAGCTTGCGCCCTTCGACCACCGGCAGGCCCGAGATGCCATGCTGGCGCTGCAACGCGATGGCGTCGCGCACTTTCATCTGGGGGGTGACGGTGACCGGATCGATCACGATGCCGAACTCGTGGCGCTTGACGCGGGCCACTTCACGGGCCTGGGCTTCTGCCGACAGGTTCTTGTGGATGATCCCGATGCCGCCCTCTTGCGCCATGGCGATGGCCAGGCGCGATTCCGTCACGGTGTCCATGGCGGCGGACACGAGCGGGATGTTCAGGTTGATATTGCGGGTGAGGCGCGTGGCCAGGGAAGTGTCGCGAGGCAGGACCTCGGAATACGCAGGCACCAGCAACACATCGTCGAAGGTGAGCGCTTTTTGTACGAGACGCATGGGTAACTCCGGGCGCAAAGCAAGATTATACGCCGCCTGTGTATTTTGCCTAGGTGTTGACCCTAGGTTCGCGGGGATATTTCTGAGGCGGAACCTGCCGCACCGGCCTGCGCAAACTTTTTTTACCCGGATGTATTGACTTCATTTTTTACCCGGATGATAATTCGATCACAATTTTACCCGGACAAAATAATGAACAACTTGCATCCGCCCCGCCCCGCCGATCCCCACACGGCCTTCGCGGGCCATCGCATTCTCACCGCCGGCGCGCTGGCCGACGTGGCGCTGGCCGTCAAGCGGGCCATGGCCGCCGGCAGCGACGCCCCCCTTTTGGTATTCGATGACCGCTCCGGCAAGCAGGTGGACCTGGACCTAAGCGGCGACGAAACCAGCATCGGTGAACGCCATCGCATTCCGGCGGACGCCGCGGCCGCGCATGCTGAACCCGCCCCCGACGCCCCCGACGACGCGCAGCCGCGCGGCCGCGGCCGGCCCAGGCTGGGCGTGGTGGCGCGCGAAGTCACCCTGCTGCCCCGCCATTGGGACTGGTTGAGCGCGCAGCCCGGCGGCGCGTCCGTGGCGTTGCGCAAGCTGGTGGAACAGGCGCGCCGCGACAACGAAGCGCGGGACCGGCGGCGCGAGCGCCAGGAGGCCGCCTACCGTTTCATGTCCGGCATGGCGGGCAACCTGCCCGGCTTCGAAGAAGCGACGCGGGCGCTCTATGCCGAAGACCGGGAGCGCTTTGTCTTGCAGGTCGCGAACTGGCCGGCGGACGTGCGCGGCTACGCCACGGCCCTGGCGTGGCCGTCGTCCGCTGAGCCGGCCGCGGCATGACGGCTGCGCTGTGCGCCCGGCTCAGCGCAGCATGGGCCACAGCGTCGCCGCCAGCAGCGCCCCCATCGCAATATTGAAGACCTTGAGGCGCCCGGGGTGCGCAAGAAAGCCGCGCAGCGCCACGCCGAAGCCGGCCCACACGGACACGGCCGGCAGGTTCACCAGGGCGAAGACGGCGCACAGCCAGGCCAGCGACGCCCACGGCGCCGCCGCATCCATATAGACCGCCACCGCCGCCAGCGCCACGATCCAGGCCTTGGGATTGACCCACTGAAACAGGGCCGACTCCATGATGCTGAGCGGCCGTGCCGACGCCCCCTTGCCTGGGGCGATCGAGCGCGACAGCGCAATGCGCCACGCGAGATACAGCAGATAGGCCGCGCCGATGATCTTCAGGCCCGTAGACAGGGCCGGCCAGGCTTGGAACAGCGCGCCCAGGCCCAGCCCCACCCCCAGCAGCAGCGAGGTGAAGCCCACCGTGATGCCCAGCACCTGCGGCAACGTTCTTGCGAAGCCGAAATTGGCCCCCGACGTCATCAGCATGACATTGCTGGGCCCGGGCGAGATGGAAGTCACCAGGGCGAACGTCGCCAGGGCAAACAGGTTTTCGAGGGGCAAGATGGGCTCCCGGCGCGCACCATGCACGCCATGCAGATGAAGACAGCCGAATTGTGGGCCTGCGCGGGCGTTATTAATATTGGCGCTATTGACATCTTTGATAGTGTTCTTGCCATGAAAATGCAGATCCTCGCGTTGGACGGCGTGTTCGATACAGGCTTGTCGGCCATCCTGGACGTGTTTGCGACCGCCAACGAACTGGCGCCCATGCTGCCGGCCCGCATCGCGCCCTTCGATACCCGCATCGTGGGCATGCGCCGCCATGTGCGCACGTCGCAGGGATTCAGCGTGCCGGTTTCGGGCAGCCCGGATCCCGCCGATCCGGACTGGATCGTGATCCCCGCCATCGGCTACAAGATGCCCGAGACGCTGGTGCCGGCCCTGGAGCGCCGCGACGTGCGCGACAGCGGCCGGATGCTGCGGGAACGCGCGCCCGGCGGCAACACCGCCGCAGCCTGCATCGGAACCTTCGTGCTGGCGGAGTCGGGCCTGCTGGACGGCCAGAAAGCCACCACCACCTGGTGGCTGGTGCCGCTGTTCCGGCAGCGCTATCCCGAGGTCGAACTCGAAGACAGCCGCATGCTGGTCCGCTCGTCGGCGTTCCTGACGGCCGGCGCGGCGCTGAGCCACATGGACATGGCGCTATGGTTGGTGCGCCAGGCCAGTCCTGAACTGGCGGCACTGGTGGCGCGCTATCTGATCGTGGACCAGCGGCCCGCGCAGTCCGCCTATGCGCTTGCCGACCACCTGGCGCATGCCGATCCGCTGGTCCAGGCCTTCGAGCGCTGGGCGCGCGAGCATCTGGCGCAAGGGTTCTCGCTGGACGCCGCCGCGCAGCAGCTGGGCGCCAGCAAGCGCACCCTGGCGCGGCGCACGCAGCAGGTGCTGGGCAAAAGCCCGCTATCGTTCTTCCAGGATCTGCGGGTCGAACGCGCGGCCCACCTGCTGAAAACCAGCAGCCTGTCGCTGGAGCAGATCGCCGCGCAGGTCGGCTACGCGGACGGCGTCACCCTGCGGAACCTGCTGCGACGGCGCCTGGGGCGCGGTGTGCGCGAACTGCGCTGATATGCGGTTTAATCGAGGTGGCGGACGCGCTTTTCGCGGCCGCGCATTCCAGACGGTGCATCATGGCCATTGCGAAAAATTTCCTGCTCTACGACGGAGATTGCCCCTTCTGCTCGAACTACGTGCGGATGCTGCAACTGCAAAAGGCCGTGGGCCCGGTCGATCTGCTGAACATGCGCGACCATCCCGATCTGGCGGTGGCGTACAAGGCGCAGGGATACGACCTGAACCAGGGCATGCTGCTGCACCTGGACGGCAAGGATTACTTCGGCGCAGACTGCATCAACCGGCTGGCGCTCATCAGCACCGGCAATGATCTATTCAACAGCTTCAACGCCGCTGTGTTCCGCAACCCCTGCCTGTCGACCGCCCTGTACCCGTTCATGCGCACGGGCAGGAGCCTGGCGCTGACCCTGCTGGGCAAGAAGAAGATGCAGGTATAGGGCGCGGCCCGCCTGAAGCCGTTAAGCGGCGTTCGCGGCGGGTTCCGCAGCCTGGGGCGCGGCGTCGCAGCGGCTCCAGCCGGAAGACGGATCGCGCTTGTCGTGCCGGTAGTCCCACTCGGCGCCGCACTGCGCGCAGGTAAACGCTTCCCGCGTCACGCCGCGCCTCCCCTCCTCCAGAGAACGCACGTCGCCCAGGCTGATCAGGTGCTCATGCCCTGGCGCGTCGCGCTGGTTCGGAACGATGGCTTCGCATTTTTCGCAGGTCTCCATGGCCCATCCCCTTTTTTCTATGCTTTAAGGGGATCGTACGAAAGCGCAACCCGTGAAAGTTCAGCAATTCTCACCGCGGGGCGGCTAGATTCCGTAACGTCTTGGAAAAATATCGAACTGCAATAAGTCCCCGAAAGTCGGACCATCTTGCGCTGGGTTCCGGATTACGCCCAAAGCATGAGTCCTGGCCCCCGATACATCGCCCCGAACGTTGAACAACAAAGGATGCTTATCGTGACTTCGATCAGAAAGACGGCCGCCGCCTGTGCGCTTGGCGCCTGCATGACCCTCGCCGCCATCGGGCAGGCCGCCTTTGCGCAGGCCGACGCCCCCGTCCCCCTGGCGACCGGCATGGTCGACTCCGGCACGGCCGAGGGCCAGGTGATCGAAGCGGTGCGCAATGGCGACATCCTTTCCATCAAGATGCGGTTCAAGCCCATCGTTTCCAGCAAGAGCGAGATGGTCTATTCGGCGATCACGCAGAACGACTACGAGAACAGCTTCTACGTCGTCGCGGGCAATAAGAAGTACCTGCTGCTGAAAGACAGCAACGACAAGCCGCTGACCAATCCCAAGCTGCTGATCCGGACCTCGAAAGACTCCCCCATCGCCGGAACCTGGCACGGGAAGTTCCCGGCGCCGCCCAAAGAGATCACCGAAGTCTCGCTGACGATCCCGGGAGTCGAGACCCTGGACGCCATCAAGATCACCGACCGCTAGCCATGGCCGGCCATCCGGGCGCGTCGACTCTGCTGGCCGCGGCGCTGCTGGCCGCCGCCGGCGGCTCTTTTGCGCAAGAGCCTCCCTACAAGGCCGAGATCCTCGATCTCAAGGCCACGATCCTGGACCTGAAGGGTTTTCCTTCCGACACCGGCGCAGGCGTGTCCGACCTGACCGCTCGGGTGGACGGGCTGGCGGCCCGGCACGAAGGGCTGTCGGTGCGGCAAGACAAGAATGCCGTGACGGTATCGATGCTGGGCGACGTGCTGTTCGACTTCGACAAGGCCGCGATCCGGCCCGCCGCCGAGCCCACGCTGCAGGACATCGCCAGCCTCATCAAGTCGGGCTCCGGCGGCAAGGTCGTCATCGAAGGGCACACCGATTCCAAGGGATCGGCGTCCTACAACAAGGATCTGTCGCTGCGGCGCGCCAAGGCGGTGGCGCAGTGGCTGGCAAGCCATGGCGTGGACCCGTCGCGGCTGAGCACCAAGGGACTGGGCGATACCCAGCCGGTCCAGCCCAACAAGCTTGCCAACGGCGCCGACAATCCGCAGGGCCGAGCCCAGAACCGGCGCGTGGAATTCGTGCTGCCCAAGAAGCAGTAGCGCGGCGTCAGCGGGCCGCCGCCGGCTCGTCCGCCGCATGCAGGGCGACGTCCATATCGATCAGCACCGGCGCGTCGCGCGGCAGTTCCCGCACGCCGATGACCGAGCGCGGATGCCGCCCCTTTGCGCCGAACAGCTCGGACAGCAGTTCCGATCCGGTGTCCGCAATGGCGGAAAGCCGGGCGCTCTTGCGCTCGCCCACCTGGAAGTAATAATTGACCCGCAGTATCTGGGCCACGGCGTCCAGGCCGCCCTGCGCGCTGTGCGCCACCCACGACAGGGCATGCAGCACGCACAGGCGCACGGCCTCGCGCGCCTGCTCCTCGGACACCTGTTCGCCGATGGCGCCCTGAACGAGCAGGCGGTCGGGCGCCACCTTGGGGATCTGCCCGGCCACATGCACCGTGTTGCCATGCCGCAGCGCCGGCAAGTAGGCATAGTGCGTCGGCGTGGGCGCCGGCAGCGCCAGCCCCAGCGCCTTCAATCGCGATTCCGTTTCGCCCATTTCCGCCGTCCTTCTAGAGCTTGCCGGGCAGGAAATTGACTTGCTTGGCCAGCGTGGCCCACCGCTTGCTCTCGCCCGCGACGAAGCTGGCGAAGGCTTCCGCCGAACCGCCCTTGGTGCTTACCCCCTGCTCTTTCAGCCGCGTGGCGACTTCGGGCGATTGCAGCGCCTTGTTGAATTCCTCGTTCAACTTCCTGATGATGGGCGCGGGCGTGCCGGCAGGCGCCACGATGCCCTGCCAGGAAGTGATGTCCAGGTCGGCCAGGCCCACCTCCTTGTAGCTCGGGATGTCGGGCGCGGAGTCGATGCGGGTGGGAGAAGTCACCGCCAGGGCGCGCAGCTTTCCTGCCTGCACGTGCGGCAGCAGCGTGATCACGGGGTCCAGGATCAGGCTGATGTGGCCGCCCAGCAGGTCATTGATGGCGGGCGCGCTGCCCTTGTACGGGATGTGCGCCATGCGGATGCCGGCCCGCTGCTTGAAGAGCTCGCCCGCCAGGAAGGTGGAACTGGAGGCCGAGCCGAAGGTCAGCGCGTCGGGTTTTTCATGGGCATAGGCGATGAACTCCTTCATCGTCTTGGCCGGCACGGAGTGGCTGGTCGCGATGATGTAGGGCTGGTCGGCCAGTAGGATCACGGGCGCGAAATCACGCGCGGCGGAGTATGGCAGGCTGGCGTACTGCAGTTCATTGATCGACATGATCGGCAGGTTCGCCAGCAGCAGCGTATAGCCGTCCGCGGGCGCCCGGGCCACGTATTCGGCGCCGATGATGCCGCTGGCGCCGGGCTTGTTGACCACCAATACGGGCTGCTTGATGTCCTGGCCGAGCTTTTGCGCCACTGTGCGCACGACCAGGTCCGCCACGCCTCCCGGCGGGAACGGCACGACGATCTGGATGTTCTTGTTCGGGAATTCCTGCGCACAGGCTTGCCCATTCCACAGGACTCCCAAGGCCAGGGCGGCGGATGCGAAAAGGCGGACGGCTTTCTTCATGTTCATGCTCCGGGGTTGCGGCCCAAGGAAAATTACGATTCGCTCGGCGCGGCGGCCGGGCCAAAACTCTGGTCGAAAAAGCGCATCCAGTTCTCGCCCATGAGCAACGCCACCTCGCGCGGCGAGAACCCCGTGGCGCGCAGCCCGTCCTCGATGTTGGCGAAGTCGCGGCTGTCCTGGAACCAGCCGGGCTGGGGCGGGAACCCCGGCTGCGCCGCGGATCCCTCGCCGTAATCGACGCCCTTGGTGTAGCGGCCCGTGCGCATCCACTGGACGACGGAATCCGGCTGGTCCTGGCACAGGTCCGACCCCAGGCCCAGGTGCTCGACGCCGATCAGTTCGGCCGTGCGAGCCACCATGGCGCAGAAGTCGTCCAGGGTGCAGGCCGACTTGCCCTTCAGATGGTGGGGATAGAGCGAAAAACCGAACATGCCGCCCGCGGACGCCAGCGCCTTCACCACCGTGTCCGATTTATTGCGCAGCGCCGCGGCCCACGAATGCGGATTGGCGTGGCTGATGGTGATGGGCCGCTCGGACAGATCGATCGCTTCGAGCGTGGAGCGTTCGCCTGAATGGCTCATGTCGATCACCAGCCCGACCCGGTTCATCTCCTTGATCACTTCCCGCCCCATGCGGGTGATGCCGCTGTCCACGGATTCGTAGCAGCCCGAGGCCAGCAGGGACTGGTTGTTGTAGCTCAGCTGCATGAAGCGCACGCCCAGGGTGTGCACCACTTCTACCAGGCCGATGTCGTCCTCGATGGGCGAAGGATTCTGCAGGCCGAAGATGATGGCCGTGCGCCCCGTTTCTTGCGCGCGCCTGACGTCGTCGCCGCTGCGAGCCTGCACGATCAATTCCGGATAGCGCTCGAACCAGGTGTTCCAGCGTTCAATATTCAGGATGGTCTCGCGCAGGTTCTCGTGATAGGCGATGGTGACGTGGACTGCGTCCACGCCCCCTTCCCGCAATTGCCGGAATATCTTTTCGGACCAGTTGCTGTACTGCAGGCCGTCGACGCGTAAGGGGTTTGCGCTCATTGCTGCTTCCTTGAATGGGATGAGCGGTACTGTAGATATCCAGCCAAATTTCAGTCAAACTAAAATTATTTTCATCCATTCAATAATTTCTTAATCGTGAAGCTAGAGCACTTGCGCATGTTCCTGGCCGTGGTCGATGCGGGCGAGCTGGCCCAGGCGGGCGACCGCGTCGGCCGCACGCCAGCGGCGCTGTCCATGACCTTGAAACAGCTGGAATCCGAGCTGGGCGGACCGCTGTTCGAGGGCGAACGCAAGATCCGGCTGTCTCCCCTGGGCATCTATGTGCGCGCGCACGCGCAACGGGCCATCGCCGAATACGACTCGGCCGTAGCCCACATGCTGCGCTACGCCAGCGGCGCCCTGGGCACGGCCAAGGTGGCAGCCGTGCCGTCCGCGGCCACGCGGCTGCTGCCGCGGGTCATCGGCCAGATGCGCCGGCAATATCCCCAGGTGCGGGTGGATCTGCGCGATATCGATTCCGCCGCCGTGGGTAGCGCGGTGGCCAGCGGCGCGGTGGATTTCGGCGTCGCCACGCTGCCAGAGCCCCTGCCGGGGATTCTGGCCGAGCCGCTGTTCGCGGACCGCTTCGTGCTCGTGTGCCCCGCCCGCCACAGCCTCACGAAGTTGGGCCGCGACGTGCGCTGGAAGGACATCGACGCCGCCGAGTTCATCGCCAATGGCCTGTGCGCGCGTTTCAACGTGCCGGAGGTGGCCGCGCTGGTCGAAGGCTCGCTGCTGACGGTGCGCAACACCACCTCTTTGCTCACTTTCGTCGAACAGGGCTTTGGCGTCACCATCCTGCCCGCGCTGGCGGTTCCCGCGGCCGACGGCCTGGCCATCTTGCCCCTGGCGGACCAGAGCGCCGCTCGCAGCCTGGAACTGCTGACCCGGCGGGGCGAAACCCTCAGCCCTGCTTCGCAGGCATTGCTGGGCCTCACCCGAACCGCGGCCGCGGAACTGGCGCTGGCCTGGTCCTGACGGAAACCGGACACTCATGAAATTCGATATCTACGGCAGGTTCCAGCTCGACATCCATCGCGAAGGCGCCGCCTGGGCGGCATACCGGTCGGACGGCGGCAAACGCGTCCGGGTCGCGGACCTGGCGATCCCGCCAGACGTCTCCACCGATGAACTGGCTGAATACCTGGACGACGTCTACCACGAGCTCTCGCGCCCCGGCGAACGGATCTCGCGCGTTGGCTAGGCCGCCGGAGCCCCGCCGGCCTGCGGCGTTTGCCACCCGGTCGGCCCGGTGCTACCGTGCCGATGGCTTATCGGGGATGGAACAGTCGATGGGAATTTTCAAGGGCATGCGGCGCTCGCTGGTCGCCTTCGGGATCGTGGCGGTGCTGGGCGTGCTGAGCATGGGAGCGCTGGGCGCGGCCCTTTACTACGCGGGATATCCCGTGCTGGCGCCGCTGTACGGCAAGTTGGACGATTGGCACGGCGACTGGGTCTGGCCCGCCACCATTGCCACGGGCTCGGCCTGGTCCCTCAGCTTCCTGGCCGCCGGCGCGCTCAATCTGCGGCTGGAACGTTCCCGACTCGGTTCCGCGGCTCGCCGCGCCGTCTACGCAGCGACACTATGGATAGGCGCAGTGGCCGCCTGGATCGTGGCCGGGGCGTTCCAACCCGCCTGAGGCCCGAGCGGGCCTATTCTTCCTCGCCGTAGCCGAACGGCCAGCGGCGCTTGTTCGGCTCGGGCGCGGGTGTCTGGGTGTGCATGGCAGTCTCCTGGATATCGATGACCGAATGCTACAGCCATCCCCAGGATCGAACTGCAAAGGTTCGCAAAGTTTGCGACCACCGTCCCAAAGCAACTCCATCCGTGTTTCTAACACAAGCAGGCCCCGCTCTGCATCGGGGCTAGAACGCATGCGATTTCACGATGTGGCGCAGTAGGATGGGAACAGAGCGCCGCATGAAGGGAGAACGTCATGCCAGGTTCCAACTGGATATGTGGCACCAAGCCACCGCATCGTCAGGGGTTCTACGAAACCGAATTCAATACCGGGGAAACCGAAGTCACGATGTACTCCATACTGGGCTGGATGCCGCCGGCACACCGGGGGTATGTGGTCCGGTGGCGCCCGCTGGAGCCAGCCGTGGAGCAGGCGGAGATCGAGCGCTATCTGTATTACCGCCGGGAAGGCCGCGGCCATTCATGAGCCGCGGCCCGGCGACCGCCCGGTAACACTCAGAACTTATAGGTAGCCGTCAGCATGGCCACCCGGCCGTCGCCGTACTCGATGGCGGACGAACGCGATTCGCTGCCCAGTACCTGGCGCACGCGCTCTACATAGGCCTTGTCGCCCAGGTTGTCCACGTTGAGCTGCAGCCTGAAATGCTTGTCCAAGTCATAGGACACCATGGCGCTGTGCACCAGGTAGCTGGCCAGTTCCCCATCACCCTGCGCCGTGACGTTGCGGGTACCCATGAAGCGCGCGCCGTAGCCCAGCGTCCACGAATCGTCGGGCTTATAGGTGGTCCACAGGCTGAAGGAAGAACGGGGCGTGTTGCCCAGCCGTTGCCCTTCGCGATCGGGATATGCCGAGGAATTCAGCGTCTTGGCCTGGGTATAGGTGTAGTTGGCGAAGACGTTCCATTGCGAGGTGATGGCGCCCGCCGCGCCCAGCTCCAGCCCGCGCGAGCGCTGCCGTCCGACCAGGGCCTGGGTGCCGTCGGCCATGCGTTCGCGCACATTGGTTTTTTCGATCTGGAACAAGGCCGCCGTCAGCCCGAGCTTGCCGCCCAGCACGTCCCACTTGGTGCCGAGTTCGACTGCGCGGTTCTTTTCCGGGTTGAGGTCGCTCGTGGCGGCGGTGAAACCCGAGCCCGTGGTGACGAGGCTTTCGGCCGATGGGTTGAACGAAGTGCCGTACGACACATAAATGCGGCCGTTTTCGGCGGGCTTGAAAACAATGCCGGCGCGTCCGCTGAGATTGCGGTCGGTGCCCGACACTCTGGTGACGTCGCCCGCGGGCGTGGTGCTGCGCAGCGCGGCGTCGATCCAGTCGTAGCGCAGGCCCAGGCTGAGATCCCACTGGCGGGCCAGCGCGATGGTGTCCATGAGGTACAGCGCCTTGACCTCCAGGCTGGTCTTGTTGCGGCCCGAATATGCTTTGGCGGTGGGACCCGCCCAGTATCCCGGCGGATTGGAAAGCTGATAGCCCGCGGCGGGGAAATGCCGCCCGATGTTGTACGAATAAGTGTCGCGCTCATAGGTCTCGCGCGAGAACTCGAAGCCGCTGACCATGGTATGGCCCAGGCCGAAGGTGTCGAATTCGGTGCTGAGCGTGGTCTGGTTGGCCCACATGTCCGTGAGCGAATCGCGGCCATAGGCCTGCGGGCCCGCCGGCCGGTAGCGGCCCGGCGCCAGGCCCAGCGTGTTGGCGTGCGAAGCGGAAATGACGGTATCGCGGCTGACGCGGGAATAGCGGCTCAGGTTCTGCAGCTTGGCCTTGTCGTTGAATGTATGCACCACCTTGACCGTGACCGCATCGGAATCGATTTTCTCGCGGTCGAGGTTGCGCCAGCCGAAGTAGGCATGCTGGGATACGCCGTCCAGCCTGGAACCCTGCAAGGCCGGCAGGCCGTAGTCGGGCAGGTTGTGGTCGCGCTGATGGATATAGCTGAGGGTAAGGCGGGTGGGCCCGGTCAGGCCCAGCGTGAGCGACGGCGCTACGCCCCAGCGATGCCGGTAGATTTCGTCGCGGCCGGCCACGTCGCTGCGGTGGCCCATCAGGTTGAGACGGAAGGCCGCGAAACCGTCGGAGCCGGGAAGTTCATGGTTGGCGTCCAGCGTGGCGCGGCGGTAGCGGTCCGTTCCCAGGCCGGCGGACATTTCGGTGAAGCTGCCCTCGCGGGCTTCCTTGCTGACCATGTTGACCGAGCCGCCGGTGGTGCCGGCGCCGCCGTACACGGAGTTGGGGCCCTTGATGACCTCGACCGATTCCAGGTTGAACATGTCGGTGCGGCTGGTCTGGGCGCTGTCGCGCAGGCCGTCGACCTGCATATTGGTGGTCGCGGCAAAACCGCGGATGTTGAACATGTCGCCGGAGCCGCCGCCGCCCTCGCCGGCATTGAAGGTAATGCCGGACACGTTGGACAGCACTTGCCGCAGGCTTTGCGCGTTCTGTTCCTGGATGATCTCGCGCGGCACGACGGTGATGGTCTGGGGCACGTCGAGCAGGGGCACGGGATACTTGGCCGAATTGGACTGGTTGGCCTTGTACCCATCCACCGGCGAGGCCGAGACGGTGACGGGATCCAGGACGTGATGCCCGGAGGACGCGCCGTTGCCGGCATGGGCCGGGGCGGCCAGCGTGGCGGCCGCCATGGCGGAAAAGAAGGTCGCGGCGGGAGCGAGGGAGTTGGAAAGGAGAGGCTTGCATGCCATCGGGGGGGGGCTCCAATTAAATGCGAATGATTCGCACTTAATTCTCACTAAGACCGGCCGGACCCGGCGCAAGAAAATTCTCAATCTGCCGGCCTGCCGCTCTCCCCGCGCATAAGCCCTTGAAATAACTGACGGTTATGAAATTCCCTAAGGAAAACCCCATTAGGGAATTTGCTTATGCGCTTTAATTATTTGCAAAGCGCATACTTGGCGCGCAAGAATTCGTCCTTGGCATAGATCAATACAGATGGAACTTCGTCAACTCGAGGCCTTCGCGGCCGTCATGTCCACGGGCAGCGTCACGGCTGCCGGACGGCTGCTTGGACGCTCGCAACCGGCGATCAGCCGGTTGCTGCAGGAACTGGAAGCCGAGATCGGCTATCCCCTGTTCGCGCGCAGCGGCCCGCGGGTAACGCCCACCGAGCAGGGCTTTCTGCTGTATGACGATGTGGAGCGCGCGCTGGCCGGCCTGCAGCAGATCCGCAACCGCGCCGACGAGATCGCCCGCGGCCAGGCCCAGCCGCTGCTGATGGCCGCCACGTCCGCCCTGGCGGCGGGGCTGGTGCCGGATGCGCTCAAGCGCATCGAGAACCAGATCGGCGCCGCGCGCATCCAGCTGCGCAGCGCCTCCCCCGAACGCGTGGTGCACGCCGTGCTATCGGGCGCCGCACAACTGGGCGCGACCAGCCTGCCGCTGGAACACCGCGGCCTGACGGTGCACTGGATCGGGCAAGCCCCCTGTGTGGCCGCGCTGCCGGAAGACGATCCGCTGGCCCAGCAAACCGTAGTGCCCGTAGCCGCGTTAGCCGGGCGCCGCATGATCACGATGGCCAACCCCTATCGGCTGCGCCGCCGCCTGGACGCGGCGCTGGCGCAGAACGCCCAGACGCCGGCCACCCTGGAAACCAATTCGTCCGTCAACGCCCTGGCCGCCGTGCGCGCCGGACTGGGCGTGTCGGTGCTGGAACCGATCACCGCCTACGGCGCCCCCATGCCGGGCGTGGCGATCCGCCCCATCGATCTGGACATCCCCTTTTTCTTCGGGGTCATCACCCCGCAGTCGCAAACGCTGACGCCGGCCTGCCAGGCCATGGCGGACGCGCTGGCGCAAGCCGCCGCGGCCCTGCTGCCCGGCTTTGTGCTGCACGACGCCTGCGAGCATTCGGCGCTATTGCAGTCGATCTACGGTGACGATGCCCCTCTTTCGGAATCCCCTGCTATATGAATCAGCCTGTAGCCACCCCGCCGCAAGGCCTAGCCGCGCTGGAAGCGCGCCTGCGCCAGGACCTGTCGTGGCTGGAAATCCCCGCCAAGAACTGGGTCACGCCCCGGCATGTCGACGGCCAGCAGGTGCTGGACGTGGCCATCGTCGGCGGCGGCATGGCCGGGCTGGCGGCGGCGGCGTCGCTGACGCACCTGGGCGTCAATGCGCCCATATTCGACCAGGCGCCCGAAGGCTATGAAGGCCCCTGGGCCACCACCGCCCGCATGGAAACATTGCGTTCGCCCAAGCAACTGACCGGCCCCGCGCTCGGCCTGCCCGCCCTGACCTTCCGCGCCTGGTTCGAGGCCCAGTTCGGATCCGAGGCCTGGGAAGCGCTGGACAAGATCCCGCGCCTGCAGTGGATGGACTACCTGCGCTGGTACCGCCGCGCGCTGAACCTGGACGTGCGGAACGAGCACCGCATTCTTGCCGTGCTGCCGCGCGCCGACAAGCTGGTCCAGCTCGATATCGAATCCCCCGCCGGGCGCAGCACGGTGCTGGCGCGCCGCGTGGTGCTGGCCACCGGCCGCGACGGCCTGGGCGGCGCCTATGTGCCTGATTTCGCGAAGAAACTGCCGCGCAGCCGCTGGGCGCACTCGTCCGACGTCATGGACTACAACACGCTCGCGGGCAAGCGCGTGGGCGTGGTGGGCGCAGGCGCCTCCGCGATGGACAGCGCGGCCACCGCGCTGGAAGCGGGCGCCGCCAGCGTGGACCTGCTGATCCGCCGCAACGACATTCCCCGCGTCAACAAGGGCAAGGGCGCGGGCAACCCCGGCCTCACCCACGGCCACCTGACGCTTCCCGATGAATGGAAGTGGAAGATCCGCCACTACATCAACGCCGCCCAGGTGCCGCCGCCGCGCGGCAGCACGCTGCGCGTGTCGCGCCACCCCAATGCCCGCTTCAACCTGGGCGCAGGCGTGCAGGACCTGGCCCTGGTGGACGACGAGATCCGCGTCACCACCCCCAAGGGCGTGTTCGCGCTGGATTTCCTGATCTTCTCCACGGGTTTTCGCATCGACTGGACCGCGCGTCCGGAATTCGCCGCGCTGGCGCCGCACGTGCGCGCCTGGGGCGACCGCTACGTGCCGCCGGCCGGTGAGGAAGACCAGGAACTGCATGACTCGCCCGACCTGGGCGCGGTATTCGAATTGCAGGAAAAGATCTCGGGCGCCTGCCCCGGCCTGGACCGCGTGCATTGCTTCTCCTACCCCGCCGCGCTCACCCAGGGCACGATCTCGGGCGACATCCCGGCCATCAGCGAGGGCGCCAAGCGCCTGGCCCAAGGCATCGCCGGCCTGTTCTACCGCGAGGACGTGGAGACGCACTACGCCAATATGGAAGCCTTCTCCGAGCCCGAGGTGTACGGCGACGAGTGGGTCCCAGCCCCGGTCCCAGCCCCGGCGCCCGCCTCCGCCCCGCAATCGGAGACCGCGCAATGACCGGCTGGTTGCTGCGCCGCATCGCGCAAGCCGCAGTGGTGGTCTTCCTGATGACGCTGATCGTCTTCGTGGGCCTGCACGCCATCGGCAACCCCGTGGACATCCTCATCGGCCAGGACGTGGACCAGGTGGACCGTGCCCGCATCATCGCCGAGCTCGGCCTGGACAAGCCGCTGTGGGAGCAGTACCTGGCGTTCCTGAACGGCGCCCTGCACGGCAATCTGGGCAATAGCTTCGTCTACAACATCCCGGCCGTGGAACTGGTGATCCAGCGCCTGCCCGCCACCTTCGAGCTGGCCATCGCCGCCATGATGCTGGCCGTGGTCGTGGGCCTGCCGCTGGGCCTGTACGCGGGCCTGTATCCGGATGGCAGGTTCTCCAAGATGATCATGGCGGGCAGCATCGTCGGCTTCTCGCTGCCGACGTTCTGGATCGCCCTGATGCTGATCATGACCTTCAGCGTCTCGCTGGGCTGGCTGCCGGCCAGCGGCCGCGGCGAAACGGTGGAGTTCCTGGGCTTCCAGTGGTCGTGGCTGACGGCCGACGGCTGGCGCCACCTGATCCTGCCGGCGTTCAACCTGTCGCTCTTCAAGATTTCCCTGGTCATCCGCCTGACGCGCGCCGGCGTGCGCGACGTGCTGCCGCAGGACTTCGTGAAGTTCGCGCGCGCCAAGGGCCTGTCGCCGATGCGCGTGGTCTGTGTGCACGTGCTGCGCAACACCATGATCCCGCTGGTGACGGTGCTGGGCCTGGAGCTGGGCTCCACCATCGCCTTCGCCGTGGTCACCGAGAGCATCTTCGCCTGGCCCGGCGCCGGCAAGCTGATCCTGGACAGCCTGAACGCGCTGGACCGCCCCGTGATCGTGGCCTACCTGATCGTGGTGGTCTTCCTGTTCGTGACGCTGAACCTGATCGTGGACATTCTTTATAAAGTGCTGGACCCGCGGGTGCGGCTGGAGGCCTCGGCATGAGCGCCGTATCTACCCCTACCCCTACCCCTACTCCTACCCCCACTCCCGCCCTGCGCCGCGAATCGCCCTGGCGCCGCAACCTGGCCGAATTCCTCTCGTCCAAGACGGCGGTGCTGGGCCTGGCCGTATCCGTGCTGCTGATCCTGGCCGCCGCGCTGGCGCCGTGGATCGCGCCGCAGAACCCGTACGACCTGCTGCAGATCGACGTGCTGGACGCGCGCCTGCCGCCCGGCACCATGAACGGCCTGGAGACCTTCCATTACTGGCTGGGCACCGATGGCCAGGGGCGCGACCTGCTCTCGGGCATCCTGTACGGCCTGCGCATCAGCCTGGTCGTGGGCGTGGGCTCGGCCCTCATCGCGGGCGTCGTCGGCACACTGCTGGGCCTGCTCGCCGCCTACGCCGGCGGCAAGGTCGACGCGCTGATCATGCGCCTGGTGGACCTGATCCTGTCGTTCCCGTCCATCCTCGTCGCCATGATGATCCTGGCCTACCTGGGCAAGGGCGTGGGCAACGTGGTGCTGACCCTGGTGATCCTGGAATGGGCCTACTACGCCCGCACCGCGCGCGGCCAGGCCCTGGTGGAGCGCCGCCGCGAATACGTCGAGGCCGCTCGCTGCCTGGACATTCCCAACTGGCGGATCATGCTGAAGCACATCCTGCCCAACTGCCTGCCGCCGCTCATCGTCATCGGCACGCTGCAGATCGCGCGCGCCATCACGCTGGAAGCCACGCTGAGCTTCCTGGGCCTGGGCGTGCCCGTGACCGAACCGTCGCTGGGGCTGCTGATCTCCAACGGCTTCCAGACCATGCTGTCCGGCGAATACTGGATCAGTTTCTACCCCGGCATCGCGCTGCTCGTCACCATCGTGGCGATCAACCTGGTGGGCGACCGCCTGCGCGACGTGCTGAACCCGAGGAACCACAAATGACCGCCGCCCGCTCCCCTTCCGGCGCGCCGGCCACGCTGGAAGTGCGCGGCCTGCGCACCCACTTCTTTACCCGCGCGGGCGTGTTGCCCGCCGTTGATGGCGTCTCTTTCACGCTGGAGCGCGGCAAGATCCTGGGCCTGGTCGGCGAGTCCGGCTCGGGCAAGTCCGTCACGGGCTTCTCCATCATGGGCCTGGTGGACGCGCCGGGCCGCGTCGTGGGCGGCGAAGTGCTGTTCCAGGGCCGCGACCTGACCAAGCTGGCGCCGCGTGAATTGCGCAGGCTGCAAGGCAACCGCATCGCCATGATCTTCCAGGATCCGATGATGACGCTGAACCCCGTGCTGCGGGTGGACGCGCAAATGATCGAAACCGTGCGCGCGCACACGAAAATGAGCGTGGCCCAGGCCCGCGAACTGTCGCGCGACACCCTGGGCATGATGGGCATTCCCAGCCCCGAGGAACGCCTGCGGGCCTATCCGCACCAGCTGTCCGGCGGCATGCGCCAGCGCGTGGCCATCGCCATCGCCATGCTGCACCGCCCCGACCTGATCATCGCGGACGAGCCCACCACCGCGCTGGACGTCACCATCCAGGCGCAGATCCTGTCCGAAGTGCAGAAGCTTGCGCAGCAGCACGGCACCAGCCTGATCTGGATCACGCACGACCTGTCGGTGGTGGCCGGGCTGGCCGACGACGTGGCCGTCATGTACGCCGGCCGCATCGTCGAGCACGGCACCGTCGACGACGTGCTGGACCGCCCGCAGCATCCCTACACCGTGGGCCTGATCGACAGCCTGCCCAGTAACAACCAGCGCGGCCAACGCCTGCGCCAGATTCCCGGCATGACGCCCAACCTGCTCAATCTGCCCGCCGGCTGTGCCTTCGCGGCGCGCTGCCCGCGCGCCACCGCCGCCTGCGGCCAGCAGCCTTCGATTACCGACGCCCTGCCCGGACACCGCGTGCGCTGCTTCCACCCCAGCCTCCAGGCCAGCGAGGTAACGGCATGACGACGCCCGCCTCCGCCCCCACCCCGCTGATTGACCTGAGCGGCGTCAGCAAGCGCTTCGGCGAGCGCCGTATCGGCCCCGCCGGCCGCGCCCTGCAACGCCTGGGCTTGTCCAAGCCGCCCGCCATCACCCGCGCCGTCGACAACGTCGACCTGGTGGTCCGGCCCGGCGAAGTGGTCGGCCTGGTCGGCGAATCCGGCTGCGGCAAGTCCACGCTGGGCCGCATCGCGGCCGGCCTCTTGACGCCCTCGGGCGGCGAGATCCGCATCAACGGCGTGCGCCCGGCCGACATGAACGCCGCCCAGGCTCACGCCGCGCGCCTGCGCGTGCAGATGATTTTCCAGGACCCCTACGCCAGCCTCAATCCGCGCCTGCGCGTGGACGAGATCGTGGGCGAAGCGGCCCGCATCCATGGGCTGGTCGGCAACGGCGACTTCGACGACTACGTCAGCGCCCAGATGGAGCGCGCCGGCCTGGACCCGGCGCTGCGCCAGCGCTATCCGCACCAGTTCAGCGGCGGCCAGCGCCAGCGCATCGGCATCGCCCGCGCGCTGGCGGTGCAGCCCACCATGCTGGTGTGCGACGAAGCCGTGGCCGCGCTGGACGTGTCCATCCAGGCGCAGATCCTGAACCTCTTCATGGACCTGCGCGAAGACCTGGGGCTGACCTATCTCTTCATCAGCCATGACCTGGGCGTGGTCGAACACCTGTCCGACCGCGTCGTGATCATGTACCTGGGCCGCGTCGTGGAAACGGCCACGGTGGAGGAAGTGTTCCGCCGCCCCAACCACCCGTACACGCAAGCCCTGCTGGCCGAGATCCCCAGCCTGAAATCGCGCCACAAGACCTTTACCGCGATCAAGGGCGAGATCCCCAGCCCGCTGAACCCGCCCGGCGGCTGCCATTTCCATCCGCGATGTCCGCATGCGATGCCGCGCTGCAAGACCGAGGTTCCCACGCTGAAGGGAATCGCCATCAACCACCTCAGCGCCTGTCACCTGAACGACATGGCGTGAACGCATCCGCCGCGGCGCCCGCGCCGCGGTTTCTCGAATAACCGCTCGTTCCCCCTATACCAAGGACTCCGAACATGAAACGCCTGATTCTCACCACCCTGACCGCCGCCATCCTCGGCGCTTCCGCCGCCGCCAGCGCGGACGACCTGTCCATCGGCTTCGCCGACCCGCTGTCGTCCCTGGACCCGCAGCTGAACAACCACGCCGGCGACCGCTCGGTGGCCCTGCACTTCTGGGACCTGCTGATCGAGAACAAGTGGAACAAGCTGCAGCCCGGCCTGGCCGTCAGCTGGAAGCCGCTGGACGACAAGACCTGGGAATTCAAGCTGCGCGAAGGCGTCAAGTGGCAGGACGGCACGCCGTTCACCGCCGATGACCTGATCTATTCCTATACCCGCGCGCGCGCCGTGCCGGGCAGCGTGGCCACCTATGCCGGCTACCTGCGCACCATCGACACGATGACCGCCAAGGACCCGCTGACCCTCATCGTCAAGACCAAGGCCCCCAACCCCGACCTGCCGCTGAACCTGGCCTCGGTGCACGTGGTCAGCAAGCACGTGGGCGAGAAGTCCGCCACGGAAGACTACAACTCGGGCAAGGCCATGGTCGGCACCGGCCCCTACAAGTTCGTGTCCTACACCCCCGGCGACCGCGTCATCATGGAACGCAACGACGCCTACTGGGGCGACAAGCAGATCTGGGACAAGGTCAACTACCGCTACATCAACAACGCCGCCGCCCGCACCGCCGCGCTCCTGGCCGGCGACGTGGACGTGATCGACAAGGTGTCGGTGTCTGACCTGGCCAAGCTGCAGAAGGCTTCGAACATCTCGGTCTATCCGTACGACGGCCTGCGCGTCATGCTGCTGCAACCCAGCTTCAACCCCGCGCCCAACCAGTACATCACCGACAACAACGGCAAGCCGCTGGACAAGAACCCGCTCCTGGACGTGCGCGTGCGCCAGGCGCTGAACCTGGCCATCAACCGCAAGGCCATCGCCGACCGCATCCTGCAGGGCGCCGCCACCGAAGCCAACCAGTGGATGCCCAAGGGCACCTTCGGCTACAACCCCGAGGTCAAGGACATCCCCAACGACGTCGCCCAGGCCAAGAAGCTGCTGGCCGAAGCCGGCTTCCCCGACGGCTTCAAGCTGACCATGCACGTGCCCAACGACCGCTACCCGCAGGGCCCGGAAACGGCCCAGGCCGTGGCGCAGTTCTGGACCCGCATCGGCGTGAAGACCCAGGTGGAAGTGGTGCCATGGGCCGTGTATTCGGGCCGCGCCAACAAGAACGAATTCGCCGTCAGCATGCTGGCCTGGGGCAACGGCACCGGCGAAGGCAGCTACGCGCTGGTCAACATCCTGGCCACCGCCGACGCCAAGAAGGGCCTGGGCGCCTCGAACTGGGGCCGCTACAGCAACGCCAAGGTCGACACCGCCCTGGAGCAGTCCACCTCGGAATTCGACGTGGCCAAGCGTGAAGCCATCCTGCGCGACTCCGTCAAGATCGTGTCGGACGACGTGGGCATCATCCCGCTGTTCCACTACAAAAACATCTGGGCCACCAAGAAGGGCCTGAAGGTCACCCCCATGACCAGCGACCGCACGGCCGCCATGATGGTGACCAAGGACTCCGGCAAAGACTCGGGCAAATAAGCCATGGCCCTTACTCTTTCCATCACCCCCGCGGACGCGCTGATCGACGTGCCGCGCCACATCCGGGTCGATCACGCCCAGCCCGGCCAGACGGTGGAGATCACCGCGCTGACCCGCCGCAAGGGCGTGCTCTGGCAAAGCCAGGCCGCCTTCGTGGCGGATGCGCACGGCACCGTCGACCTGAGCCGGGACGCCCCCGCGTCCGGCGACTACGCCGGCGTCGCCCCCATGGGCCTGATCTGGTCGCAGTCGCCCGTGGACTCGCCCAGCCGCGAACAGTTCAACCTGCCGGTCGCCGAGCCCCTGGTCACCGACGTGGTGGCGCGCGCCGGCGGCGCGCAGGCCCAGGCCAGCTTCATCCAGCGCCTGGCGTGCGAGGGCGTCACCCGCCAGGACGTGCGCGAGGAAGGCCTGGTCGGCACGCTGTACCTGCCGCCCGGCGCCGGCCCTGGAACGCACCCCGCCGTCATGATCCTGAACGGCTCGGGCGGCGGCATCAACGAACCGCGCGCCGCGCTCTACGCCTCGCGCGGCTACGCCGCCTTCGCGCTCGCCTACTTCAAGGCGCCCGGCCTGTCGGACTACATCTCCAACACCCCGCTGGAATACTTCCAGACCGGCCTGCGCTGGCTGCGCAAGAAGGTCCAGCCCAAGCACGACTTCGTCGCCATCAGCGGCCAGTCGCGCGGCGGCGAACTGGTGTTGCTTCTGGGCGCCACATTCCCCGAGGAAGTCTCGGCCGTCGTCGCCTACGTGCCCGGCGCCGTCGTCCACAGCGGCCAGAACGCCTGCGACCCCAAGATCGGCCGCGAAGGCCCCACCTGGCTCTTGGGCGGCAAGCCCATCCCCCACGTCTGGGAGAACAACCGCACGGCCACCTGGGCCCCCTTCGACGAAGGCCCCGCCCCGCACCGCCACGAGAAAGCCATCCTCACCGCCCTGCAAGACCCCGACGCCGTGGCCCGCGCCCGCATCAAGGTCGAGGACATCCAGGGCCCCGTCATCATGCTGTCCGGCACCGACGACGGTTCCTGGCCGTCCAGCCTGTACTCCAAGATGGTCAAGGACAAGCTGGCCGAGGTGAAGCACCCCTACCCGGTCCAATGGCTGGACTACGAGAACGGCGGGCACTCCATCCTGTTCCCGTACGTGCCCACCACCCAGCACGTCTACGCCCACCCCGTGTCCGGCAAGATCAGCACCAGTGGCGGCACCCCCAAAGACAACGCCCGCGCCGACCAGGAATCCTGGGAAGGCGTGCTGAAGTTCCTGGACGCCGCCGTCCGCGCCCGCGCCGCCTGAGAGAAACAAGGAGATCCCGCATGGCTGAACCCATCGTCTACAACGTCACCGACGACCTGGTCGATCGCCTGATCGCCCTGGCGCCCGGCAGCAAGACCTACGAAGCGCGCCACCAGCGCGAGAAAGTCGCCGCCGCCACCCAAGGCAGCTACGACGCCCTGTTCGACCCCGCCCTGCCCGGCCTGTCGCTGGCCGAGCGCCTGCTGGTCGCGCTGTACGCCACCCGCATCACCCCCTCGCCCGTCCTGGCCGCGCACTACCGCGCCCGCCTGACCGACGCCGGCGCCACCCCGGCCGACATCGCCGTCGCCGAATCCGGCAAGCCCGCCGACGCGTCCACCCCGCGCCTGGCCGCCATCCTCGAATACACGCGCAAGCTGATCGAGAAGCCCGTCGAAGGCGACGAAGCCGCGCTCAAGACCCTGCCCGCCGCCGGCGTCTCCACGCCCGCCGTGGTCACCCTGTCGCAGCTCATCGCCTTCCTGTCCTACCAGGTCCGCCTCGTCGCCGGCTTGGAAGCCATGAAGGCCCTGGAAGGCCAGCCCAGCCGCGCCGCCGGCAACCCGCCCGCGCCCTTCCCGCCCAACACCGCCGCCACCGCGCCCGGCGCCGTCATCAAGGCCCACGGCTTCACCAACGAAAGCCTGGAATGGAAGGCCTGGCTCGATGTCGTCAACGTCGAAACCGCCACGCCCGAACAGGTTGCCGTCCTGGAAGAAAGCCACCCCAAGGCCAAGGTCTCGGACTACTACCTGTTCCTGGTCCACCAACCCGAAATCCTGCGCCAGCGCTCCACCGCCTTCAACGCCATCATGTACGCGCCCGGCGGCCTGTCCCGCGCCGAACGCGAACTGGGCGCCACCGTCGTGTCCCGCGTCAACGGCTGCGTCTACTGCGCCTCGGTCCACGCCCAGCGCTTCGAGCAGCTGGCCAAGCGCAACGACGTCATCGCCCTGGTCTTCGAAGACCCCGCCACCGCAGGCACCACGGCGCGTGAACTGGCGATTGGCAAGTTCTCCATCCAGATCACCGACGCCCCCGCGACGGTGAACGCCGACAGCATCCAGGCCCTGCAGGACGTGGGCCTGAACGAAGGCGAAGTCCTGGACCTGCTGCACTCGGACGCGATCTTCGCGTGGGCGAATCGCCTGATGCTGAACCTGGGCGAGCCGGTATTCCCGCAGGCGTGATCTCAGTGTCTGACACCCGTACGAGCAGAACTTCAAACATGGACCACTGCTTGCGGGTGTCAGACACAAATCCAACTTGAAGCGCTGCCCAGACTCAGTGTCTGACACCCCACGCGCAGACCTTCAAACATGACCCCCTGCTCCCGGGTGTCAGACACAAATCAACCATCGCCGTACACTGGTCCCAGCGGCCTCCCCGCCGCCAGCCATCCTGCCGCCCGTCCCACTTCGGCCCGCCGCGGCAGACGCCCACGCGAACAAGACACGGAGCCCAGCCATGGACCACGACCTTGACGCCATGACGCGCGAGCAGCTCATCAGCGAAATCAGAAAACTGCGCGCCGGCGTGCGCGCCCACCGCGACGCCACCGGCCACGACCTCTGTTGGCACCATCCACAACTATGGGACCTGCTGCCCGAACAAGCCGGCAAGCCTCCCATCGTCCCCGCCTGGCCTCAGTTCATGCGAGGCTGCATCGCCTACCGCGCATCGCTCGACGCCCAATGCCCGGGCGCTGCGCGTAGCGAACAGGAATACGGCGGCGGGCCCTGAGCAGCACGACGGCCCCTATAGAAGCGTTAAACTGCCACTTTCCGCCTTCCCCTGCGCCCCGCCCATCGCGGGGCGCATTGCCTTACCCCATGTCCGACAAAACCCACGACATCCGCCCCGGCCAGTCGATCGAACTGCTCAAGGCCCTGCACATCCTGACCCGCGACGGCAAGATGAACCAGGACAGCCGCCGCAAGCTCAAACAGGTCTACCACCTGTTCCAGTTCATCGAACCGCTGCTCAAAGACGTCCAACAACAACGCGGCGCCGTCACCCTCGCCGACCACGGCGCGGGCAAGTCGTACCTGGGCTTCATCCTGTACGACCTGTTCTTCAAGGAACAGCCCGAGGCGCTGAAGAACGGCTCCCACATCTACGGCATCGAAACCCGCGAAGAACTGGTGAAGTCATCGGAAGAACTGGCCAAGCGCCTGGGCTTCACCGGCATGTCGTTCCTGAACCTCTCGGTCGCCGACTCCATCACCTCGGACAAACTACCCGCCACAATCGACGTCGTCACCGCTCTGCACGCCTGCAACACCGCCACCGACGACGCGATCCACTTCGCCTTGGAGAAGAAGGCCAAGTACATCGTGGTCGTCCCCTGCTGCCAGGCCGAAGTGGCTTCCGTACTGCGCAAGAACAAAGCCAAGGCGCTGGCCGATCCGCTGGCCGAGATCTGGCGGCATCCGCTGCATACGCGGGAGTTCGGGAGTCAGATCACGAATGTGCTGCGCTGCCTGCAACTGGAAGCCCACGGCTACCAGGTCAGCGTGACCGAGCTGGTCGGGTGGGAACATTCGATGAAGAATGAACTCATCATTGCGCAATACAAGGATTTGCCGCGCAGGAAGCCGGCTGAGCGGCTGACGGAGATGCTGGAGCGGATTGGCTTGCAGGAATTGAAGGATCGGTTCTTCCTGCCGGAGCCGACGACGGCGGCCTGAGAAGCGGCCGCCATGTTCCGCTAGCGGGAAAGGCTCGATCTAGGGATCAGTCGCCAGAGCTACGGCGCAAGCGATCGGTTGAATTCTTGTTCAGGCGCTGCGCTTCGGATTCCGCGTAGTCTTCCTCGCCCTGTTCGTACTGGCCTTCATACATGCAGCTGCTGCGGTACCACGCGCACTCGTTGCCTATTGAACAACCCGAAGTCAGCGCGGAGAGAAACAGGATGATGCTGCAGCGGCTTAAGGTTTGAATCGACATATCTCTCCCTGGTGATTGATGGGTAGTGTAGGAGATGGAGATGGCGAATTCGGGTGGAGTCGGAAACGGATACGTTTGATCACGAGTGAATTGATCATTGCGCGGCAGAAGGATTTGCCGAGGAAAAGCCTTCCGAGCAGTTGACCGAGGCGCCTGAACGCATTGGGTTGCAGGCGTTGAAAGATCGGCTCTTCTTGCCGCAAAGTACATGAAAATTGACAAAAGACCGCACACGGTCCTTTTGTTTTTGAGCGCTCTTCTCAGAAAGGGACGAAAATGCCACCTTTGGCACTGCTGCCAATATGCGTTGCGCCTATACTCGCCCTGCGATCGCACCAACGATCCTCCGGATTGACAGCCGGAATCAACAGGAGCGGACAGCCGCTGCAATAGCGGCGTTTTTACGTCCGTAGGCCGACGCACGTCCCTGCTATGGGCGGGCCTAGGCTGGGGCACGTTCGCGTGCGCCGGTTACTCCTGTTACCGGTCTGTCAACCCGGCCTTGTGCCCGCCCACCCCGATTGACAGCGGGGCGCGGGTTCCATACCCAACAGGAGCCTGCCATGAACGACCACCCCTACACCCTTGACCGCTGGGCCACGCCGGATGATCCGGAGATTGGCTCCATTCGCTTTGCGGACCTTCGGAAAATAGAACGAGCTTGCCAGGGAATCTGGGCCATTGCGCGGATCGTGGGTAATAGCGCGAACGAACCGGAGAGTACTGGCGCGCAACCGCTGGATCCATGGGTGACTTCCAATTTGCTAGGCGGGATTGAGAGTCTTTGCGATCATGTTGCGGATCTGGTGGGGACAGCGCTTCATGGCGTGCAGGTAGCCATTGGATTCGCCGATGACGAAAATTCGGTTCATTAATTCGAACGGCTGGCGCGAATTGGCATCGCTCGGATGTCAATTCGCCGTAGTGCTGCCAAAGTACGAGAAATGCGAAGGTCGGCATTCGGCCAGAAGCGGACGGCCGATGATTCCGGATATGCTATTTCCACATATCAACCAACCCGAGATTCCAGTTTCCGGCGAAATGATGGCGAACGTTCGGGCAGGCTATGAGCAACGACTATGCGACCTCGTCGAATCCTCTGAGCAACTGATGGCAGCGCTGCGGGCGGTTCGCTGCCTTGGTTTACCCTCGTGGTGCATCGGTGCAGGGGCCATCAGATCCTTGGTTTGGGATAACTTGCATGGCTTTCAGGTGCCATCGAACGTGGATGACGTGGACGTCGCGTACTTTGATGCCGAAGCGCCTCTAGCTCTGGATGCCGAACTTCAAGAGCGGCTGCATCTTCTCCTTCCCTCGCTCACTTGGGAAGTGACAAACCAGGCCAGAGTGCACGAGTGGTTCGCAGAAGCCCTCGGCCAGGTGATTTCACCCCTAACGTCTTTGGACGATGGGCTGGCCACTTGGCCAGAGTTCGCCACCTGCGTTGGCATTTACCTGGACGGTGATGAATCATTGAAGGTCATAGCGCCGTACGGATTGAATGACCTGTTTGAACTGCGAGTTCGGCACAACTCTCGTCGGGCGAGCGTCTCAACGTTTATGCACCGTGTGAATTCCAAGCGATTCAGCCACCGATGGCCTCGGCTTTCGATCTGTACTCCCTGACCGCACATAGGGCTGCTGTGGGCAGTTCTTGACCGCAAAATCTTCTTAGCTTGGCGACGATGCCGTCAAACTCGGTGGTGCGATGCGTTGATGATGGCATGTAACCAAATTTACGTTCATAATCTTGGCTTATGCAAGCTGAGTCCATATTGCCAAAATTAGGCGCCGCAGGTGGGGTTGAGCCGCTGCTTCGCTGGGCCGGCAGCAAGAAGAAGCTGCTTCCAGTACTGCTCACTGCCGCACCCCACAACGCTGACCGCTACATCGAGCCATTCGCGGGCTCGGCTGTGCTGTTCCTGCGCCTGGGTACTGGCAACGCGATCCTTGGCGACTTGAACGAGGCGCTGATCGAGACTTATCGCACCGTCCAGCGCTACCCGCGCGCTGTGTGGGAACGGGCATCCATTTTGGGCAACACTCCAGATGACTACTATGCGATTCGCGCGATCCCGAGAGATCGCCTGAACGCCTTCGAGCGCGCAGCACAGTTCGTTTACCTCAACCGCTACTGCTTCAATGGGGTGTATCGGACCAACCGCGCAGGCCAATTCAACGTGGCGCGTGGAAAGGGTCACCTCTTCATGCCCGACCTCGATTCGTTCAAGGCATTCTCTGGCCGACTGAAGACGGCCGACCTGCGCTGCAGCGACTTCGAAGAAATCCTGTCCGAGGCTGGAAGCGGCGATTTCGTATATCTCGACCCGCCCTATGCGCTGGGTGACAAGCGCGACCGGGGTGAATACGGCTGCGATGCCTTCCGCGAGAAGGACGAACGTCGCCTGATCGCAGCACTTCGATCTGCCGACCGCCGCGGCGCTAAGATCCTGCTGTCCTATTCCCCGGCCACAACCGTGCTGCAAGGCCTTAGGAAGTGGCGGCGCCATGACCTTACTGTTGCGCGCAACGTCGCAGGCTTCACAGCGGCCCGGAGGTCTGCCGACGAAGTTCTGCTGTCGAACTACGACTGGCTGCGCGGTTAGCATCCCGGCCAACCAATATTCAAGGGAGCTCGTCGCGGTGGAGGACGTTACCGAACAACAGAAGGACACCGTCGAGGCCGTTTTTGCAATCCTGGGGGATCCGCACTTCACCGAAGAGCACGGATCCCATCTCAAGATCAAGAAGAACGGTGAACTGGCCAGTAACATTCCGACCACTAACCCATGGGCGGGGCTCACCGAGTTGGTTGCTTCTCAGAGATTGGAAGCGGACGCGATCTTGTGCCCGGGCGACATCGCCTTCCAGAGCAGCCCCACGACACTGTCTGCCGGGTGGAAGCATCTGGTCGACTTGGGCCAACTCATGAACTGCGAGCACGTGGTGTGCGCTACAGGCAATCACGACGTAACATCACGCAGCCAAGCCGAGACGTTTAAGAAGGCGGTAATACGCAACCTCAGAGCCGGCTACGGCCCGTTCGAGCAGCTCAAATGTCTGCACCCGCCCTATCCGTCGGTGACCCGCGACGACGCTGATCACCAGCAGGGACGGGACCATCGCATTCGCTATTTCGGCGCCGGGCTATTGCTAGTAATGGCAGCCAAGTATCAAATACTGATCGTGAACAGTTGCGGCGAGCACGGTCACGACGAGTTCGAGCATGAACGAGGCACCTTCCCTCAGTCGGCCGTCAACGAACTCAAGGTCGCGCTGACCCAGTGCGATCCCACGAGGATCAGCGTGGCCATCATGCACCACCCCCCTGAGTCGCATACGCAGGATGGAGCCGGCGCCCACGATTTCGTCGACAACGGACAGGAATTACTGAAGCTGTTGGCCGATCAGGGCGACTGGCTGGTGGTGCATGGTCACAAGCATGAGGCTCGACTGGGCCACGCATCCGGAAGCGGCCTTCAGCCCGTCGTTTTCGGCGCCGCCAGTCTGGCAATCCATATTGAGGCAGTAAAAGGCACCGTGAGGAACCAGTTCTACCTGCTCAAAGTCCGCCTGGAACCCCGGGGACTAACGGGCCGGTTCCAAACCTGGGACTGGTCCACCGGGCGTGGCTGGGAGCCGGCCCGACCGGACGGTGATGGCATCTACGACGGCGCGACTTTCGGCGCACGAGACCCGGGGCGCGTGATCACCGACATCGCGGCGCTGGCGCCATTGCCTATGGATTGGGACGAAGTCATTCGCAGGGTGCCTGACGCTGGCCTATTGCCACCAGAAGCCCGCAACCAAGTCCGCGAGCGCCTGCGCGCTCGACACCGCTTGCATATCCAAGTCGATATCAAGAACGGTCAGTGGAAGAAGCTTGAAAAGGCAGCCCCATGAGTCGCCAAACCTTCCTCGAACCCTTCAACGCCAAGGCGATGTCCTATTACGAGGTGGCAAGGACGTTTGTTCCGTCCACGAAGTTCACCCAGCTAGCTGGCGCTTGGAATTCGGTGCTAGTGGGGCCGCGAGGCGGAGGCAAAACGACGCTATTCAAGATGCTCAGCGTGGAAGGACAAGAAGCCTGGACCGGAGCCACCGCCGAGCCATACAAGCAGACAGTCGGCTACACGGGCGTGTACGTTCCCTCGGACATCGCCTGGGGCACGATGCTTGAATCGCTGATCGAGGCCGGTCAAGACGAAACCATCGGCGTCCTGTTCTCTGAGGCAGCTTTTGTCACACACGTGCTGCTCTCCGTAGCAAGCGCCATGGACCGATATGCGGAGCTAAACCCCGTGCTTCGTCTTGAGCCTGGCGTCGATAATACGACGGGCAAACCGACACAGGCTGACCTGGAGCGGGTCGTAGCGACGATCGCGAAGCTATGGAAGGTCCAGCCCGTATCGCTATCCCCGACCAGTTTGGTCGATGCCCTTAGGGAACGGCTGCTTGACATCAAGCGCGACGCCCGGCTTCGGGCCAAACTAAAGCACACCGGCCGCCCAAATCAGGGATACCTGGGCATTGATATGCTGGAGTCCGCCTCGCAAGCGCTGCAGGCCTTTGATGCTGCCTATCGCAGGCCGGACCACCGCTGGTGCCTGCTGCTCGATGAATTCGAGGTGGCGCCCATGCACCTGCAAAAGACGGTGCTGGCCGCGATGCGGGCAAGCGGTGCGCATAAGCTCCTATTGAAGGTAGCGCTGGCTCCTTGCGGCCCAGACCTACTCTACGACCAGCAGGGCAATGCCCTACCCAGCCAGAACAATGACGTGCAGCAGGTCCAGCTGTGGTATGCAGATAAGACCGAGGCCATCGAGTTCTGCCAGCAGGTATTTTTGTCACGCAGCAGCAACTACTCTGCGCTCGCTGGCAAGATGCCGAACGATGTCTTCGGCACCTCGGCCTACGCCGTGGTCGACGACAGCGAAGACGTCGCGCAGCTGGGCCTGTTCACCTTAACAGGACGCAATAAGAAACAGGTTACAGAGCAGTTCCAAGCGCTAGCCCAGAAAGATCCAACCTTTCGTGAGTTTCTGCACCGCAAGCAGATCGACCTGTCGCTTGAGTTGGGAATGCAGCCCGGCGACCTCAACGGCAATACACTGCGCAAGGTTGCGCCATTGGTAGCTTTCCGCAATGCCTACAAGGGAAAGGGCGATGGCAAGAAGCGCGGCGTCAAGCCGTTCAACGCGGCCTACTCCGGGTGGGAGTCCATCGCGGCGATCAGCGAGGGGAATCCACGGTGGCTGATTGGTCTGATCACGCGAATCATGTCAAACAGCGACCAGATCCACTTCCCGGTACCAACACCGCAGCAGACTGCAGCGGTGCAATGGAACTGCCAGCGCTACGCGGAAATGTTGCAGTCCGTCGCCAACGAACAGTTCGGCTCTATTAAGACGTCCACGCCAATCTACGACGTACTGTCCAAGATCGGTGATTACTTCCACGACCGTCTCGTCAGGGCGACCTTCGTCGAAGACCCGCCCATGTCGTTCATTGTTGATGAACGAGTCAGCGACGACGTGGAACATGCCCTGCGGATCGCCGTGAACCATGGTGCAATCGTCTGCTATCAGATCGCGGCGGACGTCGGTGGATTTCGCACCCTGCGCGGCCTGCGATTCCGTCTGACCTATTTGCTCGCCCCGGTCTTCAAATTACCGATGCGGAAATCGAAGTCGGTATCACTCTCGACCATCTTGGAGGCTAAGCCGGATACACCTGTCAGCCTCGACGATCCCGCCGCAAATCTAGCCGAGAAATCGATCCAGAGAGACCTATGGGACAACTAGTCGTCCGCAACCTGAAGCAGAAGAAAATCGAGGGCAAAGAGCCGACAACAAGCCTCAACGAGGCCTTCTCGCTTGTGATCCTGGCCGCGGACTCCGGTTCGCGACGCGGCCACATGTTCAATCTGCTACGGGCCGAAATCGGCAAGAATGGCTCGCGGGTAGTCTCCGTCTGCGACACTCCTGCAACCAGTGACCAAAAGTCGCTGCGCCATCAGCAGGTCGAGCAGCTGACATGCTCCGCAACCTGTGACACGGTCCGCACTCTGACGCGTGATGAGGATGGAGTCGCATCAATTCTTGTCGACCTTTCATGCCTGACCCGACAGCACATCGGTGCCCTCTTTGCTGCGGTCAAGGATCTGGCCACAGAAGGGCCAGTCGAGTTGCAGATAACCTACAGCTTGGCGCGGTTCGTGAAGCCACCAGTGAGCTGGTCGACGGCCATTCGACGAATCGCCCCGGTGAACAGCGAGTTCGCAGGCTGGACAGCCGCCCCAGACAGTCCGATCGAGTTGGTCATCGCCCTCGGCTATGAGAAAGGCAAAGCCATCGGCGCGGCGGAATATCTGGAGCCAGGCGACACTTGGCTCTTAGTGCCAACATCTCCTGAGGGAGAATATTTCCGCGAGGTCCATCTCCAGAACAAAGAGCTACTGCTTGATAAGACCAGACAGTTGGAATACGAGGTTCTCTCGCCCGTCGACGCCTATCACACGCTGCTATCGTTGGTGCGCGGCATGCGCAACGTAGCGCGCCCGATCCTGTTGCCATTCGGCCCGAAAATCTTTTTTGGGCTGTCACTCCTGGTTGCGATGGTCATCGACGAAGCTGCCGTCTGGTTTGTCGACGGCGAGAACACCAGCAGCTCCGATATGAGTCAGCCATCGCTGCATGCGGTGATCATGGGCTGCCGCATCGAGCCCGCCTCGGAAACCGCCGCTAACACTTAACCGTCGGGGTGGGCACATCGCCTTGACTCCAGAGCACCCTTGCTAAGAATTACTAATGCTGACCGACCGAGATCGCTGCACAGCAGAAACTGCCGGGGGCTGCTCGAATGACTGCATTGGGTCGGATAGCGACCCTCCGTAGGAGCACACTGAATCTCCCTTTACGCGAAAGGAGATTGTCATGGAATCCGCGAATGTCACCGTTGGCTGTCGTGTGCCATTGACCTGCCCCCAGACTTAGTACGGCACCGACATAGAGTCCAGGGTTAAAAACCGTTGTTGCCGATGCGCCTGAGCA
>NZ_UFQB01000045.1 GCF_900496965.1 Achromobacter agilis
TGAAGTTCATCGGGTGCTCAGTCCGTAATCGCTACGGATACCGGCCCGTAGGTGTCAACCCAGGGCAGGACGGGTCACCTGGACCGTGCCCGAGCCCGCCCCAAGTTCGCGCCAGTGTCTGACACCCCCAGTTCGTGCCAGGTGCCAGCGTCTGACACCCCTGCGAGATGCTCGTCCAGGCTAAAGCCAGCGCTTCCGGGTGTCTGACACCGATATCAGTTCCCGCCCCCGCCCTCATTCACCGAACACATACGCATCCATCGCCAGCGCCCCGTACGAAATCTCGTCCGTCAGCCGCGTGGCCGCCGGCCCGCCCGCTCCCAGGGCCACGTACAGCGGCATCAGGTGGTCGTCATGCGGATGCGCCTGCGACGCGCCGGGCGCCTGGGCCTGCCAGTCCAGCAAGGCGGGCACGTCGCGCGCCGCCAGCTTGTCCGCATACCAGTCCTGGAAGGCCGGCACGTACGGCAACGCGGGCGCGTTCTGCGGCATGCGGACATGACGCAGGTTGTGGGTCAGCGACCCCGATCCGATGATCAGGATGTCTTCGTCGCGCAGGGGCGCAAGCGCGCGGCCCAGCGCCAGCTGTCCGGCCGCGTCGCGCCCCATGTCCAGCGACAGTTGCACCACCGGCACGTCCGCCTCCGGATACAGATAGCGCAACGGCACCCAAGCGCCGTGGTCCAGCGGGCGGCGGGGATCCTGCTCGGCGGCGATGTCCGACCCGGCCAGCAGGGCCTGCACGCGCGAGGCCAGCGCCGGCGAGCCGGGCGCCCCGTATTGCAGGGTATAGAGTTCCGGCGGAAAACCGCCGAAATCGTGCCAGGCCACCTGCCGGTCGCGCGTGGACAGCGCCAGCCCCTCGCCCATCCAGTGGGGCGAGACCACCAGCACGCCCTTGGGCTTGCGGCCCTGCGCGGCGCTCCAATCCGCCAGGGCAGGACCGGTCAGGCCGGGTTCTACGGCCAGCATGGGGGAACCATGGGAAACGAAAAGCGTGGGCCAGCGCATGGCGGAGCCTCCTGAAAATGCGTCGATACAAGCATTCTCCATCGTTTCCCATCAGCAATAAACCCTTCCAAAAGGGATGATATGTTGCTGTTTCAGCATCAATCAAACCCTACGCCCGGCAGGCGCCCGCGCCGGCGGCCCACTGCAACATGCAGTCCGGCGGGCGTTAAACTATTACGTTGCACACTTTCTGGACGTTCTCCGAAGTTATGGCCCGATCCCGCAGCCAATCCGCTCCCCGCATGACCCGTGACGCCTCCCGGCTGGTCGCGCTTGCCCAGGCGCTCAACCGCTCGGGCAGCCGCCTGGAAGACGTGTTCTGGGAGACCCAGCTTGGCGAAGCGATCCCGAAGCTGCTGAAGGCGGGGCAGGATGCCCCCCTCGAGGCGGCCCTGGACCACCTTGCGCAAAGCGACGTGGGCGCTTACGAGGTCTTGATCGAACAGGCGGAAACCCTGTCCGAGTCGATGAAGATCGAAAAGAACGGCGTCCGCCACGACATCCTGCTGATCGTGGCGCCCATCGTTGCCTGGACGCGCTACGCCATCCCCACCGGCCCGATTTCCGCCAGCGCGCAGCAGGCTCTGCTGGCGCAGTTGCACGGGCACATCCTGTCCAGCAAAGCCCGCAGCGCGCTGATGCCCGTGCTGGTCAGCGTCGACCAGATGCCCCGCACCTTCTCCGAAACCTGGCAATGGCTGCAGCGCCTGGGTACGCAGGCGCTGGGCGCCGAGACCACCAAGCCCGCGCTGAACACCGAGGTCGAAACGGCCAACATGCTGGCCGACACGCGCTACATCGTGGCGGCCGTGGCGGTACCGGAGAACGAACCGATCTTCCGCTGGCAGGAACAGCTGGGCGAAGCCGAGGCCAGCCGCGACGCCAGCCTCGAACAATGGGCGGCCCAGGCCCAGCCCACGCTGGCCAACCTGCTGCCCGGCTGCGGTTTCGAAGCCCTGCTGCCCGATGCCTATTACGTAAGCAACCGCGAAGCGGACCGGCGGGTGCGCCCGCTGTCGCTGCGCGCGGCGGTCAGCTGGCTGGAAGGGGCGGTCAGCCTCGAAGCCTCGCAACTGCGCGCCGTGGTGGCAGGCTGCGGCGAAAGCCGGGTCGACGAATACCGCATCGGGTTCACGGCGCGCAATAGCAACGACGTCTACTACGGCTGCGTCTGGCCGCTGTATGGCCGCGAGGAAGACCTGCCGGCGGACGAAGGCCAGCCCGACGTCATCGACGAGATCGCGGCGCTGCTCAAGGAATACGGCGTCACCGAAGTGCGCCGCATCCCCGGCGTGCTGCCGCCCGAGTACTGCGAAGACTGCGGCGCGCCCTACTTCCCGAACCCGCTGGGCGAACTGGTGCACGCCGAACTGCCCGAGGACGCAGAAGCCTCGCCGGCCAAGTTCCACTAGGCCGCGATGCAAGCGGACATCTTCTGCCGGGTCGTCGACAACTACGGCGACATTGGTGTCTGCTGGCGCCTCGCGCGCCGCCTCGCGCATGGCTGCGGCTGGGACGTCCGCCTCTGGGTGGATGACCTGGCCAGCTTCGCCCGTATCCAGCCGGGCATCGTTCCCGGCACGGCGCGCCAGCAACTGGCCGGTATCGACATCGTGCACTGGACCGGCTCGCCGGATCCCGGGCTGGCGGCCCGCGACGTGGTGATCGAGGCGTTCGCCTGCGACCCTCCCGAGGCGTTCCTGGACAGCATGCGCAGCACGCACCCGGCCTGGATCAACCTGGAATACCTGAGCGCCGAATCCTGGGTGGAAAGCTGCCACGGCCTGCCGTCGCAGCGCCCCGACGGGCTGGTCAAGCATTTCTTCTTTCCTGGCTTCAACGCCGCCACGGGCGGCCTGCTGCGCGAACCCGGCCTGTCGGCCGAACGGGATGCGCTGCAGGCCTCGGCGGACGCGCAAACCGCCTTCCTGCGCTCGCTGGGCGTGGGGCAGGACCTGCTGTTGCGCCGCCACGACGGCGCCCGCACGGTGTCCCTGTTTTGCTATCCGTCCGCCCCCGTGGCGGAACTGGTGTCCGCCTTGTCGGCCGATCCGCGCCCCAGCGTGCTGCTGGCGCCCGAAGGCGTCGCGCCCGGGCTGGAAGCTGCTTGCGCGGCGCCGGGCGCGCCGCTGCTGGCCCGGCTGCCCTTCGTGGCGCAACCGGACTTCGACCGGCTGCTCTGGTGCTGCGACCTGAATTTCGTGCGGGGCGAGGATTCCTTCGTCCGCGCCGCCTGGGCCGCGCGCCCGCTGGTATGGCAGATCTACCCCCAGGACGAAAACATCCACCTGGAAAAACTGGAGGCCTGGCTGGCCCGCTATCCGGCCCCGGAAACCGCCCAGGCGCTCATCCGGGCATGGAACCAGCCTGAAACCGGCCAGGCGGCCGATGCGATCGCCTGCGCGCTGGCGCCCGCCGCCTGGAATGCCTGGACCGAGGCCGCCCGCGAATGGGACGCCAGCCAGGCCGCGAGGCCGGATCTTGCCGAAAATCTGGCGGTTTTTTGCGCAGAGTTGGTCAAGAAACGTTAGAATAGAGAGTTTTCTGAGCGCCCTGGATCTGTCGGGCCTCAGCTATGACGCCTCCCGGGCGTGTGCACGAAGCCGAAAACACTGGCCCAAGCCGGCCAATGCGCAGGGCTTTCTGCTAGCACGGCGAGTGCACCTATCACCCCCGGAGTTTTATCGATGAAAACCGCTCAGGAATTGCGAGTCGGCAATGTGGTCATGGTCGGCAAGGACCCCCTCGTGGTCCAGAAGGCCGAATACAACAAGTCTGGCCGTAACGCGGCCGTCGTGAAGCTGAAGTTCAAGAACCTCTTGACCGCTTCGGCCAGCGAATCGGTCTACAAGGCCGACGAAAAGTTCGAAGTCGTCCAACTGGACCGCAAGGAGTGCACGTACTCCTACTTCGGCGACCCGATGTACGTCTTCATGGACGAAGAGTACAACCAGTACGAAATCGAAGCCGAAAGCATGGGCGACGCCCTGAATTACCTGGAAGAAGCGATGCCCGTGGAAGTGGTCTTCTACGACGGCCGCGCCATTTCGGTCGAACTGCCCACCGTCCTGGTCCGTGAAATCACCTACACCGAACCCGCCGTCCGCGGCGACACCTCGGGCAAGGTGACCAAGCCGGCCAAGATCAACACCGGCTACGAACTGAACGTGCCGCTGTTCTGCGCCATCGGCGACAAGATCGAAATCGACACCCGCACGAACGAATACCGCAGCCGCGTCAACTGATCGGTGACGGATTCCAAAAAAAACCAGACCTTCGGGTCTGGTTTTTTTTTGCCTTTCGCCCCAGGTCTTGGTTTTCGCGTGAGGACGTTGCCGGCTCTTTAGACGCCGTCCGCGGCCGGGGCCCACACCTATTGCAGGCGTTCGTCGTCCAGGAAATCCGGCACGGCCATGACGTCGATACCGTCTTCGGCCAGCGAAGCGCGCTCTTGCGGGGTGGCGGTACCGCGGATCGGGCGCTCGTCAGCGTCGCCCTCATGGATGCGGCGCGCCTCTTCGGCAAAGCGCGGCCCCACGTTTTCGGTGTTGCGCAGCAGGGCGCGGACCTGGCGCATGACGACGGCCTGCACCGCCGCGATCTTTTCCGCATCGGTGGCATTGGCCGGCACGGCGGGCTGGGCGGCTGGCGCATGCAGGTGGGCCACGTTGAGTCGGGGCGCCGACAGCCGCTTGGTAATGCTGGCCGAGCCGCAGACGGGGCACGTGACGAGGCCACGCGCCTGCTGCGCGTCGTAATCTTCGTGCGAACCGAACCAGCCCTCGAAAATATGGCTGTGTTCGCACTGGAGGTCGAAAACTTTCAGTGCCATGACATCAATATGGGGTGCAAGAGCCAGAATACAAGAAAGCACCGGCCGCTGGCGGCTTTCCCCCCTCAAGCGAGACGGTTTCCCGGACGCCCAGCACAAAGCGGGCCTTCAGGCCCGCTTTGCCGGCGCCGCAGCGGCTACTTTCCGCGTTTCGGGGTAGACGTGTCCGCCACCTGCGCCTGCTGGGCCTGCAACGCGTCGATCTGGCGCTGCATGTCGCGCAACTGCTGGCGCACGTCTTTTTGCTGGCCGGCCAGGGCCGTGGCTTCCTGGCGGGATTGTTCCTGGCGAGCCGCCACCTGCTCTTCCTGCTGCAAGCGCAAGGCGCGGTCCGCCTGCAGGGTGCTCAGTTCGGCGCTGCGGGTGGCCAGCAGCTTTTCGGCGTGCGCATATTCGGCCTGCAGCTTGATCCGCTTGATATCCACTTCGGCCAGTTCGGCCGACTGGCTGGCGAAGGCCCGGTACGTGGCTTCGGCCTGCTTGTCCGACTTCGTTTTCAGCACGCGCCAGAAGTCCTTCTGCTGGAACAGGGCGACGTAGTACGTCAGGTCGTCGGGCTTGAACAGCAGGCTGGCGCCATATGTGCCGTTATATGCGGTGCGCAGCTCGGAGACCTGGCGGTTCTGGATCAGGCCCTGCAGCTCCGAGACCGTGGACGAGGGAGGCGCGGCGAGCGCCGGCGCGCCGGCGGGCGGCGTGACCGGGGCGGACGCCGCCTGCGTGTCCTCCACCTGCTTAACCGTGGGCCGCGGCGCCTCGGGCTGGGCAACGGCGCAAGCCGCCAGGCCGGACAAGGCGGTGCCCAACAGCGCCATGCGGGCGGCGCCACGGATAAAGTGGACGTTCATGCATACCCCAAAAAAAATGTTGCGAAACTATAGCAATTTATTTCGATTGTTGGCCCCTGGGGGGCATCCCCTATTGCGCGTTCACGATGCCTCCACGATGCCCTCGGCGGTTTCGCCCTGGGCCGCCCCGAGGCGCAGCTTGCGCATCTTTTCCCATAGCACCTTGCGGCTGATCCCGAGCGTATTGGCGGTGTCCTGCCGCCGCCAGCCGTTGACGTCCAGCGCCGCCAGGATGCGCGTGCGCTCGGCGCGCTCCGCGTCGGTGAATACGGCCGGCTCGCACGGTTCGCCCGCGGCGGCCGGCAGCGCGGCAAGCTGATCGAAGATCCGCTCGATGCGGGACTGGTCCCAGGACTTGAGCTGCCGCCTCATGATGGCCACGCGCTCGGCCACATTGGACAGCTCGCGCACGTTGCCCGCGAAGCGCGTGCGCGACACGCGGTCCAGCAACCATGCGGGCGGCTCGCCCTCTGCGCCCAGCCGCTCCAGCAGGGCCCGGAAAATCGCGGCCTTCTCGGCGCCGCCGCGCTCCTCCAGGTTGGGGATGCGCAGTTCGATGACCGCCAGCCGGTAGTACAGGTCGGCCCGGAACTCCTCCTCCCCCACCAGCGCGCGCAGATCTTTGTTGGTCGCGGCCACCAGGCGGAAGTCCACCGGCACCTCCACCGTGGAGCCCAGCCGCGTCACGGCGCTCTGCTCCAGGACGCGCAACAGCTTCACCTGCTGGTAGAGCGGCAGGTCGCCGATCTCGTCCAGGAACAGCGTGCCGCCGCTGGCCTGCTCGAAGTAGCCCTTGTGCGCGCCGATCGCGCCGGTGAACGCGCCCTTGGCATGGCCGAAGAAATGCGCCTCGAACAGGCCTTCGGGAATCGCGCCGCAGTTGACCGCCACGAACGGGCCGTCCGACCAGGCCGCGCGGTCGTGCAGCAGCCGCGCGACGCGCTCCTTGCCCACGCCGGTTTCGCCGTGGACCAGCACGTTGCTGCGGCAATCGGCGAACAGCTCCGCCTCGGCCAGCAGGTTCCGCATCGGTTCCGACACGGCGATGAGCGGCTGCTCGCGCCTTGGCGCGGCGCGATTGAATTGATCCAGCGTGCCCAGCAGCTCGAACAGCAGCTTGCGCAGGTCCGACGCCGTGAACGACAGCGGCAAGGTATACGAATACTCGGGCGGGTAGTAGCGCGGATCGCGCCCGCGGGTTTCGGAAGCCACCCAGATGACGGGCAGGCCCTGCGCGGCGAGCCAATCGTAGCCGCTGAAGCGGGTGTCGCCCATCACCGACACGGATACCAGGGCCACCGCGGACCGGCCCCGATCACGAGGCGGCGGAAATGCCGTGCCCGCATCCGCGCGCAACAACGACACGTCCATCCCGGCGAGGCAGCGCTCCGCCCGGCTGGCGATGTCGGACGTGCCCTCCCAGACATACAGGTCGAATTCGTCGCGAGTGAATTTCTGGCTCATGGCGTGGACCATGCGGGCAAGGAAATGGCAAAGATCTTGGTATTCATCATCAGTACACCAGGCGGGGCCGGCCGCAATCCACCGAGATCAGCGAAACATCGGTCTGGCCCAGGCTCAGGCCCAGCAGGTTGAGCAGTTGCTGCAACATGCTCGACAGCATGTCCAGCAACGGCGAAAGCAGCGAAATGACGATGGACAGGACGCCGCCCAATTGCCCGCCGTCGTTCAGCGCCAGCGCGGCCACGGAATCGACGCGGCACTGCCGGATCACGCTCGGCCCGAATATCCCTCCCACTCCGCAAAGCAGGTCGTTGACCGGGGCCACGAGCAGCGTCGTCAGCGCATTGCCCACCACTTGCAGGGTCCCGCCCAGCACGCCCGCCAGGCCGCCGGTCGCCATACGCTGCCCGAGCCGGTCCATGGCGGTCTTGGACCAGGCAAGGTTGTCGAACACCTCCGACACGGACTTGCCCGGGTCCGATCCACCTCCGCCCACCAGGTCCTCCGCCAGGGCCGTGCGCTGCGCGCGGGTCAGCGGCGTGCCGTTGTTCGCCAGGTCGCCCAGAATGCCGCCGATCAGCGCATCCGACAGATTGGAGGCCAGGCCGGCCAGGTCGACCGACGACGCGTTGACCGTGGCGGTGGCCTGCGGTGACGGCGGCTCCGTCAAGGTAACCGACACCGGCGCCTGCGGTTCGAAGACCGGGAGCGCTACGCGCGCCTTCAGCGGCAGGATGCCCAGCACGTTCAGCACCTCGTACGGCTGGATGGCGTCGAACGCCGAGAGCTCGCAGCTGTTGGTCAGCGCAAGAAAACCCGCCGGGGTCTTGTCCGTGGCGGACCCCATGCCGGGGAACCGGCCCAGGCAGACGTTCGCGACGGACGAGGCCACGTCGATAGTGGCCTGCGATTCCGTCAACGGGGCGGCGCACAGTTTGGTCAGGGTGCCGGTGGACTGCCCCACGTCGATGATGATGGGCAGGTCCACCACGGTGTTCAAGGTGCTGGCCAGCAATGGGCCCACCAGCGGAATGTTGGCGGTCGTGACGCGCAGGTACACGCGGATGCCGGCGCTGGTCGCCTGCGTGCCGACGCCGCCGATGGCGACGGAGGGCGGCTCGACAATGCGCACCCGGGCGTCTATCCCCAATAGCGGCACGCCCAGCCCCAGGTCGATCAGGTTTTCGCCGTTGGCGACCACCAACGCGGTCTCGAGCACGTTGCGCGCATTGACGTTGGCCTGCAGGGCGGCGTTGGCGCCTCCCCCTTCGACCGACAGGTCGAGTACGCCGCCGTCTCCGAACAGCTTCACGGGCAAGTTCAGCGGCATCACCTCCAGCGCGGCATTGATGGCGTTCGTCAGCAGCCCCACGTCGGCGCTGGCGGTCTGTATATTGCCCAGGACAGTCAGCGTGGCGTTCAGCAATTGGCCCAGCGTCAGGTTGTCGACGGCGGCCAGCTGTTCGGGCGTGCCCACGCCCGAGGCCACGGACAGCGGCAAGCCCAGCGCCTGCAACAGCCCTGCCGGGGTGATGTCGACGCTGGCCAGTCCGGCCGCGTCCAGCACGTCCAGCTGCCCGGGCGATGCGCCCGCGGTGGCGAGCAGCCGCGACAGCAGGCCGCCGCGCTCCAGGCGCAAGAGCCGGGACCCCACCGAGAAGGCCGCGACGGGTTTCGTATTGGCGGCCACGGCGGTGGTGGAGGCCATGGCGCCACCGTCACCGCCGCCGGTGAAGCGCGGGAAAATACTGCTCAGCTGTTTGCGGACGGTCACGCGCACGGCATTGAAGGCCTCGCCGCCGGCCGCATCGAACACGTGCATGCCAGAGGCGTCGGCCCGGCTCGAATCCCATACCTTGCACTCGACGGTAATGTCGGCATCCGTGAAGGCGTCGATGAGATCAGGGATATTGCGCAGCGCCGAGGCGCGCCCCGCGGTGACGGCCCGTGCGCAATCGGCCGCCGCCCCCATGCCCAGCACCTGGACCGCCGACAGCGCGGCGAGGTCCGCCCCCTTCTGCATTTCACGCTTCATGTAGAAGCTGTAGGCCAGTTGCGCCGCGCCCAGCAGCACCAGCCCGACCAGGACCGCGAACACGACAGCCACAGTCACGCTGCCGCGCTGGCGCGGCAATGGGGCAGGACGCAGGTAAATGGCGGGCATGGTCTGGCGGCTCGGGCTTGGATCCCGCTTCAGCGGGTGTTCTTGGTTTCGACGCGCTTCTGCATCCATTCGGGGATGGGATGCTTGAAGCTGTCCAGATAACGGTTCCAGGCCGCGGTAGACACCGGTCCCAGGATGGGCAGCGCGCCGCCTGCCCGGCGGCCGTCGGCCTGCGCCGCCAGCAGGCCGCGCGTCACGTCGCCGAAGCCTTCCGGCGCCGCCGGCTGGGCCGCCGCCTGAGGCGCAGCCGGCGCTTCCGCCGGCAAAGGCGTGGACACCTGCTGTACCACGGGCCGCTCGGGCAGCGCAGCCGCGGCGCCCGCTGGCGGCGCGCCGGACGCGGAGACGCCGCCCGACATGCCGCCGGTCAGCGGCGCGTTCGATTGCGCATGGCTGGCAGGCGCCGCCAGCGCGGCCAACGCCGTGGCCAGGGAGAACGAAATGAAGAAGCGCGCGTGGGGCATGAGAGATTTCCTGAACACGAAGTCAACGTACGATGGGCCCGTTGCCCAGGCCCTCCATCAAGGGACTCATCATCGGCATGACGGTATCGGCGCCGCTGGATACGCGGGTGGCCGGCAGATTGCCCGCCGGCGGCGGCACGGGCGTAAGCTGGCCGCGGATTTCGGAGGCCAGGCGCAGTACTTGCCCGCGCGCCTCGTCGCCCAGTTGCGCCTGGTCCATGAGGCGCCGCGCCTTGGCGGGATCGCCTTCAACCAGCAGCAGCACCGCCATGTTGGCCAGGACCCTGCCATTCTCGGGCGCCAGCTCCGCGGCCTGCCCGAGCGGCACGCGCGCCCCGTTCAGGTCGCCGGCCCGCAGCCTTGCGTAGCCCAGGTCACCGAGGATCCGCGCATTCATCGGAGCCAGCCTGGCCGCCCTCCCGAAATCATCGGCCGCCTGGTCGAACTGGCCGCGGCCCCCTGCGATCAGGCCCAGGCCATGCCATCCCTCCGCCGCCTGGTCGCCGTGGGTCAGCGCGCGATAAGCCTGTTCGCTCGACGCGGTCTGCCCGGTCTGCCGCAGGGCATCCGCGCGCATGACGGCCACGCGGCTGTCGCTGCCGAATTTCTGCTGATAGGCGTCGATATACGCCAGGGATGCGAAATAACGTTCCTGCCGCTGGGCCTCGGCGATCATCGACAGCATCATTTCCGGCTCCCTGGGCCGGTTGCGGCCCTGGGCCTCGTCCTCTTGCTGGCGCGCCAGCGCCTGCTCCTGCTGCTGTTGCTGGATGAGTTGCCACGCGGATTCCGCGCTGTTCGTCTTGCAGCCGGCCAGACCGGCGACCGACGCCGCCAACACGGCCGCCGGGAACCAGCGCATTGCGCCCCGCCGCCTTTCCATAGCGCCCGCCATCATGCTCCCCCCATGCGCGACAACGCGCGTATCACCGCGATGAACCCCGCGCCGCCCGTAATGATCAGCAACGCGGGCAGCAAGGTCACGATCATGACGCCCGTCATCTTGACCGTGGTCTTGCCCACTTTCTCTTTCAGTTCCAGCCGCCGCGATTCGCGCAGCCGTTCGCCGAAGCGGTTCAGCGGTTCCTGCACCGCGCCGCCGTGCTGATCGACCTGCGCGATCAGGCGGCAGATGGCGGAAAGATCGTCGTTGTCGAAGCCTGCCGCCAGCCTGGCCAGCGATTGCTCGCGCGTCCGTCCGCGCACGTAGAGTTCCGATGCCAGGCGCAGCTCCTGCGACAGCACGGGCAGCACCTGGCCGAACTCCGTCACCAGCACCTGCATGCTCTGGTCGATCGACAGGCCCACGCCCTGCAGCAGGCGCAGCAGATCGATCAGCAACGGCAGCTCATCGGCCGCCATGCGGCGGCGGCGCGCCACTCGGCTGCGCACGATCCACTTCGGCAGCAGGTAGCCAATGGCGAATCCGAAGAAAACCGCGACGAACATGCCCATCCAGGAATGGATCTGGCCGTAGCGCAGCCCCGCGGCCACGACAGCGGCCGGCAGCAGCAGGGCCAGACCGAAGCGGATGGCGGCGAAGCGCGATCTCGCGACGCCCGCATCGGCGTAACCAGCCATGTCCACCAGCTTGCGGTCTTCGGCGGCCAGCAAGGTGTCGGCCAGCCGGCCTTCGCTCAGCCGCTTGCCGAAAGCATCCGCCGCGCGCGCGGCGGCCGCGAACCTGCCCTGCCCGTCCTGCGCCGGCAGCGCCGCCGCGGCGCCGCCCATCTGGCGCGCCGCCAGGGCCTGATCCACGATCCGGAGGCTTCTGCTCTGTCCTCGCAGGCGCCGCAGGATGCCGACGCCCAGCGTCAGCATTCCCGCGGCGATGAGCAGCAGCGCCATCGCCAGCACGGTCGAAACGTTCCAGGATCGCAGGATCTCGATCATGCTCCCCCCCTTCAAATGGACTTGGCCATGCGGTACAGCCAATAGCTGCCGCCGATCTGCAGGGCCACCGCGGTCGCCAGCATCTTGAAGCCCGTGGGGTCGTGCCACAGGCCCATGAACAGGTTGTTGTTCGCCACGATGATGAAGCCCGCGATCCCCACCGGCAGCAGCGCGAGGATCCAGGCCGACAGGCGAACCTCAGCCGAGCTGGCCGACAATTCATTGCGCGCCTGGGCCACGTCGCGCATGAAGGCGGCCATGCGCTCCAGCACCTGGTCGCTGCGGCCGCCGAAACGCATCGCCAGCGACACGACGGCGGCGATCATGTACAGCTCCTTCAGCCCGTACAGACGGGACACATGCGCGAGGGCGGCGTCCAATTCCTTGGCCGAACGGCTCAGGCTGGCGGCGGTTTCCATCACTTCGCGCAAGGGCTCGTCCGTGTTGGCCGCCGCCGTCTGGAAGGCCGAGCCCATGCTGTTGCCGATGGTGATGAGGCGAACGATGTTGTCCAGGAACGCCGGCAATTGCGAGATCATCCGGCGGCGGCGCTTGTCGGCCCGCAGCCACAGCAGGAAATACTCCAGCACCGCCATCAGCACGAACGTCGCCGCGCCGGACATGATCCCCAGCAGCAGCCACGCCAACGCCGCCATGCCGAAGAGCGGTACCGCCAGGCGCAGGTAAAGTCCCGCGCTCTGGCGCACGCTGGCCAGGCGCAACAGGCGGTCCCACCCCAGAAAACCGCTGCGCATTGCCGGCGTGCCCGCCGAAAAGGACGTGCTCTCGGCGCGCGCGTCGCGCCCCCGGTTGAGTTGGTTCTCCAGGAACGCCGAACTCGCGGCGCGGCGGGCGTCCGTGCTTGCGTGCCGCCACAGCAGGACGCCGCCGATGGCCAGCACCGCGGCCAGGCTTGCCAGGACCAGGACTTGATCCATCAGCGCCTCCGGTTCCAGAAGCCGCCTCCGCCGCCGTCGGCATCGCCCGCCGCCGTGTCATTGGCGCGTGTCTCGTTGCGCATCCGGGCCAGCTTAGGCGTATGCGGATGTATGCCCAGCCACTTCCAGTGGTCCTTTTCCTCGCCCTCGGGCGCCATGAAGGTCTCGTGGCGGTAGAGTTCCTGCGTGGAAATCACGTTGTCGCTCATGCCCGTGACTTCGGTCACCGACAGCACGCGGCGTTTGCCGTTGGACAGACGGCCGATCTGCACGATGAAATCCAGCGCGCTGGCGATCTGTCTGCGCAGGCTGTCCTCGCTGCCCTGAAAGCCGGCGAAGCCCGCCAGCATTTCTATCCGGTACAGGCATTCGCGCGGCGAATTCGCATGGATGGTGGCCATCGAGCCTTCGTGGCCGGTGTTCATCGCCTGCAGCATGTCCATGACTTCCGCGCCACGCACTTCTCCCACCACTACCCGGTCCGGACGCATCCGCAGGCTGTTGCGGATCAACTCGCGGATGGTGACCGCGCCGCTGCCGTCGAAGCCGCCCTGGCGCGACTCCAGCCGCACCACATGCGGATGGTTGAGCGAGAGTTCCGCCGTGTCTTCCACCGTGACCACGCGCTCCGTCTCGGGAATGAAGAAGGCCAGCGCGTTCAGCAGAGAGGTCTTGCCGGAGCTCGTGCCGCCGGACACCAGGATGTTGCAGCGGTGCTTCACCGCCTCGTGCAGCAGCCGGTAGATTTCTTCGTCGAAGGTGCCCAGCGTCAGCAGATCGGCCGGCTTGAGCGGATCCTGGCGGAACTTGCGGATCGAGACCATGGGGCCGTCGACGGCCAGCGGCTCGATCACGACGTTGAGGCGGCCGCCATCGGGCAGGCGCGCGTCCACCATGGGGCTGGATTCGTCCAAGCGGCGGCCGATCGGCGCCAGGATGCGGCGCACGATGCGCAGCACGTGCTGGTTGTCCGTGAACCTCAGCGTCTCGCGGGCCAGCACGCCCCGGCGCGACACGAACACGTTGTCATAGCCGTTGATCAGGATGTCTTCCACGGCCGGATCCGCCAGCAAGTCTTCCAGCGGCCCCAGGCCGGCCAGCTCCTTGGTCAGGGCCTCTGCGATCTGCCGCATTTCTCCTTCGTTGATCGGCACCCTGCGCAGCCGCACGAAGCTTGCGACTTCGATGTCCACGAACTCCTGGATTGCCGAACGCGCCCAGCGGCCGAACTCCGCGCCCAGTTCCTCGATCCGGGAAAGCAGGTGTTCGTAGGCCGCCGTCTTCACTTCCTGGAAACGGTTCGACGCCGAAAAGCCTTTGTCGCCGTCGCCGCCGAACGCTACCGTCGTTGTCATGATCATGTCGGATTCCGCCGCTGTCCGCCTGTTTTTCGGTTAACCGACCACCATGCGGCGATGCACGCCGGGCAGCCAGGTGGCCAGCCAGCCTGCCCGGCCGCCGGGCACGTTCTCTTCCGCGCATAGCTTTTCCGCCAGCGCCTGCACCGCCCGCACATAGATGTCCCGCTCGGCTTCCTCGTGCAGCAGATGGCCCTGGTTCGTGCACACCATCAGGGCCAGCGTGCGGTCCGGCAGCGTCCCGACCAGCTCCAGCTGAAAGCGCTCGGCGATCTGCTGCGCGGTCATGCCGTAGCGTTCGTCGTAGCGGTTCACGATCAGCCCAAGGCTGTGGCGCTCGACGTGCTGCTGCTCCAGTTCCTGCAGCAGGCCCGCCAGCGACACCAGCGCGCCGACGCTCTGGTCCGTCACGATCCAGTTCTGTTGCGAGGCATGCGCCAGGCCGGCCACGAATTCCGGATTGGTGAAGCCGCCCGAATCCGCGACCACCACGCCAAAGTGCTGGCGCAGGCGTTCGAACACCAGCAGCGAATCGGACTCCGATATGTCGCGCATCTGGCCGAGGTCGCGTGGCAAGGACAGGACGCTCAGGCCATTGGCCGTATGCGCCATGGCCGACCCCAGCAGCGTGGAATCCAGGCGGCGCAGGTTGCGCGCCGCCTCGGCGAAGTCGAAATCGCCGCCGATGTTCAGGTACAGCTGGCAATCGCCCACGGGCCAGCCGAGGTCCATCAGCGCCACGCGGCTGGACAAGGGAAGCAAGGCGCCAGGTTCGGCCGTGGCGGCCTTCGCCGCCTTGCCGCCCAGTGCCGCGGCGCGCGCGGCATGCGCATGTTTCTGGCGGTCCTGCACCATGCCGGCCAGGTGCACGGCCAGGGTGCTGGTGCCGACGCCCGGCCGCGCGCCCAGCAACAGGACGCTGCGCCGCGAGCCGTCGCCGCTCGCGTCTCCCGGCTGCGCGTCCAGCAGCCGCAACACGATTTCCTTGATCTCCTGCGGCGCCACCGTGGGATCCACGAAGTCGCTGACGCCCGCGCGCAGGGCCGCGATCGCGCCTTCCGGCTGGCTCAGCAGCCCCACCGCCACCCGCGGCAGGCTCGGCGCAATGCGCGCCAGCAGGCGGGCCAGCTCGGCCGATCTGAACAGTTTCCCGGGCTCGCCCTCGCTCAGGGTGAAGTCCAGGAACACCACCTGGGGCGCGATGTCCGCCAGGCGCCGCGCCAATTCTTCCGTGCCGGGCGATTCCTGGGTAAGCATCCCCATGTCGCCCAGCGCCTGCCCCAGCTGGGCCGCGACGTCCGCGCCCCGGGAGCAGAACAGAAACCGCCGGCCGTTCTGCAGGCCTACCCACTCGCTTGCATGTGTCTTCATCTTGTTCACCGCGCGTTCACCGCGAAAAGCCGGGCATCTGCTGGCCGCCCAACGGGCCGGTCAGGTAGTAGCCCCAGGCGTTGAAGCCGTTGTCCGCGCGCTCCTGCTTTTCCCCCGGCAGCGGCAAAGTCACGCCGCGCGCGATGGGGCGCACCAGGCGCGGCGTCACCACGATGACCAGTTCGGTGTCCTCCTGCTTGTAGTCCAGGCTGCGGAAGAACGAACCGATGATCGGCAGGTCGCCCAGCAGCGGCACCTTGCTCACCATCGCCTTGGTCTGGCGCGAGACCAGGCCGCTGATCACGAAGCTCTCGCCATCACCCAGTTCGACCGTCGTATCGGCGCGGCGCGTGCGCAGGGCCGGGATGATCGAAGCGGAATCCGGACCGTTGCTGATCGCGATGCCATTGCTGTAGTCCAGCTCGCTCGCTTCGGGAGCCACTTTCAGGGAAATGCGGTCGCGCGACAGCACGGTGGGCGTCACGGTCAGGCCGATGCCGAAAGGCTTGAAGGTGACCGACACCGTGCCCAGCCCGCCCGACTCCGGAATCGGCAGCTCGCCGCCCGCCAGGAAGCTGGCGCTCTGCCCCGTGAGCGCCACCAGCGTGGGTTCGGCCAGCACCCTCGCCATGCCATTGGTCTGCAACAGGCGCAGGTTGGCCGAAAAGTTGTTGGTGTCGTAAAACAGCGAGAACCCCGACGCCGCCGCGCTCAGGTTCGCGGGAATCATGCTGTTGGCGGCGCTCCACGGCCCGCTGCCGCCCGCGGTCCAGCTGATGCCCGCCTCCTTCATCACCGAGCGCGACACCTCGACGACCTTGACCTCGACCTGCACGACGCCGCTGGTTCCCGCGGACGACACGTCCACGACATTCTTCTCGCCGCCCACGGCAGACGCCGCCATGGCGACCGAAGCGACCTGCCCCATGGGCGTTTCGGCATGGCCGGAGACCACCGCGCGATCGCCCGCGATATCGATATTGGCCCCGCCTGCGATGCCCCGGCTGGCCAGCGCCCCCTGGACGCTGCCGCCTACGCGCAGGTTCCATATCTGCGGCGCCGAGCCGGTTCCGCTCCAGATCTGCAGCTGTGTAGTGCCGGGCTTCTTGCCATAGATCAGCAACGAGCCGGCGCGCTTGCCCGACGCGCGCAGGATCTTCACGTCGGCCACCTCGGGATCGCCGATCGCGATGCGCGCGGGCGCGGCGCCATCGAGCAACAGCGTCTGCTGCCCTTTCACCGCCAGGACGAGATCGCGGGCCGGCGCCGGCGCATTGGCGGTGGCGGGCGCCGCCGCCGGTTGCGCCGCCGCGGTGCCGCCGCAGCCGATCGCCGCCGCCAACGACACGGCATGGATGAGGGAATTACGCTGGAGTTTCTTCATATGGCTGGATCTGGTCATGGGCAAGAGTCCAGCCGCGAGCGGCGTAGGGATGCCGCTCGCGGCTGCGTTCAGTAGCGCACGCGTTCGGATTTGTCTCCGCGCAGGATTTCAACCGTTCTGCCGCCCCCGGGATTCGCGCCTCGCGCGGGCGCGGCACGGGCGGGCGCGATGGCTGTTGTTCCATCGAGCTGGGCCAGGCTTTCGCCGGCAAACGCGCGGTTCGGCGCCAGCTTCAGCGCGTCGCGCTGCGCCGGTGTCAGGTCGGCGCGGACCGGCAGCACCGGATTGCGCTGGACGAACAACTGCGCATCGGGCACGCCGTCGTCGTCAACCGGGCGCAATGCCAGTTGCAGGCGGCCGGCGCGGCTGGCCAGCATCAGTTCATTGACCTGCTCGACCGGCACGGCGAGCACCGCCGTCTTGGCCGGCTGGTTCGGCACGCCCGGCTGCCCCGCCGGCTTTTCCTCCGGCCCGTCGACCGAGGCCTTGCCATAGGCCAGCACGCGCACCTGGGCCTGCAGCAGGCGCGCCTGGGCGCCCGGCACTTCCTGTCCCTTTTCGATCATGAAGAACACGTCCACCCAATCGCCCGGGGTGATGCGGTGGCCGCTGCCGACGACTTCATCCACGGCGATGGCGACGGCGCGTTCGCCTTGCTTGAGCTCGCGGGCCAAGCCCTGCGCCAGCAGGCTGTGCAGGATGGGATCGCCCGCGGCGATATCGAATTTGGTCACGGCGCCCTCCAGCGGCGCCAGCTCCTGGTAGCCGCCCGACAATGCCGCCTGCCATTGCGCCACCGCGAGCATCTTGGCCGTATCGATGCGCGTGCCGGCGGGCATCGGCGCCTTGGCCACGACGACGGGATAGAGCGTGACCGGCGCCGCGGCGGGCGCCGCGGGCGCAGGCGCGGACACGGCGCTGGCCGGCGGGCTGGGCGATACGGACGCCAGCCGCCACGCGATAAAGGCCAGCACCAGGCCCGCCACCAACAACATCCCTGCGACGATCTTGCTCAAACTGCTCATGGCGTCCCCTGCGATATCTGTACAACGGCTTGCGAGCGCAAACGGGCGGGAATCCAGTTCGTTCCCATGCCCGGCAACGAGGTAATCAGGCCTTGCAAGGTCGCCAGCAAGGGCCAGGACTGCGTGTCGTAAGTCATGGCCACGGTGGCGCAGTTGGCTTGCCGGCCTTCCGAGCCGGCCCAGGCGCACGGCGCGCTGGAAACCGCGCAGGCGACGGCGGAACCGGAGGAGAACGCGCTCATGGCGGCCGAACATGCCGCCGACGGCACATCGGCCTGGCCATTGAACCGGGCGAAGACCGCAGCGCGCGCGCCATCCGTCGCCGCCGAGGCCAACTGCTGCTGCATCCAGAACAGCACGCCGAAACCGAGCACGCCGCAGATGAACATCAGCAGCATGACCAGGGTCAGGGAGAATTCCAGCGCCGCGATGCCATGCTGGGCACGGCGCCCGGAACGCAATCCCTGGAGCGGAAAAGGCGTGCGCATCTCAAACTCCCTCGTCCAGGGAATCGCCCAGGTGCACCATGGCGCGGGCGCTCAACACGCTGGAGGCCGGCATCAACGCCGTCTGCAGCAACGGCACCGAGGGAATCAGCGGATGGGCGCCATAGGCATAGGACACCGTCACTTCGATCTGGCCGGCCGCCAGCGGCAAGCCGCTGCACGCACCGCCCGCCGAACTGCTGAGCGCGCCCCCGCTGCTGCACACCGCCACCGCCACCGGCGATGCCGAGATCGCGCTGATCCATTCCGCCCGGCGCAGGGCGGTATCGCGCCCCGCGCTGGCCCGCGTCGCCAGCGATGAGGAGCCGGCCTGCCATTGCAGGATCTTGCGCGCGCCATCCTGCGCGGCAAGCGCGACCGAGTTCTGGGCGGCAGCCACGAGGGAGTAGGTCAGGATCCCGTAGAACACCAGGAAGAACACCACGAATACCAGGCCGAATTCGAGGGCATAGACGCCACGCTGAGCGCGGCGATGCCCAGGTACGCGGCGTACGGAATTTGCCGGAGCCGGGCGCTCAGCGCCAGGAAGCGCGATACCGACAGATACAGCACGGCATGCAGGCCCGCGAGCAAGCTGGCGATCAAGAGAACCACCAGCAGCGGCGCCCAGCCCAGCAGCAGGCCGAGCACCGCGATTGCCTTGACGTCCCCCGCGCCCATCAGACGCCGGGCCCACAGAAGCAGGAATGGCGCCGCGGTCAGGAATCCCAGCGCCGCCATGAGCCATCCCGACCAGCGCGGCGGATAGGCCCATCCGGCCGCCAGCAAGGCGGCCGCCAGCCACAGCGACTGCGCCACGCCCCCCGACACGATCAGACCGTTCGGGACGCGGCGATAACGCAGATCGCTGTAGATCAACGCCAGATTCCAGCTTGCGAACAGCAACCACCACAATGCTTCCCCTGGGTACAAGGCAGAACCTTCAGAAATCGGATTCAACATCGGGCGCGTCCATCGGGATGGACGGCGTCCTCTTCATGCCGCGGATACGAATAAGTGGATGGGTGCCGCGATGGCGGGAGCGGCCCGGCATCGCGGCATGGACACGTTTCGGCCTTGGCCGCCGCTCAGGCAGCCGGCTTGTTGTCGTCGAGCGCGCCTCCGAGCCCCGTAAACAGGCCGTCGAGCGCAGTCGTGAAGGTTTTTACGGCGGCCAGCAAGGCCACCGCGATCATGCCGGCGATCAGCCCGTACTCCAGGGCCGTGATACCGTCTTCGTCATTCCAGAACTGCACAAGTTTCGCTTTCATGTCGAGCTCCATCGATCTCGATTGATCACAAGACTGCCCCGCCCGCGGCGGCGTCAGCCCCCTTTCCCCGGAACTGCCCCGCGCACCGGCGCATTCGCTTGCCGGCACGCATCCGGAACCTCGCTAACCCGGCCCCGGGGCCGATCCGGGCAACCTTCCCGGACGCGCCAGCGGCGCCGATTCAATAATCGAGTCGATACGCTGCGCCGTGCGCGCGCGAAACCGCCGGGATGCCCGCTGCAAATGCCATCGCATAAGCAACGTCGTCACGACGGACAGCCCGAAGGCGATATAGGGCAACATCACGCCGCCGATCTGCAGGCTGGAATATTCCTGGGCAGCCGTGCAGATCACGGTGCCCGCGGCCGCGCCGGTGTAATGCATGCCGCAAATGGCAAGCGCCATCAACACCGCCGCTCCAAGGCGCTGACGCTCATTTTGCGTATTGAAGGCAAGCCACAATGCCGCCGAAGCGGCAACGACCGCGATAAACACCGACAAAATCACGATGTGCAGATTCCAGGCCAATACGGCCGGCATGCGCATCGCGCTCATGCCCACATAATGCATGGAGACCACGCCGACCCCTGCCGCGGTGCCGCCGATCAGGCAACGGAAAAAGGTGAAGCGTTCGCGTCCGATAAACCAAAAGGCCCAACCGGAAAAACCCGCGGCGACCAGGAAACTGAGCAACGTGAGGCCAAGCTGATACCCCACTTCAAACGGCAGGTTCTGGGCCTGCATGCCAATGAAATGCATGCCCCAGATGCCGACCCCGCCCATCGCGACCGCCCCGATGAGGATATAGCCGATGCGGATTTCGCCGTCCCGGGTTTCAGCCCGGATGCCCGCCGCCGCCAGCATGGCGACGTAAGAACCGAGCACCGCGACGAGAAAAGAGAGCGCGACCAGCCCCCCGTGAAAGGAAAGCGGAACGATTTCGCCTGGCGTCATGGACGGCCTCGCCCGAATTGTCTGCCCTGGCTGCGCGCTGCCGGCGCGCACTTGCGACTTCTTCTGCGGTCATCCGCTTCCATCTTATGGACTCCCGGTAGCCTGAAAATTTCAGCGCTAGGTGCAACTACGTTTTTTATAGTCTTATCTATTACTATTTAATACACATCAGGGTTTTCACGTATATCCGCAATAATGCTGGATTCAATATGTAACGGATACTCTTATTTTTTTGTATAACCCATTAAAAACATATATTTACCGCTAATTTATTCCTATTCATGCAGTTTCAAGTTCGCAACAATGTTGATATCCCGCCAATTTCATTTGACCGCATTGAAATAAATTGTCATTTTAATTAAGGACTGGCACCATATTCCGAACAACGCAGCAAGCTTGGTTTACCAGTGATATCCGCGTCTCATTTTCAATATCCAATGTCCGCGAATATCGAATTCCTGGTTGAAATGCGCTGCGGAAACGAGAGACATGAAAAGGCATGAGACGTACGCTTCCGGCTGGTCCGCTTTCCCTCGCCCTTGTCTGCGCCTTCGCGATCGGCGCCACTGCCCGGGCCGAAGGCCCGCTGCGGGGCAATCCGGTCGATGCCATGCCGAAGCTGGAGAAGCCGCCCGCGGCGACGCAGCCGCCTCCCGTCGTCCAGACGGCGACTCCCGAACAACTGGCCTTGCAGGCGCGCCTGGCGCAGCGCATCGTCCCGCACAATTTCGACGTCAGCGGCGTGCGCGCCATTCCGTTCGAAGAGGTTTCCGCGCTGCTGGCGCCATTGGCCGGCAAGGAAATCAGCCTGGGCGAACTGGTGCAGCAGGTCGACAAGATCACCCTGCTCTACCGGGAAAAGGGGTATCCGCTGTCGTTCGCACTGGTACAGAACCAGGCCTTCGCGAATGGACTCGTCGTGGTGACCGTGGTCGAGGGGTTCATCGGCTCTGTGCGCATCGAAGGCGATATCGGCAATGCGCTGGATCGGCTTGAAACGCTGGTCGGCCCCTTGAAAGAGGAAAGGCCGCTTAAGCAGGCCACGCTGGAACGCCAGCTGAACCTGATGCGCACTGTCCCCGGCGTCAAGTTCACGCCCAGCCTGGACCTGCCGCGCCGTGCCGATGGCGCCACCGAACTGGTGCTGGACGCCAGCCGGCAACCCGTCAGCCTGACCGGCGGCATTGCCGACCTCGGCACCGGCATGCAGCCGCTGGTGAATATGGCGGCCAACAGCCTGACCCCGCTGGGCGAACAGGTGAAGCTGACGGCTTCGATTCCCTTCAATACCGATGACGTGAAGTACGTGTCCGGCGAAATCCGCGTGCCGATCGGCGCGGATGGCCTGGCGGTCAAGATCGACGGCTACCACTACGATGCCAAGCCCAAGGACGACACGATCGAATACCTGGGTTTCGAGCGCCGCGTCAAAAACGACCGTATCGGCATCGGCGTGAGCTACCCATTCCTGCTGAACAACACGCGCTCGCTTACCGGCACGCTTGGCGTCTATGCCGCCAATTCAAAGGACCGCTACGACGCCCGCGACTCCGACCGCTGGCTGCAGCAGGATGCCCGCGTGCGCGCGGCCAACGCCGAACTGCGCTATATCCAGGTGTCCGAAAGCAAGACCACGGACGTCACACTGGGCGTGGCCAAGGGTTTCGACGCGGCCGGCGCCAAAAAGGACATTTCCACCAACTATGGGTATTCCGCCACGCCCATCCTGGACCTGGACTTCACCCGCTACAACCTGAACGCCAAGCAGACCTTCGCGCTGCCCGCGCAGTTCGGCCTTACCTTCTCGGGCGCCGGACAGTATTCCAGCAATATCCTGCCTTCGTCGGAACAGGTTTCGTATGGAAGCTGGCGCTACGCCATGGGCTATCCGCAGGGCGAGCAAAGCGGAGACAAGGGTATCGGCGTGTCGGCGGAAATCAACCGGCGCTTCGGCATCGGCTGGGAATACCTTTCCAGCGTGCAGCCCTATGCCTTGGTCGACTATGCGCGCACCTGGTACAACAACAAGAGCCTGCAGGCCCTGAACCAGCGGCACCTGTCTTCGGTGGCGCTGGGCATCCGGTTCACGGACGATAAATACTATCTGTTCGATTTCAACGTCGCCAAACCGGTGGGATCCGCCACGATCGACAACGACCGCGACGTGCGTTTCAACGCCAATTATTCGCTCTATTACGACGCGTTCTGACCGCGCCGCGGGCGCAGGGCAAATCTCTGGGATGGCCGCGGCGTTACGTAACATCACCCGTAACGTAACGGCGAATAAGCCGCCATTCGTAACATTCGCAGCCTCCGCGTGATCGCAAATCTGCCTGTTTTCGACAACGAGGGTAAACCCTTTTTCAACCAATAACACCTTGAAATAAAAGGATTTCAAGGAAGCAATAACGCGAGTATCCCAATAGCGGGCAGCTTATTTGAATAATGTTGGCACGCTTTGTGCATGTGTAGATGTATCGGGCCGTTTCTCCGCCTGACTCTTCCAACACAAGGAGTTCGCCATGCATACCAAAACCGAGGCTCGCCGCATCTCGCGCATTTTGACTTCCACCGCCTTGGCCGCGGCCCTGATGAGCGCCCTGGCCGCTTGCGGCGGCGGCGGTGGCGGCAGCAAATCCGCGAGCTTGCCGGGCACCGACATCCCGACGAACCCCGGTGGCGGAGGCCTCAACCCCGGCGGCGGCGGAACGAACCCGGGCGGCACCGACCCGACCAATCCGACCAACCCCGTCACGGCCGGCCTGCTCGAAACGACCCTGGGCAATACCGGCGGCGCCGTGGATAACACCCTGCCCTTGAACCTGGACGCCACGCTGGGCGGCGTGGGCAAGGCGCTGGATCCCACGATCAAGCCCGTGGCGGACACGGTCGTGGGCCTGACGCAGGAAATCGGCGCCACGACGGGCCTGGGCCAACCGGTGGACGGTGCGGTCAAGCAGGTCGGCGGGCTGGTCAGCAACCTGGGCTCCACGCTCGAGGGCGCGGGCTTGCCCGGCGGACTGAGCCCCGGCGTCGGCGGCCTGGTGGACGGCTTGGGCAAGACCGTGGCCAGCACCGGCGGCCTGCTGCATGCCGATGCGAACAACCCCAATCCGCTGACGACCGTGCTGGGCAACGCTACCGGCGCCGTCGGCGCATTGACCGCCGGCCTGTCCGGCCAGGGCGGACTGCTGAATCCAGTCACGCAGGTGGTGGCCGGCGTGACGGGCGGCGTGCTGGGCGGGCCGTCGACGCCGCTGCTGGCGCCGGCGCTGGGCAATGTCGGCAAGACCGTGGACAACGTGCTGCCGCTGGGCTTGCAACCGACCCTGGCCGGCGTGGGCGCTGCCCTCGATCCCAACGTCAGCCCGCTCGCCGGCACCGTGACCGGACTGACCCAGCAGGTTGGCGACACGACCCGGCTGGGCGCGCCGGTTGCAGGCCTGCTGACCAGCCTGGGCGGAACGGTCACCAACCTGGGCGGATCGCTGCCCGGAAATACCGCTGGACTCAATGGCGTATTGCAAGGCCTGGGCGGCGCGGTAGCCAGCGCCGGCGGCCTGCTGCACGCCACCCCGGGCAACGCCAACCCGCTGGGCGCCACGCTCGCGAACGCCACGGGCGCGGTCGCTTCGCTGACCGGCGGCCTGGGCGGCGCGGCGGGCGGCTCCGGCGGACTGCTCAGCCCCATCACCGGCATCCTTGGCGGCGTGGGCGGCACGCCGGCGGGCGGCGCCGGCGGCCTGCTGGCCCCGGTGACGGGCCTGCTAGCCGGGGTCACCGGCAGCCTGGG
>NZ_UFQB01000023.1 GCF_900496965.1 Achromobacter agilis
GACGAGGGGATGACGGTGGTGCTGGTGGACCAGAACGTGCGCCGCTGCGCAGAGGTGTCGGACTATATGTATATCCTAGAGCTGGGGCGCAACAAGGCCGAGGGCGGCCGAGAGTCCTTCGAGGACGGCGGCGGGTTGCGGGAGATGGTGGCTTCCTGGATGGATTACAGGATCGACTGAGTTGCGGTCGTGGCGGTGTCGTCCCGCCTGCCGCGGCGGTCACGGTGTCAGACACTGCGGAGGTCACAGTGTCTGACACCCGTACGAGATGACGGCTCGGCTTGAAGCGGTGCTTCCGGGTGTCTGACACCCACGAGGAAAGACATTGCCGCCACGAAGGGTGTCAGACACCCATGGCGCATGGCTTCAAGCCTGAAACGCCTTGCCGTCGGGTGTCAGACACTGCGAAGATTGCCGTGTCTGACACAGCAGAGGTTGCCGTGCCTGAATCTGCGGCTGCCTTCAGAGCAGTCCGCGTATCCCCGCGATGCCATGCGCGCCATGCCGCAGGGCGGTGGACAGCGTGCTGCTTGATTGTCCCCCCAACGCGTACACCGGAATGCCCGCATCGCGATTGCCGGCGACGAAGCCTTCCCAGCCCAGCGTCGGGGCGCCCGGGTGCGATTCCGTTTCCAGAACCGGGCCCAGCACGGCGAAGTCCGCGCCGAGTTCCCGCGCATGCACGACTTCTGCGTTGTCGTGGGCCGATACGCCCACGAGCGCGCCAGCCGGCAGGGCCGGGCGGGCGGTCAGGCGGGCCGCGTCGGCGCTGCGCAGATGCACGCCGTCGGCTTCTTTCCACCATGCCGCGGGGTGGGCGCTGTTGATCAGAACGCGGGCGCCGGCGGCGCGGCAGCGCTTGAGCACGCTGTGCAGCACCTCATGCAAAGAGCTGGCGCCCACGCCGTCCGGCCATTGCGGTTCGCGCAGCTGCACCAGCTTCAGGCCGCGCGCCAGCGCCGCGTCCAGCCGGGCCAGGAAGGCCGGCACGCCGGCGCGCGAGCCGATGCCGCTGATGCCGTAGGCGGTGGGCAGCTGCAGCCAGCGCAGCGGAGGCAGCGTGGCGGGCAGCAGGTCGCCTACCGATGCCGCGTTGGCGGGCGATACCCATTCCAGGCGCTGGTTTTCCAGGCCGCGCGGCTCGCCTTCCCAACCGGTGACGTGGCAGAACGCCAGGCGCACCGTGGTGTGGGGGTAAGCGTGCACGTAGGTGACCCAGGGGCGGGACTGCGTGACGCGGATGCCGATTTCTTCCTGCAGTTCGCGCGCCAGCGCTTCCAGCACGGTTTCGCCGGGTTCGAGCTTGCCGCCCGGCAGTTCCCACCAGCCCGCCCAGGGTTTGCCTTCCGGGCGCTGGCCCAGCAGCAGCATGCCGTCCGGGCGCAGGATCAGGCCGGCCGCGACGTCGACGATCTTTTCAGACATGCCGGGCCGCCCAGTCGCGCGCGAATTGGTAGGCCACGCGGCCCGAGCGCGAGCCGCGCTCGATCGTCCACTGCAGGGCCTCGGTGCGCGAGGGCTCGATCTGCGCTTCCGGGCAGCCCAGCTCGCGCAGCCAGTGATAGACGATGTCCAGGTAGTCGTCCTGTTTGAAAGGGTAGAACGACAGCCACAGGCCGAAGCGCTCGGACAGCGAAATTTTTTCCTCGACTGTCTCGCCGGGGTGGATCTCGCCGTCGGGCTGGTGCTTGGCCGCCAGGTTCTCGCTCATGTATTCCGGCATCAGGTGGCGCCGGTTGGACGTGGCGTAGATCAGCACGTTGTCGCCCGAGGCGGACACCGAGCCGTCCAGCACGGACTTCAGCGCCTTGTAGCCGGCTTCGCCTTCCTCGAAGGACAGGTCGTCGCAGAACACGATGAAGCGTTCGGGCCGCGAGGCCACCAGCTCGACGATATCGGCCAGATCGCCCAGGTCGGACTTGTCCACTTCGATCAGGCGCAGGCCCCGGTCGCCGTAGGCCGCAAGCATGGCCTTGACCAGCGAGCTCTTGCCGGTGCCGCGGGCGCCGGTCATGAGCACGTTATTGGCGGGCTTCTTGTCGATGAACTGCTGCGTGTTGCGGTCGATGATGGCCTTCTGGCGCTCGATGTGCTGAAGGTCTTCCAGGTCGATGCGCGCCACGTGGCGCACGGCATCCAACCAGCCGCGCGAGCCGCGCTTGCGCCAGCGGAAGGCGTGGGCGCTCCAGTCGATCTCGGGCGGAGCGGGAGGAAGCCAGGCTTCCAGCTGAGCCAGCACGCGCTCGGCGCGCTGGATGAGGGTGGAGAACTCGGTTGCGGTCACGTCTCAAGTCCAGAGTTTGGGGGGCGGGTCAGGAACGGTAGTCGGCGTTGATCGACACGTATTCGTGGGAGAAGTCGCAGGTGTAGACCGTGTCGCTCACCTGGCCGCGGCCCAGCGCGATACGCACCAGGATTTCGGCCTGCTTCATCACGCGCTGGCCGTCGGCTTCCTGGTAGGCGGGGTTGCGGCCGCCGTCCTTGGCTACCAGCACGTCATCGAGCCACAGGCGGATGTTGGACACGTCCAGGTCGTCGATGCCGGCGTAGCCCACCGCGGCCAGGATGCGGCCCAGGTTGGGGTCCGACGCGAAGAACGCGGTCTTGACCAGCGGCGAGTGCGCCACGGCGTACGCCACCTTGAGGGCTTCCTCGGTGTTGCCGGCCTCTTCGACGCGGATCGTCATGAACTTGGTCGCGCCTTCGGCGTCGCGCACGATCTTGGTCGCCAGCTCCAGCGCGGCGGCCGTCAGGGCCTCGCGGATCGCGGCGTAGGCGGCGTCGGACTCGCTATTGACATTGACGCCGGATTTGCCGGTGGCGGCGATGATGAAGGAGTCATTGGTGGAGGTATCGCCGTCCACGGTGATGCGGTTGAACGAGGCGTCGGCGATCTCGACGGCCAGCTTGGCGAGCAGGGGCTGGGCGATGCCGGCGTCGGTGGCCAGGAAGCTCAGCATGGTGGCCATGTTGGGGCGGATCATGCCCGCGCCTTTGCTGATGCCGGTGAAGGTAACGGTCTTGCCGTCGATCTGCACCTGGGCCGAGGAGATCTTCGGCAGCGTGTCGGTGGTCATGATGCCGTGGGCGGCGCTGGACCAGCGGTCGGCGGCGAGGTCGGCGATGGCGCGCGGCAGGCCGGCGACCAGGCGGTCCAGGGGCAGCGGCTCCAGGATGACGCCAGTGGAGAACGGCAGAATCTGGGCCGCGGGCACGCCCAGCAGCTGGCCCAGCGCGGCACAGGTGTCCTGCGCCTTCTTCAGGCCTTCCTCGCCGGTGCCGGCGTTGGCGTTGCCCGTGTTGATGACCAGCGCGCTGATCGGGCCGCCGGCGGCCAGGTGGGCCTGGCAGACCTGCACGGGGGCGGCGCAGAAGCGGTTGCGCGTGAACACGCCGGCGACGCTGGTACCTTCGGCCAGGCGGAACACCGTCAGGTCGCGTCGGTTCGCTTTGCGGATGCCGGCCTCGGCGACGCCGATTTCAACGCCGGCAACAGGGAAAATTTCGGACTCGGAGGGGATCTGCAGGTTAACGGCCATGACTTCGTCTCATGAATGAGCAGGACGGAATCGCCGCCAGGCGAGGCGGCGCGCGGGGGAAAGCTTCGTATTATCCCACCGGTTCGGGGCAGGGGACGTCACGGGGCGTTCACGGCCCGATCCGCATGGCCGCCACGTCCAGCACGCCGGCCTCGCGGTTGCCGAGCACACTGCGCACGGTGCCGTCGGGGGCTTGCAGCACCGATTTTCCGGCGGGCACGTCGTCGCCGCCGGCGCGGCGCGCCGAACGGCCACGAGACGGGGAGAACAGCAGGTCGCCCGCCTGGGCGCCCGGCAGGGCGGGATTGGCGGCCAGCACCCGGGTGCCGGGGGGATAGGTCATGTCGCCCAGGACCGTTTCGCGCGCCAGCAGGCCCTCAAAGGCCAGCATGCGGCGCTGGCCGTCCAGCTGCATGTCCACTTTCAGCAGCGGCAGGCGGGCCACGTCCAGGGCGTCGCTGCCTTCGGTGCGCAACAACCAGCGCGGCGCTTCCCCGGCCGCGCCCGGCGCGGCGGCACCGGCGATGACCTTCAGCCAGGCGCCCGCGGGCACGGGTTGCTGGTCCAGGGTGTTGCCGATGGCCAGGTGGCAGCTGGCGAAGCGGGGGTGGCCGTCACGCATCACGAATTCGATCCGGTGGCCATGCGCGCACAGCCAGCCATCCAGCGCCTGGTCGCGCTCGATCTCTACCGACAGGGTTTCGGCCTGCTTGCCGTTGCCGGGGTAGCGGAACAGGCGCGATGCCGTAATGCCCTGGATGGGGGCCGGATGCGTCTCGGGGAAGACGGCGCGGTCGAACGAACCCAGGTCGTCCGGCGCGGCCAGGCGGAGTTCAGTGCCGGCGGGCATCTCCACGCCGGCCAGCAGCGTGGGCTGGGTCAGGACGGCCTTGCGTTCGGCATCGGCCTGCGCGTCGCGCTGGGCCGAGAACCATTGGCTGAACTGCTGGTACGGGAAAATGGCCCCGACGATGGCGAGGAACGCCATCAGGGTGGTGCCGATGCGGCGATGGTCGCCCAGCCAGTGCCGGGCGCTGCGGCTGGTGGCCAGGACGGCAAGCCAGGTCAGCAGCGTAGAGAGGCAGGCCAGCGAAGCCGCCATCAGCACGTAGAAATTACCGCCAGGTAAGGAAACCGGAATCATGGCGGCAATTATGCGCCAAACCGCCGGGCGTTTTCAGCGCCGCCGGCGTCCTGGCGCCTGCAGGTCCTAGGCCTTGGCCGACGCCCGGGTGGCCACGACCTGCAGCTTGAGTTCGCCCAGGGCCTGGAAGAGCGCATTGCGGGTGGCTTCGGGCAGGTCGCCGAACATGGACTTGACCCAGGTTTCGTGGGCGCGCGCCATGCGGGCGAAGCTCTTCCTGCCCAGCGGCGTGAGCTTGATGAGCGAACTGCGGCGGTCGGATTCGACCTTGGTGCGCACGACCAGTCCTTCCTTTTCGAGCTGGTCCGTGATGCCTGTGATGTTGCCGTTCGTGACCATCATGTGGCGCGACAGCTCGCCCATCTTCATGCCCTTGGGCGCGCGCTGCAATTGCGCCATCAGGTCGAAGCGGGGCAGCGTGGTATCGAATTCGTTGCGCAGGCGGCTGCGGATCTCGCTTTCGACGAGATTGGCGCAAGTCAGCATGCGCAACCACAGGCGCAGCGCGTGGTGGTCGTCCGGCGCGGCACGGGATTCCAGGTCGGGGGCGTTGATCATGGCGGGTTACCGGGAATGAGGGGCGGGCGCCAGACCCATCTGCTCGAAGATGGCGCGGGTCAGCGGGCTGTCGGGATCGTTGAGGCTTAACACAATGTCGTAATGATTCGTGCCGGGCATCGGCACGTAGTGCCCGGCAAAGCCGCGTTCGAGCCAGGCGGCGAGGTAGTCGTCGCTCTGGCGCTTGAACTCGGCGGTTTCGGTTTCGCCGTAACTGACCACCAGCGGGCAGCCCGCTTGCGGCAACTGCAGGGCGGGGCTGTTGCGGATGGCGTCGGCCTCGCTCATGCGCATCCACTCGTTCACGTGGGTGTGCACCAGCGGGCGCAGGTCGAACAGGCCCGACAGCGGGGCCGCGCCGCGGATCACGTCGGGTGGAACTTCGTAGCCGGCATGCCAGCCGCTGGCAAGCAGTGCGCCGACCAGGTGTCCGCCGGCGGAGCTGCCGCAGACATGGATGCGCGCCGGATCGCCGCCGTACTCGGCGATATGGTGGTGGATCCAGGCCAGGGCGCGCCGGGTCTGGTCCACGATGCGGTCCAGCGTGACGGCGGGAGCGAGGGAGTAGTTCACCGCCACGACCATCGCGCCGGCCTGCGTGAAGGCGGGCGCCATGCAGCTGGAGTCATTCTTGGACAGCAGGCGCCAGTAGCCGCCGTGGATGAACACGAACACCGGCGCGTTGCGCGCGCCGCCGGCGGCCGGGAAGATATCCAGCACTTCGTCGGCGTGATCGCCGAAGGGCACGTCCAGCGCGCAGTCCAGCGTGCGCCGCGCCTCGGCGCTGCCGTCGGCGTACTTCTTGAGTATCGGCTGGATGTCGGGTACTGTCGCGCGAGCGTTGTACTGGACGTCCAGTCCGGCGCGGTCATAATTGCGGTAAAGGGTGGCCATGGCGGTCGCTATTGGGAAACCCGTTGGTAAAAACCCTAGACTTGTTTTGGGGGATACTTTAAACCTAAACTATGAACCACGCCAGCTTTCCCTATGCTGCACAACGGGGATCGGGGTGGCTCAGGACGGCGGCGCGACGCGCCGGCAGGCCGGGCACAAGAAGTCCTTCGAATCGCACCTTCAAGAAGAACACCCTCTGCGCGGCTCGCGCACGGAGCACACCACCATGCGTTTGATCACTTCCCTTCTGGCCGCCGCCGCCCTGGTTCCGGCATTGGCCAGCGCCGATACCATCAAGGTCGGCATCGCCAACGACATTTCCGGCCCCTTCGCGGCGCTGGGCGCCGAAGCCCGCGATGGCTTCAACCTGGCCATCAAACAACTGGGCAGCAAGCTGGGCGGGCAGCCCGCCGAATTCGTGCAGACCGACATGGGCGGCAACCCCGACCAGGCCCGCCAGCTCGTTACGCGCTACATCCAGCGCGACAAGATCGATTTCTTCACCGGCCCGATCGGCTCGAACGTGGCGCTGGCCGTCGGCCCCGCGCTGTTCGCCGCCAAGGTCCCCTACCTGTCGAACAACCCCGGCCCCAGCCAGTTCGCCGGCGCGCAGTGCAACGCCTACTGGTTCGGCACGTCCTACCAGAACGACGCCTTCCATGAAGCGGCCGGCAAGGTCGCGGCGGACCGCGGCTTCAAGAAGATGTTCATCATGGCCCCCGACTACCCGGCGGGCAAGGACGCGCTGGCCGGCTTCAAGCGCGGCTACAAGATCCCCCCGGGCGACGAGGTCTACACCAAGCTCGGCCAGATCGACTACGCCGCCGAACTGGCGCAGATCCGCGCGGCCAAGCCCGATGCCGTCTACATCTTCCTGCCGGGCGGCATGGGCATCAACTTCGTCAAGCAGTTCGTGTCCACCGGCTTGTCGCAGAGCGTCAAGCTGATCGGCCCGGGCTTCTCGGCCGACGAGGACGTGATCCAGGCCGTGGGCGACCCGATGCTGGGCATGTACAACACGGCGCAGTGGGCGCATGACCTGGACGTGCCGCAGAACAAGGCCTTCGTCGAGGCTTTCCGCAAGGAATACAACGGCCGCTATCCCTCGGTCTACGCCGCCCAGTCCTATGACGTGATCATGGCCATGGACGCCGCCGTCAAGCAGGCCGGCGGCAAGGCATCGGACCGCGCCGCCGTCATCAAGGCGCTGGAAAAGGCCGACTACCCCTCGGTGCGCGGCAGCTTCACCTACGGCAAGAACCACTATCCGATCCAGGCCTACTACCTGCGCGTCGTCGAAAAGGACGGCAGCGGCCGCGTCACCAACAAATTGGTGGGCAAGGTGTTCGACAAGTACCAGGACGTCTACGTCGGCGACTGCAAGTTGTAGGGGGAAGCCCACCCCCGAAGCGCTGCGCGCTTCCCCCTCAAGGGGGCATGCCTGCGGACCGGCGGAGCCGGATCCGCGGCATCCGGATCGGGTGACACCGCTGCATGCGCCGTGCCTGGTGCCCGGACGCGATGCGCAATCAGATGGCTTTAATGATTAGGCCGTGAACTAGGCCATCGGCAATTCGCGGCAGGGAGAAGTCTTCATGACGTTTACGCTGATCGTCGAGCAATTGCTGAACGGTCTGCAGTTTGGGTTAATGTTGTTTCTGATCGCGGCCGGGCTGACCCTGGTGTTCGGCATCATGGACATCATGAATCTGGCTCACGGCTCGCTTTACATGGCCGGCGCCTATGTGGCCGCCGAAACCATGCAGCGCACGGGTTCTTTCACCGCCGCCGTCCTGGTGGCGGCCGTCGCCACCGGGCTGGTCGGCGTGATCCTGGAACTCGTGCTGATCCGCCGCCTGGCGCTGCGCGACCACCTGGCCCAGGTGCTGGGCACCTACGCTGTCATTCTCATCGCCAACGACCTGGTCAAGATGATCTGGGGTCCGGCCCCGGTCATGCTGAATATGCCGGCCGCCCTGTCCGGGCCGGTGCGCCTGTTGCCCGACCTGCTCTATCCCGCCTACCGCCTCATGATCATCGTGTTCGGCGTGGCCGCGGCGGCGGGGCTGTACTGGTTCGTGACCCGCACCCGCGCGGGCGTCCTGGTGCGGGCCGGCGCCTCCAACCGCCAGATGGCCACCCTGATGGGCGTACGCGTGCCGATGCTGTTCCTGGGCGTGTTCGCACTGGGCGCCATGCTGGCCGCGGCGGCCGGCGCCCTGCTGGGCCCGCTGACTTCGGTGCAGGTGGGCATGGGCGAGGAAATCCTGATCCTGGTGCTGGTGTGCATCGTCATCGGCGGCATCGGTTCGATCCGCGGCGCCTTCGTCGGCGCGCTGCTGGTGGGCATGGTGGACACGGCGGGGCGGGCCTTCCTGCCGATGCTGCTGCGCCAGGTCTTTTCGCCGGCCGTGGCCTCCAGCGTCGGACCGACGCTGGCCGCCATTGCCATTTATGTGTTGATGGCGGCGGTGCTGGTGTTCCGGCCGTCCGGCCTCTTTCCGGCGCGGGGCTAGGGCCTGTGGACACTAAAAGGAGCCACGCATGAGTACCCAAACGAGCGCCTATCAAGGCGCGAAGCGCAGCCGTGGCGCAACCACGGCAAGCATCCGCAACGCCAGTGTCGACAGGTCCTGACCATGAGATCCGCAATCTGGACCGTGGCCCTGCTGGCCGCGCTGGCAGTGTTCCCCCTGGTGGCGCCCGCCCTGGGCCTGGACTTCTATATTTCCTTCGTGCGGCGCGTGCTGATCTACGCGCTGGCCGCGACTAGCCTGAACCTGATCCTGGGCTACGGCGGCATGGTGGCGCTGGGGCACGCGGCGTTCTTCGGCGCGGGCGCCTACGCCGTGGGCATCCTGGCCATGTCGGGCGTCACCTCGGCGCTGATCGTCTGGCCGGCCGCCATGCTGCTGGCCGCGGTGCTGGCGTGTATTACCGGGGCGATCTCGTTGCGCACCCGCGGCGTGTACTTCATCATGATCACGCTGGCGTTCGCGCAGATGCTGTTCTACATCTTCATTTCGCTGCGCCAGTACGGCGGGGAAGACGGGCTGAACCTGCCGGGCTACTCCAGCCTGCCCGGCATCGACCTGGCCCATGACACGAGCTTTTATTACCTGGTACTGGCCCTGTTCGCGCTGATCATGTGGGTGTTCGGGCGCGTGGTGGCCTCGCGCTTCGGCACGGCCCTGCAGGGCATCCGCGAGAACGAGTCGCGCATGGAGTCCATGGGCTATCCGGTCTACCGCATCAAGCTCACGGCCTTCACGCTGAGCGGCGCCGTGGCCGGGCTGGCCGGCGCGCTGCTGGCCAACCACAACCTCTTCATCTCGCCCAGCCTGATGCACTGGACCCAGTCGGCCAACCTGCTGATCATGGTGCTGGTGGGCGGCATCGGCCTGCGCTATGGCGGAGTGGCGGGCGCCGTCGTGATGCTGACGCTGGAGGAAGTGCTGCGCCTGTGGACCGAGTACTGGCACCTGCCCCTGGGCGTACTGCTGCTGTGCGTGGTGTTCGGCGCGCCGCGCGGCCTGGTCGGGCTGTTCGGCCCGATATTCTGCGGCCGCGCCGCGCCGCAATCCGGCAAGGTGGGATCATGAACGCTTCCGTAACCCCGGCCCTGCAGGCTTCGGGGCTGGTGCGCCGTTTCGGCGCGCTGGTCGCCACCGACAATGTGTCGCTGTCGCTGGACCCGGGCGAGATCCATGCCCTGATCGGCCCCAACGGGGCGGGCAAGTCCACGCTGATCCATCTGCTGTCCGGCACACTGTCGTCGGATTCGGGCACGCTGACCGTGGGCGGCCGCGACGTGACGGGCATGACCGCGCACCAGCGCGTGTCCGCCGGCTTGTCGCGGTCCTACCAGATCACCAATATCTTCAAGCAGTCCAATGTGCTGGACAACCTGGTGCTTGCGGTGCAGGCGCACGCGGGCAGCAGTTTCCGTTTCTGGAAGCCGCGCGCGGCGGAGTCCGCGCTGTACGAGCAGGCGCGCGAGCTGGCGCGGGAATGCGCTATCGACGCCAGCCTGCTGGAACGGCCGGCCGGCACGCTGCCGCACGGCGAACAGCGCAAAGTGGAATTCGCGCTCGCGCTGGCTGCGCGGCCCAGGGTGCTGCTGCTGGACGAACCTATGGCGGGCATGGGGCCGGACGAAACCGTCCGCCTGACCGAACTGATCGAATCCATGCGGGGACGCGCCGCCATGCTGCTGGTGGAACACGATATGCAGGCGGTGTTCCGCCTGGCCGACCGCTTGTCGGTGCTGGTGTATGGCCGCGTCATCGCGACGGGCACGCCGGACGAGATCCGCGCCAACCCCGAGGTGCGCCAAGCCTACCTGGGCGACGAGGAGACCGCGTGATGCTGACCATCGAATCGGCCAAGAGCGGCTACGGCGCCAGCCAGGTGCTGTTCGGCGTGGACCTGGAGATCGGCGCGGGCCAGGTCGTGACCCTTCTCGGCCGCAACGGCATGGGCAAGACCACGCTCCTGCGCACCCTGTTCGGCCAGCTGCCCCTGCGCGGCGGCAAGATCCATTTCGCGGGGCAGGACATCAGCGGCTGGAGCCCGGACCGCATCGCGCGGGTCGGCATGGCTATCGTGCCGGAGGGGCGGCAGTGCTTCCCCAACCTGACGGTGCGCGAGCACCTGACGGCCTTCGTGGCGGCGCGCAACCCGGACATCGGCGAGCCCTGGACGCCGGAACGGGTATTCGAACTCTTCCCCCGCCTGCACGAGCGCGCGCGCAACATGGGCAACCAGCTCTCGGGCGGCGAGCAGCAGATGCTTGCCATCGGCCGAGCCCTGGTCACCAATCCGCGGCTCCTGATCCTGGACGAGGCCACCGAAGGCCTGGCGCCCAAGATCCGCGAGGAAATCTGGAACTGCCTGGCGCGGCTGCGCCAGGCGGGGCAGACCATCCTGGTCATCGACAAATATGTCGAGCGGCTGTTGAGCCTGGCCGACCGCCACGTGATCCTGGAACGCGGCAAGGTGGTGTGGACGGGCGATTCCCAAGCCCTGGACGCCGATCGCGGCCTCTGGGAGCGTTACCTGGGCGTGTAGCGGGAAAGCCGCAATCCGGCCCGGCGCGCGCCAGTCGTGTTGATATAAATCGCAATAAACCGGCATTTACATTGCAACGGTGAAACTTATGGCGGATCGAGTGCTTACACTCGTTTTCGCCTGTTTCAATTGGATCCACTGTTATCTACACTTGTGCGCCGGACGTGCCGCGTGGGTACGCCCGCAGCAGGCTCATGGCCGGAGAGGCGGGGCGACAGCGCGGCGAGGGGCCGGTTCCACGGCCGCGGTCCGCGTGCGTGTCCCCGTTTTACGCATGTTGCGTCTTATTCAAGTTGTCAGGAAGACTTCGCATGGCGAAATGGGGTTTGCGCAGAAAATCGTTGATGGCGCTGTTGTTGGCATGCTTGGTCGCCCTGGCGCCCGCGGCCTTGATCGGATGGCAGGTGCTGGACGGCGTCCGGGAGCACTTCGGGCGGGCATTTGCCGACAATTTCACGCAATTGAACCGTCAGCGCATCCTGGCGCCGGTATCGCGCGAACTGGCCCTGTCCCTGCGGCTGGCCGACAGCGAGGTGACGCGCCGCTGGCTGCGCCACGAAAGCGATCCCGCCGCGCGCGAGCTGTTCTTCCGCGAAGCCGACGGCTACCGCCGGGATCTGCTGGGCCAGGCCTACTTCATCGCTAGCGCCGCGTCGGGCAATTACTACTTCAACGATGACCAGCCCCTGTCCGAGACGCCGCGCTACACGCTCAGCAGGACGGCCGCCGACGACGGCTGGTTCTACCTGACGCTGAAGTCTCCCGCCAAGTACAACATCAACGTCAATCCGGACCTGAAGCTGAAGACCACGAAGGTCTGGATCAACGTCCAGGTGCGCGACGGCGACCGGGTCCTGGGCCTGACCGGCTCGGCGCTGGACGTGGGCGGCTTCCTGCACGACTTCGTCAACAGCGGTCAGCCGGGCGTCACGCCCATCATCGTCGACACCGAAGGTGCCATCCAGGCGCACATGGACGCCTCGCTCATCGCCTACAACTCGGGCGCGGGCGGCGCGGGCGATGGCCGCGGCATGGTGTTCAACCTGCTGGACGGCGGGCAGGGCCGGGACGGGCTGGCCGCCGCCATGAAGGCGGCCCAGGCCGACCCGCAGTCGGTGCAGTCCGCCTGGGTGACGATGGACGGCATCCGCCAATTGGTGTCCGTGGCCTACATGCCCGAACTGCACTGGCACGTGCTGACCGTGGTGGACCTGGGCGCCGCGCGCGTGCTGGACACGGATTGGCTCTGGCCGGCGGCGATCGGCCTGGTGGTGCTGTTCGCGGCGATGATCCTGTGCTTCGGCTACGCCATCGAACGGCTGATGCTGCGTCCCTTGCGCCGCCTGCAGCAGTCGGCGCGGGCGATCGCCGACGGCAGCTACGACGTGCGCTTGCCGCCGGGCGGCCAGGACGAGATCGGCGATCTCAGCCGCGCCTTCGGGGTCATGGCCGACAAGGTGCGCCAGCATACGGCTGAATTGGAAACCAAGGTGCGCGAGCGCACGTCCGAGCTCGAGGACGCCAACCGCGCCATGGCCGCCGCCCACAAGAAGATCGACGATTCCATCGACTACGCCAGCCTGATCCAGCGCGCCATCCTGCCGGACCGCCAGCTGACCCAGTCGCTGGGAGCGCATCATTTCGTGCTGTGGAAGCCGCGCGATGTGGTGGGCGGCGATTTCTACGTGTTCCGCTCCGACGGCGCCAACTGCCTGCTGGGCATCATGGACTGCGCCGGCCACGGCGTGCCGGGGGCCCTGATGACCATGCTGGCCCGCGCCGCCATCGACCTGGCGATCACCGAGGTCGGGCCGGCCGATCCGGCCGCCATCCTGGGCCGCACCGACAGCGCGATCCGGGCCATGCTTGCGGACGCGCAATTGCCGCGGGCGCTTGCTACCAACACGGATGCGGGCCTGGTATATATTGACCGCCAAGCCGGCCGGCTGCTGTACGCGGGCGCCAAGATCAGCCTGTACGCAAGCAACGGCGACGTCCTGCGCGAGGTGCCCGGCGGCAGGCGGGCGCTGGGCGACAAGCGCACAGAAACATACGAGAACATCGCGTTGGATCTGGAACCCGGCTGGACTTATTACCTGGCCACGGACGGGTTCCTGGACCAGGCAGGCGGCGAGCATGGCTTCGGTTTCGGCAACACGCGTTTCGCCGGAATGCTCAAGAGGCATGCGCGCCAGCCGTTAACCGAGCAGGCGGCCGCCTTTACCCAGGCCCTGGCGGAGTACCAGGGCGGACGGCCACAGCGTGACGACATCACCTTGCTGTCATTTCGTTTCGAATAAACGTTATCAGGGCGTAACCTCCATGAATGCCTCCGATCTCTACGCATTGGGTGAACGATTCAACCAGAACCGCACCTTGCTGTGTTTCAACGGCCCCATTTCCCGCAGCCTGATCGAGGAAATCGGCAATGCGCTCAAGAACTACCTGAATGCCGAACATGCGCGGCCGGCGGAAGCCATGGATGTGTTCTCGGTCTACATCGAGATGATCCAGAACATCCGCCAGTACGCGGCGCTGAACGGCGACGTGGACGCATCGGCCACCGTGGTGATCGGCCGCCGCGACGATAGCCGCTACGTGGTGTCCGCGGGCAACCTGGTCAAGGCCGAAGACGGCCAGCTCCTGGTTGCGCGCATCCAGGAACTGGCGGCGCTGGACAAGCCCTCCCTGAAGGCCGAATACAAGCAGCAGCTGCACAAGCCGCGCACCCAGGGCGTTGCCTCGGGCGCGGGCCTGGGGCTGATCGACATCGCGCGCCGCGCCGGCGCTCCGCTGGATGCCAGCCTGACCCCCGCCGCGGGCGCGGGGCAGGCGTTCTTCAGCCTGAGCGTCGTGATTTGAAGGCATGCGCACCCAAGCAATATTTTCGGAGCAATTGATGAAAGACCTGAATATTCCCGGGACCCAGTCCACGCCCGCCATCGACGCCGATGCTGCCGCCGGCGTGCTGGCGATGCGCGGAGACTCCTATCCCGAGAATTCCTTCGAACTGTTCGGCCCGGTCATCGAGTGGGTCGAAGCCTATCTGCTGGGCAGCGCGGCCCCGCTGAAGCTGGAGCTGGAACTTCTCTACCTGAACACCAGCAGCATCAAGTCCGTCATGGATATTTTCGATGTGCTGGAGGCGGCGCACGGCAAGGGCCGCGAGGTCAGCGTGACCTGGTACTACGACATGCGCAATGAGCGGGTGGGAGAGCTGGCCGAGGAATTCAAGGAAGACTGCACCTTTCCCTTTTCGGTCGTCGGCCGCCAATGAAACTGGACGCCGCCCAGCTGGACAAACGCATCGCCGCGCTGCTGGCGGACCCGGCCTATGAAGGCCATCCGCTGCGCGAGGCGCTGGAAGCGCTGTGGCGGCACACCGCGGAGCAGATGGCGCGGATCGAACGCGTGACCCAGCTGTCGGACGCCTACCAGACCATGGCGCACGAGCGCGAGCTGGGACTGTGCGACCGGTTCGACCGGCAGTTGCGCCGGCTGACCCGCATTGCGCGGATCTCGGACCATTATCAGAGCATGATGCGCGATCTGAACGTCGCGCTGCTGGAAACCTCCAACCGCGATCCGCTGACCGGGCTGCTGAATCGGCGCGCGCTGATGGAAATGATCAAGCAGGAGGTCCAGCGCGCGTCCCGGGGCGGCGAGAGCTTCGTCGTGGCCATGCTGGACGTGGACCACTTCAAGTCGGTCAACGACCGCTACGGCCACGAAACAGGCGACCGCGCGCTGGTCGAGCTGGCCGGCGTGCTGGGCAAGAATCTGCGCGAGTACGACCTGTGCGGCCGCTGGGGCGGCGAGGAATTCCTGGTGCTGCTGCCCAGCACGCAGTCAGAGGCGGCTCAGCGCGTCATGGACCGTCTGGTCGGCGCCGTGCGCGCGCTGACGGTCGCCGCGGGCGAGGGCGTGTTGAGAATGACGATCAGCATCGGCATGGCGTATCACCAATTGGGAGAGACTTTTTCGGAAACGCTCAGCCGCGCGGACCAGGCGCTGTATCTCGCCAAGCAAGACGGCCGTGACCGTGTCGCCCTGGGTTTTCCCAAGCGTTGAATGAAACCGGATCAGCTGTTATCCGGCATGGAGCCCCATATGCTTGATTCTTATCCAGGCGCTTTCGCCGCGGGGCCGCAAGGCGCCGCTTGGAGCGCGGGCAATTACCTGACGTCGATGGATCGGGCGCTGCTCCTGTTCGACTTCGACGTCGCTGGCGCCCTGGTGCGCGCCAATGACAATTTCCTGGACGCGGTGGGGTATTCCCGCGACGAGGCGCCGGCCCTGCGCCACGACATGCTGTGCGACAGCCTGGACGAGGGCAAGGGCATCGTCGGCGGTGAGCAGATCTGGGCCCGGCTGCTGGGCGGCCGGCACTTCTCGGGCACCTGCCGCTACCGCAGAACGGGCGGCGGTTTCCTGTGGATTGAAGCGACTTACCTGCCGATACGCGACGAGGCGGGCGAGGTCGCGCGCATTTCTGTCATTTCCCGGCGCTCGATCGCGGACGCCGAACGCCAGGAAGAGATCCGTCTCCTGCTGTTGGGCATCAACGAGACCGGCAACGCCGTGGCCGTGTCGGGCCGCGACGGCCGCATCGTCTACGTGAACGACGGTTTCAAGCGCATGCTGGGATTCTCCCGCAGTGACGCGGTGGACCAGGAACTGGGCGAGTTGCTGTCCGGCGGCAGGCCGGATGGCGGCACCCGGGAGGAACTGGACCGCCGCATCGCCTGCCGCGAGGGGTATCACAAGGACGTGCTGGTCTACGACCGGGCGGGGCGGCCGCTATGGGTGTCCGTGATGGCGAACTCCGTATTCGACGACCGCGGCACGCTGGTCAACATCGTGGACGTGCTGACCGACATCACCCCCACCAAGGTGCACGAGGTGCTGCAGCGCCGCGTGCTGCAGGCCATGGTCAACGAGGCCTCGGTGGTCGAGGTCATGAACATGGTGTGCCGCGAGGTGGAGCGCCTGGCGCCCGAAGTGACGGCCAGCGTGCTGCGCGTGGACGACGCGGGGCTGCTGCGGCCGCTGGCTGCGCCGAGCCTGCCCGCCGCCTACGCCGAGGCGCTGGACGGCGCACCCATCGGCCCGCAAGCGGGCGCCTGCGGCACCTCCGCCTTCCTCGGCCGCCCCGTGATCGTGCCGGACATCGCCACCGACCCGCTGTGGGACGGCTACCGCGACATGCCGCTGCCGGAGGACATCAAGGCTTGTTGGTCCTCGCCCATCAAGTCGAGCGACGGCCGCGTGATCGGGACTTTCGCGTTCTATTTCCGCGAGCGCCGCCTGCCCGACGATTTCCACCACCGGCTGGTGGACGTCTGCGTCTACCTGTGCGCCCTGGCGCTGGAACGCGAAGAGGCCCGCGCCCGCATCCGCCAGCTTGCGTTCTATGACGAGCTGACGGGCCTGCCCAACCGCAACCTGCTGCTGGCGCAGGCCGAACAGGCCATCGCGCGCGCCGAACCGGAACGCAAGCGCGTGGCGGTGCTGTTCCTGGACCTGGACCGCTTCAAGCAGGTCAACGACACGCTCGGCCATCCCATCGGCGACGCCTTGTTGCGCGACGTGGCACAGCGCCTGCGCCGGCTGGCGCGGGCCGCCGACATCGTGGGCCGGCTGTCGGGCGACGAATTCGTGATGCTGATGCCGGACTTCGAGCATGGCCGCCTGACCGCGGCGGCCGAGCACGTTCTGGTGGCGCTGGCCCAGCCGTTCTCGGTGGGCGGCATCACGCTGAATCCGTCCGTCAGCATCGGCATCAGTGTGTTCCCCGAGAACGGGCGCGACATGGACACGCTGTTGCGCCACGCCGACATGGCGATGTACCAGGCCAAGACGGCGGGGCGCAACCGCATTTCCTTCTTCAGCGCCGAGATGAACCGGCAGGCGCAGGAAAGACTGGCCCTGGAGGCCGCGCTGCGCGACGCGCTGGAGGCAAAGGCGCTGCGTCTGCATTACCAGCCGCAGGTCGGCCTGAAGAACGGCACCCTGTACGGGGTGGAGGCGCTGGCGCGCTGGCGCCATCCGACCCTGGGCGATATTTCCCCCGCGCGCTTCGTGCCCCTGGCCGAGGAATGCGGGCTGATCGGCGGCCTGGGCGACTGGGCCCTGCGCGAAGCGTGTTCGCAATTGGCGATCTGGCGCGGCAAGGGGCTGCGGGTGCCGTCGGTATCCGTCAACCTGTCGGCGACGAATTTCCACAATCTGAACCTGCCGCGGATGATAGAGGCGATCCTGGCCGAGTTCGGCCTGGCGCCGGCGGACCTGATGCTGGAGATCACCGAAGGCGTGGTGCTCGACGCCACCGCCGGCACGCTGCGGACGATCGCCGAGCTGCACCGGTTGGGCGTGCGCCTGTCGATGGACGATTTCGGCACAGGGTATTCCAGCCTTGGGCACTTGCGGCGCCTGATCGTGGATGAATTGAAGCTGGACCGCAGCTTCGTCCAGGGCCTGGAAAGCGACGATGCCGCCCGCGCGCTGACCAGCGCCGTCATTCGCATCGGCGAAAGCCTGAGCTTGCCGGTGGTGGCCGAGGGCGTGGAAAACGAAGAGCAGCGGCGGTTCCTGATCGAACAGGGTTGCGCGGCGGGGCAGGGGTTTTTGTTTTCTCCGCCGTTGCCGGCGGATGACCTGGAAGCGTGGATGCGGGGGAGGCCTTAGGGGCTTGTGCTTGGGGGCTGTTGTTTGAGTTCTTGAGACGCCCGCCGCGTTGGGGGCCTGGGGTGCGCGGGGCCACGATTGCGGTCCGGAGCCTTCGCTCCGGACTTCCCCTGCGTCATCCTCGTCCAGGCCTTCGGCCTTCCCTACGGATTCCCTTGGGCTTATCGACGCCCCGCGCACCCCAGGCCCCCAACGCGACGGGCTCTGGTGGTTGAAACCTGGCGGTCGCTGGGGAGGATCAGGTGCTTAGGGTTCTCGCCCCGGGTGGTGGGGTGATGGAGGATCTTGCGGGGCCCGCCTCGGGCCGGCCGCGCGGGCGGCTGGCCCGAGGCTTACGCGGCGTCTTGCGTCGTGATGGGAGCGCTGCGCGCGATTGTGGCGGGATGCTGGTGTCTGATACCTGTGTGAGATGACGGTCCGTCTCGTCACTTGAACCCCGCCGCCGGATGGGTGGCGCGCGTACGGGTCTGCCTACGCAAGCGGCTGCCCTGCGCGCGCCACCCATCACCGCTCATCCCCCAAACTCTGGGCGGCCTTCAGCACACCATCCTCCGCATGCGCGAAAGCGCGCACCGTCCCGACGCCCACCACCGCGTATGCCGTTTTCGGCCGCCCGGGCGGCCGAAAACGGCGGGCGGCACAAGAACTCAACAATGACCTCCGCCCAACAAAGCTCGTCCCCATTTAAACCCCCACCGATCTAGATACTTTCCCCATTTGCAACCCACCCCGGTCAGGTATATATTTCAAGCCTAAACTATCAAGGTTTAAATCTCTGCGGCCCCAGCTCCAGGAATACAGAGCGGTTGTCGCGTACCACGGAGCGTATACGGCAATGAAAATAGCCTGCATTGGCGGCGGTCCCGCCGGTCTGTATTTCGGTCTGCTCATGAAGCTGCAGAACCCCGAGAACGAAGTCACCGTGATCGAGCGCAACCGCCCGTACGACACCTTCGGCTGGGGCGTGGTGTTCTCCGACGCCACCATGCAGAACCTGCGCGAAGCCGACCCCGTCTCCGCCCAGACCATTGGCGACGCCTTCAACCACTGGGACGACATCGACATCCACTTCAAGGGCCGCAGCATGCGCAGCAGCGGCCACGGCTTCATCGGCATCGGCCGCAAGAAGCTGCTGAACATCCTGCAGGCGCGCTGCGAGGACGTGGGCGTCAAGCTGGTGTTCGAGAACTTCGTGCAGGACGACCAGGCCATCGCCCGCGACTACGACGCCGACCTGGTCATTGCCTCGGACGGCATCAACAGCCAGATCCGCACCCGCTACGCGGATACGTTCCACCCCGATATCGACCAGCGCCGCTGCCGCTTCGTCTGGTTGGGCACCAAGAAGGTGTTCGACGCCTTCACGTTCGCCTTCGTGCAGACCGAGCACGGCTGGTTTCAGGCCCACGCCTACCGCTATGAAAACGGCATGTCCACGTTCATCGTGGAAACGCCCGAGGAAACCTGGCAGGCCGCCGGCATCGAGCAGATGAGCCAGGAAGAGGGCATCGCCTATTGCGAAAAGCTGTTCGCGCCGTGGCTGGACGGCAATCCGCTGGTCAGCAACGCGTCGCACCTGCGCGGCTCGGCCATCTGGATCCGTTTTCCGCGCGTCATCTGCAACACCTGGGTGCACTGGAACTCGCTGGAAACCGCCCGTGGCCAGCGCCGCGTGCCCGTCGTGCTGATGGGCGACGCCGCCCACACCGCCCACTTCTCGATCGGCTCCGGCACCAAGCTGGCGCTGGAGGATGCGATCGAGCTGGCGCGCTGCCTGAGCGGCGCCGAAGGCAGCGTCGAAGCCGGCCTGAAGCACTACGAGGAAGTGCGCAGCGTGGAAGTGCTGAAGATCCAGAACGCCGCCCGCAACTCCACCGAATGGTTCGAAAACGTCGCGCGCTACGCCGATCTGGAGCCCGAGCAGTTCGCCTATTCGCTGCTGACCCGCTCGCAGCGCATCTCGCACGAGAACCTGCGCCTGCGCGACCCGGCCTGGCTGGAAGGCTTCGAGCGCTGGATCGCGGAACACGCGGGCGCCGCCACGGCGCCGGGCGAGCGTCCGGCCCTGCCCATGCTGACGCCCTTCACGGTGCGCGGCGTGCGGCTCAAGAACCGCATCCTGGTTTCGCCGATGGCCATGTACTCCTGCACCGACGGCGTCCCGGGCGACTTCCACCTCGTCCACCTGGGCGCCCGCGCCATGGGCGGCGCCGGCCTGGTCATGGTGGAAATGACCTGCGTGTCGCCGGACGGCCGCATCACCCCGGGCTGCCCCGGCCTCTGGAACGACGAGCAGCGCAAGGCCTTCACCCGCATCGTCGATTTCGTGCATGGCAACAGCGACGCCCGCATCGGCATGCAGCTGGGCCACGCCGGCCGCAAGGGCTCCACGCAGCTGGGCTGGCAGAAGATCGACCATCCGCTGGCCGAGGGCAACTGGCCGCTGATGTCCGCGTCCGCGCTGCCGTACATCGGAGGGGTGTCGCAGACGCCGCGCGCCATGACGCGCGCCGACATGGACGACGTGCGCGACAACTTCGTCGCCGCCGCGCGCCGCGCCGAGCAGGCCGGCTTCGACTGGCTGGAGCTGCACTGCGCCCACGGCTACCTGCTGTCCAGCTTCATCTCGCCGCTGACCAACCGCCGCGAGGACGAATACGGCGGCAGCCTGGAAAACCGCCTGCGCTTCCCGCTGGAAGTGTTCCACGCCGTGCGTGCCGTCTGGCCCGAAAACAAACCCATGTCGGTGCGGATCTCCGCCAGCGACTGGGTGGAAGGCGGGATCACGGCCGACGACGCGGTGGAAATCGCGCGCCACTTCAAGGCTGCCGGCGCCGACATGATCGACTGCTCGTCCGGCCAGGTCAGCAAGGAAGAAAAGCCCGTCTACGGCCGCATGTTCCAGACCCCCTTCGCGGACCGCGTGCGCAACGAGGCCGGCATTCCCACGATTGCGGTGGGCGCTATTTTCGAGGCCGACCACGCCAACGGCATCATCGCCTCGGGCCGCGCGGATCTCTGCGCCCTGGCGCGTCCCCATTTGGCCGACGCCTCCTGGACGCTACGCGAAGCGGCGCGGGTGGGCTACCGTGACGTAACGTGGCCGAATCAGTACTTCGCCGGCAAGCGCCAGCTGGAAACCAATTTCGAACGCGCCGCCGCCATGGCGCAACTGGACATCAAATGAATGCAACTCTGCACCCCTTGGCCGGGCGCCATGCCCTGGTGACGGGCGGCGCCCGCGGCATCGGGCTGGCCTGCGCCCGGGCGCTGCTGCAGCGCGGCGCCCGCGTCACGCTCCTGGGCCGCGACGGCGCGGCGCTGGACGCGGCGGCTGACAGCCTGGCCAGCCTCGGGCAGGTGCAGGCCGTCAGCGCCGACATCGCGGACGAGGCGTCGGTGCGGACGGCCTTCGCCCAGGCCGAAGCGGAATTCGGGCCGGTGCTGGTGCTCGTGAACAACGCCGGCCAGGCGGTCAGCGAACGCTTCGACCGCACGGATTTCGCCTTGTGGCAGTCCATGATCGCCGTCAACCTGACCGGCACGTTCCACTGCATCCAGGCCGCCTTGCCGGGCATGCTGAAAGAAAAATGGGGGCGGGTTATCAACGTAGCCAGCACCGCCGGCCTGATCGGCTATGGCTACGTCAGCGCTTATTGCGCGGCTAAGCACGGCGTGGTGGGACTGACCCGCTCGCTGGCGCTGGAAACCGCACAGAAGGGCGTCACGGTCAATGCCGTCTGCCCCGGTTACACCGAAACCGACATCGTGCGCGGGGCGGTCTCGAACATCGTCGACAAGACCGGCATGACCCCGGAAGCCGCCCGCGCCAAGCTGGCCGAACGCAACCCGCAGGGCCGCCTGGTGCAGCCCGAGGAAGTGGCTGAAACGGTTGCCTGGCTGGCCCTGCCGGCCTCGGCCTCCGTCAACGGCCAGGCCATTGCCGTCGACGGCGGCGAAGTGATGACCGGCTGAGGCCGGCGCCCCACCCATCCCGAAGATCCACGAATGGAGACACCATGAGCACCCAGCCCGAAGAACACACCATGAAGCACCACAAGCGCCCGTTCGCCGCTTACCAGGCGAAGACGTTCCTGTGGCAGGTGTCGGCCGACGGCAAGGTCGGCACGGTCACCCTGAACCGTCCCGAGCGCAAGAACCCGCTGACGTTCGACTCCTATGCCGAGCTGCGGGACCTGTTCCGGTCGCTGGTGTACGCCACCGACATCAAGGTCGTCGTGGTGACGGGCGCGGGCGGCAACTTCTGCTCGGGCGGCGACGTCCACGAAATCATCGGCCCCCTGACCAAGATGTCCATGCCCGAACTGCTGGACTTCACGCGCATGACGGGCGACCTGGTCAAGGCCATGCGCGCCTGCCCGCAGCCCATTGTGGCGGCGGTCGACGGCGTTTGCGCTGGCGCGGGTGCGATGGTCGCGCTGGCGTCCGACATGCGCCTGGGCACGCCCGCGGCGCGCACGGCCTTCCTGTTCACGCGGGTAGGCCTGGCCGGCGCCGACATGGGCGCCTGCACGCTGCTGCCGCGCATGATCGGCCAGGGCCGCGCGTCCGAGCTGCTGTACACGGGCCGCGCCATGACGGCGGAAGAGGGCGCCAGCTGGGGCTTCTTCAATGCCTTGCACGAGTCCGGCGCGCTGGCCGATGCCGCGCAGACGCTGGCCGCGCAACTGGCCGCGGGCCCGACGTTCGCCCATGGCGTTACCAAGAAGCTGCTGCACCAGGAATGGAACATGGGCGTGGACGAAGCTATCGAGGCCGAAGCCGAAGCCCAGGCGATCTGCATGCAGACGCGGGATTTCCATCGCGCCTACGAGGCCTTCGTGGCAAAGCAAAAGCCGGTGTTCCAGGGGGACTGATGGCCCACTCCCGAAGCGCCTGCGGCGCTTCCCCTTCAAGGGGGTGCCGGCGGCGGACCGGCGGAGCCGGATCCGCGCGGCCCCGATAGGGTGCAGGAACCCGGGATCGAAATGGTTGGATGCGATGAGGAATCTAGATGAGTGACATGAGCTGGCTGGATTGGCCCTTTTTCGACGACGCGCACCGCAAGCTTGCGCGCGAGGTCAACGCTTGGTGCGAGCAATCGCTGGGCGACGTCGACCACCATGACGCCGACGCGGCGTGCAAGAAACTGGTGAAGGCCATGGGCCAGGCCGGCTGGCTGCGCTACGCGGTGGCCGGCGGGCCAGGCGGAGCCTGGGGCGGCGCGCTGCCCGAGGTGGATTCGCGCGCTGTCTGCATCCTGCGCGAAACCTTCGCCCGCCATGAAGGGCTGGCGGACTTCGCGTTCGCCATGCAGGGGCTGGGCAGCGGCGCGATCTCGCTCATGGGATCGGACGAGGTCCGCCAGCGCTACCTGCCGCGCGTGGCGCGGGGCGAGGCCATCGCCGCCTTCGCGCTGTCCGAGCCCGACGCGGGGTCGGACGTCGCCGCGCTGGTGTGCGAGGCCAGGCTCGATGGCGACCACTATGTGCTGAACGGCGCCAAGACCTGGATCTCCAACGGCGGCATCGCGGACTTCTATTGCGTCTTCGCCCGTACCGGCGAAGCGCCCGGCGCGCGCGGCATCAGCGCCTTCGTGGTCGATGCCGGCACGCCCGGATTCGAGATCAGCGAGCGTATCGACCTGATCGCCCCGCATCCGCTTGCCACCATCACGTTCGACGACTGCCGCATCCCGGCATCGCACCGGCTGGGCGACGCGGGCCAGGGCTTCAAGCTGGCCATGATGACGCTGGACATCTTCCGCGCCTCCGTGGCGGCTGCCGCGCTGGGTTTTGCGCGCCGGGCGCTGGACGAGGCCCTGGCGCGCGCCAAGTCTCGCCGCATGTTCGGCCAGACCCTGGCCGACCTGCAACTGACGCAAGCCGCGCTGGGCGACATGGCGACCGCCATCGATGCCTCGGCGCTGCTGACGTATCGCGCCGCGTGGATGCGCGACGTGCAGAAGCAACGCACCACGCGTGAAGCGGCAATGGCCAAGATGACGGCCACGGAATCGGCACAGGCCGTGATCGACCGCGCGCTGCAGATGTTCGGCGGCGCGGGCGTGGTGTCGGGGATGCCGGTGGAGAAGCTTTACAGGGAAATCAGAGCGCTGCGTATCTACGAAGGTGCCACCGAAGTGCAGAAGTTGATCATCGCCCGTGAACTGCTGAAGGCGTAAGAGAGCCGCCGCGCTCCGGCGTCCAGGCAAGCAACAACACCGCATTAGCCAAGGGGAATTTCATGGAAGCATCCGCCCACATCGACACTTTCGCCCGGGACAATCTGCCCCCGGGCGAACAATGGCCAGAGTTCCTGCTCGATGGTCCCGACGTGGCCTATCCCAAGCGTTTCAATTGCGCCGTCGAGTTGGTGGACGCCATGGTCGGGCGCGGCTACGGCGACCGCATTGCGCTGCGCTGGCGCCAGGAGGGCAAGCCGGCCGTGATGACCTATCGCGAGCTGGCCGCATTGAGCAACCGCATCGCCCGCGTGCTGACCGAAGACATGGGCCTCGTGCCCGGCAACCGCCTGCTGCTGCGCGGGCCGAACAATCCCATGATGGCCGCGTCCTGGCTGGCCGCGGTCAAAGCGGGCCTGGTCACCGTGCCCACGATGCCGCTGCTGCGGGCCAAAGAGCTCAAGCAGATCATCGAGAAGGCGCAAGTGCAGGCGGTGCTGTGCGACGTCCGCCTGAGGGACGAGGCGGATTTCTGCGCGCAGGCCGGGCACGAGCATCATTGTCCCGCGCTGTCGAAAGTCATGTACTTCAACGACGCCGCGCCCGACGCGCTGGACGCGCTGACCGCGGCCAAGCCGGACGCCTTCGACGCCTGCGACACGTCCGCCGACGATGTCTGCCTGATCGCCTTCACCAGCGGCACCACGGGCGCGCCCAAGGGCTGCATGCACTTTCACCGCGACGTGCTGGCGATGTGCGACCTGTTTCCCAAGCACGTCATCAAGCCGACCGCGGACGACATCTTCTGCGGCACGCCGCCGCTGGCCTTCACCTTCGGCCTGGGCGGCCTGCTGTGCTTCCCGCTGCGAGTGGGCGCCAGCACGGTGCTGGCGGAAAAGCTGTCGCCGGAAAGCCTGCTGGAACTGATCCAGGAATTCCGCGCCACCATCGTCTTCACGGCGCCGACCTTCTACCGGCAGATGGCGGCGCTGGTCGGCAAGTTCGATATTGCTTCGCTGAAGAAGAGCGTTTCCGCCGGCGAGGCCCTGCCCGACGCCACGCGCCAGCTCTGGAAGGAAGCCACCGGCATCGAGATGATCGACGGCATCGGCGGCACGGAAATGATCCACGTGTTCGTGTCCAGCCCGCCCGAGTCCGTGCGCCGCGGCGCGATCGGCCGCGTCGTGCCGGGGTATGTGGCGCAGATCGTGGACGACGAAATGAAGCCGGTGCCCAACGGCACGGTGGGCCGCCTGGCCATCAAGGGCCCCACGGGCTGCCGCTATCTGGCGGACGAACGCCAGCGCCGCTTCGTGCAGGACGGCTGGAACCTGCCCGGCGACACCTTTCTGCAGGACGATGACGGCTATCTGTTCTATCAGGCGCGCAACGACGACATGATCGTTTCCGCGGGCTACAACATCGCCGGCCCGGAAGTCGAGGACGCCCTGCTGCGCCATGAGGCCGTGGCCGAGTGCGGCGTGGTCGGCGCGCCCGACGACGAGCGCGGCCAGGTCGTGAAGGCTTTCGTGGTGCTCAAGCCGGGCTACGAGGCCGGCAGCGAGCTGACCGCTGCCCTGCAGCAGTTCGTCAAGGCCAGCATCGCGCCCTACAAGTACCCCCGCGCCATCGAGTTCGTGGATGCGCTGCCGCGCACGGAGACCGGCAAGCTGCAGCGCTTCGCGCTGCGCAAGATGGCGTGAACAGGCAACAAGGAATCCTCATGGCAGCTCCCTTCATCAGCCAGGTCGAAGTCCGCTTCCGTCATTGCGATCCGGCGGGCATCGTCTTCTATCCCCGCTACTTCGAGATGATCAACGACTTCGTCGAGGAGTGGTTCGACAAGGGCATGGGGCTGCCGTTCCATGCATTGCACGTAGAGAGGCGGATCGGCACGCCGACGGCGTCGGTGCAGTGCGATTTCACCGCGCCCAGCCGCTGGCACGAACGCCTGCGCCAGGTGCTGGAAGTGCAGCGCATCGGCGGCGCCTCGTTCAAGGTGCTGGTGAAGTTCGAAGGGCCGGACGGCCAGCTGCGCCTGTCGGCGACGCTGACCATCGTGACGGTGGATTTGCGGACGATGAAGTCCATGCCGCTGCCTGCGGATCTGCGGGAACGCATGCAGGCTTATCTGGTTCCCGCGGCCTGAGCGGCGGGAACCACCCTGTAGTTTGTTTTTCTTGAAAATAGGATGACGTTATGAAGATTCTGCAACCGCCGGATTGGATGGCGCCCCGGGGCTATTCGAATGGCGTGCTCACCGAGATGCAGGTGGGCAGCAAGCTCGTTTTCGTGGGCGGGCAGGTGGGGTGGAATGGCCAGCAGCAGTTCGAGACGGACGACCTGGCCGACCAGGTGCGCCAGACGCTGGCGAATATCGTGGCGATTCTGGCGGAAGGCGGCGCCAAGCCGGAGCATATCGTCCGGATGACCTGGTACGTGACCGACAAGGACGAGTACGTGGCGGCCTATCCCGACATCGGTAAGCACTACCGGGAGTTGATCGGACGGCATTTCCCGGCGATGACGGCGGTGGAGGTGGCCGATCTGGTCGAGGACCGGGCGAAGGTGGAGATCGAAGTTACGGCGGTGGTGCCGGCTTAGTGATTGCGTAGGCTATTTTTTTGCCTGTTGTTTGAGTTCTTGAGACGCCCGACGCGACGGGGGCCTGGGGCGCGCGGGTCAACGATTGCGGTCCGGAGCCTTCGCTCCGGACTTCCCCGTCGTCATCTTCGTCACCGCCGTTGGCGGTTCCTTCAGATTCCCTCGGGCTTATCGACTCCCCGCGCGCCCCAGGCCCTCGTCGCGCCGGGCTTTTTCAGTTGCAATCTGACGGCCGCTGGGGCGGTGGGTGTGCTTAGGGTTCTGGCTGCGGGCGGGGTGGTGGTGGAGGATCTTTCGATGCCCGCCTCATGCCGGCCGCGCGGGCGGCCGTGTGGGGCTTACGCGGCGTCTTGCGGTTGGTGCTGACGCTGCGCGCCGGTGGCAAGGGGGTAAATAAGTCAGGTGTCCATATGGTCAGGTGTCTGACACCCGTACGAGATGACGTCACGGCTTGCAGAGGTGTTGCCGGGTGTCAGACACCCCCCGCGGGACGACGTTGCCGCCCCGATTGGTGTCAGACACCTGCTCACCGTCACCCCGTCACGCGCCGCGTCTCGCGCGGCAATTCCCCGAAGCGTTCGCGGTAATACTCCGAAAACCGTCCCAAATGCCCGAATCCCACACCCAGCGCGACCTCGGTCACGCTGGCGCCGGCGTTCGACTTCAGCTTCTGCCTTGCCGTGTCCAGCCGCAACGCCCGCAGCGCGTTCATGGGCGTGGTGTCGCGGTGTTCCTGGAACAGGCGCGTCAGCGCGCTGGCGCTGGCGCCGGCGTGGCGGGCGATGTCGATCAGGGTCAGGGGGGCGGACAGGTGCTCGCGCATGTAGGACTCGGCCAGCGTCAGGCGGCGCGGGAGCGCCGGGGCCAGGCCTGCGCGCGCCTGCCAGCTGTTCGGCTGGTTGTAGAGCAGATGCAGCATCAGGGTGTCTTCCAAGTGTTCCAGCCAGGCCGCGGGCGGACGGGGCGCGCCGTCGTCCAGCGTGGGCAGCAGATGGATCAGGCTTGCGACCATACTGCACCAGGCGGCGCCAATGGGCGTGTCCAGGCGCAGCGCGGGGCTGAAGTCGAGCGGGCCGGTGGCGGCCTCGCCGAAGGCGCGCAACCCAATGGCTTCGAGCTTGCCGCGCGGAATCTTGAGCAGCAGCTGCTCGCAGCCGGCCTCCCAGTGCAGCCGTAGCGGGCGGTTGGGGGCGATGACGGCGGCGCAGTCGGGGTCGGCGTCGACCCGGTCGCTGCCGCATTCGATACAGGCGCGGCCCCGCAGCGGCACCTGCACCAGCATGAAGTCCTGCAGCCGGTCGGGTTCGATGTGGACTTCGGCGCCGTAGCGCAGGGTACAGACCGTGAGGGATCCGAAGCGGGCCCGGTTCAGTTCAGCGTCCACCCGGCCGCCCTTCCAGGTCAGGCGGTGCTCCTTCAGGGCTTCCGACACGAGCGTCCGTGTTTCGTCCTGCTGAGTGGAGCTGAAGACGCGCCGCTTCAACAGGGGCGCCAGCGTGAGTCGTGACCAGCCATGCATGCATGTCTCCGGGACGGGAACCCTCCCGTATCTCAGGCCAGGGTAATTTAAACGTCAAGCGCTTGGAATTAAGTGAATCCCGGATAAGACTGACAGTAATTGGATAGAGCCGGCCCCGCTGCCGGCCTAATCTAGTGTTTGGCCGCGAAGGCAAAAGCGGCCCCCTTGGGGGGGCGGCAAGCCGAAGGCGCAGCGTCGGAACGTTGTACAGCAGCATGCGTTAACCGAGGGCAGACGGGTTCTGTCAGCTTTCCGCCGGCGGGGCCGGCGGGGAAAACGGGGTGGCTCATGAATCGAAATCTATGGTGCCGACGCGCGCTGGCAGCGCTGGCGTGCATGGCTGCCGCGGCGAATGCGCCGGCAGCCGACAAGATCAAAGTGGGCCTGCTGACCACGCTGTCCGGGCCCGGAGCGGCGCTGGGCAACGAGATCCGCGACGGCTTCAATCTTGCGCTGCAACATACCGGCGGCAAGCTCGGCGGGCTGCCGGCGGAGGTGGTGGTGGCGGACGACCAGCAGAAGGCCGACACCGGCCGTCAGGCGGTGGAACGCCTGCTCAAGCGGGATCAGGTGGACGTCATGACCGGCATTGTGTTCTCGAATGTGCTGCTGCCCGTGATGCCCGCCATCCTGCAATCGGGCACCATCTACCTGAGCACCAACACCGGCCCGGAAAACTACGCCGGCGCGGGCTGTAACCCCAATTTCTTCGCGGTCGCCTGGCAGAACGAGGACATCCCGGCCGCAATGGGCAAGTACGCCGCCGACCAGGGCTACAAGCGGGTGGCGCTGATCGCGCCCGACTACCCCGGCGGCCGCGAATCGCTCAACGGCTTCAAGCGCCTGTACAAGGGCGGATTGTCCGAGGAGATCTACACCCAGCTGGGCCAGCTGGACTACGGCGTCGAGATCACGCGCCTGCGCGCCAGCAAGCCCGACGCGGTGTTCTTCTTCCTGCCGGGCGGCATGGGCGTGAACTTCATCAAGCAATTCAACGGCGCGGGCCTGAGCAAGGAAATCGCGCTGCTGGCGCCCGGTTTCTCGGGCGATGAAGACACGATCGCCGCCGTTGGCGCGCCCATCGAGGGCCTGCGCAACACGTCCCAGTGGGCCGCCGACCTGGACAATCCGGCCAACCGCAAGTTCGTCGAGGATTTCACGAAGGCCTACAAGCGCAGCCCCACGCTGTACGCATCCCAGGGCTATGACGCGGCCATGCTGCTGGACAGCGCGGTGCGCCAGACCGGCGGCAAGCTGGACGCCGATGCCCTGCGCCCGGCTTTGCGGCGCGCGGATTTCAAGTCCGTGCGGGGCGACTTCAAATTCAACAGCAATCAATATCCGGTGCAGAACTACTACCTGCGCATCGTCGAGGCGGGCGCGGGGGGAAAGCTGTCCAACAAGCTGTCGGGCACGGTGCTGACGCAGTACCAGGATCCGTTCGCCGCTTCCTGCCGGATGAAGTAGGGCGGGCGCCCGCAACAAGGAGAGACGCATGACCCCGAGCATTACGACGCGCGACGTGACGGTCGCCTCGCATGATGGAAAATCCTTCGGCGCCTATCTGGCCGTTCCGGCGTCCGGGCACGGCCCGGGCCTGGTGCTGTGCCAGGAGATCTTCGGCGTAAACGGCTTCATGCGCCGCGCCGCGCAATTGCTGGCCGAAGAGGGCTACGTGGTGCTGGTGCCCGACCTGTTCTGGCGCCAGCAGCCGGGCATCCAGCTGACGGACGGTCCGGCCGACATGCCGCGCGCCTTCGAGCTCTACAAGGGCTTCGATGTGGAGCTGGGCCTGCGCGACATCGCGTCGGCCATTGCCGCGCTGCGCGAGCTGCCCGAGCACTGCGGCGGCGTGGGCGTGCTGGGCTATTGCCTGGGCGGCAAGCTGGCCTACCTGGCCGCCTGCCGCACCGAGGTGGACGTGGCCGTGGGCTACTACGGCGTGGGCATCGAAGACAGCCTGGACGAAGCCGCCGGGCTGCGCGGCAGGCTGGTGCTGCACATTGCCGAGCAGGACGGCTTCTGTCCGCCGGCGGCGCGCCAGCGCATCCTGGAGGCGCTGGGCGGCAAGCCCGGCGTGGAGCTTTACGTCTATCCGGGCATGGATCACGCGTTCGCGCGCACGGGCGGCGACCACTACGACAAGCCGTCCGCGATGATGGCGCACCAGCGCAGCATGGCGGCGCTGCAGCGCGCCATCGGGCCGGAGTTCGACTACTCCTACCTGTGGGACAAGCACTGCGAGTACGAGTTCGGCACGCGCGACGTGGCGGCCACGATGGCTACCATGGTGGCGGAGCCCTACGTGAACCATATCCCCACCATGACCGGGGGCGTGGGCCACAAGGAACTGAGCCGCTTCTACCAGCACCATTTCGTCAATAGCAACCCGCCGGACACCCGGCTGGTGCCGCTGTCGCGCACGGTGGGCGCCACGCAGATCGTGGACGAGCTGCTGTTCTGCTTCACGCACACCACCGAAATCGATTGGATGCTGCCCGGGGTGCCCCCTACCGGCAAGTACGTGGAAATTCCGCTGGTGGCCATCGTCAAGTTCCGCGGCGACAAGCTCTATCACGAGCACATCTATTGGGATCAGGCCAGCGTGCTGGTCCAGGTGGGCCTGCTGGATCCCAAGGGCCTGCCGGCGGCAGGCCGCGAGACGGCGGCAAAGCTGCTGGACGAAACGCTGCCGTCCAACACCCTGATGGCGCGCTGGAAAGACAGCGAAGGCAAATAGGAGGCAGCCATGGCATACACCGAAGCGCAATTGGCGGCCATGGTGCGCGGCGACAGCGTGCACCGCGCCGTCTATACCGATCCGGCGATTTTCGACCTGGAGATGCAGCGCATCTACGGCCGGGCGTGGGTCTACGTGGGGCATGAAAGCCAGGTGCCGAAAACGGGCGACTACCACACCACCCGCCTGGGAGACCAGGACGTGCTGATGGTGCGGGCGTCCGACGGCCGCGTGCATGTGCTGTATAACCGCTGCCCCCACAAGGGCGCGAAGGTGGTGGCCGATGGCGACGGCTGCGCCGGAAAGTTCTTCCGCTGCCCCTACCATGCCTGGACGTTCAAGCTGGACGGCAGCCACCTCGGCGTGCCGCTCAAGCAGGGCCTGGAGGGCACCGCCTACGATCCGGCCGACCCGTCGTTCTCGATGCGGCGGCTACCGCGCGTGGAGAGCTACCGCGGTTTCGTGTTCGCCAGCCAGTCGGCGCAGGGCCAGGAGCTGGAAGCGTTCCTGGGTGGCGTGCGTTCGTCCATCGACAATCTCTGCGACCGTTCGCCGGTGGGCGAGGTGGAAGTGGCCGGCGGCATTTTCCGCGTCATGCAGCGGTCGAACTGGAAGGTGTTCTACGAGAACCTGCACGACACCATGCACGCCCGCGTCACGCACGAATCCTCATACGCCGCGGCCCGCGACGAGGCCAAGGAGATCGGCGAGATGCCGCTGGAGCTCCACATCATGGACGGCAACGGCGAACCCTATGAGTTCTGGGAAAAGCTGGAACTGCGCGCCTATGCCAACGGCCACGGTTACATGGAAGGCATCTTCAATCCAGGCGCGGCCGAGCGCGATCCGGTGTCGCGCGCGCACTTCGAAACGCTGACAGCCGCCTACGGCGAAACGCGAGCCCGCGAGATCCTGGGCATGAACCGGCACAACACCGTCATCTATGGCAGCGGCTCGCCCCACACCGTGTTCCAGCAGTTCCGCGTGATTCGCCCCATCGCGGTGGACCGGACGATGATCGAGATCCAGACGTTCCGCTGCAAGGGCGCGCCGGACGGCGTGTTCAAGCGCGCCATGCTGTATGCCAACGTCATCAATTCGCCTTCGTCCAACGTCATGCCGGACGACATCGAGCTCTATAACCGCTGCCAGGAAGGCAACGCTACGCGCGGCGGCGATTGGGTCAGCATGCACCGTTACCACGGCACCGACCGCAGCGACGCCGACGGGATGGTGTCGCAGAACGGCACCAGCGAACTGCCGATGCGCAACCAGTTCCACGCCTGGAAGACCTATATGGAAGCCGGCGCCGCCCCGACGGGCGCGGCCGGCACGGGAGACCAAGCATGCTGCTAGACCTTGATTTCGACGTGGCGACAGATGCCCTGTCGCCCGCCGACGTGCCGGCCGATGCCTACCACCGCATCGCGCAATTCCTGTATCGCGAGGCCCGCCTGCTGGACGAACGCCGCCATGCCGACTGGCAGGCGCTGTGGACGCAGGACGGCATGTACTGGATGCCGCGCACGCCCGGCCAGCAAAGCCCCTACGACCACATCTCGCTGTTCTGGGAGGACCGCATGCTGCGCGACGTGCGCATCCGGCGGCTGGAACACCCCCGCAACTGGTCGCAGCAGCCGCCCACCCGCAGCGCGCGGCTGGTGGGCAGCGTGCAGGTGGAGGGCGTGGACGCGGGCGGCAACCTGGTCGTGCATTCCGTCTTCCAGATGACCGAATGGCGCAAGCGCGAGCCTCGCCAGCTGGCCGGCCGCTATACCCACAAGCTGGCTGCCGAGGGCGACGGCTGGCGCATCCGCATGAAGCGGGTGGACCTGGTCAATTGCGACGACGTGCATGACGTGTTCGAGGGGTTCGTGTGACGGCGGCGCCTGACGTGGCGGTGCTGGCGCTGCACTACCAGAACGACGTGCTGCATCCCGACGGAAAGATCCGCGTCGGGCTCAATGGCGATGGGACCGCGCGCCAGCGCCTCCTGGACAACGCCGCCGCATTGCTGAACGGCGCGCGGGCCAGCGGGCTGCCCATCGTGCACGTGCGCATCGCCTTTCGGCCGGACTACGCCGATCTGCTGGCCAATTGCGCCATTTTCCGCAACGTGGCCGCGATCGGCGCGGTGGCGGAAGGGCAGTGGGGCAGCGCCTTCTATGAAGGGTTGCAGCCATTGGCCGGCAGCGCGCGCGAGTTCGTGGTGAAGCACACCCGCATCAGCGCCTTCTACGGCACGCCGCTGGAAGAGACGCTGCGGGTGCTGGGCGCGCGCCGGCTGGTGGTGGCCGGGGTCGCCACGCATTCGGTGGTCGAGGGCACGGTGCGCCACGCGGCCGACATCGGCTTCGACGTGATGGTCGCGCAAGACGCCTGCGCCTCGGCCGACCCGGCGGTGCACGAAGCCTCGCTGGCCAGCATGCGCCTGATCGCGCGGACCGGCCCGGTGGCGGAGGCGCTGCGCTGGGCGGGGGCGCCCGACAACTAAGGAAGATTCATGGATTTCACAGGATTTCCCGGCCTGGCGGGCAAGACCGCCATTGTGACCGGCAGCACCCAGGGGCTGGGCGCGGACATTGCGCGCGGGCTGGCCGCGGCTGGCGCGAAGGTGGTGCTGGTCGGGCGCAACGCCGAGGCCGGACGGGCGCTGGAACAGGACCTGCAAGGCCGGGCGCTGTATTGCGAGACCGACATCGGCCAGGACAGCCAGATACGGCGTTGCATCGACGCGGCCCTGGCGCGCTTCGGGCGGCTGGACATCCTGGTCAACAACGCCTGCCAGTACGCGGACCGGGGGCTGGCCTCGTCCCGCGAGGAATGGCACCAGACGCTGGACACGAACCTGGTGTCGGCGGCCATCTTCACGCAGCTGGCGGCGCCGCTGCTGCCGCGCGGCGGCGTGGTGGTGAATATGGGCAGCACGGGCGGCAAGTTCGGCGCTGCCGGGCGGGCGTTGTATCCGGCGTCCAAGGCAGCGCTGCTGCAGATCACCAAGAACTTCGCCGTGGAATTGGCGCCGGCGGGCGTGCGGGTGCTGGCGGTGTCGCCCGCCTGGACGTGGTCGCCGTCGGTGGAGCAGTTGTCGGGCGGATCGCGCGAGGCGGCCGACGCCGTGGGCGCGCATTTCCATCCGCTGGGCCGGGTCGGATCGGGCGAGGAGATCGCCGCTGCCGTGTGTTTCGCCTGCTCCGACGCGGCGTCCTGGATGACGGGTGTGGATATCCCGGTGGACGGCGGCTTTTCGATCCTGGGGCCCGATCGCGGCATTTCGCCACGGGCCTGGTTCAAGGAGCTGGCTCCCTAGCGCCAGCGTACCCCCGGGGGCGGTGTCAGCGGATGACGATCTGCCCTTCTTCCAGCCCGGCCTTGCCGCCGATCTGGTCTTCCAGGAATTCCTGCATCTTGTTGCCCAGCTGAATCGTTACGCCGCTGCAGAAGCGCTTGGCGGCGGCGATGGTGGCGGTTTGCAGGGGCTGCAGTTCGCGCGCCAACTGGGCTTCCTCCGCGTCCAGCTCCAGCAGCTCGTGGCCGAGTTTGGCGTGGGTGTTGCGCGCGCGTTCCGCCACGTCGCCCGGAGCGCGCTGCGGATTGGCGTGCAGGAAGGTCAGCAGCTTTTCCAGCTTGGCCTTTTCTTCGTTCATCTGCTGGCGCTTGCGCGTCAGCGCCGAGCGCTTGATATCGGCGTGCGGGTCCAGGCCGGCCTGCACCAGCGTCGGGATGCCGGACGCGGCGCCGATGGTGCCCGCGCGCACGCCTTGCAGGGCACGGGTCTGCCCGCCCGCGATGGCGCTTTGCTGGGTATTGGGCGGGCCGACGTTGATGCTGCCGCCGGCGGCGATATTGCTCTGGCGGATTTCGCGCTCTACCTCCACGTCCTTGCCGGCGCTGACGATCGCGTTGGCGATGAACTTGGCGCGCAGCGCCCCGCCACAGACGATGCGGGCGGTGCGCGCGGCGGCGGCGGCATCCTGCAGGGCCTCGGCCGTGCCGATGACGCCGCCCTTGACCGTGACGCTGCCGCCGGCCTCCACCAGCGCCGCCTCCATTGTGCCGTTGACGACCACGTCGCCGGTCACGCGGACTTCCATGGTGGCGCTGATGTCGCCGCGCACTTGCAGCGACCCTTCGAAATTGATGTTGCCGGTGGACAGGTTGACGGCGTCCACTTCGACCATGGGGTTTACTTGCACGCCGTAGCTGACCAGGGTTGGCGTGCCGGCGATGGCGGCGCGCAGCAGCAGCGGATCGTCCGGATCGATTTCCACGCCAGTCAGGTCCTTGGCGAAGGGCGTGTCGGGCATTTCATCGGGGAGGACGGGCTCGCCCAGCACGTCGATGCCATCCACGCCAGGCAACGGGGGCGAGCGCCGCATCAGCGGCGTGCCGGGCGATACCAGCAACAGGTTGCCCAGGTCGCGGTAGTCCACCTGGGCCAGTTCGTCGATGTCTTCGCCACGGGGTCTCAGGCGGTCCAGCAGGCTTTCGAAGCGGGTGGGGGTGCCGCGGGTGGGCGGCGTGCCCTGGGCGATCAGCACGGTTTCCCGGGCGGCCCGTTCGACGGCCTCGGCCAGTTGGCGTTCCAGCACGCCGTGGACGATGCCTTGGTCCGCCAGCGTCTGGCGCACGGCTTCCAACGCGACGGGCTTGCCGCCCTTGGGGGGATGCAGGGTCAGCAGCACCGACATGCGCGCGGGGTCCAGTTCCACTTCGAAGCTGCCATCGACGACCATGCCGATCGGGCCCGCGACGGTTTCCTGGGCATTGCGGCATTGCTCGATAAAGGCCAGGACCGCCTGGCTGTCCAGCGCCTCGGCGGTCCAGCCCTGCGCGACAGCGGCGGCGGACAGCGTGTCCCAGGTGGGCAGGTCGGGGTGGAAAGGGCGGGCTTCGGTGGCCGGGTCGGCGGGCGCGATGTCGCCGCCGTCATCGTCGGCCGCCGGGCCGCCCGGAAGAAGGGCATCCGCCGCCCCGTCAGCCGGGGTGGGGCGAGGCGGCGGCGTGTAGCTTGCCGTCAGGACCTGGGTTGTGGCGTCCAGCGATAGCCGGAGCATGTTTGTTGCGTCCATCTCAGCCTCTCCCGCTTGGCGCTGGCGGCCAAGTTAATTCATTTGGTAATGATGCGAAATATTAAGACATATTCTAACGCAAGCTTCTTGGGCTATTGGAAAGTAGTGTGTAAGGCCGGCCGCAAGCCCTAATTCTGTCCCCTTTTTTCAGCGCCCCGGCGCGCCGGCGCGGGACTAGGACGTTGGCACTAGCGACAAATCGGCGCCGGCGCAGCAGCATAAGCATTCGCCAACGCGTTCCCGGACGCCGCCGGAGCACCGCCCCATGCACTGCCCAGCCCAAACCATTTTTCCGGCCCTGCGCGCCCGTCTGGCGCGCGTCGGGGGCGTGGCGGCGGCGGTAGCCATCGTGGCGGGCGCTCTGGCGCTGGCGCCCACCAGCCCAGCCCAGGCGGCTGATATCTACCGTTACAAGGATCCGTTCGGCGTCTGGAGGGCAATGAAGGTGCCCACGGGCCATGCCAAGTACTACAAGCGGGCGCAGGCCCGCGCCGCATGGCGCAGCGGCGGCGTGAAGGTCTGCATGGCCTGCGACCCCAAGTCCGGCGACGGCGCGCGCCTGGCGGGGCTTGGGCCGACGTCGCGGGCCCTGCAATGGGGAGAGTCCAAGACGCCCACCGCGCACGACGGGCTGATCGCGCGGGCCGCCCAGGATTCGGGGGTGGACCAGGCTTTGCTGACCGCGGTCATTGCGATCGAATCGGGATTCCGCAGCGATGCGCGCTCGCCCAAGGGCGCGCTGGGACTGATGCAGCTGATGCCGGCCACGGCGGCCCCATTGCTGGCCGTGGACGACGTCGAAACCGCGTTGGTGGATCCGGCCACGAACGTGAAGGCCGGGTCGCGCCACCTGCGTAGGCTGATCGACCAGTATCCCGGCCGGCTGGATCTGGCGCTGGCGGCCTACAACGCCGGCGAAGGCGCCGTGCGCAAGTACGACGACGTACCGCCCTACGCGGAAACCCAGGCCTACGTCAGGGACGTCACCGCGCTGTACGAGCGTTACAAAACCCCTTGAAGGGGAGCGGCCGCGAGCCGGCTCCCCGGGCGCCGGTTACATCGACGCGAAGACCTTTTCCGCGATGTCCAGCGTGGACTGGATCACGGCGTCGTCGTGCGTGGCCGAGACGAAGCCGGCCTCGAATGCCGAGGGCGCGAAGTGCACGCCGTGCTCCAGCATGGCGTGGAAGTAGCGGTTGAACGCGGCCGTGTCGCAAGCGGACACCTCGGCGAACGAGGTGGGCACTTTGTCGCTGAAATAGATGCCGAACATGCCGCCCACCGAATCGGCGGAGAAGGCCAGCCCGGCGGCGCGCGCGCGTTCCTGCAGGCCCTGGGCCAGCTTGGCGGTCTGGGCCGACAGCCGTTCGTAGAAACCGGGCGCCGCGATCAGGCGCAGCGTGGCCAGGCCCGCGGCCACGGCCACCGGGTTGCCCGACAGCGTGCCGGCCTGGTAGACGCCGCCCAGCGGGGCGATGTGTTTCATGATGTCGGCGCTGCCGCCGAAGGCGCCGACCGGCATGCCGCCGCCGATCACCTTGGCCAGCGTGGTGAGGTCGGGCTTGACGCCCGTCAGGCCCTGCACGCCTTGCGGGCCCACGCGGAAGCCGGTCATCACTTCGTCGAAAATCAGCAGCGCGCCGTGCTGCGTGCAGACCTCGCGCAGCCCTTCCAGGAAGCCCGGCGCCGGCTTGATCAGGTTCATGTTGCCGGCGACCGGTTCGACGATGATGCAGGCGATGTCGGCGCCATGCTGGGCAAAGGCCTCGCGCACCGCGTCCAGGTTGTTGTATTCCAGGGTCAGCGTGTGCGATACGAACTCCGGCGGCACCCCGGCCGAGCTGGGGTTGCCGAAGGTCAGCAGGCCCGAGCCGGCCTTGACCAGCAGGCTGTCCGAGTGGCCGTGATAGCAGCCTTCGAATTTCACGATCTTGGCGCGGCCGGTGGCGCCGCGCGCCAGGCGGATGGCCGTCATGGTGGCTTCCGTGCCCGAGCTGACCAGGCGCACTTGTTCCAGCGAGGGCAGGCGCGAGATCAAGACCTCGGCCAGTTCGATTTCCGCTTCCGTGGGCGCGCCGAACGACAGGCCGTTGACGGCGGCTTCCTGCACCGCGCGCACGACGTCGGGGTGCGAGTGGCCCAGGATGGCAGGGCCCCACGAACCCACGTAGTCGATGTATTGCTTGTCTTCCGCGTCCCACACGTACGGACCTTGCGCGCGCTTGATGAAGCGCGGCGTGCCGCCCACGGAGCGGAAGGCGCGCACGGGCGAGTTGACGCCGCCGGGGATGCTGCGGCAGGCGCGTTCGAAAAGCTGGGCGTTACTGGACATGGCGTTCAAGGCTTGCGGTTGGGGTTGGCGGAATAGGGCGCTGCGCAGGCCGCCGCGGCGGCGCGGATGCTGGGCGCTTCGAAGAGTCCGGTGATGACGGCGATGGCGTCGGCGCCGGCCTGCGCCACCAGGGGTGCGTTGCCGGGCGTGATGCCGCCGATGGCGACGACCGCGGGGCGCGGGGCGTCGCAGGCGTCCGTCAGGCGGCGGGCCTCGGCCAGGACCGAGAGCGGGGCGCGCACGGTGTCCGGCTTGACCGTCGAGGCGAACATGGCGCCGAAGGCGATGTAGTCCGCGCCGGCGTCGAGCAACGCTTGCGCGCGGGCGAGGTCGTCGTAGCTGGAGCCGCCCAGGATCAGGTCGGGCCCGGCTTCGGCGCGGATGCGCGCCAGGCTGTCGTCGTCGCGGCCGACATGCGCGCCGTCGGCGCCCACGTCGAGCGCGAGGCGCCAATCGTCATTGATCAGGAACACCACGCCCAGTTCGCGGCACAGCGGCGCCAGCGCGCGCGCCTGTTCGGCGCGCACCGCGTCGGGCACGTTCTTGCGGCGCAGCTGCAGCGAACGCATGCCGCCTTCGGCGGCCTTGCGCACGGCCTGCAGCAGGCGTTCGGTGTCGTCCCATTCGGGGGTGACGCCGTACAGGCCGGCGGGAAAACGCAGCGCTTTCATTGCGGGTGAATCCGGTTGGGGATGCGCCGGCCCATGCCCGGCAGGAAGCTGGCGGCGACCGCGGCGTCGGCGTGCGCCAGGCCCTGGCGCACGGCTTCCGGCATCTCCAGGCCGCGGGCCAGCATGGCGGTAATGGCGGTGGCGGCTACGCCGCCCGCATCGCCGTTGCGGTCCGGGGGCGCTTGCCACGGCAGCACGCTGGTCTGGCCATTGGGGCCCAGCAGCATGTTGGCGTAGTGGCCGGGGCGCTGGGGACTGCCCAGGACGAGCACCCATTCCGCGCCCGCCGCCACCAGGGCGTGCATGGGCGACGGTGCGTCCCCGATATCTATGTCGCCGTCGGCGTGCCATTGCGCCAGGCGCAGGTGTTCGATGACCAGCAGGTCGGTCTGGGGCAGCACCAATTCCAGGGTGGCGGCCAGCAGGTCGTCGGCCTCGTCCTCGTCGGCGGCATTGGCCGGCGGCTGGGCGCGCTGGCCCAGGTGCAGGACCAGCGGCACCTGGCTGTAGTCGGCGGCGATCTGCGCGGCGACGCTGGCCGTTTCCGCGGTGTATAGTCCGCCCACCTTGATGGCCTGAACCGACATGTCTTCGAGCAGGCAGCGCGCCTGGTCGTCCAGGAGGTCGGGCGAGACGGGATGGACTTCTTCGATGCCGGCGGTATCGCGCACGGTCAGTGCGGTGACGGCCGCCAGGCCATGGCAGCCCAGGCGGGCGCAGGTAACGGCGTCTGCCGGCAAGCCGTCGGAGCCCGAGGGATCGAGCGGACCGAAGACCAAAACGAGAGGGGGAGTAACGGGGGCCACTTGGACAGCGCTTGAGTAAGGGTACCCGGACTCATTTGCTGCGAATCAGGGGAACCCCTATTGGGTTTCGGTAAGATTGTCCCCATTCTAATGGAAGCCCCTCACCTTTGCCCTGCCGCCGGGGCAAGGACCAGGATTTGATGTAAGAGAGAACTATGCGTACTTGGATGTGTTTGATTTGCGGCTGGGTCTACGATGAAGAGGCCGGCCTGCCCGACGAGGGTATTGCGCCCGGCACGCGCTGGGAAGACGTGCCGCCGAATTGGGTCTGTCCCGAATGCGGCGCGCGCAAAGAGGACTTCGAACTGATGGAAATCTGAAGCGGCACCGCCGACATATTCCGCCAAGGCTCGTAAGATGGGATGTAGCCCCATCCCTCGCAACCGTAGGACGGCCAGCCGCTAGGCATGGTGGGCCGCGTCCGCGCGGCCTGTCCCACGGTTCTCTCAGACTACCCACGAAGGGGTTGCCATGACGGAAAAACAACACGACGAATCCACGACGCAGGCGGCCAATTTCGCCAACCAGTTCCTGATCGCCATGCCGGGCATGGTGGAAGGCAGCCTGGCGGGCTCGGTCATCTACGTCTGCGAACACACCGAGCGCGGCGCGCTGGGCCTGGTCATCAACCGGCCCACCGACCTGACGCTGGGCACCCTGTTCGAGCGCATCGACCTGACGCTCGAGATCGGCCCCGTGAAGGACACCCTGGTTTTCTTCGGCGGCCCGGTGCAGACCGACCGCGGTTTCGTGCTGCACGCGCCCGCCGGCGACTACAGCTCCAGCATCAAGCTGGGCGGCATGGCGCTGACCACCTCGCGCGACGTGCTGCAGGCCGTCGCCGAAGGCAACGGACCGGCCCGCATGCTGGTCACGCTCGGCTATGCGGGCTGGGGCGCGGGCCAGCTCGAAAGCGAGATGGCCCAGAACGCCTGGCTGAGCGTGGGCGCCGACGACAGCATCATCTTCGATGTGCCGCCCGAAGAACGCTACCCCGCCGCCCTGAAGCTGCTGGGCATCGATCCGGTGATGCTGGCGGGCGACGCGGGCCATGCCTGAGGAAACGCTGCTTGCCTTCGATTTCGGCGAGAAGAAGATCGGCATCGCCATCGGCAATACGCTGACGCGCCAGGCGCGTCCGCTGGAAATCATCTTCAGCGAGATCCGAGAGGCGCGCTTCGGCCGCATCGCGGCGCTGCTGCAGGAATGGCAGCCCCGCCGCGTCGTGGTGGGGCTTGCGCTGGACGCCGACGGCGGCGAGCAGCCAGCCACGGCGCGCTGCCGCCGCTTCGCCAATCAATTGCACGGCCGGTTCGGCGTCGCCGTCGAACTGGTGGACGAGCGCGGCTCCAGCATGGAGGCGCAACGCCTGCTGGGGACGCACGCCGCCGATGACGCAATGGCGGCGGCTGTTATCCTGCAACGATATCTGGATACCCTGCCGGCGGCCTGACGCTTGCCGCCCGGCTTGCCTATGCTCAATCCGCAACTCGATCGCCGCGGCGAAATGCTGCATCTGCTGACCACGGAAGGCCTGCCCCGGCGCCATGTCGAGCGGCTGCTGGACGCGGCGCGCGGCATGGGCGCGGGCACCGCGCCGTCCGGTCCCGCCTCGGGTCTGCCGGTCTTCCTTTGCCTGCCGGACGACGCCGCGCAGGATCGGGACGCGTTTGCCGCCGCTGCGGCGAGCCTGTCGCTGCCGTCCGTGCCAGTGGATGCGTCGGCCGGCGGCGCGCTGGCCGCAACCGTTGCCGGCCTGGGGCCGGGCGTGCTGGTGCTGCGCCACGCGGCAAGCGGCGCGGCGCATTGCGCGGCGGCCCACGCGGCGGCGGGCCTGCGCGTTGTCAACGCGGGCGACGGCAGCCATGCCGATCCCCTGCCGGCGCTGGCGTTGGTGCAGGCGATGCTGGAGGCGAAGCAGGACCTGACGAACTTGGCGGTGACGCTGGTGGGCGATGTCCGGCATTCGCGCCTGGCGCGCGCCGTGATCCACGTCATGACCACGCTGGGCGTTCCGGAAGTGGGCGCGGCGGCGCCGCGCACCTTGCTGCCAGACGGCCTGGCGCAATTGGGCGTGCGCGCCTGCGCCTCGCTGGGCGAGGGGCTGCAGGACGCCGACGTCATCATCGTCCTGCCCCTGGACGTGGAGCGGATCAGCGGCGCGCTGCTGCCTTCGGCCCGCGAGTACGCATATGCCTACGGCCTGACGCCGGGCGCGCTGGCCGGCGCCCGGCCTGACGCGCTGCTGCTGCCCGCGGGCGGGCTGGAACCCGGCATCGAGGTCGACGGCGACGTCGCGGCCAGCCTGGCGCCCGTGCAGGCGCGCCTGGCCGAGCTCGAACGGCATTTGCGCCAGGCCGCCCTGGCGGCGCTGGCCGGAGACGCGCCATGAGACTGCATATCGCCAATGGCCGGCTCATCGATCCCGCGAACGGCGTGGACGGGCTGCTGGATCTTTATATTGCCGATGGCCGCGTGGCCGGGGTGGGGCGCCCGCCCGACGGCTTCCAGGCCGACCGCCAACTGGATGCGGCGGGGCTGGCGGTGCTGCCGGGCCTGGTCGATCTGTCGGCGCGGGTGTCGCAGCCCGGCGCGGCCGCCTTCGCGCCCGCCGAACTGCGCGCGGCCCTGGCCGGCGGCGTAACCAGCCTGGTGCTGCCGCCGGATCCCGGCGCGCCGCTGGACGAGCCGGGCAAGGCGGAGGCGCTGATGCGCCATGCGGAGCCGGGGCAGTGCCGCGTGCGCCCGCTGGGCGCGATGACCGTGGGCCTGGCGGGCGAAACGCTGGCGGAAATGGATCTGCTGGCCCGCGCGGGCTGCCTGGCCTATGCGCAAGGGGATAGCGGCATCGCCGATACGCGGGTGCTCTGGGGGGCGATGCGCTACGCCAGTGGCCAGGGCCACACTCTGTGGCTGCGGCCGCAGGACCCATGGCTGGCCCGCGGCGCGGCGGCCGCCAGCGGCGCCTATGCCGAACGCCTGGGCCTGGAGGGGCTGCCGCCGCAGGCGGAGACGGTGGCCCTGCAGACCCTCTTCGAATTGCAGCGCGCCACCGGCGCCCGGCTTCACCTGGCGCGTCTGTCCACGGCGGCGGGGCTGGCGCTGCTGCGGGCGGCGCGGCATGAAGGCTTGCCGGTGACGGCCGACGTGTCCGCCAACAGCCTGCACCTGACCGATGTCGATATCGGCTTTTTCGATACGAATTTCCACCTGTGCCCGCCGCTGCGCGGCCAGCGCGATCGCGATGCCATCCAGGCGGCGCTTGCCGACGGCGTGGTCGACGCCCTGTGTTCGGATCACTCGCCGGTCGACGGGCGCGACAAGGCCGCGCCGTTCCCGCTGACCGAACCGGGGGCGACGGGGCTGGAGCTGTTGCTGTCCCTGGCGTTGAAATGGGCGCGCGACAGCCGCCGGCCCCTGGGCGAGGCGCTGGCCCGCGTCACCAGCGGCCCGGCCGCCGTGCTGGCCCGGATCGCGCCGCTGGCGGCGCCCGCCGGTCAACTGGGCGTGGGTATGCCGGCGGACCTGTGCCTGGCCGACCTGGACGCCGAGTGGCTGGTGACGCCTGGCGCGCTGCAAAGCCGCAGCGGCCACACCCCGTTCGCGGGTATGATGCTGCCCGGCCGTGTACGCGCCACCGTCGTGGGTGGCAGCCTGGCCTGGGAGACTCCGGTTTGAAGCTGCTGCGCTTTGTCCTTAGGCTGTTCCTCGTGTTGCCCTGGATCCTCTTCGGCCTGCTGTGCGTGGGCCTGGTGTATCCGCTGCTCGGGAACGGCAAGCGCGCCTGGCTGAACCGCCGCTGGTCCCGCTGCCTGATGGCGTTCTGTGGGCTGCGCGTGGTCCTGAAGGGCGAACCGCGCCTGACGGGGCCGGTGCTGCTGGTGGCCAACCACGTGTCCTGGATCGACATCTTCGTGCTGAATTCGGCGCGCGCCACCTCGTTCGTCGCCAAGAGCGAAATCCGCAGCTGGCCCGTCATCGGCTGGCTGGTGGCCGGCGCAGGCACGCTGTTCATCGAACGCGGCCAACGCCATGCCGTGCACGCGATGGGCGAAGCCATGCAGGCCCGCTTCAAGCAGGGCGACGCCGTGGGCCTGTTTCCCGAAGGCACGACCAGCGAAGGCTTCGAACTGCTTCCTTTCCACGCCAGCCTGTTCGAACCGGCCCGGGCCGCCGCCGTCGAAATCCAGCCGGTGGCCTTGCGCTTTCTCCAGCACGGCAAACGCAGCGGCTATGCCGCCTTCGTGGGCGAGGAATCCCTGGTCGCCAACCTGTGGCGGGTGCTGGGCGTGACGGGCCTGGCCGTGGAAGTGGTTTTCCTGCCCCCGCTGCCCGCCCGCCACCCGGACGGCAGCCTGCCCACCCGCCTGGAACTCTCCCACCAGGCCCGCGACGCGATTCTGGGCGCGCTGTAGGCCGAGAGGGGCTGCTCTGGGCTTTCGGTTGTGTCAGACACCCGCGAGGCACCGAGGCGCAATGGCATGCGTCTCGTACGGGTGTCAGACACTGGTCCAGGCAGTGTCTGACACCCGAGGAAATGCTGGAACGGCCTGGCGCAGGCCTTTCCGGGCGTCAGACACATGTATTGGCTACGGCTTGGTGTCAGGCACTGCTCATCCTCAGCAGAAAACTCACCTTCCACCACCAGAAAACTCGCAGCAACTCTCCGCCAGCTCCGCAACGCTTTCGCAAAACGCCACATCCGCATCCCGGCGGAACATCGCGCAATACACCGACTGCGGCGGCGCAAGCGTCGTGCGGGCGATGACCAGCTGCCTGGCGCTCACCATGTCCGCGAAGTAGTCGCGCGGCAGGCAGCTGACGCCGAAACCGGCGGCGGTCAGCCCGGCCATCGCGATCAGGCTGTTGATAGTGAAGATATTGCTGACCGGCGTGTGCGGCCGCAGCCAGCCGTCGTAGATCATATTCAGGCCCGATTCCCGGCTTTGCCGCAGCAGGGGCAATGCCGCGATGTCCGCCGGCGCATAGACGCGGCTGGAGTCGATCATGTCGGGGCTGCCCATCCAGGCGAACTCCAGGCGCTGCAGCGGCACCACCTGCAGGTTCGGCTCCGCGAACTCCCCGTGCAGGAACGCCATGTCCAGCTGGCCGGCCTGCAGGCGCTTGAGCAGGTCCGCGCCCAGGTCGATGTGCGGTTCCAGCGTGATGCGGGGGTAGTGCGCCCGCAGCAGCCGGATCAGCGCCGGCAGCCACGTCATGGCGGTGATCTCCGTAATGCCGAACCGGAACGTGCCGGTCAGCGTGTGCTGGCCTTTCAGCCGGACCAGCAGCCGGTCGCGGTGGCCCAGCATGTCCTCGGCCAGCGCGTAGACCTCGTGGCCGCGCGCGGTCAGTTCGGCGCGGTGGCCGGACCGGTCGAACAATGCGATATCGAAGTCCGCCTCCAGTTCCTGGATGCGCTTGGTGATCGCGGATTGCGTGGTGTGCAGCTTCTGCGCCGACGCGGAAAACGTGCCCAGCCTGACAGTCCAGTACAGGGCTTCGATCTGCTTGAAGGTCAGCATGCGAGACGGCTCAAGATGGTGGCTTTCATTCCGAAATTTCCATTAAGGGCTAACCCCTATATTCCATAAATCGATGAAGTTCGTGGAAATTTAATCCCTTTTACCGAATCGCAAAAGCTCGCACCATGGCGCCTGCCTCATTCAATCACCGACTCAGGATTTTGCAGATCGCCATGGCCTCTATTCATACCGGCGCCCGGATATTGCCCGCTCCCCCCGTCGCGTCTGCCGCGCTCCTCCAGGCGCTGGCGGGCATCGTGACGCCGCACCTCAGCGACAACCTCGCGCGCCGCGAAGGCATCGCGGGCCTGCGCCGCTACCACGGCTCGGGCAAGCTGGTCGGCACAGCCCTGACCGTCAAGACCCGCCCGGGCGACAATCTGCTCATCTACAAGGCCATGATGCAAGTGCAGCCCGGCCACGTGCTGGTCGTGGACGCGGGCGGGGACCTGTCCAACGCCGTGCTGGGCGAAATCATGAAGCGCTACCTCCAGGTGCACGGCTGCGCGGGCGTGGTGGTGGACGGCGCGATCCGCGACGTGGCCGCCTTCGAGGCGGACAGCTTTCCCTGCTACGCGCGCGGCCACATCCACCGCGGCCCCTACAAGGACGGCCCCGGCGAGGTCAACGTGCCCGTGTCCATCGGCGGCCAGGTCATCAACCCGGGCGACATCGTGGTGGGCGACGAGGATGGCCTGGTCAGCTTCGCGCCGTCCGAGGCCGAGGCCCTGATCGCCGCGGCGCAAGCGCACGCGGCCAAGGAAGAACGCATCATGGCGGAGATTGCCGGCGGCGCGAAGGCGCAGAGCTGGATGCAGGCCGCCTTCGCGGCGAAGGGGCTGGCATGAGCCTGCAGCACGAAGGCAGCCCGGTGAGCGCGGCCGACGGCGGATTCCTGGCGCAACGGGCGCGCGCCATCAAGCCCTCGCCCAGCATGGCGGCCAAGAGTCGCGTCGACCAGCTGCGCGCCCAGGGCAGGGACATCGTCGACTTCACCGTGGGCGAACCTGACCTGCCCACGCCCGCGCACATCGTGCAGGCCGGCATTGATGCGCTCAATAGCGGCGATATCCGCTACACCGCGTCCGCGGGCTCCAGGCCCCTGCTGGAAGCCGTGCGCGCCAAGTTCCAGCGCGAGAACGGGCTGGACTACGCGCTGGATGAGCTGATCGTCGGCGTGGGCGCCAAGCAGCTGATCTTCACCGCGCTGGCCGCCACGGTGCAGGCCGGCGACGAGGTCATCATCCCGGCGCCGTACTGGGTGTCGTACCCGGACATGGTGCTGGTGAATGACGGTACTCCCGTGGTGGTGGCGTGCCCGGAATCCGACGGGTTCAAGCTCACGCCCGAGGCGCTGGCGCGGGCGATCACGCCCCGCACCAAGTGGCTGCTTCTGAATACGCCCAGCAACCCCACCGGCGCGATGTATGACGCCGCCGAGCTGCGGGCGCTGGGCGAGGTGCTGGCGCGGCATCCGCAGGTCTGGCTGATGACCGACGAGATCTACGAACACCTGGCCTATGGCGACGTGCCGCACCTGTCGCCCGCGGCGGCCGTGCCGGCCCTGGCCGGCCGCTGCCTCACGATCAACGGCGTGTCCAAGGCCTACGCCATGACCGGCTGGCGCCTGGGCTACGCGGGCGGGCCGAAGGCGCTGATCAAGGCCATGGCCACGCTGATCTCCCAGAGCACCAGCTGCGTCAGCGCGATCAGCCAGTCGGCCGCGCGCACGGCGCTCACCGCCGACCAGGGCTGCGTGCGCGAAGCCGCCGAGGTATTCCATGCGCGCCGCGACCGCATCGTGGCGCTGCTGAACGCGGTGCCCGGCATCCGCTGCCCGCAGCCCCAGGGCGCGTTCTACGTCTACCCCTCGGTGGAGGGGCTGCTGGGCAGGCGCACGGCCGACGGGCGCGTGCTGCAGACCGACCTGGACGTCGTGATGTTCCTGCTGGACACCGCGGGCGTTGCGGTGCTCGACGGCGCAGCCTACGGCCTGTCGCCCTATCTGCGGCTGAGCTTCGCCACGTCGATGGAGAACATCGAGGAAGGCTGCCGGCGCATCCGCGAGGCGTGCGGCGCACTGAGTTGACTGCGGGCGGCCCAGGGGCCGCCCGGACCGGCAGTACCCATACCTACATTTCAAGGGAAATAGCATGAAGACAACGATCGCTTCCTTCGTCGCCGCCGTCGGCCTGGCCGCTACGCTGGCGCCCACCGCCCAGGCCGACACGCTGGCCGACATCAAGGCGCGCGGCAAGTTCATCTGCGGCACCATGGGCACCGCCGAGCCGTTCAGCTTCCAGGATCCGAAGACCCGCGGCATCGTCGGCTACGAGGTCGATATGTGCCAGGCCGTGGCCGACAGCCTGGGCGTGCCCCTGGAGCTCAAGCTCATCGCCGTGGAGGCCCGCATCCCCGAATTGATCGCCGGCCGCGTGGACGTGGTGGCCGCCAACCTGGGCTGGAGCCCCGAGCGCGCGCAGCAGATCGACTATTCGCACCAACATTTCGTGAGCCTGCAGAAAGTGCTGGCGCGCGATTCGGAAAAAGACCTGAAGGCGCCCGCCGACCTGGCCGGCAAGCGCGTCAGCGCTGTTCGCGGTTCGTCTTCCGAGCAGGGCGCGCGCAAGAATATCCCCAACGTCGAGCCCGTGACGTTCAAGGATCCCAGCGGCGCGTTCCTGGCGCTGCAGCAGGGCAAGGTCAGCGGCTTCGTGGCTTCGGAACTCATGCTGGTCAAACTCAAGCAGCAGGCCGCGGGCAGCGCGGTGCCGGTCAAGATCCTGGAGCCGGCGCTGTTCGTCGAACCCTGGGGCATGGGCGTGCGCAAGGGCGACCGCGCAATGCTGGACCAGGTAAACAAGGTGCTCGACGGGATGGAAGCCTCGGGCCAGGCCGCCAAGACCTTCGATAAGTGGTTCGGCGCCGGCACGCAGTTCAACATGAAGCGCGACTTCAGCATCGAAGCCATCAAGGGTTGACGCGCGGCGCGCGCTGGAGCCTGATTCGATGCATTACGTCTTCGACTTCGGCGCCATCTTCCAGGGCGAGTATCCGGCCTGGCTGCTCAGGGGATTCATCACTACCCTGGCGCTGGCTGGATTCGCCTGGATCCTGGCGTTTTTCGTGGGCAGCCTGCTGGCGGTGATCCGCCTGACGGGCTCGCCCGTGGCCAACGGGGTGATCGCGACCTATGTCGCCTTTCACCGCAACGTGCCCATGCTGGTGCACATTCTCTTCTGGTATTTCGGTGTGCCGGCACTGCTGCCGCAAGCTGCCACCGACTGGCTCAACAGCCACGGCAGCGAGTTCATCCTGTCCTGCATCGCGATCGGGCTGGTGATGTCCGCCTATGTCTGCGAGGACCTGCGCAGCGCCGTGCGGGGCATCCCCGCCGGGCAGATCGAGGCGTCGCGCGCGCTTGGCCTGGGTTTCCTGGCCACGATGCGCAAGGTCGTGCTGCCGCAGGCTTTCCGCATCGCGATTCCGCCCTTGCTCAACCAGACCCTGCTGCTGTTGAAGAACACCAGCCTGGCCATGGCCATCGGCGTGACCGAACTCACCGCCGCCGGCCGCGAGATCGAGAACTACACGTTCCGCACGTTCGAGGCCTATGCCGTCGTGACCGTCATTTACCTGGTGCTGTCGTTCCTGATCATGGGGGGCGGCGCTCTCCTGCAACGGCGCTACCGTCCGCTGGGAGCGCGCTGATCATGTGGGACATACTCAAGGACAACTGGCTGTTGCTGCTTATCGGGCAGTATCCGCACGGTCCGGTCGGCGGCCTGGCGGCCACGCTCGGGCTGGCCGCGGTCAGCCTGGCGCTGGCGCTGCCCTGCGGCGTGCTGCTGGCGCTGGGACGGATCAGCCCCTACCGGATCTTCTACTGGCCGGCGTCGGCCGTGGTCTATCTGGTGCGCGGCCTGCCGCTGCTGATGTTCATCTTCTGGGCGTACTTCTTCGTGCCGCTCATCATCGGCCGGCCGGTGGCGGGCACCACGACGATGGTGGTGGCGCTGGTCTGCTACGAAAGCGCTTATCTGGCGGAGATCATCCGCGCCGGCATCCAGGCGCTGCCGCCCGGGCAGCAGGAAGCCAGCCGCGCGCTGGGCCTGTCGTACATGCAGACCATGCGGCGCGTGATCCTGCCGCAGGCGCTCTACAACATGCTGCCCAGCATGCTGAGCCAGTTCGTGTCCACGGTAAAGGAGACGTCGCTGGCCTACGTCATCAGCGTGCAGGAACTGACCTACGCGGCCAACCAGATCAACAGCGTGCTGCTGACCAAGCCTTTCGAGGTCTTCGGGTTGCTGGCGCTGACCTATTTCATCCTGAATTTCGGGCTGAGCTCGCTGGTGCACCTGACCGAACGCCGTATCGGCAGGCGCCGCGCCGGGCTCATGCCTGCTCCTCGCGCGGTGCCGACATGATCCGATTTTCCGAAGTGCAGAAGTGGTATGGCCAATACCAGGCGCTGTCCGATGTGACGGCGCAGGTGACGCAGGGCGAAGTGGTCGTGGTGTGCGGGCCGTCAGGGTCGGGGAAGTCCACCCTGATCCGCACCGTCAACCGGCTGGAACCCATCCAGAAGGGCGTGATCGAGGTCGACGGCCAGGACATCTACGGGCCCAAGGTGCACCTGGATACGCTGCGCAGCCATATCGGCTTCGTGTTCCAGCAGTTCAACCTGTTTCCGCACCTGTCGGTGATGGAAAACCTGATGCTGGCCCCGCTGCAACTCAAACGCGCCCGCCGCCCCGAGGCGCGCGAGCGCGCCCTGCAACTGCTGGAACGCGTCGGCCTGTCCCACAAAGCCGACGCCTATCCCGCCCAGCTGTCCGGCGGCCAGCAGCAGCGAGTCGCCATCGCCCGGGCGCTGGCGATGAATCCCCCCGTGATGCTGTTCGATGAGCCCACCAGCGCGCTGGACCCGGAAATGGTGGGCGAGGTGCTGCAAGTAATGAAGGGCCTGGCCAAGGACGGCATGACCATGGTCTGCGTGACGCACGAAATGGGATTTGCGCGCGAGGTCGCGGATAGGGTCTGGTTCATGGATGCCGGGCGGATCGTCGAGACCGGGACGCCGGAGGCATTCTTTACCCGGCCGGAGACGGCGCGGGCGCAGAAATTCCTGGCTGAGATTCGGCACTAGGGGGGCGGCGTTCCGTTGGTCGGGCCTCAGCGTCAGACACCGGGAGACGTTTCGCTGCTGACGGGGGCATCAGTGTCTGACACCCTTACGAGATGCCGGCACGGATTGAAGTGCTGCAGCCGGGTGTCTGACACCGGGGGACGTTTCGCTGCTGACGGGGGCCTCAGTGTCTGACACCCTTACGAGATGCCGGTACGGATTGAAGTGCTGCAGCCGGGTGTCTGACACCGGGGGAAACGGCTGTTGCCACGATTGGTGTCAGACACCCTATGACGTACCTGTGCAACCTGACGGTTTTCTCTCAAGGGTGTCAGACACCTGTGGAAGGGGAGGCGCTCAGAAAGCCCCGCACCATAGCGAACCTGCCTCCGCATACGCGAAAGCGCGCACCGTCCCGACGCCCACCACCGCGTATGACGTTTTCGGCCGCTCGGGCGGCCGACGAAGACACAACACGCCCATGAAGCAAAAAAAGCAGCCCCGCGTCCCCAAAAAGCTATTCAGCCAACGGATCCTGAAACTGCGAACACTTCACCTGCACCAGCTTCCGATCCTGCAGCCGCAGCGCCGTCAGCGATCCCCCCCACACGCAACCGGTATCCAGGCAGATAACGTCCGGCCGCTGCAGCAGTCCCAAGGTCGACCAATGGCCGAAAACCGTCGTGATGTTCCGCGTAGCGCGATTCGGGACGTCGAACCAGGGCACCAGCCCCGAGGGCCAGGCGCCCGGCGTTACCTTGGTGGCGAACTCCATGTGGCCATTGGGCGTGCACAGGCGGATGCGCGTCAGCGCGTTGATGATGACCCGCATCCGTTTGCCGCCCTTGTGGTCTTCCTTCCAGGTGGCCGGCTCGTTGCCGTACATCTTCTGCAGCGCTTTCTGCCAGTTCGGGCCGCGCAGGGCGTCCTGGACCTCGCCGGCCAGGGCCAGCGTCTTGGCGACGTCCCATTTGGCCAGCGTGCCGGCGTGGACCAGCAGGTGATCCTGCTCGAAATGCGCCAGGGGGCGGAACCGCAGCCAGTTGATCAGCTCGGCCGCATCCGGCGCCCGCAGGATCTCTTCGAGCGTGTCCGACTTGGACGGCTTGCGCACGCCCGCGGCCGTGGCCAGCAGGTGCAGGTCATGGTTGCCCAGCACCGACGTGGCGCGGTCGCCCAGGTCGATGATGCGGCGCAGGGTCTCCAGCGACTGGGGGCCGCGGTTGACCAGGTCCCCGGCGAACCAGAGGCGCGATTTGGGGTCGCCGACTAGGTCGGGGTGGGACAGCAAACGATCCAGCGGCGAGCAGCAACCCTGCACGTCGCCGATCATCCAGATACTGCCGTTCATGCGGGACTTTTACTCCAAGGCCAACGTTGTTGGATGATCCGGGTGATAGTGTGGCGGTATTCCATGTAGCTCATGGCGCCCAGCGCCAGGATCACGGCGCCCAAATTCGGCCCCAGCGCGGTCAGCCAGGGCGGCCACTTGCCCAGCATGCCTACGTTCAGGGCCAGCTGGTTGAGCATGAAGAAGCCCACGCCGAGCAGGATGCCCAGGAATACCTTGGCTCCCACGCCGCCGCGGCGGGTCTGCATCAGGCCGATGGGAGCGGCGATGGTGATCATGACCAGCAAGGTGAACGGATATGCCAGTTTGCGCCACAAGGCGACGACCTGTCGACCATATTGCAGCTGGTTGTTGCGCAAATAATCCACATAGTCCAGCAGCGTGACGATCGACATGCGTTCCGGCGTCAGCACGCGGGCGAGCAGGCGTTCGGCGCTGAGCGTGGTGTCTACCGTGCGCTCGGGCACTTTCACCACCGTGGCGGGCGGGCTCTTCGGGGGGCGCGCGTCGGCCAGCGCCTCGGCCGCGTTGTCGTCCAGCCGCGTCTCGGAAACGTCCTTCAGCACCAGGTCTCCGTGCGTGAACAGGCCGGTGGGGGCGGTCGACAGGACCGACAGCGTCAGGTCCTTCTTGAATTCATAGAGGGTCACGGCATTGACCTGGCCGTCGCCCTTGAGCTCGCCGATATTGATGATGCGGGTGCCGCCGTTGGCGGTGGGTTCCTTGAACCAATATCCGCTATTGAGGCGGTCGCCGCCGGCCTTGCCGCGGAACAGCAGATTGGCTTCGCCGGACTTCATTTCGGCCCAGGGCGTGACGTATTCGGACAGGAGCCCCGCGCCGATCATCAGCGGGATCGTCACGATCCAGAGCATGCGCAGCAGCTTCATGCCGCTGACGCCGGACACGCGCAGGATGACCAGCTCGTTGCGCTGAGCGAGCCCGGCCAGCGCCAGGATGGCGCCGATCAGCAGGCCGATGGGCAGGAGGTCGTACAGACGGGTGGGGATCGCCAGCGCCTGCATGTAGAGCAGGGCCATCATGGAGAACTTGTCACCCACGTTGTCCAGGTCGTCGACCAGCGCGAAGAACGTGAAAAGGCCTAGCAGGGCCATAAGGACCACTGCGCAAGAGCGATAAATCTCGCGGGCCAGGTAGCGACGTGCGGTACGCATGTAGGAAAGAGGGTGCGCGTAAACGTGAAAGCTTAACAAATCCTGCCGTTCAGGTCCGGCCCCCGTATCAGGGGATGTCGACCATCTGCATCCGGCGCGTCAGGACGCCGACCCGGGAGTTCAGGTAGCGGGATTTGCGGTGGCCGTCATAGAAGCGCGGATTGGGCAGCATTGCCGCCAGCCGGGCCGATTGGCTGGCGCCCAGGCTGGCGGCGGAGGTATTGAAATAGTGCTGAGCGGCGGCCTCTGCGCCGAACACGCCCACGCCCCATTCCGCCACGTTCAGATACAGTTCCAGGATCCGTTCCTTGCTCATGACGTGTTCGATCATGTACGTCAGGACGAGTTCCTGCCCCTTGCGGATGTAGCTGCGGGAGCTGGACAGGAACAGGTTCTTGGCGAGCTGCTGGGTAATGGTGGAGCCGCCGCGCATCTTGCTGCGGCCCGCCTCGTGCTGTTTCTGGTTGTATTCCCAGGCCTTGCGGATGGCGTCCCATTCGACGCCGTCGTGTTCGGTGAAATTGGAGTCCTCGGATGCCACCACCGCGCGCTTGAGCGTGCGGTTGATCTTGTCGTAGGGGATCCATTCGTACTTCAGTTCCAGGGCGGGGTTGCCCTCGCGCAGGCGGGACAACTCCTCGCGCATGATGGCGCTGCTGCCCGGATCCCGGTAGTTGTACCAGACGACCTGGGCGAACAGCCAGAATTGATAGAGCAGGACCGCACACACCAGCGCCATCAGTGCGCCGGTGATGATCCGGAACCAGGAGCGGCCCTTGCGCGTCGCCATGCCGCTCAGTGGCCGGCCGCGAGGTCTTCGCGCAATGCCGCGAGGACGGGCGCGGGGTCGGGCCGCAAGCCGTGCCAGATGAAGAAGCTCTCGGCCGCCTGGCCCACCAGCATGCCGAGGCCGTCGGCCGTGACCGAGGCGCCGTCGGCGTCCGCCTGTTTCATGAAGGCGGTGGGGCGGGCGCCGTACATCATGTCGTAGCCGGCCGCGCCGGGCGCGTACAGACCCGGAGGCAGGTCGGGCGCGGCGTCCTGCAGCCCGCTGGCGGTGGCGTTGATGACCAGGTTCCACCCGCCGGGCGTGCCGGCGTCCGCCAGGCCCCCGGCCGTGACCTGGGTCTGCGGCGACACGCCGCTCTGGTGCCAGGCTTCGGCCAGCGCCTGCGCGCGGGCGGCGGTGCGGTTGACGATGTGGATGCGGGCGCAGCCGGCCTCGGCCAGCGGCTGCAGCACGCCGCGCGCCGCGCCGCCCGCGCCCACGAGGAGCACGGACGCGCCGCCCAGGCGCACGCCCAGGCGCAGCAGGTCGGAGACCAGGCCCACGCCGTCGGTGTTGCAGCCGTGCCAGGCGCCGCCGCGCCACGATAGGGTGTTGACCGCGCCGGCCAGCCGCGCGCGGGTGGACAGGCGGCCGCCCGCCAGGGCGTAGGCATCCAGCTTGAAGGGCACCGTGACGTTCAGGCCCACCCCGCCGTCGGCCGCGAACGCCGCCACGGCCTCGGCGAAGCCGTCCACCGGCGCGAGCAGCCGGTCATAGCGCAGCGGCTTGCCGGTCTGCCGGGAGAACATGGCGTGGATTTGAGGCGAGCGGCTATGCGCAATGGGGTTGCCGATGACGGCATATCGGGCAAGAGGGGACGCCTCGGTCATGGGGCTTGGGTTTCCAGGGTGTCGTTGACGAAATGCCAGGTGCGGGTGATGACCAGCACGTCGGTATCGCGCGCGATGTCGGGCGGAAAGGGCGGGAAGGGCGCGGCCAGCTGCACGATGCGGCGCGCGGCCTGGTTCAGCACGGCATGCGGCGAGGGCTGGTCGATTTCGACGTTGGCGATGCTGCCATCCGCGCGCACGGACACCGTGATGCGCAGCGAGCCGTAGATACGGCCGCGCGCTTCGTCCGGGTAGTGCTGGGTACCGACGGTTTCGATGCGGGTGCGCCAGGCGTCCAGGTAGGCGGCGTAGCGCGAGGCTTCGGCGGACGGGGCCACGAATTGCTTGCGGGGCTCGGCGCTGTACTGCTGTACCCGGGCCGCGAGGGCGGCTATCTGGGCGCTCTGGATGACGCTGGCCTGGTCCTCGGCGTCCCGGCCGAGGTCGGCGCCGTCCGGCCAGGGATTGACGGCCTGCCGTTCCGCGCCGGCCTTGTCTGCCGAGCGCAGCTGGGTCATCAAGCGGGTCTGCTCGGCCTCGAGCTGCACCTGGCGGCGGCGCATGGCCTCCAGCACGATGGTTTCGGCCGATTCGCCGGTGCGGGGCAGCGGGGTGGTGGAGCGGCCCTGCTCGGCGTTGCCGCCGCCGCTCATCTGATTCTGCGCCTGCGCGCGCGGATTGTCCGGCGGCGTTTCGCTGCGCGCATTAAGCAGCACGATCTCCAGGCTGGTGGCCGGCGCGCGGCCGGGCGTGGGCGCGCCGAAGCGCCACGCCAGGGCGCCGGCGTGCACCAACAGCGAAATCGCGATGCCGATGCGCAGGTAGTGCTGGGCAGGCGCGCCCAGCCACAGCAGGTAACGGCTCAGCGGAGAGGAGGAATCAGCAAGACGTTGCACGCACGCATTGTAGAGCGAGTCCGCGTCCGCCGCGCGCGCCGCCCGGGCCGGTAACCGCCCGGGCTAGGGGGGGCCGGGGGCGGATCAGGCCGTCGCGCGGGGGAAGACCCAGACCTTGCCCGCCGGCAGCGCCAGGCGGCAGGGGCCGGGGTCGCGGCCTTCCGGCCCGTAGGCGCGCAGGGCCAGGGTGTGGGCCGGGTCGGCGTCCGGCGTGCGGAACAGGTATTCCCAGCGGTCGCCCAGGTACATGCTGGTCAGGAGCGGCATGTCCAGGTGGTTGCCGTCGGGGTCGTCCGCCAGGCGCACCTGCTCCACCCGGATGACCGCAGTGGCATCCTGGCCCTGGGCCACGCCCGGGCTGGCCTTGCCCCACAGCGCCCAGCCGCGGCCTTCGATGCGGGCCTGGCCGTCGCGCACTTCGGTCACCTTGCCGTCCAGCCGGTTGTTGCTGCCCATGAACTCGGCCGTGAACAGGGTGGACGGCGTGCCGTACATCTCCTGCGGGGTGCCCTGCTGCTCGATCTTGCCGTTGTTCAGCAGCAGGATGCGGTCCGAGATGGCCATGGCCTCGCTCTGGTCATGCGTCACCATCAGCGCCGACAGGCCCAGGCGGATGATGAGCTCGCGCAGGAAGGCGCGGGCTTCTTCGCGCAGCTTGGCGTCCAGGTTGGACAGCGGTTCGTCCAGCAGGATGACGGGCGGGCTGTATACCAGGGCCCGCCCGATGGCCACGCGCTGCTGCTGGCCGCCGGACAGCGCGTGCGGGTGGCGCTGACCCAGCTTGCCCAGGCCCAGCTGGTCCAGCACGGCCTGCACGCGCTCGCGCACTTCGGCGCTGGGGGTCTTGCGCAGCTTGAGCGGATAGGCGACGTTTTCGAACACGGTCTTGTGGGGCCACAGCGCGTAAGACTGGAAAACCAGCCCCAGGTTGCGCTCTTCGGCGGGGATCTCCTGCCTGGCCGTGCCGTCGTAGACCACGCGGTCGCCGATGGTGATGCGGCCGCGCTTGGGGCCTTCCAGGCCGGCCACGGCGCGCAGCAGCGTCGTCTTGCCGCTGCCCGAGGGCCCCAGCAAGGAGACCACTTCGCCTTGGCGCAGCTGCATCGACACGCCCTTGAGCACCGGGTTGTCGCCGTAGTCCAGGTGCAGGTCTTCTACAGAAAGCTCAATCATGAAGTTTGACTCCGAATCGCAGGGCGATGCCCAGGCCGATCACGACCAGAACGATATTGATGAAGGAAAGCGCGGCCACGATATCGATGGCGCCCGAGGCCCACAACGACACGAGCATCGAGCCGATGGTCTCGGTGCCCGGCGACAGCAGGTACACGCCGGTGGAGTATTCGCGCTCGAAGATCAGGAACATCAGCAGCCAGGAGCCGATCAGGCCGTACTTGGCCAGCGGAACGGTGACGTGGCGGGTGATCTGGCCGCGGCGCGCGCCCGCGCTGCGGGCGGCCTCTTCCAGCTCGGGGCCGACCTGCAGCAGGGTCGAGGAAATCAGCCGCAGGCCATAGGCCATCCAGACCACCGTATAGGCCAGCCACACGCTGAAGATGGTGCTGCGCAGGGCGCGCAGCCATTCGATGAAGTTCTCGCGCAGCCACTCGGCGAAGGGCAGGGCCGACAGCCATCCGCCTTCGTCCACGTCCAGCGCGTTGTCCAGCCACATCGGCACGAACAGGAACACCCACAGGAACGCCAGGCCGGCCAGCAGGCCCGGCACCGCGCGCGGCACCAGCACGCTGTAGTCCATGAAGCGCGTCACGTTGTCGGGCTTGCGGTGCATGGCCAGGCCCACGAACATGTAGCACATCACCGCCAGCGCGCCGCCGAACACGCCGATGGCGACCGAGTTGACGATGGCGCGCAGCAGGTTGGGCTGGGCGAACACCGTGCGGAACGCGTCCAGCGACAGGACGTCGAACAGCGACACGCCCATCCCCCAGTTGGAGACGAACGCGCGCAGCAGCACGCCCATCAGCGGCACCACGATGGTCACCAGCAGCCACAGGGCCACCACCGCGCCGGCCACCCAGCGCCACTTGCCCAGCGGCAGGGGCCGGGCGCGCGAGGCCTTGCCCTTCACTGTGACGAAGCGGTTGGCGCTGCGCATCAGGCGGCGCTGCAGCATCACCAGCGGGATCGTCATGCAGATCAGTACCACGGCCACCGCGGCCATCAGGTGGTAGGAGGGAATGCCCAGCTTGTTCGTGAGCTTGTAGAGGTACGTGGCCAGCACCAGGTTGCCTTCCGGGTCGCCCAGCACCAGCACCAGGCCGAACACTTCCAGGCCCAGGAAGAACAGCAGCACGGTGGCGTACAGCATGGCCGGGCGCACCATCGGCAGGCTGACCGACACCATCACGCGCAGCGGCGTGGCGCCGGCCACGCGGGCGGCTTCCTCCACGTCCGAACCCATGCTGCGCAGCGCCGACGAGATGTACAGGTAGGCGTGCGGCACGTGCGTCAGGCCGGCGATGATGACGATGCTGGTCAGCGAATAGACGTTCCAGGGCACGAAGCCCAGCAGGTTCTGCACCCAGGTCGAGAAAAAGCCGACGGGGCCGGCGGCCACCACGTAGCCGAAGCCCAGCACCATGGGCGACACGAACACGGGCACCAGGATCAGCGGCTCGATCCAGCGGCGGCCGGGCAGGTCCGTGCGGATCATCAGGAAGGCCAGCATGCCGCCCAGCGGGATGGCGATGATGGCCAGGCCGAAGGCGAGGATGAAGCCGCTCTTCAGGGCCTTGTAGAAATCGGGGTCCGCGAAAATGAAGCGGAATGCGTCCAGGCTGAAGACCTTGGACGGGGAAAAGAACGGCGCGGAGAGAAAGCTCTGGACGATGATGAACGACAGCGGCACGTAAATCGCCAGGGCCGTGATCAGCACCACCACGCCGCGGGGCAGGGACTGCCATTTTCTGCGCAATGACTGCATGGGAAAATCCTGTTGTCTCGAATGGCGCGTAAGCCGCGGGCGCCCGCTCTAGCGGCGGCCGGGCGGGCGGCGCGCGCCCGGCCGGGACGCGCGGCGCCGTCCCGGGGCCGGGGGGGCGTTACTTGCCCGTCGCGGCGCGCCAGTCCTTGATGAACTGCAGGCGCTTGTTCTGCTCCAGGTAGTCCAGCAACGTTTCGTCGACCGGGATGGGCTTGAGCGAGGCACCCAGCTTCTTGGTCATGCCGTCCACGTCGTTGTCGCCGTCGATGTCGTCGCGCACGGAAGCCAGGTCGGCCTGGTTGGCCATGATTTCCTGGCCCTTCTGGGACAGCAGGTAGTCCATCCACAGCTTGGCGGCGTTCTTGTTCTTCGCCTTCTTGCTGATGAATGCCACGCGCGACAGGACCAGCGCGTAGTCGGTGGGATAGGCCACGCCCAGCGAAGGATCGTTCTTGGCGCGCGTTTCCGCGTAGGAGCCCAGGATGTTGTAGCCGATCAGGTTTTCGCCGGAAGACACGCGCTCCATCATGGTGCCCGTGGACGACTGCACGATCAGGCCGCCGGCGCCGATGCCCTTGAGCGTTTCGAAGTACTTGGGATCATTTGCCTTGTCCTGCACGGCCAGCATGAAACCCACGGCGGACTTTTCGATGTCGTAGGTGGTGACCTTGTTCTTGAACTTGTCCGGTTGGCTCGAGACCAGCTTGGCCAGCGCGGTGTGCGTGGTGGGCACTTCGTTGGCGGAGATCAGGCGCTTGTTGTAGATGAATACTGCCGGTTCGTACGTGGTGCCGTAAGCCGAATCCTTCCAGATCGCCCAGGCCGGCAGCTTGCCGGTTTCGGGCGACTTGTATTTCAGGGCGTAGTCGGTGGCCAGCTTCAGCGCCGAGTCCATCGACGAGCTCCACACGATGTCGCCGCTGCCGCCGCCGGCGGCCTGCTCGCTGATGTAGCGGTTGTAGAGCTCGGTGCTGTTCATGTCGTTGTATTCGACCTTGACGCCCGGATACAGCGCTTCGAAGCCCTTGATGATAGGGCCCGCGGCCTTGGTGTCGGTGGTCGAGTAGATGACGACCTTGCCTTCCTTCTTGGCGCCGTCCAGGATCTTCTGATAGTCGGCCGGGTAACCCGCCGGCACTTGCTGCGCGAAGGCGCTGCCGGTGGCGATGGCGAATGCAGCGGCGCAGGCGGCCGCCAGTTGGGACTTGGCAAGCATGGGTGTTGTCTCCGTTGGAATGGGCAGAAGCCGGATCTGGGTCCAGCCTGCGGCCATCTTAGGAGTGGGCGTCTGTCGTCGTCCTGTCATGGCGACAGGTCGGGTCTAGGGGAAATCCCTTGCGGGCGTGTCCGTCACCAGCCGGATCCAGTTCTGCACGAAGCGCGAATGCCGGCGCTGGTCCAGGCCGACCAGCAGGGCGGGGCTCAGCACCACCGGCTGCACGATGCCCTGGGAGCGCGCCAGGACGGCCTCTGACGTCCAGCGGCCGGGCGTGTCTTCCATGATCGAGCCCAGCGCGGCATGGCTGGACGCGACCTGCTGACCCGCGGGCGACAGCAGCCAGTCCACCAGCGCGCGCCCCAGGTCCGGATTGGGCGCGGTGCGGGCGATCAGCACCGAGCGCGCCAGCACCAGCACGTAGTCCTGCGGGAACACCACGCCGATCGGGCTGCCCGCCGCCTGCCGCGACAGGGCGTAGGAACCGAGGATGTTGTAGCCGAGGTCGATGTCGTCGCGTTCGATGGCGTCCAGGATTTCGGCGCTGGTGGCGGACAGCCGCACGCCGACCTGCCCCATGGCGTTGGCCAGCCCCCAGAAGTTGGATGAAACCAGTTCGTCCTGCTCGGCCAGCAGATAGCCCACGCTGCTGGCGGAAATGTCGTAGGTGCCGACGCGGCCGTGCAGCCTGGCCGGATCCCGTTCCAGCAGGCGCAGCAGGTCCTGGCGCGAGCGCGGCACCGTGGCTTCGGTGAAGCGCTTGGGGTTGTAGACGATGACGGCGGGCTCGAAGGTGAATCCATAGACCTCGTGGCGCCAGATCGCCCAGGACGGCAGCTTGGCGGCGTAGGGCGAGGCGTAGCTGAGCGCGTAGCCGTCGTTGGCCAGGCGGATCTGCAGGTCCGACGCCGAGCTCATCAGCACGTCCACGTCCTTCAGCCGGCCCTCGACGGCGGCCTCGTAGAGTTCGCGGCTGCCCAGCTCGCGGTACACCACCGTCACGTCCGGCCGCTGCGACTGGAAACCCTGGATCAGCGGCGCCACCACGGGCGTATCCGTGGGCCCGGCGATGGTCAGGACCCGGGAGGAGGGTTGCGGGGCCGGGTAGCGGGTGACGATCTCGGAGACGTCGGCGGCGCGCACCCCGGTGGGCGCCGCCGCCAGCAGCAGGCCGGCGACGCATAGCGCGCCCAGGCCGGCGGCCGCCGAGCGCCAGGGCGCGGAGCGCGCCAGCGGCAGGATGATGCGCGCCGTCAGGCCGCCGCCGGGGCGGTCCTGCAGCCAGAGCGAGCCGCCGTGGGCGGCGGCCACCGAGCGCACGATGGCCAGCCCCAGGCCGGAGCCTGGCTGCATATCGCCCGCCCGCCCGCGCACGAACCGCTGCTGCACGGCGTCTTTTTCGTCGTCGGCGACGCCGGGGCCGCGGTCCGATACGGTCAGCGCCACGCGGAAGCCCGCCACCGGGGTTGCCTGGATGTCCACCGGGCCCGCGGGCGCATAGCGCAAGGCGTTGTCTACCAGGTTGCGCAGCATTTCGCGCAGGGCCACGCGATCGCCGGCGATCCGGGCGCGGCGCACGCCGGGCGCGATCTCGATGCGGAGCCGCTGCGCCTCCAGCGGGCCGATGCGGCGCCGCGTTTCGTTGATGGTTTCCGCCACACCGACCAGCGTGCGGGCGCCCTTGCCGAGGCGGTGCGTGATGGTGGCGTCCATCAGCAGCTGATTGATCAGCTGGCTGGCGTGCGTGGCGTTCTGGTGGATGCGTTCCAGCCGTGCGTGCAGCCGCTGCGGATCGGTTTCGTCCAGGGCGACCTCGGCCTGCGCGCGCAGAGAGGCCAGGGGCGTGCGGACCTGGTGCGCCGCGTCGGCCACCAGCGTGTTCAGCGTATCCATGATGCCCGACAGGCGCTGCATGAAGGCGTTCAGCGCTTCGACCAGCCGCTTCACTTCACGAGGCACCGGCGTGACGAGCGGGGCCAGGTCTTCCGGCGCGCGGCTGCGCAATTCCCGCTCGACCACGCCCAGCGGCGCGAAGGCACGCTGCACGCCGAACCACAGCAGGCCCAGCGCGACCAGGGACACCACGATCAGCGGCAGCACGCTGCGTCCGAGGATTTCGTCGGCCAGGGCCGCGCGCGAACCCAGCGTCTCCGCCACGCGCACGGTGACCCATCCCGCATGCTGGCTGGCGGACACCAGGCGCCCGACGGTCGCCACGCGCACGGGTTCGTCGTGATAGTTCAGGTAGGCGAATACGGGGGCGGCGGATTGGGCCAGCGGCAGGCCGGGCGCGAGGTCGTCATAGCCGGTGATGAGCCGGCCGTTGGAGGCGCGCGCTTCGTAGAACACGCGTTCGCCGCCCGAGAGCATGGCCAGCGAAGACACCGGGGGTTCCACGGTCACGTTGTTGTCTTCGATCTGCACCGAGCCGGCGATGGTCAGCGCGGAGGCGGCCAGCAGCCGGTCGAAGGCCTGCTCCGCCGCGCGCTGCGCATAGCCGCGCAGGAAGAACACCAGCCCGATCAGCGCGCAGGCCAGCAGCAGCACGCCCAGCGTGAATACGCGGCGGCGGATCGAAAAGCTCTCAGGGATGCTCATGGTTGCGGGCCTGATAGCCGACGCCGCGCACCGTAACGATGTCGACCGAGGCGCCCGCCAGTTTCTTGCGCAGCCGCGATATCAGCAGTTCCAGTGCGTTGAGGGAGCCGTCGTCGAGGTCGAAGAGCTGGTTCATCAGGCGCTCCTTGGCGACGGTCTGGCCCAGCCTGCCCACCAGGATCTCCAGCAGGCGGAATTCTCGCCGCCCCAGCTCCAGCGGCTCGCCGGCCAGGCTGACGTGGCGGTTGGCCAGGTCCAGGCTGAGGTTGCCATAGACGGTGACGCTGCTGGTCTGGCCGGCGGGGCGGCGCATCAGCGCCCGCAGCCGGGCCTCCAGTTCGCGCAGGTCGAAGGGCTTGACGAGGTAATCGTCCGCGCCTAGGTCCAGCATGTCGATCTTGTCTTCGATTTCGGAGCGCGCGGTCATGACCAGGACAGGGGCTTCCAGCCCGGCGGCGCGCAGTTCACGGATGACGGTGAAGCCGTCCTTGCCGGGCAGGTTGATGTCCAGCACGAGCGCATCCCAGGTTTCGTCCAACCCCCATTTCAGGGCTGATATGCCGTCCCGCACCCATTGCACGCTGTGCCCGGCAGAGCGCAGCTTGCTTTCCACGGCATCGCCGAGGTCGAGATTGTCTTCGACCAGCAGAATGCGCATGTCGCTCCTCCATGTCGTTGTGGTTTTTGGGAGGAGTTTAAGGGGTACAGGGAGGGGGCGGGCGTCGTTTCGGGTTTTTAAGACGCCCGTCGCGTCGGGGGCCTGGGGCGCGCGGGTCAACGATTGCGGTCCGGAGCCTTCGCCCCGGACTTCCCCTTCGTCATCCTCGTCCAGGCCTACGGCCTTCCCTTCGGATTCCCTCGGGCTTATCGACTCCCCGCGCACCCCAGGCCCCCGACGCGCCGGGCTCGGGTGTTTGAAACTTGACGTCAGCGGGGCGGACGGTGTGCTTGGGGTTCTTGCCGCGGGTGGGGTGGTGGTGGAGTATCTTGCGATGCCCGCCCCATGCCGGCCGCGCGGGCGGCTGGCATGGGGCTTACGCGGCGTCTTGCGGTTGGCGATGACGCTGCGCGTTGTTGGGGGGAGATGCCAGGTGTCAGACACCCCGATGCATTGCTTCAAGCCTGTGGCGCCTTGCCGTGGGGTGTCTGACACCTGAGGCACCTGAGGCATACCGTCAGACATCTGCCGCAGCAATCGCCACTTGAACCCCGGCGCCGGATGGGTGGCGCGCGTCCGGGTCCGCATGCGCAAGCAGGCCGTCGCCGCGCGCCACCCATCACCGCCCACCCCAAAACCGATTGCGGCGCCATTAGCAAACCGCTCATTGCACTCGCGAAAGCGCACACTGCCCCGACGCCCCAGCCCGCGTATGCTGCTTGCGGCCGCCCGCGCGGCCGCAAGCAGGGGGCAACGCAAACCCCGTCCCTGAACACAGGTCCAGCCGCGCCACGAGCCTAGATGCAAAAGCCCATCGGCGCCGTCGCCGCGGACGCGAGCAACCTCGATGCGCCCGAGGGAATCCGAAGGCAGTCGCCGAAGGCGACAACGAGGATGACGAAGGGGTAGTCCGGCGCCTGCGCGCCGGACCGCAATCGTGGGCGCGAGCGGCCGCGGCGACGGCGCCGACGGGCGCCCTACGAAGAAGACGCGCCACGCCCTACGAAGCCCACAAGCCACGCCCGACAAAAAAAACCGTCTACCCCTCCCCCCCCACAGCCGGCCTGATCTCCCCCACATACCGGCAATCCAGCTCCAGCGACAACTCATCCATCCCCAGGATATCCAACTCCACCGCCGTCCCCCGCTCCAGCTCCGGCATCCCTCCGACCCGCGTCACCAGCGGCGCGTTGGCGAACCGGACCAGATCTTCCCGCAGGACATGCGCGACCGTGCGGGTCACGTTGTGCTGCTTCAGCCAGCGCAGGCACCAGTAGCGCTCCATTGCGCTCTGGAATTCGGCCCAAGCGGCGTATTGCGCGTCGAAGGCGCCGATGATGGCGAACAGGTCGGCATCGCGCGGTTTGAAGGGGGCCACCAGGCGCGCGGACACGCCGTGCTCGACCGCGGCGATCAGCTGCCACTGGTTGACCAGATCCACATAGCGGCGCAGCGGCGAGGTGCTCCATGCGTACTGTGGCACGCCGATGGCCTCGTGCGGCAACGCCTGCGTGCTCATGCGCACGCGGCCGGCCTGTTGCGAACGATAGATGCCCGGCACGCCATGCTGGTGCAGCAGGCCGCCCCACAGGTTGTTCGCCAGGATCATGTATTCGGCCACCATGCGGTCCAGCGGCGCATTGCGCTGGCGCGGAACCAGGCGCACCGGGGTGTCGGGATCGTCGGGGTTGCCGTCCAGGTAGAAGCTGTACTCCACGCGGGAATTGTTCTCGGGCTTGCCGCGCACGTTCTCGCGCTGGGCGGACAGGGCCTGCGCCAGTTTCCACAGCGGGCGCAGCCAGTGGCCGTAGGGCAGCTCCGCCGAGGGGTCGGAAAGGCTGGCTTCCGTGACCTGGGCGTCCAGCATGTTGTGGCGCAGGTTCTCGCGCACCACGATGCGCTCCAGGCGGGTCTCCGATTCGATGACCTCGCCGGTTTCAGGATCGGCCACGACATACAGCGACAGCACCGGCACTTCGCGGCCGGCGTCCAGCGAGAACGCCTGGATGACGTTGTCCGGCTGCATCGGGATCTTGTCGCCCGGCATGTACACGGTGGACAGGCGCGCGCGCGCCAGCTTGTCGAATTCGCTGTCGCGCGTCACGGTCAGGCCCGGGGCCGCTACGTGCACGCCGACGCGCAAGCGGCCGTCCGGCAGGGAGGTGACGGACAGCGCGTCGTCGATCTCGGTGGTGGTGACGTCATCGACCGAATAGATCTCGGCGTCCGAGAGCGGCAGCTCGCGGTCGAAGGGGGGCAGTTCCAGGTCGGGGAAAGCCACCCCGCGCGGAAAGTTCGTGGCCAGGAAGCGGCGCTTGTGCAGCGCGAGCGCGTGCGGCCACGCGCCCAGTTCCAGCAGCAGGCGGTCGGGGCTTTTGCCCAGTTTGGCGCAGGCGGCGTCCAGCGCCTTCCATTGCTGCGAATTCTTGTCGGGGCGGATTAGGAGGGATTCGGCGGCCTGGGCGATCGGCTCGGGCAGGCGCCCGGCGGCCATCTCGTCCACCCATTCCTGCTGCTGCTCGGCCTGGCGCTGCTTTTTCTCCAGCGCGGCCAGCGCGGCGGCGAGGATGTCGGGCGGCGCGGGGCGGTAGCGGCCCTTGCCGCGGCGGTGGAAGTACGCCGGCGCGCCGTGCAGACGCATGAGCAGGGCGGCCTGTTCCACCGGGGTGGGCGCGTGGCCGAAGTAGTCGGCGGCCAGCGCGGGCGCGTCGAACTCGTCCTGTGGCGCGCATTCCCACAGGAATTGCAGGTCCAGCGCCTCGGCGGATTCGGCCGCCTGGCTCATCAGCGCGGCCGGCTCGGGCGCAGCGAAGGTGAACAGCGTGTTGGCACGCTTGATCTTGCTGCGCTTGCCGGACTCCGACTCCACCTGCAGGCTGGCGTCGGTCTCCGACAGGATATTGCCGGCCTTGAAGCTGCCGTCGTCTTCGTAAAACACATACATGGTGAGAATCGTCCTGGGCGGCGCGCACGCGCCGCCTTGCGCAGCTATATAGAGTGTTGAGGTCTGAAACTGATTATTGGGGGCGAACCTGCTTGTCGCCAAGGGCGAATTCAAGCACCTCGGGCATCCAGTCCGCGAAGTCGGACAGGCCGTGGTCGCTGCCTTGCACGATGCGCTGGCGGCACCCTGTGTAACGGTCGCGCATTTCGCGCCAATCCAGCACCTCGTCGCCGGTCGCCGCCACCAGGAAGTACCGGTCGGGCTGGGTGATGCGGGGAACGTGGATGGCGGCCAGTTCGTCCACATATCCGGGCAGGAAGGCGAACGGTGCGTCGGAATGATACATGCGGTGCTCGCCGACCTGGGTGGCCAGGTCGCGGGCGGCCTCCACGGCGGGATTCAGCAGCACCGCCTTGCAGCCCAGCTGCTCGGCCAGCCAGGTGGCGTAGAACCCGCCCAGCGACGAGCCGATCACCGTCAGCGCCCTGGGGGAGCCGGCGCCTTCGAGCTGGCGCCGGGCGATGCCCATCGCCAGGTCGATGGCCGCCCGCGGGCTGGCGGGAAGCTGCGGGCAGGCCCAGGCGGCGGACAGGCCGCGCGAGGCCATCGCGTCGGCCATCATCCGGGCCTTGAATGAGGTCGGCGAGGAGCGGAAACCGTGCAGGTAGAGGATCATGTCTCGCCTTTGCCTTGGTGAGTGCGGAGATCAGGCGCGCGCTTGCAGGGCGTCCAGCAGCTTGCCGTGCACGCCGCCGAAGCCGCCGTTGCTCATCACCAGCACCTGGTCGCCAGGCCGGGCGGCGTCCGCCACGGCGGCCACCAGCGCTCCGAGGTCATCGTAGCTCGACGCGCGGGCTCCCAGGGGGCCGAGCACTTCCGCGGGGTTCCAGCCCAGGGCGTGCTTGCCGGAATGGGCGCCGAAGCAGAACACCAGGTCGGCGTCGGCCAGGGCCTCGGGCAGGCGGGCGGCCATGGTGCCGAGCTTCATCGTATTCGAGCGCGGTTCCAGCACGGCCAGGATGCGGGCCGGGCCGACCTGGCGGCGCAGGCCTTCCAGCGTGGTGGCGATCGCGGTGGGGTGGTGCGCGAAATCGTCGTAGACCTTGATGCCATTGACGGTGCCGCGCAGCTCCATGCGGCGCTTCACCCCCGCGAAGCGGCTCAGCGCCTCGATGCCTTGCGCCGCGGGCACGCCCACGTGTTCGGCGGCGGCCAGCGCGGCCAGCGCGTTCATCCGGTTGTGCTCGCCGGTCAGGTTCCAGCGCACGGTGCCCGCGTCGGCGCCGCCGCGCAGCACGCCGAATGCGCCGTCCGCGTCAGGCGCGGTCGCCTGCCAGGCGCCATCGGCGCCGAACGTGACGGTTTCCGACCAACAACCGCGCGCAATCACGCGGTCCAGCGCGGCGCAATGCGTCGGGCGCACGATGCGCCCGGAGCCGGGGATCGTGCGCACCAGGTGGTGGAATTGCGTTTCGATCGCCGCCAAATCGGGAAAGATGTCGGCGTGATCGTATTCAAGATTGTTCAGGATGGCCGTGCGGGGACGGTAATGGACGAACTTGGAGCGTTTGTCGAAGAAGGCCGTGTCGTACTCGTCCGCCTCGATCACGAAGGGACGGCGGGCCGGGTCGTAGCGGGCCGACACGTGCAGGTCCTGCGCCACGCCGCCGATCAGGAAGTTGGGCGCCAGGCCGGCGGCCTCCAGCACCCAGGCCAGCATCGAGCTGGTGGTGGTCTTGCCATGCGTGCCGGCCACCGCCAGCACGTGGGCGCCGGGCAGGATGTTGTCGCCCAGCCATTGCGGGCCCGACACGTAGCGGGCGCCCGACTCCAGGATGGCTTCCATCAGCGGATTGCCGCGGCTGACCACGTTGCCGATCACGTACAGGTCGGGCTTCAGCGCCAATTGCTCGGCCCCGAAGCCTTCGATCAGTTCGATTCCCTGTTCGGACAGTTGCGTGCTCATGGGCGGGTACACGCCCGCATCGCAACCAGTGACCTTGTGGCCGGCGGCGCGCGCGATCAGCGCCAGGCCGCCCATGAACGTACCGCAGATGCCAAGAATGTGCAGGTGCATTGAAAACTCTCCTGTCCTGCATTGTATATATAGCGGCGTGACTCGCCCGGCGGGAAGGCGCCTCCAAGCCGCGCCGGCTGCGCGGCCTGCTGCCTCCCGGGCGGCGTTCGGCCTTGTGCGGCCTCAAGGCAAAAAACGGCGGCAGCGGTTATGATCGCGCCATGAATCGACGCCTTCTCCTCTCCGCCGGCGTGGCCATAGCCGCCACGGTTGCGGGCGGTTATACCCTGATGGGCCGCAAGTCTCCGGCGCCCGCGGCTTCGGCCGATGCCGGCGACCCCGTCGCCGCCCTGATGCAGTTGCAGCTTCCCGATCTGAGCGGGGCGTCCCATTCGCTGGCGGGCTGGAAAGGCCAGCCCATCGTGGTCAATTTCTGGGCGACCTGGTGCGCGCCCTGCGTCCGCGAAATGCCCGAACTCGACGCTTTGCAGAAAAAATACCCACATGTCCGCTTTGTCGGCATTGGTGTCGATTCCGCGGCCAATATGCAAAAATTTGTCGAGAAAGTGCAGGTTTCCTACCCGCTCTGGGTTATCGGCGCAGGGGCGATCGATACGCTGCGCAAGCTGGGAAACCCCAGTGGAGGCCTGCCTTTTACTATTGTTTTCAATGCAGATGGCGGTATTAACCGGAAGATATTGGGTGAAATCCAGCCAGATGACCTGGACCGCACTTTATCTGGTTTAAAGGCGTAAGTCTGTTGGACAAATAGTAGGAATTGGCGTAAAAAGCTGGTTTATCGGCTGTTTTGCCAACAATTGGCAAACCACTCATTGGCAAGCGCATGGCGCAAAACATACTGGTATTGCATGGCCCGAACCTAAACCTGCTCGGCACCCGGGAACCTCATATCTACGGCAGTCTCACGCTGCCCCAGATCAATGAGCGACTGGAGCTGCTCGCAGGCGAACTGGGCGCCACGCTGACTGCGTGGCAAAGCAATCACGAAGGCGCGCTGGTTGACCGCATTCAGGCGGCCCGGCAAGACGGCACAGACTTCATCATCATCAACGCGGCGGCATATACGCACACCAGCGTCGCGGTCCGCGATGCGCTGGCTGGGGTCGCGATCCCATTTATTGAAGTACATTTGTCCAATCTGTATAAGCGAGAGCCCTTCAGGCATCACTCTTATCTGTCCGACTTGGCAGTAGGCCTTATCAGCGGCCTCGGCGCGGACGGCTACGAGGCGGCTCTGCGTTACGCAGTGCGGCACTGATCTCGCACTAACTCACAGCATCTACATCTTTACGGCGCGGACCCGACGCTGGGACGTTGCCGACACTATCTCGGGAAGCAGCTTCTATGGATCTTCGAAAACTCAAAACCCTGATCGACCTGGTGGCTGAATCGGGTATCGCCGAGCTGGAAATCACCGAAGGCGAAGGCAAAGTGAGGATCGTCAAGTTCTCGCAAACCTTGCAGCCGGTCGCCTACCACCAGCCGGAAGCCGGCGTGCCCGTCGCGCCCGTGGCCCAGCCCGCTACGCCGGCCGCGCCCGTTGCGGAAGCCGCGCCGGTGATCCAGGGCCATGTCGTGAAGGCCCCCATGGTTGGCACCTTCTACCGCTCGCCGAACCCGGGCGCCGCGCCGTTCGTCGATGTGGGCGCCACGGTCAAGGAAGGCGATCCGCTCTGCATCATTGAAGCCATGAAGCTGCTCAATGAAATCGAAGCCGACAAGTCCGGCGTCATCAAAGAAATCCTGGTCGAAAACGGCGAGCCCGTCGAGTACGGTCAACCCCTCTTCGTCATTGGCTGATAGCTGAAAATGTTCGAAAAAATCCTGATCGCCAATCGGGGCGAAATCGCCCTGCGCATTCAGCGCGCTTGCCGCGAGCTGGGCATCAAGACCGTGGTCGTGCACTCCGAGGCTGACCGCGAAGCCAAGTACGTGCGCCTGGCCGATGAATCCGTGTGCATCGGGCCCGCGCCGTCGCGTGAAAGCTACCTGAACATGCCGGCCATCATTTCGGCTGCCGAAGTCACGGATTCCGAGGCCATCCACCCGGGCTACGGGTTCCTGTCCGAGAACGCCGATTTCGCCGATCGCGTCGAGAAGAGCGGCTTCGTGTTCATCGGCCCGCGTCCCGACACCATCCGCTTGATGGGCGACAAGGTCAGCGCCAAGCACGCCATGATCGAAGCCGGCGTGCCGGTGGTGCCGGGTTCGGAAGGCGCGTTGCCTGACGATCCGCAGGAAATCATCCGCGTTGCGCGCGAAGTCGGCTACCCGGTCATCATCAAGGCCGCGGGCGGCGGCGGTGGCCGCGGCATGCGCGTGGTCTACACCGAGGCCGCGCTGCTGAACGCCGTCACGATGACCCGTTCGGAGGCCGGCGCCGCGTTCAACAACCCGGAAGTCTATATGGAGAAGTTCCTCGAGAACCCGCGCCATATCGAAATCCAGGTGCTGGCCGATGGCGGGCGCAATGCCGTCTGGCTGGGCGAGCGCGACTGCTCCATGCAGCGCCGCCACCAAAAAGTCATTGAAGAAGCGCCCGCGCCAGGCGTCGCGCGCCGCCTGATCGAGCGCATCGGCGACCGTTGCGCCGACGCCTGCCGCAAGATGGGCTATCGCGGCGCCGGCACGTTCGAATTCCTGTATGAAAACGGCGAGTTCTATTTCATCGAAATGAACACCCGTATCCAGGTCGAGCACCCGGTCACCGAGCTGATCACCGGCATCGATCTGGTCCAGCAGCAGATCCTGATCGCCGCCGGCGAGAAGTTCACCCTGCGCCAGCGCGACATCGCCTTCAAGGGCCACGCCATCGAATGCCGGATCAACGCAGAAGATCCGTTCCGTTTCGTGCCCAGCCCCGGCCGTATCACTAACTGGCATACGCCGGGCGGTCCGGGCGTGCGTATCGATTCGCATGCGTTCAATGGCTATTTCGTGCCGCCGAACTATGATTCGATGATCGCCAAGGTCATCACCTACGGCGATACGCGCGACCAGGCGCTGGCCCGCATGCGCATCGCGCTGTCGGAAATGGTGGTGGAAGGCATTTCCACCAACATCCCGCTGCATCGCGAATTGCTGCAGGATTCCCGCTTCATCGAAGGCGGCACCAGCATCCACTATCTGGAAAACAAGTTGGCGCAGCGTCCCTGACCAACGACTTGGGGCCTTGCGGCCCCTTTTTGCTTCAAGGAAAAGGTCCGCTTGGGGGCTTTTTCCAAAGCGATAAGGTCGACGGGCCGCGGCACATGCCGCGGCCCGTCGGCCAGATGGAAGAAACAATCATGCGTGAACTCGTGCTCCATTGCCTGGAGGCTCAGGCCGAGGCCCTGTCGGATGCGCTGCTCGAAGCGGGCGTGCTGTCGGTGTCGGTCGAAGACGCCGACCTAGGCACCGATGACGAACGCCCCTTGTTCGGCGAACCCGGCACCGAGCCCGATGTGCAGGCCTGGGACCGCAACCGTGTTGTCGCCCTGTTGCCCGACGGCGCCGACCCGGAGCAGATCATGGCGGAGGCCGCCGAGGCGGGCGAACTCGATCCCGCGTTGTTCGCGGGCTGGAGCCTGCGCGACGTGCCCGACGCCGACTGGGTGCGCCTGACGCAGTCGCAGTTTGGCCCCATCCATATCGCCGAGCGCCTGTGGATCGTGCCCAGCTGGCATCGCGACAATCCCGATGTGCCCGGCTTCGAGCCGGAGGCGGCCACGCAGGAAGGCGCGATTCATATCGAACTCGACCCCGGCCTGGCGTTCGGCACGGGCAGCCATCCCACGACGCACCTGTGCCTGGCCTGGCTCGAATCCGAGCTGCCGCAGGGCGCCACGCTGCTGGACTACGGCTGCGGCTCGGGCATTCTCGCCATTGCCGCGCGCAAGCTGGGCGCGGGCCCGACCCTGGCGGTGGATATCGACGCGCAGGCCGTCCAGAGCACGGCCTTCAATGCCGAGGTCAACCGGGTCGAGCTTCAAGCCATGCTGCCCGACGCGCTGCCGGAAGGCACGTTCGGCGTGGTGGTGGCCAACATCCTGTCCAATCCGCTGAAGGTGCTGGCCCCCATGCTGGCCGGGCGTGTCGCCGAAGGCGGCCACCTGGTGCTGTCGGGCGTCCTGGAACGCCAGGCCGAGGAAGTGGCCGCCGCCTATGCGCCCTGGATCGCCATGTCGGTCTGGCGCGCGCGCGACGGTTGGGTCTGCCTGCACGGCCAGAAGGCCTGAGCGCCTGCGCCGCACCATCGCGCCATGGCCCTGACCACCCGTTGCCCGCAGTGCGGCACCTCTTTCAAGGTCGTGCCTGACCAGCTCCGGGTCCGTAACGGCCTGGTGCGCTGCGGTGCCTGCTCGACCGTATTCGACGGGCGCGCCTGCCTGCTGCCGGAGTCCGGCGCGGCCGCTTCGCATCTGCCCGCCGAGCCGGTGGCAAGGCCAGCCGCGTCAGCCGTTCCGCCCTGGGAAGACGAGCCCGAGGCGCCCGTCGACGCGGCGCCGGCGTATCGGCCGCCCGTCGTTGCGCCGTCGCATCCGCCTGTTGCCCCGGCCGCTGCCCAGCCCGCCGTGCTGCGCGGGCGCGACGATATCCGCCGGCGCACCGAGCCCGATGCCGGCCAGCCGGAAGAGGCGGACGACGAATACGAACCCGATGACGATGCCAATGATCGCGCCGAGCCTGCGCGCTGGGCCAGGTCCGCGGAACCGGCGTTCGCCCCGGCGGGCGACTACCGGCACGTGGACGTGCGCGACGACGCCCGCGACGACGAATACGACGACGAATACGCGCCCGAGCACGACGATCCGCGCGAACCGGTGCTGGGCGACACGCGCACGCGCTATTCCAGCGCAACCGACGTAGGCCGGGCGCCACCCGAATTCCTGGACCAGGACCGCCAGGAGCGGCGCGGCCTGATTCGCAAGCTGTGGGGCGGGGCCTGCCTGGCTGGCCTGATCGTGCTGGGCCTGCAGCTGCTCTACGTGTACCGCACCGACATCGCCAACGCCGTGCCGGCCCTGCGGCCGGTGCTGGACGCGGCGTGCCGGCCCCTGGACTGCACCGTCGGGTATGCGCGCCGCCTGGAGCGCATTGCGATTTCCTCTTCGTCGCTGCAGCCGCCGGCCGGCGCGTCGGCGATCGACGATGGGCGCAGCCGGCTCGTGCTCAGACTGGAATTGCGCAACCGCTACGACAAGCCGCAGCACTGGCCCGCGCTGGTGCTGGACCTGACCGATCTGTCGGACACGGTGGTCGTGCGCCGCGTGCTGATGCCGGAAAACTACCTGACTCCCGAGCAGTTGCGCGGCCCCTTCGCGCCTGCCGGGGAGCTGAAAATCTCGGTGCCTATCGAAGTGACCGGCGTGCAGGTCAATGGCTACCAAATCGACAAATTCTTTCCTTAAAGGATGACAAGCATGGCGACCCCCGTTCTGGTCTGCGGTTCGATGGCGTTCGACACCATCGCGGTGTTCGAAGGACGTTTCAAAGAGCACATCCTGGCCGACCGCATCCAATCCCTGAGCGTGTCGTTCCTGGTGCCCAGCATGCGCAAGGAATATGGCGGCTGCTCCGGCAACATCGCCTACAACATGAATCTGCTGGGCGGCAAGCCCGTGCCGGTGGCCACGGTGGGCGAGGACGCGGGCGAGTACCTGGCCCGCCTGTCGGGCCTGGGGATCGACGTCAGCCGCGTGAAGGTCATTGCCGATACCTTCACCGCCCAATGCTTCATCACGACCGACCTGGACGACAACCAGATCACGGCCTTCCATCCGGGCGCCATGTCGTTCTCCGCCGACAACGATCTCAGCGACGCCGACGCGGCGTGGGCGATCATCGCGCCCGACGCCAAGGAAGGCATGTTCGCCCATGCCGAACGCCTGCATAAGCGCGGCATCCCGTTCATCTTCGACCTGGGCCAGGCCATGCCGCTGTTCGACGGTGCCGACCTGGAGCGCATGCTCAAAATGGCGCAGGCGCTGACGGTGAACGATTACGAGGCCGGCGTGGTGGAGCAGCGCACGGGCCGCAGCGTGGCCGATATCGCCAGTACGCTGCAGGCGGTGGTGGTGACGCGCGGCGCCGAAGGCGCCACGCTGCTGACCGGCGGCAAAACCATCCAGATCGAGCCGGTGCGCGCGGCCCAGGTGGTCGATCCCACGGGCTGCGGCGACGCTCAGCGCGGCGGGTTGCTCTATGGCCTCACCAGCGGCTGGAGCTGGGAAGACAGCTGCCGCCTGGGTAACGTCATGGGCGCCATCAAAATCGCTTCGCGCGGCCCGCAGAACCACGCGCCGTCGCGCGCCGAGATCGACGCCGTCCTGCACGCCACCTACGGCATCCATCTGCCCGTCTGAGCGCCGCCGCGCTGCCGGGAACCCGGCGGCGCCAGCTTGGTCGAATCAGCGCCAACGCCGCTGTTTGCAGCTTCTGGCCGTGAGTTTCAGTGTGTTGCAGCTGCGCTGGCCGCCGCTACCGGGCGGAGTATGATCAAGAAGTCGTCGGCATAGCCGATCGAGGAGTCCAAATGAACCAAAGCAAATCTTTTTCCCTGATCGCGCCGCGTACCGGCCGGTGGCTGGCTATCGCCGCCGTCGTGACGTCGATGGCAGTCCTGGGCGGCTGCGCGAATCGCAGTGCATCCAGCGGGGTGTACAGCTATGACCAGGCGCAGCGTGAACAGATCGTGCGCACGGGAACGGTCACGGGCGTGCGTCCCATCGTGATCCAGAACGACAAATCCAGCGGTGTCGGCATGGTTGCCGGCGGCGCATTGGGCGGCGTGGCGGGCAACGCCATCGGCGGCGGCACGGGCCGCACCATCGCCACGGTCGGCGGCGTCATCCTGGGCGCCCTGGCGGGCAACGCCGTCGAGAACCAGGTCGGCAAGAATTCCGGCTACGAAATCACCGTGCGCCTCGACAACGGCGAAACCCGCGTCATCGCGCAGGAAGCGGATGTGCCCATCAGCGTGGGCCAGCGCGTCCAGGTGATCAGCGGCTCCGGCCCGACCCGCGTCACGCCGATGTAATCGCCGCCGCATCCGGGAAGCCGTTGCTTCCCGGCAAGGCAGTACCGGAAATGCCCGCGCAAGCGGGCATTTTCGTTGGCGGCCCCTTCGGCGGAAAATGGGGCGCCGGGCCGCAGCCTGGCAGACGTAAAAATATGTCGCTCCGTCGCAACGGAGTACCCCGGGACTTACCCGCAGGCGTTACGTTTTCCAGCCTTTTCTCGCCATTTCCTCCAAAAGTTTCATGGCGATTCGACGGGCGAAGTGACATGATTGCGCCTGCGAGCGATGTCGTGCCGTGAATATCATGTAACCAAGTGCTTCTCGACGTCGTTCTGGCACGCTGGAATTTCAGTTCGGTTTCAGCCTTTTTTCAGTATCCTCCTCGTCCTGATTATCCAGGGCAGGGGATGTTTTGCCCACAAGGCAACGTAACGCTGCACGAGCTATGCATTCCGAGCAAGAACTCCATACCCGGATCGGCGAGATTGTCGAGTCGATCGTCATGAAGAAAGTCACTCCCGATACGCAGCTGATCGCTACCGGCCTCGTCGACTCCCTGGCTGCCGTGGACATCACGCTCGCCGTCGAGTCGGAGTACGGCTGCAGCATCCCGGCTCCCGAGATCGCGGAGCATCTACAGTCGGTCCGCACGCTTGCCGGCTATGTCGCTACCCATACTTCGTAATTCCCGGCTGTTGTCTCACGTCGCGGCTGCCGCGACGGCGGTGGCACTGGCGATCGGGGCCTACTGCGGCGCGGACGACGTGCTCAGCCGCATCGTGAACCCCATGCAGCCGGCCGCCTCCGCGGCCAGCAAGAGCAACTACCTGCCCAACCTGGGGCCGGACTGGGGCACGCAGCACGTCAACCTGAACCGCCTGGGCAATGCCCTGAGCGACGGCACGCTGGTCGTGCTCGGCTCGTCCGAGCTGTCCAGCCACGACCTGCGTTTCGTGCCCTACCGCTTCTTCCCGGAAGAGCTGAAGGTGCCCACGCTGGCCTACGGCCATGCCATGTTCCAGTCCTATGGGATCGTCAGCGTGCTGGAGTCAGTGGCGGATTCGCTGACGCCCAACACGCGGCTGGTGATCATGGTGTCGCCCGCCTGGTTTGCCTCGGGCGGCCAGTTGCCGCGCAGCGCGTTCGCCGAGCACGTAACGGGCCCGGTCTGGGACCGCCTGTGGGACCAGCCGAGCACGCGCGAGCAGATGCAGACGTGGATCACCGACAACGCCAACTGGGGGCTGCTGTGGCTCATCGCTAATGGCCAGGTCGCCGAGCTTAAGGACAAGCTGTCGCTGTGGTGGCAGGCGCGCAAGGAGCCGGCGCCCGACAAACCGCGCAGCAAGCTGTCGGTGCCTGCGCACCGCTTCGTGTCCTGGCCGTCGGCGGCCCGCCTCGACCAGGGCCAATGGGGCCGCTTGACGCACCAGGCGCGCGACGTCGAAAGCGACCTGGGCGGCCACAATCCCTACGACGTGCGCGACGATTACTACAAGCAATATCTGGCGCCCCTGTATTCGCCGGCCCGCAACGAGTTTGCGGACGTCGATCCGATCACCCGCGCCGAATTGGGCGATCTGTCGCGCGTCATGGCCTTGCTGCAGAAGCGCAAGGTCCACGCCTATTTCGTCATCCAGCCGTTCAATCCCAAGCTCATTCTCGACGTCGAGCGCTTCGATCCCGTGGTGGCCGCCATCACCGGCATGTGCGAGCGTTACCGGATGGGCTGCCTGGACCTCTACAGCATTCCGTTCGAGCCGGGCATGCTGCGCGACGACATGCATCTGGCCGAACTCGGCTGGGCGATGGCCGACCAAGGCATTGCGGAGTACTTTTCCCGATGAGCAAATTGTTCTCCTGGGGCCGGCCGAAGGCCGGCAATCCCGCCGCGGAGCAGGAAGTGCGCAAGGGCGCCGCCTGGGGGCGCCGCTTCTTCTGGCACCTGTGCCTGTACCTCGGGGTGATCCTGGTCTTCGTGCTGCAAGCGCAGCCCACCACGGGCAGCGGCGGACCGATCAAGGTCGAATTCCAATACCAACAGTTCTGACCGCAGCATGGAATTGTTCGCAAGCTTGAGCTTTTTCGGGGGCGCCTTGTTCGGCGGCCTGGGCCTGTTGGTGTACCGGTCTTTCGGCATGCCGCTGCACATCGGCTACCGGCACGTCATCGGCGTGATCTGCCTGGGCGTCTGGATGGGGGTGTTCTGGGCGCGTCCCTACCAGCCGATCGCGCTGATCGCCATTGCGGGCAGCGCGCTGTGGGCCGTGCGGCGCAACTACATTCCCACGTGGCTGGGCGTGATCATCACGATGACGCCGCTGCTGCTGGTAAAGACCGGCGTGTCGCACCTGGGCGCGATGCTGGGGCTGTCGTTCGCCACGTTCCGCGCCATCGACGTGCTGCTGTTCGCGCAGCGCAACGAACGCGTCTCGCCGCTGGATTACTTCATCTACCTGTTCTTCCCGCTGACGCTCCTGGCCGGCCCCATGTACCGCTGGCGCAACTTCCAGGCGGACCTGAAGCGCGGCTACGAAGGAGTGAACCTGAACACCTGGCTGAGCGGCCTGGAACTCATCATGCTCGGCGTCATCCAGAAATTCGGCCTGGCCGAGCTGATCTGGCGCTACGGCCTGGCGACACTGGACGCGCACGACTATTCGTTCACCGGCGTGGCGCTCAACGCTTCGCTCTACAGCGCCTACCTGTTCTTCGACTTCGCCGGCTATTCCACCATGGCGATCGGCATCGGCATGCTGTTCGGCTTCACCTTGCCGATCAACTTCCGCAACCCGCTGGCGACGCTGAACCCGCAGGATTTCTGGCGGCGCTGGCACATCAGCCTGTCGGAATGGCTGCGCGACGTGGTATTCATGCCGATCTACAAGGCGCTGAGCAAGACCGCGTACTTTTCGCGCCACCGTCTGGCCGCGCAGAACATCGGCATTTTCGCGACCCTGCTGGCCATGGGCGTCTGGAACGGGCTGTCGCTGCACTACATCGTCAGCGGCCTCATGTTCGGTGCGTACTCGGTGGGCCACAACCTGCTGGTCAACGCTGCGCGCACCCGTCCGGCCCTGCAGGCCGCCCTGGCGCGGCCCGTCATGCGCTTCCTCGGGCGCGTGCTTACTTTGATCCTGGCTGCGCTGGCGCTCTACGTGTTCAGCGGCCGCAGCCCTATTTGACGCCGGGGGTTTCGGCATGCGTTTCGACCTGAAGTCCTTCCAGTTCACGGATGCCGAGCGAGCTCCCGACGCGCTGGCCATTGTCGCCGCCGACCGCAGCCTGACCTGGTCGCAATTGCGCGACGAAGCGCGGGCCTGGGCCGGGGAGGCGCGCCGGCACGGCGTTGCGCCGGACGTGCCGGTGGCCGTCTACGGCCACAAAGAGGCGTCGTTCTTCGTCGCGATGGTCGGGGCGTTGCTGATCGGCGCGCCCTTCGTTCCCGTGGACACGATCTATCCGGCCGAGCGCCTGCGCCGCATCGTCGAGATCGTGCGGGCGGCAGCCGTCTACGACGCGGCGGCTGGCGCGTTCACGCCGGGCGAGGGCGCCATGCTGGACGAGCGCGGCCTGGCCTATGTCATGTTCACGTCGGGCAGCACGGGCGATCCGAAGGGCGTGCAGATTGGCCGCGAGAGCGTGGGCCTGCTGGGCGACTGGATGCTGGGCAGTTTCGGGCTGGGCGATGCTCCCGTGTTCATGAACCAGGCGCCGTTCAGCTTCGATCTTTCCATGTACGAAGTATTCGCCACCCTGGCTTCGGGCGGCACCTGCGTGCTGAACGCGCGCGAGCAGATCGCGGCGGCCGGCACCTGGATTCCACGGCTGGCGGAGCATGGCGTCACCGTATGGGTGTCCACGCCGTCGTTCGCGCACCAGCAGCTGGCCAATCGCGATTTCTCGCCGGCCGCGCTGCCCACGCTGCGCACCTTCCTGTTCTGCGGCGAACCCCTGCCTGCGGCGCTGGCCAGGAAGCTGCGCCAGCGCTTTCCCGGCGCGGTCATCCTGAACACCTACGGTCCGACCGAGGCCACCGTCGCCACCACCTGGATCGAAGTCACCGACGCCGTGCTGGCCGCGCACGACCCGCTGCCGGTCGGCCATGCCAAACCGGACAGCGAGCTGCTGGTGGACGAAGGCGGCGAGATCTGCATCGTGGGCGACCACGTCATGCGCGGCTATTTGAACCGGGCCGACCTGAACGAGGCCAAGCTCTACATCTACGCCGACGGGCGGCGGGCATTCCGCACCGGCGACCTGGGGCAGATGGACGAGAAGGGCCTGTTGTTCTGCCGCGGCCGGATGGACGATCAGATCAAGCTGAACGGCTACCGCATCGAACTGGCCGAGATCGACGAGGCGCTGCATGGCTTGCCGGGCGTGGAGGGCGGCGCCTGCGCGGTGCTGCGCCGGCCCGATGGCACGGCAGTGCGGCTGATCGGTTTCGTGGCGGGCGTGGCGGCGGCGGACTCGCCGGCGAGTTTGCTGGCGCCGGAAGCGCTCGAGGGCTGGAAGGCGCGGCTGGCCCAGCGCCTGCCGCCTTATATGGTGCCGTCCGAACTGGTGGCCTGTGCAGCGCTGCCCATGTCGAACAACCACAAGATCGACCGCAAGAAGCTGATCGAGATCTACACCGCCATTCCGATGTGAGGGCGGGGCGCGCGGCCCCGCGCCTCAGATGCCCATCAGGCCGTAGCTCAGGCGGGCCAGGACCATCAGCACGATCTGCGCCACGATCAGCAGCACCAGCGGCGAAAAGTCGATCGAGGTACGGGGCAGGATGCGGCGGATGGGGTTGAGCATCGGATCGGTCAGCGCCTGCAGCAGCGGCATCATGGGCGCCATGGGGTTGACCCACGACAGCACCGCCTGGATCAGGGTCAGCCAGACCACCAGGTTCAGCGCCCATTTGGCGGCCATGACCAGCGCCGAGCCCATGGCGGCGGGCAGCAGTTCGAGGGGAATGAGCGCGCCGATCGCCACCAGCCAGATCAGCACCAGGTAGATCAGCGCGGACAGCCAGGCGGCGACCAGGCTGGTCCAGTCGATCTTGTTGCCGGCGGGAATGATCTTGCGCAGCGGCGTCACCAGCCAGTTGGTGGCCTGGTAAACCGCGCGGGCGAGGGGATTGAAGGGGTGCAGCCGTATCGCGTGCATCCAGGCGCGGGCAATCAGCGCCGCGCCGAACAGCGTGAACACGATTTCGAGCAGGAAGCGGAAGATTTCACCGAGCATGGACACGATCACCCTGAAAAAGAGGAGTCAATTGTCGCACGCTCAAGCATGAAAAAAGCGCCCCCATTGGGTTGAGGCTTCTTTTGCCGTAAGGCGGGCCCAGGGCAAGCACGCCCCGCCAGGGAAGGCCTGTTTTTTCTTGCGGTAAAAGAGCCGCCCGGCCAAGGCCAGGCGGCTCGTGCGAAGCTAAGGCTTCGAACCGTCCTGATTAGGGGCGGCCACCGGTCGGGAACGGCCACGACGCGGCGGGGTTCAGCGCGGTCTTCGCGCCCGGGGCGGCAGCCGTGGACGGCGGCGTTACGGGCTTCTTCGGAGCGGCTTTCTTCGCAGCAGGCTTCTTTGCAGCGGCCGGCTTCTTGGCAGCAGCAGGCTTGGCGGCAGCGGGGGCCTTCTTGGCAACGGCCTTCTTGGCAGCAGGCGCCTTCTTGGCAACCGCCTTCTTGGCGACGGCCTTCTTGGCTACCGCTTTCTTGGCGACGGCCTTTTTGGCGACGGCCTTCTTGGCAACCGCTTTCTTGGCGACGGCCTTTTTGGCGACGGCCTTCTTGGCAACCGCTTTCTTGGCGACGGCCTTTTTGGCGACGGCCTTCTTGGCTACCGCTTTCTTGGCGACGACCTTCTTGGCAACCGCTTTCTTGGCGACGGCCTTCTTGGCCACGGCCTTCTTGGCTACCGCCTTCTTGGCGACGGCTTTCTTGACGGCCGGCTTCTTGGCGGCAACCTTCTTCACTGCCGGTTTCTTGGCAGCGACTTTCTTGACGGCTACCTTCTTGACGGCAGCTTTCTTGGCCGGAGCGGCCTTCTTCGCTACTGCCTTCTTGGCGGCGGGCTTTTTCACCGCTTTCTTTACGGCTTTCTTGGCTGTTGCCATGGTCATGCTCCTTAGGTTCAGGGGTCCCAGAACTTAAACCCGTGCCCCGATCCGCCAACAAGACGAATCGTGCCCGGGCTATTCATCGGCGCATGCCGCTGTTCTGTGCGAGCAACAGCTACTACGGTTTGCGCTAATGAATTCGGCACAGCCATTTGATATGGCCCCCGCTCCTTTGGCGCGAGCCATTTCAAATGGCGCCGGTCGGCTGCCTGATCACAGGCTGCCGACCGCTTGTTCTACGTGTTCGAAAATACCAGAACACCCTGACCGGGGAGACCGCCATCAAGCCTGTCGCGAACGCGACGCCCAGTTGGGCGTGCCCGCGCCGGGCTCGATGGCGTACTGCTTTACTCCCAGCTCAGCGTGCCACCGGTTTGGTATTCGATCACGCGAGTTTCAAAAAAGTTGCGTTCCTTTTTAAGATCGATCATTTCCGCCATCCACGGGAAGGGATTTTCTTCCTGCGGGAACAGCGGTTCGATACCGATTTGCTGGCAACGGCGGTTGGCGATGAAGCGCAGGTAGGACTTGAACATGGGGGCGTTCAGGCCCAGCACGCCGCGCGGCATCGTGTCTTCGGCGTAAGCGTATTCGAGTTCGACCGCTTTGCGGAAGAGTTCTCGGATTTCTTCGCGGAATTCCGGCGTCCACAGATGCGGATTTTCCAGCTTGATGGTGTTGATCAGGTCGATGCCGAAGTTGCAATGCATGGATTCATCGCGAAGGATGTACATGTATTGCTCGGCGGCGCCAGTCATCTTGTTCTGGCGGCCCAGCGCCAGGATCTGCGTGAAACCAACGTAGAAGAACAGGCCTTCCATCAGGCAAGCGAAGACGATCAGCGACTTCAGCAGCGTCTGGTCGGCTTCGGGAGTGCCCGTCTTGAAGTTGGGGTCCGCGATCGCGTCGATGAACGGGATCAGGAACTCGTCCTTGGCGCGGATGGACGGGACTTCGTTGTAGGCGTTGAAGATCTCCGCCTCGTCCAGGTCCAGGCTTTCGACGATGTATTGATAGGCGTGTGTGTGGATCGCTTCCTCGAACGCCTGGCGCAGCAGGAACTGGCGGCACTCGGGCGCCGTGATGTGGCGGTAGGTGCCCAGCACGATGTTGTTCGCGGCCAGCGAGTCGGCCGTGACGAAGAAACCCAGGTTGCGCTTGACGATGCGGCGCTCGTCCTCGGTGAGCCCGTTCGGGTTCTTCCAGAGGGCGATGTCGCGCGACATGTTGATCTCTTGCGGCATCCAATGGTTGGCGCAAGTGGCCAGGTACTTCTCCCATGCCCACTTGTACTTGAAGGGCACGAGCTGATTGACGTCCGTCTGGCCGTTGATGATGCGCTTGTCGGCAACCTTCACGCGCTGCGAGGTGGCGGAGCCGCTGACGGCCAGGCCGGCCGCGTGTTCAGGCGCGGCGGGCGTGGGCATGGCGGCGTCGCCGAATACGCCGGTCGCCGCCCGGACTTCGGGCGCAGCCTGCCCGCTCGCCGCGGGGGCGGGCGATTGTGCAGGTTGCTTGGCGATGGTGTCGTCTTCCCAATTAATCATGATTCATTCTCCGGAGGCGGTTATTGGCAGGCTTCGCACTCTTCGAAGCCGGGGTCGCCCGGCCGCATGGTGCAAACCGCCCCGAGAACTTCGGGTTCCGGCAAAACAGGTGCAGCCGCTGCAGCCGCAGCCGTGGACTGGCCTCCTGCGCTGACGGCGTTCAGTTCGCCGCCGCGTCCCGTGGACTTCTCAGCGCTGGTGGCGCCAAGGGTGCGCAGGTAGTAGGTCGTCTTCAGGCCACGCTTCCAGGCCAGCTTGTAGGTGTCGTCCAGCTTCTTGCCCGATGCCCCAGCCATGTAGATGTTCAGCGACTGGGCTTGATCGATCCACTTCTGGCGGCGCGACGCGCATTCAACCAGCCAGCTCGGTTCGACTTCGAACGCGGTGGCGTAGAGTTCGCGGAGTTCGGAAGGTACGCGATCGATGCGGGACAGGCTGCCGTCGAAGTACTTGAGGTCGGCGACCATGACTTCGTCCCAGAGACCGAGTTTCTTCAGGTCACGCACGAGGTAATCGTTAACGACCGTGAACTCGCCGGAGAGATTCGATTTGACGTACAAGTTCTGGAAAGTGGGTTCGATGCACGCAGATACACCAATGATATTGGAAATAGTCGCGGTTGGGGCGATTGCGATGCAATTGGAGTTGCGCATGCCATGTTCTTTGATGCGCGCGCGCAACGTATCCCAATCGAGCGTGCTCGACTCATCGACCTCGACGTGACCACCGCGCTCATCGCGCAGCATCTTCAGCGTGTCTTGCGGCAGGATGCCACGCGACCACAACGAGCCTTCATACGATTGATAGCGGCCGCGTTCTTCGGCGAGCAGGCTCGAGGCCCAGTATGCGTGATAGCACACGGCTTCCATCGAGCGATCGGCGAATTCGATCGCGTCCTGCGACGCGTAAGGCACGCGCATCATCTGCAGGCAATCCTGGAAGCCCATGATGCCCATGCCCACCGGACGATGGCGCGCGTTCGAGTTGCGGGCCTTGTCGACGGCGTAGTAGTTGATGTCGATCACGTTGTCGAGCATGCGCATGGCGATGCGCACCGTGCGCTTGATCTTGTCGTGGTCGAGTTCGAAACCGCCGCCGGCGGCCGGCTTCATGTGCGCGACCAGGTTCACGGAACCCAGGTTGCACACCGCGATTTCGGATTCGTTGGTGTTCAACGTGATCTCGGTGCACAGGTTCGAGCTGTGGACGACGCCCACGTGCTGCTGCGGCGAACGGATGTTGCACGGATCCTTGAAGGTGATCCACGGGTGGCCGGTTTCGAACAGCATCGACAGCATCTTGCGCCACAGGGTCAGCGCCGGCATCTTCTTGAAGAGCTTCAGCTCGCCGCTGGCGACCTTGGATTCATAGCCGACGTAGGCCTTCTCGAATTCCTGACCGACCTTGTCGTGCAGGTCGGGGCAGTCGGACGGCGAGAACAGGGTCCATTCGCCGCCTTCCATGACGCGCTTCATGAACAGGTCGGGAATCCAGTTCGCCGTGTTCATGTCGTGCGTGCGGCGGCGTTCGTCGCCGGTGTTCTTGCGCAGTTCCAGGAATTCTTCGATGTCCAGGTGCCACGTTTCCAGGTACGTGCAGACAGCGCCCTTGCGCTTGCCGCCCTGGTTCACCGCGACGGCGGTGTCGTTGACGACCTTCAGGAACGGCACGACGCCCTGGCTTTCGCCGTTGGTGCCCTTGATGTGGCTGCGCAGCGCGCGGACCGGAGTCCAGTCGTTGCCCAGGCCGCCGGCGTACTTGGCCAGCAGCGCGTTTTCCTTGATGGCGTCGTAGATGCCTTCCAGGTCGTCGGAGACGGTGGTCAGGTAGCACGACGACAGCTGCGAGTGCAGGGTGCCGGAGTTGAACAGCGTCGGCGTCGAGCTCATGAAGTCGAACGAGGACAGGATCTCGTAGAACTCGATGGCGCGGGCTTCGCGGTCGGTTTCGCGCAGCGCCAGGCCCATGGCCACGCGCATGAAGAACACCTGCGGCAGTTCGATGCGGGTGCCGCGGATGTGCAGGAAGTAGCGGTCGTACAGCGTCTGCAGGCCGAGGTAGCCGAATTGCAGGTCGCGCTTGGCGTTCAGGGCGTGGCCGAGCTTGGTCAGGTCATAGTTGGCCAGTTCGGGCGACAGCAGGCCGCCTTCGATGCCGCGGGCGATGAAGGCGGGGAAGTATTCGGCGTAGCGCGCGCCCATGCCGTCTTGCGAGACTTCTTCGCCCAGCACTTCCTTGCGGATCGTGTGCAGCAGCAGACGGGCGGTGACCTGGCTGTAGGCCGGGTCCTTTTCGACCAGCGCGCGCGCCGACAGGATGGCGGACTTGAACACTTCGTCGACGGGGATGCCGTCGTACAGGTTCTTGACCGTTTCCTTCAGGATCGCTTCCGTGTCGATGAATTCGGCCAGGCCTTCGCCGGCGGCTTCGATGGTGGCGCGCAGTTCAGCCAGGTTCAGCGGACGGCGCTCGCCGGCATCGGTCACGTTCAGCACGTGTTCCTGCGGGGCTGCGGCGGCCTTTTCCTGGCCTTCGGCGGCGGCTGCCGCGGCGCGTTCCTGCGTGCGCTTTTCCCGGTACAGCACGTAGGAGCGGGCGACGTCGTGCTGGCCCGAGCGCATCAGCGCCAGTTCGACCTGGTCCTGGACGTCTTCAATATGGAAGGTGCCGCCGCCGGGGCGGTTGCGGACCAGGGCGTTGACGACCTGGGTGGTCAGCGTTTCCACCAGTTCGCGCACGCGGGCGGACGCGGCGCCCTGGCCGCCATTCACGGCCAGGAATGCCTTGGTCATGGCGATGGCGATCTTGTTGGGTTCGAACCCGACCACCGAGCCATTGCGGCGAATGATGTTGTAGCTGGCCCATTGCCCGCCGTTGTCGGCGGGAGAATCGGTTTGCGAGGGCGGCACGGCCGAAGGCCGGGTCACAGAGGCGATCGTAGTCTGCATGGAAGCTCCTGTGCGAAAAGCGCGTAGATAACGACATGACGGCGTCATGTCCGGTACGAAATCGGGTCTTTTGAGGGGGATCGCGACGCTTGGACGGGCTAGTCCAAATGGCGTGGCCGACGGGAATCAGCGCTTAGGCGACCACAACATGTAGTGTAGCATCCCTCGATGGACACTAATTCTAGTGATCGAGTACGACAGCGACAAGAAGAAGATAAGACGAAGTTCACAAAAGATTGTTACTAAATGCACTAGGCGCGCCCAGCAAGGCGCGCCTAGGACGGTGCCGCTCAGAGCGAATGTTTATGCGGTTTTCCGCAGGGGCATATCGCGCGGGGCAGGCGCCGTATAGCTTTGCATCAATCGGCCCAGCTCCGTCCGATACTTCTCGACGCTTGCCGCCTTCACGTGGCCGAAGCCGCGTATGGTTTCTGCAAGGGCGGCGATTGTAGCCGCTTGGGCAATCTTGTCCCGGTTCAACCCTTCGAGCAACTGGTCTATGGTCTGGCGGTACTCGCGGACCAGCGCCCGTTCCATTTTGCGCTCGGCGGTGTGGCCGAAGGGATCGAACCAGGTGCCCCGCAGGCCTTTCAGGCGCGTCAGCACTTTCAGCGCCGTCAGGGTGCGGGGGCCCAGCGTCATCTTGCGCGGCACGCCGGTGCGCGGGTCCTTGCGGGCGAAGATGGGCGGGGCCATGTGGAAGCGCAGGCTGTAGTCGCCTTCGAACTGATTCTTGAGCTGCGCCTGGAATGCTTCGCCGGTATAGAGCCGGGCCACTTCGTACTCGTCCTTGTATGCCATGAGCTTGAAGAGGCCGCGCGCCACCGCCATCGCCAGGCGCGGGGTCCGGGCGTCGGGCGCCAGCTCGCGTTCGCGGGCCGCCACGGCGTCGACCACGGCCTGGAACGTCCGGGCATAGGCCGCGTCCTGGTAGGCCGTCAGGTCCTCGACACGCCGGGCCACGGCGCGTTCGAAGGTCTCGGGCACGTGCAGCTGCACCACCTGGGCGCGCGGGCGCAGCGCACCGTCCAGCGCGTCGGGCTGGTGCGCAGCCAGGCGGCCGCTGTCGAACGCGGCGCGATTGGCGGCTACCGCCACGCCGTTGAGCTCGATGGCGCGGTAGATGGCGGCCTGGGACAGCGGCACGCCGCCGCGCTGCCACGCGTAGCCCAGCATGAACATGTTGGACAGGATGCTGTCGCCGAACAGCGCCAGCGCGGCGGCGTGGGCGTCGATTTCGGCGGTGCTGGACTCGCCCGCCGCGTGGCGGATCTTGGCCAGCAGCGCCTCGGGCCGCATCGCGGCATCCGGGTTCCGCGTGAAGTCGGACACGGGGGCGACATAGGTGTTGACGGTGACCCGGGTGTGGCCGCGGCGCAGCGCGCCGAGCGAGTCCGGTGCCACGGAGGCCACGGGGTCGCACAGGATCGCCGCGTCGGCCTGCTGCCAGTCCAGGCGCACGGGGCCGTCGGGCGCGCCAGGAGGCGCCAGCCGGATATGGCTGACCACCGTGCCGCCTTTCTGCGCCAGGCCGGTAAGGTCCAGCACCGCGGCGGACAAGCCCTCTAGATGCGCCGCCATCGACACGATGGCGCCGATCGTGATGACGCCGGTGCCGCCCATGCCCGCGACCAGCAGGCGGTACGGCTGGTCCAGCACGGGCGCGGCGGGCAGGGGCAATTGCGCGATCAGCTGCTGCAGGCGCTCCTGGTCGGCCTTGGGCGCGGCGCTCTTCCTGGGCTTGCCGCCCATGACCGAGACGAAGCTGGGGCAGAAGCCCTCCGCGCACGAATAATCCTTGTTGCAGCTGGACTGGTCGATGGCGCGCTTGCGGCCGTACGGCGTTTCCAGCGGCACCACCGACAGGCAGTTCGACTGCACGCCGCAGTCGCCGCAGCCCTCGCAGACCGCGCTGTTGATCAGCATGCGGCGCGCCGGGTCGGGGAACTGGTTTTTCTTCCGGCGGCGGCGTTTCTCGGCGGCGCAGGTCTGATCGTGGATCAGCACGGTCACGCCGGCGATCTCGCGCAGTTCGCGCTGCAGCGCGTCCAGTTCGCGGCGGTGGCTCACCTGGATGCCAGGGCCGAGGTCCACACCCCGGTACTTTTCGGGCTCGTCGCTGGTGACGACGATGCGCGCCACGTTTTCGCCGCGCAGCTGCTGGCAGATCTGCGGCACGGAGATCGGGCCGTCGACGGGCTGGCCGCCCGTCATCGCGACGGCGTCGTTGAAGAGGATCTTGTAGGTGATGTTGGCGCGCGCGGCCACCGCCTGGCGGATGGCCAGGTAGCCGGAGTGGTAGTACGTGCCTTCGCCCATGTTCTGGAAGACGTGCGGCATCTTGGTGTAGCGCGACAGGCCGATCCAGTCGACGCCTTCGCCGCCCATCTGGGTCAGGCCGCCCGTGTCGCGGTCCATCCAGGCGGCCATGTAGTGGCAGCCCACGCCGGACAGCGCCTGACTGCCTTCGGGAACCTTGGTGGAGGTGCTGTGCGGACAGCCCGAGCAGAAGTAGGGGCGGCGGCGCATGCCGTCGGCCTCGTTGGACAGCGGGGCCTGGCAGTCGAAGGCGGACAGGTCGGCCGCCAGCGGCAGGCCGGCGGCGCGGCGCAGCCAGCCGGCGAGCGGGCCCGCCAGCAGGGACGGGCGCAGCTGGCCCGCGGACGGCACCATCGGTTCGCCGTCAAAGCCCTTCTTACCCGTGACCGAAGGACGCTGCGGCAGATTGAACAACAGGTCCTTGATCTGGCTTTCGACGACGGCGCCCTTTTCCTCGACCACGAGGATGTGCGACAGGCCGCGCGCGAATTCCAGCAGGCGGCCGGCGTCCAGCGGCCAGGTCAGGCCGGGCTTGTAGATGCGGACGGGCGCGTTCGCGGTAACGGTATCCACGCCCAGGCGCGACAGCGCTTCCATCGTGTCCAGGTGCGCCTTGCCGACCGTGACGATGCCGACGGTGGCCTTGGGCGCCGCACAGGTCAGGCGGTCGATGCTGTGGCGGCGCGCAAACGCGGCCACGGCCTTCATGCGCAGGTTCATGCGCGTCTCGACGGCCAGCGACAGGAAGTCGCGCGCCGAATACTCCAGCGCCTCGGGCGGCAGCTCCGGGTCGGCCGGCATGTCGTAGGAGGCGAGGGGAGCGGGCGTGAACGAGTGCCCGCTTTCGATGGTCTCGGATACCGCCTTGAAGGCGACCCAGGTGCCCGAATGGCGCGACAGGGCCCAGCCCCACAGCGCGAAGGTTTCGTACTCGTCGATGGAGGCGGGGTGGACGATGGGCATCTGCCAGCCGATCAGCGAGGCTTCGCTGGCATGCGGGATCGAAGACGAAACGGCTGTGTGGTCGTCCCCCACCACGACAAGCACGCCGCCGTTGCGCGATGCGCCCGCGGCGTTGCCATGATGCAGCGCGTCGCCGGCACGGTCCACGCCCGGGCCCTTGCCGTACCACATCGCGAAGACGCCATCGACGTTGCGGTCGGACCGCAGGCCGGCCTGCTGCGTGCCCATGACGGCGGTGGCCGCCATGTCTTCATTGATGCCGGGCAGGAAGCTGATCTGGTTGGCGTCCAGCGCCTTCTGCGCCTTCCACATGGCCATGTCCACGCCGCCCAGGGGGGAGCCGCGGTAGCCCGAGACGAAGCCGGCCGTGTTCAGGCCGCGTTCGCGGTCGCGCCGGCGCTGGGTGAGCATAATGCGCACCAGGGCCTGGGTGCCGGTCAGGAAGATGCGCCCGGAGGTCCGGGTGAGGTTGTCGGTCAGCTGGTAGTCGAGGTCCAGCTGGGGTTCGGCGGCGGGGGTACCGTCCATAATGAATACTCCTGGTTTCGGCACCATGATAGGTTCGCGAAGGATCAGGTTTATTGCGTTTTTGGATCGTGCTATCCCTATAATAAGAAATAAACATTTCGTTTTCTAAAAAACCAGGAGACAAAACGATGGACAAGACCGATATCGGCATCCTCAAGGCCTTGCAGGAGGATGGCCGGGCCTCGGCGCAGCAGCTGTCGGAGAAGGTCGGCCTGTCGGCCGCGCCGGTGTGGCGGCGGGTGAAGGCGATGGAAGCCAGCGGGGTGATCCAGGGCTACAGCGCGCAGGTGGACCGCAGCAAGGTGGGGCTGGGCTGCATGTTCGCGCAGATCAGCCTGGAGCGGCATTCCGCGAATACGGTCGAGAACTTCGAGCGGTCGGTGCGCGACGCGCCCGAGATCCTGGAGTGCTATGCGGTCACGGGGGATTCGGACTTCCTCCTGAAGATCCTGGTCGAAAGCCCCGAGGCCTACGACCGCTTCCTGCACCGGTTCCTGTTCAACATGCCGGGCATTCGCCAGACGCGCACCATCGTGGCGCTGCGCGAGATCAAGCACGAGCAGCGCCTGCCCCTGTAGGCGCGGGCGCACCCGCGCGATCTGCTATCTATATATATAGATAGGGCGTGCGGAGGGGTTATTGGGGCTGGATGCCCGAGATGCGGATCCATTCCTTCCAGCGCGCGGCGTCTTCCTTTACGAAGGCGTCGAAGCGCGCCACGTTCATCGATTCCGGCGTCAGGCCGAGCGCGCGCAGTTTGTTCGCCGTGGCGTCGTCCTTGACCGCCGCCTGCAGGTGGGCGTTCATCTTTTCCACGACCTCCGGCGGCGTGCCCGCGGGGGCGGACAGGCCCAGCCAGCCGGCCACGACGAAGTCCGGATAGTAGGTCGCCATGGTCGGCACGTCGGGCCAGGCCGCCTGCGGCTGCGCGCCCGTGACCGCGATGGGGATCAGCCCTTTGCCGTCGATCTGGCCCATGGCCGTCAGATAGTCCACGAAGGCGAAGCTGATCTGCTTGCCGCGCAGGTCGGTGATGATCTGCGTGATGTTCTTGTACGCCGCGCCGGCGATCTCGATGCCCGCGCGCTGCTTGAACAGTTCGGACGGCACCTGCGAGGACGAGCTGTAGTAGCCGAAGAAGACCTCGCCCGGATGTTTCCTGGCGTAGTCCACCAGTTCGGGCACCGTGCGGTACGGGCTGCCGGGCGCCACGACACCGACCGTGCCGAAGGTGCCCAGCAGGCCGACCTGCCGGAAATCCTTCTGCGCATCGTAGGGCAGGCTCTTGTACAGGAACTGGTTGGCGGCGTGGGTGGAGTTCGTGGACAACAGAAAGGTGTAGCCGTCCGGCGCCGCATTCTTGGCGGCATTCGTGCCGACGATACCGCCCGCGCCGGGGCGGTCTTCGACGACGACGGTCTGGCCGGTCTTTTCTCCCAGGAACTGGGCGAACGTGCGCGCGGTCAGGTCGGCCGCGCCGCCCGGGGCCGAGGGCACGATGAGCGTGACGGGCTTCTCGGGCCAGCCGGCGGCCTGCGCCGAGGCGGCCAGCAGCAGGCCGGCGCCGATCAGCGCCGGGCGGAGTAGGCGGGAAATGGACATGCTTGTCTCCTGATTGCGTGTTGCGCGGTCTTGCGCTGTTGTTGTCGTCGTCCTGGAAAGGTTCAGCCGAATTGCGCGCGATGCCATTCCAGGATGGCGCCGGCGCTGGCTTGCCAGTTGTCCGCGTACATCATGCAGTGCGGCTGCCGGGCAAGCACGGCGTGGGAAAAACCAAAGCGGCGCGCGATTGCCCGGTCCTGTCCGGGCGGGTGGCGGTCATGCGTGTCCAGGCCGGCTTCCAGGCACAGGCCGGGCGCGCCGATGGGGGCGGCCCCGATCGCCACGCGTAGCAGATAGCGGTCGTTGAGCACCTGCGGACTTTCGGCGCGCAGGCGGCGGGACACCGCGCCGACGTCGCGGTCGGGCGTCGTCGCCAGGAAACGGGCGCGGATTTCGGTGGCGTCCGGCGCGGCACGCGGCACCGCGCCGGGAACTGGGGGCAGGGCCTGCGCGCCCGGCAGATCGCCGGGGGGCGAAGGCGCCAGCAGCACGATGCCGGCAACCGGCCTCTGGCGCGCGGCCAGCAGGACCGGCAGGGCGCCCATGCTGTGGCCGACCACTACGGCGGGGCGCTCCAGCGCGTCCAGCGCGTCGGCCACGTCCTGGCCCAGGTCGGTGATGGTCGCGGACGGGAAGGCCGCGTCCTGCAGCAGCGCGCCGTGGCCGCGCACGTCCAGGGCCGCGCAGGCCAGGCCGGCGGCGGCGAAATAAGCCAGGTAATGCGCGTAGCACCAGGCGCCGTGGTAGGCGCCCGGCACGAACAGCAGGCCCGGCCTACCGTCGCGCGGCGGCGCGCCGATCAGCAGGCGGCCGCGGCCGGCGGCGCGGGTGGGCAGTTGGTCGGCCAGGCTGAAGTCCAGCGGATCCGCGCTGGCGTCGGGGAGGACGGGAGAGAGGGCTGCATTCATCTTGCGGCCATCTTAAGGGCCGGCCTATGATCAGAAAACTTTATTTTTCCAATGATTCAATAAGCTTTCCAAATCAGTCTCGCCGCATGCCTTCCTTGCCCGACCTGTCGATCACGCACTACCGGCATTTCCTGCTGGTGGCCGAGTTGCGCAGCTTCCGTGCCGCCGCCGCCCGCGCGTTCCGCTCGCAACCGGCGCTGTCGCTGTCCATCCGCGAAATGGAGCAGCGGCTGGGCCAGTCGCTGTTCGAACGCGGCAACCGCAACACCCTGACGCGTTTCGGGCAGGACTGCCTGCCGCTGGCGCGCGAACTGGTCGAGCACCACGAGCGCGTGGCCGGTGCGCTCGCCGGGCTGGCCGCCAATGGGGCCGGCACCCTGACCATGGCCTCCGTCGCAACCGTGGCGACGCACTGGCTGCCCGAACTGGTGGCCGCGTACCGCGAGCGCTATCCCGCGGTGGCGCTGCGCCTGTTCGACGACAACTCCGAGGGCGTCGAGCGCATGGTGCTGGCAGGCGAGGTCGAGCTGGGTGTTTGCAGCCCGGTATCGCGGGACCGCCGGCTGTCGTTCGAGCCCTTGCTGCGCGACGCCTTCGGGCTGGTGTGCCACCGCGGCCATCCGCTGGCCGGGCGCAAGTCGGTGAGCTGGCGCGAGATCGCCGACCTGCCGCTGGTGGGCACCATCGCGCACCGCCAACTCGCAGGCTATCCGCAAGCGGCGTTCATGCTGGACCGGCAAGTGTTCGTGTCCAATATGATGTCGCTGCTGGCGATGCTGGAGCGCGGCGTGGGCGTGACCGTGCTGGCGCGGCTGGGCGTGCCGCCGGACTCGCCCGGGCTGGCGTTCGTGCCGCTGTCGCGGCCGCGTATCGAGCGCGAATTGGGCATCACCCGCCTGGCGGGCCGCAGCCTGTCTCCCGCCGCCGCGCGCATGGAGGAGATGCTGCGCGGGAAGGCGCTCCGAAGCGGCCGCAGTGTCGCTTGAAACCAACGCATTTTTGCGGTTTCCGGCGCTAAAACCGGCCCTTTGCGGGGTGGACTGTTGCGCAATTGCACTCCGCGCGGATCGCCGTTGATTCTTCCCGGACGGCTCTTTAGAGTGCGGATTGTTTGCTGCGCGAGGAAGGCGCCGATGTGATCGGCGCGGCGCGTCGACAGACGTGTTGAGGAAGTCATGAGCAGTGTGTATTTGCGTTCGGCCGGCATCGCCTGCGCCGTTCTGATCCTGGCCGGTTGCGCCACCAAGAAGCCCGCCACCATCACCGAGGCCCCGCCCTCGGCCCCCCCCAAGCCTGTGGCATGCGTGCCCGCCAAGAGCGGCGATCCCATGATCGGCACGTGGTTCTCGAGCTCGCGCCCGCGCGACGTCAGCGGCGAATTCCAGGCCCTGACGGTACTGTCGGCCGATGGCACGATGGCCTACGAAACCCAATTGAAGATCGGCCGCAAGACGCGCCCGGCCTTGCGCGAAACGGGCTGCTGGACCGTGGCGGAAGGCGTCTACACGATGCAGACTACCAAGTCCAACGGCGAGTCCGTCGACATGCAGGACCCGATCTATCTCAACCGCTACCGCGTCGAACGCGTCGAGCACGCCAAGCTGACGCTGCGCGAAATGAGGACGGGCGGCCAGGTCCTGACCGCCCGCCGCATGCCGGCGGGCTATCGCCTGCCGTACTGACGTCCGCCCGGGGGCGGCCCGTTGCGCGGGCCGGCGCGCCAGGCGGACATTCCGCTTGGCGGCTTCGCCAAGACGGCCGGGCTGCGGTAAGGTGCGGTCTTCGCCCATTGCCCCGCCGCCGGTAATCCATGCCCGCCCTGTCCTCCGAAGCGCGCGCCATCGCGCTGCTTGCCCTGGCCGCCTTCGTCAGCGCCAGCGCGTTCCGCATCTGTGACCCCATGTTGCCGCAGCTCGCGGCGGAATTCGGCACCACCACGGGCCAGGCCGCGCGTGCCGTGACTGCCTTCGCCGTGGCCTACGGCGTGCTGCAAATGTTCTTCGGCCCGCTGGGCGACCGCTACGGCAAGTACCGCGTCGTCAGCGTGGCAACCTTCGCCTGCGCGCTCGGCAGCGCGGGCGCCGTGATGGCCGGGTCGCTGGACGTGCTGGTGTTTTGCCGCGTCCTGTCGGGCGCGGCCGGCGCGGGCATCGTGCCGCTGTCGATGGCCTGGATCGGCGACAACGTGCCGTACGAGCGCCGCCAGGCGACCCTGGCGCGTTTCCTCACCGGCACCATCCTGGGCATGTCGGCGGGCCAGCTGGCAGGGGGCCTCTTCGCCGACACGGTGGGGTGGCGCTGGGCCTTCGCGGCGCTGGTCTGCGGCTACCTGATAGTCGGCGTGCTGCTGCTCATGGAAGTGCGCCGCCAGCGCGCCGCCGGCCTGGGCCGCGTCGATCCGGCCGCCGTCAGGCAGGGTTTCGTGGCGCAGGCGCGGCTGGTGCTGGGCGCGCCCTGGGCGCGCGTGGTGCTGGCGACCGTCTTCGTCGAAGGCCTGCTGGTGTTCGGCGCCCTGGCCTTCGCGCCGTCCTACCTGCACGAACGCTTCGGCATTTCACTGACCGCCGCCGGCGCGCTGGTGGCCGTCTACGCCGTGGGCGGGCTGATCTACACGGTGGTGGCGGGCCCCATCCTCAAGCGGCTGGGAGAGCGTGGCCTGGCCGTCGCTGGCGGCCTGGTGCTGGGCGTGGCGTTCCTGTCCTACCTGCTGGGCCCCGTCTGGATGTGGAGCATGCTGGCGAGCGTGCTGGCCGGTTTCGGCTACTACCTGTTGCACGCCACCCTGCAGACGAACGCCACGCAGATGGTGCCTTCGGCGCGCGGCACGGCGGTTGCGTGGTTCGCGTCCTGCCTGTTCATGGGCCAGGCGGCCGGGGTGGCCCTGGCGGGCGCGGTGGTCGACAAAGTGGGAGCGGCCGCGCTGTTCGGCGGCTCCGCGGCGATGCTGCCGCTGCTGGGCGCGTTCTTCGCCCGCGCATTGAGGTCGCGGGCCCGGGTGGGGGCTGCTTGACGCCTGGGGTGTCAGACACCCGGGCAGGCCTGTTTTGGCCTGTGGGAGCGTTTCGTATGGGTGTCAGACACCGACGTAGTTGAAGTCGCGGGCCTGGGTGGGGGCTGCTTGACGCCTGGGGTGTCAGACACCCGGGCAATTCTGCTTCGGCCTGTGGGGGCGTTTCGTATGGGTGTCGGACACAGCGCAGTTGCGTGCCAGTGTCTGACACCCGTACGAGACGCCCGCCAATGCCGACGAGCGCCTCACGGGTGTCTGACACCCATGAGCAACACTCAAATCCCCGCCAGGCGCTTCAGCACGGCCTGCTTGCCCAGCAGGGCCAGCACGGCGTCGACCGCGGGAGTCTGGGTCTGGCCGGTGACGGCCACGCGCAGCGGGATGGCCAGCTGCGGCATCTTCATGCCGCGGTCCGCCAGCACGGCCTTGATCAGCGCCGACAGGGCCTCGCGGGTCCAGTCGGTATCCTGGGCGCGCTGGGCGAAGTCGGCCAGCGCCTCGCGCGCGGCGGCGGTCAGGTGCTGCTCGGCCAGTTCGGCGGGCGCGCCCTTGAATTCGGCACAGAACAGCATTGCGCCGTCGGCCAGTTGCTCTAGCGTTTCGGCGCGGTCCTTCAGCAGGCCCATGACGCCCGGCAGGTCGATCTTTTCCGGATGGCCGCCGCGGGTCGCCACGCGCGGCGCCACGCGTTCGGCCAGTTCGGCGTTGTCCATCTGCTTGATGTAGTGGGCGTTGACCCAGTTCAGCTTCTTCGGATCCCACTGCGATGCCGACTTCGACAGGTGCTTGGTGTCGAACCACGACACGAGCTGCTCGCGGCTGAAGAGTTCGTCGTCGCCGTGGCTCCAGCCCAGGCGCGCCAGATAATTGACCATCGCCTCGGGCAGGTAGCCCTCGTTGTCGTACTCCATCACGTTGACGGCGCCGTGGCGCTTGGACAGCTTTTCGCCGTCCGGGCCCAGGATCATGGGCACGTGGCCGTATTCGGGCAGCGTGGCGCCGAGCGCGCGCAGGATGTTGATCTGGCGGGGGGTGTTGTTGACGTGGTCGTCGCCGCGCAGGACGTGGGTAATGCCCATGTCCCAGTCGTCGACCACGACGCAGAAGTTGTACGTGGGCGTGCCGTCGGGGCGCGCGATGATCAGGTCGTCCAGTTCGGTGTTGTCGAAGCTGATCGTGCCCTTGACCATGTCGTTCCAGGAGGTTGCGCCTTCCTGGGGGTTCTTGAAGCGCACCACGGGCTTGCGGCCCTCGGGGATGGCGGGCAGCGTCTTGCCGGGTTCGGGGCGCCAGGTGCCGTCGTAGCGCGGCTTGTCGCCGCGGGCGCGCGCCGCTTCGCGCATGGCCTCCACTTCTTCGGGCGAGCTGTAGCAGTGGTAGGCGGTGCCGGCCGCGAGCATCTGGGCGACCACTTCGCGGTAGCGGTCCATGCGCTGCATCTGGTAGAAGGGGCCTTCATCGGGCTGCATGCCCAGCCAGTCCATGCTGTCCAGGATGGCCTGCACCGCCTCCGGCGTGGAGCGCTCGACGTCCGTGTCTTCGATGCGCAGGACGAAGGTGCCCTTGTGGTGGCGCGCGAAGGCCCAGGAGAACAGCGCCGTGCGGGCGCCGCCCAGGTGCAGGAAACCCGTGGGCGAAGGTGCGAAACGGGTACGAATGGGGGAAGAGGCGTTGGAGGTCATAGATGGCAATGATAGCGGCTGCGGCGCCACAAAACGGCGTCAGGCTGGGCCCGGGTCGAGCGGACGGCGGGCTTGTCTTGTTACGATGAACCATATTTTAGATTAGGCTGTGCGAGGCTCCTTTCTGCGTCGGCAGGCCCCGGCCCGCGATCCCTATGCTGCGACACGCTCTTGCCCCGATGTTCGAACCCAGTTCGCTGGTGATCGTTGCCGACCGGCCTCTGCCGGCGGCGGGCTCGCTGTCGCCCGCGCTCAAGGCAAAAACCACGGTGGTCGCCTGCGAGGCGGGCGCCGCGCCGAACCTGCCGGACAGTCTGCAGGGCCTGGCGGCGGGGGAGCGGCCTGATCTGGCCCTGGTTTGCGTGTCGCCGGCGGTCCTGCCCGAAACGCTGCGCCGCCTGTCGCCCCTGGCGCCCCGCTCGGTGATCCTGCTGCCCCACGAGCTTCCCGATCCCTATCCGCGCGGCACGCAGGCGCTGTGCCGGGCCTGGGCCGAGGAAAACCGCTGCGAACTGCTGGGCCCGCGGTCCTTCGGCGCCCAGCGTCCCCACGCCGGCCTGAATTTCAGCCAGCACCCGGTGCTGGCGCGCGCCGGCCGGGTGGCGCTGCTGGCGCAGTCGCGCTCCATCATGGCCGCGGTCATGGACTGGGCCGAGGACGTGCATATCGGCTTTTCCACCGCCGTGTCGCTGGGCGACGAGGCGGTGGTGGGCTTGCCCAAAGTGCTGGACTACCTGGCCAGCGACCCGCGCACGGACAGCATCGTGCTCTACCTCGAAGACGTGGGTCCGGCCCGCGAATTCATGAGCACGCTGCGCGCGGCCGCCTCCATCAAGCCGGTGATCGTGCTCAAGGCCGGCCGGGCCGATACCGACAGCGGCGACGCCATCTTCGACGCCGCCCTGCGCCGAGCCGGCGCGGTGCGGGTGCGCTACTTCGTGCAGCTGTTCTCGGCGGTGAAGGTGCTGGGCTACACGCGCCGTCCCAAGGGCCGGCGCGTGGCGCTTATCTCCAACGGCAGCGGGCCGCCCCAGCTTGCCATGGACCTGATCGGCCCGGACGCCGCCGTGCTGCGCGCGGAACTTGCGCCCGCCACCCAGCGCGCGCTGGCGGCCATGCTGGAGCCGGACGCGGCCAGCGCCAACCCGGTCATCACTTTCACGCCGCTGACGCCGGAGCGCATACGCGCCATCCTGGACGCTGTGCTCGACGATACCGGCGTGGACGGTGTGCTGGTGCTGCTGGCGCCCGATGCGCTGGCGGACATGCCGGCCGTGGCGCGCGAGCTGGCGCAGATCGCGCCCAAGGCGAAGAAGCCGGTGGTGACCTGTTTCATGGGCGACGCGGGCATGCGGCCGCTGCGGCGCATGCTGGACGACGCGGGCACGTCGGCGTTCCGCACGCCCGAATCGGCCGCCGACGCTTTCGGCGTGCTGGCGACCCATCACTACAACCAGCAACTGCTGCTGCAGACGCAGCCGCCGGAGCCCGCCGGCCACGTGCCGGACCTGTCGGCCGCGCGCGAGGTGCTGGCGCGGGTGCGCGCCGATTGCCGGCGCGAGCTCACCAGTTCCGAAATCCGGGCCCTGCTGGCGCTGTTCTACGTGCCGCTGCGCGATCTGCCCATGGACGTCGCGGCCGCCGAGCCGGAATCGCGCCCCATGGCGATCCGCGTCAGGCGCGATCCGCAGTTCGGCCCTGTCATCCGCTTCGGCACGGGCGGGCCGGACGCCGTGCTGTCCCTGTCCGACCGCGGCGTGGACCTGCCTCCCCTGAACGGCTTCCTGGCGCGCCAACTGATCGAGCGCAGCCGGCTCTGGCGCCGGGTGCTGGCTCCGCGCATCGGCCACATGGCGGCCGAAGCGCTGCAGCAGGCGCTGGTGCTGGTGTCGGAGCTGGTCTCGGAACTGCCCGACATCGAAACCCTGGACATCGATCCGCTCTACGCCGGCGAAACGCACTTGCGCGCCGGCGGCCTGCGCATGACGCTGACCGAAAAGCCGGGCTGCGAATCGCCCCAGGCCGCGGGCTATCCGCACATGGCGATCCATCCGTATCCGGCGCGGCTGGTGCAGGTGCGCCGCTTCGCGGACGGCATTCCCTGGGTGCTGCGGCCCATCCGTCCCGAAGACGCCGAGCCGCTGCAGGAGTTCATCCGCGGCCTGTCGGAGCAGTCGCGCTACATGCGCTTCGTGTCCATGATGCGCGAGCTGACGCCGCGCATGGTGTCGCGCTACACGCAGGTCGACTACCACCGCGAACTCGCCCTCGTGGCCGCCACGCAGGTGCCGAACCCGGCCAACCGCGGCCATCCGCGCGAGGTGCTGGTGGGGTTCGCGCATTACCTGCGCAATCCGGACGGACGCGGCGCGGAGTACGCGCTGGTGATCGGGGACGACTGGCAGCGGCGCGGCCTGGGCCGCCAGCTGATGACGGCCCTGATCGACGCGGCGCGCGAACAGGGTCTGGAATATATCGACGGCCTGGTCCTTTCGACCAACCGGCCCATGCTGGCGCTGATGACCAGCCTGGGCTTCACCAACGACGCGGATCCCGAGGATCCGACGATGCGGCGGGTCTGGCTGAGCCTGACCTGACGCCTCGCCGGCCCTGGCCCGTTCAGGCGGCCTTTTCGGCCGGCCGGGCGGGTCTGAGCCGCGCCGTCGCTTCGTCCACGGACAGCACGTCGCCGAAGAACAATATCCAGCCGTGCAGGGCATGTTCGTGTTCGGCCGGCGTGACCGCCGCCAGCGCGTCGTCGACCATGATGCTGCGGAAGTCGCGCATCATCGCGTCGCGCGCGGTGGATTCGCAGCAGACGTTGGTGACGGTGCCGGCGATCAGCAGCGTGTCCACGCCGCGCCCGCGCAGCAGCGGCTCCAGCTCCGACGACCCCGGCGCCATGGCGCTGTAGAAGCGCTTTACCACCCGCAGGTCCGACTCGTGCGCGTGCAGGTCCGGATGCAGCGCGAAGCCGGGCGAGTCGCGGCGCAGCGTCTCCAGGCGTGTCGCGCTGCGCTCCGGCGTCAGCATGACGCGGTGGTGGTGCGACCAGAACGCGTCGGCGTTGTCGGAAGCGGTCTGCACCCAGACGATGGTGCCGCCGGCGGCCCGGACAGCGCCGCACAGGCGGTTGATCGGGGCGATGATCTCGCGCGCGGGCGCGCATTCGCCCTGGTAGCCCGGCAGCGTGAAGTACTGCTGCATGTCCACCACCACCACGGCAAGGCGCGCGGCGGGCAGTTCGTCATAGGGATGCAGGCAGCCCTGGCGGGCCACGACCCGATCCTTCACCCATTGGGGAAACTCCATGGCGGTTCCTTATCCGTAGCGCCGCGCGACGGCGGCTTCGATGCGATACACGGCCAGGTACATCACGCTGGAGATCACGGCCAGCGCGGCGATGGCGGTCATGACGATGTTCAGCTTGAACACCTGGCTGCCGTTCATGATGAGAAAGCCCAGGCCCGAATCCGCAGACTGGAATTCACCCACGATGACGCCCACCAGCGCCAGGCCGATGTTCATCTTCACGGCGGCGATGAGCGTGGGCACGCTGCCCGGCAGCACGACCTTGGTCAGCACCTGCCAGCGGCTGGCACCGAAGGTATGGGCCAGCTTCACCTTGTTCAGGTCGATGCCGCGGAAGCCCGCGTAGACCACCATGATGGTCACGAAGACCGCGATGGCCACGGCCATGCCGTACACCGCGTAGTCCGAACCCAGCCACAGATAGAAGATCGGCACGAACGCGATCTTGGGCATGGCGTTGGCCACCACCAGGAAGGGGTCGATCACCTTGTACAGAAAGTCTGACCACCACAAGGCGGCGGCCACCACGATGCCGATCAGCATGCTGAGGGTGAAGCCCACCAGTGTCGCGGAGAGCGTGGTCATGATGTGCTTGCCCAGGCTGCCGTGGTTCCACAGTTCGATGAACGTGGGCCACAGCGCGCTGGGGTAGCTGGTCAATAGCGGGTTGAGGATGTGCATGCGCGGTAGGATCTCCCAGGCGCACAGGAAGACCGCCAGCAACAGGACCTGCGCCACCCGGACGTGCCGGCGGCGCGCGCGGTCGCGGCGCAGGTAGTCCAGGTACTTTTCGCTGGGCGCGCGCACGGCGCGCAGGGGAACGGTGTTGGCGACGGGCGTGTTCATGGGTCAACCCTCCACGTGGACGTCCAGCTCGTCCCAGAGCTGTTTGAAGTAGGCGTTGAATTCCGGCCGCGAGCGCGCCTGGAACGGCGTCGGCCGGGCCTGGCCGTCGCCATAGTGGATGCGGTACTGGCTCTTCAGCCTGCCGGGCCGGCGCGACAGTACGATCACGCGGTCCGTCATGGCGATGGCCTCGCCGATGTCGTGCGTAACCAGCACCACCGTCTTGCCCTCGCGGCGCAGGATGTCCACGACTTCGTCGGAGATTGCCAGCCGCGTCTGGGAATCCAGCGCGGAGAAAGGCTCGTCCAGGAGAATCACGTCCGGCTCCGTGACCAGGGTGCGGGCCAGCGCCGCGCGCTGGCGCATGCCTCCGGACAGCTGGCGCGGCGTGTGCGACAGGAAGGCGCCCAGCCCGCATTTCTCCAGCAGGTGCACGGCGCGCGCTTCGCTGCGCGCATCGCGCCGGCCCTGGATCTCCGCGCCCAGCATCACGTTGTCCAGGATGCTGCGCCACTCGAACAGGTAGTCCTGCTGGAGCATGTAGCCGATGCGCGGATTGGGCTTGGTCACGGCCTGGCCGTCGATCGTCACCGAGCCCGAGGTCGGCGGAATCAGCCCGGCGATCAGGGACAACAGGGTGCTCTTGCCGCAGCCGCTTTGCCCGATCAGGCTGACGAACTCGCCCGCGGCCAGCGTGAACGATACGTTCGATAGCGCCTCGGTTTCGCCTTCCTGCGTGAAGTACGACAGACAGACATCGCGCAGCTCGATTTTCGCCGTGGCCGCGTCCGGCTTCAGGTTGTGGACGACGGCGCCCATCATTGCGCCTTCCTGGCGAAGTCGGTCACCACGACGTCCTCGTACTTCACGCGCGCGCCGTCTTTCATGACCGCGCTGGCGACCAGCATGTCCTGCAGCTGCTGCATCGCTTCCGCCGTCACCAGCGGCGAACGCTTCCAGATCTGGTATTGCTTGTAGCGCTCGATAGCCTCGGTGACGGCGGCCTGGTCCATGCCCGGGAAGTAGGTCATGATCTGCGGCGTCAGGGTGGCCGCGGGTGTGTCCTGGACGTATTTTTCGGCGCGCGCCACCACGTTGGTCCAGGCCTGGATGACCTTGGGATTGTCGCGGATGTACTTATCGGTGGCCGTGAAAACGGTGTAGTCCACCTGGCCCACTTCGTGGCCGACCGAGGCCACGATATAACCCTTGCCGTTGCGCACCAGTTCGCCGGCTTCGGGCTCCAGGAAGATGCCGTATTCCCCTTGGCCCGCCATCCAGGCGCCGGCGCGCGCCGGAATGCCGATGTTGTTCAGCAGCTTCACGTCTTTTTGGGGATCCACGCCGTGCTTGCGCAGCGCCGTTTCCAGGAACACGAGGGGGTTGGAGCCGGGCCGGAAGCCGATGATTTCCTTGCCCTTGAGCATGGACCAGTCGAACTTCTCCACCGGCTTGCGCGCCAGCAGGAAGAAGCCGTCGGTCGCGGTCAGCCCGGCGAAGATCTTGGGCTTGACCGGGGATTCGCTGTTCTGCACGTAGATCGAGGCTTCGGGGCCGATCAGCACGATGTCGGCGCTGCCGGAGAGCAGGGCAGTCATGCCTTTGTCGGTGCCCTGGGACGTCTTCATGGACACGTCCAGGCCCGCATCCTTGAAGTAGCCCTGGGACAGGGCCACGTACTTGGGCACGTAGAGGATGGAGCGCACCACCTCTTCGTAGCGGACCTTTACGGGGGGATTCAAGGCTTCGGCCTGGACGGCCAAGGGAGCGAACAGCGCAAGTAGCGCCGCGCCCGCCAGTCGGGGCGATGGCAAGGATTTCACGGGACTTTCTCCTGCGTCTTGATGCCACGCCGATGCCCGGCGCAACACACGGCCAGTGGGATGGGTCGACTACAACAACAGGGAAGCCCGAACACCTTCTGCCCGGGCCGGTAAGGCTTGGATCGAATACTATATTCAATACAAACAGGCGACAAGCCTTTTTAAGGTTGACGTTTTTCTCTATGGACGAGCGCAAGTTCAGCCTTGAGAATTCAAGGCTGGAATACTAGTTGGTATACAAAATGGTCTTTTTCCCCTGAGGGGTGGGGCCACGCGGCGCGCGCGGCCCGCAACCGGCCGGGATCAGGCCAGAACGCTGCGCAGGAACGTCGAGATGTCGGCCACTTCCTCGGCGCAGACCGAGTGCGGCATCGGGTACGTGTGCCAGTTCACGTCGTAGCCCAGCCGCTGCAGTTCGGCCAGCGAGGCCTGGGCACGCGCCAGCGGCACCACGGGGTCGTACTGGCCGTGGGCCAGGAAAATCGGCGTGTCCTGGTTGGCGCCATCGCGTTCGGCCTCGGCCGTATCGATCAGGGGCAGGTAGCCGGACAGGCCCATCATGCCCGCGAGCTTCTCGGGCAGGCGGATGCCCGTGTGCAGGGTCATGGCGCAGCCCTGCGAGAACCCCGCCAGCACGATCTTCGAGGTCGGGATGCCCCGGGCGTTCTCGCGTGCGATCAGCTTGCGGATCGCGGCTTCCGAGGCGCGGATGCCGGTGCCGTCCTCGACGCGCACCAGGTCCATGACCAGGATGTCGTACCAGGAACGCATCGCCATGCCGTTGTTGATCGTTACGCGCTGCACCGGCGCGTTGGGGAACACGAAGCGCACCGAGGCGCCGGCGGGCAGGTCCAGTTCCGGCACGATGGGCGCGAAATCGTTGCCGTCGGCGCCCAGGCCGTGCAGCCAGATCACGGCATGCGTGGGATTGGAGGCGGTTTCGATCTCGATGCAATCGAGGAGGTCGGTCGAAGCGTTCATGGACGGCGGGCAGTGAAAATCAGGGGGTAAGGGTCTTCAAGGCCTGGAACAGCGCACGGTAGTGCTTCTTCTGGGGTTCCTGGCCCTGCAGCAGCGAGGCGTTGGCCAGCCGCTCCTTGCGGGCGGCGCGGATCAGGGCGCGCAGCTGCTGGACATCCGCCTGGGGATTATTGGTAAGGAGCCGGGTCAGGGCGTCGTCGTCGTCCAGCAGGCGGTCGCGGAGCATCTCCAGCCTGTGCATGGCGGCGGTTTCCTCGCGCGAACCGTTTTCCCAGACGTCCAGCTGCGCGCGGATCTCGTCGGCCGGCGCGTCGCGCATCAGCTTGCCCACGAAGTGAATCTGGCGGCGGCGGCCTTCGCGCCCGGTGGTGCGCTGCGCCACGCGGATCGCCTCATAGAGGCGTTCTGCCAGGGGCAGTTGCTTGAGGCGTTCGGGCGACAGTTCAATCAGCTGCTTGCCCAGGTCCAGCAAGGCATGCATTTCGCGCTTGACCTGGGACTTGCTGGGACGGTCGTAGCCGTTCTCGTCGTAGCCGTCGTCGACGGATTCTTCTTCAATATGGGAATTCATGGAAAACTGCGCAATGACAGACTTGGCTATGATAACCGTCTCTGCAAATTGGACAGCAATGGTTAAATCCTCCTCATCCTTGCCCCTGGCGGCGAATCACGCGCGTTTTTCCGAACTCGTCGAACAAACCCTCGCGTATGCGCGTCAGATCGGCGCCTCCGACGCCGCGGCGGAGGTCTCGGAAAGCCTGGGCCTGTCGGTCTCCGTACGCAAGAACGACATCGAAACCGTTGAGCAGACGCGCGACCGTTCGCTGGACCTGACGGTCTACGCCGGCCAGAGCCGCGGCTCCGCCTCGACCTCCGACTTTTCCGAAGCGGCGCTGCGCCAGACGGTGGAAGCCGCCTGGCACATTGCCCGCCACACCGCCGCCGACCCGGCCGCCGGCCTGCCCGACGCCGACCAGCTGGCAACCGAATTCCCCGACCTGGACCTGCACCACGCCTGGAGCGTGTCCACCGAAGAGGCCGCCGAGCTGGCGCTGCGCGCCGAGCGCGCCGCCCGCGAGGTCGACCCCCGCATCACCAACACCGACGGCGCCACGGTGGGCACCTACGAAGGCCAGTTCGTGATGGGCAACACGCGCGGCTTCCTGGGCGGTTACCCGTATTCCCGCCACAGCCTGTCGGTGGCGCCCATCGCCGGCCGCGGCAATGGCATGCAGCGCGACTACTGGTACACCTCCGAGCGCGACCCGGCCAAGCTGGCTTCGCCCGAGGCCATCGGCCGCTATGCCGCCGAGCGGACGCTGTCGCGCCTGTCGGCCCGCCGCATCCGCACCGGCAAGTTCCCGGTCCTGTTCGAAGCCCCGCTGGCGCTGGGGCTGGTCGGCGCCCTGACGCAGGCCGCCAATGGCGGCGCCCTGTACCGCAAGGCCAGCTTCCTGCTGGACGCGCTGGGCAAGCCGATTTTCCCCGATCACATCAACCTGACCGAAGATCCACACATCCCCGGCGCGATGGGCAGTTCGCCCTTCGACGACGAAGGCGTGCGCACCCGCCGCCGCAACGTGGTGTCGGCCGGCGTGCTGGAAGGCTACTTCCTGTCGTCCTACACCGCCCGCAAGCTGGGCATGGCAACCACGGGCAACGCCGGCGGTTCGCACAACCTGGTGTTCAGCTCCACGCGGACCCGGCGCGGCGACAACTTCGAAGCCATGCTCAAGAAGCTGGGCACGGGCTTCCTCGTGACCGAGCTCATCGGCCAGGGCGTCAACTACGTAACGGGCGACTACTCGCGCGGCGCGTTCGGCTACTGGGTGGAAAACGGCAAGATCCAGCACGCGGTGCAGGAAATCACCATCGCGGGCAATCTGGCCGACATGTTCAAGCAGATCGTGGCGATCGGCGCGGACACCATTTCGCGCGGCACCAAGACCACCGGCTCGATCCTGATCGAAGAAATGGCCATCGCCGGGATCTGATCCCGGCCGGCGGCGGCAAGCAGGCCGCCGCCGCGCATCCTTTGCTGTCCGGTCTTTGCAATCCCTTACCGGATCAGGGCTTCCTCTCCGGCCCTGTCTCGGCGTGTAATATCCGGCGGGTATCGCTTGATGTCCCTGGTGTCGCTGTAAAGGAGCAAAGAGATGCAACGACGTTCATTCTTGAAGCGCGCCGGCCTGGGCGCCGTCGCAACCGGAACCGCCGTCAGCGCGCCCGCGTTTGCCCAGGACATGCCGTCCGTGAGTTGGCGCCTGTCGTCCGGATTTCCCAGCACGCTGGACCTGCGCATCGGCACCGGCGAAAGCTTCTGCAAGTTCGTCTCCGAAGCCACGGGCGGAAAATTCAATATCCGCCACTTCCCCGACGGCGAGATCGTGCCCGCCGCGGACCTGATGGAAGCGGTGTCCACCAAGAAGGTGGAATGTGGCCATGCCTCCTCCCGCGCCTATTACGCCAAGAATCCCATCTTCTGCTTCGATGCCGCCGTGCCCTTCGGGCTGAACGCGCGCCAGATGAATGCCTGGATGAGCGAAGGGGGCGGCCTGCGCATGACGCGCGAGCTCTTCAAGCCCGAGAAAATCATCAACTTCCCGCTGGGCAATACCGGCGCCCAGATGGGCGGCTGGTACAGCAAGGAAATCAAGCGCCCGGGCGATCTCAAGGATCTGAAAATGCGCGTGGGCGGCCTGGCGGGCGACGTGCTGGCGCGCATGGGCGTGGTTCCGCAGCAGGCGGACCTGACCAAACTGGCCGAGGCCTTCGAGAAGGAGGGCCTGCAGGCGGTGGCGGGGGCGGGCGCCTACGATGACGACAAGCTCGGCCTGAATAAAGTAGCTAAGTATTACTACGCACCCGGCTGGTGGGCAGGCGGCGAACAGCTGTCGCTCTACGTCAACGACGAGGCCTGGAACGCCCTGCCCAAGAACTACCAAGCGCTGCTTGAGGCCGCCGCCCAGGCCGCGCACGCCGCCGCAACCGCCCGCTACGATGCCCGCAACCCGACAGCGCTGGCCCAACTGGCAGCCAATGGCGCGCAAATCCGCGCATTCCCGCGCTCAATCATGGACGCGGCATTCGAGGCCACGCAGCAGCTGTACACGGACTTGGGCGCCAAAGACCCCAAGTTCAAGGCGATGCACGATAGTTACATGGGATTTCGCGACAGCGAGATGCCGTGGTTCCGCCTGACCGAAAGTGCTTACGGCCAGTACCTGGGCGTGGCGCTATCGGGCAGAATATAGGGCGCCTGCCGGTGCTGAATGGCATTCGGCAAGCGTTAGGGTTTTTGCTAGTAACCCCGCATTTTTTACAAAAAAATGGGCGGTTTTCAGGCTTTTGTTGAACGGCATTCGAGTATCGGCCTGATACAAAGGAGTAATATCCCGGGTCTTGACGCGCAAACATGACGCCTTTAGGCGGCATTCGACGTCAATCCGGCAGGATTACATCAGCCCGGATTACCAATATTCCGAGACAGACTTTAAGGTGGTACCAACCATGCAATCCAAGACCAAGAAGCTGCTGGCCGCGCTGATCGCCGCCGGTGTCGTCCCGGCCGCCCACGCTGCCGACATCAAGCTGGGCGTGGCGGAAGCCCTGTCCGGCGGCGCCGCCCAGTACGGCGTGTCGATCCGCAATGGTTTCCAGCTGGCCGCTGATGAAATCAACGCCGCGGGCGGGATCAACGGCAACAAGATCGTCCTCGTGATCGAAGACGAGCAAGGCAAGAAAGAAGAAGCGATCAACGTTTTCAAGAAGCTGATCTTCAAGGACAACGTCCTGATGGTCTTCGGCCCCACGCTGTCGAACTCGGCCCAGGCCGCCGACCCGATCGCCCAGGCCGCCAAGACGGTCGCCTTCGGTACCTCCAACACCGCCGACGGCATCACCTCCATCGGCAACTACGTGTTCCGCAACTCGGTCACCGAAGCCGACGTGCTGCCGGCCACCATCTCCACCGTCAAGGCCAAGACCGGCCTGAAGAACGTGGCGGTGCTCTACGGTAACGACGACGTCTTCACCAAGAGCGGCTACGACAACTTCAAGAAGGCCCTGGAAGACCAGAAGATCCCGGTCACCACGACCGAAACGTTCGCCAAGGGCGACGTGGACTTCAAGGCCCAGCTGACCAAGATCAAGGGCACCAACCCCGACGCCATCGTGCTGTCCGCACTGCTGGCCGAAGGCGCCCCGATCATGGTCCAGGCCCGCCAACTGGGCCTGAACGTGCCGGTCATCGGCGGCAACGGCATGAACTCCGTCAAGATTTTCGACCTGGCCCCGGGTGGCGCGTCGAACAATCTGTGGATCGGCAGCCCGTGGTCCATCGAAAACAAGGCCCCCGAGAACGTCAAGTTCATCGGCGCCTACAAGGCCAAGTTCAACGGCGCGCCCGACCAGTTCGCCGCGCAATCGTACGATGCCATGTACATCGCCGCCCAGGCCCTGAAGAACGTCAAGCTCTCCGGCGAACTGGCCAAGGACCGCGCAGCCCTGCGCGACGCGCTGCCTTCCGTAACCTGGACCGGCGCCACCGGCGCGTTCAAGTTCCGCCAGGCCACCGACCGTGCCGGCAAGCCCGCCGGCTACGACGCCGACCAGGCGCCGATCGTCAGCGTGACCAAGGACGGCAAGTACGTCATCGAAAAGTAAGCAGGCACGCATCCCCGCGCGGGGGGATGCGCCTTGCGGGCGGGATTCATTCCGTCCGCAAGGCGTTTTTGCCGTAGAGCCGCCCCAAGGCAAAAAAGCCCCCACGGGGCAGCAAGCGGGCGAAGCCTGCGCAGCGTGGGGGCATTTTGTGATTGCAGGGCCTTCCCAAGACGAAAAAAAGCCCCCACGCGGGGCGGAAAGTCCACGCCAGGGGAGCGGCGTGGAGGCCCTGGCCCTGGTTGTCACCAGTAGGTCCCAGGATGCAAGTTTGCCCCGCTGAAGGGGCAGTCGGCCCACGCAGAGGACGCCGCGTGGAGCCTTTTTTTTGGAACGTCCCATCATGTTGGAACAACAATTCGTCAACGCCTTGTCGCTGGGCTGTGTGTATGCACTGTTCGCGCTGGGCTTCACGCTGGTCTTCGGCGTGCTCGGGGTGATCAACCTGGCGCATGGCGCCGTATTCATGGTCGGCGCCTATGCCGCCCTGACCGTGGTGCAGCAGTTCGGCCTGCCCTTGTGGGCCGCGCTGATGGTTGCTTTCTTCGTTGCCGGCTTCACGGGGGTCATCATCGACTATCTCGTGCTCAAGCCGCTGCGCAAGCGCAATGCGCCCCACCTGATCCCCATGATCGCCACCATTGGCGTGGGCATCATCCTGAACAACGGCGCCCAGGGCATCTTCGGCGCCAGCAACCTGCGCTTCCCGCACGGCACCGTGCCCGAAGAGGTGATCGAGATCGCCGGCCTGCACCTGACCGTCATCGAGCTGGGCATCATCTTCCTGTCCTTCGCGCTGATGGCCGTGCTGATGTACGTCATGCGCCGCACCCAGTTCGGCCGCGCGTTGCGCGCCATCGCCGAATCGCCCAAGGCCGCCTGGCTGCTGGGCATCAACGTCGAAAGGCTGTTCGTCACGACCTCGTTCGCCGCCGCCGCGCTGGGCGGGGTGGCCGGGGTGCTGATCGGGCTGTACTCGAACGCGCTCTTCCCGCTGATGGGCCAGCCGATGCTGCACAAGGGCATCGCGGTCATCATCCTGGGCGGCATGGGCGACATTCGCGGCGCCATGCTGGGCGGTCTCTTCCTGGGCTTCGCCGAGGTGCTGTCGGTGGCTTACATCGGCTCCACCATGCGCGACGCGGTGGCATTCGGCCTGCTGTTCCTGATCCTGCTGGTGCGCCCGCAAGGTCTGTTCGGCAAAGTGGTTCAACGCAAGGCTTGAGTATGAGCGGATTCGAAAATTTCTGGGCCATTTATGGCAACCTGGTGCTCACACTGGGCACCAACGCATTGTTGGCCCTCTCCATCTGGCTGACGCTGGCCTGCGGCATGCTGGCCATGGCCAACGCGGCCTTCATGGGTATCGGGGCGTATGCCGCCGCGCTGCTCACCATGAACTACGACGCGCCGTTCACGGTCGCGCTGGCCGGCGGCATGGCCGCGCCCGCACTGGTGGCCGCCTTGATCGGCCTGCCAACCTTGCGGCTCTCGGGGGTCTACCTCGCCATGGCCACCCTGGGCTTCGGCGAAGTGGTGCGCGTAACGGTGCTGAATACCGAGTCGATCACCGGCGGCGCGCTGGGGCTCAACGGCATTCCGCAGCTGACGCAGTGGTGGCACGTGGTCCTGGCGGTGGTTATCGTCCTGCTCGTGCTGTGGCGCGTTCGCGCCTCCAAGGTCGGCCGCGCCTTCGACGCCATCCGTGGCGACGAAACCGCGGCGGGCCTGATGGGCATCGACGTGCGCGCCAACAAGATGCTGGCCTTCGTGGCCGGCGCCATGATCGCCGGCCTGGCGGGCGCGCTCAACGCCCACCTGACCTTCTTCATCGGCCCCAACGAATACGGCTTCGACCGTGGCGTGGAAATCCTGACCATGGCCATCCTGGGCGGCATCGGCGGCCTGACCGGCCCCGTGCTGGGCAGCTTCATCATCACGGTGCTGCCCGAACTGCTGCGCGGATTCGCGGATTTCCGCCTTGTCCTCAACGGAGTGATCCTGGTGGTGATTGTGTTGTTCCTGCCGCAAGGCATCTGGGATCCGGCGCGCTTCAAGCGCTGGATGCGTCAAGGAGGCAAGCGCCATGCTTGAGCTTTCCTCCGTCTCCAAGAGCTTCGGCGGCCTGCACGTGCTGCATGACGTCAGCCTGTCCGTTCCCGAGGGCGCCATCTTCGGCCTGATCGGCCCCAACGGCGCCGGCAAGACCACGGTGTTCAACCTGATCACCGGCCTGCTGCCGCCGAGCGGCGGCTCGATCACCTTCAAGGGCGAGAGCGTGCTGCGCAAAAAGCCGCACAGCATCACCCGCATGGGGATCGCGCGCACGTTCCAGAACATCCGCCTCTTCAAGGAAATGACGCTGCTGGAAAACGTGGTCGTGGGCGCCTATCGCCACATGAACTACGGTTTCCCCAGCCTGCTCCTGGGGCTGCCCGGATTCCGCGAGCACGAGAAGCGCGCCCGCGAGCGCGCCCACGAGCTGCTGACCTGGATGCGCCTGGACCACAAGGCCAATGATCTGGCGGACAACCTGTCCTACGGCGAACAGCGCCGCCTGGAATTGGCGCGCGCGCTGGCCACCGAGCCCAAGCTGCTGCTGCTGGACGAGCCCGTGGCCGGTATGAACACCGGCGAACGCGCCGAACTCATGCGCGAAATCCTGGCCATTCGCGACCGCGGCTACACCATCCTCATGATCGAGCACGACATGCGCTTCGTCATGGGCCTGTGCGAGCGCATCGCGGTGCTGAACTTCGGCAAGATCATCGCTTGCGGCGGCCCCGAAGAGATCCGCAACAACGAACAGGTCATCGAGGCCTACCTGGGCCGCGAAGACGACGACGACATCGAACAAGCGGGGGGCGCGAAATGAGCGCAATGCTGGAAGTCCGCGGGCTCGAGGTCAATTACGGCCATATCGAGGCTGTCCGCGGCATCGACCTGGACCTGAACGCCAAGGAAATCACCGCGCTCGTCGGCGCCAATGGCGCCGGCAAATCGACCACGCTGCTCGCGTTGTCGGGCTTGTTGCCCAAGGCGCGCGGCCGCATCACGTTCGAGGGCGAAGACATCACCAACCTGGCGCCGCACCAGCTGGTGGCGCGCGGGATCGTGCAGGTGCCGGAAGGCCGGGCCATCCTTACCACCATGACGGTGCTGGAAAACCTGGAACTGGGCGCCTACCGCCGCGGGCTGAAGAACGTCGGCAACGACCTGGAATACGTGTTCAACCTGTTTCCGCGCCTGAAAGAGCGGATTACGGGCATCGCCGGCAACCTGTCCGGCGGCGAACAGCAGATGCTGGCCATCGGCCGGGCCTTGATGGCCAAGCCGCGCCTGTTGCTGCTGGATGAGCCGTCGATGGGCCTGGCCCCGATCGTCGTGCAGGAGATCTTCCGGTCGCTGCGCGCGATCAACGCCGACGGCCTGACCCTGTTCCTGGTGGAGCAGAACGTGCGCCAGGCGCTCAAGATCGCCCAGCAAGGCTACGTGCTGGAAAACGGCGCCATGGCGCTGACCGGCACGGGCCGCGAACTCTTGGGCCACCCCCGCGTGCTGGAAGCCTACCTGGGCGCCTGAGGCAGGGCCGGGGGAGATGCGTCCCCCGTTCCAGACACCGGCCGGCGCGTCCAGGACGCCGCCTGCCGGTTGCCTGCGATCAACCGGGTTGCCCATTTTTTGAGCAGCTGTGTTAGAATTGCAGGCTTTCCCTCATTTTGGCCATTGCACGGGCGGGTAATAACGCTTAGGCGAGGCGCCGAGATCGGCCGGCATCCCGGGTTTTTTTCGGAGATTCGGCACGGTTTGGGGGGAGAAACCTGGCTGGATGGTCTAGCCAGAGAATTTTTTACTAGGAACCATCATGAAGACCTTTGTGGCCAAGCCGCATGAAGTCCAACGTGACTGGTTTGTGATCGACGCCAAGGGCAAAGTCCTCGGTCGTGTGGCCAGCGAAGTCGCACGTCGTCTGCGTGGCAAGCACAAACCTGAATTCACGCCGCACGTTGATACCGGTGACTACATCGTCATCATCAACGCTGCCGATATCGTCGTTACGGGTAGCAAGGCGAAGGACAAGAAGTACTTCCGCCACACGACGTACCCGGGCGGTATCCGTGAAACGAACTTCGAGAAGCTCCAAGAGCGTTTCCCCGGCCGCGCCATCCAGAAGGCTGTTAAGGGCATGCTGCCCAAGGGTCCTCTGGGCTACGCCATGATCAAGAAACTGAAGGTGTACGCCGGTGCCGAGCACCCGCACACCGCCCAGCAGCCCAAGACGCTGGATATCTAAGGAAACGCCATGATCGGTAACTGGAATTACGGAACCGGCCGTCGCAAAACCTCGGTGGCTCGCGTTTTCATCAAGAAGGGCACGGGTAAGATCGTCGTCAACGGCAAGCCCGTCGACGAATTCTTCGCCCGCGAAACCGGCCGCATGATCGTGCGCCAGCCGCTGGAACTGACCGGCCACCTGGAATCGTTCGACATCAAGGTCAACGTGCACGGCGGTGGTGAAACCGGCCAGGCCGGCGCAGTCCGTCACGGCATCACGCGTGCCCTGATCGACTACGACGCGACCCTGAAGCCCGCGCTGTCGCAAGCTGGCTTCGTGACCCGCGATGCCCGTGAAGTCGAACGTAAGAAGGTCGGCTTCCGCAAGGCACGTCGTCGCAAGCAGTTCAGCAAGCGTTAATACGCTGCCAAAAAGCCCGCTTCGGCGGGCTTTTTTTCGTACCTTTGTTTCAGCGACGGGCGTCGCCCGGCCGCTATGCTTCCCGCGCGGAACTCCGCGCATTCCGCCCGGTCGGAAAGAAGGGCTGCGGCGCCATTTCGGGCACTTAGCCGCAACAGCCGCTTTACCGAGCGATACAATCGATCCTCGTTCTACGAAGAGCACACATCATGGCCCAAGCATCGAACACCCGCATCAAGGTCGGCATCGTCGGCGGCACCGGCTACACCGGCGTTGAACTGCTGCGCTTGCTGTCGCAGCATCCCAATGTGGAACTGACCGCCATCACGTCCCGCAAGGAAGACGGATTGCCTGTCGCCGACATGTATCCGAACCTGCGCGGCCGCGTGAAGCTCGCCTTTTCCGCGCCGGAAAAGGCCACGCTGACGGACTGCGACGTGGTGTTCTTCGCAACGCCCCATGGGGTGGCCATGGCCCAGGCCCAGGAACTGATCGCCGCGGGCACCCGCGTCATCGACCTGGCTGCGGACTTCCGTCTGCAGGACATCCCCACCTTTGAACGCTGGTACAAGATTCCCCATACCTGCCCGGACATCCTGGCCGAATCCCAGTATGGCCTGGTGGAACTGAACCGCGAAGCCATCTCCAAGGCTCGTGTGATCGGCAATCCCGGCTGCTATCCCACCACGGTGCTGCTGGGCCTGGCCCCGCTGCTCGAAGGCGGCAAGAAGCTGGTGGACGCGCAAACCCTGATCGCCGACTGCAAGTCGGGCGTGTCGGGCGCCGGCCGCAAGGCGGAAGTGGGCTCGCTGTTCTCGGAAGCCTCCGACAACTTCAAGGCCTACGGCGTGGCGGGCCACCGCCACCATCCCGAAATCGTCGCCCAGCTGGAGAAGATCGCCGGCGGCAAGGTCGGGCTGACCTTCGTGCCCCACCTGGTGCCGATGATCCGCGGCATGTTCTCCACGATCTATGCGCGCATCCTGCCCGAAGCCCGCGACACCGATTTCCAGGCGTTGTTCGAGCAGCGCTACGCGGACGAGCCGTTCGTGGACGTGATGCCCGCCGGCAGCCTGCCCGAAACGCGTTCGGTGCGTGCGTCGAACAACCTGCGCATCGCGCTCAGCCGTCCCGGCAATGGCGATCAGCTGATCGTGATGGTGGTCCAGGACAATCTGGTCAAGGGCGCCGCCGGCCAGGCCGTCCAGAACATGAACCTGATGTTCGGCATTCCTGAATCCACCGGCCTGGATCAGGTCGCCATCCTGCCCTGATGTCCCTGGGCTTGCGGCCCCGGCCGCGAGCCATTGTTCTTTATGTCAGCTGACCCTACCGCAGTCTCTCAGGCCCGCTCCGTCGGCGGGTTGACGCGCGTGTTCGCGGGCCTGCTGGCCGGCGTGCTGCTGGGCGGTTCTGCGGGTTATTTCTATGCCCGCCAGCTTTACCGGCCGCAGGACGCCATCGTCATCAGCGCCCGGCAGGCCCGGGCCCAGGAAGAGGCGGCGGCCCAGCAGGCCACGCAACTGCGCTATACGCAGGGGCAGCTCGACACTGCCGACGGCGAACTCGTCATCGAGCGCTCCGCCCGCCAGGAACTGGAAACCCAGTTGCGCGCAGCCCAGGCCGAGGTCGGCAGGGTGCGCGACCAGCTGGCATTCTATGAACAGCTCTTGCCGCCCGGGCCTGAAGGGTCGGTGGACATCCGCAGCGTGCAGATCGACCGCAGCGGAGGCGGCCTGCGCTACAAGGTCCTGCTGATGCGCAGCGGCCGCAATGGCGGCGCATCGTTCGCCGGCGCCCTGCGGTTCCAGGCCACGGGTACCTTGCGGGGCGAAACGGTGACCGTGGATCTGTCCCCCATGCAGGTCAAGGCCGAGTCCGGCCCGGTGACGGTCACCGGCGAGAACACGGCCGCGGCATCCCTGGCCCTGCAGTTCGATCAGTACCAGCGCAGCCAGGGCATCCTGGCCGTGCCGGAGGGATTTGTCCCCGAAAGCGTGACCGTCAGCGTGCTCGAGGGCGAAACCGTCCGCGCGACCCGCAGTGTCAAGTTGGAGCTTTGAGTCTGCGCAAGCCCTGCGCTATAGTGACACCATACGAGCGGCGAGGCCGCTCATCGAAATATGGCCGAACCGGCCAGGAGTGAACCATGAATGCAGTGACCGAAACCGTCGACCTGCAGGCCGCCCCGCCTGCTCCCCTGGTCTTTACCGACTCGGCTGCGGCCAAGGTGAAGGATCTGTTGGCCGAAGAAGGCAATCCCGAGCTCAAGCTGCGCGTCTTCGTGCAGGGCGGCGGCTGTTCGGGCTTCCAGTACGGCTTCACCTTTGATGAAGTCGTGAACGAAGACGATACCGTGCTGGACAAGGCCGGCGTGCAACTGCTCGTCGATCCGATGAGCTTCCAGTACCTGGTCGGCGCGGAAATCGACTACAAGGAAGACCTGGAAGGCGCGCAGTTCGTCATCCGCAATCCCAACGCCAGCACCACCTGCGGCTGCGGCTCCTCGTTCTCGGTGTAAGCCACCGTCCGGGCAGTTTCGGAAAAGCCCTTCGGCATGCGCCGAAGGGCTTTTTTCATGGTCGTGACCCGTCCTGAATTTGGTTGACACCTTTTTGAGAGAAAAAAGGAGAGTCAATTGGAATCAAGGATCAAGCGAACC
>NZ_UFQB01000024.1 GCF_900496965.1 Achromobacter agilis
ATCAACAAGGATCCGGAAGCCCCGATCTTCGGCGTGGCCGATTATGGCCTGGTCGGCGATCTGTTCCAGGTCGTGCCGGAGCTGGCCGGCAATTTGTAATCCCCGGCCTGCGCCCACGGGAAACCGGCCTTCGGGCCGGTTTTTCCATTGGGGCGGGATTTTCACTATATGGACCGGGTCCCCCGCCTGCTGCGTCCGCAAGGGCTCGCAACTTGCGTAGAGTGTCTACCATGCCGACAGCCTGTAACGCGAGGCGGCCGGATCACGCAAAACATCTCTTTGGGCCTGCACGATGCACACTCCGGACAGCTTGCCATTCGTCATGATGCGCGGCGGCACGAGCAAAGGAATCTTTCTCCGGGAATCCGATGTTCCTGCCGACCGTGAATCGCTGACGGCCCTATTGCTGGACATCTTTGGCAGCCCCGACCGCCGCCAGATCGATGGCTTGGGCGGAGCCGACAAACTGACCAGCAAGGCTGCCATCATGGGCCCGCCACGCCGCGAAGACAGCGACGTCAGCTACCTCTTCGGCCAGGTCGGCATCCTGACCCCGGAAGTCGATTACAACCTGAACTGCGGCAACCTGACGGCTGCCGCCGGGGTATACGCGATTGAAAGCGGCCTGGTGACGCCGCGAAACGGACATACGCTGGTACGAGTCCACAACCTGAACACGGATAGGATCGTCCATGTCAGCGTGCCCACAACGCCGACGCAGGTCATCACGCAGGGCGATTTGCAGATCGGTGGGGTTCCTGGGCATGGCGCGCCCATAGCGCTGGATTTCTCGCGGGCAGTCGGCGCAATCACGGGCCGGCTGCTGCCCTTCGGAGAAGTGCAGACAGAGATCGCCGTTCCAGGCAGAGAAAGCGTGACGGTATCCGTCGTGGATGGCGCGAATCTTGTCATTTACGCCCGCGCGGAGTCTTTCGGACTATCTGGCATAGAAGACCCGCAAACCATAGACGGCGACGTTGCGCTTCGCGCCCACATGGACGCAGTGCGCCGCGAGGTCGCCATCCGCCTGGGATTGAGCGACTATTGGCACCAGCGCAGCGCCCCTTCCACGCCGATGCTGGTAATGCTGCAAAAACCGCGCGACTACCATACGTGCACGACGGGCGAACTGATCAGCGCCGATCGCCTGGACCTCGTGTGCAGACAGTACGCCTCCGGCTCCGCCAGTAAAACCTTGGCCGGCACGGTCACGGTCACGACCGGCATGGCTTGTGGAATCGCCGGCAGCCTGCCCGCCCAATTGTGCGGCGAGCCGGGCCCCAGGCGTTATACCTTTGGACATCCCAGCGGCGTTATCCACGTCGACGCCAGCGTGGCGCGGCGCGGCAACGAATGGCATGTCGAACAGGCCGCAATAGAACGGACCGCAAGGCGCATCGCGGAAGGTCGTGTTTTCCTGCGCGGGAATACCCTGTAATCGGCGGACGGCGAGCACTGGACCGATACCGCCGCCTCGCTGACGGTCTGGTGGTCCGCCCTTCATGCGCTGTTAATTCGAGAAAGGCACGCGGCGGTCTCGGCGATTCAATCACAAAAAAAACTCCGTTATTCACCAACAAATACTCAGCAATACTTTTCTTTTGCTGAGATACGATTTTCTCGTTCCAAGACTCACCACCGCCGCAAGGCGGCGCGAGGCCACAAAGAATGAACGAGACAATCCCCCTCTTGCCGTTGCCCGCGGACGCCTGCGACGCGCACCTGCATCTCTACAATCCGGCGCTGATCGCCGCGCCGGCCGCGCCCAATCCGCTGGCCGGCTGCGATGCCGGGCGTTACCGCGCCATGCGCGAACCCATGGGGTTGCGCCGCGCCGTCGTCGTGACGCCGGCCCCTCATGGCGATGACAACCGCGTCACCCTGGACGCCATCCAGGCGCTGGGCGCGAGCCATACGCGGGGGGTAGCGGTTGTCTATCCCGAGGTTGCCGACGCCGAGCTCCAGCGCCTGCATGCGGGCGGCATCCGCGGCATCCGCTACACCATCGCCATTCCCAAGACCGCCGTCACGCGGATCGCTACCCTGCCGGCCTTGGCGCCGCGCCTCGATGCGCTCGGCTGGCACGCGCAATTGCACATGACGCCGGCGCAGATCGTCGAAAATCGCGACCTGCTGATGGCGCTGCCCTGCCCCCTGGTGTTCGACCATATGGCGCGCCTGGCCAATACGGACGCGGACGATCCGGCCTGGAACATCGTCGAATCGCTGCTGCGATCGGGGAAGACCTGGGTCAAGCTCTCCGGCCACTATCTTGCACGGGATGCCGCCACGGCGCGCGCCACCGCCGGCCGGCTGGCCGCGCTGGCGCCCGATCGCCTGGTGTGGGGCTCGGACTGGCCGCACCCGACCGAGATGCCCTCGCCGCCCGACACGCGCGACACCGTCGCCGCCCTGCACGATTGGCTGCCCAATGCCGCGCTGCGCCAGCGAGTGCTGGTGGAAAATCCGGCGCGGCTCTACGGCTTCGCCTAGGCGGAACGCGGCATGGAACATATCGATTGCGTCGTGATCGGCGCCGGCGTCGTAGGCCTGGCCATCGCGCGGGAGCTGGCCGCCAGCGGCCGCGAGGTCGTCATCCTGGAGGAAGAGAACGCCTTCGGCACGCACACCAGTTCGCGCAATTCTGAAGTAATGCATGCGGGGATCTCGTATCCCGCCGGAACCTGGAAAGCGCGCCTTTGCCGCCCGGGCAACGCCATGCTGGCGCGCTACTGCGCGGAACATGGCATCGCTCACCAGAGGCCGGGAAAACTGCTTCTGGCCGTGGACGCCGAGGAAGAGGACAAACTGGATCTGTACCTGTCGCAGGCGCGCGCCAGCGGCGTCGATGACCTGCGCCCGGTGTCGCAGGGCGAATTGCGGGAGCTCGAGCCTGCGCTGACCGGCCGCAAGGCGCTGTTTTCGCCATCGACCGGCATCATCGACGCGCACGGCCTCATGCTGAGCCTGCTTGGCGAGGCCCAGCAACACGGCGCGGCGTTGGCCTTGTGCAGTCCCGTAATGGCAGGACGGGCGACCTCCGGCGGCATCGAGCTGGAGATCGGCGGCGCGCAGGCCATGCGCATCCGCGCGTCCCTGGCGATCAACGCCGCCGGCCTTCGAGCCGCGGATATCGCCGCTTCCATCGACGGCATTGCGCGGCAGGCGGTACCCAAGGTGCATTACGCCATCGGGCATTACTTCACCTTGCGCGGCCCCAACCCGTTCAGGCATCTGGTCTATCCCGTGGCGCGCTCGAGCTGGCAACGGGTGCACGTGACGCTGGATCTGGCGGGCCAATGCAAATTCGGCCCGGACCTGCAGTGGCGCGACCAGGTGGATTACCGGTTCGACGAGACCCGCGCCGCGGACTTCTACCGCGGCGTCCGGCGCTACTACCCCGCGCTGGCCGACGGCGACCTGGTGCCGGGCTATACGGGCATACGTCCGCGGCTGGCCGGACCGGACGAGCCGCTCACCCTGAGCAATGGAGATTTCTGCTTTCAGACGGCGCGCGAACATGGCGTGTCCGGCCTGATCAACCTGCTGGGCATCGAATCGCCAGGCTTGACGTCCTGCCTGGCGATCGCCAGGCAGGTCCGCCTGCTTGCCCAGTCCGCTGATTGAAGCGCCCTCATCAGAGGCGCCACCCGCCCCATAGGAGACAACCACTATGAACCGCATTTCCCGGCTTGCCCAAAGCTTGCTGCTTACCGCCCTGCTGCCCCTTGGAGCCCAGGCCGCCTGGCCAGACCAACCCATCCGCCTGGTGGTGCCCTATGCCGCAGGCGGCGGCGCCGACAATGTCGCTCGCGCCGTCGCCGGCAAGCTCGGCGAACGCCTGGGCCAATCCATTGTGGTCGAAAACCGCCCCGGCGCGGGCGGCACCATCGCCGAAGGCATGGTGGCCCGGGCCGCGCCGGATGGCTACACCGTTCTCTACGACACCTTCACCTACGCGGTGAACAGCTCCCTGCGCAAGCTCAGCTTCGACCCCGCCCAGGACTTGTCGCCGATCGCGATGGTGGCGACCGCGCCGATGATCTTCGTGGTGAATCCGGCGGTGAAAGCCCAGAACATCGGCGAATTCCTGACGCTGGCCAAGACGCCGGGCAACAACGTGTCGTATGCCTCCTTCGGCGTCGGCAGTTCGGCGCACCTGGCCACGGAAATGCTGGCGCGCGACGCCGGCGTCAGCATGCTGCACATTCCCTACAAGGGCGGCGCGCCCGCGCTGGTCGACGTGGTCGGCGGCCAGGTCAATGCCTACTTCGCCAACGCGTCCTCCGGCCTGCCCTACGTGCGCAATGGTCAGCTGCGGGCGCTGGCCGTGTCGTCGGCCACGCGGCTGGGCACGCTGCCCGACGTTCCGACCGTGGCCGAAAGCGGCTTTCCAGGATTTGAAGTGCTGGACTGGCACGGCATCTTCCTGCCGGCGAAGACGCCTGATGCGATCAAGCAGAAACTGGCCGACGCCGTGCGCGCCACAGTGACCGATCCGGAGGTCGTCGAGCGCCTGAAGGGCCTCGGCATTGCCGCAAGCACCATGGAGCCTGCGGGATTCGGCGGCTTCATCGAAGGGCAGATGGCGCGCTGGTCGGCCCTGATCAAAGACCGCCAGATCGCGTTGGAGTGAGCATCAATGCAAGGCTTCGCTGAAGGCGCGCTGCACGGCCTGTATCCGGCGGTTCTCGCTATCCGCCCGGCGGCACACCAGCACGATATCGCGGCGCGCGCGAGCCCGGTCGAGGGAGATCTGCCTGAAGGGATAAGCCCGCGCAAGTTCGGGCCTGGGCGTCGGGATCACCGAAACGCCGAGCCCGTCGGCCACGCAGGCAATGATGGCGTCGGTGCCTGGCAGCTCCAGGATCGGCCGCTTGCCGGGCACCACGCTCTCGACATAGGCGGCGGCGATCCGCCCGCCGGTCGCGCCACGGTCGAAGCGGATCCATTCGTGCTGGCGCAGCAGCGCCTCGGCCGAATTGCCCCGGCTGTCGGGCGGCGAAACCAGCACGAAGCCTTCGGAGTACAGCGGCAGCCAATGCATGCGGCTGGAGCCCCCGCGCTCGGGGCGCACCAGGATGGCGAGGTCCAGGCGGCCGGCCTTGACCTCCTGCAGCAGGAATTGCGAGACGCCGCGCGTGATCTGCGCCTCGATGCCAGGCGCAAAGGCGCGCAGCCGCCGTATGGCCTTGGGCAGCACGGAAATCATGGCGGATTCGATGATGCCCACCCGCACATGCCCTTCGACCGCGATGTGATCCTGCAGACGCAGGCTGTCGACGCGGTTCAGGGTTTCGGTCACGGCCGCGGCAACCTGGCGCGCGAAGTCGGTCGGCCGCACGTGGCGCGCCGAGCGGTCGAACAGCGGACGCCCGAAGTAGGCCTCCAGCTGGCGCATCTGCAGGCCGATGGCGCTGGCGGTCAGGTTGACCACGGGCGCCGCTGCGGCGTACGAGCCCTCGCGGATGACGACTTCCAGCGTATGTAGAGCATTCAGTTTCATAAGTGGCAACCCGGCACGCGCACAGCTTCATTGACGTGCCCTATTTTATTTTTCGAGGTAGCAAATGTCCAAAGTCGGCTTTCGTGTTTTCAAGAAGATCCATCGCGCGCCGCGCGAACTGGTGGAGGGTTTCCGCGAGATTCCCGTCGCCAACATCGGCGATGTCGTCGGCCGCATGTTCTGCCTGGATGCGCGCATCCGCCCCATGAACAAGGCCCCCCTGCTGGGCACCGCGTTCACGGTGCGCGCCCGCCCCGGCTGCAACCTGATGCTGCACCACGCCATCGACACGGCCCAACCCGGCGACGTGATCCTGGTTGAAGACCAGGGCGACCTCACCAATGCGATTTCGGGCGAGAACATGATGCTGTGGGCCGCCCGCCGCCAGATCGCCGGCGTGGTGGTCGACGGCGCAATGCGCGACGCGGACAGCATCGGCGAAATGGCCTTTCCCGTCTATGCGCGCGGCATCACGCCCCGCGGTCCGCACAAGTCCGGCCCCGGCGAGATCAACGTGCCGATTTCCTGCGGCGGCGTGGTCGTCAATCCGGGCGACATCGTCGTCGGCGACGCCGACGGCGTGATCGTGATCGCCCGCCACGAGGCCGCCTCGGTGCTGGAAGACGCGCGCAAGAAGCTGGCGCAGGAAATCCGCACGCGCCAGGAAATCGAGGACGGGACCTGGAACCGCAAGGCCTACGACGAGGCCGCGCTGGCCGCATTGGGTTGCGAGATCATCGACGCCGCTTACGGGGAGCAACAGCAATGAGCGCGCCGCGCATCGGTTTCATCGGCATGGGCGAGGCCGTGTTCCACATCGCCAAGGGCTTGCATGATGATGGCCTCTCCGGCATCCAGGCGTACGATAAGATGTGGAACGTCGCGCCGCAGTCGGAACTGGTCGGCCGCCGCGCGCAGGAAGCCGGCGTGGCGCTGGCGCCCAGCCTGCAGGCCCTGGTCGAAGGCGTGGACATCGTCATCTGCGCGGTAAGCGCCAGCCTGGCGGTTTCCCTGGCGCGCGAGTGCCTCCCGTGGCTGCGCCCGGACCAGATCTATGCCGATTTCAATTCGGCCGGACCTCAGACCAAGATCGAGATCGCCGAGCTGGTCGCTCCGTCCGGCGCCCGTTTCGTCGACGGGGCCATCATGGGCACCGTGCCGGGCCTGGGCCATAAGGTGCCCACGCTGATCTGCGGCGCGGGCGCGCCGGCGCTGGCCGCCGCGCTCCAGCCATACGGCATGGAGCTCAGCGTTCTTGAAGGCGATGCCGGCCGCGCATCGGCCTCGAAGATGCTGCGCAGCATTTTCATGAAGGGTGTCGTGGCCCTGTTGCTGGAAACCGTGCTGGCAGGCCATCGCTACGGCCTCGAAGACGACTTGCTGCAATCCATCGCCGACACCTTCGCCAACGGCTCCTTCCATGACATCGCCAACGGCTTGATGGCGCGCGGCGTCATCCACGCCGAGCGGCGCGCCCACGAGATGGAGGAAGTGGTGGCGACCCTGCGCGCCGCCAAGGTCGACGCCACCATGTCGGAAGCCACGCACGCAAAGCTGCTCGCCATAGCCGCCGCGGGCTACAAGCAACACTTCGGCGGTGTCGCGCCCAAGGATTTCCACGACATTTTCCAGGTCGCCTATTGACCGGCCTGGGGCCTGCCGCAGGCCCCAGGCAACAATTATCCAGGAGACAACCATGCAATCCCTGAACATCGTGCGCCGGCTTGCCGCCGGCGCACTGTTGGCCGCTGCCGTTCTGCCCGGCCTGGCCGCGGCCGCAGGCTACCCCGAGCGCCCCATTACCATGATCGTGCCGTTTGCGCCGGGGGGCAACGTCGACGCCACCGCCCGCGCGCTGGGACCGGTACTGGCCAAGCAACTCGGCCAGGCCGTGGTCATCGACAACCGCGCCGGCGCCGGCGGCACCATCGGCAGCGCGCTCGTCGCGCGCTCGCCCGCAGACGGCTATACGCTCATGGTGGGCAGCACGGCCACCAACGCCACCGCGCCCGCCTTCATGAACGCCAGCTACGACCCCGTCAAGGACTTTACTTCGCTGGGCGCGATCAGCGTCACGCCTTCGGTCATCGTCGTCGCGGCCGGCAGCCCCGTCAAGACTTACGCCGACCTGCTCGCGCTCAGCCATGCCAGCGCCACGGGGCTCAACATGGGTTCGCCCGGCACCGGCTCGCTCAACCATCTCACCACCGAATTGCTGGAGCAGAAAACCGGACTCAACGCCACCCACATTCCGTACAAGGGCGCCGGCCCCGCGCTGACCGATCTGATGGGCGGGCAGCTGGACGCGATGGTCGACCAGCTGAGTTCCTCCAGCCCCCTCATCGCCTCCGGCCGTCTGCGCGCGATCGCACAGACCGGCGCCGCCCGCTCCCCTCTCCTGCCCGACGTTCCCACGCTGCGCGAACAGCAAGTGCATGACGTGGACGTGGCCGTCTACACCGGCCTCTTCGCCCCGGCCAAGCTGCCCGCCGAGGTGCAGGCCACGTTGGTGCAGGCCCTGCAGCAAGCGCTGCAAAGCCCGGAATTCCTTGAACGCCTGAAGGCCCAGGGATCCGAGCCCATGCCGATGAGCCAGACGGAATTCGCGGACTTCGTTTCCGCGGAAGCCGCGCGCTGGCGCAATGTGATCGAAAGCACCGGATTGGCGGGCAAGGGATAGACCGTGTCGACGGCCAACGTCCCGCCTTTCCCCGGGCCTCCCGCGGCAGGCCCGGTCTGCGATTGCCACCTGCACATCTACGACCCGGCCTTTCCCTATGAGCCGGACGCCGCCCTGCGGCCGCCACCGGCCACGGCCGCCACCTACCGGGCTGTGCGCGATGCCCTGGGGATCCGGCGCAGCGTCATCGTGCAGCCGACCACCTATGGATACGACAATCGCTGCACCCTGGACGCCGTCGCCCGCCTCGGCACGGAAAATGCCAGGGCCGTGGCCGTGGTGCCGGTCATGGTCAGCGACGAGGAGCTGCTCCGGCTCGACCGGGGCGGCTGCCGCGGCGTGCGCATCAACGCGCTGCGCGGCGCGTTGCTGGATACGGAAGCCGTCGGCGCCTTGGCGCGACGCATCGCGCCCCTGGGGTGGCACCTGCAACTGCACGTCGAGGGCGCGACGCTGCCAGCGCTATCGCCTTGGCTGCGCGCGCTGCCAGTGCCCGTGGTGCTGGACCACATGGGTCGGTTGAATCCGGCGCAGGGTCCGGAAAGCCCTCCCTGGCGAGCCTTGCGTGACTTGCTGAACGAACCGCAGATCTGGGTAAAGCTGTCCGCGCCCTATCTGCTGGATCCCGACGGCGCGCCCGGCTATCGCGCACTCGCCCCCTTGGCGGAAATCCTGCTGGGAACCGCGCCTCAGCGCCTGCTATGGGGCTCGGACTGGCCTCACCCCGGCTGGCACGCGCAAGGCCGCCCGCCGTTGGACGAAGCCGCGCTTCATGATTGGGCCTGGCGGCATCTCGACCGGAGCGGCGTCGCGCGCAAGGTGCTGATCGACAACCCCGCGCGTCTATATGGATTCTAGCGACGCTCCGGCCCCCACTACCCTTGCCCAACGCCCATCATCGAGCGCGACAGCCGGCTGGCCGTGGCCAGGATCGACTCCTTGTGCCCGAGGAGCACCGCCTCGGTGAGACGAGAGAGCGGGCCTGAAATGCAGATCGCCCCCTGCAGTGTCCAGTTGATTCCATAGACCGGCGCGGAGATGCTCGAAACCTCTGCGTCGCGTTCCCCCAGCGAAATCATGTAGCCGGCGCGGCGTATCGATTCGTAGGGTTCACCGGCTTCTCCGGAGAACGCCAGCAGGACCCGGCCCGGGCTGCCCAATTCCAGCGGCAGCGCGGCGCCGACGCGCACATGGTGGCGGATGGACTTGGGGCCTTCGACACGCGCCATGCAGATGCGCTGCTTGCCCTCGCGCACATAGAACGTCGCGCTTTCGCCGGTGGCGACCGACAGCTCGCGCAGCACGGGCTGTACCACCTCCACGATATTGAATGTGGCCTGGTAACAGGCGCCCAGCCAGCCTGCGGCGCGCGCCAGGCGCCAGGTGCCGTCCGGCCGCTGCGCCAGGTAGTCGTCCATTGCCAGCGTGCGCGCCAGCCTCAATACGGTGGAGCGGTGGCACCCCGTCCGCCGGCTCAGTTCGGCCAGGGTCAGGTGCGCGTCGTCCACGCCGAAAGCCTCGAGGATTTTCATCGCGCGGCGCACCGCCACCACGCCTTCTTCCGCAGGGGATTCGTCTGAATCCGGGGTTATATCTTCGATCATGGTACGGAACGTGTTTCGTTATACGAACTCGCATTGTATTCCTCGGAACACGCATCCACAATGCTCCCACCAAAAACAAGGATCGGAGACAAACCATGAAGCAGATCGCGCGCGTGCTGTCGGGCCTGGCCCTGATGTGCATGGCGGGCCTGAGCGCGGCTCAGGGCTATCCCAACAAACCCATCCGGCTGATCGTCCCGTTCCCGCCCGGCGGCGGCACCGACGTGCTGGCGCGCGAAGCCGCGCTCAAGGTGGCGACCAACACCGGCTGGAACATCGTCACGGAAAACCGGCCGGGTTCGGGCGGCAATATCGGCGTGGACGCGGTGGCCAAGTCGGCGCCGGACGGCTATTCGCTGGTGCTGGGCCAGACCAGCAACCTGGCGATCAATCCCACCCTCTATGCCAAGCTGCCCTATGACCCCGAAAAGGACCTGACCGCCATCGGCCTGGTCGCCGATGCGCCGCTGGTTATCGTGGTGCCGGCCAACTCGCCGCTGAAGTCCTTCGACGACATGATTGCCGCCGCCAAGGCCAAGCCGGGCGCCCTGAACTTCGCCAGTTCGGGCAACGGCACCGTGGCGCACCTGGCCGCGGTGCAATTGCAGAACGCCGCGGGCATCAAGCTCACTCATATCCCCTACAAGGGCGCGGCGCAGGCTTCCAACGACCTGATCGGCGGCCAGATCGACATGTACCTGTCGTCGGTGCCCACGCTCATCGGCCACGTGCGCAACGGCAAGATGCGGGCGTTGGCCGTGACCTCCGCGCAGCGCGTGCCTGACATGCCGGACGTGCCTACCATCGCCGAGCGGGGCTTCCCCGGTTTCGAAGCGGTGACGTGGTTCGGCCTGGCCGCGCCGGCCGGAACCCCGAAAGACATCGTGCAGCGCCTGAATGCCGAATTCAACAAGGCGCTGCAGGCCAAGGACCTGAGCGTGAAGTACCAGGAACAAGGCGCGCGCGTGCTCACCGGCACGCCGGAGAGTTTCGCCAAGCTGATCCACGACGACCGCATCCGCTGGGGCCAGATCGTCAAGGACTCGGGCGCGAAGGTCGAGTGATCCGCCATGCAGGCCCGCTATCCCTATTCCAGCGGTGACTCGCGGCCGGCCATCGCCGTCCCGGCCGGCGCGTGCGATTGCCACGTCCACGCCTATGACGCGCGCTACCCGGCCGTGGCCGGCGCAAAACTGCTGCCGCCGGATGCGTCGATGCCGCAGTACCGCGGCATCCAGGCCCGGCTGGGAACGCAGCGCGCCGTATTGGTCACGCCATCGACCTATGGCGCCGACAACCGCGCCATGCTCGACGGCCTGGGGCAACTGGGCGAGCAGGGGCGCGGCGTGGCCGTGATCGACGGCACCGAAAGCGATGCGCAGCTTCGGGCCCTGCGCGACGCCGGCGTGCGCGGCATCCGGTTCAATCTTTCGCTGGGCGTGACCAGCTCCGCCGATCAGATCCTGCCTTTGGCGGCCCGAATCGCGCCGCTGGGCTGGCACGTGCAATTGCTGATGGCGCCCGATCACCTGGCCGCCATGGCGCCGGCGCTGTCCGGCCTGCCCGTGCCCATCGTGTTCGACCACATGGGGCGCATCGCCCCGCATCAAGCCGGCGCGCATCCCGCCCATGCGTTGGTGCTGCGCCTGCTCGAGCGCGGCCGCGCGTGGGTCAAGCTGTCCGGCGGCTACATCGTCAGTGCCCGGCATTCCATCGAAGACACCGCTCTCGATGCCCTGGCGCGCAGCTATCTCGACGCCAATCCCGAACGCGTCGTGTGGGGCAGCGACTGGCCCCACGCCTCCGCGTCGTCGGGCATGCAGCCCATGCCGGATGACGCGCGCCAGCTCGACCGGCTGGCCGACTGGACCGGCAGCGCCCGGCTGCGCCAGGTCCTCGTCCACAACCCGGCAGCCCTCTACGGCTTTCCGGCATGAACAGCACACCACGGAGACACCCCATGCAAGCCCCATCCACCCTCTCCCGCCGCAGCTTCCTGGCCGCAACCGCGGCGCTGACCGCGAGCGCCGCCTTCGGCGTGCGCGCCGCGCAGGAATGGCCCGCCGGCAAGACCATCACCTGGGTGGTGCCCTACCCGGCCGGCGGCAGCACCGACGTGCTGGGCCGCGCCATCGCCCAGCAGCTCGACGCCTTGCTGTCCACTCGCGTGATCGTCGACAACCGCCCCGGCGCCACCGGCACCATCGGCGCGGCCCGGGTGGCGCGCGCCGACGCGGACGGCCTGACCCTGCTGGGCACGTCCATCGGACCGCAGGCGATCGCGCCGCACGTGATGGGCAAGCTGACCTACGACCCCGTGGCCGATTTTGCGCCCGTGATCATGATCGGCACCATCCCCCATCTGCTGGTCGTGGGCAAGGAGCAGCCCTTCAAGACGGTAGCCGAACTGGTCGCGGCGGCGAAGAAGGCGCCGAAAAGCCTGGCCTACGCCTCGGGCGGCACCGGCACCATCCTGCACATGCAGGGCGAGCTCCTGCAGCAGAAAACCGGCGCGCGCTTCCTGCACGTTCCCTACAAGGGCGACACACCCGCGCTGCAGGACACGCTGGCCGGCCAGGTCCAGTTCGCATTCATTCCCGCCGCAGCCGCGCTGCCGCACGTGCAGACCGGCGCGCTGCGCGCCCTCGCCGCCACGTCCGCGCAACGTCTGTCCGCGCTACCGGACGTGCCGACCATGGCGGAGGCCGGTTTCGACGATTTCGTGGTCGAGCAATGGCAGGCCGTGTTCGCGCCGGCGGCGACGCCCGCTCCCGTGATCGATCGGCTCAACGCGGATATCGGCCGCGCGCTGCAAAGCTCCGCGCTCGTCGCCCTGGCCCAGCAGCTTGGCATCACGCTGGCCGGCGGCACGCCGCAGGCGCTGGATCAGATCCGCAAGGCGGACTTCGACAAATGGGGCAAGGTCATCCGCGATGCTGGCATCAAGCCGGCCTGATCTCATCGATTCTCTACTCCGAACAGGAAACACTCATGGCCAATCAGGACATCATCAAAGACTTCCCCCGTGTCAGCGCCGACATCGTGCGCCGCGCCGCGGAACTGCAACCCGCCATCCTGGCCGACGTGGCCGGCCGGCGCGGCGCGCTCAACGGCCGCATCCGCCCCCTGCATCCCGGCATGAAGGTGGCCGGCACGGCGCTGACGGTCGAAGTGCGCCCGGGCGACAACCTCATGATTCACGCCGCGATTTCGCTGGCCAAGCCGGGCGACGTGCTGGTCATCGACGGCAAGGGCGACCTCAGCTCGGCGTTGATGGGCACCATCATGATGAACGCCTGCCGCAAGCTGGGCATCGTCGGCGTGGTGATGGACGGCGCCGCCCGCGACACGGTCGAAATCATCGAGATGGACTATCCGGTGTTTGCCGCCGGCACTAATCCCAATGGCCCGACCAAGAACGTGCCCGGCCGCATCGGCCACCCGGTGTCGGTGGGCGGCGTGACCGTCCATCCCGGCGACTTCGTCATCGGCGACGCCGACGGCGTGGTGGTGGTCGAGCGTGAAAAGATCGAGGGCCTGCTGCCCGCCGCCGAGAAAAAGGTGCGCGACGAGGCCGCGCGCATCGCCGCCATCCAGGCAGGCGACACGGAAGCCAAGTGGCTCAACGCAGCCCTGCGCGCAGCCGGCGTCCTGAAGGAAGGGGAAACGCTGTGAGTGCCGCCGCAACGGGCAAGCCCGTCATTGTCGTAACCGCGGCAGACCTTGCGCCGGAAGCGCTGGCGCTGCTGCAGGACTTCGAACTGGCCTTCGCCGGTAAAACCCCCACCGAAGAAGGCATCGTGACGCTGTGCCGCGAGCGCAATCCGGTCGCCATCATCGTGCGATACAGCAAGGTTGGGGCCGCCGCGATGGACGCCGCCCCCGCATTGCGCGTGATATCCAAGCACGGCAGCGGCACCGACACCATCGACAAGGCCGCCGCCGCCGAGCGCGGCATCCAGGTCGTCGCCGCCGTGGGCGTGAACGCCGCCGCCGTGGCGGAACAGGCCCTGGCGCTGCTCCTGGCCTGCGCCAAATCGGTGGTGGGGCTGGACGAGCGCATGCGCGCGGGCCACTGGGACAAATCCACCCACAAGAGCCTGGAGCTGGGCGGCAAGACCATCGGCCTGGTCGGCCTGGGCGCCATCGGCCAGCGCATGGCCGCCATGGCGCACGCGCTGAACATGCGGGTGATCGGCTTCGATCCGTACGCGAAGGACCTGCCCGATTACATCGAAAGCGTGCCTCTGGACGCCATCTGGCGCGAAGCCGACGCGGTGTCGCTGCATTGCCCGCTCACCGACGAGAACCGCGGCATGGTCAACGCCGCGACGCTGGCGCAATGCAAGCCCGGCGTAATCCTGGTGAACACGGCGCGCGGCGGCCTGGTCGACGAGGAAGCGCTGTTGCAGGCAGTGCGTTCGGGCCAGGTGCAGGCCGCCGGCCTGGACAGCTTCGCGGTCGAACCCATGACCGCCGGCCATCCGTTCCAGCAGGAGCCGCGCGTCATCCTGAGCCCCCATATCGGCGGCGTGACCAGCGCGGCCTACGTCAACATGGGCGTGGCCGCGGCGCGCAACGTGCTGGACGTGCTGGCCCGCGCCAGGGCGCAGGCCTGAGGAGGCGCGCCATGGCGCAACGATGGAAGCACGCGCCCGCCGGCAGCAACTGGGGCGAGTTCGGCCCCGACGACCAACGCGGCCGCATGAACCTGGTGGACCGCGCCAAGGTGCTGCAAGGCATCGCCGAAGTCCGCGAAGGGCTGACGTTCTGCCTTTCGCTGCCGCTGGACGTGCCGGGCGGCATGGCGCTGAATCCGCGGCGCCTGCCGCCGCAACGCTACGCCACGCTGCGCGATGGCAAGAGCGCCGGAGTCCAGGGCTTCTGCTGGTCGTATGCGTCCGAAGACCCGCTGCTCACCGACGTGGTGTGCGACGACGTGCTGCTGATGAATACGCAGTACTCGACCCAATGGGACAGCCTGGCGCACATGGGCAGCCGCTTCGACGCCGACGGCGACGGCGAGGCCGAGGCGGTGTTCTACAACGGCTTTCGCGCCGGCGCCGAGATCCGCGCAGCCGGCGAAGACGCGCAAGCGCCGGCGGACTGGGCCCGCTTTCCCGGCCCTGTGGCAGGCGCCCTGGGCATCGAGCAGCTGGCCGAGCACGGCGTACAGGGCCGCGCCGTGCTGGTCGACCTGGAGGCACACGTCGGCCGCACGCGGACCGCGGTCGGCTATGACGCCTTGATGCGGATCCTGGATACCGACTGCGTGCGGATAGAAGCCGGAGACATGGTGTGCCTGCACACCGGCTTCGGCGACACGCTGATGGCGATGGACCGCCGGCCCGATGTCGCGCGGCTGCACGCCACGGGCAGCGGCCTGGATGGCCGTGACGAACGCCTGTTGCGGTGGATCGTGGATTCGCGCCTCGCCTGCCTCATCGCCGACAACCCGGCGGTGGAGCTGGTGCAGCCGGTCAGCCTGCGCGGCGCCGCCACCCCGCTGCGCCGCCCGCGCCTGCCCTTGCACGAGCATTGCCTGTTCAAGAACGGCATCCATCTGGGCGAGCTCTGGTGGCTGACGCCCCTGGCGCGCTGGTTGCGCGCGCACGGACGCCACCGCTTCCTGCTCACCGCGCCGCCGCTGCGCCTGCCCGGCGCGGCGGGCTCGCCCGCCACTCCCATAGCCACCGTCTGACCCTCCAACCCTTTAGCCCATCGGGCGCAGCAGCCGGCACAGGCTGCGCGCCTACCCAACGAGGAGACACTTCGTGAAACGCATCCGCCTTCTGCCCGCCGTCCTGGCGTTCTGCGCCGGCGCTGCAGGACCCGGCGCCGCGCCACAGCCTGCAGGAACTCGGCGCCCAGCCGCGCGAACCCACGCATACGGAGACCTGCCATGAAATCAAAACTGTCCGCCCTGGCCGCCCTGCTGCTTGCAGCCGGCGCCGCCCACGCCGCCTATCCCGAGCGTCCCGTGCGCGTGGTCGTCGGCTTCTCGCCCGGCGGCCCCACCGATGTGGTCGCGCGCGCCTTCGCCTCGTATGCGTCGCAGGCGCTGGGCCAAACCTTCGTCGTGGAGAACCGGCCCGGCGCCAACACCATCCTCGCGGCCGAAGCCGTGGCCAAGTCTGCGCCCGACGGCTACACGCTGTTGTTCGGCGCCACCAACCACACCATGATCCCGGCGCTCTACGCCGACCGGGTCAAGTTCGACGCCCTCAAATCCTTCACGCCGCTATGCGCCGTGGCGGTCAGCCCCACGGTGCTCGTGACCGGCCCGGCCCTGAAGGTGGGCACGCTGGACGCCTTCCTTGCCCGCGCGCGCGCCGAGCCAGGCCGGCTCACCTATGCAACGCCGGGCACCGGCAGCTCCGGCCATTTTGCCACGGAGCAGTTCCTGCGCCAGACCCGCATCAGCATGAACCATATCCCGTACAAAGGCGCGGCGCAGGCCATCTCCGACCTGATGGGCGGCCAGGTCGACAGCTCGCTGGCGACACTGGGCTCGGTGCTGCCGCAAGTGCAATCCGGCAAGCTCACGGCCCTGGCCGTGGCCACGCCCAGGCGCCTGCCGCAATTGCCCCAGGTGCCGACCTTCGATGAGGCCGGCGTGCCCGGATACACCGCCGACGCCTGGTATGGCGTGCTGGCGCCTGCCGGCCTGCCGCCGGACGTGCGGTCCCGCCTGGAGGAAACGGCGCGGGGATTTTCACAGGCCGACGCCACCGCCAAGAGCCTGGACGCCCTGGGCATGCAGCCGCGTCAGACCTGCGGCGACGCATTCACCGCCCAGCTTTCCAACGAAATCGATACCTACCGCAAGCTGGCCCGGGAACTGGGCCTCAAGGCGGACTGATTCTTACACGACAATGGAGGAAGACATGACCTACCGTATTCGAACCTCGCCCGCCGTCCGGTGCGCGGCGCTGGCGTTTGCCGCCGCCTTGCCCCTGCTAGCCTGCGGCATCGCCCAGGCCGCGGAAGCCTGGCCCAGCCGCCCGGTACGCGTGGTGGTGCCCTACGGCCCCGGCGGCGCAGTCGACGTGGCGACGCGCAAGATGGCGCAGATGCTGTCTACGCAGACCGGCCAGAGCTTTGTCGTGGAGAACAAGCCCGGCGCCACCGGCACGATCGGCGTTAGCCAGGTCGCCCGCGCCGCGCCCGACGGCTACACCCTGGTGGCGAACGACACGACCTATTCGCTGCTGCCCCACATCTTCAAGCAGCTGCCCTTCGATCCCGCAAAGGACCTGCAGCCCATCTCCGCCTTCGTGTTCGCGCCGATGGCACTGGCCGTATCGAACGACAGCCCCTATCGCAAACTGGACGACCTGATCGCCCAGGCGCGCGCCAAGCCCGACACCATCACCTATGGTTCCGGCGGCCCCGGCACCACGCCCCATTTCGCCGCCGAAGGCCTGGCGCTGGCAACGAACGTGAAGTTCATGCACGTGCCGTTCAAGGGCGCGGCCGAAGCCACGCAGGCCGTGCTGGGCAAGGTGATCGACTTCCAGTTCGCTTCCACCACGGGCGTCATGGGTCCGGTGCAAGGCGGGCAGTTGCGCCTGCTGGCGGTAAGCGGCGACAAACGCCTGGCCGTGTTGCCGGACGTGCCGACCTTCACCGAGGCTGGCGTGAAGGATTTCGGCGTGGTCAACTGGACGGGCCTGTGGGCGCCCAAAGGCACGCCGCCGGAAGTCACGGAACGCCTGCAGCGCGAGATCGCCAAGGCCATGGCCTCGGAAGAAATGCAATCCTTCGCAACCAAGATGGGCGCCGAACCGCGGGCAGCCGATGCCGCCGAGTTCGGCCGCATCCTGGCCGACAGCAGCGTGATGTGGGGCAACGTCGCCCGCAACATCGGCTACGACGCCAAATAGGCTTCAAGGAGACGCCATGTTCTTGTTGCAGGCGCCCGCGGTGGCGCAATTCGATGTCTGGTCGCCCATGCCCGAGCGCTTCCGCCGTCCCGAACGCAGCGATTGGGCGGACGCCAATCGTGGCGGCGTGCCCGTCGACTCGTTTCTGGAAGGCCCCGTGTTCGACCGGGAGGGCAACCTGTACGTGTCGGACATCCCCTGGGGCCGCGTGTTCCGCATCGGCCCGGATCGCGAATGGTCGCTCGTGGCCGAGTACGACGGCGAGCCCAACGGCATGAAGTTCCTGGACGATGGCAGGCTTCTGATCACCGATTACAAGAACGGCCTGATGGCGCTGGACGTCGCGAGCGGCCGGGTCTCCCCTTACCTGGCCCGCCGCAACAGCGAGCGCTTCAAAGGCGTGAACGACCTGATCTTCGACGCCCAGGGCAATCTGTACTTCACCGACCAGGGCCAGAGCGGCCTGCACGACCCCACCGGCCGGCTGTATCGCCTGCGGCCCGATGGCCAGCTCGACTGCCTGCTCCACAACGTGCCCAGCCCCAACGGTGTGGCCCTGTCGCCCGACGGCAAGGTGCTGTACCTGGCGGTGACGCGCGGCAATTGCGTGTGGCGCGTGCCGCTGATGGCCGACGGCAGCGTCAGCAAAGTGAGCCAGTTCTTCACGTCGTACGGCCCCAGCGGGCCGGACGGCCTGGCCGTGGACCGCGAGGGCAATCTGCTGGTCTGCAATCCCGGACTGGGCTACGTGTGGCTACTCAACCACCGTGCCGAGCCGCTTAACGTCTGGCGCAGCCCCCTGGGCACGTCGACCACCAACCTTGCCTTTGGCGGCGGCGACCGCCGCACGGTGTACTGCACCGAGTCGGTGTCGGGCGCCATCCTGTGCGCGCGAGCGCCACACCCGGGACTGGCATTGGCCAATCCACGACATTGCTGATACGCGGCGGAAGGGGATTTGTTCTCTTCAATATGCCGCCGCGGGCTTGCACGGCGGATGGACCCTGGCGGCCCTTGCTGGCGCAGGGGTCTGGCGCAGGGGCTTGGCGTTTCGTGCCGCGCGATGGCGGTACGCCGAGCCTAAGTCCTTGATTCGATGGCGCGCCCGACAGGAATCGAACCTGTATCAAGAGCTTCGGAAACTCTCATTCTATCCATTGAACTACGGGCGCAGTGCAAGGAGGCGGTATTGTACCTAGTTTTCAGGGAACTGCATGAAGCGGAGCGAATCTTCCGGGAAACTCAGCGAAAACCCCGTCAGTTGCAATGACCCCCTGTCTATGACACCGTTATATAATCCAGCGTTTGCTTGCAAGGCGGGCCCTCATTGCCGCCTACTTGTGCAGTACTGATTTTCTGTTGCCGCCGCCAGGCGCCCCCGGTACCCGTTAGCAGGATTTGGTCATGAGCAACGAGCAGGAACACATAGAAGAGCACTCCTCCCCCATCAAGACCCCGAAACAACTGATCGTCACGGTCGTACTGTCTTTCGTGGTTCCCATCGCCATCATCATCCTCCTGGTGAACATGGTGGCTTCCGGTTCCAAGGTCGGGGCTGGTTCAGATACGCTATCCAACGAAGCCGTCGCCAAGCGCATTGCGCCGGTCGCGGGTTTTGCCCTCGTCGACGCCAACGCCCCCAAGGTCTTCAAGACCGGTGAACAGGTGTTCGCCGCCGTCTGTACGGCCTGTCACACCGCCGGCGTGGCGGGTGCCCCGAAGGTCGGCGATAGCGGCGCCTGGGCGCCGTTCATCAAGGCCGGCTACGACGCCATGCTGAACGTGGCCCTGCACGGCAAGGGCGGCATGCCCGCCAAGGGCGGCAACCCCACGCTGTCCGACTACGAAGTCGCGCGCGCCGTGGTCTACATGGCCAACAAGTCCGGCGGCTCGCTGCCCGAACCCGCCGCTCCGGCCGCGGAAGGCGACCAGAAGGAAGCCGCTGCCGCCCCGGCGGCGGCTCCCGCAGCAGCTGCAGCCGCCGCGCCCGCGCCGGCCGCTGCTCCGGCGCCGGCTCCGGCTGCGCAAGCCCCGGCTCCCGCCGCTGCCGCCCCGCAAGCCGCCGCAGCCGTCAACCCTGCCGGCGAAAAACTCTACAAGAGCGTCTGCTTCGCCTGCCACGCCACCGGCGTAGCCAACGCCCCCAAGTTCGGCGACAAGACCGCCTGGGAGCCCTATATCAAGACCGGCATGGACGCCATGGTGAAGGTCGCCATGCAGGGCAAGCCGCCCATGCCCCCGAAGGGCGGCGCGGCCGATGCCTCCGAAGACGACATCCGCGCTGCCGTGCAATACATGGTGAACGCCGCCAAGTAAAAGGGCCGAGCCCGCGCAAAGAAAAGCCCCTTGAGCGATCAAGGGGCTTTTTTCATGCCGGCTGCGGCGCGTTGCGCGCCCGGGGCCAGCGCCGCGGCGCGTTGCCCCGCGCCTGCCGGCTTCCTAGGCCGTGGCCTTGGTCAGGGACATGCCCAGCTGCACGCGGCGCTGCAGCCAGAGGCTGGGACGGTAGCGGGGGTCGCCGGTCACGCGCTGCATGCTCTTCAGGATCTCCAGGATGCGGTCGGCGCCCAGCTTGTCGCCCAGCGCCAGCGGGCCCACGGGGTAGCCCAGACCCAGCGTGACCGCCTGGTCGATGTCTTCCGGCGTGGCGATCTGTTGCTGCGCGATGTCGCTGGCGATGTTGACGATGGTGGCCACGATGCGCTGCGCGATGAAGCCCGGCGAATCCTCGATCACGGTCACCGGCACGCCATCGGCGGCCAGCAGCGCATGCGCGGCGTCGCGCCACTTGGCTTCGGTGGCCGGCGACACCATGAGGGTGCGGCGCTTGGCGGTATCGAAGGCGTACAGCGTGTCCAGGCCGATGCTGCGGGCCGCATTCAGGCCCTGGGCGGACACGGTCGTGGAGACGTCCTCGCCGAACGGCGTGACGACGATCAGGGCGTCGGCGTCGGGCGTGGAGCCGGTCACCAGCGTGGCGCCCAGTTTCTCCAGCAGCGCCGCGGCGCGCGCGTAGCCTTCCGCATGCTTGGGGCTGACCCAGACCTTCAGGTTGGCGGGCAGCGCGGGCACCGGCGGCTCGGCCGGCACCTGCTTCTGGCCATCGGCGTAGACGTAGAAGCCCTCGCCGGCCTTGCGGCCGATCAGGCCGCCCGCCAGGCGCACGGTCGTGATGGGCGACGGGCGGAAGCGCGGCTCGTCGAAAAACTGTCGGTAGATGGACTCCATGACGGGGTGGGACACGTCCAGCGCCGTCAGGTCCAGCAGTTCGAACGGGCCCATACGGAAACCCGCCTGCTCGCGCATGACGGCGTCCACCTGGGCGAAGGTGGCTACGGCTTCCTGCGCCACGCGCAGGCCCTCGGTATTCATGCCGCGGCCCGCGTGGTTCACGATGAAGCCCGGCATGTCCTTGGCGCGCACGGGCGTGTGGCCCATGCGGCGGGCCAGATCGGCCAGCGCGTCACCCACCTCGGGCGCGCTGCGCAGGCCGTCGATGACTTCCACCACCTTCATCAGCGCGACCGGGTTGAAGAAGTGGTAGCCGGCCACGCGCTGCGGACGCTTGCAGGCGGCCGCGATGGCGGTGATGGACAGCGACGACGTATTCGACGCCAGGATGCAGTCCTCGGACACTACGCCTTCCAGCGCGGCGAACAGGTCGCGCTTGACGTCCAGCCGCTCGACGATGGCTTCCACCACCAGCTGGCAATTCGACATGTCCGTCAGGGCGGTGGCCGACTCCACGCGCTCCAGCGCGGCCTGCGCGTCGGCGGCGCTCAGCTTACCCTTCTGGGCCAGCTTTTCCCAGGTCTGGCGCAGCGACTCGCGCGCGGCGGCGATGGCCTCGGCACTGGTGTCGTACAGGCGCACACGCAGCCCGGCTTGCGCCGCGATCTGCGCAATGCCGCGCCCCATGGCCCCGGCGCCCACGACGCCGATGGTTTGAATCTCCGTCATCAACACTCTCCTGCCTATTGCCTATATTGGATTGGAGTCAGGGCCGGCTTTGCGCCAGCGCCTGGATTTCTTCGGCCGACAGCCCCAGCCGCTCGGACAGGACCTGCCCCGTGTGCTCGCCCAGCATGGGCGGCGGGCGGCGGTATTCGACCGGGCTGCCGGAAAATTTCAGCGGGCTGGCCGCCATCGGCACCTTGCCCGCGGCCGGATGGGGCAGCTCGCGCCTCATGCCGCGCGCAAGGACGTGTGGGTCTTCGTAGACCTGGTCCAGGGTATTGATGGGCCCGGCGGGAACGCCGACGCCTTCCAGCGCAGCCAGCCAGTGGTCGCGCGCGCCCGTGGCCATGCGCTCGGCCAGGAGCGGCACCAGTTCCTCGCGGTTCTTCACGCGCTGCGGATTGGTGGAGAAGCGCGGGTCCGCCGACAATTCCGGCAGGCCGATCGCGCCGCAGTAATTGCGGAACTGGCTGTCGTTGCCGACGGCCACGATCAAGTGGCCGTCGCTGGCCGCGAACACCTGGTACGGCACCAGGTTCTGGTGCGCGTTGCCGGCGCGCTTGGGCGCCACGTCCGAGGTCATGTAGTTGAGGTTCTGGTTGGCCAGCATGGCCACCTGGCAATCCAGCAATGCCATGTCGATGTGCTGGCCCAGGCCGCTGCGGGAGCGTTCATGCAGCGCGGCCAGGATGCCCACCGTGGAATACATGCCGGTCATCAGGTCGGCCACGGCGACGCCGGCCTTCTGCGGGCCGCCGCCGGGCAGGTCGTCGCGTTCGCCGGTGATGCTCATCAGGCCCCCCATGCCCTGGATCATGAAGTCGTAGCCGGGGCGGCTGGCGTAGGGGCCGGTCTGGCCGAAGCCGGTGATCGAGCAGTAGATCAGGCGGGGGTTGATTTCCTTCAGGCTTTCGTAGTCCAGGCCGTACTTGGACAGGCCGCCCACCTTGAAGTTTTCCACCAGGATGTCGCTCTGCAGCGCGAGTTCGCGCACCAGCTCGGCGCCGCGGGGCGAGGCGATGTCCAGCGCCACGGACAGCTTGTTGCGGTTGGCCGACAGGTAGTAGGCGGCCTCGGTGGTGTCGTTGCCGGCCTCGTCCTTCAGGTACGGAGGGCCCCAGGCCCGCGTATCGTCGCCCGAGCCGGGACGTTCGATCTTGATCACTTCGGCGCCGAGATCGGCGAGGTTCTGGGTGCACCAGGGGCCGGCCAGGACGCGGGTCAGGTCGAGCACACGTATGCCGGTTAGGGGAGCGGGACGTTGCGACATCTGTAATCTTTTCGCTAGAAGAGAAATGAGGACGCCCGGCCCGCGGCTGCGCGCGGGCCGGACCGGATCACCGTAGGTCAAGCTGGATATTAGCCCGGACGCGTGTTCAGGAATGCGCCTTGATGGTTTCGCGGGCGATCACGAGCTGCTGGATCTGCGAGGTTCCCTCGAAAATGCGGAACAGGCGCACATCGCGGTAGAAGCGCTCCACCGCGTATTCGGACATATAGCCCGAGCCGCCGTGGATCTGCACCGCGCGGTCGGCGACGCGGCCCACCATCTCGGTCGCGTACAGCTTGCAGCAGGCGGCCTGCATGGTAGTGTTTTCGCCGCGGTCGCGCATGCGGGCGGCGTCCAGCACCATGCAGCGCGCGGCATAGAGCTCGGCCTGGCTGTCGGCGATCATGGCCTGGATCAACTGGAATTCGGCGATGGGCTGGCCGAACTGCTTGCGCTCCAGCGCGTACTTCACCGCGTCGCGCAGCAGGCGGTCGGCGATGCCGACGCAAAGCGCGGAAATGTGCAGGCGGCCCTTGTCCAGCACGCGCATCGAGGTGCGGAAGCCGTTGCCTTCCTCGCCGCCCAGCAGGGCGTCGGCCGGAACGCGGCAGTTGTCGAACACCACATCGCTGGTCAAGGCGCCGGCCTGGCCCATTTTCTTGTCGGGCTTGCCGATGATCAGGCCGGGCGTGCCGGCCTCGACCAGAAAGCAGGAAATGGAATTGGCGCGGCGCTCGGGCGCGGTGCGCGCCATGACGGAGAACAGCCCGGCGATCGGCGCGTTGGTGATGAAGCGCTTGGTACCGTTGAGTACATAGCTGTCGCCGTCGCGCACGGCGGACAGACGCAGGGCCATCGCGTCCGAGCCGGCATCCGGCTCGGTCAGCGCGAAGGAGCCGATCAACTCGCCGCTGGCAAGCTTGGGCAGGTAGCGGTTGCGTTGGTCGTCGGTGCCGGCCAGCACGATGGCCTGCGAGCCGATGCCGATATTGGTGCCCGCCAGCGACCGGAACGCGGGCGAGGTCTGCCCCAGTTCGAAGACCACGCGGACTTCCTCTTCCATGGTCAGGCCCAGGCCGCCGTAGTCCGGCGAGATGGACAGGCCGAAGAGCCCCAGGTCGCGCATTTCGGCGACGATGTCGGGCGGGACCTGGCCGCTCGCGGCCAGTTCGTCTTCGGCGGGGATCAGGCGCTCGTGCACGAAGCGGCGCACGGCGTCCAGCAGCAGGGTCAGGGTTTCGGTGTCGAGGGCCATGATGGAAGTCTCAAAGAAAGGCAATGCGGGTTCGGGGCGGCGCGCTCAGGCGCGCATGCCGCCGACCAATAAATCGAAATAGCCGGCGGCGATGCGTTCGGCGCTGTCGCCCTGGCCCGGCTTGTACCAGCGCACCATCCAATTCAGCATGGACAGCACAGCGCGGCCGGTGGCGGGTACATCCAGCGGCCGGAACACGCCCTCGGCGACGCCCTGGGCGATCAGTTCGCGCAGGCGCTGCTCGTAGCCGTCGCGCAGCCGGGCGGCATCCTCGCGTTCGGGCAGTGCCATGCCGGAATAGCCGATCAGCATGGTGACGAACTCGGCATGGTGCAGCTCGAAATAGCGCGCGTGCCCCACCATGAAGGCCCGCAGCCGGGCGGCCCCGCCGTCGGCCCGGGCCACTTCCTGGCCGACGGTCTGCGTCAGGCCGCTCAGCACGCCGAGGATGATGGCGTCGTAGATGTCCTGCTTGGTGGTGTAGTAGTGATAGATGGCCGCCTTGGACACGCCGAGCGCAGCGGCCAGATCCGACACGGAACTGCCGTCGTAGCCGCTGCGGGCGAAGAGCTTGGCGGCTTCTTCCAGGATGCGTTCGCGCGGCGCCGCCAACGAGGGCGGCCGGCCGGCGCGGGCGCGTTTCTGGGCAGGAGGGGCGGAGGTCGCCATGGCAGCCTTTGAAGAGCCGCGCCCGCGGCTGCCAGGGGTTCGAACGAACCTCCATTGACAGCGCTTCGGCGCATGCCGTTTAATAAAGATTAATTAATTACCGGACGGCCGGTAGGTAATTATAGGCACACCCGCCAACGATGCTCAAGCCCTCTTGGGACCTTTTTCGCGACGACGCCCATGCCCCACTCTCTCGTGACTGATTTGTACGGCCAGATGTCCCTCCCGGTCATCTGCGCCCCGATGTTCATCGTGTCCAACCCGAAGCTGGTGGTCGCACAGTGCACCAGCGGTATCGTGGGTTCGTTTCCGGCGCTGAACGCGCGCCCGCAGAGCCTGCTCTCCGACTGGCTGGACGAGGTCCAGGCCGGCCTGGCCGCCTACCGCGAAACGCACCCCGGCGCGACCGTGGCGCCGTTCGCGGTCAACCAGATCATCCACCAGTCGAACGACCGCCTGGAACAGGACCTGGCGGTGTGCGCCAGCCACCGCGTGCCGCTGATCATCACCGGCCTGCGCGCGCCCGGCGACCTGGTCAAGGGCGTGCACGACTGGGGCGGCAAGGTGTTCCATGACGTGACCACCCTGCGCCACGCCGAAAAGGCGCTCGAGGCCGGCGTGGACGGCCTGATCCTGGTGTGCGCCGGCGCGGGCGGGCACGCGGGCACGCTCAGCCCCTTCGCCCTGGTGGCCGAAGTGCGCCGTTTCTACGACGGCCCGCTGATCCTGTCCGGCGCGATCACGTCCGGCGCGCACGTCCTGGCGGCGCTGGCCATGGGCGCGGACTTCGCCTACATGGGCACGCGCTTCATCGCTAGCGAAGAAGCCAACGCCAGCGACGGCTACAAGTCGGCCATCGTGGACGCCAGCGCCTCCGACATCCTCTATACGCCGTTCTTCACCGGCATCCCGGGCAACTACCTGAAGGCCAGCATCGCCGCCGCCGGCCTGGACCCGGCCAACCTGCCGCTGCCCGAGAGCGGCGCGTCCAATTTCGGTTCGACCCGGGTCAAGCCGTGGAAAGACATCTGGGGCGCGGGCCAGGGGGTGGGCGGCATCGCCAGCGTGCAGCCGACGCGCCGGATCGTCGACGCGCTGCGCGGCGAGTACGCGGAGGCCAAGGCCCGCCTGGACGGCAGGGCCTTCTTCGCATGAGCGCCGGGCTGAAAGTCTCCCGCGAGGGCCCGGTCCTGACGCTGACGATAGACCGCCCGGACCGCCGCAATGCGCTGGACGTCGCGACCTACGCCGCGCTGACCGAACAGATCGCCCTGGCCGGCGCCGACCCGACGCTGTCCGCGGTGATCCTGACCGGCGCCGGCGGGCACTTCACGGCCGGCAACGATCTGCGCGACTTCCAGGCCGAACGCGGCGCGGGCGACAGCGCGGGCCTCACGTTCCTGCGGGCGCTGACAATGGCTGACGTGCCGGTCGTCGCCGCGGTCGAGGGCTATGCCATCGGCATCGGTGTGACCCTGTTGCAGCATTGCGATTTCGTCCACGTCGGGGAAGGCGCCACCCTGCGCATGCCATTCGTGGCGCTTGGGCTGTGCCCCGAAGGCGCGTCCAGCCTGCTGATGCCCCGGCTGGCCGGCGCCCGCCGCGCCGCTGAATGGCTGCTGCAGGGCAAGGCGTTCTCGGCGCAAGAGGCCGTTGACGCCGGGCTGGGCACCTCCGTTACGCCCGCCGGGCAGGCGTTGGCGGCCGCGCAGGCCACCGCCGCCGACCTGGCGCGCCAGCCGCCCGCCGCCCTGCGCCTGACCAAGGCGATGCTGCGGCGGCCGGACCGCCAGGCCATCCAGGAAACGCTGGATTACGAGGCCCAGCAGTTCCGCGCCCGCCTGCAGACCGAAGAGGCGCAGGCGGCTTTCGCCAAGTTCTTCAAGAAATAGCGGCGGGCGCCTCCCGCTGCCCGTCGCCTCAGAAGGGCGAGTCGGGCCGGAAATTCGGCGCCCGGCGTTCGCGCAGGGACTGGATCCCTTCGCGCACGTCCGGTCCGCCGAAGCCCATGAACTCCAGGGCCAGCGAAGTATCGAAGCTCGGCCCCGCCATGCGCAGCCAGTTGTTCAGCGAATACTTGGTCCAGCGGATCGCCGTCTGCGAGCCGGCGGCCAGCTTGTTGGCCACTTCGAACGCGCGGCCGATCAACTCGGCCTCGTCCACGCACAGGGACACCAGGCCGATGCGCTCGGCTTCTTCGCCCGTCACGGTTTCGCACAGCATCAGGTAGTACTTGGCCTTCGCCATGCCGCACAGCAGAGGCCACACGATGGCGGCATGGTCGCCCGCCGTCACGCCCAGGCGGGTATGGCCGTCGATGATGCGCGCATCGCGCGCGGCGATCGAGATGTCGGCCAGCAGGCCCGCCACCAGCCCCGCGCCCACCGCCGCGCCGTGCATGGCGGAAACGATGGGCTTGTTGCAATTGATGATGTTGTAGACCAGGTCGCGGGCCTCCCGCCAAACGCGGGCGCGCACGTCGAAATCGTCAGCCATCTGCTGGACCAGATCCAGGTCGCCGCCGCCCGAAAAGCCCTTGCCCTCGCCACGGATCACGACCACGCGGGTGTCCGGATCGGTATCGATGTCGCGCCAGATGTCCGCCAGCTCGCGGTGCATGCGGTCGTCGGCCGTGGACAGCTTGCCCGGCAGGCCGCCTTTGGCGCCCATGATCAACTCCAGCACGCCGCCCGGATGCCGGCGCAGCTTCAAGGCCTCGTAGGCCGAATAGTGTTCCAGCGTAATGTCGGTCATTGTCTTCTCCACGTTGTCTTATCGTTGCGGCGGGCCGAAAGCCGGTCTCTCCGGGGGGCCCATCTGGGCGCACTATAGTAGATACGGCCCCCCGCGCCATGCCGATTCCACCCGGAGCCTCAGCCCATGAACACCCCTGTCCCGCCCGCTGGCGCCAAGATCGACCGCGCCTCGCTGCCCGCCCTGTTCTCCCCGCGCGGCCCGGACACGCACAAAGGCAGTTTCGGCACTGTCGGCGTGGTGGGCGGCGGCCCGGGCATGACCGGCGCGGCGCTGCTCGCGGCCCGGGCGGCCCTGAAGACCGGCGCCGGCAAGGTACTGGTCGGCTTCGCCCAGGAGGCCCCGCCCCTGGCCTGCGATCCGCTGCAGCCCGAACTGATGCTGCGCGACGCCCGCTCCCTGCTGGAAGAGGACTGGGGCGTCACCGCCTGGGTGGCCGGCTGCGGGATCGGCACCGACACCCTGGCCGCCAATGTGCTGTCCGAGCTGTTCGTCTTGCGGCGTGGAGCGCCGCTGGTGCTGGACGCCGACGGCCTCAATCTGCTGGCGCGGGCGGACATCCAGCCCGGCTGGGGCGCGGGCCCGGTCGTGCTGACGCCGCATCCGGCGGAGGCCGCACGCCTGCTGGCCGCCAGCACGGCAGACGTTCAGGCCGACCGGTCTGGCGCCGCCCGCGAACTCGCCCGGCGCTACGGGGCCTGGGTCGTGCTCAAGGGTGCGGGCACCGTAGTCTGCCCGCCCGAGGGCGAGCTGCGCATCAATACCAGCGGCAACCCCGGGCTGGCCACCGCCGGGACCGGCGACGTGCTGGCCGGCATGCTTGGCTCCCTGATCGCGCAGAATCTGCCGATGGACCAGGCCGTGCCCGGCGCCGTATGGCTGCACGGCGCCGCCGCGGACGCGCTGGTCGCCCAGGGCATCGGGCCCATCGGCCTGACGGCGGGCGAACTCGCGGACGCCGCCCGCAGGCTGCGCAACGGCGGCTGAAACCGTGCCTGCCCAGGGGAAAATGCCCCCACGGGAGGCCTAAGTCCCTGGTAAATAAACATTTTTACAACATCCTAGGGTTTACCCTAGAAAAGGCGTTGCTTTTTCCCTAGGGTTATCCCTATAATGGTTTACCCCATGACGAAACGGACTGGAGAAAGCCATGAGCGAACTCACCCTGAACCACACTGCCCGCCTGACCGACGCGCTGGAGCGTGACCTGCTCCGCGGCGCCCTCGAGAACCAACCGAATGCCCACCCGCTGACCAGCCTGAAGAAGGCCGGCCAAGCCGTGATCGCAGCCGTTGCCGCCGTGTTTGCCTTCATCGACGAAGTGAACGATTCGATGAACAAGGCACGCGCCGCCAGCTCGCGCTTCTCCGGCTCGCAGTGGTAAGCCCTGCCGCGCTGGACTGAACCGCGACCGATCTCCCGCGATTCAGCCTGGCGCGCCGCCGCCGCAACGCCCGCCGGTTTCCCGGCGCCCCTTGCGGCGGATTGCCGGCGTTCCGCCCCTCACAGGAACGCCATCGCGCCGCGCCGGCCCCTCATCCGGGGCCCCCGCGACGCCCTCTTTCCCGCCCCCTCTCGGCGTTTTCCCTAGCGCCCCATTCGCCGTTGCGCATTGACAGCGCGCGAAGCCCCTACCGATAATCGGCCCCTTGCCGTCGTGCCTGGCGCCAAAACTCCCTGAACTCCCCTCCCGAGCGGCCCCGCCGGTCCGGCTGGCGCAGGCGGTTCACACGCAAGCACGATCCGGTTCGTTCCCCATCCGGAGTTGTCACCATGAAGTTGCGCACCACGCTGGCCCTTGCGGCCGCCGCCATCCCCTTGGCCGCCGCCCAGGCCCAGACGCTGAAGATCGGCCTGTCGGCCGAACCCACCTCGGCGGACCCCCACTATCACAAGATGACGCAGAACGACGCGTTCTCCGCGCACGTCTACAGCTCGCTGGTGGGCCGCAGCGCCGATATGAAGCTGGTCCCCGCGCTGGCCACCTCGTGGAAGACCCTGGACGACAAGACCTGGGAATTCAAGCTGCGCGATGACGTCAAGTTCTCCAACGGCAAGCCGTTCACGTCCGAAGACGTGCTATTCACGATCTGCCGCACGCTGAACAACGAAACCAACGTTTCGCAGTCCTACATGGACATGACCAAGCGCATCACCGACGTCCAGACGCCGGATGCGCACACCGTGATCATCAAGACCGGCGATCCCTTCCCGCTGATGCCCGCCGAGCTGGCCCGCTCCCTGCCCATCGTCTGGAATGGCATCGTCGAGCACGGCAAGCTCACGTTCGACCCCAAGAAGGGTTGCGGCGTCACCGGCGCCTGGCCGACCGTCGCCGACTTCAACAACGGCAAGGATGCCATCGGCACCGGCCCGTACACCCTGAAGTCCTACGTCAAGGGCACCGGTATCGAGCTGGTCCGCAACGAGAACTACTGGGGTCCCAAGCCGTACTGGAAGGAAGTGAAGTTCGTGCCGGTGCCGGCCGCTGGGCCGCGCCTGACCGGCCTGCTGTCCGGCGACTTCGACATGATCGAAAACCCCGCCGCGCGCGACCTGCCGCGCCTGAAGGACAATCCCAAGTTCGGTTTCGTGGCCACCCCGTCGACCCGCCTGGTGTTCTTCCAGCCCGATGTCGGCCGCAACCCGAGCCCCTTCGTCAAGAGCGCCGACGGCAAGAACCCGCTGCAGGATCTGCGAGTGCGCAAGGCGATCTCCATGGCCATCGACCGCAAGACCATCACCGCCCGCATCATGGACGGCATGGCCACCCCGGCCTACCAGTACATGCCCGACGGCATGTTCGGCGCGCTGCCCACGGCCCCGGAAATCAAGTTCGACCCGGAAGGCGCCAAGAAGCTGCTGGCCGAAGCCGGCTACCCGAACGGCTTTGAACTGACGCTATCGTCCACCAACGACCGCTACGTCAACGACGGCCAGGTGGCGCAAGCCGTGGCCCAGTACCTGGCCCGTGTCGGCATCAAGACCCACGTGGACGCCATGACGGCTTCCATCTACTTCCCCAAGCGCGCCAAGCGCGAGTTCAGCTTCTCGATGGGCGGCTGGCCGGCGGAAACGGGCGAAGCCTCGGCGCTATTCCAGCTGTGGGTGGCTTCCCTGGATTCCCCCAAGAGCCTGGGCACCAGCAACTACGGCGGCTTCAGCAATGCCGACTTCGACAAGGTGTACAAGGAAGCCATCGTGACGGTGGACGCGCCCAAGCGCGAGAAGCTGCTGCAGGAATCCACCCAGATCGCGCTGGACAACGTGCCGCTGATCCCGCTGCATTTCGAAAGCAGCATCTGGGCCTTCCGCAAGGGCATCACGTATGAAGGCCGCCGCGACCAGTACACGCTGGCCACCTCGGTCACGCCCGAAAAGCAGTAATCAGGTCCGCCTGAACGAAAAGCGGCTGCCTCGGGCAGCCGCTTTTCTTTGCCGCCGGGCCGCCCCAGGGCGAAAGCACCCGGCTGGGGGGATCGGCAAGCACCCGCGGCGTGCCCGGCGTGGGGCTGATTGCATCCGTTAGGCAGCCTCCCTGCCTTGCAACGCGCTGTCCAGCTCGCTCACCAGCAGCGCGACGAACGCTTCCGCCGCAGGCGGCAGCACCCGGCCCGGCATGACCTGGATCTGCAACGTGCGCGACTGCAGTTCCGCATTGGAAATCGGCACGGCGATGAGCTCGTCGCGCCGCAGGCTCCAGGCCACCGAAATGTAGCCGCTGAGCATAATGGCGTCCGAACCGAAGACAAAGCCGTGCAGCGGCGAGGAGTCATTGCAGGTCAGCGCCGGCTCCAGTTGCACCGACTCCAGCGCGCAGCCCATCTCGAAGAGCTGCCGCGTGGTGGTGCCCGGCCCGGTCAGGGCGAGGGGATACTGGCTCAGGTCCTGCAGGCTGACGCTGGCCCGGCCCGCCAGGGGATGGTCGGCCGCCATCACCGCATGCACCGGCGCACGGCGCGAATAGCGTGGACTGACCCCGCCGATACGCTCGGCAATGAACACTATGCCCAGCTCCACGCTGCCTTCCGCCACGCGGCGGCTGACTTCGGCGGGCGACCCCACGAACAGGTCGAAGCGGATATTCGGCCAATCGCGGCGGAAGCGCGCCATCACCGAGGGCAGGAAAATCCGCGCCACGCCTTCCACCGACGCCACCCGGATCTCGTTGCGCGCGGTGCCCTTGATGGCGGCGATTTCCTGCAGCACCGAGTCGGCTTCAAGCATGGTGCGCCGGGCATGCGACAACAGAAGCTGGCCTGCTTCGCTCAGGAGCATGCCCCGCGCGGCGCGCTCGAAGAGCGGCGCTCCCGCCTCCTCTTCCAGCTTGGCGATCTGCCGGCTGATGGCCGACACCGCCACGTGCAGGCGCTCGGACGCCCCGCTCAGGCTGCCCGCCTGGGCAACCTCCAGAAAGTACTTCAACGCTATGCCGTGCACGTTCGCCCCTCATGAGCGGTAGGGATGGATGTCGCGAGCTTTGCCTTTTCTGCAAAGCTTTAGATAAATATTCTAATTGTAGAGAAAGCAGCCAAGCTCCTAGAATTCGCCCAATACTCAAAGGCGGCGCGTGCCTGACGCGCCCCATATATAAGGGAAAACCCGTGCTAGCAGCCCTTTTCAGCGCCCGCCGCGCCGCGGCGCGCACTCATACCGGCCCCTAGCCGCCACCCCAACGCCATCGCCTATACAATCCCGTCGCCTCATTGGAGTTCCCATGCCTACGCCCGCCCCCGCGTCCCTACCGCGCCCGTTTCTTCTTGCCTGTCCGGACTTGTCCGCGGAGCGAGCGGGCAATACGGACACGCCGGGAGTCTGGCATTTCGATTCGGGCGTGCCGGGCAAGCATGTCATGCTCAGCGCGCTGATCCATGGCAATGAACTCTGCGGCGCCTGGGCGCTGAAGGACGCCCTGGCGGCGGGCCTGCGGCCGCGCCGCGGCGCGTTGACGCTGGCCTTTTGCAATCTGGCCGCGTTCGACCGCTTCGACTCCGCCAACTACGCGCCCGCGCGCTTCGTCGACGAAGACATGAACCGCGTCTGGAGCGACGACAAGCTGAGCGCCCCCGTCAGCCAGGAACGCCGCCGCGCGGCCCAGATCCGCCCCTGGGTCGAGCAAGCCGACTGGCTGCTGGACTTCCATTCGATGAGCAATTCCGACGTGCCGCTGCAACTGACAGGCATGGAACAGCGCAATATCGACCTGGCGCTGGCGCTGGGCAATCCCGCCACCATCATTGCCGATGCCGGGCACGCCGCCGGCGTGCGCATGCGCGATTTCGGCCGCTTCGGCGAAGCCGGCGACAACGGCACCCGGTCCCTGCTGATCGAATGCGGCTTCCATGGCGCGCCAGAGGCGCGCGGCGTCGCCGTGGACCAGATGGCGCGCTTCCTCGCGGAAGCGGGTACCGTGGATCGCGGCGACCTGCCCGAGGCCTGGTTCGCCCCCGCTGCCTCGGCGCAGCGCGCGCTGCGGGTGACGCATGCCATCGCCGCCAAGAGCGCCGATTTTCGCTTCGCCCAGCCCTGGAGGGGCCTGGAAACGCTCGAGGCCGCCGGCACCCTGATCGGCTGGTCCGAGGGCGAGCCTGTCGTCACTCCCTATGATGATTGCGTTTTGATCATGCCTTCCACCGCCAATCTGCGGCCGGGCGTGACCGTGCTGCGGTTGGCGCAGCCCATCGCCTGAAGGCCCGCGGCGGCACGCCGCCCCGCGATACAAGACCAATACAAGAAAGGGACAAATCCATGTCTGCCCAGACGTTCTATCGCAGCATACTCACGGCCTGTGCGATGGCCGCCTGTACAACCGCGGCCATCGCGCAGGATGCCGCCAGCACCCTGAAAATCGGCCTGTCGTCCGAGCCGACGTCTATGGATCCGCACTACCACCAGGCCACGCCGAACGACGCGATGACCTCGCACATGTTCGAGACGCTGGTGGGCCAGGACGCCAAGATGAACCTGATCCCGCGTCTGGCGACGGCCTGGAAGCCGGTGGACGACACAACCTGGGAATTCACGCTGCGCGACGGCGTCAAATTCTCCAACGGCCAGCCCTTCACCGCCCAGGACGTGCTGTTCACCTTCTGCCGCGTGGTCAACAACGAGCAATCCATCAGCAGCTCGTACCCGTCCATCGTCCAGAAGTTCGCCGACGTGCAGGTGCGCGACGGCAACACCCTGGTGATCAAGACGCGCCAACCCTATCCGCTGCTGCCCAATGACCTGACCCGCATGGGCATGCTGTGGAACGGCATCGCCGAGCACGGCCCGATCAGTTTCGACCTGAAGAACAAGTGCGGCGTCACCGGAGCCTGGCCCACCGTGGCCGACTTCAACACCGGCCGCTCGGTGATCGGCACCGGGCCGTACACCTTGAAGAGCTACGTCAAGAGCACTGCCATCGAACTGACGCGCAACGACGCCTACTGGGGCGACAAGCCGGCCTGGGCTAACGTGAAGCTGGTCCCCGTGCCGGCTGCCGGCCCGCGCCTGACGGGCTTGCTGGCAGGCGACTTCGACCTGATCGAAAACCCCGCCGCGCGCGACGTGAAGCGCATTTCGGAAACGCCCGGCTTCGGCCACGTCATCACGCCGTCGGTGCGCGTGGTGTACTTCCAGCCCGACGTAGGCCGCAACCCCAGCCCCCTCGTCAAGGCCCCCGACGGCAAGAATCCGCTGCAGGACGCGCGGGTGCGCCGCGCGATTTCGCTGGCCATCGACCGCAAGACCATCGCCGCCCGCATCATGGACGGCGCCGCCACGCCGGCCAACCAGTTCCTGCCCGACGGCATGTTCGGCACCCTGCCCAACCCGCCCGAGCTCAAGTACGACCCAGCCGCCGCCAAGAAGCTGCTGGCCGAGGCCGGCTACCCGGACGGCTTCGAGCTGACCGTGTCGTCCACCAACGACCGCTACATCAACGATGCGCAGATTTCGCAGGCCGTGGCGCAATACCTGTCGCGCGTGGGCATCAAGACCACCGTCGACACCATGACGCGCTCGGTGTACTTCCCCAAGCGCGCCAAGCGCGAATTCAGCTTCGCCATGGGCGGCTGGTCGTCCGAAACGGGGGAAGCCTCGTCCTTCCTGCAGTACTGGGTCAGCGCGTTCGACAAGGAACACGGCCTGGGCACCAGCAACTACGGCCGCTATGACAACCCCGCGTTCGACCGCGTGTTCAAGCGCGCCCTGGTCACCGTCGACCCCGCCGCGCGCGAAAAGCTGCTGCAGGAGTCGCTGACGCTTGCACTGGCCGACCTGCCCAGCATTCCCCTGCATTTCGAAAGCAGCATCTGGGCGTTCCGCAAGGGACTGACCTACGAAGGCCGCGCCGACCAGTACACCCTGGCCATGTCGGCCAAGCCCGCCAAGTAAGTCGATACGCGGCGCCCGCAAACCCTGAGCCCACCAAGGAAATAATCTCGTGGCCTTGTTTATCCTACGCAGACTGATACAGAGTCTGTTCGTGCTGCTGGCCGTATCGGTCGTGGTCTTCTTCGCGGTCTATGCCGTGGGCGACCCGATAGAACTGCTGGTCAGCCCCGAAGCCAGCCAGGCCGCGCGCGAGGCGATGATCGCCCGCCTGGGCCTGGACCTGCCGGTATGGCAGCAATACACAGGATTCCTGTGGCGCGCCTTGCACGGCGATCTGGGCACCTCCTTCGTGCACGGCATCCCCGCCATCGAACTGATCGTGCAGCGCATCCCCGCCACGTTCGAACTGGTCATCGTGGCCATCCTGCTGACCTGTGTCTTCGGCATTCCCCTGGGGCTGATCGCGGGGCTGTACCGCGACCAGCCCCTGGGCCGCGGCATCATGGCGTCCTCGGTGCTGGGCTTCTCCCTGCCGAACTTCTGGCAGGGCATGATGCTGATCCTGCTGTTCGCGGTCTGGCTGGGCTGGCTGCCCGCCACGGGCCGCGGCGATACGGTCACCGTGCTGGGCGTGCGCCTGTCCATCCTGACCGCCGACGGCTGGTCGCACCTGATCATGCCGGCCATCAACCTGGCGCTGGCCAACATCGCGCTGGTGCTGCGCCTGACCGCCTCCGGCGTGGTTGAAGCCCGCAGCCAGGACTACGTGAAGTTCGCCCGCGCCAAGGGCGTAAAGCCCGGGCGCATCGTGCGCCGCCACATCCTGCGCAACATCCTGATCCCCGTGGTCACCGTGATCGGCATGGAGTTCGGCAGCCTCATCGCCTACTCCACCATTACCGAAACCGTGTTCGCATGGCCCGGCATGGGCAAGCTGCTCATCGACAGCGTCTATCAGCTCGACCGCCCTGTCGTGGTGGCCTACGTGATGCTGGTGACCCTGATCTTCGTGATCATCAACCTGGTTGTGGACATTCTGTACGCCGCGCTCGACCCGCGCGTGCAGCTCGTGACCCCTGCTCAATAATCCGCCATGGCTCAATCTCCCAATCCCGGCCGCACCCGCACCGTCCAGCCCCTGGCCGAGACGCCCCAGCGCGCCGCCATCCTGAAGAAACTGCATGCGCGCCCCACGGTGCGCGGCTCCGTCATCGCCCTGGCCGTCCTGGTCATCCTGGTGGTCTTCGCCCCGTATTTCGCGCCCCAGAACCCGTACGATCTGGCCAACCTATCCCTGATGGACGGCCGCCTGGCGCCGCGCCAGGCGCTGATGGACGGCAGCATCGCCTGGCTCGGCACCGATGACCAGGGCCGCGACATGCTCAGCGCCATTCTGTATGGCCTGCGCATCAGCCTGATGGTGGGCCTGTCCGCCGTGGTGCTGGCCACCGCCATCGGCGGCGCGATCGGCCTCGTGGCCGCCTATGTGGGCGGCCTGGTCGACACCGTGCTCATGCGCATCGTGGACTTCATCCTGGGCTTCCCGACCATCCTGGTGGCGCTGGTGCTGCTGGTGGTGCTGGGGCGCGGGGTCGATAAGGTGATCCTTGCGCTGGTGCTGGTGCAGTGGGGCCACTACGCGCGCATCATGCGCAGCCGGGCCCTGCAGGAACGCCGCAAGGAGTACGTGGAAGCCGCCGCCAACCTGGGTTTCCCAGCCTGGCGCATCATGCTGTTCCATCTGCTGCCCAATTGCCTGGGGCCTGTCATGGTGTTCGCCACCATCCAGATCGCAACCGCCATCGCCCTCGAAGCCACGCTGTCGTTCCTGGGCGTGGGCGTGCCCATTACCGAACCCTCGCTGGGCCTGCTGATCTCCAACGGCTTCCAGTACCTGCTGTCGGGCGACTACTGGATCAGCCTGTTCCCCGGCATTGCCCTGCTGGTGCTGATCCTCTCCATCAATATCGTAGGCGACCGCCTGCGCGAAAGCCTGGATCCGCGACGAGCATGAAAGGAAAGCCCACCCCCGAAGCGCTGCGCGCTTCCCCCTCAAGGGGGCATGCCTGCGGACCGGCAAAGCCGGCTCCGCGGCATCCCGATCGGGCAGCGCCCGTTGCAGGCGCTGCGTGTGGCGTAATGGACGAATGAGATGAGTGAAACACTACTTGAGGTGCGCGGTCTGCGCACCGCATTCCATACCGAAGCCGGCGCTTGGCTGGCGGTCGACGGCGTCGACCTGACCGTGCGCCGCGGCGAGATCGTCGGCCTGGTCGGCGAATCGGGTTCCGGCAAATCCGTCACCGGCTTTTCGCTGCTGGGCCTGATCGATCCGCCCGGGGAAGTCGTGGACGGCGAAGTGAAGTTCAAGGGCGCCGACCTGCGCAAACTGAGCGAAGAGCAGATGCGCCAGTTGCGCGGCAACCGCATCGCCATGATCTTCCAGGATCCCCTGATGACGCTGAACCCGGTGCTGCGCATCGGCGAGCAGATGATGGAGGCCATCCTCACCCACGAGAACGTCTCGCGCGCCGACGCCGAGGCGCGCTGCCGCGATGCGCTGGCCATGGTGGGGATCCCCTCGCCCGAGAAGCGCCTGAAGAGCTATCCGCACGAATTCTCGGGCGGCATGCGCCAGCGCGTGGCGATCGCCATCGCCATGCTGAACAAGCCCGACCTGATCATCTGCGACGAGCCGACGACGGCGCTGGACGTCACCATCCAGGGCCAGATCCTCTACCGCATGCAGGAGATCTGCCGCGAACACAACACGGCGCTGATCTGGATCACCCACGACCTGGGCGTGGTGGCCGAGCTGGCCGACCGCGTGGCCGTGATGTACGCGGGTCGCATCGTCGAAAGCGGCCCCGTCGACCAGGTGCTGGACGCCCCGCGCCACCCCTACACCAGGGGCCTGCTCGATTCGATGCCAGGCGCCACACAGCCCGGCGCGCGCCTGCATCAGATCAACGGCATGGCGCCCAGCCTGGCCGGCCGCCCGGCGGGCTGTGCCTTCCGTCCGCGCTGCTCCCATGCCGTCACGCGCTGCACCGAACAAGCCCCCTCCATCACCACCGAAGGCCCGCGCAGCTACCGCTGCTACGTGCCGATTGCCCGCGAGGCCCAGTCCGCATGAGCCAAGCCGATACTCCCGTCATCGAGCTCAAGAACGTCCACAAGCGATTCGAGCAGCGTCCCGACCTGGCCCAGCGCATCCTGGCCCTAGCGGGCCGCCCCATCGACCGCCGCACCGTGTACGCGGTCAACGGCGTCGACCTGTCCATCAAGCGCGGCGAAGTGCTGGGCCTGGTCGGAGAATCCGGCTGCGGCAAGTCCACGCTGGGCCGCGTCGTGGCCGGCCTGCACCGCCAGACCGAAGGCGAGCTGCTGTACCAGGGCCGGGATGCCCGCCACCTGCGCGGCGCCGAGAAACTCGCCTACACGCTGGGCGTGCAGATGATCTTCCAGGATCCGCAGGCCTCGCTGAATCCGCGCCAGCGCCTGCGCCAGATCCTGGGCGAGGCGCTGAAGGTCCACAAGCTGGCGCCCCCTGCCGACATCCCCGCGCGCATCGACCAGGCGCTCACGGAAGTGGGGCTGGACACTGAATATCGCGACCGCTTCCCGCACCAGGTTTCCGGCGGCCAGCGCCAGCGCATCGGCATCGCCCGCGCCCTGATGGTGTCCCCGAAGTTCCTGGTCTGCGACGAGCCCGTGGCCGCGCTCGACGTGTCCATCCAGGCGCAGGTGATCAACCTGTTTATGGACCTGCGCGAACAGCACGGCTTCACGTACCTGTTCATCAGCCACGACCTGGGCGTGGTCAAGCACATCTCGGACCGCGTCGCGATCATGTACCTGGGCAAGATCGTGGAAATCTCCACCTCGGCCGAGATCTTCGCGCGCGCCAACCACCCCTACACCCAGGCCTTGATGGCCGAAGTGCCGGACGTAGGCCGCCGCGGCCGCAAGTTCACGCCGATCAAGGGAGAAATCCCCTCGCCGCTGAACCCGCCGCCCGGCTGCACCTTCAATCCCCGCTGCCCCCACGCCATGCCCCGCTGCCGGGAACAGGCGCCGGCGCTGAAAGAAATCTCGGCGGGCCACTGGTCGGCCTGCCACCTGAACGAGGCGAACGCCTGATGAAACCCTCCGAAATGTCGAACGTCGACCGCATCGCCATCGAACTCGGCCATGCCGGCCGCAACGCCATCCTGTATGTGGACGAGGACCGCAATTCCGACCGTCCCTTCAAACTCCAGACCTACCGCCCCTACGGCTACACGCCGGACCGCCCCGTGGTCATCGTGCAGCACGGCGTGCTGCGCAACGGCGACGAGTACCGCGATTTCTGGGTGGAAGCCGCCGACAAGCACAAACTGCTGATCGTGGCGCTGACCTTCTCCAACGAGATCTGGCCCGGCGTGGAAAGCTACAACAACGGCCGCGTGTTCTCGGCCGGCGGCAATCCGCGCCATATCGACGGCTGGACCTACGCGCTGGTGGGCAACGTCATCAAGGACCTGATCGCCGGTGAAATCACCGACGGCCAGAATATCTACCTGTTCGGCCACTCCGCCGGCGGCCAGTTCGTGCACCGCCTGATGAGCAGCCAGCCGCACGCGCCCTTCAAGGCCGTGGCCGCGGGCAACCCGGGCTGGTACACGCTGCCGACCTTCGACCACCCCTTCCCCGAAGGCATGGACGGCGTCGGCTTGACGGAAGAGCACCTGGTCAAGCTGCTGGCCTATCCCATGACCATCCTGGCGGGCGACCAGGACATCGCCACCAACGATCCCAACCTGCCGTCCGAGCCCGCCGCCATGCGCCAGGGCCCGCACCGCTTTGCGCGCGCCCAGAACTACTTCGAATTTGGCCGCAAGGAAGCGGAGCGCCGCGGCGTGCCGTTCGGCTGGACGCTGCAGGTCGTGCCCGGCATCGGCCATGACGGCCGCGCCATGTCGGCCGTATGCGCCAGCCTCTGGTTCGACGGCAAGATGCCCGACGACGCCGAGCTGGCCCGCCTGGCCGGCCAGCAGGTCGCCTGAACGCCCCCCTTTTTCGTTGCAGAAATCCGCTATCGCCATGTCCAACATCCAGAGCACTGAACAGATCGTCGCCGGCATCAAGAACTGGCTGCAATGCGAATCGCCTTCGAACTTTCCCGAAGGCATTGCCGCCATGGCGCGCATCATCGCCGACTACGCCGCGGCCGCCGGCCTGACGGTGGAGCTGTCGTCGCTGGGCCCGACCACGGGCCCGCTGCTGTACGCGACCAACCGCGCCCCCGGCGACACGCGCCCCGGCATCCTGATCCTGGCACACATGGACACGGTGCATCCGGTGGGAACGCTGCTCGAAAACCCCGTGCGCATCGAGGGCGACCGCCTCTACGGCCCGGGCGGCTACGACATGAAGGCCGGCATCTACCTGGCGCTTTCCGCCTTGTCCGGCCTGGCCCGCCCCGGCGCGACCCAGCTGCCGGTAGATCTGCTGGTGGTGCCCGACGAGGAAACCGGCAGCCATGCGTCGCGCACGCACATCGAACGCTTCGCCGCCAACGCCAAGTACGCGCTGGTCTGCGAACCGGCCCGGCCGAATGGCGGCAAGTGCGTCACGGCGCGCAAGGGCACCGGCATGCTGAACCTGAACGTCAAGGGCCGTCCGGCGCACGCCGGCATGCAGCACGAGAAGGGCCGCAGCGCCATCCGCGAAATGGCGCACCAGGTGCTGGCGCTGGAATCCATGACCGATTATGAGCGCGGCATCACCGTCAGCGTCGGCACAATCTCCGGCGGCACCGTGACCAACACTGTGCCGGCGCTGTGCCGCTGCGTGGTGGACTTCCGCGTTCCCGACATGGGCGCCGCCGAAGACGTGCTGCGCCGCATGCGCGAACTGTGCGCGGTGGGTCCGGACGTCGAACTCGATATCGACGTGGAGCTGAACCGCCCGCCCATGGTGAAGACCGAAGCCGCTACGCAACTGCTGGCGCTGGCGCAGGGTTATGCGGAACGCGCGGGCTTCCCGCTGGAAGACGCGCCGATGACCGGCGGCGGCAGCGACGCCAACTTCACGTCCGCCATGGGAATCCCCACGCTGGACGGCCTGGGCGCCGACGGCGACGGCGCGCACACCTTGAACGAGTACGTGCTGATCTCCACCCTGGAACAGCGCCTGAAGTTCTGGGAACTGCTGCTGAAGGAACTGGCCTGACAGATCCCCACGCCTGAGTGTCCCCCCCCAGTACAACGCCACGGCGCGCCGTGGCGCCCCGGCAGCGCCCGCCGGCCGCTGCTGGCGCCCGCATTCGCCGCGCTGACGCTCGCGCTGATGGCCGAGGGCGCCAGCGCCGCCTGCGCGCCCGAAACGCCCCCGGCCTGCGATCCCGGCGGCCGCGTGCCACCCAGTCCGGCCGCGCCCGGCCCCCAGGGCTGGATCGTCGCGATCGACAACTGGCAGCTGCTCGAGGGCAGCAGCGCGATTGCGCGCATCAAGCAGCGCACGACCGGCGCCTACGCTGGCGGCGAGTTCGATGCCGGGGCCGGCTGGCGCCTGGGCGGCGCGCTGGGCACCACCCGCAGCCGGATCCGCATCGATGCGCTCGACGCCAAGGCGAACGTCGATAGCTATAGCGCCACCCTCTATGGGAAACGGTCTTTCGTCGCCGGCGCGGGCAAGGTGAACCTGCTGGCCGCGGCGTCCTATGCCTGGCACGACATGGACACGACGCGCCATTTCGATGTGCCGGGCATTTCCCAGACCTTGACGGCGGACGTCAGCGCCAACACCGTGCTGGCCTTCACCGAGCTTGGCTATGAACTGGCGCTGTCGCAACGCGCCAGCCTCGAACCGTTCGCCGGCCTCGCCTTCCGCGACGTGCGCACGCGCGGCTTCTCGGAATCCGGCGGCTCGACCGCGATCGATGCCGAGGGCAGCCGGGTGGTCCAGACCACGACGACATTGGGGCTACGCGGGCAGACCGGCCTGTCGCTGGGTCCCGCCGTGGGGCGGGTGCACGCCCTGCTGGGCTGGCGCCGCGCATTCGGCGACGTGGCGCCCGAAACCACGCTGGCGCTCGATGGCGGCAGCGTGCTGACGGTCGCCGGCGCGCCGATCGCCCGCAGCGCGGCGCTGGTGGGGCTGGGCGCCGAGCTAGCCCTGTCGCGCTCGGCGGCGGTCGGGCTGGCTTATGGGGGCCAGTATGGCGACGGCATGCGCGAACACACTGCGTCGCTGAGCCTGCGCTGGGCCTTCGGCAGCCTCTGAACGCGGCGGCGCGCGCCCTCGGGAGCGGGCGCGTTTTCGCCTAGAATTACCCCCCAGACCGCGCTCCCCTGTCCCCGTCATCATGTCCGATTCCCCCACGCCCCTCAGCGCCATCGCCTATGGCATCGCCACGCTGGCCGCCGACGGCAGCATCCTGGACACCTGGTATCCCCGTCCATCGCTCGCCGACAATTCCCCCGCCACCGGCACCCGCCACCTGACGCCGGAAGAAGCCCGCGCAGCGCTGGGCGAACACGTGCCGACGGCGCTGGTCCGGGACACCCGCCGCAAGGTGGACATCGTGGCTGTGCGCACCGCCATCGCGTCGCTGGACGAGCCTCCGGCCGACGCGCATGACGCCTACCTGCGCCTGCACCTGCTCAGCCACCGCCTGATCCGCCCGCACGGCGCCAACCTGGATGGCCTGTTCAACGTGCTGTCCAACGTGGCCTGGACCTCGGCCGGCCCCTGCGCGGTCGACCAGGTGGACGCCCTGCGCTGGCAGTTGCGCGCATCCGGCCAGGTGCTGGAGATCCGCGGCGTGGACAAGATTCCCCGCATGACCGACTACGTCATGCCCAACGGCGTGCGCATCGCCGATACCGCGCGGGTGCGGCTGGGCGCGCACCTGTCGCCCGGCACCACGGTGCTGCACGAAGGCTTCTGCAATTTCAACGCGGGCACGCTGGGCGCGTCCATGGTCGAAGGCCGCATCAGCGCGGGCGTCATCGTCGACGACGGCAGCGACATCGGCGGCGGCGCGTCCATCATGGGCACCATGTCCGGCGGCGGCAAGCAAGTGGTGTCGATCGGCAAGCGCTGCCTGCTCGGCGCCAACTCGGGCATCGGCATTTCGCTGGGCGACGATTGCGTGGTGGAGGCCGGCTGCTACATCACCGCCGGCACGCGCGTGCTGACGCCGGAAGGCGCCGTGGTGAAAGCCACGTCGCTGGCGGGCCAGCACGGCCTGCTGTTCCGCCGCAATTCGCAGACCGGCGCCGTGGAGTGCTTGGTGCGCACCGCCGCCTGGGGCACCCTGAACCCCGATCTGCATACGGGGCATTGACCGGGCGCCGCGCAAGCGGTCCTGCTCAGGCGTATTCCGCCGTCCGTCCCAACTGGTCGTAGACCAGGTTCACGAACAGGTCCGAACTCAGCACGTTTGCGGCCAGGCACGAAAACACGGTCTTGCCGTTTTCGTCATGCAGGCTGATCGTCTCGATCCATTGGTTCAGGTCGATGCGCTTGAGCGATTCGTACGGCCATGTGGCGCCGCCGATATGCAGGCCCTCGGCCGACAAAGCCAGGTCCTGCGTCTGCAGGTCCGGGAAAGCGCCGCTCTGGACATAGCGGAACGCGACTCGGGCGCCATCCGCGATCTTCTCTTCCAGCACGGGCAGGCGCTGCGCCACGTAGCGCGCGCGGAACGCGTCCATCAGCTTGTTGAATTCGCCGACCTCGGCGGGCACCAGGGTCCAAGGCTGCGCCGAACCGGTGCGGTAGGCAAAATGATTGATCAGGCCAGCGCCTGCGTCCGGCCCGGAGGCGAACAGGAACAGGTCCTGGATATCCGCGAATGCGGTGTAGATGCGCACGTCGCCTTGCCGGCAGACAACGCCGTGCTCGTGCAGTTCAAAACAATCCGGGGTGCTCCCCGTGTGGTTAAACACCGCCAGCGCGACAGAGGCTTGCGGGGTTTTGCTATCGGTCATGCAACTTCCTTATTGGAATTAGGGTGCTTTCGCGGCCCAGGACGTCGCAAAGTCATGCGATCTGTATTCTCCCCTATATGGGCAATGCCTGCTTGATGACCCCATTTTCCAGGCACTCCGGCCTGGGTGGCGGTTTTCAGGCCCCCGGCGGCACCGGCGCGAACCGATAGTGCGCCACCGTACCGCCGCCCGCGATGATGGCGGTGGATTCGGGCACTTCCTCCCAGGCGCCGGGCATCTCGGTCAAGGGTTCCGACAGCAGCAGGAAGGCGTCATCGTCCAGCGCCGCGATCTGCGGATTGTCGGGATACAGCTGGCGCAGATGGTGCACGCAGGTGTTGTGGAACAGCGTGCGCGAGTCCGCCTCGCTGGAATAGCGCACCGCGATCAGGCGCTGGCCGTCCAGCGCGCAGACCGTCATGTTGATGGGCTGCGCCACCCCATGCCGCCTGCCCGTCTCTTCCACCGCGCCCACCATGCGGGCCAGCGCCTGCAGCGGGTCTTCCTCCAGGCCGAAGCTCAAGGCCAGCAGGAACATCACCTCGGAATCCGTCGACCCTTCCAGCGAGCCGAAATACGCGGGCGCGATCATCAACATCAGGTCGCGCCTGAGCAGCGGGTAGTCGCGGATGACGCCGTTATGCACGAACAGCCACTGCCCGTGGCGGAACGGATGGCAGTTGGTTTCCTGCGCGGGCGTGTCGGTGGCGGCGCGGATGTGCGCCACGAACAGCGGCGCATGGATGGCGCGCGCGGCCTCGCGCAGATTGCGATCGTTCCAGGCCGGATGCACGCTGCGATAGCGAAATGGCGGTTCCAGCGGCAGGCCTTCACGCTGGCGGCCATACCAGCCCAGGCCGAAGCCATCGCCGTTGGTGGTGGTGGCGCCCAGCCGCGAGTGCAGGCTCTGGTCGATCAGGGAGTGCTTGGCCTTGAAAAGCACGCTCTCCATCTGGATGGGACTACCGGTATAGGCCAGCCAACGACACATGACGCGCTCCTTTTCTCGGCCTGGATCCCGCGCCCGGACGGCACGATAGGCGTTATCCAGTGTAGGAGCAGCCCACGAAATTCCACAAGCGCCCCGCGCGCCGCTACTTCTTCAACAGCGCCTTCAACATGGCCATGCGTTCCTTCGGATTCATGGCGGCCGTAGCCTCGTCCTCCTGGATGCGCACGTCGCCCAGGCCCATTTCCTCGATGAAACGGGAAGGCTCGCGCACCAGGTCCTCCCGCGCGCGGCGCCGGCGCTTGCACCAGCTCAGGTTCAGGCTGCGCTGCGCGCGGGTGATGCCCACGTACATCAGCCGGCGTTCTTCCTGGATGCGCGTCGCCAGGTTCTCCGCCGCGCGCGCCGGGTCCCCGACCTCGTCGTCCTTGCCCAAATGCGGCAACAGTCCCTCTTCGACGCCCGCCAGGTATACGTGCGGATACTCCAGCCCCTTGGAGGCATGCAGCGTGGACATCTTCACGGCGTCCGGCTCTTCTTCCTCGCCGCGCTCCAGCATGGTGACCAGCGCCACGTGCTGCACCAGGTCGAAGAGCGTCATGTTGTCCTCTTCGGCCTTGCGCTTGAGCCATCCGGTCAGTTCCAGCACGTTCTGCCAGCGCGTCTGCGCGGGCCGTTCTTCGAACAGCTCGTACAGGTGGCGCTCGTACTGGATGGCCTCCAGCAGATCGTCCAGGATCACGCCCGCGGGCTCGGCGGGCGCGGCATCCTTGGCGGATGCCGCGCCGCGCCCCGCACGCCACTGCATGCGGCGGATGAATTCGGCGAACGTGCGCAGCGGATCCAGCTGGCGCGGCGCCAGCAGGCTTTCCAGGCCGGTCTCGGCCACCGCCGCCAGCAGCGACAGCTCCCGCGTGGCCGCGTATTGGCCCAGCACCTGCAGCGTGGCCTGCCCGATGCCGCGCTTGGGCGTGGTCGCCGCGCGGATGAACGCGGGATCGTCCTCGTCGTTGGCGAGCAGGCGCAGATAGGCCAGCACGTCGCGCACTTCGGCCTTGTCGAAAAAGCTCTGACCGCCCGAGATCGTGTAGGGAATCTTCAGGTTGCGCAGCGCCTGCTCCAGGATGCGGGACTGATGATTACTTCGGTACAGGATCGCGAAATCCTTCCATTGCGCCTGGCGCTCGAAGCGCGCGGCCGAGACCTTCATCGCGATGGACTCGGCCTCGTGTTCCTCGCCGTCCATCGCCGACACCAGGATGGGTTCGCCCGCACCCAGGTCGGACCACAGCTTCTTGTCGAACAGCTTAGGGTTCTTCTCGATCACCTGGTTGGCGGCCGCCAGGATGCGCTGGACCGAACGGTAGTTCTGCTCCAGTTTGATGAGCTTGATGTTGGGATAGTCGGTCGTCAGCTTCGCCAGGTTTTCGATGGTCGCGCCACGCCAGGCGTAGATGGCCTGATCGTCGTCGCCCACCGCCGTGAACATCGCGCGCGATCCCGTCAGCAGCTGCACCAGCCGGTATTGGCATACGTTGGTGTCCTGGTATTCGTCCACCAGCAGGTAGCGCACGCGGTTCTGCCAGCGGGTGCGCACCTCTTCGTTGCCGGCCAGCAGCTGCGCCGGAATGCGGATCAGGTCGTCGAAATCCACCGCCTGGTAGGCCGCCAGCGTGGCGGCGTAGCTGCGGTACACGTTGGCCGCCTCCACGTCGCCCGGCGTGATGGCCTCGCGCGCGGCGTCGTCCGGTTCCATCAGCGCGTTCTTCCACAGCGAGATGATGCCCTGCACGTGGCGCAGCCGCGCCTTGTCCGTGGTGCCCAGCAGTTCCTGGATGATCCCCATGGCATCGTCGGCATCCAGGATGGAAAACGTGGGCTTCAGGCCGGCGTTGCGCGCTTCCTCGCGCAGCATCTTCACGCCCAGCGAATGGAAGGTGCTGATGATCAGCCCCTTCGACAGCTTGCGGTCCACCAGGGTCTTCACGCGCTCGTCCATTTCGCGCGCGGCCTTGTTGGTGAAGGTTAGCGCCACCACGTTGCGGCCCATGTAGCCGCATTCGCGCAGCAGGTACGCGATCTTCTGCGTGATCACGCGCGTCTTGCCGCTGCCCGCGCCGGCCAGCACCAGGCAGGGGCCGTCCAGGTACAGCACCGCTTCCTTCTGAGCGGGATTCATGCCTTGGCCAATCGGTTCGCTTGCGGACATTTGAGTCGGGTAGTCATGCTGCGCGGCGGCCGCAATGCGGACGCAGCCGGCAAGCGCGGGGCTTGCGGCCGCCCGTCAGCGAGCCGGTAATGCGCGAGAAAATGGGGACGGGCGCAGCCGGCGCAACGGGCCTGCCGCGCCGGCGCGATAGAGGAGAAAGATCATAGAACAATCGCGCCGACGGCGCATGCAAGCCGCCGTCAGATCTCCAGCGGATCGACTTCCAGTTGCCAGCGCACGCGGGCCTCGTTGGCCAGGTACGGCAGGTGGTGCGACCACGACGCCAGGAACGCCTGCAGCGCCGGACGGCTGCTGCTTTCGGCCAGCAGTTGGGCGCGCTCGATGTTGGCCACCCGCAGCACGCGCAAGGGGACGGGGTCGTACAGCATGATGGCGTCCAGGCCCGGGAAATCCGCCGCCCATTCCCCTTCCGGCAAGGCCCGCGCCCGTTCCAGGAATTCCTGGGCCACCTTCAGCTCGCGCGCTTCGGCGGTCAGCAGCGCCTGATAGACGAAAGGCGGCAGGCCGGTGCTTTCGCGCTCGTGCAGGGCATGGCGGGCAAAGCCCGCATAATCGTGCCGCAACAGGGCCTGGTAGACCGGCTGCTCGGGGTAATTGGTCTGGATCAGCACCTCGCCGTTGCCCTGGTGCCGGCCCGCCCGGCCGGCCACCTGCATCAATTGCGCGAACAGGCGCTCCGGCGCGCGGAAATCATGCGCGAACAGCATCGAGTCCGCGTTCAGCACGCCCACCAGCCCCAACCGCGCGAAATCATGGCCTTTGGCCACCATTTGCGTGCCCACCAGGATGTCCACCTCGCCGGCATGGACCGACGCGAACAGCGCCTCGGCGCTGCCCTTCCTGCGCGTGCTGTCGGCGTCGATACGCAGAATGCGGGCCTCGGGGAACAGCTCGGCCAGGTGCTCTTCCACGCGCTGCGTGCCGCGCCCCATGGGCGCCAGGTCCTGGTCGCCGCATTCGGGGCAAGCGCGCGGCACCGGCGCCTGGTAGCCGCAATGATGGCATTGCAGGCGGTGGCCGCGGCCTTCGGTGCGGTGCAGGACGGTAAATGCGGTGCAGCGCGGGCAGTTGCTCACCCAGGCGCAGGACTGGCAATGCAGCACCGGCGAATAGCCCCGCCGGTTCAGGAAGATCAGCGACTGCTCCTTGCGCTCCAGGCGCTGGCCAATGGCGTCCAGCAGCTGCGGCGACATGCCCTGCTTCATCTGCAGCCGCCGCGTATCCACCAGGCGCATGGACGGCAGGCTGCTGGCGCGCGCCCGTCCCGGCAGGCTCAACCGCAGATAGCGGCCGCGCTCGGCGTGCTGCCAGGTCTCCAGCGATGGCGTGGCGGAGCCCAGCACCACGGGAATGCCCAGATCGTGCGCGCGCCACACGGCGAGGTCGCGCGCCGAGTAGCGCAGGCCGTCCTGCTGCTTGTACGACGCGTCGTGCTCTTCGTCCACCACGATCAGGCCCAGTTCGGTCATGGGCGCGAAGATCGACATGCGCGTGCCCAGCAGCATGCGCGCCTGGCCGCGCTGGGCGCGGGTCCAGGCCTGCAGGCGTTCGCCGTCCGACAGCCCGCTATGCATGACGGCCAGCCCATCCGACCCGACCAGCGCCTCCAGGCGCGCGCGCAGCGCGCCCTCCAACTGCGGGGTCAGGTTGATCTCGGGCACCATCAGCAGCACCTGGCGCCCGGCGGCCAGCACCTTTTCGGCCGCCCGCAGATAGACCTCGGTCTTGCCGCTGCCGGTTACACCGTGCAGCAGCACCGGCTTGAAACTATCCAGGGCGCCGATGGTGTCCACGGCGGTGCGCTGCGCGTCATTGAGGGCCGGCGGCTCGTCGGCGGCGGCCGGCGCGCGCGCCGCCTTGCGCTTGCGCCCGTCCAGCCGGGCCACCGGCCCGCCTGCCGAACGCTTGCCCTGGTAGGCGGTCGGCTTGCGCAGGGGCGGCGGCAGCGTGGGCAGCATTACCTCCCCCAGGGGCCGCTGGTAGTAGTCCGCGGCAAAGCGGGCCAGGCGCAGCCAGGCCTCGTCGAACGGCGGCAGGTCGTCCAGCACCTCTTCGATCGGCCGTATCTGCTTGGGGTCGTAGGACGGCTCGGCCGGGTTATCCACCACGACGCCGATAAGCTTGCGGCGCCCGAAGGGCACGATGACCCGCAGCCCGATCGCCACCGGCGCCTCGCTCCGGTAATCGAAGGGGCCGGGCAACGGCACGTCCAGCGCCACCCGCACCCAGCAGACCGCTGGAGGAATCATGGTCGCCTGCGCTTCAGACATGGGGGCTTGGACGGTGCATAGGGAAGGATGAGCCTGCCCGACGCTCTCGTGCCCCGTCCCCGCCTGTGGATAACTTTGGGGAAAAGGCTGGAGCAACGTCGAAAATTGGAATAAGGCAAGATTTCGCGAACATGTGAAATCTTGTTGGAAATCTAAGTTTTCTCTTGAAAAACAATATCTTATGAAGTCTTTCAAGATTGTAAACTAGCTTCTAAAGGGTTTTCCCCGAGATCAATCTTGCTGTGCACAAGTGCGCGCTGCTTCGGCCCTGAGGGCCGAAGCGTTCACTTACTTACCCTCGCAGCGAACGGCTGTGTTGGTGGACTTCATCCACCAATTCGGCTACGGCTTCCGGAGGAGTGAACCGGGAAATGCCATGCCCCAGGTTGAAGACATGCCCGCCCTTGCCCACCGGGCCGAAGGCGTCCAGCACCCGACGCGCCTCCTTGCGGATGGCGCTGGCGCCGCCGAACAGGGCCATCGGATCCAGATTGCCCTGGAAGGCCACGGCGTCTCCCGTACGGCGGCGCGCCGCCGCCAGGTCCACCGTCCAGTCCAGGCCCACGGCATCGCAGCCGCAGGCCGCGATGTCTTCCAGCCACTGGCCGCCGCCCTTCGTGAACACGATGACCGGCACGCGGCGGCCTTCGTTTTCGCGCTTCAGGCCTGCCACGACCTTCCTGGTGTAGGCCAGCGAGAATTGCTGGAACAGTCCGTCGGCCAGCACGCCGCCCCAGCTGTCGAACAGCATCACGGCTTGCGCGCCGGCGGCGATCTGGGCATTCAGGTACTGCAGCGTGGCCTCGGCGTTGATCTCGAGGATGCGGTGCAACAGGTCGGGACGCCCATACAGCATGGTCTTGATCAGGCGGTAGTCGTCGCTACCCTGGCCTTCGACCATGTAGCAGGCGATCGTCCAGGGGCTGCCCGCGAAACCGATCAACGGCACTTTGCCGTCCAGTTCGCGCCGGATCACGCCCACGGCGTCAAAGACGTAGCGCAGCTTGTCCATGTCGGGCACCGCCAGGCGCGCCACATCTTCCTCGGTGCGCACCGGACGGGCGAAGCGCGGGCCCTCGCCTTCGGCGAAGTCCAGGCCCAGGCCCATGGCGTGCGGCACGGTCAGGATGTCGGAAAACAGGATGGCCGCGTCCAGGTCGAAACGCTCCAGCGGCTGCAGCGTGACTTCCGCGGCGTAGTCCGGGTTCTGAGCAAGGCCCATGAAGGAACCTGCGCGGGCCCGCGTCTGACGGTACTCGGGCAGGTAGCGTCCCGCCTGGCGCATCAGCCAGATGGGGGTGTAGGGCACGGGCTCGCGCAGGAGCGAGCGCAAGAACACATCGTTCTTCAAGACGGAAGCAGACACGACTATCCTCGATGATCGGAAGCCGTGATTTTACTTCCCCTGGCTGACAAGGCGCGGGCGCCATCCCTGGCCGGCTTGCCCGAGCGCAAGCCGGCCGCCGCCCGGGCGCTGGCGGCGGCCGGCCCCCGGGGCGCCAACGCCCCGGCGGGCGCGGATTTCAGTCTTCGCCGGCCTGCGCCGCCTGCCGGTAGGGCGCGGCCTCGATGCCGTGCTTGCGCATCAGCGCCCAGAAAGCGCGCCTGTGCTTGCTGCAGGCGCGCGCCGCTTGCGCCACATTGCCGCCATGGCGCGACAACGCCAGGCGGATGTAGTCGCGCTCGAAACCATCGACCACCCTCGCCTTCGCCGTGCGGAAGGATTCCTGCGCGGCGCGGTGATGCTGATTGCGCAAGCGGGACAACGCGTGTTCGACCACGCTGGCTGCCACCCGGGGCCGCGATTCGCCTGGCGGGCAGGCACCGCTGGCGCCCGCGGGCCTGGCCGTTGCGGGATAGTTCGCCGCGGGTTCCCGCAAGGACGCGGACCGGGCATCGCGCAACGCGGTGGATCTAGCCAGGCGGCCCAGCCGCACGCGCATGCTTTCCAGGCATGCGGGCTGCATCATGAAATCCCAGGCGCCCAGGCTCAGCAGATCTTCGATGGCGGGCGCTTTTACGTCGTGGACGAGCAGGAGGACGGGCGTGCTCAGCGCGCCGTCCGCCTGTTGCAAGGCCATCCGCGTCCAGGCGAGCGAAGAGGGCGCCACTGGCAGGATGCAGGCGTCGTAGCGCCTGAGCGCCACCGCCAGCCGCGCGAGCGCCTGCACGTCCGGCGCTTCCGGCGCCGGAGCCTGAAGCGCCGGCCCTGCCCCCGCGTAGCGCAGGGCGTTCAGGGACACCAGGTGCAGCCGCAGACGGGCCGCGCGGACGGGATACCGCTCGACCCAGTCGCGCATGGCCGCTTCATGGCCCGGCGCCAGCAGAACCCCGCAATCCAGGACGTCTCGCACGCTCCCCTCCTACGCTTGATTGAGCCAAGCCGAAGGCTACCGGTCGCGGACACCCCGCGGCTATTCGTACTGAACGCATTGCGGCCCGCACAGGGACCTCGCATTTCGCCACCGCAATGAAAAAAGCGGCCCCGGAGGGCCGCTTTTTGGAATCCGGGGCGAACCCCGGAAGACCATTGCGCCGCTTAGTGCGAACGGCCGCCTTGACGCAGCTTGCGCGCCGCGATGGCTTGCGCAGCCAGCATGGCGAGTTCGGCTTCGACGACGGCGATGTCCGCCTTGTCCTTGGCATTCGCCAGGGCCTCTTCGGCCCGCTGGCGCGCTTCCAGGGCACGGGCTTCGTCCAGGTCGGCGGCACGGATGGCCGTATCGGCCAGAACCGTTACGCTGCCCGGCTGCACTTCCAGAATGCCACCGGCGACGAAGACGTTTTCCTCGCCCTGGTCGGCACGAACGATCTTGACCGTACCGGGGCGTATGCGCGAGATCAGCGGCGTGTGGCCGGGCAGAATGCCCAGCTCACCCGACTCGCCAGGCAGAACCACGAACTTCGCCTCACCGGAGAAGATCGCTTCCTCTGCGCTGACCACATCGACATGCAGGGTAGCCATAGTGGATCCTTATTGCAGTTTCTTGGCCTTCTCGAAGGCCTCGTCGATCGACCCGACCATGTAGAAGGCCTGTTCCGGCAGTGCATCGCACTCGCCGTCCACGATCATCTTGAAACCACGGATGGTTTCGGCCAGCGGCACGTACTTGCCGGGCGAACCGGTGAACACTTCCGCCACGTGGAAGGGCTGGGACAGGAAACGCTGGATCTTACGAGCGCGGGCCACGGCCTGCTTGTCTTCCGGCGACAGTTCGTCCATGCCCAGAATCGCGATGATGTCGCGCAGTTCCTTGTAGCGCTGCAGCGTCTGCTGCACGCCACGGGCCACGGCGTAGTGCTCTTCGCCGACGACTTGCGGGTCGAGCTGGCGGCTGGACGAATCCAGCGGGTCCACGGCCGGGTAGATACCCAGGGCGGCGATGTCACGCGACAGCACGACGGTCGAGTCCAAGTGCTGGAAGGTGGTGGCGGGCGACGGGTCGGTCAAGTCGTCAGCAGGCACGTACACGGCCTGGATCGAGGTGATCGAGCCGGTCTTGGTGGACGTGATGCGCTCTTGCAGCTTGCCCATTTCTTCCGCCAGCGTCGGCTGGTAGCCCACGGCCGACGGCATACGGCCCAGCAGTGCGGACACTTCGGTACCGGCCAGGGTGTAGCGGTAGATGTTGTCCACGAAGAACAGGATGTCGCGGCCTTCGTCGCGGAACTTCTCGGCCATGGTCAGGCCGGTCAGCGCCACGCGCAGACGGTTGCCCGGGGGTTCGTTCATCTGACCGAACACCATCGCAACCTTGTCCAGAACGTTCGACTCTTCCATTTCGTGGTAGAAGTCGTTGCCTTCACGGGTACGCTCACCCACGCCGGCGAACACCGACAAGCCGCTGTGCTGCTTGGCGATGTTGTTGATCAGTTCCATCATGTTGACGGTCTTGCCCACGCCGGCGCCGCCGAACAGGCCGACCTTGCCGCCCTTGGCGAACGGGCAAACCAGGTCAATAACCTTGATGCCGGTTTCCAGCAGTTCCACCGACGGCGACAGTTCGTCGAAGCGGGGAGCCGGTTGGTGGATGCCACGCTTTTCTTCGTGCTGGATTTCGCCAGCTTCGTCGATCGGACGGCCCAGCACGTCCATGATGCGGCCCAGCGTGCCGGTGCCGACCGGCACCGAGATCGGGGCGCCCGTGCCGGTGACCTTCATGCCACGGCGCAGGCCGTCGCTGGAGCCCAGCGCAATGGTACGCACCACGCCGTCGCCCAACTGTTGTTGCACTTCCAGCGTCAGCCCTTTTTCGGCGAACGAGGAACCCTCGTCGGCCAGGGTGAGCGCTTCGTAGATCTTGGGCATTTGATCGCGGGGGAACTGAATATCCACCACGGCGCCGATGCACTGAACGATGGTTCCGTTGCTCATGTCGATTCCTTGCTTGATAGCTTTTGACGGGATGCTGCCTGCCTTAAACGGCGGCAGCGCCCCCTACGATTTCCGAAATTTCTTTGGTGATCGCGGCCTGGCGGGTCTTGTTGTAGACCAGCTGGAGATCGCCGATGACCTTCTTGGCGTTGTCCGACGCCGCCTTCATGGCGACCATCCGGGCCGACTGCTCCGAAGCCATGTTCTCGGCCACGGCTTGGTACAGCAGACCTTCGACGTAACGCTGCAGCAGGTCGTCGATCACGCTACGGGCGTCGGGTTCGTAGATGTAATCCCAGCTGTAGTCCGACTTCACTTCCGCGGTCTTGGCCAGGTTTTCAGCGCCCGTCTGGTACGGATCTTCCAAACCGCTGGCCAGAGGCAGCAGGCGCAAGAACATCGGCTCCTGCTTCATCGTATTGACGAAGCGGGTCGAAGCCACGTACAGCGCGTCGATACGGCCTTCCAGGTAGGCGTCCAGCTGCACCTTGATTGCGCCCAGCAGGCGGTCGAGTTGCGGCTTGTCGCCCAGTTGCACTTCCTGGGAAACCAGTTTGGCGCCGATACGGGTCAGCACACCCACGCCCTTGTTGCCGAAAGCGGTCGCCTGAACGGCAACGCCGTTCTTCTCGAACTCTTTCAGCTTGCCCAACGTCACACGGGTGATGTTGGTGTTCAAGCCGCCGCACAAACCCTTGTCCGTCGTCACCATGACCACGCCGACCGCTTTGATCTCGCGTTCGACCAGGTACGGGTGGCTGTACTCGGGGTTGGCCTGCATCAGGTGCGCAGCAATCTCGCGCACCTTGGTGGCGTACGGGCGGCCTGCGCGCATCCGTTCCTGCGCCTTGCGCATCTTGGATGCGGCGACCATTTCCATCGCCTTGGTGATCTTGCGCGTGTTTTGCACGCTCTTGATCTTGGTTCGGATTTCCTTAATTCCGGGCATTGCGCTTTCCTGTGAAGACTGGCCGATGGGTTCCGCTCGCGCCTCAACCATCCGGGAAGGATGGGCGAGGCGTCGCGGACGCCTAACCCATCACTTTCTTAAAAAGCACCGTGCTTCTTGAATTCCTGGATGGCGGCGGCCAATTCGCCTTCGTCATCCTTGGACAGTTCCTTGGTGTCTTCGACGCGCTGGATCAGGGCCGCATGCTTGGCCTTGAGCTGATCCTTCAGCGACTTCTCGAACGACAGCACTTGGGCAACATCCACGTCATCCAGGTAGCCGTTGTTGACCGTGTACAGCGTAACGGCCAGTTCCCACACCTGCAGCGGCTGGTACTGGGGCTGCTTCAGCAGTTCCACCACGCGCTTGCCGCGTTCCAGCTGGCGGCGGGTCGCGTCGTCCAGGTCGGAAGCGAACTGCGCGAAAGCGGCCAGTTCACGGTACTGCGCCAAGTCGGTACGGATACCGCCTGACAGCTTCTTGACGACCTTGGTCTGGGCAGCGCCACCCACGCGCGACACCGAGATACCGGCGTTGATGGCGGGACGGACACCGGCGTTGAACAGGTCGGTTTCCAGGAAGATCTGGCCGTCGGTGATCGAGATCACGTTGGTCGGAACGAAGGCCGAAACGTCGCCGGCTTGCGTTTCGATGATCGGCAGCGCGGTCAGCGAACCGGTCTTGCCCTTGACGGCGCCGCCGGTGAACTTCTCGACGTAGTCTTCATTGACGCGGGCGGCACGTTCCAGCAGGCGCGAGTGCAGGTAGAACACGTCGCCCGGGTAGGCTTCGCGGCCCGGCGGACGGCGCAGCAGCAGCGACACTTGGCGGTAGGCCCAGGCCTGCTTGGTCAGGTCGTCATAAACGATCAGAGCGTCTTCGCCGCGATCGCGGAAGTATTCGCCCATCGTGCAGCCGGCGTAGGCGGCCAGGTATTGCATGGCGGCCGAGTCGGAAGCCGAAGCGGCCACGACGATGGTGTATTCCATGGCGCCGTGCTCTTCGAGCTTGCGCACCACGTTGTTGATGGTCGACGCCTTCTGGCCGATGGCGACGTACACGCAGGTGACGCCCTTGCCCTTCTGGCTGATGATGGTGTCGACGGCCACAGCGGTCTTGCCGGTCTGGCGGTCGCCGATGATCAGCTCGCGCTGGCCACGGCCGATCGGGACCATCGAGTCGATAGCCTTGATGCCGGTTTGCAGCGGCTGCGACACCGAGCGGCGGGCGATAACGCCAGGCGCCACTTTTTCGATGATGTCGGTAGCCTTGGCATTGACCGGGCCCTTGCCGTCGATGGGTTCACCCAGCGTGTTGACCACGCGGCCCTTCAGTTCCGGACCGACCGGCACTTCCAGAATGCGGCCGGTCGTCTTGACCTGGTCGCCTTCCGACACGCCGGTGTAGTCGCCCAGAATCACGGCGCCGACAGAGTCGCGCTCGAGGTTCAGTGCGAGACCGAAAACGTTGTTGGGGAATTCGAGCATTTCGCCCTGCATCACGTCGGACAGGCCGTGGATGCGGGTAATACCGTCGGTCACGGACACGACGGTGCCCTGAGTACGGACATCAGCCGAAGCGCCCAGGCCCTCGATGCGGCTCTTGAGCAGTTCGCTGATCTCGGAGGGATTGAGTTGCATATTGACTCCTGGAATCCTGTTAGTTGCCTTAAGCGGCGAGCTGATCGCGCATGCGGGCCAATTGGGCTTGTACGGAAGTATCGAGCACCTGGTCACCGACAGCCACGCGCACGCCGCCGATCAACGACGGGTCGACGGTGACGCTGGGCTTCAGCTTGAGACCGAATTTTTGTTCGAGCGCGGTAACCAGCTCTTTGACCTGGGCATCGCTCAGTTCGAACGCGCTGGTGATTTCCGCCTGCGCCGTGCCGTCGTGGCGATTCCGCAGCATCGCGAATTGCGCGGCGATTTCGGGCAGCAGCAGCAGCCGGTCGTTTTCGACCAGCAACGCGATGAAATTGCGGGCGGCGGGCGGCAGTTCGGCCTTGATCAGGCCGGAGAACAGCTCGACGCGCTGCTTGTCGCCCAGACGCGGGTCGGCCATGGCCTCGCGCACGTCGGGGTTGGAGGCGACCTGCGACATTTCGCCGACCAGGTCGGACCAGGCCGGCAAGCCGGCCTTGTCGTCGCGCGCCGCGCTGAAGAGCGCCTCGGCGTACGGCCGGGCAACAGTGGAAAGTTCAGCCATGGCGGTCCCGGATTAAAGCTGCGCGCGGAGCTGGTTGAGCAGCTCGGCGTGTGCGCGGGCGTCAACCTCGCGCTTGAGGATCTGTTCGGCACCCTTGACGGCCAGCGCTGCGACGTCGTCGCGCAGCAGGTCGCGGGCACGCTGGACTTCCTGCGCAGCGTCCTGGGCAGCCTGCGCCACGATACGGGCGCGTTCGGCTTCCGCTTCGCGGCGGGCCTGCTCGATCAGGGAGGCGGCTTGCTTCTCGGCCTCGATGATGCGTGCGTGGTTTTCGGACTTGGCAGAAGCCTCGATCAGACTGACACGCGCCTGGGCCTGGGCCAGATCGGCCTTGCCCTTCTCGGCGGCGGCCAGGCCGTCGGCGATTTTTTGGCGGCGCTCGTCCATCGCCTTCGTCAGGGGAGGCCACACGAATTTCATCGTGAACCAGCCCAGAACGAAGAACACGAGCATCTGGAAAATGATCGTCGCGTTCAGATTCACGGTCGTTCCTTTAACACCTTTCGGCTCCGGCCGCACCCGGGAGGGGCGCTACGGAGCACTCGATACCTTGCTGGGCGGCGATGCGCGGTAGACCTGCACCGCCGCCAGCGTCATGACCCGCCTTTTCGCCGGCGGGCGGTGCCTTAGCCGACGAACGGGTTGGCGAAGGCGAACAGCATGGCGATACCCACGCCGATCAGGAATGCCGCGTCGATCAGGCCAGCCAGCAGGAACATCTTCGTTTGCAGAGCGTTCATCAGCTCAGGCTGACGAGCCGAGGCTTCCAGATACTTGCCGCCCATCAGTGCGATGCCGATGCAAGCGCCGATAGCGCCCAGACCGATGATAAGACCGCAAGCGAGGGCAACGAAAGCGACGTTGGTCATGACAACTCCTTGGTTAGAAATCTGAAGTCAAAAATTGAAAAATAAGGGGTACTGCTCAATGCAAGATAATCTTGCTATCCCACGCTGGCCGGATGGCCAGCGCGGGAAATCGGGGGGATCAGTGACCTTCGTGAGCCTGGCCGAGGTACACCAGCGTCAGCATCATGAAGATGAAGGCCTGCAGCAGAACGATCAGGATGTGGAAGATCGCCCAGATGGAGCCGGCCAGGATGTGGCCGATGCCCAGGCCGATGCTGGCGCCGTTGAAGCCGGTCCAGGCGCCGCCCAGCAGGGCGATCAGCATGAAAATCAGTTCGCCGGCGAACATGTTGCCGAACAACCGCATGCCCAGCGAGACGGACTTGGCGGCGTATTCGATCAGGTTCAGCAGCAGATTGAAGGGAGCCAGGACCAGGGCGCCGATGCCATGTGCGTGGAACGGCGCGGTGAACAGTTCCTTGACGAAGCCGCCCGGGTGCTTGATCTTGATGCCGTAATAGAACATCAGCAGCAGCACGCCCAGCGACATGCCCATCGGCACGTTCAGGTCGGCGGTCGGCAGAATGCGGTGGTAGTAGAGCGGGTCGCCGTGTTCAGCGCCCAGGCCGGTCAGGCGCCAGATGGAGGGCAGCAGGTCGACGGGCAGCAAGTCCAGCGCGTTCATCAGGATGATCCAGAGGAACACGGTGAGCGCCAGCGGGGCGATGAAAAGACGGCTCTTGGCGTTGTGGACGATGCCCTTGGCCTGGTCGTCGACCATGTCGACGATCATTTCCACGAAGGCCTGGAAGCGGCCCGGAACGCCATTGGTGGCGCGGCGCGCGGCGCGCCACAGGAAGAAAATCACGATCAGACCCATCAGGCCGGACCAGAACAACGAGTCGTAATTGATGATGTCGAACTGAGCAATAGCGCTCTGTTTCTCGCCCGTATTGTTCAGATGCACCAGGTGATGCTGAATATACGCGGACTGAGGCGACACGTCGCTGGCAGCAGCCATTTGAATCCTACCCTATTTGCTGTATGCCCGACCCTTGCGAATCGGACGATTCCACGATTTCGTTTGCCGCAAACCTGCTCGGCGCTAAGACAACTTGCGGAACATCAAGAGCAGGAGATAACCCTTCAATGTGAGTATCAGACCGAGCAGCACGGCAGGCCATACGAGGCTATCCTGCGCCACACGCGAAAGCAGCCACAACAGCAATGCCGTTGCGAACAACTTGATCAACTCACCAGAGAGAAAGGTAAAGGGACTGGCTTTACCGGCCCGTACGCTGACAACAAGGCGCAATGCGAACAACGCATTGGGTATGAAATACGCCCCCGCCCCCGCCAGCGCCGACCAACCTGCCGCCGCCCCTCCGACAACCCCCGCAATTACCGCCGCTGCGAGCCCCATGGCACCTTGCGCAGCCAATGCCAATAGGAGCCCGCGGCTTGCTTGAGCATTCAGCGCCGCGCGGTCCGCGTCACTGAGTACCAGAACTTTATCCGCCTCGCCTTGGTCGAACACTTCCCTACCTCGGCTTTCAACCGGACCCTGCCGCATGTCGTGCTGCATGGAGTTCTGTTGCATCAAACTTCCTCGCTTTGCTTCTTGCCCCTATCAGAACCGGCGCATCCTGCCGCCACGTGTTCTTATCCCGCAAGCGTCAAACCCGCAGAGTATAGCTTGATTCTTTTTACCCGAGCAAATGACTTTCGGCCGTTTGTAAGGTGTAAACAACGCCCGGCCGGACGCAAGAAAATTAGGGACACGAACGGGGCCGAATGCCGCTTACGCCAGCGCCGTCTTGCCCCTGAAACACGGCGCCGGGCCGCCCCCCGGAAGGACGGCCCGGCGTCGGCGCGCCGCGCTGGACTCAGTCTTCTTTGACCGGCGGCGGCGCCCACTGGCCGTCCAGCGCCGTGTCCTGCGGCCAATACAGGCGCATGCTGAGCAGGAACGGCGCATCGGCGGCCGGGGCGGCCAGCCAGTTCGCGCGCTTGCGCTCGCCCGGATCGCGGCGCTGGATATAGATGTCCAGCGAACCGTCCGCGTTGTACTTCAGGCTGTCGGTGCTGCGCAGCACGTAGCGGTTGGCCGGGTTCTCGGCAAAGCCGTACTGGGCGTTATAGACGTGCAGCGACCAGAACGCGTTGGCCGGCGGCAACTGGCCTTTGTCGAAGTGCAGGACGTAGTCCTCGCGGGAATCCAGCATGCGGCCCTTGGAATCGGACACCGTCACCGGGTACAGAACGTCTTCCGGCGTCGGCGCGCCCAGCCCCGCATAGGCAATCGCGGCGCGGCGCGAATAGTCGGTGCCGTAGGTTCCGATGCCGGACAGCACGGTGTTCCAGCCATTGAGCGGCGTGCCCAGGCGCGATACGCCATCGGCGATGCGGCGCCCCGCCAGCGGCTGGGCCTCGGTCAGCGCCTGCTGCACGGCCGGGCTCAGGCTGCCGTACGAGAAGGGCCGCTGGCCGTCCAGGCCGATGCGGCGCATGCGATCGAGGATGGGCGCGTCATTGACGTGAGGCGGATTGTTGCGCAGCACGTCGAAAAACAACCCGAAAAAGGTAGCGGCGTCCATGGCGGCAGCCTGCTCGGCCGGCGTGCCGTCGGGCAGCGCCGGCACGGATGCCTGTGCCTGCAGCCCGCTGCCGATCGGAGCCGCCCCCACGCCGGGCCCCGTCTGCGGATACGCGGTGCCCGCATTGCGGCCGCGGGCAGGCCGCGTGACCGACGGCGCCGGCACGACCAGCGGGCTGGCGGTCATGGCGGCCTGGATCTGGTTGACCGCGGCATAGTCTTGCGGGCCGCCCGTCTGCGTCCAGCCGATCAGCCAGCCGGTGGCCGTCGGGCTGCGGATCACGTCCATGCCGGCGGGCGTGCTGCCCTGCCAGTTGGGGCCGACGATGACGAACGATTGGGCGCCCTTGCCGTTGGTGCGCGCGCCGCGCGAGGCGAACACGTCGCTCCACATGTCCAGCGCCGACAGTACCGAATAGCGGTCGCCCGTGGCGGGCAGGTTCACGATCAGCGGCGCCCGGGACACGTCGAACCACAGGCTGGAGTACAGCGCGTCCGCGCTGGGCCACGGCGTATCCGCGGCGCGCGGGTCCGGAAAAGAAGCCTTGTGGCCGAACTGGTTCATCGGCGCCTTGCCGTCCAGCGGGCTCTGCACCGCCGTGGCCTTGCGGCGGGCCAGTTCCATCAGGACCATCGGATAGGCGTAGACATAGGCATCGATGGCCGTGTCGCGCAACTCCTGCTCGCTCATTTGCGGCGCGGACGCCGAGGCGGCCGGATACGGCGTTTCAGACACGAGACGCAGGGTCGAACGCGGGGATTGAGCCTGGACGGCGGTGACGAAGCAGGCGCTGAGCGCGCCGGCGAGTACAGCGGCGGACCACCGGCGGGTAGCGATAGATGTACGCATGCAAGGCTCCTTCTTGGTGTTGTTGGCAGAAGAGCCGCCGCGCGGGACTTGCCAGTTCGGACAAGCCTCTCTGGCGCGGCACCTCAAGATGACGCCCATCCAGGATAGGACCGAACCCGGCAACAAGGTGCTGACCAAGCGTTTCAAGGCGCAACGCAGAGAAAATGGGCCCCCACGCCGCACTCGCTTCGCTCGCTTGCTGCCCCCCAAGGGGGCTGGCCCGCCCTTGGGGCGGCCCGGCGGGCGGGCCGGCCATTCTTGCGGAGGCCCCGTGGGGGGGCTGGGCCCCCTCGCCGCAATCGCTTCGCTCGCTTGCTGCCCCCCAAGGGGGCTGGCCCGCCCTTGGGGCGGCCCGGCGGGCGGGCCGGCCATTCTTGCGGAGGCCGTGGGGGGATGGCCACTCTCGCCGCAATCGCTTCGCTCGCTTGCTGCCCCGGTGGGGGCAGGCGTAACCAAGCTTAACGGTGTTTGAAGTCCGGTTTGCGCTTTTCGGTGAAAGCGGCCATCCCTTCCTTCTGGTCTTCCGTCGCGAACAGCGAGTGGAATACGCGGCGCTCGAACAGCAGGCCTTCGTTCAGCGAACCTTCGAAGGCGCGGTTGACGCATTCCTTGGCCATCATGACCGACGGCAGGGACATCGAGGCGATGATGGTGGCCGCGTCCATGGCTTCTTCCATGAGCTTATCGGCGGCGACCACGCGCGACACCAGGCCGGCGCGCTCCGCTTCCTCGGCGCCCATCATGCGGGCGGTCAGCGCCAGATCCATGGCCTTGGCCTTGCCCACCGCGCGCGGCAGGCGCTGGGTGCCGCCCGCGCCGGGGATCACGCCGAGCTTGATCTCGGGCTGGCCGAACTTGGCTGTATCGGCCGCGATGATGATGTCGCACATCATGGCCAGTTCGCAGCCGCCGCCTAGGGCGTAGCCGGCCACGGCGGCGATCACGGGCTTGCGGATGCGCTTGAGCGTTTCCCAGTTGCGGGTGATGTATTCGTTGCCGTACACGTCCATGTACGACCAGTCTTTCATCGCGCCGATGTCAGCGCCCGCGGCGAACGCCTTTTCGCTGCCGGTGATGACCACCGCGCCGATATCGGGGTTAGCTTCGAACGCCAGCAGCGCCGCGCCGAGCTCATCCATCAGTTGATCGTTCAGCGCGTTGAGCGCCTTGGGACGATTGAGCGTCAACAGGCCGACGCGGCCCCGGGTTTCGACCAGCACAAACGACTCGCTCATTGCATGTCTCCGAAATGGTATGAAAGTAAGATATGGCTATGGAAAAAGACCAAGCCCCGCCGCTACTTTACCGCCTCGCGCCCCATGATCCGGCCGGACACCGCTACCGGATAACCCTAACCATACCGGCGCCCTCCCCCGGCGGCCAGCGCCTGTCCCTGCCGGCCTGGATTCCGGGCAGCTACCTGATCCGCGACTTCTCGCGCCAGATCGAATCGCTGGCGGCCTATTCGGGCGCCCGCCGCCTGTCCGTCGACAAAACGGACAACCACACTTGGCAGGCGGCGCCCTGCGACGGCCCGCTGCGAGTGGAATACGTGGTCTACGCCTGGGACCTGTCGGTGCGCGGCGCGCACCTGGACGAAACCCACGGCTTCTTCAACGGCACCAGCGTCTTTCTGCGCGTGCATGGCCAGGATCACCTGCCCTGCCTGGTGGAGCTGGCCCCGCCCCGCGGCATCGACGGCTGGAAGGTCTACACCAGCCTGCCCGAGGCCCGCGGCCACCAGGGTGCGGCCCGCCGCCACGGCTTCGGCCTGTACCGGGCGCCGGACTACGATGCGCTGATCGACCATCCGGTCGAGATGGGTACGCCGCAAGTGTCGAGCTTCACGGCGCACGGCGCCGAGCACGAACTGGTGTTCACCGGCGTCGCGCCCAATCTGGACCTGGCGCGCATCACCGACGACGTGCGCAAGATCTGCGAAACGCAGATCGCGTTCTTCGAGCCCCGCACCCGGCGCGCGCCCTTCCTGGACAGCGCGGACCGCTACGTCTTCATGACGATGGTCACCGGCGACGGCTACGGCGGCCTGGAGCATCGCGCAAGCACGGCGCTGATGACGGCGCGCAAGGACCTCCCCGTCCTGGGCCAGCAGGGCCAGGGCGAAGGCTACCGCGGCTTCCTGGGCCTGGTCAGCCATGAATACTTCCATACCTGGAACGTCAAGCGGATCAAGCCGGAAGCGTTCGTGCCCTACGACCTGTCGCAGCCGGACCTGACCCGCCTGCTGTGGGTATTCGAAGGCTTCACCTCCTATTACGACGACCTGCTGCTGCTGCGCTCGGGCGCCATCACCCGCCCCGACTACCTGCGGCTGCTCGCCAAGACCATCTCCAGCGTGGCGCGCGCGCCGGGCCGCGGCAAGCAATCCGTGGCGGAGAGCTCTTTCGATGCCTGGACACGCTATTACAAGCAGGACGAAAACTCCCCCAACGCCCTGGTCAGCTACTACACCAAGGGCGCGCTCGTGGCCCTGGGGCTGGATCTGCTGATCCGCCGGGAAAGCGCCGGCGCGCATTCGCTGGACGACGTGATGCGGCTGCTGTGGGAACGCTACGGCCGCGACTTCTACCTGGGCAAGCCGCGGGGCCTGGCCGAAGACGGCCTGCCCGCGCTCATCCAGGAAGCCACGGGCGTCGACACCCGCCGCTTCATCGCCCGGCATGCCTACGGCACGGCCGACGTGCCGCTGGCCGAGCTGCTGGAATCGCAGGGCGTGACGCTGCAATGGAAGGCCGCAGCCAATATCCCGTCGCTGGACGTACGCACCCGCAAGCAGGGCGACTCGCTGGCGCTGGCCACCGTGCTGGAAGGCGGCGCGGGGCACAAGGGCGGCCTCTCCGCGGGCGACGTGCTGGTGGCGGTCGACGGCCTGCGCGTGGACGCGCCCGCCGGGCTGGACCTGCTGCTGGCGCAATACCGGGCGGGCGACCGGGTGACCGTGCATGTGTTCCGCCGCGATGAGCTCAGGACGTTCCGGGTGAGGCTCGCCGCGCCGGAAACCTCAGAGTGCGTGTTGACGGCCTGACGGGCTCCCTCGGGGCGGCGGCCGCGTGCCCGCCGCCTCAGGCCTTGCCGTCGCCCATCTGCGCTGCCGTCTGCAAAAAGGTGTCCAGCGCGCGCCGCCTGCCCTGACGCCGGGAGACGGCGTAGACCGTGGCGCGCGAGATATCGGCGGGCAGGCGGCACACCGCAACGCGGTCGTCGGCGTGACGGCAGGTCGAGCGGGGCACCAGGGCCACGCCCAGCCCCGCCGCCACCAACGCCAATTGCGCCGGCACCTCGGCCACCGTCTGCGCCACGGACAGCGGCAGGCCGGCGCGCGCGCAGGTCTCGGCCAGGAACCGCGCAAAACCGGAGGTGTCCTGTCGCAGCATGACGAAGGCATCGCCCGCCAGGTCGCTCAGTTCCAGGCGCTTGCGGCCGGCCAGCGGGTGCTGCCTGGGCAACACGGCCACCACGGGGTCGGGCCACAGGGGCATGGCCTGCAGCTCTTCGTCGTCGACTGCGGTGCGCGAAATGCTGACGTCGATGCGGTGCCCGCGCAGCGCCTCCAGTTGCGCCGCCGGATTCATCTCATTGAGCAGCACCGACACCTGCGGGTGCTCGGCCGTGTAGCGCGCGATCAGCGCCGGCACCGGCCCCAGGAAGTGCGACCCCGACAGCCCGACCTCGATGCGGCCCGCCAGCCCCTGGTCCACCGCGCGGACCCGCACCGTGGCTTCCTTCAGGCTCGCCAGCAAGGCGCGCACATCGTTCAGGAAGGCCTCCCCCGCTTCGGTCAGCGTCACCCGCCGGTTGTTGCGGTCGAACAGCCTGACGTCGAGTTCCCGTTCCAGCTGGGCGATCTGCAGGCTGAGCGGCGGCTGCGAAATATGCAGGCGCGCCGCCGCCCGCGTGAAATTCAGCTCTTCTGCCAGCACGGCGAAGTAGCGCAGTTGACGGATTTCCATGGCGGCCAGTTATTTGGAAAAGGTATGAAACCAGACAAAAACTATATTGGAAACTATCGTTCTCGGCGAGCAGAATAGGTCCCGCCATAGAGCACACGACAATAACCGGAGACCTGCCATGCAGAAACTGCTTGCCGCCGCCTTGCTGTCCGGGGCGGCATTCGGCGCCAACGCCGCGGAAGACTTTCCCAACCGCACCCTGTCCCTCGTCGTTCCCAACCCGCCGGGCGGGCTGGTGGACACGTCCGCCCGCATCGTGGCCGAGCCGCTGGCCGCCGCGCTGGGCAAACCGGTGGTGGTGGAAAACAAGGACGGCGGCAGCGGCAACATTGCCTATCAGTACGTCGCCCGCGCCAAGCCCGACGGCTATACCTTGCTGGTGTCGTACTCGGCCTATCACGTGGGCAACCCCAACCTCACGGCCAAGCTGCCCTGGGCGCCCAAGGACTTCGTGCCGGTCGGGCTGGTCACGGTGTCCAGCAATGTGATCGCCGTGCACCCGTCCATCAAGGCCACCAACATCACCGAGTTCGTGGCCGAGGTCAAGAGTTCGCCCGGCCGCTTCAACTACGCGTCGCAGGGCGTGGGCTCGCTGTCCCATCTGGGCACCGAAGTCTTCAAGCAGCAGACCGGCGCGGCGATGTTCCACGTGCCGTACCGCGGGTCGGGCGCCGCCATCCAGGACGTGCTGGCGGGCAATGTGCAGGTCTTCATCACCACCCCGCCGTCGGTGATGGGCCATGTGCAGACCGGCAAGCTGAAGGCCCTGGCGGTCACCAGCCCCAAGCGCCATCCCATGCTGCCGGACGTGCCCACCACCGCCGAAGCCGGCCTGCCCGAGTACCAGCTGGAATCCTGGGTGGCGCTGTTCGCGCCGGCGGGCACGCCGCAGCCGGTCATCGACAAGCTGGCCGCCAGCGTCGAGGCCGCGCTCAAGCAGCCGGCCACGGTGCAGCGCGCCCAGGCCGCCGGCATCGAAGCCCGCTTCGAAGGTCCTGAAGCGCTGAACCAGCGCGTCGCCACGGAACTGGCCTACTGGCAGCGCACCGTCGCCGCCGCGGGCATCACCGCCGACTGATTCCCACGCCGCATTGCCCCGTACCCTCGCGCCCGCGGCGCGAGGCGGGGCCTCTTTTCGCCTTTTTTCAGGAGCGCCGCCATGACGACATCCCCCCGCACCTTGCGCATCGGCCAGATCGTGCCCAGTTCCAACACCACCATGGAGACCGAGATCCCCGCCATGCTGCACCTGCGCGAAACCATCGCGGCCGAACGCTTCACTTTCCATTCCAGCCGCATGCGCATGAAACAGGTAACCGCCGCGGAACTGGCCTCGATGGACCGGGAATCGGACCGCTGCGCGCAAGAGCTCTCCGACGCCCGGGTGGACGTGTTGGGCTACGCCTGCCTAGTCGCGATCATGAGCCAGGGCCTGGGCTACCACCGCGTTTCCCAGGAGCGTTTGCACCAGGCCACCGTGGACAACGGCGCGCCCGCGCCCGTCATTTCCAGCGCGGGCGCGCTGGTCGAGGGCCTGCACGCCATCGGCGCGCGCAAGGTGTCCATCCTGACCCCCTACATGAAGCCGCTGACCCGCCTGGTCGTGGACTACATCGAAAACGAGGGCATCGAAGTGCACGACAGCCTGTCGCTGGAGATCGCCGACAACCTGAAGGTCGGCGCGCAGGATCCGATCGCGCCCGCCAGCCACGTGGCGCGTCTGGACACCCGCGGCGTGGACGCCGTGGTGCTGTCGGCCTGCGTGCAGATGCCGTCGCTGGCGTCGATCCAGCCCGTGCAAGACCGCCTCGGCCTGCCGGTAGTGACCGCCGCCGCAGCGACGGTCTATCGGATGCTAAAAGTACTGGACCTGGAAGCGCGCGTGCCCGATGCGGGCGAGCTGCTGACGGGCAAGTACTGAGCGCGGGCATACCGCCCTACTTGCCCAGCGACAGTATCTCGTTGGCGTTGACGATGGCGCCCGCGATCTCCTCGGTGGTCACGCGCTTGTTCATGGCCTGTTCCCGGATCAGGTCGTAGGCCTGGCCTTCGGTGACATTGCGCGTGCGCATGAGGATGCTTTTGGCTTCGGCGATGCGCCGCACGCCCAGCAGCTTGCCCTCGAGCTTGCGCAGGCGGCGGGCATGCGACTTGATGTCGTCGTAGACCTGCCGCGCCACCACGAGGGAAGACAGCAGCCCGAACGAGCGCACCGGCGAAGGCAGCACCGCCTTGGCGCCGATGCGCAGCACCGCTTCAACGATGGTGGGATTCTCGTAGGTCACGATGGCGATGACCATGGGCGCGTCTTCGCTCTTGGCCCATTCGAAGCCCAGGTCGATCACGTCCGGCCTCACGGCTAGAAACACCGCGTCCAGCCCTTCCGGCAGCGTGGGCGCAGGCGGCCAGAAGGTCTGCACCTGGCAGCCGATCCGCTGCAGTTGCTGTGTCAATTGGCGGCCATCGGCATCATCTGGATGGTAGACGGCGATCCGCAGCGTACGCAGGTCCTTGAGCAGGGAAGGCGTCGCGCGCACCGCGCGCTGGCGGCTGGCGGTCTCCCCCATCAGATCTCCAGCGAGCTCAGGGTGGCCGTCCAATCGCCAAGCGAATGGGTGACCAGATACGGATCGGGATGCACGGGCCGCGTGGCCTCGCGCACGATGGTGAACTGGCCCTTGGCATTGACCCGGCCGACGCGGGGATACAGGCAGGTGTGGTGGTTGGTGGGGTCGATGCGCACGCGCCCCTGGGGCGCCTGGAACTCGCTTTGCAGCACGCGCGGCAGGATTTGCGCGATTTCGTCGGTGCCGGTGTCGCGGAAGGCGTTAGCGAAGATGTGCATCTGGAAATACGCCGCCTCCCAGCACAGATTGGGCACGCAATCGTGGCCGAAACGCCGGCGCAACCGCTCCAGGCAGCGCCGGTTGACGTCGGAATCGATGGATTGGAAGTACGGCGCGGACGTGAAGTGCCCGGCCGCCACCTCGGGCTCCATCTGCGAGATCTCCGCCTCGGAGGTCGTGAGGCTGGCGATGGGCATGGCCTTAGGGTCGAAGCCCGCGTCGGCATAGGCGCGGTACAGGCAGGCGGTCGAGTTGCCCACCACCGTCGAGAAAATAAAGTCCGGGCGCTTGTTGCGGATGTCGTCCAGGATTTCCCGATAGTCGCGCTCGGTCGCGGTCAGCGGCACGTAGCGCTCGCCCAGCTTGGCGCTGTCCTGGCGCTGCAGCACCAGTTCACGCATGATGCGGTTGGATTCGTAGGGATAGATGTAATCCGACCCGATCAGGTAGACGCGGGCGCCGAAGTTGGCGGTCATGAACTCTGCCAGCTGCACACTGTTCTGGTTCGGCGCGGCGCCGGTGTAGATGATGTTGTTGGAAAACTCGAACCCTTCGTACAGCGTCGGGTAGAACAGCAGCTTGTTCCATTTTTCGACCACCGGAAGCACCGCCTTCCGGCTGCTGGACATATAGCAGCCGAAGATGACGTTCACCCGGTCTTGCGTGATCAGCTTTTCGGCCAGCACACTGTAGGTGCCTGGGTCGGATCTCGGGTCGTAGCGCACCGGCACGATCTCCCGGCCGTCCACGCCGCCGGCCTCGTTGATCTCGTCAATGGCCAGCAGCGTGCCCTGCAGCTGGGAACGGCCTATGGTCGATGTGGCCCCCGTTTCGGAGAACAACACGCCTACACGTATCGGATCTTTGTTTGCCATGATCGAGACGCCGGCTGACGCGGGCATCCTTCCTTTGTCGAGGTCAACAGTTTCAGCACAGGCGCATGCGGCGTCAACACGTGGATTCCTGGGGTCGTCATGACGTCGCGCGGGCGCAGGCGCGTACCAGCGCTGCCGGCAGCGCCGCCGGGTTCGTCACGATCCGGTATCCGCGGAAACCGAACATTGCGCGCAACTGCGGTTCGGCCCTGGCGTCCAGCGCCACGCAATGCACCCGCAGGCCTCGGCCGCGCAGTTCCAGCACCGCCTCGCGCGCGTCGTCAACCAGGTAGCGCGGATCGTGCGCGTCCACGTCCGATGGCTCGCCGTCGGTGACGACAATGATGGCGCGGCGTTCGCCCGGCGTGCGCAGCGCCAGCGCGCCGGCGTGCCGCAAGGCCGCGCCCAGGCGCGTCGAATAGCGGGCCTGGGCCGCGCCGATGCGCTCGACCGCCGCCGGCGCCGGAAAATCGCCGGCCTCCAGCAGGCGGTAGTAATACACGGCCGCGCGCGTGTCCGAGCAGAACCCATGCACGGCGATGCGATCGCCCTCGCCCGGCACGGCCCGCGCCAGCAGCGCGGCCGCCTGCTTCTCCAGGTCCAGCACGGTCGTCCCCGCCTCGGGAGCCGGATCGTTGGCCGACGCCGACAGGTCCAGCAGCAACAGCGTGCTGCACGCGCAGGGCTGGCTCCCGGGCCGCATGAAATAGCGGGCGTCCGGCGCCAGGTCCAGGCGCCGGTCGATCAGGACCTCGATCGCGGCATTCAGATCGATATCGTCCCCCTCCCACTGCCGCCTCAGGCGCCGCGCGCGGCTCAGCCGGCGCGAGCGCGGCAGGGCCAGGCGCTGCGCGCGGCCGGCGGGCGCGGATGCGACGCCGTTCCAGGCGGGCAGCGCCTCGATTACCGTGCACCAGTCGGGCCGGCTGCGGCCCAGTTTGTAGTCCCATTCGGGATAGCGGTAGCGCCCCAATTCCACGTCGGCGGCGGCTTCCATCGGCGCATCCTCCTGCACGGCATCGCGGCGTCCGGATGCCGCGCCCTGCATGCCCAGGGCCAGCTCGGACGCAGGATCCGCCGGGTCCCCGTAGTCCCACAGGCAGGCATTGTCGTCGCGGTAAGGAATGGGCACGGCATATTGCTGCGGGTTGAAGCGTACCCGCATCTGTCCCAGGTCGTTGGCCAGCACCGAGGCCAGGCGCCGGAAGGCCGCAGTGTCGCGCAAGTCCGCGGCCTGCGCCTCGAAGAGCGTCCGCGCCTTGTTCACCCAATGGTTGCCGTCGCGCAGGGCCGGGTCCATCAGCAGGCGGCTCATGCGCTGGATCAGCGCGGCGAACCCCAGGTCGGCGGGATCGGGCGCCGCCGGCACGAAGGGCCTGAACCAGCGGCGCACGCCAGGATAATCGGCCGCCAGCAGCCGTTCCACCCGGGCATCCTCGATGGCCGACACCACCGCCACGCCCATCGGCTTCAGGCCCTGGACCGGCTGCGCGGCCGGTGAATAGCGCAGGTGGGCAGCCGCGTGCGCCACCGCCGCGCGGTGCAGCGCCTGCCGGTCGGCGCCGTCCAGCACGGTATAGCTATCCGGCACCAGCAGGTGCGAAGGCGCCAGGACGGGGCGCGACGGCGGCCCGTCCAGCGCCGGCCGCCGTAAAGGCTCGACCGCCAGCTCCCGGCCCGACAGCCCGCACAGCAGCCACGACAGGCTCGCCTGCTCGGCTTCCAGCGCCTGCGCGCCCGCTTCGCCATTCAAAGCCTCGCGAGCATAGGGATCGCGCAGCTGGAAGTAGGCGCGCTGCAGCGCGGGTTGACGCTCGTAGCGCCGCAACCCCGCCAGCATCCAGCGCCCCAGCCCTCCGGCCGTGAGTTTCGCCATCAGCAGGTCCAGCCGGTCCGCCACCGCCTGGGCGCATTCGGAATCCTCGTTGCGCAACGCCTCGATCCATCGCCGCGCCTCGGCGGCCTGGTCCTCGCCGCTGCGCGCGGCCAGCCGTTGCAGCTTGTCGCCGAGCGTATCGGCCAGGCGCCTCCCGGCGCCAGCCCCCTCCTCCGCGGACAGAATGGCTCGCATCGTCATTCCAGGTTGGCATCGACGAGCGCCCGCAGGGCCGCGGCCATGTCGGGGTCGTCGGTCAGCGCGCGGGTCATGGTCATGTCGCAGCTGTCGACTGGGCTGACACCGTCGCGGATCAGGATGCCCGCATAGATCAGCATGCGGGTGGACACCCCTTCGTCGAGTCCATGGCGCTTGAGCTCGCGCGAACTGTGCGCGATGCGCACCAGCCGGTCCGCCAGCGCGGCATCGATGCCCGCCTCGTGCGCCACGATCTCCGCTTCCCGCTCCGCGTCCGGATAGTCGAAATCCAGCGCCACGAACCGCTGGCGCGTGGACGGCTTCAGATCCTTGGCGCTGCTCTGGTAGCCGGGGTTGTAGGACACGACCAACTGGAAGTCGGGATGCGCCCGCACCACTTCTCCCTTCTTGTCCAAGGGCAGGATGCGCCGCGCGTCGGTCAGCGGATGGATGACCACGGTCGTATCCTGGCGCGCCTCCACGATCTCGTCCAGGTAGCAGATGCCACCGTGGCGCACCGCCAGCGTCAGCGGGCCGTCGTGCCAGGCGGTGCCCGCGGCGTCCAGCAGATAGCGGCCAACGAGGTCCGACGCCGTCATGTCCTCGTTGCACGCCAGCGTGACCAGCGGAAGGCCTAGTTTCCACGCCATGTACTCTACGAACCGCGTCTTGCCGCAGCCGGTTGGGCCCTTCAGGATCATCGGCAGCCGGTGCGCGTATGCGTGCGCATACAGGGCGGTTTCCTGGCCGGTCGGGCGGTAGAACGGTTCTTGCGCGATCCGATAGGTATCGAGGGGAGACGGCACGGTTCATATCCTCGCTCAGAGTCCGGCCGGCTGGAAGCCTGGCCGGACGGGATGGGTGGCGGACGCGCCTAGCGGTGCTTGGAGGCTTCGTTGGGAATGCCTTCCATCGGGCATTCCGGCGTCCCCACCGTGGACCGGGTGAAGGACTCGACCATCTTGCGCGTGCCCTCCGGATCCTTGATCCAGTTCGCATAGAAGGTGTACGGGCAGACTGCGACGCCGTTGACCTCTTCGCCGGAGTTGATCTTGCCGGTGTATCCGCGATGGACCAGCTTGAACAGATGGTTTTGCGATTGCATGTTCTTGCGTGCGTCGCGGATCAGGCCGATCGAGAGCTCCGCGTACTGCACCCCCATGTCTTCCTCGCCGCACTCGCCCAGCGTGCGCCCGTCGAATCCGATGATGGCCGAATGGCCGAAGTAGGAGTAGACGCCGTCGAAACCCGCCGCGTTGGCCACGGCCACATAGACGTTGTTCATCCAGGCCATGGCCTTGGACACCATCACCTGCTGCTCCTTGGCCGGATACATGTAGCCCTGGCAGCGCACGACCAGTTCCGCCCCGCGCATCGCGCAATCGCGCCAGATTTCAGGGTAATTGCCGTCGTCGCAGATGATGAGGCTGATCTTCAGGCCCTTGGGGCCTTCCGACACGTAGGTGCAGTCGCCGGGATACCAGCCTTCGATGGGCACCCAGGGCATGATCTTGCGGTATTTCTGCACGATCTCGCCCTGGTTGTTCATGAGGATGAGCGTGTTGTAGGGCGCCTTGTTCGGATGCTCCTCGTGCTGCTCGCCGGTCAGCGAGAACACCCCCCATACATTGGCCTTGCGGCAGGCCTCGGCGAACACGGCGGTCTCCTCGCCGGGAATGGCCGACGCGGTCTCGTACATTTCCTTGGCGTCGTACATGATGCCGTGGGTGGAGTATTCCGGGAAGATCACCAGGTCCATGCCCGGCAGGCCCCGCTTCATGCCCACGACCATGTCGGCGATCTTGCGGGCGTTCTCCATGACTTCTGCCCGGGTATGCAGCCGCGGCATCTTGTAGTTCACGACGGCCACGCCCACGCAATCGTTGCTGCTGGAGATATCTCCGTGTCTCATGACAATGCTCCTCGGTGGTTGACGGTCATACCGTCAGGAAAGATCTGACTTTGTCCTGGTCCAGGCTCGTCCGGCATGCCTCGTGCACGATGCGGCCGCGATCAATCACCAGGAACCGGTCGGCCAGGTCCAGCGCGAAACCCAGCATCTGCTCCGATACGACGATGGCGAAGCCGCGCTCCTCCCGCAATGCGTTCAGGACCCGTGCGATGTCCTTGATGATGGAAGGCTGGATCCCTTCGGTCGGCTCGTCCAGGATCAGCACGCGCGGGTTCGAGATAAGCGCCCGGGCGATCGCCAATTGCTGCTGCTGCCCCCCGGACAGGTTGCCGCCCTTGCGCCGGCGCATCTCGTGCAGCACCGGGAAAAAGCGGTACAGGTAGTCCGGCACGGCCTTGAGCCCGCTGCGCTCCGCGCCGGTCAGGATGTTCTGTTCCACAGTCAGGAACGGAAAGATCATGCGTCCCTGCGGCACGAAGGCCAGCCCGTTGCGCACGCGCCGGTAGCTCGCCATGCCCGCCAGTTCGACACCGTCGAGCCGGATGCTGCCCGAACCCGAGGGCAGCATGCCGATCAGCGCCTTGAGCAAGGTGGTCTTGCCCATGCCGTTGCGGCCCATGATGGCCAGTGATTCCTTGGGCGCCACCTCGAAGCACACATCGTGGACGACGTGGGACTCCCCATAACTCACGTTCAGTTTGTCGATCCGGAACACGGCGCATCCCCTATTCAGTGGCCCAGGTAAACGTCCAGCACGCGGGGATCGGCCTGCACCTCGGCCACCGTCCCTTCGCTCAACAGGCGGCCCTGGTGCAGCACCGTGACCTTGTGCGCGATGCGCTTGACGAAATCCATGTCGTGCTCGATCACCACCACCGACTTGCCGCGCGAGATGCGCGCCAGCAGCTCGGCCGTCTGCTCCCGTTCGCGCGGGCTCATGCCCGCCACCGGCTCGTCCAGCAACAGCAACTGCGGGTTCTGCATCAGCAGCATGCCGATCTCGAGCCACTGCTTCTGCCCATGGCTCAGGCGGCCCGCCTTCTCCGCCAGCCGTTCCGCCAGGAAGACCTGCTCGGCCATGGCCTGGATGCGTCCGTGGATCTCGGCGGTGCGCCGGAACCGCAAGGAACGGATCACGCCATGCGCGTTCGGCAGCGAGATCTCGAAGTTCTCCCGCACCGTCAGGTCCTCGTAGACGGACGGCGTCTGGAATTTGCGGCCGACGCCGGCCCGCACGATGTCGAACTCCACCATCCTCACCAGATCCCGGCCCTGGAACATCACGCGCCCCGAGGACGGCCGCGTCTTGCCGCAGATAATGTCCAGCAGCGTGGTCTTGCCCGCGCCGTTCGGGCCGATGATGACGCGCAGTTCGTCCCGCGCCACGCGCAGGCTAAGGCCGTCCACAGCCCGGAAGCCGTCGAACGACACCGTCAGATCCTCGACGCTCAGGATGGCGCCGGGCGCCGGGCGGTCGCTGCTCATGTCCATGCTGGCGGACTCCTGCAGGTCCAGGGCGGCGCTCATCGCGTGCTCCCCGCGGCGCGGCGCGCCTGAATCTGGCCGAATACTCCCGCCAGGCCGTTGGGCATGGCCACGACCACCACGATGAAGATCGCGCCAAGGAAATAAAGCCAGACTTCCGGGAACGTCTCGGACAGGTATGACTTCAGAAAGCCGATCAACAGGGCCCCGATCACCGCGCCGGGAATGGACAGCCGGCCGCCGACCGCCGCGTAGATCACCATCTCGATCGAGGCCACCACCCCGATGGCCCCCGGAGAAATCAGGCCCACCTGCAGCGTGAAGAAAGCGCCGCCGATAGAGGACAGGACCGCGGCCACGCAGAATACGCAGGCCTTCACGTGCGCGGTGTCGTAGCCTGAAAATCGCACGCGGTCTTCGCGGTCGCGGATGGCGATCAGGATCTTGCCCAGCCGGCTGCGCACGATCGCCAGCGCCGCAAGCATCGCCACCGTCAGCGCGCCGGCCTCCACAAAGTAAAGCGCCAGTTTGCCGTCGTCGCCGACGATGTCCCAGCCCAGCAGCGTGCGGAAATCGGTGATGCCGTTAGCGCCGCCCGTGTCGCCCTGCTGGCCGACGATCAGCACGGTCAGCGTCATTGCCAGAGCCAGTGTCACGATCGCGAAATAAACGCCGCTGACCCGCTTGCGGAAGATTGCCAGCGAAAAGAGGTAGGCCGCCAAGCCGGGCAAGGCCACGATCAGCAGCAGGGTCAGCGTCAGGGAATGGAAGGGCTGCCACCACACGGGCAGACTCTCCACGCTGCTCCACACCATGAAGTCGGGCAACTCCGGAGCGGACGCCTCCAGCTTCAGGAACATGGCCATCATGTAGCCGCCCAGCCCGAAGAAGATGCCCTGCCCCAGGCTCAGCACGCCGCTATAGCCCCAGGTCAGCACGATGCCGATCGCCACGAAGGCGAACGCCATGTACTTGCCGACCAGGTTGAGCCGGAACGGATCCAGCGCCAAGGGCAGCACGGCCAGGATCAGCGCCGCGACCAGCAGGATCGCGATCTCCTCGGTTTTCCGGTGTAGAGATTTCATCGCGTCATCCCCGCGTCTTGTTGGCGAACAGCCCGTTCGGGCGGAAATAGAGGACCAGGATCACCAGCACCAGGATCGTGACCTTGGCCATGGAGCCGCTCATCAGGTATTCCAGCGTGGTCTGGGACTGCGCGATGGCCAGCCCGGAGAACGCAGTCCCCAACAGGCTCTGCACGCCGCCGAACACCACCACGATGAAGGAGTCGACGATGTAGAGCTGCCCCGTTCCCGGGTTGGTCGATCCGATCATCGTGAAGACACAGCCGGCTATGCCCGCCAGGCCGGAACCCAGCGCGAAGGTCAGCGCGTCCACCCGCCGCGTGTTGATCCCCACGGCGCCCGCCATCGCCCGGTTCTGCGTGACGGCGCGTACCCGCAAGCCCCACGCGCTGCGGTAGAGCAGCAGGTAGACGCCGACGGCCACCAGCAGCGTCAGGCCAAGGATGAAAATGCGGTTCAGCGGGAATTGCAGATCGGGGGTGGGCTCCCAGGCGCCGCTGAGCCACGACGCCAGCGGCACGCTAACCTCTTGCGCGCCGAACAACGAACGGTAGGTCTGCTGCAGGATCAGGCTCAGCCCCCAGGTCGCGAGCAGCGTGTCCAGCGGACGGTTGTAGAACCAGCGGATAAAGCCCCGCTCGAGCACATAGCCGAAGGCGAACGTGACCAGGAATGCCAGCGGGATGGCCGCGAACAGGTATATGCCCATCCATCCCGGCGCCCAGTGCTGGAACACCACCGAGACCAGATAGGTCGTGTACGCGCCCATGGCCATGAGCTCGCCGTGCGCCATGTTGATGACGCCCATCAGGCCGAACACGACGGCCAGGCCGATCGCCATCAGCAGAAGGATGCTGAACAGGCTGATCCCGTTGAACAGCTGCATTGCCGCGATGTCGAGATTCATGGTCACGTTCCAGGCTGCGCCGGCGGCATGGCCGCCGGCCGTTGGCTTGCCAGCGTCTTGCGGCGCCGCGCTACAGCTTCGGGAAGGGATTGGGCTCGATCAGATCCGCGGATTCCCAGACGATGTCGAACTGCCCGTCTGGCCGGGCACGGCCTACGCGCACCTTCTTCCAGACGTGGTGGTTGGTGTCATGCACGCGCACGGTGCCTTCGGGCGCCTGCAAGGTCAGTCCCGCCGAAGCGGCGATGACCTTGTCCGGCTCGAACGAGCCGGCCTTCTCCACGCCGAGCTTCCACAGGTACACGCTGTTGTAGGCAACCTCCATCGGGTCGCCGATGACGCGGTCCTGCCCGTACTTCGCCTTGAACGCCTTGACGAACTTCTCGTTGGCCGGATTCTGCAGGCTCTGGAAATACCCCATGCAGGCGTAGTAGCCCGCCGCATTGTCCTTTCCGATGCCTTCGATCTCGTTCTCGGACACCACGGTGGACAACAGCACGACCCGCGTGCCGTCGAGGCCGGCGGCGCGCAGCTGCTTGTAGAACGCCACATTGGAGCCGCCGACCACCGTGCTGTAGATGCACTCCGGCTTGGCCGCCTTGATCTTGTTGATGATGGAGGAGAATTCGGTGTGCCCCAGCGGCGCGTACTCTTCGCCCACCACCTTCGCACCCGTACGGGCGATGGCCGGCTTGGCGATCTTGTTGCACGTGCGGGGATAGATGTAGTCGGAGCCGACCAGGAAGAAGGTCTTGCCCTTTTCCCGGGCCATCCACTCCACCGCGGCGATCACCGACTGGGTCGCCTCCTGGGACGGATAGAACACGCGGGCATCCTGCTCCTGGCCCTCGTAATACGTGGGGTAATAGAGCAGCCCCTTGCTGCGCGACAGCACCGGCAGCAGCGCCTTGCGCGAAGCCGAGGTGTAGCAGCCGACAATGGCCGCGACTTTGTCCCGGTCGAGCAGCTTGCGCGCCTTCTCGGCGAATACGGCGTTCTCGCTGGCGCCGTCCTCCACTACCGGCTCTATCTTCCTGCCCATCACGCCGCCCGCGGCGTTGATTTCCTCGATCGCCAGCTTCTCCGCGTCCACCAGCGACGCCTCGGCGATGGCAATGGTGCCGGACAAGGAATGCAGCAGGCCCAGTTTTACGGTGTCTTGGGCGGAAGCCAGGCGGGGCAAGGTTGCCATCCCCGACGCGGCGCTCAGTAGGACCATCGAGCCGCTGTGCTGCAGAAAGCGGCGGCGGTTGTATTCGCTCATCATTGCGCTCCTGTGCGTTTCTGAAGGCAAGCCTCCGGCCAGGGCTTGCTCGCAAGCCCCAAACTGCCCGGGATTGGGCAGGCGCCTTTGCCGACCACATCGCGACGACCGCCGTCCGTCCGCTGCACCCTCGTTTCTCCGGGCAAAGCTCCGCCCACGGCGCATCGAAACGCCATTCGAAGAAAAGCGATGGACAAACGGAAAACGAAAAGGCCCGAGCCGGAAATTCCGGCTCGGGCCTTTTTGCCCTACGCCTGACTGGCAACACTGGCAGTCGGCGAAAATTTGAAGACGAACTCGCGTCTGGAAGGCATTCTGAAGAAGCGTACCGCGCTATGCCATGCGTATTTTCCCTTATCGTTTGCGCAACGCGCGCCGCAAGGCGGGCGCGGCATTCTGCAAGTAGCGCCACAGACGAGTCGATACCGGCCCTTGCGCCCGGTCCGTGCGCCGCACCATTACCAGCTCCTCGACGCTTCCCGGCAAATGGGGATTGGCGATCGAGCGCAGCCGGCCATCCTGCAACTCTTCCTCAATGAGAAAGCGCGGCATGTGGCCCCATCCCATGCCTTGCAGGATGATCTCTTTCTTCATCAGCTGGTCCGCGACCGTGCACTGCCGCGCGCCCGCGATGGTGAAGTAGTCGCGCGGCGGCGTATGCCTCGCGGTGTCGCGCATGACGCATTGCGTGTACTCGCGCAGATGCGCCGGGCGGACCGCGCGCGGCATGGGTTCGCGCAGGAAGCCTGGCGCCACCACGGGCACGAAAGGAACCTTGGCCAGGTCGACCCATTCGATCCGCGCATCGCTCTTGTCCACGCGATGCAGGATAAGGTCGGCCTCGCCGTCGTCCAGGCGTTCCCAGGGGCCCGCGACCGCCTCGAAGTACAGGTCCAGGCGCGTTCCGGGGCAGCTCGCGAAGAACCGGCTCAGCAGCCCCAGCACGTACGGCCGCGGGCAGAAATCGCCGATCACCACGCGCAGCTCGGTTTCCTCGCCCATGGCCAACTGGCCCGCATGCGCACGCAAAGCGGTCAGTTCGCGCAGCAGCGCCTGCGCGCGCTCGTGGAAGGACTGCCCGGCGCCTGTCGGGCGCACGCGGTAGCCGCTGCGGTCCAGCAGCGCGAAGCCCAGCTGCCGTTCAAGTTTCGCCACCGCCGCGAACACCGCCGGATGCGAGCGATGCAGCGACGCAGCCGCGGCCTGGAAACCGCCCTCGCGCACAACGGCGTCGAAGCATTGCAGGTCGTGCAAGGTGAATTCGCTCATGTCAGTTTTTCCAACAATGACTGTGCAAACTTTGTAATTTCTTCTTGAACGCCGCGCAACTACGATTTGCCTACCCCATCCACCGCGAGGCAGATCCATCATGCAGAGCACATCCTTCTTCACCACGGGCGACGGCGCCCGCATTGCCTACCGCTTCGACGGAGACGCCAGCCTGCCCACGCTGGTGCTGTCGAACTCCATCGGCACCACGCTGCACATGTGGGATGCCCAGATTCCGGCGCTGACCCGCCACTTCCGCGTGCTGCGCTACGATACCCGCGGCCACGGCGCATCCAGCGTGCCGGCGGGCCCGTATTCGCTGGACCGCCTGGGCCGCGACGTGGTGGAACTGCTGGACGGGCTGGGCATCGCCAGCGCGCATTTCCTGGGGCTGTCGCTGGGCGGCATCATCGGACAATGGCTGGGCGTACACGCCCCAGAACGGATCGAACGCCTCATCCTGAGCAACTCGTCTTCCTACCTGGGCCCCGCGCCGCAATGGGACGAGCGGATCGCCGCCACGCTGCAGGCGAGCGACATAACGGAAACCGCCGAGATCTTCTTGCAGAACTGGTTCCCGGCCGCCATGCTCGAGGCCGGCGGCCCCGCCGTGGAGAAGTTTCGCGGCATGCTGCTGCGCACCGACAAGCATGGCCTGGCGGGCGCGTTCGCGGCCGTGCGGGACGCCGACCTGCGCCGGACCATCGCCCTGATCCCCAATCCCTCGCTGGTCATCGCCGGCCTGCACGACACGGTAACGGCGGCCAGCCATGGCGAACAGATGGCCGCCACCATCCCGGGCGCCAGGCTGGTGGTCCTGCCCGCCGTACATCTGTCGAATATCGAATTGCCGCAGGCGTTCGAGACCGCCGTGCTGGAATTCCTGCTGGCGGCCTGAATCAGCTAGTTCAGCTTGGCGCCGGAGGTTTCGACCGCCCGCTTCCAGGTGACGAGTTCGCGGTCGATGTGACTGGCGAACTCGGCCGGGGTGGAGCCCACGGTTTCATAGCCGTATCCCTGCACCTGCTGCTTCAAGGCGGGCACCGCCAACGCTTCGGCAATGCCTCGGCTCAGGGCATCGACAATGTCGGGCGGCGTGCCCGCCGGCGCCAGCACGCCGTACCAGCCGTTCACCACGAACCCCGGCACGCTTTCGGCCACCGTCGGCACATCGGGCAGCAAGGGAGAGCGCCGCTCTCCCGTCACGGCGATGGCCTTCAGCTTCCCCGCCCGCACCTGCGGCAGCGACGTAGAAATGCTGTCGAACATCAGCGACACCTCGCCGCCCAACAGCGCCACCACGGCCGGACCGCTGCCCTTATAGGGCACGTGCATCATGTCCGTGCCAGTCTGGTTCTTGAACATCTCGGCGGCCAGGTGGCTAGTGTTGCCGTTGCCCGCGGACGCGAAGCTGAGCTTGCCGGGGTGGCTCTTGCCGTAGGCGATCAGTTCGCCCACGGTATTGGCCGGCGTGCTCAGGGGCGCCGCCACCAGCATCGGCAAGGTGGCCACCAGCGATACCGGCGCGAAATCGCGGCGCGTATCGTACGGCAGCGACGGATACAGGCTGGGATTGATCGTGTGGGCTGCCAGCACCATCAGCAGGGTGTAGCCATCGGGCTTGGCGCGCGCCAGCTGCGCGGACGCGATCGTTCCGCCCGCGCCCGGCTTGTATTCCAGCACCACGGGCTGGCCCCACTTCTTCTGCAGCTCCGCGCCCAATGGGCGCGCCAGCATGTCCGCGCTGCCGCCGGGCGGATAAGGGATCAGCAAGGTGATTGGCTTATCGGGATACGCGGGCGCGGCCTGCGCGGCGCCCAGGCACACGACGCCAAGCGTGGCTGCGGCCAGTAGGGAACGGATCATCAGAATCTCCTTGGCCCGGTTCGGGCGCAAAGCGTCAGGCGTAGCGGGGCGTGCCCGCGGCATCCACCACGATGCGGCGAGGCGCTGCCGGAAACTGCAGCGGCGCCCCGGTGGCCGAGCGCAGGAAAGCTTCGTCGATGCCGGAATGCATGGCGTGGACGCTCAGGCCTTGCGGCGTCACGTCGATCACCGCCAGGTCGGTATAGATGCGCGTCACCACGCCCTTGCCCGTCAGCGGATAGGTGCATTGCCTCAGCAATTTCGGCGTACCGTCGCGGCCGCGATGCTCCATCGTGACCAGCACTTGCCGGGCGCCCACGGCCAGGTCCATCGCGCCGCCCACGGCGGGAATGGCGTCGCCCGCATCGGTCTTCCAGTTGGCCAGGTCGCCTCGTTCCGACACCTGAAACGCCCCCAGCACGGCGTAGTCGAGATGGCCGCCGCGCATCATGGCGAAGGAGATGGTGTGCTCGGTGATCGACGCGCCTTCCCGCAGCGTGATCGGCTGGCGGCTGGCGTTGATCAGGTCTGTATCCACCGCCTCGCCGCTGGCAGCGGGCCCCATGCCCAGGATGCCGTTTTCGCTGTGCAGGAGAATGTCCTTGTCGGGCGGGAGGTAGTCGCCCACCAGGGTCGGCATGCCGATGCCCAGGTTGACGATGGATCCGTCCGGAATATCGCTGGCCAGCAGCTGCGCGATCTGCTGCCGGGTCAAGCCGATGGTTTCTTGCATGTCAGGCCTCCACCCGCACGACGGACTTCACGAAGATGCCCGGCGTCATGACCTGCTCGGGCACGAAAGCGCCCAGCGGCACCACCTCATCGACCTGCGCGATGGCGTGGGCTGCGGCCATGCACATCACCGGGTTGAAATTGCGCGCGGCGTGCCGGTACATGAGGTTGCCCCAGCGGTCGCCCAGATGCGCGCGGATCAGTGCGTAATCCCCCCGCAGCGGTTGTTCCAGCACATAGCCCACGCCGTCGATCACTTCCTGGCGACGGCCTTCGGCCAGTTCGGTGCCGTAGCCGGTGGGCGTATAGAACGGCCCCAATCCCGCGCCCGCGGCGCGCAGGCGTTCGGCCAGCGTGCCCTGCGGCACGCATTCCAGTTCGACCTCGCCCGCGCGGTAGGCGCGCGCGAACGCCTCGGAGTTGGGAGGACGCGGATGAGAGCAGATGATCTTGCGCACTTGCTTGCGGATCAGCAGCGCGGCGATACCGCGTTCGAACGTGCCCGCGTTGTTCGAGATGATGGTGAGGTCGCGCCGCCCCAGCTCCGCCAGGCAGTGCAGCAGTTCGTAGGGCACGCCCGCCTCGCCGAAGCCGCCCACCAGCACCGACGCGCCATCGGGAATCACCGCCACGACCTCGGCCATGGATGCTTGAATCTTGTCGATCACTTATTGCTCCTGCACCAATCCGGCCGTGTCCACGATCTGCTTCCAGCGGGCGCGTTCCTGGTCGATGAATACCGAGAATTCCGCGGGCGTGTTGCCTCCCGCCTGCCCGCCCATGGCTTTGAAGCGGCCGCTGATGTCAGGGCTGCGCACGACGTCGCGCGTGGCGACGTAGAGCTTGTCGATGACGGCCTCTGGCGTGCCGGCCGGCGCGACCAGGCCGAACCAGGCGGTGACCACCATGTCCTTTACGCCGGCCTCGGCCATCGTCGGCACGTCCGGCAGTTCCGCCAACCTCCTGTCGCTGGTGACGGCCAGCGCGCGCAGCTTGCCTGCCTGGATGTAGGGCATCGAACTGGGCAGGTTGTCGATCATGAAGGTGAACTGCCTGCCCAGCAGCGCCGCCACCGCGGGCCCCGCACCCTTGTAGGGAATGTGCGTGCCGGCGATGTCCGCGCGTTGCTTGAAGAGCTCGGCCGACAGGTGCGGCGACTGGCCCGCGCCGGAACTGCCGAAGGACACCTTGGACGGATCCCGCTGCGCCTCGGCCCGCAGGTCCGCCACCGTGCGCGCGGGCGAGGCTTCGTTCACCACCAACACGTTGGGCACCGAGATCACCAGCGTGACCGGCGCGAAGTCGGTCGGCTTGTAGGGCAGTGTTTTGTACAGGGCGTAGTTGATGGCGTTGGGGCCGATGTTGCCCATCAGCAGGGTATAGCCGTCGGGCTTGGCGCGCGCCAGCGCCTGCGCGCCGATGATCCCGGCCGCGCCCGCGCGGTTCTCCACAATGACCTGCTGGCCCAGCTTGGCGCTCAGTTTGTCCGCGATCAATCGCGCGGAGATATCGGTGGTGCCGCCTGGCGCAGCCGGGATGATGAGCGTGATGGGCCGTTCAGGCCAGGCGGCGTGGGTCGGGCTTGCGATGGCGGCGGCCATCGCGCCGGCAGCCAGCCAGCGATGCGCGTGCAACATGCTTGTCTCCCAATGCGATCATTGTTCGATCAACTTGTGGCACAGAGTGTGGGCGCCGCGCAGGCAAATGACCATTCTCCAATCTGGAGGAGAGGCTTCGCCTGAGCTTAACGCCGCGCCCGCCGGCGGAAGGTCCGCGGTTACGCGCCGGCCCGTTCCCAGCGCCGCTGGATAGCCTTGGCCGCGACCACGCCATCGGCCATGGACGTCACCACGCAGGGATGCATGCGGTTGGCCACCTCGCCCACGGCGTAGATGTCCGGCACGCTGGTTTCGGCGGTGGCGAAATCGGTGCGGATGTAGCCGCGCTCATCGCGCGCCAGTTGCAGGCTGTCGGCAAAGCCGGCCTGGGGTTCCCAGCCGTAGAAGACCAGGATCAGGTCGTACTGGCGGCCGTCGACGCTGCGGGCGGCGGGATCGACCTTGTACGGCCCGATGTGCACGCCGTCGCGGCCGGCGCGCGTTACCCATTGCTGCTGGGCGCGGACGCTGCGGGCATAGAGGTGTACGGCGCGGGCGCCGCGGTTGCGCACGTAGACGTAATTCTCGAAAGCGTTGTCGCCCCCGCCCAGCACCGCCACGGACAGGCCCGAATAGTCCTGCGCCACGATGGGCGAACCGGGTCCGATCAGCACGCCGGGCCACGACGAGCCCGGCGGATGATCGGGCAGGCCCTTGGCCCGCACGCCGGAGGCGATGACCAGGGTGCGCGCCCGCGCCAGCGTCTCGGCGCCATCCGGACCCGCCAGCGTGGCCTCGATGCCGCCCTTGCAGGGCCGGACCCTGGTGACGCGGGTTTCCAGGCGCAGCGGCACGCCGGCCGCGCGGACGCTCTCGTCGATGTTGGCGGCCACTTGCTGGCCCGTGACACCCGGCAGCACGGCGATCCAATCGTCGGCGAACGGATTGTCGTTGCCCAGCCCTCCCAGCCGGGCGCTGGCTTCGACCAAAAGCGGGGACAGGCCCAGCCTGGCCAGCCACAGGGCGCAGGAGGCGCCAGCCGGGCCGCCGCCTACAATGACCGAATCGTGCATCTGTTGCATTTCACCCCTTATTGACTGCGCCGGCGCCTCGCGGACGCCCGGACATGGCCGGATTGTAGCCAGCGGGCCGCCTCCTTCCCGCGTCCGCCTTACAATTCCCGCCTACCCCACCCAGGTTTTCATCATGCCTACACGCCGCATCATCCTTTCCGGGCTCGCGCTTGACGCCCGCATCGGCATCCTCGAGCACGAGCGCCGCGCCACCCAGCCCCTGCATGTCGACGCCGACTTCGACGTGGACATCCAGCGCTCGGTCGACGACCACGACATCCACAGCGTGCTGGACTACCGCCGCCTGCGCGAAGCCATCGTGGAAGAATGCACGCAGGCCCACGTGAACCTGATCGAAACCCTGTCCGAGCAAGTTGCCGCGCGCCTGCTCGCCGACTTCCAGGAAATCCGCGCGCTGCGCCTGCGCATCAGCAAGCCCATGGCCTTTTCGGACTGTGCGGCGGTAGGCGTGGAAATCCAGATCACGCGTTGACCATGAACGATATTGCATCCCCCGGCATCCTCACCGGCGCCGACGAGAAAAAGGCTCGCCACGAAGGCAACAAGCTGACCAAGCGGCTTGCCCGCGAAACCACGCGCGCCCTGTCCGACTACAACATGATCGAGGCCGGCGACCGCGTCATGGTGTGCCTGTCGGGCGGCAAGGACTCCTACGCACTGCTGGACATCCTGCTGCAGCTGCAAAAGCGCGCGCCTTTCCCGTTCGAGCTCATCGCGGTCAACCTGGACCAGAAGCAGCCGGGCTTCCCGGCCGACATCCTGCCGCGCTACCTGACCGAACTGGGCGTGCGCTTCCACATCGAAACGCAGGACACCTATTCGATCGTCACGCGCGTGCTCGAGGAAGGCAAGACCATGTGCTCGCTCTGTTCGCGCCTGCGCCGGGGCATCCTGTACCGCGTGGCATCCGAGCTGGGCGCCACCAAGATCGCGCTGGGCCATCACCGCGACGACATCCTGGGCACCTTCTTCCTGAACCTGTTCTACGGCGGCAAGGCCAAGGGCATGCCGCCCAAGCTGGTGTCCGATGACGGCCGCCATACGGTGATCCGCCCCCTGGCCTACGTACCGGAAACCGACCTGATCGCCTATGCGGAACTCAAGCGGTTCCCCATCATTCCGTGCAATCTCTGCGGCTCGCAGGAAAACCTGAAGCGCAAGGAAGTCGGCCGGATGATCAAGGAATGGGACAGGCAGCACCCGGGCCGCTCGTGGAACGTGTTCAACGCGCTTTCACGCGTCGTGCCTTCGCACCTGATGGACCGGGATCTGTTCGATTTCGCGGGCCTGAAGCCCACCGGTGTGCCCGACACCAACGGCGACACGGCGTTCGATGCCGTGGACCCGGAAGAGGACGGCGCCGAAGCCTGCGGCGATACGCCCCAGGCCGAGGAGCCGGGCGCCATCATCGAGAAGAAGGTGGTGTTCTCTCGGGGGTGAGACTTCCGTGTCTGACACCCTGGCGCGATGCTGCTGCGGTCCATACGGGTGGCCAGAGGGTGTCAGACACCCGATGCGAGGGCTTCGTGCATAGGCAGGTCGTCTCACCAGGGCGTCAGACACTGGCCTCACCGTCGAGTACCTGACACTGGCGCCCGCCGGGTATTGCTACCCGTTCAGCACACGTATCGGCTTGCCTGCGTGCCACGCCTGCACGGCTTCGAGCGCGTTCTGGTAGAACGCCTCGAAATTCTCGCGGCTGACATAGCCCAGGTGGGGAGTCAGGATCACGTTGTCGAGGTCCCGCACGGAATCCGTGGGCGACAAGGGTTCTTCGGGATAGACGTCCAGCCCCGCTCCCGCGATACGGAACTTCACCAGCGCGTCCATCAGCGCCTCCTGGTCCACCAGTCCGGCGCGCGAGGTATTGACCAGATAGGCGGTCGGCTTCATTGCGGCCAGCGCGGCGGCGTCGACCACGTGGCGGCTGCGTTCGGAAAGAATCAGGTGCAGGCTGATGACGTCGGACGTAGCGAAGAGCTCGTGCTTGTCCACCCGCTTCACGCCGGCGGCCTCGGCGCGCTCGTCGGTCAGGTTGGGGCTCCAGGCCACCACATCCATGCCGAAGGCCAGGCCCACTTTCGCCACCGCCGTGCCCAGCTTGCCCAGGCCGAGCACGCCCAGGCGCTTGCCTGCCAGGGGCTCCGGCATGGCCGTCTGCCACATGCCGCGGCGCATGGCGGCATCTTCGGCAGGCAGGTGCTTGAAGAGGCCCAGGATGTGCGCCCAGGCCAGTTCCGCCGTCGCGGTGTTGGCGTCGGCGCTGCCGGGCGCGCCGCAGACGATGATGCCCTGCTCGGCGCAGGCCTGCAAGTCGATGGCGTTGTTGCGCATGCCGGTCGTGATCAGCAGGCGCAGCTTGGGCAGCGCGCGGATGCGCTGCGCGGGGAACGGCGTGCGCTCGCGCATGGCCACGATCACGTCGAAACCGTCGAGCGCGGCCTCGACCTGTTCGGCCGGGATGAAATTATTGAAGATCTGCACCTCGGCGTCACCGCCCAGCGAGGTCCAATCCGCATAGCGCCGGGCTACGTCGTGGTAATCGTCGAGTATTGCGATTTTCAAGTGTTGTCTCCGGGTGGCGTGGCGCCTATGGCGCCAGCCTCCCGGCCGGCGCGCATGGCGCCGGTCAGTTCAAGCGGGCTTTGAGTTGCTCCAGGGGCAGCGCGCCGCTGGTGCGCGAGCCGTCTGCGAAAAACAGGGTGGGAGTGCCCCGCACCATCAGTTGCTGGCCCAAGGCCAGCAGCTTGTCTTCGGGCACGTCGCAATTGGCGGTGGCGGGCTTCTTCCCACGCAACATCCAGTCGTCCCAGGCCGCGCCGGGATCCTTGGCACACCAGACATCGCGCACCTTCACCTTGGAATCGGGTGACAGAATGGGATAGAGGAAGGTGTAGACGGTCAGGTTGTCCACTTCTTCCAGCGTCTTGCGCAACTGCTTGCAGTAGCCGCAATTGGGGTCTTCGAAAATCGCCACCTTGCGCGAACCGTCGCCCTTGACCTGCTTGATGGCCAGGTCCAGCGGCAGCTGGTCGAACGTCACGGCGCTGAGCCGTTCCTGCGATTCCCGGGTGACGTCGCGGCGCGTCATGGCATCGATCAGCGGACCTTCCATGACCCAAGTGACTTTTTCATCCGTGTAGATCAGGTCCATACCCAGCTGCACTTCGAACAGGCCATAGGGCGTGCGGCGCACGGCCGTAACGTCCATGCCCGAGAAACGCTGCCTGAACCGGTCCTTGACGGCATCCGCCACAGGATCGGCCGGCGCCACCTGGGTCGTCGAATAGCGCTTGTCGCCCTTGGCGGGCTGCTCCGGCGTTTGCGTGGAGACGGACTTGCCGTCCTGCGCCATTGCGCCCGTGGACACGCCCAGCCCCGCGGCCAGGAAACCAGCCGCCAGGACGGCGGATATGCGGAAATTCATCAGTACTCCTGTACTTGTCTATCGTGTTCTACCGGGGAAGCGTAACCGATCCCCCCAAGGGCCGGCCCGGCGGAACCGTCTTAAAGTCAGACGTCCGCCCGCGTCCAAGGTTCCACCCCGCTACGGCGGCCGGGCGCCCGGCTGGAAGGCGCCCGCTTCCTGGCGCTAGTTGGTGGAGGCGCCGGCGATCAAGCGGCGCTTGATGAGCGGCGCGCGCTCCACCCAGTGCATGCCGGCGTTGCGCAGCCAGACCAGCGGCGTCGCTCGGGAGGCGAACAGCTTGTGCAGGCCGTCGGTCGCCAGGCGCATGGCCAGCACCGGCTCAGCCCGCGCGCGCTGGTAGCGGTGCAGGACCCGCAGGTCGCCCGCTGCACGGTAAGGCTCGCGTCCGGCGACCGTGCGCGCCAGGGCCTCGACGTCGCCCAGGCCCAGGTTCAGGCCCTGGCCCGCCAGCGGGTGCAGGCGGTGCGCCGCATCGCCGGCCAGCGCGATGCCCGGCGCCACCATCTGGGCGCGCTCCAGCGTCAGCGGGAAGCCGTGGAGCTTGCTGCGGACCGTCAGCGTCCCCAGGCGGCCTTCGGCGGCGTCGGCCAGCAGGGCTTCCAGGCGCGCGGCCTGTTCGGCGGGCGGCAGGGCCAGCAAAGCCTGGGCGCGCTCGCTGCGCATGGACCAGACCATGGAGACTTGCGGACCGCCGGCGGTGTCGGGCAAAGGCAGCAGGGCCAGCACGCCATCGTCGCGGAACCATTGGAAGGCGGTGCCCTGGTGCGGACGCTCCGCGTTCAGGTGCACCACCAGGCCCGTATCGTCGTAGGACTGGGACTCGTGCTTCAGGCCAGCCGCGGTGCGCAGCGGCGAAGCCGCGCCGTCGGCGCCCACGAACAGTTCCGCCTGGATGCGGGCGCCGCTTTCCGTGTCGACGGCGCCGTTGTGGTATCCCGTGCAGCGGTCTTCCAGCCAGGGAATCCCGAACATGCGCACGGCCTGGATCAGCACGCGCTCGATTTCGCCAGACTCGACGATCCAGGCCAGCTGCGGCAGCGCCGCCTGCCAGGCATTGAGATTCACCTGCCCGTCGGCATCGCCGTGGATCTCCATCGCGCTGACCGGCATCAGCCGGGCAGCGGGCATGGCGTCCCAGACGCCCAAATCGGCCAGGAAGCGCTGGCTGGCGGGCGAAATGGCGTAGACGCGCGGATGGTAGCGGTCGGGATCGGCCGCCGGCACATGGGCGCGCGGCGCCAGCACGGCGACGCGCTGGCCGCGGCGGGCCAGCGCCAGGGCGGTGGACAGGCCGACGATGCCGGCCCCGCAAACGACGATCTGATGGCTCATCTTGCTGTCGGCTCCCCGGCTTGCTTGGGCCACAGCACCCACATCTGGCCGCGTTGTTTCATGCGCCCCGCCTGCTGCCCGGCCTCGTCGCCGTAACCCCAGTAGAAGTCGGCGCGCGCCGCGCCGCGGATGGCCGTGCCCGTGTCCTGGGCAAACACCAGGCGCTGCAGGGGCCGGTCGGACGCCGGGTAGGTGGTGGCCAGGTAGACCGGCGTGCCCAAGGGCACGAAGGTTGCGTCGACCGCCACCGAGCGCATCGGCGCCAGCGGAATCGCGTATGCCCCCTTCGGCCCCTGTTCCGGGTCGACCACGGGCTCTTCGCGGAAGAACACGACGGCCGGATTGGCATTGAGCATTTCCGGCACGCGCTTGGGATTGCGCTGGGCCCAGGCCCGGATGTTCTGCATCGACGCCTGGTCCGCAGAAAGTTCGCCACGGTCGATCAGCCAGCGGCCGATGGATACGTAGGGCTGGCCGTTGTGGTCGGCGTAGGCCACACGGATGGTCTTGCCGGTATCGGGACCGTCGGTGAGCTGCACCCGGCCCGAGCCCTGCACCTGCAGGAAGAAGTTGTCTACGGGATCGTCCACCCACACCACCACGGGCGGGCGGCGTCCGGACGATTCGATGGCGGCGCGCGTGTCATAGGGCACCACACGCTTGCCCTCCAGCTTGCCGCGCACGCGCTTGCCCGCCAGGTCCGGATACACCGCCCCCAGATCGATGGTCAGCAGGTCGGCGGGCACCGCGTACAGCGGCCATTGGTAGTTGCCGCCCTGGCGGCGCGAACCGCGCACCAGGGGCTCGTAGTAGCCCGTGACCGTATTGCTCGCCGGCTTGCCGTCGGCCGCGTTCAGGCGCCAGGGCTGGAGGTAGGTTTGCAGGAAGCGGCGCACGCCCTCGCCATCGCCGGCGGTGGGCGCCCGGGCCGGATCCACGGCGGCCGCGCAGACGGGCTGCCAGGCCCGCGGCGTGGCGCGCGCGGGCGCGGCCAGATTGCCGGACGTCGGCCGCATCAGCCCGCGGCAATTGCGCAGGAAAAGCGGCCAGAACCGGGACAGGTCATCGCTGGTCCAGCCGGGCAGCTCGGCCCAGGTCCCGGGCTTGAACTTGCCCGCCAGCGCGCGCGGCGGGGTATCGGGCAGCGCCGTCAGCGGCGGCACCACCAGAGGGCCGCCGGCGGGAAGGCGGGCGCCGGGCGTTCCAGAGGGGCCGGACTCAGGCGGGATGTCGGAAGGTGTGGTGCATGCCGCCAGCAATACCGACAGCACGGACAGACTGAGAATGCGCTTCATGAACAGTGGAAAAACGTACGACGGGGGCCGGGCCATTCAATGCAGGGTGCGCGGCATGGCCAGGACGAATTCGGAGATCGGCACTTCGAACGGAATGCCGTTCTCGCCGACGCAGTGATAGGTGCCTCGCATCGTGCCCACCGGCGTGGGCAGGGGACAGCCGCTGGTGTATTCGAAGGTCTCGCCCGGCGCCAGCAGGGGTTGCTGCCCCACGATGCCCAGCCCGCGCACTTCCTGCACGCGCTGGTTGCCGTCGGTGATGATCCAGTGGCGGCTGATCACCTGGGCGGGATGCTCGCCCGTATTGGTGATGCGGACGGTATAGGCGAATACGAACTGCTGTTCGCCGGGATCGGACTGTTCTGGCACGAAGCGCGGAGAGACAGAGACGCTCAGGTCGTAAGGTTTCACAGTCCTTCCCTGTGTAGCAGGCGCAGTTCCCGGACCCGCCGGACCGGGCCATTCCCGGTACCGCGCCTCAAACTGCAATAATGGCACATTATGCCCTCCCCGACCCCGAACATCATGTCTACCCAATCGGTCTCCACCCGCATCACCCCCAGCATCCTGTCGGCTGACTTCGCCCGCCTGGGCGAGGAAGTCCGCAATGTCGTCGCCGCAGGCGCCGACTGGATCCACGTGGACGTGATGGACAACCACTATGTCCCCAACCTGACGATCGGCCCGATGGTGTGCGCGGCAATCCGTCCCCACGTCTCGGTGCCCATCGACGTACACCTGATGGTGGAGCCCGTGGACGATCTGGTCCCGATGTTCGCCAAGGCCGGCGCCGACTACATCAGCTTCCACCCGGACGCCAGCCGCCACGTGGACCGCACGCTGTCGCTGATCCGCGAGAACGGCTGCAAGGCCGGCCTGGTATTCAATCCCGCCACCCCGCTGTCCTACCTGGACTACGTGATGGACAAGATCGACCTGGTCCTGATCATGTCGGTGAACCCGGGCTTCGGCGGCCAGAGCTTCATCCCCGGCGCCTTGGCCAAGCTGCGCGAGGCCCGCGCCCGGATCGACGCCTGGACCCAGGCCGGCGGCCAGGATATCGTCTTGCAGGTGGACGGCGGCGTCAAGATCGACAACATCGCCGACATCCGCCGCGCGGGCGCCGACACCTTCGTGGCCGGCTCCGCCATCTTCGGCAAGCCGGACTACGCCGGCATCATCACGTCCATGCGCGAGCAGATCGCCATCGGCGAAACCACTGCCATCTAAAGACCGGGAGCCGATATGACCGCTTTTCGCGCCGCGCTGCTGGATCTCGACGGCACGCTTCTCGATTCCATCCCCGACCTGGCCTTCGCGGCCAACGCCATGCGCGTGGAGCTGGGCATGACCCCGCTGCGCGAGGACGTGGTGGCCACCTTCGTGGGCAAGGGCGTGGACAACCTGGTCCGCCGCAGCCTGGCGGGCAGCCTGGACGGCGCCGACCCGGAACCCGCCGAATTCGACCGCGCCCGCGAGGCGTTCTTCCGGCATTACCACCTGGTCAATGGCGAAAAGGCGGTGGTCTACCCCGGCGTCATCGACGGCCTGAAGCACCTGCGCGACCACGGCCTGAAGCTCGCGGTCGTCACCAACAAGCCCACCGAGTTCACGCTGCCGCTGCTGCAGCGCACGGGCCTGGCGGGCTTTTTCGAGGCAGTGGTCTGCGGCGACACCTGCGCGCGCCGCAAGCCGGATCCCGACCAAGTCCTGCATGCCTGCGAACTGCTCGGCGTCTCCGTGCGCGAAGCCGTGACCATCGGCGACTCCCTCAACGACGCCCAGGCCGGCCGCAGCGCCGGCACGCAGGTCCTGGTGGTGCCATATGGCTACAACGAAGGAAGGGACGTGCGCGAGCTGGATGTCGATGGTATAGTTGACACGCTAGTCGACGCCGCCCAGTGGGTCGCGCTCTGGAATCAGAACCAGAACGCGGCAAAAACCGGCTCTTGAACGCCTCTGGCGGCTCGCGGCAGGCATATCGCGAATTCATACCGAATACCGCTAAACCGAATACCAGCTCAATGAACGTTTCCATCCAGAACCAAATGCTTGGCGCCTCGTGGCGCTGGTGGCGTTTGTCTTCCGGGTGGCGATGATCCCTCCCGGCCCTGGACGCGTATGCCGCCTAGTGCCGTAGCTGTGTAAACACAGAGCCAAGCCCGGAACCAGTAACCTGGACCGGGCTTTTTGTTGTGCGCCTGGTCCGATAGCAAATCAATCGCTGACGAGACCCGACATGACCGAAATCGAATTCAAGGCCCTTGCCGCGGAAGGCTATAACCGCATCCCGCTGATCGCCGAAACCTATGCCGACCTGGACACCCCCCTCGGCATCTACCTGAAGCTGGCGCACGCCGGCCCACTGGCCGGCCGCATGACCTGCCTGATGGAATCGGTGGTGGGCGGCGAGCGCTTCGGCCGCTATTCCTTCATCGGCCTGCCGGCCCGCACGGTGATCCGCGCCAGCGGCACCCGCACCGAAGTGCTGCACGACGGCAAGGTCGCCGAAACCCATGACGGCGACCCGCTGGCCTTCATCGAGCAATACCAGCGCCGCTTCAAGGTCGCCCTGCGCCCCGGCATGCCGCGTTTCTGCGGCGGCCTGGCCGGCTACTTCGGCTACGACACGGTGCGCCACATCGAGCCCTGCCTGGGCCCAGCGGTGAAGCCGTTTCCGGCGGGCATGGAGGGCGGCACGCCCGACCTGATGCTGATGCACGTGGACGAACTGGTCATCGTGGACAACCTGGCCGGCCGCATCTACCTGATGGTCTACGCGGATCCCAGCCAGCCCGAAGCCTACAGCCGCGCGCAGCAGCGCCTGCACGACCTGCGCGTCCGCCTGCGGCGCCCGGTCGAGATTCCGTACAGCCATGCCAGCATGCAGACCGAAGAACGGCGCGACTTCAAGAAGGAAGACTATCTGGCGGCCGTGCGCCGCGCCAAGGAACACATCGCCGCGGGCGACCTGATGCAGGTGCAGATCGGCCAGGTCATCGCCAAGCCCTTCCGCGACTCCCCCCTCTCCCTCTACCGCGCCCTGCGGTCCCTCAATCCCTCCCCCTACATGTACTTCTGGAACTTCGGCGACTTCCAGGTCGTGGGCGCGTCGCCGGAAATCCTGGTGCGCCAGGAACGTGTGATGGAGAACGGCGAGCCGAAGTCGCAGATCACGATCCGCCCGCTGGCGGGCACCCGCAAGCGCGGCGCGACGCCTGAGGAAGACGCCGCCCTGGCCGCCGAACTGAAGGCCGATCCCAAGGAAGTGGCCGAACACGTGATGCTGATCGATCTTGCCCGCAATGACGTGGGCCGCGTGGCCGAGGTGGGCTCGGTGAAGGTCAGCGACACCATGGTCATCGAACGCTACTCGCACGTCATGCACCTGGTATCCAACGTAACCGGCAACCTGAACCCCGGCATGAGCAGCATGGACGTGCTGCGCGCCTCGTTCCCGGCCGGCACGCTGACCGGCGCCCCCAAGGTCGAGGCGATGAAGATCATCGACGAGCTGGAGCCCGTGCGCCGCGGCATCTACGGCGGCGCGGCCGGCTACCTGAGCTACGGCGGCGAAATGGACGTGGCCATCGCGATCCGCACCGGCGTCATCAAGGACGGCACGCTGTACGTGCAGGCCGCCGCCGGCATCGTGGCCGACTCCAGCCCCGAAGCCGAATGGGCCGAGACCGAGGCCAAGGCCCGCGCAGTGCTGCGCGCGGCGGAGCAGGTGCAGCACGGCCTGGACGAACCCATCTGAGGCCCTTGCGGCCCACCCCGGATCCCCCCGGGCCGCCGGACGGCCCGACAGGAGAAAACAATGCTGTTGATGATCGACAATTACGACTCTTTTACCTACAACCTGGTCCAATACTTCGGCGAACTGGGTGAGGACGTGCGCGTGGCGCGCAACGACCAGATCACGCTGGAAGAGATTGCCGCCATGAACCCGGACCGCATCTGCGTGTCGCCCGGCCCCTGCTCTCCCGCCGAGGCGGGCATCTCGGTGCCCGTCATCCAGGCTTTCGCGGGCAAGACGCCCATCCTGGGCGTGTGCCTGGGCCACCAGGCCATCGGCGCCGCCTATGGCGGCGACATCGTCCGCGCGCAGCAGATCATGCACGGCAAGACCGTGCAGATCTCGCACACGGGCACCGACATCTTCGCCGGCCTGCCCACCCCGTACACGGCGATCCGTTACAACTCGCTGACCATCGACCCCGCCACCCTGCCCGACTGCCTGGCGGTAACCGCGACGGCGCCTGACGGGGACATCATGGGCGTGCGCCACAAGACCCTGCCGCTGTACGGAGTACAGTTCCATCCCGAATCCGTGCTCAGTGAGCATGGCCATGCCCTGCTGCGCAATTTCCTGAACCTCGCCTAAGAAGGAAGCATCGTGACTATTTCCACCACCGAAGCGCTGACGCGCTGCATTGAACACCGCGAAATCTTCCACGACGAGATGCTGCATCTGATGCGCATGCTGATGCGCGGCGAGATGTCGCCGCAGATCGCAAGCGCCCTGCTGATGGGGCTGCGCGTGAAAAAGGAAACTATCGGCGAGATCACCGCCGCCGCGCAGGTCATGCGCGAGTTCGCCACGCCCGTGGTCACGCCCAACCCGGAAGACCTGCTGGACATGTGCGGCACCGGCGGCGACGGCAGCCATACTTTCAATATTTCCACCACCGCCATGTTCGTGGCGGCGGCGGCCGGCGTGCCGATCGCCAAGCACGGCAACCGCAGCGCCTCGTCTTCCAGCGGCAGCGCCGACGTGCTGGAAGCCCTGGGCGCCAACCTCGTACTGACGCCCGAAGAGGTGGCCGAATGCATCCAGGCGACCGGCATCGGCTTCATGTTCGCGCCTGCCCACCACGGCGCCATGAAGAACGTGGCCGCCGTGCGCAAGGAGCTGGCCGTCCGGACGATCTTCAACATCCTTGGCCCGCTGACGAACCCCGCCGGGGCCGCCAACCAGTTGATGGGCGTATTCCACCCCGACCTGGTCGGGATCCAGGTCCGGGTGCTGGAACGCCTGGGCTCGCGCCACGTGCTGGTCGTGCACGGCAAGGACGGCATGGACGAAGCCTCGCTGGGCGGCGCCACCCTGGTCGGGGAACTCAAGGATGGAAAAATCCTCGAATATGAGATTCACCCCGAGGACTACGGGCTATCCATGATGTCCAACCGCAGCATCAAGGTGTCCAATCGCGAACAATCGCGCGAGCTTGTCATAGAGGCGCTCGAGAATGTCGAAGGCACCGCCCGCGACATTGTCGCGCTCAATGCCGGGCTCGCGATCTATGCAGGCAATAAAGCCGATTCCATTCCCGCAGCCTTAGCGCTAGCATTTGAACTGATTTCCACCGGCGCGGCGCGAGCCAAGCTGGAAGAATTCTGCGCCTATACCCGGAAATTCCAGAAATGAACGATATTCTCGCGAAAATCCTCGCCGTCAAGGTCGAGGAAGTCGCCGCCGCCCGCCAGATGCGCAGCGAAGCCGAAGTCCTGCGCGAGGCGCAGGCCCGCCAGGACGTCCGCGGCTTCGCCCAGGCCATCGAAGACAAGATCTCGCAGGGCAAGGCCGGCGTCATCGCCGAAATCAAGAAAGCCTCGCCCTCCAAGGGCGTGCTGCGCGACACCTTCAACCCCGTCGAGATTGCCGCCTCCTATGCGGTGCACGGCGCGGCCTGCCTGTCCGTGCTGACCGACGTGCAGTTCTTCCAGGGTTCCCACGACCACCTGCGCCAGGCCCGCGCGGCCTGCCCGCTGCCGGTCCTGCGCAAGGACTTCGTGATCGATCCCTACCAGATCATCGCCGCGCGCGCGATGGGCGCGGATTGCGTGCTCCTGATCGTGGCCGCGCTCTCCCCTTCCCAGCTGCGCGACATGGAAACCCTGGCGATGGAGCTGGGCATGGACGTGCTGGTGGAAGTGCACGACGCCAAGGAACTGGACATCGCGCTCGACATGAAGACGCCGCTGCTCGGCATCAACAACCGCAACCTGCGCACCTTCGAGACCAGCCTGTCGAACACGCTGGACCTCCTGCCGCGCATCCCCGCGGGTAAGCGCGTCGTGACGGAAAGCGGCATCCTCACGCCGGAAGACGTGAAGCTGATGCGCGGGCACAAGGTCGACGCCTTCCTGGTAGGCGAAGCCTTCATGCGGGCCAAGGATCCGGGAGTGGAGCTTGCGCGCCTGATGGGCTAGCCCGTCCCCCGCCGCGTACGTGGCGGCGAGGCAAGCGCCGCGGCGCGCCGGTACAAGGTGCTGCGGTGCAGGCCCAACGCGCGGGCCGCGCGGCTGACGTTGCCCCCGTGCGCGGCCAGCGCATCGCGGATCGCGGAATCCGTCATCGCCTGCAGATTGGCATTGGCCGGATCGCCCCTTTCCGAAGGCGGCGCACCGGCTTGCGCGCCGCGGATATCGGCGGGCAGCATATCGGCATCGACCCTGCCCGCCGGCCCGGCCAGCACATGCAGGGTACGCAGCACGGCCACCATCTGACGATAGTTGCCAGGCCATGGGTACGCGTCCAGGATAGCTTCGATATCGGGAGGCAAGACCGGCCCGGCGCCATGCGCCGCCCACAGGCTGCGCAGCAGCTCGAGGCGGTCCGCGCGTGCACGCAGCGGTTCCAGCGTCACGGTGTATTCGGCGATCCGGAAGTACAGGTCGGGCCGCACCGGGGCATCGGCCCCCTCATGCGCCAACGGACGATGCGTTGCACACACCAGCGTGAAATCCACCGGCACCGGCCTCGCCGCGCCCAGCGGTGACACTTCACGCGTCTGCAGTACGCGGAGCAAGCGCGATTGCAGCATCAACGGCATATCGCCGATTTCATCTAGGAACAGTACGCCGCCATGCGCCTGCCGCAGCAAGCCCTTGCTGCCCTGGCGACGCGCGCCGGTGAACGCGCCGTCCTCGTAGCCGAACAATTCCGATTCGATCAGGCTTTCGGGCAGCGCGGCGCAGTTCACCGCCACGAACGGCCCCGATGTCCGTTTGCCGCGAGCGTGCAGCTGCCGCGCGAACACTTCCTTGCCCACACCGGTTTCCCCTTGCAGCAGGATCGACACGCCCGCGTCCGACAAGTGCACCGCGCGCGCCAGCGCGCCCAGCGTCGCAGCGTCGAAATTCGGGGCGCCGGACCGCGCGGCATCGGCGGCCGGCAACGCCGGCAGGACCGGCGCCTGGCGGGCGCGAGCGCGCGGCCAGCGCAACCGCGCGTGGTAGACCGCCCCCGAGCGCGCCTGCACTCTGCCCGCGGCATCGGGACAGCGTTCGATATCGCCATCGAAAACATCCGTATAGCGATACACGCCCAGCGCGGTCGGGGCCATGCCCAGGGCCTGCAAGGCGCAGCGGTTCGCGCCGATCAGCCGGTCGCCCTCGAAAGCCAGCAGCCCCTCGCCCGGCATGCCCAGGCCCGAATGATCCACGTGCAGGCGCAGCACCGCATATTGCTCATAGGCTTGCTCGAACAACTGGTGCTCGATCATATCCACCGCCGCGCGCACCAGCGCCAACACCTCGGGACGCACCTCGCGCGCCTGGCTGGACAGGTCCAGCACGCCCAGCGTGCGGCCCTCGCCGTCGGCGATGGGGATCGCCGCGCAGGTCAGGATGCGGTTCGGTTCGAAATAGTGTTCCGCGCCATGGACGGCGATGGGCCGGCCTTCCACCAGCGCGGTGCCGATGGCGTTGGTGCCCGCCGCGGCCTCGTCCCAGGGCGCGCCGGGCATGAGCGCAACGCGCGAGGCGCGCTGGGCGAAATCGATGTCACCGCCGCTGTCCAGGACCAGCCCCTGCGCATCGGACAGGATCACGAGGCTGCCGCTGCCGCCGGCCTGGCGGCGCAGCAAGGACATGGCGGGCTCGGACATGCGGCGCAGCGCCTCATTGCGCTGCTGGGCCTCGCGCAGTTCACCCTGCGTCATGAGTTCGGCGCGACGCACGCCGCGCATGTCGAAGCCCAGGTCGGCGCAGCGCCGCCATGATCGCAGGATGGGCTCGGCGACCATGCCGCCGGGCACGGCGCCCTGCTGGTTGAACAGCAGGCGCGCTTGCGTCAGCGCGTGCTGACGGGAATGAGTGGCCATGCATGTCTCCTTGGACAGGCATTCTGCGACACCTGTTCCGCGACACTGTCGCAAAACGCGACAGTGCTAGTACCTCCACGTAGTACTCCCACGCCGCACCCGCTGCGCGGGCTTGCTGCCCCCCGAGGGGGCCGGCCCGCCTTGGGGCGGCCCGGCGACGGGCCGGCTTCCTGGCCGCGCCCGCTGCGCCGCACCCGCGATGCGGGCTTGAAAATCTACTTTCGCATGCAGGAAGCGGACTGTCCAGCGGAGAAGCCCGGACTGGCACGCTCCTTGCTTGATACAGGTCAGGCAGCCGACTGCCGCCCCCACAATACCGGAGACAAGCATGGACATCGCGACCCGCGTTACCCCCGACACCTATGGCACGCGCCTCGACCTCAAGACCCAGTACGACAATTTCATCGACGGCAAGTGGCAGAAGCCGGCTGACGGCGAATACTTCGACAACGTTACGCCGGTCACGGGCCAGGTCCTGACCCGCAACGCGCGCTCCAAGGAGCGCGACATCGAGCTGGCGCTGGACGCCGCGCATCGCGCCGCGCCCAAATGGGGCGCCACGCCCGCCGCCGAGCGCGCCCGCATGCTGATGCGCATCGCCGACGTCATGGAGGCCAACCTAGAACGCCTGGCCACGGCCGAGACCTGGGACAACGGCAAACCCATCCGCGAGGCCCGCGCCGCCGACATCCCGCTGGCGATCGATCATTTCCGCTATTTCGCCTCGTGCATCCGCAGCCAGGAGGGCGGGCTGTCCGAGATCGACCACGACACGGTGGCCTACCACTTCAACGAGCCGCTGGGCGTCGTGGGCCAGATCATCCCGTGGAACTTCCCCATCCTGATGGCCGCCTGGAAGCTGGCGCCCGCGCTGGCCGCCGGCAACTGCGTGGTGCTCAAGCCCGCCGAACAGACGCCGCTGGGCATTCTGCTGCTGATGGAACTGATCGGCGACATCCTGCCGCCGGGCGTGATCAACGTGGTCACCGGTTTCGGCCTGGAGGCCGGCAAGCCGCTGGCTTCCAGCAAGCGCATCGCCAAGATCGCCTTCACCGGCGAAACCACCACCGGACGCCTGATCATGCAGTACGCGTCGCAGAACATCATCCCCGTGACGCTGGAACTGGGCGGGAAATCGCCCAACATCTTCTTCGCCGACGTGGCCGCGCAGGACGACGATTTCCTGGACAAGGCCGTCGAAGGCTTCGTCATGTTCGCGCTGAACCAGGGCGAGGTCTGCACCTGCCCCAGCCGCGCGCTGATCCAGGAATCCCTGTACGACAAGTTCATGGAACGCGCCTTGAAGCGCGTCGGCGAGATCAAGCAGGGCAACCCCCTGGACGCGGACACTATGCTGGGCGCGCAGGCGTCCACCGAGCAGCTGGAGAAGATCCTGTCGTACCTGGACATCGGCAAGCAGGAAGGCGCCGACGTGCTGGCCGGCGGCTCGCGCGCGCAGATGCAGGGCGCGCTGGAAGGCGGCTACTACGTCCAGCCCACGGTTTTCAAGGGACACAACAAGATGCGCGTGTTCCAGGAGGAAATCTTCGGCCCGGTGGTGGCGGTGACGACCTTCAAGGATGCCGATGACGCGCTGGCGCTGGCCAACGATACGCTCTACGGCCTGGGCGCCGGCGTATGGTCGCGCGACGCCAACACGTGCTATCGCATGGGACGCGCCATCAAGGCCGGCCGCGTGTGGACCAACTGCTACCACGCCTATCCGGCGCACGCAGCGTTCGGCGGCTACAAGCAGTCCGGCATCGGGCGCGAGAACCACAAAATGATGCTCAACCACTACCAGCAGACGAAGAACCTGCTGGTGAGCTATTCGCCGAAGAAGCTGGGGTTCTTCTGATCCCCAACCCGCGACCAGCGGGCGCGCCGGGCCTCGCGACCTGGCGCGCCCGAAAGGACGACATCATGGCAGAGCACACGCCGCGCGTAGTCGCGACCGACGAAGCGCGCCAACTGATCGATACCCTGCGCGCCAAGCACGGCCCGCTGATGTTCCACCAGTCGGGCGGCTGCTGCGACGGCAGTTCGCCCATGTGCTATGCGCTGGGGGAATTCATGGTGGGCGGCTCGGACGTGCTGCTGGGCGACCTGGAAGGCTGCCCGTTCTACATGGGCGAGGACCAGTTCGCCTACTGGGAACACACACAGCTCATCATCGACGCCGTCCCTGGCCGGGGCGGCGCGTTTTCGCTGGACAGCGCCGAAGGCAAGCGCTTCCTGCTGCGCTCGCGGCTGTATTCGGACGATGAGTGGGCGCGGGTGGCGCCGGTGACGAGAGGCTAAGCCGGAAACCGTCAGGGCCAGGCTACGTTCCGCCCTTCGGGTCGCGCTTTCCCGTTGGATCCGCGCGTTCGGCCAGCTTCCACTGGAACGACACGCGCCGGATGCGGGCGGCGCGGAATTGCGTGAACGAACGGCCGCCCGGCATGGGCGCGCCGCGATAGGCACTGCTGGCGTTCTTCATTTTTTGAAGGAGCGTTGAGGAAAAACTTGCGTGGCGCCTGGGTTCAGGCGCGGGCGGCGGGCGGCGTCCAGGCGCTGGCGTCCGCCGGCCGGCGCGTCCAGTCCAGCGCGTCTTCCAGGCGGTCGTTGCCCCAGAACATCTCGCCATCCACGAAAAACGTGGGCGCGCCGAACAGGCCCAGGTTGCGCGCGCGGTCGACCTGACGCCGCAGCGCTTCTTTTGCGGCCTCGGACTTGCCTCGGGCGATCAGCGCATCCGCGTCCAGCGCAAGGCCCGTCAGCAGCTCGTGCACCACGTCCTCGGCCTGGATGTCCTGGTCGTACTGGAAATTGGCGCGGAACACCGCCACGCAGAAATCGCGGCCCCAGGGTTCGTCCTGGCCCAGGAGGGCAATACGCGCGGGCAGCACGCTCATGCGCGGAAACAGGCGCGGTCGGTTGTAGACCACGCCATATTTGTCCGCGAGGCGGGCGATATCGCGCATCATGTACGCGCCCTTGCCGGGAAAGAGCCGGAACGGCGTGTCGTTCCAGCCCTGGGCCTGGAAGATCGGCCCCAGCAGGAAGGGACGCAAATCGACCCGGATGCCGGCGTCCTGCGCCAGCGCGTCGATGCGCTCGATGGCCAGATAGCTGTAGGGGCTGGCGAAATCGAACCACATCTCGATGCGGGGCGTATCAGGCAGGGACGCAGTCATTACGAACTCCGGAAGGACCCTAGGAAATTAGCGCGACCTGCGCATCCGGCAGGCCGCTGAGAACGACGTCGCGATCGCTGCCGACGGTAACGGATTCGCCGGCCTGCAGCACGCTGTCATCGAAGCGGCGGTATTCGGAGATCCACAAGGTGCCGGCGCGACACACGATGCGGAGACCCGATGCCTGCTTGAGCAGCATAGTCGACCTGCCGGACAAACGGAATGACATTCCCGCAGTGCAACATACCTGGATCATGGCCTTCCTCCCGCGCCGCGGCGGCGGCGATCACGGCGGATCGCAGGGCTACCGCTCATTGATCCATCGTCTGAGGCCTATTGAACGCCCTCGGAGTACTATTGCTCAAGCGACATTTCTGTCCGATACGCATGAGTTTTGCGAATGCCATATCCACTGGCCAAACTTCCACCGCTTGATCTCGTCCGCGGCTTCGTGGCCGTGGGCCGCCGGATGAGCATCACGCTGGCGGCCCAGGACCTGCATGTCACCCAGTCCGCCGTCAGCCGCCAGATCCGGGCGCTGGAAGCGCATTTGGGCGTGCCCCTGCTGGTGCGCGGCTTCCGCAGCGTGTCGTTCACCTCCGAAGGCGCCCAGTTGTTCCGTATGGCCGACGTCTGGCTGGGCCAGCTGGGCGATTTGACCGAACAGCTGCGCGCGCCCGAACGCCGCACGCCCGTAACCATCACCACGACCATCGGCGTGGCCTCGCTCTGGCTGCTGCCCCGGCTGGGCGACTTCCAGGCGGCCCATCCGCATATCGACGTGCGCGTGGCCGCGGACAACCGGCTCATCGACATCGACCGCGAAAACGTGGACATCGCCATCCGTTACAGCCTGCGCGACAGCGTGCCGGACAGCGCGGTCTGGCTGTTCGGAGAATCGGTGGTGCCGGTGGCGCACCCTTCCCTCGGGGCGCGCGAACTGGATGCGCGCGAGCTGCAGCGCCACGTGCTGCTGGAATTCGACGATCCAACGCGGCCCTGGCTGCAATGGTCGGAATGGCTGAATGCGCGCGGCCTGGGCCGGGTGGCCGCCAAGGGCATGCTGCGCTTCAACCAGTACGACCAGATCGTGCATGCGGCGCTGGCGGGCCATGGCATCGCGCTGGGGCGGCTGGCGCTGATCGCGCCGATGCTTGCCGACAAGCGCCTGGAGGCCGTCGGCGGGCAGGCCGCCCGCGCCACGGAGCTTGCCTACTGGCTGGTCCGCAATGCGCGCCGCAGCACGCCCGATGCGGAAGTCGTCATGCAATGGCTGGTGGAGCAGGCCGCGGCAACCGCGCGCGACCTGACCGCGTAGGGCCGGCCACCCCCCGGGGGTTCATTCCACGCACACGACGGGCTCGCCGGCTGTCATCTCGCCGATGACGGCGGCCTGATCGAAGCCTTGTTCACGGAACAGATCCAGCACCGCGCCGGCGGTCTCCGGCGCGCACGACACCAGCAGGCCGCCGGACGTCTGCGGATCGGTCAGCAAGGCGCGCTGGGTATCGGTAACCGCGGCGCCCAAACGGATGGATGCGCCGTAGGACGCCCAATTGCGGCCGGACGCGCCAGTGACGACGCCTTCCGCCGCGTAGGACTGCACGCCGGGCAGCCACGGCAGGGACTCCAGCCGCAGGCGCGCGGTCAGTGTCGCCCCGCGCGCCATTTCCAGCGCGTGGCCCAGCAGACCGAAGCCGGTAACATCGGTCACCGCGTGCACGCCGTCCAGCGCGGCCAGCGCGGCCCCAGGCCGGTTCAGGCGGGTCGTCGTATCGATCATGACGCGGTAACCCGCGACGTCCAGGAGATTCTTTTTCAGCGCCGCCGACAGGATGCCCACGCCCAGGCCTTTGCCCAGGATCAGCACGTCGCCGGCGCGGGCATCGGCGTTGCGCTTCACGCGGGCAGGATGCACCAGCCCCATCGCCGCCAGGCCGTAGATGGGCTCGACGGAATCGATGCTGTGGCCGCCCGCCACCGGTATGCCGGCATCCGCGCATACGGATTCGCCGCCGCGCAGGATATCCGCGATGACGCTGTGCGGCAGCACATTGATCGGCATCCCGACGATCGCCAGCGCCATGATCGGGGTGCCTCCCATGGCATACACGTCCGACAGCGCGTTCGTCGCCGCGATGCGGCCGAAATCGAACGGATCGTCCACGATCGGCATGAAGAAGTCCGTGGTGGCGATCAGCGCCTGCTCGTCGTTGAGCCGGTACACCGCCGCGTCATCGGCGGTTTCGGTGCCGACCATCAGGTTCGGGTAGCTGGCCGCCGGGCCAAAGCGCGCCAGCAGCGCCGACAGCACGCCCGGCGCGATTTTGCAGCCGCAGCCGCCGCCGTGCGAAAGCGAAGTCAACCGCGGCACCGCGCCGCTCGCAACATCCTGGGGCATTTCGATCTCCATACGCCAATCAAAAAGCATAGCACCGGCGCCCGGCGGATCGTGCGCGCTTGCGGCAGCGCGCGGCCACGGACAGCGGCCCGCCTTCCACGGATGCCGCCCTATCGCTGGAATTGGCGTCGGAATCCTGTTTTTTCGCGGATTTTGGCCCTTCCCGGCGCTGCTACGATGGCCGCCATCCCCGTCTTTTTCCGCAAGTCCGTAGGAACGCCGATGCGCCGCCTTGTTGCCCTGGCCCTGTCTTTCGCCGCCGCGCTCGCGCCCGCCGCTTCCGGCGCGGCGCCTGCCGTGCCCACCCCGGCCGCCGCCGCGACCGAATCGGCCCGCCAGACGGCCATGGAAGGCTATCTCTATTTCTATCCCTTGGTGACGATGGACCTGACCCGCCGCCAGGCCACCCATCCGTCGCGGGGCGCGCAAGGCGCGCCAGCCAACACCTTCCTGCACGGCCGCGCCTTGCCGGCGCCGGGCGCCGCCGCGCCCTGGGCCAACCCCGACATGCTGCGCAGCGCCGCCTGGCTGGACCTGACGGCCGGGCCGGTGGTGCTGTCCACGCCGGACACGCAGGGGCGGCACTACACGCTGACGCTGCTGGACATGTGGACCGACGCCTTCGCCACGTTCGGCAAGCGCAGCACGGGCACGGCCAAGGGCAATACCGCGATCGTGCCGCCGGGCTGGACCGGCACCCTGCCCTCGGGCATGGCCCGCATCGACGCACCCACCGCCCATGTGTGGGCCAGGAGCCTGATCCAGGCCGACGGCCCGGCCGACTATCCCGAGGTCCATGCCTTGCAAGACGGCTTCATCCTAACGCCGCTTGCGCAATGGAACCTCCCGGCGCAGGCACAGCGGCTGCGCGCCGATCCGTCCCTGGACCTTGCCACTCCGGTGCGAGAGCAAGTGGAATCCATGCCGACGGACGCCTTCTTCACCTACGCGGCCGAGCTGCTGCGCAGGAATCCGCCGCACCCCACGGACCAGCCCGTACTCGCCCAGCTGCGCCGCGTCGGCCTGATCCCCGGCCGGCCGTTCGATTTCGACAAACTCGACCATCCCGCCAAACAGGGCATGCGCCGGGGGCTGCGGGCCGCCCGCGAACGCATGGCGGCTGCCGCGGGCGGCACCGTGCGCGGCGTGAACGGCTGGCAGCAGGAAACCGGCAGCATCGGCGTGTACGGCAACGCCTACCTGCGGCGCGCGCTGGCTGCGCAGGCGCAGCCGGGCTCGGGCCTGCCCGAGGACCTGACCGTACTGCTGCTGGCCGCCGACAGCCAGGGCGCACCGCTGGACGGCGCGCACGGCTATGCGCTGCGCTTCGAAAGCGGCCAGCTTCCGCCCGCGGGCGCGCTGTGGTCGCTGGCCGCCTACGACGCCAACGGCATGCCCGCCGCCAATCCCCTGGGCCGCTACGCGCTCGGCAGCCGCGATCCCCTGCGCTACAACGCCGATGGATCGCTGGACGTGCGTATCAGCCATGCGGCCCCGGCGCCCGACGCGCAGTCCAACTGGCTGCCGCTGCCGCCTTCGGGCCCCGTCAGCGTGTTGCTGCGCGTCTACCGGCCCGAACCGGCGTTGCTGGACGGCTTGTGGGTGCCCCCGGCCGCGCTGCGGGACGCGCCGCAGGAAGAAAACGCGGAGGACGCCGAAAAGACGGAGCCATGACGGGCGCCTGCCGCTACCATAGGCGTTTTATCCGAGATTCAACGCCCGCCATGGACGACGCCTTTAGCCACCAATTGTCGATGACCATCCTGATGACGCCCGACATGGCGAATTTTTCAGGGAATGTGCACGGCGGAACCATCCTCAAGTATCTGGACCAGGTGGCCTACGCCTGTGCCAGCCGGTACGCCGGCCAGTACGTCGTGACCCTGTCCGTCGACCAGGTCGTGTTCCGTGAACCCATCCACGTAGGCGAGCTGGTGACCTTCCTGGCCGCCGTGAACTACACGGGCCGCACATCCATGGAAATCGGGATCAAGGTCGTCACCGAAGACATCCGCAAGAAGCTCGTGCGCCACACCAACAGCTGTTACTTCACGATGGTGGCGGTAGACGACCAGGGCGCCCCCACCGCGGTGCCGCCGCTTGCGCCGCGCACGCTCGAGGAAAAGCAGCGCATGGAAGCAGCCAGGCTGCGCCGCGAACTGCGCCAGGAAATGGAACGCCGGCACGGCGAGATCAAGCGCGAGACCACGCACGACGCCCTGCCCGGCGCCTGATCCTCCCGCGGGCAGCCGGCCTGCGTTCAGTCCGGGCCGCTGCCGTGGTGCCGCCGGTACGTCGCGGGCGACACCCCCACGTGCTTGACGAAGGCCCGGCGCAAAGTATCCACGTTGGCGAAACCGCACTGCGCCGCCACCTGCTTGGGCGTGGCGACGCCCCCCTCCAGCAGGGCCCGGGCCGCCGACACACGCGTCATTTCCACCCAGGCCGCCGGCGTGATGCCGACCTCCGCGTGGAACAGGCGCGCGAAGTGCCGCGGGCTGAGGCCCGCATGCGCGGCCAGGGCCTCTACCGACAACGGCAGCTGCGGGTGCGCCGCCACCCAGCGCTGCACCTCCTGCAACACCGACCTGCCGACCGGTCCGGCCTGACCCTTGCGGCTGAACTGAAGCTGCCCGCCGGGGCGCTTGAAGAACATCACCAGCTGCGACGCCACTTTCGCCGCCACCTCGCGCCCCAGGTCCTCTTCGACGAGCGATAGCGCCAGATCCAGCCCGGCCGTCACGCCGGCCGAGGTGCGCAGCTTGCCGTCGCGCACGTGCAGCGCATCTTCCTCGACCTCGACACGCGGATAGGCCAGGCGCAATTCCCGGGCCGCGTTCCAGTGCGTCGTCACCCGGCGCCCGTCCAGCAAGCCCGCGGCGGCCAGCACGAAGGCGCCGGTGCAGACCGACCCGTAGCGCCGGGCGTCTCGCGCCGTCGCGCGGATCCATTGCAGCGCCGGTGTGCTTAGCACGGCGCGCGACGCATGCGGCGTGCCGGCGACCAGCAGCGTGTTCACGCGCGGCAACGGCTCGCCCACGACTGCGTCGGGCAAGAGGCAGACGCCCGACGAGCTGCGCACGGGCCCCGGTTCGTAGGCCACCACGCGCAGCGTGTAGTACGCGCGCCCCAGCTCCGCGTTGGCCTGGGCGAAGACGTCGAGCGGGCCTGACACGTCAAGCATCTGAACGCCCGGCAGGGCCAGCACGGCTATGGTTTTGGTCATGGCAGCAGATCGCGGTATTTGGCAGCAATTGGCGTATTACGCCTATTGAGGCCATTTTAGTGCGGCAGCAAAATGAATTGCCAACCTCTACCGAAAGGCTTCTGCCATGACTTTCTCCATCGACGACATCCAGATCCCCGACAGCCAGCTTGCCCGTGAAATCACCGAGCTGGTGCGCGATACCGAATCGCCGCTGCTGTTCCACCATTCGAGCCGCGTCTATTACTTCGGCGCGCTGGCCGGCAGGCGGCGCGGACTGAAGTTCGACCCGGAACTGCTGTACTGCGGCTGCATGTTCCACGACATGGGGCTGACGCACCGGCACAGCAGCGGCTGCTGCCGCTTCGAAGTGGACGGCGCCAACGCGGCGCGCGATTTTCTGCAAAGCCGCGGCATCGGGCCGCGCGACATCGAACTCGTCTGGACGGCGATCGCGCTGCACACCACGCCCGGCATTCCCGAATTCATGGACCCTGTCGTCGCGCTGGTGACCGCGGGCGTCGAAATGGATGTGCTGGGCCTGACCTATGGCGAATACAGCGACGCGCAACGCGAAGCCGTGGTGGCGGCCCATCCGCGCGGGCCGCGGTTCAAGGAGGAGATCATCCAGGCCTTCTACGACGGCATCAGGCACAAGCCGCAAACGACGTTCGGCAACGTCAAGGGCGACGTGATCGCCGACAAGGAACCGGCCTTCCGGCCCGGCAATTTCTGCGATGTCATCCGCAATTCGCGCTGGGCGGGCTGACGCCGGGGCGGTTCGCCGCCGCCGGGACGCGCGTCAGGCGCGCTCGGCGGCGGGCGGCGGATCCGACGGCACGCCCGCGGGTTCCCGGTCGCGACCCGTCAGCCGCTTGAGCCCCAGCCACTGCTGGGACCAGAAGCCGCGGCCGTAGTCCCGTCCGCCGGCCTCGGGCTGCTGGTCGTGGATGCCGGTGGGGCCGTAGCCCACGCCGAAGCGGGCGGTGCGAAACAGCACGTCCCAGATGGGGAACAGCGCGCCGAAGTTGTAGCCGCCCGCGGGGCCCGGCGACGAGGCGTCGTAGGCAATGGAATGATGGTGCCGGTGGAAACGCGGGCTGACCAGCAGCCGTTCGCCCAGGGCGCCGAAATGCATGCGCAGGTTGGCATGCGAAAAGCTCTGCGCCAGCTGGGTAATGGCCACCACCATCACGAACTGCGCCGGCGGCACGCCCACCAGCTGCGACACGAACACCACCAGCACGTCGCGCAGCATGTCGTCCAGCAGATGGTTGCGGTCGTCGCTCCAGATCGTCATCTGACGCTGGCTGTGATGCACGGCATGCAACGCCCAGAGCCAGCCGAAGCGGTGCTGGGCGCGATGGTAGAAGTAGTCCACCGCGTCGAACAGCAGCAGATAGATGATCAGGCTGACCCAGGCCTTGTCGGTCACGCCGGGCCAGTACTGGTCCAGCTGGAACCCCGCGAAGCCCCATACGTGGAGCTGGCCGAACACGCTGTCCCATAGCGGGTCGATGGTGAAGAACAGCACCAGCCGGAACGCGCCCAGCCGGTGGACCAGCGTGTACAGCACGTCGATGCCGATCTGGCGGCGGTCGGTGACGGGCTCTACCGGCCGCAGGCGTTGCAGGGGGCCGAAGACCAGGACCAGCACCGCGACCTGCAGCAGGCCGACCAGCAGCCACATCGTGGCGTCATAGCCGTCCTCGATGAAGTTGCTCAGGCCCAGATGAAACAGCGCGGGCTGAATCGCCGTCTCGAAGATCCATTGCTGGCATTCTCCGAAAAGTTGACTAAGCGTATCCATGGTCAATGATGGGTGGCGATCCAGCCGCGATAGGACGGATGCGTGTTCAGAGTAGCGAAACAATAGCCCTTGCGCTGCAAACCTTCAATCAGCGGCTCGAGCACGGCCGGCGCCCAGGGATCCTGGCGCGACCAGATGCCCAGATGGGCAAGCAGGATGTCGCCGGGCTTGATGGTGCGCAGCGCCTGGTCCAGCAGGCGGGCATTGGGGTATTTGTCGCTGGGCAGTTCGTCGCCCAGGAAGCCGGCGGGCGCCCAGCCCACTTGCTCGAACCCACAGGCCTTGGCGGCCCGCAACAGCGCGGGCGACGTCTTGCCGCCCGGCGCACGATACAGCGGAAGCATGTTCTGCCCCGTCATCTCGTGGAAACGGGTGACGGAGCGCTTGATCTCGGCGCAATACTGTTCGGCGGTCCATTCGGCGCGCTTGCCCGCATCGGGGCCGGCGCTGGGCTTGACGCGGAACTTGCCGCCGGGCAGGTCGCCCTGCCAGTAGACGTGATCGTAGGTGTGCGAGCCGAACGCGTGGCCTTCCGCCGCGCGCGCCTTCCACCACGGCGCCCAGACGTCATCCAGGCTGGAGCCGCCGGTCAGCGTGCGTTCGTTGGCCAGGAAAAACGTGACCTTCACATGATGCCGCGCCAGCACCTCGGCCACCAGCGGCGCCACGCCCATGTGGCCGGTATCGAACGTCAGGTAGACGGGCTTGTCGCAAGTGGCCTGCTCCGCGGCGCCTGCAACGGGAACAAGCAGCGCCAGAACCGCCGCTGCCGCGAACTTGCGCGGCAAGCCCATGAAAGCACGCGCGGCGTGGGGGCCTTCTTTTGCCGCAGGGCCGCCCCAAGGCAAAAGACGCCCCCTCGGGGGGCAGCAAGCACGCGCAGCGTGCGCAGCGTGGGGGCTCTTTCTATCGGGTCGGCGCATGGTTCAGCGTCCAGACGCCGTGCGGGGACTTGCCCACCGGCACCTGATTGGAGACCTTCTTCTGCTCCAGGTCCACCACGGTGAGCTTGCGCGCCCAGCGCGACGTGACCAGCAGCGTCTTGCCGTCGGCCAGCACGTCCATACAGTCCGGGCCGCCGGGCACCGGGAAGGTGTCGGTGACGGCAAGCGTCTGCATGTCGATGCGGCTGATGGAATTGGCCGTGCGGTTGCTCACGAACAGGTGGCGGTGGTCGCCCTGCGCGCGGAAGGCGTGCGCGCCGGCGGCGGTTTTGATGCGCGTCACCAGCTTGGCCGGGCCGTTGCTGACGTCATAGGCCTCGACGTAGGAGTCGCCGGTCAAGGCGACGAGCAGCGTTTTCTGGTCGGGCGTCAGGAACACGTCGGCGGGGGTCTTGCCCACGGGCACCGTCCATTTCGGCGTCTGCGTGGCCAGGTCGATGGCGATCAGCTCGTCGCTGTCCTGCAGCGTCACGTAGGCCGTCGTGCTGTTCTTGTCGATCATGATATGGCTGGGCGTCTTGCCCGCCGGGATGCGCTTGACGAGCGTCAGGTCGAATCCCTTTTCCAGCGGCTTCCATGCGTAGATATCGATGTGGTCCAGGCGGTTGGCCGCCGTGACGAACCACTTCATGTCCGGCGAAAACTGCAGCTGGTAGGGATCGACGATGCCCGTCAGGGTACGCTGCACCTCGCCCGTCTTGGGGTCCATCAGCGTGATCGTGTCGCCCGTGGCATTGGCCACCATGAGGGACTTTTCGTCGGGCGTGAGATACAGGTGGTGCGGCTCCTTGCCCGTGGGCACGCGCCGCAATTCCTTGTAGGTGGCCGGATCGATGATGCTGACGTTGGCGTCCAGGGAGTTCAGGACGAAAATCGGGGCAGATGCCGCCGCGGCGCTAAGCGCCATCCCTACGCCGAATAGGGCGTAGCGGACAAAATGCATGGGGTTCAATTTCTAGGTCCGGCAAGGGGAAATCGGGCTAGGTCCCGATGCTCGCCATTGTAGGCACGGCGGCCTGACAAAAGCGCGTCAACCCGGGCTTTCGCGACAAACTCACACGCCTGTTGCGACCCAGCAACAAGCGTGTTCCCATCCGCCCCCGAAAACCGAAAAAGTCATTTGATGCCAATGGGTTGCACGTCCGCGGTCACCCAGTTTCCCGTAGTGATATCGCGCTCGCGCAGCGCCGCCGCGCGCGCCGCGGACGAGGGTCCCAGATCGGCCTCCAGCACGCCGCCCTCGGGGCCGACGACGAAGGACCCGATGCCGGTCTGGCCGTAGCGCGCCGGCCATGCAACGATGCGATATGCATTGTCCCGCCCACCGGGGATCACCTTGTAGCGATACCCATAATAGGCATCGTCCAGGGGCACGTCCGGCCCCATGGTCAAGGCGTTCGGCCCGAAAGCCTGCTGCGGCGAACCGGGCAGCTCTGGCCAGTACAGGCCATCCCGCTCGCCGGGCCGGCTGACCAGGCGGTCTGCATAGCGCCCCTGGCCCACGCCGTCCTTGTAGCGGGCCTGAGCCGCCTGCAACTGCTGCAGGGTTTCGATGGCGGTCAGCTCATTACGGCCGATCGCGCGGCGGCGGATTTCCGCCGTGCCGGCCGCCGGATCGAAGCGCCAGCCGTGCCCAGCGCGCACGATGGGCACCGGCAGCGTCCAGCCCGAGTCGCCGACCCCCAGCCACGAACGGCCGCCGTCCGCGACGATTTCATGCTTGCGGGACCAGGCCGCCAGGAAGCGGTAAATGTCTTCTTGCGCCACGCCGCCGGGCACGATCCGCTGATGGTTCGGCCCCAGCACCTTGGCCAGCCCGTCGAGGTCGCCGGTCGCCATCGCGTCGACGAAAGCATCCGCGGCCGCCTGCGGGCTGGGATACAGGCTCTGCCCCGCGGCGGGAGCCGCCAGCCCGAGCGCCAGCGCCGAGGCGGCGCCCAGCGCGCGCAAACGGGCAAAAGTCATGAAAGCTCTGTTTTCCATGGTGCTTATCTCCGGCCGCCGAAATGTCCGCCACCACCACCGCCGCGCCCTCCGCCACCATGTCCGCCACCGCCACGCGGGACGCCGCCTCCGCCGCCGCGGCTCATCTCGCCGCGATGGCTCTGCTGGCGCATGCGTTCACCGTTGCCGGCGTCGCTCAGCGCATTGGTGCTGTTGGATGCGCGGCCGCGATTGCGCGCCGCGGATTCGTCCGCGCGCTGGCGCTGGGCGGCGGCCTGACGGTCTTGCGTCGACATGCCCGAGGCCCGGTCGTGCGGCGCCTGCGCGCCGCCCTGGGGCCGTTCGCGCGCGCCCCCGCCCTGGCTGGCCTGGCGCCCCTGCCCCTGGCCACGGTTCGCGGCGGCATCGCC